>NZ_NFGZ01000035.1 GCF_002159175.1 Flavonifractor sp. An92 | reverse complement strand
CTCATCGCTGAGATTGGTGTACTGCTCATATTGCCGCATGGCAAGCCGGGCGTACCGTTCCATCAGGGGGTGGAGGCCGGGGTACTGCACGGCACAGGCAAAGAGCTGGTTTACTCCCTTTTGGGGCAGGCCTGTGATGGGAAGATAACTCTTTTCCGGCCCTTTGAACTCCACCGCATAGCTGCGGGGAAAATCCTCCTGCGAAAGAACCTCACACAGGTAGTTCAGTACATCATGGCAGCATTCCTCCGTGTTGTCCCTGGCAGTAATACGGATCACAGCAAAGGCATCGTTGGCCGATGCGGTGAAGTGCTCTGTTTTCCGCTTTTGCAGAGAGATGGGCAGCCTGCCGGTTCCATTTTCCCGGAGCTTTTTCACCATATCAGGACGGACTTTCTCCACCAAGCCCAAGAGATAATTGGTGTCCAGATACTCAAAGTCCAAACCATACACTTTATAGCTCACCGCCACATAGCAGGCGAAACGCAGCAGCGGCTCCGGGACCTCCTCTGCACGGATACCTGGTTTCAGGGAATACTCCCGATCCCAGAAGTGATCATCTTCATTGCCTGTCACGATAAAATACTTCTCCTGCAGCTCCCGTTTCAGCATATCAAGTAAATGGTGGTCAATTTCACCCCACCGGCTCTGGCGGCGCAGGTTTTCGCTGAAGGCGATGGCCTTTTCCGCATCCAGGGTCTCGGCCCGCTGTATTTCGGTCCACGCCCTAAGCAGTTGCCACACCTCAAAGGGCGCACCTTGACTGCTAACCACTACCGGCGGCCAGAGGGAATCAAGCCGCGTGATTCTCCCGTCAATGGCATCCTGGATACACTGGTCAAAGAGCGGTTGCAGTTCTTCCTGTACCTCGGGCTTCATCCAGTAACAGCGTCCGTCCGCACTATTGTGTTTTGGTAAACTCATGAGATGCTCTCCTCTCAGGTCTGCTGATGCTGCATGGATACGATATGGCAGTCCGGGCAGAACTCCACATAGAGCGTGCCCTCCGCGCAGTCAAACACTGTATCCCACTGAATTTGGGCCAGATATTTCATGGGCTTGCCGCAGTGAGGACAGGTCGTATATTCCGCGTCCTGCACCCAGTTGCCAAAGCCGCCAATGGTATTCACATCCTGGCAGGCCGCGCCATAGAACAGGGGCGCCGGCGCCTTACCCAGCACAAAGGGATTTTCGGTGAGAGCCTTGTAGTCCTCGGGACTGACATAGCAATCCGTCTTCTCCGCCCCGTCAAAGAGTTCAGAGGGAAAGACCTCCACGCCGCCATCCAGGGTGAACCGGTTGAAGGCGGGGCCTTTGAGAAATCCCACACAGCTGGGGCAGCAGGTGGCGGTCAGGATGCCGTCCAGCCCCAGGAACCGGAGCCGCTCATCCCGGCCGTCCAATACCAGCATGTCCACCATGCGCCCGCCACAGTGGGGGCATGTGTCCTCCCGTGCCCGGCCAATGCGGACGGGAGATTTCTCACCGGTGGTTCCTTTGACCATAGGATAGCAGGTGTCGAAGTTGAGTTGGATTTTCTGGCCCTCCTTGTTGAAGGTCCAGCCTCCGATTTGCGCATAGCTGGATGGGTCCACATAGAGGCCCTTGCGCCAGGGCCGGGGATTTCGCTCCAGCTCCAGCAGAGTCTGCATTGCCTTGTCATCTCCCTGCATAGCAAGGCAACTCATCAGGTTGGAGGCCTCGCTGGAATATTCCGCGGACAATAGCGCATGAATCAGACCATCCCGCACATCGGCAGGAGCGTGATAATAGATCTCACAGGGCCAGAACACCCCTGCGGCTAGTGCCGCCCGCTGGATCTCCGGGTCGATGGCGTCCCGATACCCCAGCAACTGCCAGAAGTCGGTGAACTCCGGGTCCTCCATATCAGCCAACCTCTGGATGTTCTGGATCAGGTTTCTCTGCTTCTCTGCGATTTGTTCCGGCGTCCAGGACAGCGCAGCTTGCCGATCCTGCTCACACTTACATTTCCAGCACAATCCCTCATAGCCCAAGGAGGTCCCACAGCCGGGGCAGGTGTATTTCAGGCTCATATTCCTTGACTCCTTTCCAAAGATAGAAAAACGCCCTGCGACACCATGTCACTTGGACAGGCTGACGCAGGGCGTGAAAAGGCCGCAAGAGAGGAACCACATCTACCCCCAGATGTGGTTTCCTCCACAGACAAAATAATTTCCTTATATATAAAAGACGCAGTGATCAACTGCTCTGGTTTTTCTTTCATCGCATAACCTCATGATTCATTACCATGCCAAAAATTCAGGGCCTGAAAAGGGTGCAATTTAAACAAATTATATCATACTACTGTGCAATCGAAAAGGTGTATTTATTTTGACAGATTATATAAACGAAGTATTTACCGGAGAAAACCTCGTATAGTCATAAAGTAAAATGTAGCCTCTCCCAGCATGAAGCGGAAAGAGCTACATTTTACTTTGTAGTATGTTTTATCCTATGAAACCGACTGCAGACAAGGCCAAAAAGGAACCGACCTAAGACGCAAAAGGAGAATCTCTGGGTGCCTGTGTGGCAATCTAAGAACTCTTGGTTATGTGAATATTGAACTGTTTGTGCGGTCTTTCTTACAGAAAAAATACTGATTAAACTTTTTGTTACCCCTAGCATTTGCGGCTGATGTTTGGCCTGTAAGACAGCACAAGTTCCCCATTCAGCAAAGTGAGAAACGCCTCCGGAATCCATCTTAAAATACCACTGCACTGGTATGCCAAAAATCATTGACAAAGATACAGAGAATCGAAATCTGCTCGCAAATTTTATTTGTGGAAAAGAATGCTTCTTCAAATATTGCCTGTACCACTACATTAGGGATGGTCAGTATTGTCCTGTGTGACTATGTAGCCAGAAAAATGGGAAAAGATGGAGAGGAACATTCGACTTTCTTGTCTTCCGAAGCCCACGACTTCAGCTGTATGTAGTTCACTCCATCAGCTTTTAAGTTCCGTCAGATACTTGATAATGGTCTGATTTTGTGGCACACAATTACCTCATCGCTTCGCAGGGCTGCTCGCGCATGGGTATACGAACAATCTGCATTCAGGTGCCACCTTTGCCCAGCTCATGTTGCTACACTCGCTGTTGGCTATAACATTTATAGATGACCTCGTATATCACACTGGGGACAATTTGTCCCCAGTTGTGATCCAATCACGGAAAACTGTAGCTATATCATGTCCGCCTCCCAGAAATAGCCCAAAGGCTACAACACCATGTGATAGTTTTTGGTTACCTGCTACTGTCCATAATCATCACTCACGGATACCCTGAACACCATTAGGCAGCTGTGCTAGAGCAAGAACAGTCCGTTGAGGATCTCCACCTGGCCCTCTGCTTCGACTTACTCGAGACGCGTTGCTGTCCATCCTAGACTCTAAGGAGAACAACAACCTGGACAGCCTGTCCTGGACGGATGACACTTTAGCGCTGCTCAGCCAGGTATCTAGAATGGATGATTTCCAGCTTGTTTGTTTTCTTACCGTCTGATAAAATGAGAATAATTCCATGCTGGACTTTCCAAAATTAACAGCGTTTGGTTAGCGGATCCCCAAGCAGATGGTACGGGAAATCAAGATGTGCTGCCTGACGCTCCAGAGGCAACCTTGACAGGCAGATGCAGTTCCTGATAGGCAATCAGATCCTCCTATCATATGCTGTTTCTACTGGAGCTGTCCAATAGCTACATCTGGCTTCATACGACCTAAGGGGAGCACAGCTAGAGCAGCACCAACTTTTTCGAACCTGACCATCTTAGATATGGACGCCCTTTATGAGTGCATTGTGCGCTAGAACGCCGAATACGCCGTTATGGCTCCACAGGGAGAGACCCTGAAAGAGGTGGAGGCCCATACGCAGCGGCGGAAGAAGTAAAAAAAGCAGATCATACAGTTAAAAGCGAAGATAAAAAGAGAAGCAATTCAGCAGACAAACGGAGATTCGGCAGGAACTTATTTACTTAGAAGAGAAATTGGAGATTTACATGGAACGGAATAACATCTTCAAACTATTGGAACAGAACTATAAATCATTCGAAAGTAATTTGTTTCGAATTGATGAGCTTTTTCAAAAACGCTACATGATAGAGCAAAATTTCGGGCAAAAAACTACATTAAAAAATTTTGTGCAACAACATTGCTTTTATAGCTGGAAAAACAGAGGGCGTTGCATCGATGTAGATGATTTTCTAAATACAATTGGCTACCCCCTTGATCCTTACGAGACAATCAATCTATATTCGTATTTAGACAGAATCGAGGGAATTTATAACCTATGGTATCTTGCAAAAAACTATCGATATTTACCTGAAAAGCCGCCTAAATTCTATATAACTTAGTCCCTTTTTTAGATGATGGTTGGTAAGGTAAAGTCTCCGTCAAAATAACAAGAGACAGTTGTAAGAAAAAATTAGACATAAAAATCTACTGTTCATTAAATGAGGTTGAGACATTTAGTGGAGGTAGATAAATATGACTGACTTTTATAAACTTTTAAATACAGTGATTGGCGGAGACTTTACCCCTGAACAGTTGTCAAAGTTGCAAAATGTTTTGACAGAAAAGCAACAGGCCAAAAAGAAGAAAGCCACCAAAGTAAAAGAACTGTCATCGGAAGAAAAGGAACTGTTTGCAAAATGCACTCACAATAGAAGTGAAGTGCTTTGCTGTCCACATTGCGGTAGTGTCAGCGTCATAAAATATGGCCGACACCAAAATGGCAGGCAGAAGTACCGCTGTAAAGACTGTAAGAAGATTTTTGGGGATACCAATGGGACCTTTTTATACCGTTCCAAGTTGAATCTGGAACAATGGCACCGATTTATTCATTTGACAATGTGTAATCTAAGTCTGCCAGTCATCAAAAAGACAATGGGTATCAACATTGCAACCGCTTGGTATAACCGTCATAAGCTCTGTTCCCTTATCCAACAAATTGAGGGAGAACAAGATAACTTCCCTACGATTGTTGAGGGCGATGAATACTACACGCCGTTGTCTTTCAAAGGTATGCAAGATAAGGACTTCTTTATTGAGGTACTTGGTCGAATGCCAAACCACCATAGGAATAGAGAACAGCGGTATGACTATGTGGAACAAGCCGGTTATGACCTTACAGAAGTAGCCGACTTGCAGGGATTGGAGAGAAGATTTGATGAACTCACTCCTGAGGAAAAACAACAAGGTATTCAGCCATCAGCGTCAAAGTTATCTGCTCTGCTGAACAGTATGGATAGTCAAAAGGCTGTCAATGTGTTGCTAAATCTGGATAAGCAACAGAAGAAAAAGAGGGGGATCAGCAATCAACAGGTATGTGTCCTGACCGGCGCGGACAAGTTGGGTAATACCTATCTCTCCCCCTCTTGTATTGGAAAAATCGAGCCGAAACATATTGAACAACAATGGAAAGACAAGTTTACCAATGAGAGTATTCTTGTCACCGATAGTCTGAGAGCCTACAAGACCTTTGCCAACAATAACAAAATTCATTTGAGACAGATACCACCAGGAAAACATACTTCTGGTGTGTTCAATTTAGGAAAGGTCAACTCATACCATTCAAGATTGACCGATTTTTTGAAGATATACGACGAAGTTGCGTCCAAGTACCTTGACCATTATCTTTCCATGTTCCGATGGATGGACAAGTATATGGGTAAGGACATAAACAAGGGGGTTGCTTTGTTGATGGATATGCTGACAAAAGGAGCAACACTCACACACTCCAGAAAGTTGAAGTTTAAGCCTATGCCGTTTGACACTAAGGGGATTATTGCCGCTGAATACCCCTATAGTTTAATCTAACTCTGGACAGTTGCATTGTTAATTTCTCAGTTCTTACTTTATTATATTGGTTCAATATATTTTCAGCCATTTTATTGTACATAAAATGATTTAATATGAACATAAATGTATTTACTGTAACAGGAATATTTATTATCTTACAACAAGATGTCAAAAACTATTGACATCTTGGCTTTGCAGCGTTATCATAATAATGTAAAAAGTATTTGATATTTTGTAAGTCGTTGATGCAGAAAGGAGTATATGTATGGAGAATATTGGATTGATTATTTTCGGGGTTTTCTTGCTTGTCTTAATCATTTTAGACATTTCAATGATTGTTTCTTTGCTGAGAACGGGAGATGAGAGGAGACAGCTTATAGTCTGGAAAGCAAGTACATCCACACTTCTTGTAGTTGTGGGAGGATTAGTGATTGATATTGTGGAGTCCCTTGTCAGAGGTGAAGCTATGCTAATCAATCCTTTTATTAAACTTAGTGTTACCGCTATGGTTTACCTTTTAACGCTTTTATATTACAAGAGAAAGCATGGCAACTAA
Source organism: Flavonifractor sp. An92 (assembly GCF_002159175.1). Classification (GTDB taxonomy): domain Bacteria; phylum Bacillota; class Clostridia; order Oscillospirales; family Oscillospiraceae; genus Pseudoflavonifractor_A. The sequence continues at coordinate 21,872 of NZ_NFGZ01000035.1, read as the reverse complement.
TATGGAGAATACAATCAGAAATCGACGGAAGGAATTAGGATTGTCACAAGAAGAATTAGCAAAAAAATGTGGCGTCTCTCGACAAACGGTTAATGCAATTGAGAATAACAAGTATGACCCTACGCTTTCGTTGGCATTTAGCCTTGCGAGAGAATTACAGCTTACAGTTGATGAACTTTTTAATCCGTTAAAATAAGCAGCATTACATAAAATAATACTTGTTCTACAGCACAAAAATATGGTGAATGATCTTCACCATATTTTTGTGTAGTTTTTTACAACAACCATTATCTAAAAAAGGGACATAACTTATAGCATCCTCAAAACATTACTCGACGATTGTCTCTCTGATTTTAATTACAAAGCATATTATAATTCAGAAGTTGAGCAACTCATAGTAGCTGAGGACAAACCAGAGGTAACTGCCGTTGCAGAAATCGTAGATCCTCAAACTGCCTTTGAAATTGTACGATATAATCACCGCACATTGCAAGGAAACTTTGAGGCAAAAAAACGCATTCTTCTTACAATGGGAGCAGAATTAGAACCCAAAAGAAATGTTTTAAAGGGTATAAATCAGTCATTGGAGCGCAACATTTTCTTTATGCTTAATAATTTAAATCTCCGGCATAACAACTGTGCGGAGGGAGACAAGAACTATAAAAAAGCGGTAGCTTCTATGACTCCGATGGACTTGGAGCATTGGTATGATGTGCTATATCAAATGATTTTGTTGGCTAATTTGGAGCTAGAAAATTCGAAGCGACTGCATGATATCGATAGTCTAAAGAATACACTTTCAAGAGAAAACCTATAGATGCACTAAAAAGAAAACTACGGGATCTGCATTTAAAGGTCCAGCAGCGAGCGCCAAAGAGAACTGTTTAGGCGTGTCATCTGAGTGATGTGACTGTCCTTTTGCCTCAATACATCCAATCCCTGTGCTTTCCAGATTCGCAGAAGAGATAGCACAATTATATTAGTAATGTAACCGCAGATACCACGGTTTTTTGCGCTTTACCTTGGACACCATACGGTTTTACGCCGGAATTATGCCGGTACGAATACCGTTTCAGTGCGGACGGCAAAGCAAAAAACCAAGACTGCCGGGGAGGTAGGGGTGTTCGGCGAAAATAGAACCGGGTGTAAAACTCTCATTGTTGTTTCAAACACAATTCTCAGTTGCCTTCTGTCACGGGGCCGGCATAAGTGTCCCCGCTGGATCATCCATAGATTGGCCAATTTTATCGTCCTCCCTCCAGGTCTGTGCAGCTATCAGCTGCCTGCTACATCAGACCGGCCCAAGCCCCCATCCCCTGCTCTTAGATACACCAGAGGCATTTTGCCTATTATCTACATATTATTTGCATATTCCACATTTTATCTGCTTATTAGTCAACTATTAGTTAAATATTAGATAGATATAAAACGCATATTGCCAAAATTGAAAAACATATTAGATGCATATTGCATATTAAACCTATTGGGACACAAGAAAGCCCCCACCGTGTGGCGGGGGCTTTCTGCTTTTAAATATGGTGTCGTACTAATATCAATTTATCACTTTACTTCTTTCAGAACACCCAAGAGTAACGCTGCCATGTACCGAATGTAACCAGCGCAATCTTCTCCGTTTTCCCAAGCCTGAATTGTTGACATAGGAATACAGAGTCTATGGGAGAACTCTATCTGAGTCAGGCCAATTGATTCTCGAATTTCCTTGATTCCCATACGAGATACATCCCACACATGCGCACAGCGCATCGCTCGCTCAGTAAGTTCATCTCCATCAGTTGTATCATCAAGCCCCCACGATTCGGTCAGCGCCCATTCAGACATAAATGCGTCTCGATCCTTTTCGTTCGGAGCAGTCACCCACATTTCAACTAAATTTTCCTTCCTCATAATTTCTGTATCTTCGCTACGAAGGATATCTAAAATCTTGATGACCTGTGGATCGGCGTTAGGAACAAGATAATGAGTGTTGATAGAAAGTTTATGACACCGATTATTTGAGTCCCCTCCCGTAGAAACATCTGACAGGTCACAAATGGCATCGCTCTGCCCAAAGCAACCGAGGTGTGATAAAAAAATGATATATGATTCGGAGCATTCAGATACAGTTCCATGATAGCTTAAAGAATCAGCACTCATTGCGTTTTGAATAAACCGGCTTACTGTGTCCTGATAGCCACAATCAAACCCATACCTACGCTCCAGGATTGCATATTGATTTTTATTTAGATCTTCGAGATAAATGTCGGGCTTTCCTTGTCGTAAATCAAATGCTTCTGGCAGATTTGTTCTCCAGTAGAAACGCTCAATCCCTGAGATGCTTTTTCCCAATAGTGCCTCTAAAAACACCTTGGCGTTATCCTTGTCCTGTAAGTACCGGATGGGAAGCAAATTAGTCGTTTCAAACATTATAAATTCCTCCATTTTCTTTTGTTTCTTCATTCGGATTATGATGCTCCAAACCGAAGTCATAATTATTATATGCGAAACATAAAAATCATATTTTCACTCACCTAAGTTTGCTCCATGTTGTAATCAACAGAATGGTTTAAATCCTCAAATAGTGAGGCAACATTAAAATTTTTTGCGTTTCTAGTAACAAACGATTTCGCTGCGATTGGCCTAAGCATAACAGCGGCAGGAAGTCTGAATCTGCTCCACTATGCGGAAACGGGATACAGAGCGTCTTTTCTACAGAGAAAATATCTGAATAAGCTTCATTTTTTTGCTGCCTGTAGCCGAAAAGTCTCTGATTTTCTGCAATCCATTTTCAGAGATAGGCTAACGAGTTTTTAGATTTGAATATATCATACTATGGATTTGGAACCCTGCAGAGTTTCCAGAGATTTAGTCAGGATAGCCCACTGTGCAAGCTATGGGATGAGAGGCGGATCCGGATTTTTGATTTGATGACTAAATGTTGTTATAATTAAGTTATAAAAATGCTATATTGAAAAGAGGGCTTCCATATGAACATCCGTCCATCTGAAGCTATTAGGCAAAATTACGATGAGATTGCAGAACTTTGCAGGGAAACTGGGGAACCTGTTTACCTGACCAAAAACGGTGAAGGTGACCTGGTGGTCATGGACATCGAAAACTTTACTCGGCGCGAAAAGATGCTCAAGCTGCGGGAACAACTCCTAGCTGTTGAGAAAGACCGGCTTCATGAAATTGAAGACCACACGCTGGATGAAGTGTCGGCCTATCTGGACCGTGTGATATCGGAGGCTTGACACATGGGAGAGCAAAGATACAAAGTGGTTGTGTCAGACCGTTCCATGCGGATGCTGAACTGACAGAGGAGACAACTATCCGGAATTCCCGGATAGTTCAGCCTGAAGTCTCATGGTGAGTTGGAGAAGAACGCAGTTATTAAGAAACACTTAATAACCGTCTCTAACGGAAGGGGCTATAACACAAGCCTCTACAACCTACAATCAATCATTGCAGTTGGATTCCTTCGACCACCTGCTGGAACAGATTCTTTATAAATGTCTCAACAGATGAGTTAATCAGCAACCCTCCCGAGCAAGTAGAGATTGTTGATACCAACTCTGTGCAACCGGAGTGGATTACTGACTACCTCCTGTACTGCAATCGTGTCTACCCTGTTGCTTTAGCAAGGTAAACTATTAAATACATCTGTGGATGAGTTAATCAGCACCCCTGTCCAAGCCAGTAGGTATTGTTGATATTGGCTCTGTGAAACCGGAACGGATTACTGACTGCGTCCTGTGCTGCAGGGGGAAATCAGTCAGATGTTGAAAGACTGCCTGGCAGACCACTGGAGGCAAGCCCTTGAGTCAAGTGTCTTGACCACCCTGTACCTGCCCTGGGAGGCCATGAGCCAAAGGCGCTGCCACACCTGCACCTGGCAAATGGACCGACCGCTCGGCACATTTCTTTCGTGTCAAAGAATCATGAGATCTTTAGCTTCGGGATAAGGCTGGAAGGCATGAGCTTGTCGTGAAAAGAATGCAACACCCCCTGAGCATCGCAAAAAGAGTATAATACTACTCTTTTGCGCTGCTCAGGGGAGTCCAAGACCTCATTTGATCTTGTCAGCGATGATCGACCAGCCTGCTCTCCGCCGTATTCTCGCTCCTCGGCGACCATCCTTGAGCAAGCTCCCCCGGCTCATCGCCGGCGAGAAACCCTCCTGCCTAATTTCTATTCCCGGACAGGCACACCCGGTTGACGGGAGTTCTTGGATCATCTTTCCCATGCATTCCCCCGAGCGGATTTATTGCAGCGGCTCCGCCAGACCTGATCGCGCTTGTTGATATCGAGGGCCGTGATCGCCTAAACCCCCGTCTCCGGATGGACCAGAGAGAGTCTGTATGCAGCCAGCCCGCTGCGGGGGGATTCGCCAGGAATTATGGGTCTCCTCCTGTACTAGCCCCTCATCTCCGCGCGCTGTCTGGCTATGTCTATTACATCCTATGCTGTTTTCCTTTTTTTGTATTTCCACTTTTTGATTGTTTTATATAACAAGGGACAATTTTCCCCAATAAAAGTTGCAGAATATATTGTTATTAGATATTTTTTGAAATAATACAAGAACTAAAATTCCTAAAAAATTTTTTTATGCGGCACAAATCCAGTGTTCATTTTTTTGTACAACAACCAACTGTTTCACTACAAAATAGTTTCATAATATTTTATCCTAACGATCATTTTGATATTTTGGGGAATTTAATTCAACTTTGCTTATCTCCTTGATGCATTATATAATTACCAAAACACTTACAGGTGGTCTTGAAATGAGATTGAAGAAAGTCACGAGCCAAAGATTCAATCAAATCAATCGAGGAGTACTTCCCGTCTGCCTTTTTTCTTTGTGTAAAAGAATAGTCAATGCTGATAGTCAGCGTCAGCTCTACAGAATAAAAAGTTGCAGAATGTAAAGTTCCTTGATAAGATAAAATAAAGATTATAAACAAAGTAGCCGAGAAATTACCCCAGCATCTGGACAAAGTCTGCAAGAACATCTTGCAGGCTGCTAACAATCGCGTAGATTGTAAGTGTATCAAAAAGTTTGCATAGGAGCCAATTGATATGGGTAGGACAGAAATTATCACAATTACAATTGACAGTGAGCTAAAGGCGCAGGTCGAAGATCTGATCAAGCCCATGGGTATTAGCATCGAAGAATTGATTAACCGTTTTTTCCATTGGTGCATCAACAATCCTAGGGAAGCTGCAGCTTATCTACAATCGGCTCAAGAGGAACAAGCAAGACAAGCATAATTCACCCGATCATATAAAAATAATCACAGTACTGAGACAAAACATCGGGCCCGATCAAGCGATCGAGCCCGATATTTTTCATGTTAATAATCTTGACCAACTTATTTATCGGTTGACTCTCCGTGTTTATGCGTACCATCCAAGATGAGATCCAGCCAGCAGTCACAGCAAAATACATCCCGGGCCGTGTACCCATATTTCCGAATCATCGCCTCCTCGTCCACCGGCGCCGGCCTGGGCGCCTTACCCAGCATATATAGCGCCAGCCGTCTCCCATGGCGCCAGACCTCCGGTAATGTGTATACAGCATGGGCCGGTTTCTCTTTGCCGCAGATGCTGCATTGCATCTTTGGGGTATCCAGGCCGGCATTTTCGATCTCTTCAAGGATTTCATCCACAGTTAACTTGGTATTGTCTTCTTTTTTCATAACTATCCTTCTTTCTTAGCAAATCCTCAAGCTTGGGTAATACATCTCCTGATTACTAGCGAGTTCCTAGTGTTATTCAATGGGCAAATTGTTGGCGATGCGATAAAAGAGGATATCCTCTACATCGCCAGATGCAAATACTGACTGTCGCAGGGCAGACATTGCAGCCAATGCAGCCTGATGCATCTTTTTGACTTGCTGTCTCGTTGCAGCTAATGAGGCCTCAAATTTGCTAAGAGTTTCCTGATCCATGCGCAGCAACTCTTGTACGATTTCTTCTGCCTCACCATGATAGTAACAGATGGCGTTATATAGCAACTCCAGGGAGATTTTCGCTTTTTCATCCTCTGTCATCTGCGCGTAGGTGTCGACAGCATAGCGGTAGCATTCCGTCATATCACTTAGCCTTCCTTCTTTTTTATTTCCTGGCCCGAATGGCGGACAGATATCGGTAGACTGTGGGGCGACTTACCTGTGCCAGTCTGGCCAGCTCTGTCACATTGATTTCTTTACATTGGTATTTTGCATAGTATCGAAAAAACTATCTGGGATGCGCTCTACCGTGATGGACGGGCGGCCCAACTGTTTGCCTTTGGCCCTGGCGTTGGCCACACCGCTACGCACACGGGCTCGAATCATGCTCAACTCCAGTTCGGAAAACACGGCGATGAGCTGCAGAAAGGCCACAGTCATAGGGTCCGGCTCAGTCGTCCTACAGTCGATGGTGATGCTCCCTAAGATTTGGAGCCTAATGCGCTTGGACTTGATTGTCTCTACAATCTGGCAAAACTGCTGCACTGAGCGGGACAATCTGGAGGGTTCTGTCACTACAATGGTATCCCCAGGGTAGACGGTATCCCACATCATGTTCTGCTGCTCTTTGGCCTCGGAATCCCCATGTTCATATTCCTGCCAGATAACGGTGGCACCCGCAGCTCTCAATTCCCGGACCTGGCGATCAATGTCCTGGCGGGTCTCGTTGGTCGAGCACCGGGCGTAACCATGTACAGTACCAGCGTTATCTGTAACGATAATCCCCTTTTGATTTTCCGTTCCATTTTTCACTGTTTTATCCCCCTGGGAGGCCCCAAAATCGGGGTCTCCCGTGTGTAACGGCAAACAACTGTTTTATGGACACCCCTCTTCCATTTTGAGCTTTGCCTCGATTACTTGCTCGATTTTGTCTCCAATGACCTTACATGCCAGCCGGTAGGTACAAGGGGTAACACCATCAGGGGGAGCCCTAGAGGTTATCGTCATAAACGCAGACATGGCCCACATCATGGTCTCCATGTCAGCGTGGGATACCAGAGGCCATAGGGCCTCATCGGTCCAATTAGTCAAGTCATCCTCGCAGGTAACCCAGCCGAGGGTAAGTGCGTGGATCTTGGCGTAACTATCCATCCATATCATGTACACTCCTCCTGGGCCGTATCGGCACCAATACACTGCTTGGACTTGTCCCCTGACTCGCCCTGAGCAGGTACTGGGTATATCTCCCGCATCTTGTCGTGCATATCACCCAGGAGTCCATCAAGGCGATCTTTGAGCTCCAGATACTCCATTACGGTGTTGAGTCCATCCTCCACACACAGGGTATACATGGCTGCAACTGCTGCCGCCCCGTCCCCCATGGCAATCATGTACGGACTCTCATCGACTGACAAGCACATAGTCTCCGCAATGTCCCTTACCTGTTTTTCCTGGTCTTTTTTATGCTGTTTTCCTCTGACTGTCGCCAAAATCTTTCGATACTTGTCCATAATTAGTCCTCCAGATTTTCTTGAGGAGGAAATCTCCGTAGCATATTATCCTGCAGATGATCGATCAGACGCATCAAGCGGGTCTTGATGTCCTGATAATGCTTAATGGTATTGATATTGTGACTGGTACACAGGATGTACAGCGCTATCAATGCAGCTACGCCATCTTCCAGCCCTGTTATATAGGTGGCGTCATCCACTAGACTGCGCAATCTTGGCATCATGCTCGCAATCTCCTGCTCGCGTTCTTTTTCTTCCTTTTCCAGGACTGCTCTCACAATTTGCCGGTGCTCTTTTGGTCGCATTTAGATTCCTCCTTGTTGCATAAAACATCCAAAACGATTGTTCGTACAAACACAGCAAGCTGCGTATTGCCACTTTCCCTTGCCGCTTTCAATATGAGTTCATACTCGCCATTTGTTAGTAACAACCGGATACATTTGCAGCGATCCTGCCTGATCTGTCGCCAAAAGGGTTGTATATTATACTTTTGCGCAAGGGAGTCCAACTGTCCAGGCTGTATACCCATCTTTGCGGCCAGATCGCTTTTGCCGTATATCACACCCGCCTCCTTGTAGGACAAGAGTTTTTCCAGCAGTGGGTCGATTGGCTCAATTGCCAGTCCAAATAGAGTGTCCGCATCCATCCCAACCATCACGGCGAGCAGCGCATACCGCTCCGGCGAGGATAGCTGCCATTTTGCCAGCCGTGATAGTACGGCGGCGGACAAGCTGGCAAAGTACTGCTCATAGATTTGTGTACCGTAATACTCTCTTGCTGCTTGCTGGATTTTAGCAGCACTCAGTGCCTGATGCTCGCTGATCTTGTCCACCCCATATCCTGCGTTGATCAATGCGGTATGCAGATTGTTGTATCCAACCGTTGGGGCATACTCTCCGCATACCAGCGCAGTCAGCATATCAGTCAGCGACTCCATCCATGGGGCTTTTTCTCTGTGTTCAGCTTTTTGGTGGCGTACAGATACGAGCGGGAGAAACATCTCCGATAGCCGTGTAAACTTGGCAGGCACAACAACAAGCGGCACTTGGTGCATCGGGCAAATGGGGAGCAGGGGAATTTGATGTACCCGGTGCCAAAATGGCTCTCCGTATTTTTCTGTATCCAAGAGATAACAGGTGGGACAGTACTTGAGCCCCTCCGTGCCATCCGGCATCTGCGTCCGCAGGCTGGTGATGCCTGACCCATGGCCGTCCAGTAATGCATCCCATACCTGCTGCTTCTTGTCTGCAGCAAAAAAACGGGTATAGTACGGCAGCAGAGTATAATTGGCCAATACATCATCGATCGACAGCACCCCTGGTGGTAAATTGGATAAGATGGCGGCACAGTCGCCACCTGGGATAAGCCTGCCATGCACCATGGGGCGGTCACTGTATAGCTCGTTGATAGTAGTTGCGTACTTGCTGTGGCCACTGCGTACATGGTAACGGCAAAGTACCGAGTACCACCATTCATCTGGGTACGGGGACGGAAAATAGGTCAGCATCGGCATAAAACCAACCGATGTACAAGCGCATCAGGGGCCCCGTGCATCTTTGGGATATGCATGGTAATCAACCTCCAAGCACCCATGCTCTTTGAGATGAACCTCAATATCTACTCCATTGTTGTACGCAACGAGCAGATCCCCATCGTCCCGCTGTGCCGCCTTGCGACCACGCTTGTTTGCATATTGCCTTGGTACTTCTTCCTGGTCTGGCGGTGGTTCTGGCACTTGTGCCCCAATTTCAAAGTCCGAAATGTGGGTGCCCGCTACATGAGTCCGTGGAACCTTGATGGCCAGCAACTCTACCGCTTGCTGAATGGTTTTTTCGTCGACACAGCTGCGCCCCTGAAGGAGGGCCCAGTCCTGAGCTTCTGTGAATATCTTGAGAATATAGGCCGGAATACCGCCACTGCAATCGTATAGCTTATTGCCGATGGATGTGGTTAGTTCTGCCATCTGTACTGTGTACTGATAGGGCCATATCTTGTTCAAAAAATCGAGATATGCTCCGTCCGGCCGAAATGGAGCCAGTCGGATGCCTCTGGTACGCCTTTTGAGATGCTCCTGACTTATAAAGAGCTCCTCAGCCAACGGTGTACCTACAAAATAGATGGAGGTCATAGTCTCGTTTGTGAGCTCAACCAGATATCGGAGCAGAGGCTTTTCCTGCCGATTTTTTCTGGCCGTTGTGACCGCATTTTGAATCTCATCAATCACCAACAACCCTACATGGTGGTTAGTAAGCAGGATTTTTGTCTGCACTGCAATGGCGGATGCAGATGCCAATCGCAGCCCCTGCGTTGATTGCAGGTATTTTGCGCCGATAGCCCGATCAAGTGCGGCCATAATCCCAAATCCAAGCGTCTTGACCGAGCAATCACTCGGACATTCTACATGGAGCCACAGCACTTGCTTGTAGTAACAGGGCTGTCCTTGGTATTCCGTATGCTCAATGACTTGAGGCATCGTGGATAGACACCGGCGCACGGTAGCCGTCTTTCCACACCCCGGGACTCCCAAAATTGACCCGCTGTCTGCCTGTGTGGCATAGTTGGTGGCTCGGCCACAATAGTAAGCATTGATCGCCTTGGTCGATTCCACCACATCGGCCGTGTGGTATGTCATAGCGATCGCACGGTAGAGCGTGTCATAGATGGCGTACTGGTATGGCATCGGCACATAGATGGATGCCAGAGACGGCAGCAGTCCCCGACGCGCCTCTGGAGACATCTGGGCCAGACCATGTGGGATAGATGGGTAACTTGCGATGACCTGGGCAAATTGCTCCGGCGAGAGCATATCCGGCATGGCTTCCAGGTATGGGTTTCCTGATGAGCCCTCATAGATGGCCCCGACCGTATGGCCGGGTGGATACTTGCTCATGTCAATCGCCCCCTCTCTCTCATTTGCTCCTGTTTGATTTGTTCTCCGTCGACTTGCCTGATTGACTCTCGCCTGCTGTCTGCCTGCTTAATAACCGATCGGATAGCCTGCATTGCTGCGACGCTCGATGCCGTCTCTTTTGTTCGGGCAGCCTCCCTGTTTTTCTTAGCTGCTTCATAAGTTTTCTCCCATTCGGTTTCAGAAAGTAAATAGGAGAGATTCATAGCATGGCATGGACAGATTCGGTCAGCCAGGATGATATAGATGCAGCGCAAGTCAGATGGATCATAGGCAATCGTGTATACATTCCCAATGGTCAGCCCATCTGCACCATCCGGGGCGTACCACATACGGTTGACTCTAATCCCTTTACGGGTCAGTTTTGCGGTATCCCGGGGCAGGGTTTGGATGTGCAGCTCCTGGGGATTCACCGCCATCAATCGGGGCGATAGCTCCAGCCATCTTTCTGCGGGAGTCTTGTCATCAAGGATCCGTCCGCTGTTGAGATACAAGATCGAGTGGATAACAATGCGTGTAAAATCATCAAGATCCAGGGTGGCCTGCATGCGGTAGTCGGTGGCCCATCGCTCCTGGGCATCATCCTCAATGACTCCCTTTCCTCGCAATAGTGGTTTGTACCGCTTCTGAAGCAGGTCGATTGACTTCTCCACGCAACCCTTTTGATCCGGCCGAAATGGTGGCAGGGTCAAAACCTCAAGCCCATACCGGCAACACATCTCCGACATTCTTGGCCCAAAAAACTCACGCCCCTGATCTGTGATAATCTCCGTTGGCATCCCCACTGAGGGCCATTGCTCTGGTGTAATCTCGATTCCATAGCGAGCACAGTACTCCACCTTATCCATAGTGGCCTGCTCAATGCAAGCCATCACAGCAGTCTCATCGCATGAAAATCCGATATTGACACCAGCAATCAGGTGGGTGGCTGTGTCTACCGCCAAGTAGATATACGGCCTGCCCACCACGATGGATCGTTCCTGCCTGGACACCAGGTAGATATCCGCCTGTGTGGCGTCCATCTGATAGCTCCCAGGCTGTGTCCGCCATCCGGCAGAGGAGCCCCATGCAGGTCGGTGGTCTCTCTGATATTTGGTCAGCCCTTCTCGTGCGATGATCTTTTGAGGATCCTTGTGCAGCCTGTGCCCATAGTAGTAGTGCCGGAATTTGCTCCATGTGGGAGCATCGCTGTCGAGCCGACCATCGGGTCCCACATAATCCTCCAGCAACATCATCTCGTAGGCGGATCTTAGGGATAGCCGTTTGGCACCAAAATAGTACCGCCGGATTGCTCGCTCTATCATCTGATTGCTTTTGCTGGCCTGCTGTGTCCGCTTTTGCGTGAGTCGTCCTGTGGCAAGATACCGGTAGTACAGCCGCAGGATGCGGCGTGTCGTAGTCTGGTACTGCTGTGCCGCCTCTGCCGCCATCCTGTAGCGCTGAGATTTATCCGAGATACATTTATCACAGTTAAGCAACGGCTGGATCATCTGCAGGCGGGCTTCCTGAGCCGGGGTGTTAATCTGTTCTGATATCCAGCTTTCCGGCGCTGGTACACGCTCATATCTGTGTAGGTCGGCCTCAAAAAATGGTGGAGAGGGGCCGTTACAGTTAATGAGCCAGCAGCCAGCTGGAGTTTCAATCAAAACTCGATAGATGGCGCCTAATCGTTTCACAAAGCGCAGTGCCTCAGACATCGACTAGCACCACCTTCCACTCGTCAATATCCCGTACTGCCCAATATCTTCTGGACAGCTCCAGACGCTCGACTATTGCGCGCTTTGTTAGATCCTCTTTGTGTACCAGTTCCCGGACCCCTTTTCTTCCGTCTACAAACCTAATAAGAAAATCGGTCGCCCACTCACTTTTAAAATAAAGTGAGCGGATATCAACGGGAGATACATGCTGTATGTAGTCGGGTTCCAATGGTACTACAGCTTGATAGGACTGGACCCAGGGCTGCTGCTCCAGATATTTCGCGTAATCCCGTGCCCATTTTGAGTGGATACAAATGATCTGATCGTTCTTGTTGCTGAAAAATCGAATGTCCCTTGTTTTCATTCCCGCCTTATCCATTGCTGCCCCCAAAAGAATTATCTTGAGATTTTGATGATTCATATCGAATTAAGCTGAGATTTTGACTTTAGTTTTTGAATTAAACCGAGATTTTGCTGAAAAAGACCCGCAGAATCTCAATTTAATTCTTTTTTTATCTGCAAAATCTCAGAATAATTTGCATTATCCTTAGATACCATGTGGTCATCCCACTCCAACCTGGTCGTTTGCCCGACCATTTTGACCACAAGCTGCTCGCCCAATCTCTTTCTCAAAAAATTCTAAATTAGTTCTAAATCAAGCCAAACCCGGGCTAAAAACAGAAAATAAATAAAAAAAGAGCCCGGGGAAACGAATTTCCTCGGACTCTTTTGTGAGTCATTATTTCGGGACAATGTGCTTGTTTGCGGGGGGACAAGTACACAATTACTTGCCCAGCTGCTTGGCGATCTCCTCGGCGAAGTTCTCCTGCTTCTTCTCGATGCCCTCGCCCTTCTCGAAGCGAACGGCGTTCTTGAAGGTGATGGTGCCGCCCAGAGCCTTGGCGGAAGCGGCCACATACTTCTCCACGGTGGTGGTGTTGTCCTTCACGAACTCCTGCTGCAGCAGGCAGTTCTCGGAGTAGAACTTGTTCAGCTTGCCCATGACGATGTTCTCCTTGACCTTGTCGGGCTTGGAGGCCATCTTGGGGTCGTTGGCCATCTGGACCAGCATGATCTTCTTCTCCTCGTCCAGCACGTCCTGGGTGACCTGGGTCTTGTCCCAGAAGCGGGGGTTCAGAGCGGCGATCTGCATGGCCACGTCCTTACCCACGGTCTCCACCTGCTCGGCGGTCAGGTCGGTGTCCAGGTTCACCAGCACGCCGATCTTGCCGCCAGCGTGGATATAGGGAACGCACACGCCGTCGGTGAAGAAGGCGAAGCGGCGGACCTTGATGTTCTCGCCGATGACCAGCACCATCTCCTGCTGCTGCTCGGTGACGGTCAGGTCGCTGCCAGCGTACCTGCAGGCCATCAGAGCGTCCAGGTCGGCGGGCTTGTTGGCGGCCACAGTGGCGGCCGCGCCCTTGACGAAGTCCACGAACTTCTCGTTCTTGGCCACGAAGTCGGTCTCGGCGTTGACCTCGACCACCACGCCCACGCCGTCGATGACGGCAGCGTAAGCCATACCCTCAGCGGCGATGCGGCCAGCCTTCTTCTGGGAAGCAGCCAGGCCCTTCTCGCGCAGCAGCTCGATGGCCTTGTCCATATCGCCCTCGGCCTCGGCCAGAGCCTTCTTGCAGTCCATCATGCCCACGCCGGTCATCTCGCGCAGCTTCTTAACGTCATTCGCGGTGATTGCCATGATCCATTACCTCCGTTATTTTGGTATCAAAAAGGAGCGCCCGCCCGCGCGGGCGGGCGCTCCGAAACGATTGGGTATTTGCGATTACTCGGCAGCAGCCTCGGTCTCCTCAGCGGGAGCGTCCTGACCCTGCTTGCCCTCCTGGATGGCGTTGGCCATCACACCGGAGATCAGCTTGATGGCGCGGATAGCGTCATCGTTGCCGGGGATGACATAGTCGATCTCGTCGGGATCGCAGTTGGTGTCCACGATGGCCACGATGGGGATGTGCAGCTTGCGGGCCTCGTTGATGGCGTTGCGCTCCTTGCGGGGGTCAACGACGAACAGAGCGCCGGGCAGCTTCTTCATCTCCACGACGCCGCCCAGGTACTTCTCCAGCTTGGCGATCTCGCCCAGGTGCTTCATGACTTCCTTCTTGGGCAGCATGTCGAAGGTGCCGTCCTCCTGCATCTTCTTCAGCTGGTTCAGACGGTCCACGCGGCCGCGCATGGTCTTGAAGTTGGTGAGCATGCCGCCCAGCCAACGGGCGTTGACGTAGTAGCCGCCGCAACGGGTGGCCTCTTCCTTGATGGCCTCCTGGGCCTGCTTCTTGGTGCCGACGAACAGCAGGGTCTGGCCGTTCTCGCCCAGGGAGCGGACGAAGTTGTAGGCCTCCTCCAGCTTCTTCACGGTCTTCTGCAGGTCGATGATATAGATGCCGTTACGCTCGGTGTAGATGTAGGTGGCCATCTTGGGGTTCCACCGACGGGTCTGGTGACCGAAGTGGACACCGGCCTCCAGAAGCTGCTTCATAGAAACGACTGCCATGATTATTTCCTCCTTTTTGTTGTTACCTCCATCCGCGTCCTCTTCCCTGCCCACCCTTGCGGGCACCGGACACAGAATCAGCGGATGTGTGTAATCATGCTCTGGTATTATATCGCAGGTCTCCGCAAGATGCAAGTATTATTTTCCTCATTCGCCGCATTTATTCCCTGGCTTGTCTTTCCGCGCCGGCTTCTATAAAATAAAAGGTAACTGAGGGGCGTCCCGGCGGACGCCGGAAGGAGGCTTTCCCTATGACCTATGCAGAGCGCATGGCGGCCTACGCGGCCGACGCCCGGCGCCTGGCGGAGACGGACAACACCGCCGATCTCCGGCGGGCGGTGGAGCTGCTGCAGGACGCGGAGCACATCATCATCGGCGGCGCGGCGGGCCTGTCCGCCGCCGGAGGGCTGGACTACCAGTCGGAGGAAGTCCTGAAGCGGGACTTCCCCGCCCTGGCCGCCCTGGGCTACACCACGCTGTGGCAGGCCCTGTGGGACGAGAAGCGCACCTACCTCCAGAAGCAGGGCATGATCGCCGCCGAGGCCCTGTGGGCCCGGTACGACTTTCCCGTGGTCCAGGCCTACCGGGATCTTCTCGCCCTGGTGGCGGGGAAAAACTATTTTGTCCTCAGCAGCAACATCGACGACCAGTTCTACAAGGCCGGCTTTGACCCGGACCGGGTGTTCTGCCCCCAGAACAGCATCGCCGACTTCCAGTGCTCAGTGCCCTGCTGCCGGGAGCTCTGGGACGGCGAGGAAATCTACCGCAACATCGTGGCCCACATGGACCCGGTCACCTACGCCTGCCGGGAGGAGGACCTGCCCCGCTGTCCCCGGTGCGGCGCACCCCTGGTGCGCAACATGCGGGGGCGGGATGTGTTCATCCCCGACAAGGTCATGGCCAACCGCGCCTCCTTTGAGGCCTTCTGGGCCGAGGCGGCGGAGGGAAAGACCATCTTTCTGGAGCTGGGAGTGGGCTTCAACTCCCCCGGCCTCATCCGCCACCCCTTCCAGCGCATGACTCTCCTGTGGCCGGACGCCCATCTCATCCGCATGAACCGGGACTACCCCTCCGTGCCCAAAAAGCTGGGAGACCGGGGCCTCCCCCTGGGCGGCGACCTGGGGGAAAATCTGCACCGGATGGCCGAAATGGCCCGCTAAAAGAGCTCCTCCGCCGTGGGAGGCGGCAGGACGGGCCACCCCCGCTCGTCCTGCCGCAGGGCGGCCCAGCGCGTTCCGTCCCGCTCCACCACCCGCATCAGGCAGAACGCGGGGGCCAGCAGGAGCGGTTTCCCGGGGTGGAAGGGGACCAGCAGGAAAGTCTCCTCCCCCGCGCGCTTGGTCCAGAGTTCTCCCGTCCCCCCGCTCTCCCGCAAGACAGGATCGCCCAGCACCTGGTCCGGACGGACCCGGGCAAAGCCCCGGGGCCCCTGGGCCGGATGCTTTTTTTGCGCGCCGAAGGTGAAGGTGCGCCGCACCAGTGCCCCCGACGGCGGCCAGAATCCCTGGGCCTCCAGCCGCGGTCCGTCCAGACGCCGCTCCAGGCGCAGCTCCCGCCCCTCGGGCAGGAGGGTCCCCAGGGGCAGCTCGCCCCCCGGCCCCAGCAGCCACACCTTATAGAGCCCCTGCCCGTCGTCCGAGATCCGGGAGCGCACCTCCACCCGGGTCCCCTCCCGCCGCACCGTCAGGCGGCCCCGTCCCCCGTCCAGAGGGTATGTCCATTCCATGTCCCCACCTCCCGCCTCTGTCTGGGCTGGTGCTAGTTTATGCGCGGTCAGAGGAAAATCTTTCCTCCCATTCTCTCTTGCATTGCGCAGTCGATTTCTGTATAATTGGGTCAGTTTAGGATCGGGCGGAGGTGGTTCCGCCCAAAAGGAGGATGCAAGGTGAGCGATGTCGCGGCCTGGAAGGACCTGGTCTGCCGTCTGCCGGGCGTGCTGGGTGTGGAATTTCATGTAGAGGAAGGCCGCGTCACCGAGCTGCACGTGCTCAGCGACCAGTCCCGCTCCCCCAAGCAGTTTGCACGGGATATCCAGTCGGCCCTGCTGGCCAAATTCCACCTGGAGCTGGACCACCGGGTCATCAGCGTGGCCCAGATCCCCGGCGGCATGCAGGAACGGCCCGCTCGCCTGATTTTCGACCATCTCTCCATGGCCACCAGCCGGGACGGCGTCACGGTGGACGTGTTCCTCCGCGCCGGAGAGCGGAGCTGCACCGGCCACTCTCACTGCGACTCCTCCCCCGCCGCCCGCACCCGCTCCATCGCGGAGGCCTCGGTGGCGGCCATCAATCAATTCCTCCCCGACCGGTGCCGGTTCACCCTGGACGATGTGCGCATGTCCTCTCTGGCCGGCCATGAGGTGGCCATGGTGGGCGTCGCCCTCAAGGCCGACGGCAAAAATGAGGCGCTGCTGGGGGCCTGCTATGTGGGCGAGGAGCCCAATTACGCGGTGGTCCTGGCCACGCTGGACGCGGTGAACCGGCGTCTGCCCATGCTGGCCGTCCAGGCGTCTTTCCCCAACTGACCCATTTGAGCGAAGCGAATACAGCCCGTCCCTAGCGACGGACGGAGCATCCTGATAAAGGAGGCTGTATTCGATGAATAAGGCGAAGATCATGCTTGCTCTGACTTCCCTGGTTTCCCTGGTGGTCGCCGGCGGCGCGTTTTTCAACTGGCGCTAAATGATTCTTCCTTTGGTATGAAGCGGCTGGTGATCACCAGCCGCTTTGTACATCTCTCCCCTTTTACTCACTCTTCCGCTGGTGCGGACCGGAGGTCTTGCCTATCATGGAAAAGCACACGTCGTCGTCCTGGTATATCGGTCTGATCGTCCTGTTGGGCACCATTGCCGGGGTATACTCCATCTTCTCGGCCGTCCAGTGCCAGCCCTGGCGCTCCCCGTCGGTGCTGCTGGTCCTGGTGCTGCTGTGCATCCTCTGCCGGTGCCTTCCCCTCTACATCCGGCCGGACTGTACCATCGACATGTCCTTCATCAGCATCCTGGCCATGGTGCTGGTCTTTGGTCCGGAGACTGCCACCGCGGTCTTTTTCCTCACGAAGCCGCTGGAGATCTTCCCCAATGAGAACGGGAAGGGGTATTGCCACATCTTCAACACCGCGCCGGTCAAGACCCTCTTCAACGCCAGCAACCTGAACCTCTCCTTCACGCTGGCCGGATTTGCCTACCACGCCGCCGGGGGCGAGCCCGGCAACATCACTCTGCCGGGTGTGCTTCTGCCCGCCGCCCTCTTCATTCTGGTGGCCATCGCGCTGAACAGCTTTATCCTGCTGTTCCTCTTCCTGCTGGAACACAAAGTCACCTTCTACCCCACCATTTTGCAGATGTTCCTGGGCCTGCTGCCCAGTATTGTCTGCTCGGCGCCCATGGCTTATTTCCTGGCCATGCTGCTGCAGATGAAGTCGGGCGTGTGGATGGCCCTGCTGTTCATGCTCCCGCTGCTGCTGGCCCGGTACTCCTTCAAGCTCTACCTCAACGGCGTACAGCAGCAGTACAGCATCCTGAAAACCCTCACCGCCGCGCTGGACGCCAAGGACACCTACACCGAGGGCCACTCCACCCGGGTGGCCTGCTACGCCACTCAGATCGCCTCGGAACTGCACCTGTCCCAGCGCCAAATCCGCCGCATCCAGACCGGCGCCATCTTCCACGACATCGGCAAGATCGGCATTCCCGACTCGGTGCTCCAGAAGCCCGGCCGCCTCACGCCGGAGGAGCGGACCGTCATCCAGCGCCACCCGGTCATCGGCGTGGACATCCTCAAGAACATCGACTCCTACTCCGACATTCTGGACATGGTCCTCCATCACCACGAGCGCTACGACGGCGGCGGCTACCCCGACGGCACCCGGGGAGACGAAGTTTCTCTGGAGGTCTACATCCTGGGGGCGGCGGACTCCTACGACGCCATCACCAGCGACCGCATTTACTCCGCCGGGCGCTCCCCCCAGGTGGCCGCCCGCATTCTGCGGGAGGAGGCCGGCAAGCAGTTCCACCCCCAGGTGGCCGAAGTGGCCGCCCGGATGGCCGAGGAGGGCCGTCTCATCCCCGATCAGGAGGAGGTGGGTACGCCGTGATGACCCTTGCGGTGGTGTTCGCTCTGGCCGTGGGCTGGCTGACCGGGGGGCGGCTGCGCCGCTGGGAGAAAGCCCGGCTGCGCTTTCTCCCCCTGCCGGTGGCGGCGCTGCTCCTCCAGCAGCTTCTGGGCCGGCTGTCCCAGGACTGGGCCCCGGCCATCATTCTGCTGTCCTACGGCCTGCTCTTCCTCTTCTGTCTGGCCAACTGCCACCTGCCCAAGACCGCCCTGCTGACTGCCCTAGGCGCGGGGGGCAACCTGCTGGTGATCGCCCTCAACGGCTTTCGCATGCCGGTGAGCCGCCAGGCCGCCTCCGTCCTCTCTCCCGAGGGGCTGGCCGCCCTGGAGTCCCTCCAGATCCCCATGTACGCCCTGGCCGGGCCGGACACCCGGCTGTGGTTCCTGGGCGACATTGTCTATGTCCCCATTCTGCGCGGCTTTGCCAGCATCGGCGACCTGCTCCTGGCGGCAGGCGTTTTTTTCTGCCTGATGGCCGTCATGGCCCCCACTTCCCTGCCCCGCTGGATGCGGCGGGGGTAAAGCAGGCAAAATTTGTGCACTTTTTTGCCAAAAACTTCACATTGACGGTTGATTTTCCCGCCTGGACCTTATATAGTATAGTAACATCTCCGGCCCGGCTCGCCCGGGCGAACAAATTATGAGAGGTTCAGGTGGAATCGTATCGTGAAACGAATTCTTTCTCCGCAAGACATCCTGCACGGCCTCATGCTCCTGGCGGGCAGCGTGATCTTCGCCGTCAACATGAACACCTTCATCGCCGCGGGCGACCTGGTCCCGGGTGGCTTCTCGGGCCTGTCCATCCTCATCCAGAGCATCTTTGAGCACTTCTTCCACATCAGCATCCCCTTCTCGGTGCTCAACATCACCTTCAACGCCATCCCCGCCGTCATCGCCTTCCGTCTGGTGGGCAAGCGCTTCACCCTGCTCTCCTGCGTGAGCATCTTCCTGTCCTCCATCCTGGTGGACCTGCTGCCCAAGTACGACATCGTGAACGACCCCCTGCTCATCTCGGTGTTCGGCGCCATCTGCGGCGGCATCGGTATCGTGCTGGTCCTCAACAGCGGCGCCAGCAGCGGCGGCACCGACTTCATCGCCATGTCCATCGCCGCCAAGTACAAGAGCAGCAACGGCTTCAACTATGTCCTCTACTTCAGCGCCACCGTCATCCTCATCTACGGCGTACTCTTCGGCATGGATAAGGCCCTGTACTCCATCATCTATCAGTTCTGCTACACCCAGGTCATCAACGCCCTCTACAAGCGGTACAAGAAAAAGACCCTCTTCATCGTGACTGACGACCCGGAGCAGCTCTCCAAGGCCCTCATCGAGCTGACCAACCACTCCGCCACCTGCTGGAGCGGCGAGGGCGCCTACACCCACAAGCAGCGCTATGTGGTCTACACCGTCCTCTCGGACAGCGACGTGCGCCGCATCAGCCGTTACATCGCCGATAACATGCACAACACCTTCGTCAACGTGGTCAACTCCACCGAAGTCATCGGCAATTTCTTCATCCGTCCCCTGGAATAAACGCAAACGCCCCCCGGGTCCTGTCCCGGGGGGCGTTTTTGATTTATGGCCGGTGCTCCAGGCGGTCAATGCGCCTCTCATGCTCGTCCAGCCGGCCGTCCTGTTCCTCGTTTTTGGCCCAGATGCGCCGGTGGCTCTCCTGGCTGTGGCGGGCCTGCTCGGCAAGCTCCTTCTCCACCCGCTCCACCACCACGGTCAGCGCAGTGATGGACTTGGTCAGCGACACGATGGGCTTGACGACTGACGCTCCCAGCCCCACCAGCGCCGCCAGTGCGGTCACCACGGTCCACTCCATGGGCTCAGTCCTCCTTGGGCGCTTCGTAGGTCAGCGCCTGCTTGCTGTCGCTGACGCCCGCAGTGGTGGGGTCGGTGACCACGCCCAGAATGGCCAGCACCGCGAACACCGCGTTGACCACCGCCAGGATCTTGTTGCCCAGCTCGCCCAGGTCCAGCATATAGCCAAAGACCGCCGCCACCACCTGCACCAGCAGCAGCACGGCGGGCACCAGCGCCACCCAGAAGGCCTTGTTGCGCAGACGCACGGTCCAGTTGATCTTCATCCGCATCACCTCCTCTCAGGCCCCCGTGGCCAGACGCTGCAGCAGCGCGTCGGCGTACTGGTAGGCACTCAGATAGTCCATCGTCTCGTCGGCGAGACGGAAACGCCGCTGCACGGTGTCCCGGTCACTCTCGCCGGCGGTCTCCTCACGCCAGGCCACACCCAGAAAGGCGCAGATACCGTCGGCGGTGGCCCGGGCCAGCTTTTCCCGGTACGACCCGTCCAGCAGCAGCGCGGTGTCGCTCCGGCTGGTATGAAAGCCGTACTCGATGAGCACGGCGGGGGCTTCGGTACCGGTGAGGACCGCGTAGCCGTAGTGGCGGATGGGCACGGTGCGCAGCGCCACCCGCTCGGCCTCAAACCGCTCTTTCAGCCGCTGGGCCAGCACGTTGCGGGGCGCGGTATCGGGGCCCGCGCTGGTGTACATCTCCAGGCCGGAGGCGCTCTCCCAGCCCCCGTTCCCCGCCGCGTTGCTGTGGAGGGACACAAAGGCGTGGGCGCCCGCCCCGTTGCTGGCGAGGCAGCGCTGGGACAGGCTGGGATAGCCCTCGGCGTCCCGGGTCAGCACCACTTCCACCCCGCGGGCCTCCAGCCGGGCCTTCACCCGGCCCGCTACATCATATGCAAATTCCTGCTCCTGGTAGCTCCCGTCCGGGGAGCGGTTGGCACACCCGGGACCGTGACCCGGGTCCAGACAAACGATAAATTGACTCATGATTTCCTCCTTGTTCCGTTTCCTCTCTCATTTCAGATCGTTCCGATCATTGCGCTCGCCGCGCTGGCGTCCTGCCCGGACAGGGCCGCCTACTCGGCGGGAGCACCGCTTTCTTTGCAAAGAAAGCGGTGGGAAAGAAAGCCTAGAGGGGGGATACCCCCCTCTGGACTCCCCCAAAACGCATCCCGGTCTCCATCCGGCTGCGGAGGGATTTCCTTACCCTGGCGTGGCAAATTCCAGGCTTTTCGCCTATCCGGAAAGCGTTGTACCCTGCCAATATGGGCGGCCCCCTAAAAGGCCGCCCTTTTGGAGGGGAGTGGAGAGGGGAACGAGAAGTTCCCCTCTCCGCCTTTTCTTTCCCCCATTTCTTTTCGCGAAAA
>NZ_NFGZ01000034.1 GCF_002159175.1 Flavonifractor sp. An92 | reverse complement strand
GTCCCGGGTTCGAATCCCTGAAGGCGCACCAAATGGCCCGTTGGTCAAGTGGTTAAGACAGCGGCCTCTCACGCCGTTAACATCGGTTCGAATCCGGTACGGGTCACCACTTTTTAATTGAATAGGACTTATCGTTGAAAAGAACGGTAAGGAAAAGAAAGTTGATGAAAGTTTCTTTTGCTTACTTTTCTTTTCAAAGAAAAGTAAGTCGGTGTTGATTGCGGTGAGGGTCCACCCGTTCCCATCCCGAACACGGAAGTTAAGCTCACCTGCGCCGAAGATACTTGTCTGGAGACGGACCGGGAAAATAGGTAATGCCGACACGAAGCGGACAGAGAAATCTGTCCGCTTTTGTTTTGTCCGGATACTATGCAGCGCGCATACTTGAAACACAGACCAATCTGGGATATAGTGAAAGCAGCAAAGCTGTTTCCACACGATTACAAGGAGGTCTGACCTGTGAGTGTTGAGTATGAGATGCAGTATACCGCAGCCATTATGGGCAGCCGGGAGGAATTTGCGCGCATCCCGGAGGTCATGAAGAAAATCGCAGTAAAACTGATTGGCTCCTATTCTGAACAGGAAGATGAGGACGTTGATCTCGACGACGACGAGGATTATGACGACGAAGCCCTGGACGAGGAGGATGAAGAGGATCTGAGTTTCAGAGCTGGACAGCTCTCCAGCCTTGCCCGGGAGAGCCTGGAGACGGACCGGGAGCGGCCCTTTTTCGTTGTGTCGGCCGCGGAGGCCAGATGTGACTATCCGGCGTTAAAAGTCTGCCTGGATGAACTGGACCAGGCCATACCGGAGCTGAATATCGCGCTCTATGCCATCTATGTGGACATCGAATACGGCGAAGGCTGTATTGGAAATATCCTCTACTCTCCGGCCGGGAGCAGCAACCTGAGACTGGACAAGTTCTCTGGCCTGGATGAACGGATGGACCCGCTCCCGGACGAGGACTGGATCCCCTATGGCTGGCGTCACCCGAAGGAAAAGCCCCCCGCCGCCAAGGCTGAGGGCACGATCACCCTGCTGGGCGACTGGGGCGAGGCGGAGCGCGCCACGGTGGAACAGGCCCTGCTGGACCCGGACTTTTTGGCGGCTATGGCGGCCACGCCCATGCCCGGTGAAGAGTGCAGCGGCATCCTGCAGACAGAGGAGGGGTATCGGTTCCTCCTGGGCGGCAAGCGGGACTTCGGCGATCTGGTACAGGGCCTGAATACGGTATTGGCCCCCTATTTTGCCGCCCACAGGGCCTCCTACTCCGAGCTCTGCCGGACCATGCGGGAAAAGAAACTGCTCCTCCATCTCGATCTGGATGAGTACAGCGGCCCGAACCTGGCCTGGAGCTATGGTGACCACTCCGCCTGGCATTTTCTCATCTCCAGCGATGGTCTGAACCTTCTGGCTCAGTTTACCTGGTGCGGAACCTACTCGTTTGACTTTGGCTCCTCTGAGGGTGGGGCTGACCTTCTGGCCTCCTTCCTTTACAGTGCGTTGACCGAAGAGGAGTTAGAGGAATTGGACGAGCCGGTCCAGTCCCTGATGAGTCAGGCTCTGGCGGAGTATCTGGAGGAACACAACCCTCTGGGTGAAGAGTTGGAGTCTATCACCGAAGAGAACTTTGATGTCGATCATTTTGCGATGGACTATGCGCAGCAGCATGGGGACGAGCTGAAGGCGCTGATCCGGCAGGTGGAGGAATCGGTGGTGGTGCGTCCGCCCGTGCGGCGCTTCGTGCCGGAGACCTTCGATAGCCGTTTCAAGGGTAAGAAATTCGTGGTCAAGGGCGAGCTGGAGGGCTATACCGTGGAGGAGGTCCAGGAGCTAGTTCAGAAGTTCGGCGGAAAAGTGGGCAAAAATGTCACCGCCACCGTAAACTATCTGGTCTACGGCAGCGGTGTGGGTGATTCTTTCCGCACGGCTCTCAAGCACCATGTGACCTTCCTGTCGGCGGACTATTTTGAGGATATGACCCGTTAAATTTGGGGTGTCGATGGAAGCTTTCTTTGCCTGCGTTTTTCCCCAAGAACATGGTCCATTGGACGCATCGACTATCAGTTTTATGGATGGAAGCTTTCTTTGCCTACTTTCTTTCTCGAAAGAAAGTAGGGGAGAAAGAAAGTAGGTAAGCAGAAACGTCGAAGGGCTCCAGAAGGCTGTCCTTGCGGAGATAGAGCGGATGGTGGGGGTGGCCCTTCTTGGAACGCTTGCCGGCGGTGAACCACTGGGCGTGGTGCTCCTCGCCCAGGGCGATCATGTCCCGGACACAGTCGGGCAGATAGGGCCGCTTCTCGATGATGGTCCCCCAGGCCGCCCAGATAGCGGGCCGCTGCTGCCGGTCCAGGGAGAGGATGTACCGGAAGGCCTCCATATTCTCCCGGTGCAGGATGGGATTGCAGATCTCCTCCATGTCGTCCGGGTCGGTGGCCCGCTGGGCGTACACATTGAACATAATAAAGCTGTCAAAGCCATTGTGGAGGGCCACACGCTCCACCGATTTCAGGGTGTTGTCCAGGTCGCCCGGCGCGGCGGTGGAGGGATTGATGCCCACGCAGATGAGGGGATGCTCCCCGCGGGTGCCCAGGATGTACCGGTAGTCCTGGTAGGTGTTGGGCACATAGAGCCACTGGGACACGTCATAGTCCGGGCTGGGCCGGAGCGCCTGGTCCAGGGCGTCCGAAAACGAAAGCAGCTCCAGCGCGCTGGTGCTGCCGGATGGAATGTGCATGGAGGGACCTCCTTGATTTCGGGTTTCTTCGTCGAATAATAGGATACAGGAGGGAACCCGAAGTTGCAATACCAACAGGTCAGAAAAGGGCATTTTCTCGCCCGGCCCAACCGCTTTATCGCCCAGGTGGAGCTGGACGGCCGGACCGAGACCGTCCATGTCAAAAACACCGGCCGCTGCCGGGAACTGCTGGTGCCCGGCGCCACGGTCTACGTGGAGGGGAGCGACAACCCCAAGCGCAAGACGAAATACGACCTCATCGCGGTGGAGAAGGGGAGCCTGCTCATCAACATGGACGCCCAGGCACCCAACCATCTCTTTGCCGAGTGGGCCAGGGCCGGAAAGTTCCGCGAAAACCTCACCTTGCTGCGCCCGGAGACAACGTGGGGGAATTCCCGCTTTGATTTCTACTGGGAGGATTCACTTGGAACGCGCGGCTTTGTGGAGGTGAAGGGGGTCACCCTGGAGGAGGAGGGCCTCGCTCTTTTCCCGGACGCCCCCACAGAGCGGGGCGTGAAGCACCTGCGGGAGCTCATCGCCTGCCGCGCGGCGGGCTATGAGGCGGCGGTGTGCTTCGTGGTGCAGATGGCGGGGATGAAGGGCTTTTCCCCCAACGAGCGCACCCACCCGGCCTTCGGGGCGGCCCTGCGAGAAGCCCGGGACGCCGGGGTGGAGATCCTGGTGGAGGGGTGCACCGTGACCCCGGAGCAGGTGGAGATCTCCCACACAGTTCCGCTTTTTCTATAATATCGGAAAAACAGCGTACCATTTGGTGCGCTGTTTTTTGCTCTTGACATATATCGAATATTGATATACTATGAGGGCGAGGAGATATATCAATATTCGATATACCGGAGGTGAGGACATGGCCCGCAAAAAACTGGATACACTCACGGAGCAGATGTTCTATGTCCTCCTCTCCCTGCGGCAGGAGCGCCACGGCTACGGCATCATGCAGGATATCGCCCAGCTCACCGACGGGCGGGTGAACGTGGGGGCGGGCACCTTGTACGCCCTGCTGGAGCGGTTCGAGAAGGACGGCCTCATCGCCCACACCCGGGTGGAGGAGAAACGGAAATACTACCAGATCACCGAAGAGGGGGACCGGGTCCTTCAAACGGAATACGAGCGCATCCGCCGGCAGGCGGCGGATATGGAGCGGGTGCTGCGAAAGGAGCGATGAGATATGAAGTGGAAGATACGGCTCTTTCCCTACGAAAATATGGACTACAAGGCCGCCGAGGCGTGGCTGAACCGGCAGGCCGCCAAGGGCTGGGCTCTGGAGCGGGTGTGGCTGTCCACCATCGCCCTGTTCTCCAGCACGGACCGTGAGGACCTGCGCTACTGCATCGACCTCCACGGCAAGTGGGAGCCCACCCAGGAGGACGGCTATTTCCAGCTCTGCTCCCAGGCCGGGTGGGACTATGTGGCCCAGGTGCGGAGCATGTCGGTCTTTGCCTCCCGGGCGGTGGCCAATCCGGTGCCCTTGCAGACCGACCGGAACATGGAGGATAAGCTCTACTGGAGGCGGGCCATCCGCCCGGCCATTTTCGGGAGCCTGCTGTGGCTGCTGGTGCTGCTGGCCATCGCGGCGGCGGTGTGGCTGATGGGGTTTCGCTATCGGGAGTACCTGGCCGCGCTGACGCCCCTGCTGTGCAGCACCTCCTTTCTCTGCTGGATCTTAGGTACGGTGTTCTGCTTCCTGGGCCTGCTGTGGGCCATTCCCGCCGGGATCTTGCACTGGCGGCGCTGGAAGAAGGCGGTGGAGGAGGATATGCCGGTGCCCGCCTCCCATCCCGTTTCCGCACGACTCCTGGGCCATGTGCAGCGCCTGGGTGGCCTGATGGTGCGGCTCTACCTGCTCTTCTGCGTGGTGGAGTCTTTCGCCTCCCTGGTGGTGGGGTACAGCGGCTTTGATATCGCCGAGCGCCGTCCGGAGTACCGCGAGCATCCCCTGGTGATGGCTGAGGACGTGGGCCTGGACGACACAAAGGTGGGCTATCTGTCCGACGATCCGGTCTTTTCTCCTCTGGTCCAGGGCGAGAAATACATGGAAGAGGTGGAGACCGAGAACGGCGTGGATGTGGTCTGGTGCGAGCGGTATACCTGTCTGACTGAGTGGTACGCAAAGGTGGTGACCCACGGTTTGCTGGGGGATACCGCACGGATCAATTACAGGGGCTGCGGTATTATGAACTTCCGGCCGGCACGTCTGGGGACCGACGGGGGCTGGAGCGCCCGGGAGGGCTCCTTCCTCCTCCTGCGGGAGGGGCGAACAGTGGCCCTGGTGGGGGTGCAGTGCCTGGGGGGCGACAGCCCCGACCTCACGGAACCGGAACAGCTGCAAACCATTCTGGAGCGACTGGAGATGAGCTGACATGAAAAAACGCTATGCGCTCACCTATTTTCTGGACGCCGACTACAAGGCCATGGAGGACTGGCTGAACCGGAAAGCGGACCGGGGCTGGGAGCTGGAGCGGCTCCGGCTGGGGCTGCTGGCGGTGTTCGTGCCCCGGATCCACCCGGAAGTGACCTACGCGGTGGATCTGGCTCCGATCCGGCGGGATGAGGAGGAAGAGGAGGCTTACCGGCAGCTCTGTGCCGACGCGGGCTGGGAGCTGGTGGGGAAGGCGGGGGCCAAGCGGGTCTACCGCTCGGTCCCGGGGCGGGACACCATCCCCCTCCAGACCGACCTGGACCTGGAGGAGAAGCAGTTCCGCGCCTGCATTACCCGTCCGGAGCTCAGCGGGGCCATGCGCACGACCCTGCTTGTGGTGTTCCTGACCTGGCTGAGTGTTTGGTCCAACTCCGGCGCGATCTACTGGTTCGAGCTGGCCCTTGAACCGATGGTCCTGGCCGTGCTGGCACTGATTGCGCTGGAGCTCCTGTGGCATCTGTCCATGGTGTTCTATGCCTGGCGATATAGCCGGAGGATCTGCCGGGCCGAGGAGCGGGGAGAACCCTTCCCACGCCCACGGCTGGGACGAGCGCGGCTGAGGGGATATGTGGAGCTGACGGGCCTTGTGATGATCGTTTGCCTGGCGGTCCTGTATGTGCCCTTTTCCTTTTCCGACTCCACCCGGTTCCGGGCACCGGTGGACCAGGCGGAGGAGCTGGGGGTGATCACCGCCGCCGACCTGGGATACCGGAACGCCTCGGACGATACCCTGTGGCTAGAAGGCGGAGACATTCTGAAGTCCGCGAGCCTCATCCAGAGCACCGGACCCAGCGGGGTCCTCTACTCGGAGCGATTCGACAGCCGCTGGCCCTGGCTGGCCCGGCAGGTGTTCCGGGAGCTGCGGGACCAGGAGAGCCGGGACAGCACCCGCAAGATCTTCTGCGGCAACGGCGAGAGCACCGCCCTGCCCGTGTCCGTGTCCGGCGCGGAGGAGGCGGTCCTTCTCCAGTGCGAGCGGGGCCAGTATCTCATCCTGCGGCAGGGGAACACCGTGCTGCGGCTCATGGGCAATTTGGACTTTACAGAGGAAGCGGTTCTTGCTACCATAGAAGAAAACATGCAGAAGAGCTGAGGAGTGGAGGACCATGGGAAAACATATCCTGCTGCTGGCGACCGGAGGCACCATCGCCTCCCAGCCCACCGAGGAGGGGCTGGCCCCCGGGCTGGACGGGGCGGCGCTGGCGGCTATGATCGGCGGCCATGTGCTGGAGCAGTACGACGTGACGGTGAAGGACATCCTGCGGATGGACAGCTCCAACATCCAGCCGGAGGAGTGGCAGGTCATCGCCCGCCATGTTTTTGATTCCAGAGAGGATTATGACGGCATCGTGATAACCCACGGTACTGACACCATGGCCTATACCGCCGCCATTTTGTCCTTCATGGTGCGGGGTATCGCCATTCCGGTGGTGCTCACCGGGTCCCAGCTGCCCATCGAGCACCCCTTGTCCGATGGCCAGGAGAACCTGCGTCTGGCCCTGGCCATGGCGGCCAGCGGGGTGGGGGGCGTCTTCGTGGCCTTCAACCGGAAGGTGATCCTGGGTACCCGGGCGGTCAAGACCCGCACCACCGGCTTCGACACCTTTGAGAGCGTCAACTGGCCCTATGTGGCCCAGGTGTCGGGCAGCGGCCTCAATCTGGCCTACAACGCCCTCCCCGGCCGCAGCGAGGAGCCCTGTGTGCTGCGGGACGCCCTGTCCCCCCGGGTGTTCCTGATGAAGCTCACCCCCGGCGTGGACCCGGAGATCTTCGACATGCTGCTCAACATGCACTACCGGGGCATCGTTATCGAGGCCTTCGGCGCGGGCGGGCTCCACTTCGTTCGGCGGGATCTGGTGGCCAAGCTCCAGAAGGCGGCGGAGGCCGGTGTGTCGGTGGTGGTGTGCAGCCAGTGCCTCTACGAGCCCAGCGACTTTGCGGTCTACGAGGTGGGCCGCCGGGCTCTGGAGCAGGGCGTCATCCAGGGCCGGGATATGACCACCGAGGCGGCGGTGACCAAGCTCATGTGGGCCCTGGGGCAGACCGAGGACCCGGCGGAGGTGCGCTGGTATTTCCAGCGCTGTCTGGCTGGGGAAGTGACCCGGGAATAAAGAACGCGCGGCAGTCCGAACGGACTGCCGCGCATTTTCTTTTAAGCAGAGCAGAGGATCACGAATACCGATCCGGCGTTGTGGACCAGAAACGAGAGATTTGTTTCGTTTTCGGAAAGAAACCGATTGAGGCGGCTTACAAGAGTATGATATAATAAAGCAACTCAACCCCAGATGGGGAATGGAAACGGACCTGAATCGACCCGATGAGAGGAGGTATCCTGTCGAAAGCAAGACCGACCGCTGCGATTGGAATGAGAGCCCGAGTATGATACCAGGAGGATCATCACACAAAGGTCCCTGCAAACATCAAGCCAGCGCCTGCAATGCACATACAAGCTGCGGTGTGTGGACTTTTTCAGAAGATCCGTGCAGCTTTACAGAGACTTTACCCATCGATGCTTGTGCTTCCCTCTGCGATTTGGTATAAGAGGAATCGTGTGTCATTTGCACGCCATGCTGGTGATTTTGCTGAGACCGGCTGAAAAAGAAAGGGAGATTTATCATGCGTTTATTCCGTGCTCGTATCCTACCGCTGACACTGGCTCTGGCAGTGACGGCTCCTCTGGCGGCACCGGCTGCTGCCGCGGAGCTGTCGGATGTGTCGGGGCTTTATGCGGAAAGCATCCCAGACCCTTGCACAGCGCGGCATCATCCAAGGCGATGGTACCGGCTACTATCATCCCGAAGAGCCTCTTACCCGCGCTGCCGCGGCGTCCCTGCTCTATGAGGCATTCTGCCTGGTCCCGGTCTTTTCCATGGAAGCCCCTGCCGTGACCAATGAGGATGGCTCGCAGAGCGAGCCCGTGAGCAAGGAGTTCTACTCGACCGCGACCACCGTCGCGACCCTGGACGCAGTGCTGATCCCCGCCGCGCCGGATGCCGTGGGTACCTGGGCTGAGACGATCGCCAACACGGTTCTGGAGGCCCGCCTGATGGAGCCGATCGACGGTGCGTTTCAGGGCGACTTGACGATGAGCCGCAGCCAGTTTGCCCTGGCTGTGATGAAGGCCGTATACGGCGCAGACAAGGAGATCGACTTTTTGGCCCAGGGACAGGAGGACGGCCTGCTGCCCGAGGAGCTGACCCTGGACGACACGGTGATCACGCGCGGTGAGGCGGCGCTGGTGCTGGATACGGCCACCAAGGACCTGACCATCATCACCACCATGTCCACCTCGGACATTCACGGCCATATGACCCCCTACACGCCCTCCGGTTCCGCGATCGAGGTGGGCGGCTCCGCCCGGGCGGCCTGGCTGTTCCAGGAGGCCGAGCGGTGCAACCCCAACACCCTCATTCTGGACGGCGGTGATTCCCCGTACAACACTGACCTGGCCAATATCTCGCTGGGCAAGTCCAGCGTGGATGTGATGAACGCCCAGGGCTATGACGCCACCGTGCTGGGCAATCATGACTTTGACTATGCCTTTGACAACCTGCTCTCCCTGGCGGACCGGGCCGAGTATGCGATGCTCTCTGCCAATACCTACTGGAAGGACGGCACCTACCCCGAGCAGTTTGAGCCCTACATCATCAAGGAAGTGGACGGGCTGAAGGTCGCCATTGTGGGTCTGACGGATGACGGCAGCAAGGCCACGACTCACTTCTCCAACACGCAGGACATTGAGTTCCACGACCAGTGGGAAGTGGGGCAGGAGGTCGTGGCCCAGGCCGACGCCGAGGCTGACGTTGTGATCCTGCTGGCTCACCTCCACGGAGCGAACAACGACGTGCCGACCAAGATCGACGGCATCGACATGGAGATCGGTGGCGGCAACGACACCTTTGGCCGTCCTCTGAACATTGAGGATACGGTGGTGGTCAATCCCGGCGGTGTGGGCACCTGTGTCAACCAGACCAACCTGAACGTGAAGGACGGCGAAGTGCTGGGATACACCTTCAATCAGATCATCCTCTCCTCGGATGTCCCCGAGGTGGAGGCCGTGAATGACATCATTGAGGACTATCAGGCCGAGCTGGATGCCCAGATGGATGAAGTGATCGGCCAGTGTGCTTCGGACATCGCCTGGTCCAGCCCCCTGGTGCGGACGCAGGAGAGCCCCCTTGGCAATCTGGCTGCCGACGCGCTGCGGGACTACTGTGACGCGGACATCGCGATCCAGAACGGCGGCGGTATCCGGGCCGGTCTGACGGCCGGCGATGTGACGGTGGGCGACATCTTTGCCATGCTGCCGTTTGACAACAAGGTCACCCTCGTGGAGGTCACCGGACAGACCGTGTGGGACGCGCTGGAGAACGGCGTCAGCGGTTACCCGGAGACTTATGGCCAGTTCCCCCAGGTTTCGGGCATCAAGTACACCTTTGACGGCTCCAAGCCTGCCGGTGAGCGTATCGTTTCGGTCACGCTGGCCGACGGCACCCCGCTGGATATGGACGGCTGGTACACCCTGGCCTGCAACGACTTTATGTGCGGCGGCGGCGATGGGTACACGATGTTCAACGTGCTGAATCCGGAGAACAGCGACGGCCATAACGGAGAGACTGCGGTTCAGGAGCTGCCCGGCTGTAAGCTGGTCTACCGCACCAATGACTACTACCGCACCGTGGTGAGCGAGTACATCAAGGAGCAGGGGAGCATCGCGCCAGTGCTGGAGGGCCGGATCACCATTCTCAATCCCCAGAGCAGCGACAATGCGCTGAATTGACGCCTTTGAAGCAGTCTAACAATTAATGAACAAAATGGCAGGGAGCCGAATGAAATTCGGCTCCCTGCCATTTTATTGGTCTTGCAGCTCAGATAAAAGGACTGGAGTTTCACTGGTACAAGGGAACGGTCAGGGCTTGGGGCGGGGCTTTGCGATCAGGGCAGCGACCAGGCCGAACACCACCGCGGCGGTGACCCCGGCGGAGGAGGCGGTGAGCCCGCCGGTGAGGACCCCGAAGAGCCCCTTCTCCGCTACGGCCTCCTTGACCCCCTGGGCCAGCAGATACCCGAAGCCCACCAGAGGCACCGTGGCCCCCGCTCCGGCGAAGTCCACGGCGTACTGGTAGATGCCAAGGCCCCCCAGCACCACCCCGGAGACCACATAGGTCACCAGGATGCGGGCGGGGGTAAGGCCGGTCTTGTCGATGAGAAGCTGGCCGATGAGGCACAGACCGCCCCCGAAGAGAAAGGCTTTCACATAGGGAAGTACGGCTTCCATTCTAATCCTCCTTTGTGGCGGCCGGGGCCTCCAGGGCCACGGCATGGCAGATGCCGGGGATGGTCTCCCCCTGCTGGGTGGAGGTGGGGGAGAGGAGGGCCCCGGTGCCGCAGAAGAGGATGCGCTTCCACCGGCCCTCCATCATGCCGGGGAGGAAGAGGGCGGAGAGCACCGCCGCCGAGCAGCCGCACCCGGAGCCGCCGCAGTGGACGTCCTGCTGCTCCATGTCGTAGATGAGGAGCCCGCAGTCGGTGAGATTGGGGAGCTCCACCCCATCCCGGTGGAAGAAGTCGGCCACGATCTCCTTGCCCAGCTCCCCCAGGTCGCCGGTGGCGATGAGGTCGTAGTCCGAGGGCTTCCGGCCGGTCTCGCTGAAGTGGGCCCGGATGGTGTCGTAGGCGGCGGGGGCCATGGCGGCTCCCATGTTGGCGGGGTCCCGGATGCCCTTGTCCACGATCTTCCCGGTGGTCACATGGGTGACCCGGGGGCCGGTCCCCTGGGCGTCCAGAATGACCGCCCCCGAGCCGGTCACCGTCCACTGGGCGGTGGGGGTGCGCTGGCCGCCGTACTCCAGGGGAGTGCGGTACTGCCGCTCGGCAGAGCAGAAGTGGGAGGAGGTGAGGGCGGCGGCGTACCGCCCGAATCCCCCGTCCAGCAGGAGGGCAGCCAGGGACAGAGACTCCGCCATGGTGGAGCAGGCCCCGTACAGCCCGAAAAAGGGCACCTCCCGGCCCCGCAGGGCGAAAGTGGAGCTGATGCACTGATTCAAAAGGTCCCCGGCCAGCACATAGTCCAGCGCCGACCCGGCCAGTCCCGCCCGGTCCAGGGCGGTAGAGAGGGCCAGGCGCTGCATGGCGCTCTCGGCCTTCTCCCAGCTGCTCTCGCCGAAGGTGTCGTCCTCACTGGTGGCGGAGAAGAGGGCGCCCAGGGGCCCCTTCCGCTCCTTCTGCCCGGCCACGGCCGCCCAGCCGATGAGGGCCGGCGGGCGCTCCAGAGCCACCGTCTGGCGGCCCAGGCGCTTTTGGTTCATAGGGATTCGCCTCCCGAACAAGTGGGATGCACCCAGTGTGCCCGGGGTGTGGAAAACTTATGTACCGTCGCCGCTTTTCGGCACAAAAAGTCCGATTTCTTCCACGCATTCCGCCTTCAATGTGACGGTGAGGAGGCCGTTTTGCACCACGGCGGTGCAGCTCATGTCGTGGATCTCTCCCTCGCCCACCTGTTCCCGGAGGGATTCCTCCAGCTGCGCCCGGAGGAGATCCTCCGCCGCGCCCAGGTCCACTGGCTGGGAGATGGTCTCATAGCCCTGAAGGACCTCCATGCCCAGCACCACCGGCAGGGCCAGCCCGTCGGGGAGCTTCGGGCTCCAGAGCCGGGCGGATTTCTCCAGCCCGGTGCCCTGGGCGCTCCCCCAGGAAAAGAGGTCGGATCGGCGGCCCATCCACTCAATGAAAAAATGCCGCTCCGGGTCGCCGGTCTCCTGCTTCACGGCGGCCTCCAGGGGGATGGCCGCCTCCAGGGTGCGCCAGGTCCGGGCCTCGATCTTCCCCTGGGCCCGCACCTGCTGCCAGCCCACGTCGCCCCCGTCGCCGTAGACCGGCCCCTCCAGCCGCACATCCCCCCGGATCAGCACATCCCCCTTGGCCACCGGGTCGCCCACTTTCCGGTCGCTCTCGCCGGAGAGGACCTCCAGCCTGGTGATGACCCCGTCCCGCTGGGCGACCACGTCCCCCAGCTCGTCCTCGTCCACCACCTCGGGGGGCTGCACCCGCTCCCGCACCAGCACCTCGGTGCGCACCCCCGAGCGGTTGATGGCGATCCAGCTCAGCTCCTCCAGCTCCAGCAGGACCTCCTGCTCCACATTGTCCACGTCGATGGTGGGGCTGAAGGTGCCCGGATGGACCCCCAGCCGCCGGAGAGTGGCCAAAATCTGGGCGGTGGGGACCCGGTCATTGCCCTGGACGTCCACCACCAACACGAAGTGGGAGAGGAAGAGCACCGCCAGCACCGACAGGGTGAGGCCCACCCACAGGCTGTACCGCCGCCGGAACCGGGCGAGAAAGGCGGGGACTCCGGCGCGCTCCACCTCGGTGAGGACGCACCCGGCCCGGTCGGCCAGCTCCTCCAGCCCCCGCCTCTCGTGCCGGGGGACCTGGATGCGCACCGCGCCGCTCTCCAGCCAGGTCACCCCCCAGAATACCACCCCCCGCTGGGCGCAGAGGTTGAGAAACCGCTCGGGGAAGGGCCCGGAGGCCTCCACCTCCACGCTCCCCCGCAGAAAATTGACCGCCCGCCGCATGGCCTGCCCTCCTTTTTGTCATTCCAGCTCCAGCGCCTGGATCTGCCCAGTGATGAGCAGCTCGTCGGCGTTCATAGAGCGCAGCTCCAGCCCCTCGCCCCGCACCTTGACGATGAGCTTTCCGCCGGAGATGTGGATGGCCTGACTGCCGTAGGCCAGGATGCCCCGGTGGTGGGACATGCGCACCTCCCGGTCGCCTACCACTTCGATGCGGGGCAGCCCCGCCACCAGGTCGCCGGGCAGGTCGAAGGTCTCCGCCGTCTGTTCCAGGATGTCCCGTTTCCGCTTTCCCATGGTTCGCCCTCCTGTTCCCGATACTATATGCGCGGCCTGGCCCGCTCTTGCCTGTCCGCACCGATCGGGGCGGGGGCGCATAGGATGCTGCCGGGAGGGAAGCCCATGGAGATCACGGAACACATTCTGACCAACAACGACTGCTACAAGGCGGGCAAGACCATTGTGCCCAAGGGCATCATGGTCCACTCCACCGGCGTGGCCCAGCCCGACGTGGAGGTCATGCTCCGCGCCTGGGACCGCCCGGGGGTGGAGGCCTGTGCCCACGCTTTTGTCCATGCCGACGGCGTCACCGAGACCCTGCCCTGGAACTGGAAGGGCTGGCACGCCGGGAAACCGGCGGATGGGAAGGTGTCGGCCAACAACACCCACATCTCCTTTGAGATCCTGGAGCCCGCCGGGCACACCTACCAGGGCGGGACCATGATCGGCTATGACGCCAGGAAAAACGCGGCCTATTTTGCCGCAGTCTACCGCAATGCGGTGGAGCTGTGTGCCCTGCTGTGCCAGCGCTACAAGCTCAACCCCATGACCGACATCGTGGACCACAGCGAGGGCCACCGCCTGGGGATCGCCAGCAACCACGCAGACGTCGCTCACTGGTTCTACCGCCACGGCAAGAGCATGGACACCCTGCGCGCCGATGTGAAGGCGCGCCTGGAAGGAGGAGAAGAGATGACGCAGGAGCAATTCAACGTGCTGTTCGCCGCCGCTCAGGCCAGCCGCGAGGCGGCCACGGCGGTGCAGAAGGCCAGCACCTGGGCCGCCGACGCCTGGAAGAAGGCCGAGGCGGCGGGGGTCCTGGACGGCAAGAGCCCCCAGGCTCCCCTGACCCGGGAGCAGGCTGCCCTCATTCTGGAGCGGCTGGGGCTGCTGGGTAAGTAAAAAAACGTGAGGCGCGCCGCATATCGCGGCGCGCCTCACGGCGTGTTACCGATTGGTGCGAGGATTACTCTTTCTCAAACACGTCCTTGCCCAGGCTGCACAGGGGGCAGACCCAGTCCTCGGGCAGGGCCTCAAAGGGGGTGCCGGGGGCGATGCCGTTGTCGGGATCGCCCACCTCGGGGTCATAAACATAGCCGCAAGCGGTGCAGACATACTTCTCCATGGAACAATCTCCTTTCTTCAAATACAAAAATACAGAAAATTGGGGGCTGATTTATTTGGCCAGGGCCGCCACGGAGCGGGCATAGTCCGCCATGGCGTTCCGGTCATCCTGAGTGGGGGTGAAGAGGACCCGGAAGGGGGCCTCGGGGCCGGCCAGCTTCAGCTGGGCCAGGCGGGCGTGGAGCATGCCGGGGGCCTCACCGCTCCAGCCATAGGCGCCGAAGGCGCCGGCGGCGCGGCCGCGGGTGTTCACCGCGTCGATGGAGGCCAGCACGTCCCAGATGGCCTTGGGGGCGTCCCGGTTGATGGTGGGGGCGCCCACCAGGAGGACGTTGGCCTCATTGGCGGCCTCGGCGCAGGGGGCGAGGCCCTCCTTTACCACGTCCAGGCAGCGGACCTCGTAGCCGTCGGCCTCCAGCGCCTGGGCGGCGGCGTCGGCTAGGGCGGCGGTGCAGCCGTATGCGGAGGCGTAGATCACGGCCGCCAGCTTCTTGTCCCGGGGCTCGGGGGTGCTCCAGGCGCGGTAGAGATCCCGGCGGTCGGCCAGGGTGTCGGTGAGGACGGGGCCGTGGCTGGGGCAGACCATCTCGGCATCGGTGGGGAGCTTGTCGAGACCCGCCAGCACGGCGGACTTGAAGGGCCCGAAGATGCCGGCGTAGTAGTAGGCAAACTCGCCCTCATAGGCGGCCTTGTCGTGGATGTTGCGGTCCAGCATGGTGGGCTCGCAGAAATGAGCGCCCAGGAAATCGCAGGTAAAGGCGGTCTTGTCGGCCGCGTCCCAGGTGAACATGGAGTCGGCCCAGTGCAGCATGGGGGCGGGGATGAACTCCAGCTCCTTGCCGCCGATGTCCAGCTTGTCCCCGGCCTTCACCACCTGGATGGTGAGGGTGCGGTTGGTGATGTCCTCCAGGTGCTTCTTGCCCGCGGCGGTGGCCACGATCTTCAGATCGGGGACCAGCTCCAGGAGCTTGGCCACGCTGCCCGAGTGGTCGGGCTCGTTGTGGTTCATGATGAGGTAGTCCACCTGCTCGACAGGGATCACCTGTCTGATATTATCCAGATATTCCTCAAAATAATCGGCGTGGACCGTCTCAATGAGGACGTTCTTCTCGCCGGTCACCAGATAGGCGTTGTAAGAGGTACCGTACTTGGCCTCCATCACGATGTCAAAGACCCGCAGGGAGGGATTGAGCACGCCCACCGACCAAATGCCGTCCTTCAGTTTGATGGCGCTCATTTTCATACCTTCTTTCTAGGTTTTTCGGATATAGTATGTCTGATTTCGCCGCCCTTGTCAAGGGGAGGGACTGCATTTCGTCATCTTGACTTTCCAGGCCGGGAAAGATAGAATGAATCTATTGTGAAATACCGAAGAAATGGGTGAAACTTCCTGTCATGATGGTTTATCTGGATAACGCTTCCACCACCCGGGTGTGCGAAGAGGCCGCCCGGGCGGCGCTGGAGGTCATGACCCAGGGGTACGGGAATCCGTCCTCCCGCTACGCTCTGGGACAGGCGGCCGCCAAGCGGCTGGAGGAGGACCGGGCGGCGGTGGCCGCCGCGCTGGGCTGTGAGAGCAGCGAGCTCTACTTTACCTCCTGCGGCACCGAGGGAGACAACTGGTCCATCCACGCCGCGGTGGAGTACGGCCGCCGCCGGGGCAAGCACATCGTCACCACCGCCATCGAGCACTCGGCGGTGCTGGAGCCGCTGAAGGCGCTGGA
Source organism: Flavonifractor sp. An92 (assembly GCF_002159175.1). Taxonomy (GTDB): domain Bacteria; phylum Bacillota; class Clostridia; order Oscillospirales; family Oscillospiraceae; genus Pseudoflavonifractor_A. Next base: position 18,176 of record NZ_NFGZ01000034.1, on the reverse strand, counting down.
GGCCCAGGGCTACCGGGTGACCCGCCTGCGTCCGGACAAGGAGGGCCGGGTGTCCACCCGGGCCCTGCGGGAGGCGCTGCGGGAGGACACGGTGCTGGTGTCCATGATGCTGGTGAACAATGAGCTGGGCACCGTGCAGCCGGTACAGGAGTGCGCCTCTATCGTGAAGGCCTATTCCCCCGACATTCTGTTCCACACCGACGCGGTGCAGGCCTTTTTAAAGGTGCCCTTCACCCCGGCGGAGCTGGGGGTGGACCTGCTGACGGTGAGCGGCCACAAGGTCCGCGCCCCCAAGGGCATCGGAGCCCAGTATATCCGCGCCGGGCTGAAGCTGAATCCCCTTCTGCGGGGCGGCGGCCAGGAGAAGGGCCTGCGCCCCGGCACCGAGGCCACCGCGCAGATCGCCGCCTTCGCCGCGGCCTGCCGGACCTGGAGCGAGCACGGCGCGGAACACCGCGCCCACATGGCGGAGCTGAAAGCCTACGCTCTGGAGACACTGAAGGAGAAGGTGCCCGACCTGGAGGTGGTGACCCCGGGTGACGCGCCCCATATCTGCTCGGTGTCTCTGCCGGGCTATCCCAGTGAGATGGTGGTGCGGGCGCTGAACGACCGGGGCGTGTGTGTGTCCTCCGGTTCGGCCTGCCACCGCGGGAAGCCCAGCCATGTGTTTGCGGCGCTGGGGCTCCCCAAGCGCACGCTGATGGGGGTGCTGCGCATCTCCTTCTGTCCCGACTCCACCCGGGAAGAGGTGGACGCCCTGGCGGAGGGGCTGGCAGCCATCCGCGCCGGACGTGTGGGAGCCTGATCCTGCTCCGGCATCACAATGGAAAGGCGCCGGCGCGAAGCGAGAGAGCGCGCCGGCTGGTGTGTGTATGTTCTCCTACCTCAATCGGGGCAGTGTGTTTTATCGAAATGTGATCTCCCTGGCGCTGCCCATTCTGTTCCAGAACCTGATTACCACCTCGCTGGGCATGATCGACACCTTCATGGTGGGCAGCCTGGGCGAGGCTCCCCTGGCCGCCGTGGCCCAGGCCAACATCCCGGTGTTCATCATCCAGCTGGTCATCTTCGGGCTCCAGAGCGGCTCCTCGGTGCTCATCAGCCAGTACTGGGGCCGGGGAGACACCGACGCCATCAACCGCTGCATCGGCATCGGCTTCTACCTGGCGGGGGCCATCTCGGCGGTGTTCGCCCTGGTCATGTTCTGCTTCCCCGAGCAGCTGATGCGGCTCTTGACCAACAATGAGGAGCTCATCCCCCTGGCGGCGGGCTATGCCCGCATCGTGGGTGTCTCCTACCTCTTCAACAGCATCACCGGCGTCTACACCGGCGCCCACCGCAGCATGGAAAATCCTCAGCTGGGCCTGTGGATCTACGCGGCCTCCATGCTCACCAACACCTTCCTCAACTGGGTGTTCATCTTCGGCAACCTGGGTGCTCCCCGGCTGGAGGTGGAGGGCGCGGCCATCGCCACCCTGACCTCCCGCATCGTGGAGTTTGCCATCATGGTGGTGTACGCCGCCAAAAACCGGCGCTTCCGCCTGAAACTGTCCCTGTGCCTGCGGCCCGACCGGGCGCTGGTGGAAAAATTCTTCCGCTTCGCCACCCCCGTGGTGGTCAACGAGACCCTGTGGGGCATGGGCACCTCCATGTATAAGGTCATCATGGGCCACATGGCGGACAGCACCCACATCCTGGCCGCCCGGGCCATCGCCGGCAACGTGGAGGACATCAGCCTGGTGGCGGTGTTCGCCATCGCCGGCACCGCCGCCATCGTGGTGGGCCGGGAGATCGGCGCGGGCCGCCGGGCCACCGTGTACGAGGTGGCTGCCGCCCTGAACACCATGGCCTTCCTCTGCGGCGCTGTCATCGGAGCGGTGCTGGTGGTGTCGGCCCACACCTGGCTCCCCGCGGTGGTCTATCCGCTCTTCCATCTGACGCCGGTGTCCGCCTCCATCGCCACCCTGATCCTCACCTTTACCGGCGCGCTGATGCCCCTGCGCTCCTTTGACTCCTGCAATACCGTGGGCGTCCTCCGGGGCGGCGGAGACAGCCGGGCCGCCGCCGTCATCGACGTGTCGGCCATGTGGCTGGTGGCCATCCCGCTGGCGGCCATTTTCGCGCTGGTGCTCCGGTGGGACATCGTGTGGGTGTATATCGCCATCACCATCGAGCAGCTGGTGAAATTCACCCTGGGCCTGACCCGTTTCCGCTCCCGCGCCTGGATCAACGACATCACCCGGGCCGGCCAGTAGGCCGGATATAAAAAGGAGAGTGCCATGCTCCGGATCACCGTCCTCATCGAGAACGTCACCCACGGCCCGCTCACCTGTGAACACGGCCTGTCCCTCTACCTGGAGTACCAGGGGAGGGCGTGGCTGTTGGACACCGGCACCAGCGGGGCATTTGTCCGCAACGCCGACGCGCTGGGGCTGGACCTGGCGGCGGTGGAGGGGGCGGTGCTCTCCCACGGCCACGACGACCACGCCGGGGGCCTGCCCGCCTTCTTTGCCCGCAATACCAGGGCCAAGGTGTACGCCCGCCCCGCCGCTCGCGGGGAGTACGCCCGGGACACCGCCGACCCGGCCGCCCGGCCCGCCGGGGTGGACCCGGCGCTCTTTGAGCGCTTTGGAGATCGCTTTGACCTGGCCGACGGCCCCCGGACTATCGCGCCGGGGATGCACCTCGTCCCCGACGGAGTGGAGCACGAGCAGTCCCTGGCGGTGGAGACCGAGCGGGGGCTGGTGGTGATGAACTCCTGCTGCCACGCCGGAGCGGACGTCATCGTGGCGGACCTTTTGGAGCGCTTCCCCGGACAGAAGGTGTACGCCCTGGTGGGGGGCTTCCATCTGGTGGGGAAGCACGGCATGGGCTCCCTGGGCAAGGAACCGGAGGTGGTGACCGCCCTCTCCCGCCGCCTCACGGGGGAGCTGGGGGTGGCGGAGGTCCACACCGGCCACTGCACCGGCCGTCCCGCCTTCACCCTGATGGAGGAGGCCTCCCCCGGGCAGATCTTCCACCTCAACACCGGCGATGTGCTGGTTTTTCCCTGAACTTTTAGCAATCGGCCCCGCGCTCTGATGATTCAGACGCGGGGCTTTTCCTGTTCACATTTAATTTACAAGCGGCCTATTGACTTTTTGGGGGGACGGTGGTACATTATGTTTAGCACTCGGGGAGACTGAGTGCTAAAGACTGAGCGAGAGGTGATGGACATGGATTTAAGCGAACGAAAAAAGCGAATCCTCCGTGCCATCATTGAGAGCTATATCGCCACGGCCGAGCCGGTGGGCTCCAAGTCCGTGGCGGAATTCCTGGACCGGAAGCTCTCCTCCGCCACCATCCGCAACGAGATGGCCGACCTGGAGAGCCTGGGGTTATTGGAAAAGCCCCACACCTCGGCCGGACGCATCCCGTCGCCCAAGGGCTACCGGCTCTACGTCAACGAGCTGATGGAGGAGCATAAGCTCTCGGTGCAGGAGACCGAGCGCATCAACCACGCCCTGCGCCTGAAGATGCAGGAGCTGGACCGGGTCATTGACCAGGCGGGACGGATCGTCTCAAAGCTGACCAATTACCCTGCCTTCGCCCTGTCCTCCGGGCTGGAGCAGGTGACCATCCGGCGCTTTGACCTCCTGATGGTGGAGCGCAACGCCTTCATCATCGTGGTGATGACCGACAGCAACCTCGTGCGCAACAAGCTGGTGCAGCTGCCCACCGATCTCACCGAGGCCCAGCTTCAGATGCTCAACACGCTTCTGAACACCACCTTCACCGGCCTGACGCTGGACCAGATCACCCCGGAGCTGATGCGGGTGGCCCAGCACGCCGCCGGAGACGCCTACGGGCTCATCAGCCTGGTGGTCTCCTTCGCCATGGAGGTGCTGGAGGGCCTGGAGCACCGGCGGGTCCACACTGCAGGCCTGGCCCATCTGCTGGAGCTGCCCGAGTACCAAAACCTGGAGCGGGCCCAGCCGCTGATGAGCTACCTCTCGGAGGACCAGGACGCCAGCCGCTTCCCCGTACCTCAGAACGACCCCATGCGCATCCTCATCGGACCGGAGAATGTGGTGGACGCCCTGAAGGACACCAGCGTGGTGGTCGCCAGCTACGACATTGGCGACGGCATGCGGGGCATCATCGGCGTGGTGGGTCCCACCCGGATGGATTACGCAAAGATCACCGCCCGCCTCTCTTACTTTGCCGAGGGTCTGAGCCGCCTGTTCAATCAGGGCGGCCTGCCTGAGGGCGAGAAGAAGGGCGAGGAATAAACAGGAGGGAATCTCTTTGAGCAAGCAGAACGTGAACCCCGCGCCGGAGCAGGACGTGGAGGAGACCGTGGCGCAGGACGCCCCCGAGACCAACGTGCCCCAGGACGAGACGCCCGATCCGCTTCTGGCCGAGCTGGAGGCGCTGAAGGACTCCCTGGCCCAGAAAGAGGATCAGTACCTCCGCCTGGCCGCTGAGTATGACAACTACCGCAAGCGCACCCAGAAGGAAAAGACCGACGCCTATCAGAACGCCAAATCCGATGCGGTGATGGCCTTCCTGCCGGTCTACGACAACCTGGAGCGGGCTCTGAAGCAGGAGACCGCCGATGAGGCGTATAAGAAGGGCGTGGAGATGACCATGAACGGTCTGAAGGACGTCCTCTCCAAGCTGGGCGTGGAGGAGATCCCCGCCCTGGGCGAGACCTTCGATCCCAACGTCCATAATGCCGTGATGCATGTGGAGGACGAGAACGCCGGAGAGAACACCGTCGTTGAGGTGTTCCAGGCGGGCTTCCGCTCTGGCGAGAAGGTCATCCGGTTCGCCATGGTTAAGGTAGCAAATTAAGGACGTTTTGAACGCCCAATCTTACTTTTGTTAAAAATAAATTTCGATATATTGGAGGAATTGTGTTATGTCTAAGATTATTGGTATCGACCTCGGTACGACCAACTCTTGCGTGGCTGTTATGGAGGGCGGCGAGGCCGTCGTCATCCCCAACGCGGAAGGCAACCGCACCACCCCGTCCGTCGTGGCCTTCTCCAAGGACGGCGAGCGCATGGTGGGCCAGGTGGCCAAGCGCCAGGCCATCACCAACCCCGACCGGACCGTCAGCTCCATCAAGCGTGAGATGGGCACCAACTACAAGGTGAACATCGACGGCAAGGGTTACACCCCCCAGGAGATCTCCGCCATGGTGCTGCAGAAGCTGAAGGCCGACGCCGAGGCCTACCTGGGCCAGAGCGTCAGCGAGGCGGTCATCACTGTCCCCGCCTACTTCACCGACGCCCAGCGTCAGGCCACCAAGGACGCCGGCAAGATCGCCGGCCTGGAGGTCAAGCGTATCATCAACGAGCCCACCGCCGCCGCTCTGGCCTACGGTGTGGATAAGGAGAACGCCCAGAAGGTCATGGTGTACGACCTGGGCGGCGGCACCTTCGATGTGTCCATCCTGGACATCGACGACGGCGTCATCGAGGTTCTGGCCACCGCCGGCAACAACCGCCTGGGCGGCGACGACTTCGATAAGTGCGTCATGGACTGGATGGCTGCCGAGTTCAAGAAGGAGTCCGGCATCGATCTGACCGGCGACAAGGTGGCCATGCAGCGCCTGAAGGAGGCCGCTGAGAAGGCCAAGATCGAGCTGTCCGGCGTCACCTCCACCAACATCAACCTGCCCTATATCACCGCCGACGCCACCGGCCCCAAGCACCTGGATCTGACCCTGAGCCGCGCCAAGTTCGACCAGCTCACCGCGCACCTGGTGGAGGCCACCGCCGGCCCCGTGCGCCAGGCCATGAGCGACGCCGGCCTCTCCGGCAACGACATCTCCAAGGTCCTGATGGTGGGCGGCTCCAGCCGTATCCCCGCCGTGCAGGAGATGGTCAAGAAGCTGACCGGCAAGGAAGGCTTCAAGGGCATCAACCCCGATGAGTGCGTGGCTCTGGGCGCCGCGCTCCAAGGCGGCGTGTTCACCGGCGACGTGAAGGACCTGCTGCTGCTGGACGTCACCCCCCTGTCCCTGGGCATCGAGACCATGGGCGGCGTGATGACCAAGCTCATCGAGCGCAACACCACTATTCCCGTGAAGAAGAGCCAGGTGTTCACCACCGCCGCCGACAACCAGACCTCCGTTGAGGTCCACGTGCTGCAGGGCGAGCGTGAGATGGCTCAGTACAACAAGACCCTGGGCCGCTTCAACCTGGACGGCATCGCTCCCGCCCGCCGCGGCGTGCCTCAGATCGAGGTCACCTTCGACATCGACGCCAACGGCATCGTGAACGTCTCCGCCAAGGACCTGGGCACCGGCAAGGAGCAGCACATTACCATCACCTCCTCCACCAACATGTCCAAGGAGGACATCGACAAGGCCGTCAAGGAGGCCGAGCAGTTCGCCGCCGAGGACGCCAAGCGCAAGGAAGAGGTGGACGTCCGCAACCAGGGCGACCAGGTGGTCTACCAGACCGAGAAGGCTCTGGAGGAGATGGGCGACAAGATCGACGCCACCGACAAGGCTACCGTGGAGGCGGCCATCAACAAGCTGAAGGACGCTCTGAAGGGCACCGACGTGGAGGCCATCAAGGCCGCTACCGAGGAGGCCAGCAAGGCTTTCTATCCCATCGCGGAGAAGATGTACGCCCAGGCCAACCCCCAGGGCGGCCAGGCCGGCCCCGACATGGGCGGCGCCAACTTCAACCAGGGTGCCACCAACTCCGACCCCAACGTGGTGGATGCGGACTACACCGTGGTGGACGACGACAATAAGTAAGAAGCGCGGAGCCGCCGAGCAGGGAAGCCTGGACCGGAGCGAGGGCGAGCGAAGGGCCGCGGGGCGGCCCGCAGACCAGCCCGAGACAGAGGGAAGGCGACCCGGCCGCGAGGCGAGTGCAGCGTGACAAGTAAGAAGCGCGGAGCACCCGGAGCAGGCACGCAGCGAACCGCGCAGACCGGAAAACAGGTCGGGCGTAGCCCGGCGGCATTTCCGGCGCAGCGGTGAGCAGTGTACCGTCCGCGGAGGGTGTGCAGCGTGACAGGAAGCGCTGAGGCCGCGAACAAACAAAAAACAACATGCGCACTTCGGTGGGGCGGGGGTCTGACTCCCGTCCCACCCGGGGCGTTATGCAGCAGGTGCGGCGCACCTGTCCTTCCAGAATCCCTCAATTATGAGAGGTGAACCATATGCCGGAACAGAAACGAGATTACTATGAAGTGCTGGGCGTCTCCAAGGGCGCCTCGGCAGATGAGTTAAAAAAGGCCTACCGGAAGCTGGCCAAACAATACCATCCCGATATGAACCCCGGGGACAAGACGGCGGAGGCTAAGTTCAAAGAGATCAACGAGGCCTATGAGGTCCTGTCCGACCCCGAGAAGCGCTCCCGTTATGACCAGTTCGGCCACGCGGGCGTGGACCCCAACTTCGGCGCGGGCGGCCCCGGCGGCGGCTTCGGCGGGTTCGATATGGGGGACATCGACCTGGGCGACCTGTTCGGGTCCTTCTTCGGCGGCGGCTTCGGCGGGGGCGGCGGCTCCCGGCGCAGCGGGCCCATGAAGGGCGAGAACCTGCGGGCGGCCGTCACCATCAGCTTTGAGGAGGCGGCCAGCGGGTGCGAGAAGGAGATCACCCTCACCCGCAGCGAGCCCTGCGAGACCTGTAAGGGCAGCGGCTGCGCCCCCGGCACCACGGCGGAGATCTGCCCGGACTGCCACGGCTCGGGCACCATCCGCATCCAGCGGGGCGGCGGGGCGTTCACCTTCGCCACCACCACCCAGTGCCCCAAGTGCGGCGGCACCGGCAAGATTATCCATAGCCCCTGTAAGAGCTGCAACGGCGCGGGCAGCGTCCGCCGCCAGCGGAAGATCACCGTGAAGATTCCCGCGGGCATCGACAACGGCCAGGCCATCTCCCTGCGCGGCCAGGGCGGCGCGGGCAAGAACGGCGGCCCGGCGGGCGACCTGATCATCAGCGTCACCGTGCGGCCCCATCCCCAGTTCAAGCGCGACGGCACCTCCATCTATCTGGAGCAGCCGGTCACCTTCCTCCAGGCCACCCTGGGCGCGGAGCTGGAGATCCCCACCATCGACGGCAAGGTCAAGTGGACCCTGCCCGAGGGCACCCAGCCCGGCACCACCTTCCGCCTGCGGGGCAAGGGTATGCCCAGCGTCAACGGCCGCGGCCGGGGCGACCAGTTCGTCACCGTCATGGTCCAGGTCCCCCGCAACCTCAGCCGCGAGCAGAAGGAGGCCCTGCGCCGCTTCGGCGAGGCCATGGGCGAGGTGCCCAAGGAGGGCGACGAGAGCCTGGGCGACGAGATCAAAGGATTCTTTGACAAACGCAAGAAAAAGAAATAAAATAAGGGATGGACTTTGCTCCATCCCTTTTTTCTTTGTATCAAGCCCACGGAGGTCCCATCTATGACGACATTCCTGCGCTATCTGACCCCTGCCATTCTCTTTCCCATCCTGCTGCTCACCGGTCTGCTGGCGTGCTTTGCCTGGTACTGGACGGCTCTCCGGCGGCGGGCGCCCCTTTACGGTACCCTTCAGCCAGGGAGCGCGGCGGGCACGAAGCCCCGCTTTACCTTCGCCGGGCGCTGCCACCCGCTGGTGCGGCTGGACGCCCTCCTGATACTGTGGCTGACGGTGGTGTATGCCGCCACGGCCTTCTTCCAGCTGGGCTCCACCACCAATCCCCAGTCGTTCCAGAGCTTTTCCGACGGCGAGAGCGTGGAGGTAGCCTTTACCGAGCCCATTTTTGTGGAATCCATCTTTTACTACACCGGCCTGGGCACGGGGGACTACAATGTGGAGGTGTCCAAGGACGGCTCCCACTGGTCCACCCTCTGGACCCACAAGGATGAAAACGGGGAGATCAAGGACTACTACTGGGCGGACGCCGAGGGATACGATCCCAGCTACGCCATGCCCCAGGGGTATGCCGATCTCTTCAAGTGGGAGACCATCACCCCCACCAACTCCATCTCCTTCCAGTACCTGCGCATCACCGCCAAGACCAGCAAGGACACCTTCGAGCTGGGGGAGCTGGCCTTCCTGGATGAAAACGGGGACCGGATCGACCTGACCGGCCGCATCGCGTCGGGAGGGGAATACCTCTTTGACGAGCAGGATCTGGTGCCGGAGGCCTCCACCTGGTACAACTCCACCTATTTTGACGAGATCTACCACGCCCGCACCGCCTATGAGCACGTCCGGGGCGTGTACCCCTATGAGATCTCCCACCCGCCTCTGGGCAAGCTGATCCTCAGCCTGGGCATCCGCATGTTCGGCATGACCCCCTTCGGCTGGCGCTTTATGGGTACCCTCTTCGGCGTGCTCATGCTCCCGGTGCTCTACGCCTTTTTGAAAAACCTCTTCGGCAAGACCCTGGTGGCCTTCTGCGGGACCACACTCTTTGCCTTTGACTTCATGCACCTCACCCAGACCCGCATCGCCACCATCGACACCTATGCGGTGTTCTTCATCCTGACGATGTACTATTTCCTCTACCGCTACCTCACCCTCCCGGCGGGGACCCCCTTCAAGAAGGGCGCGCCGTGGCTGTTCCTCTCCGGCCTTTTCTGGGGCATCGGTGCGGCCAGCAAGTGGACGGTGATCTACGGCGGCGTGGGCCTGGCCCTCCTCTATTTCCTGGGGCTGTGGTTCAAGCTGCGGGACTGGCCCAAGCCAGAGGAAGAAGAGAATCCGGTGCTGCTGGGCCCTTGGCTGGTGCAGACCCTGGCATTCTCGGTGCTGTGCTTCGTGGTGATTCCGGTGTGCATCTACACCCTCTCCTACTGGCCCTATGCCGCGGCCAAGGGGGACACCAGTCTGGGGAATCTCATCGCCGAGATGTGGAAGAACCAGCAGTATATGTTCAACTACCACAAGGGCGTCATGGACGAGCACCCCTATTCCTCCCGCTGGTACCAGTGGATCGTGGACGCCCGGCCCATCCTCTACTACATGGAGGACGGCGCGGGGTACCACACCCGCTTCGCCGCCTTCTCCAACCCCGTGGTGTGCTGGGGCGGCCTGCTGGCCCTCATCACCGCGGCGGTGCAGATGGTGCGCCGGCGCTCCGGGAAGGCCCTCTTCCTGGTGATCGGTTTCTTCTCCCAGCTGGCTCCCTGGTTTGCCATCGGGCGCACCACCTTCGAGTACCACTATTTCCCCTCCATCCTCTTCCTGTGCATCGCTCTGGCCTATGTGTTCAATGACATGCTGGAACAGGAGCTGCCCCATGCGCGGCAGGTGATCGGCGGGATCACGGGCGTGGGCGTGGCCCTGTACGCCGCGTTCTATCCGGTGCTTATCGGACTGTCCATCCCCACCTGGTACGCGTCGTGCCTGAAGTGGTTCCCGTCCTGGCCCTTCTGATTTCTGGAGGTATTATGTTTCTGATTGACTACCACACCCACAGCCAGCTCTCCCCGGACGCCGATTTCCCGCTGGCAGAGATGGCGGCCGCCGGAGCCGCCGCCGGTTTGCGGGAGATGTGCATCACCGACCACTACGACCGCATGAAGGAGCACGGCGGCGGATTCCAGCCCGACTACGACTGGGCCCCCGCCCTGGCGCAGTACCGTGCGGTCCTGCCCACCCTGCCGGAGGGCTTCACCCTCCGCCTGGGGATCGAGTACGGCAGCGCCCCCGTGGACCCGGAGTACGCCCAAAGCATGCTCGCCCTGCCGGAGCTGGATTTCGTGATTGGCTCCCTCCACAACCGCAGCGAGAAGCTGGGGGGCGAGGACTTCTTCTACGGCGACTACCAGAACGAGGGGGAGTGCTACGCCGCGCTGGACGACTACTTCACGTCCATGGAGCGTCTGGTGGAGCTGCCCGGCTGTTATGACGTGCTGGGCCACATCATCTACCCCCTGCGCTATATGCCCCAAAACATCACCCTGGACCGCTACCGCGAGCGCATCGACGCCATCCTGGGCCGGGTGGTGGCCAATGACCGGGGCATCGAGCTCAATACCTATAACGGGCGCACCATCGAGCCCTGGCGCTGGGTCCTGGAGCGCTACCGCGCCCACGGCGGCGAGCAGATCACTCTGGGCTCCGACGCCCATTTCCCCGAGCGGGTGGGCCTGGGCCTGGAGGCGGGCGCCCAGCTCCTGCTGGACACCGGCTTCCGCTATGTGACCACGTATGAAAAGCACCGACCGGCCATGCACCGGATCGAAGGCTGATAGATTGAATGGAGGGTATGACTATGAAGATCGCACTGGGAAGCGACCACGGCGGATATGTGATGAAGGAGCATGTAAAGGAGTGGCTCCTGAACCACGGCTATGAGGTGGAGGACAAGGGCTGCTTCGGCCTGGAGAGCGTGGACTATCCCATCTATGCCAAGGCGGCGGCGGAGGCCGTGGCCAGCGGGGAGTGTGACCGGGGCATCGTGGTGTGCACCACCGGCATCGGCATCTCCATCGCCTGCAACAAGATCAAGGGCATCCGCTGCGCGCTGTGCGGCGACGCCTACTCCGCCGAGATGACCCGCCGGCACAACAACGCCAACATGCTGGCGCTGGGCGGCGGCTTTGTGGGGCCCTTCCTGGCCGACCACATCGTGGAGGTGTTCCTCACCACCGAGTTTGAGGGCGGCCGCCATCAGCGCCGCATCGACCTGGTCCACCAGCTGGAGTCGTAAGCACAAAAAGAGAGCGGACCCCATGGGGTCCGCTCTCTTTTTGTGTCTGTTTATTCGCCGCAGGTGGACAGATAGTCCTTCCGGCCGCTCTCGTAGAGGTTGTTGCCCTGGCTGTCGATGATGACCACCACGGGGAAGTCCTCCACCTCCAGGCGGCGGATGGCCTCGGCGCCCAGGTCCTCGTAGGCCACCAGCTCGGCCTTCTTGATGCACTTGCTCAGCAGGGCACCCGCGCCGCCGATGGCGCCGAAGTAGACCGCGCCGTGCTCCTTCATGGCGGCGACCACCTCGTCGCTGCGCTTGCCCTTGCCGATCATGCCGGTCTCGCCCAGGGCGATGAGGGTGGGGGCGTAGGCGTCCATGCGGTAGCTGGTGGTGGGGCCCGCCGAGCCGATGGCCTGGCCGGGCTTGGCGGGGGTGGGGCCCACGTAGTAGATGGTGGCGTCCTTCACGTCAAAGGGGAGGGGCTTGCCCTCCTTGACCAGCTCCACCAGGCGCTTGTGGGCGGCGTCCCGGGCGGTGTAGATGACTCCGGTCAGGCGCACGGTGTCTCCGCTGCGCAGCTGACGGACCTTCTCCCGGGTGAGGGGGGTGGTGAGTTGATAATCCATGACCGGTCGCTCCTTTCCGCCTTACAGCACCGCCGACTGGTGGCGGGTGACGTGACAGTTGATGTTCACCGCACAGGGGAGCCCGGCGATGTGGGTGGGCATGACCTCGATGTTGAGGCCCAGGGCGGTGGTGCGTCCGCCGAAGCCCTGGGGGCCGATGCCCTTCTGGTTGACCTTCTCCAGCAGCTCCGCCTCCAGATCCCGGTAGAAGGGGTCGGCATTGGGCTGGTCCAGAGGCCGCATCAGGGCCTTTTTGGCCAGCAGGGCAGCCTTATCGAAGGTGCCGCCGATGCCCACGCCGATGACGATGGGGGGACAGGGGTTGGGGCCGGCATCCTCCACCACCTGAAGGACGAATTTCTTGACTCCCTCCAGGCCGTCGGAGGGCTTGAGCATCTTGATCTGGCTCATGTTCTCGCTGCCGAAGCCCTTGGGGGCCACGGTGATCTTCACCTGGTCGCCGGGGACCAGGTCGCAGTAGATCATGGCCGGGGTATTGTCGCCGGTGTTCTTCCGCTCCAGCGGGTCGGAGACCACCGACTTGCGCAGATACCCCTCGGCATAGCCCTGGCGCACGCCCTCATGGACGGCGTCGTACAGAGCGCCGCCGGTAAAGTGGACCTCCTGGCCCACCTCCAGAAAGACGCAGGCCATGCCGGTGTCCTGGCAGATGGGGGCCTGCTGGGCCTGGGCGATCTCGTAATTCTCCACGATCTGATCCAGGACATTCTGCGCCACCGGCCAGGTCTCGGCGCTCCGGCAATCCTGGATGCGGCGGCGCACGTCGCCGGGCAGGTTGCAGTTGGCCTCGATGCACAGGCGCTTGACCGCCGCAGTGACGGCGCTGACTTCCACTTCTCGCATATTCATTCCTCCCAGTTCGGTCAAGGGCCGCTCCCTCAGGAGTCGGCCAGGATGATCCGGTCGCCTTCGATGCGCTCGACCACCGCCAGGGCCTCCACCCGGACGCCCATGCGGCGCAGGACGCTGCCGCCCTCCCGCATCTTTTTCTCAATGGCCACCGCCATGCCGGCGATCTCCGCGCCGGATTTGGACACCAGCTCCAGCAGGGACAGGGCGGCCTGTCCATTGGCCAGGATGTCGTCTACCAAAAGCACCACATCGTCCTCATCCAGATATTTTTTGGAGATCCGGATGGTGTAGGACTTTTCAAAGGAGAAGGAGTGGGTCTCGGCGGAGTAGACGTTGGGGTCGATGTAGCCGGTCTGGAACTTTTTGGCGTAAATGACGGGGACCCGCAGCGACCGGCCCACAAAGCAGGCCAGCGCGATGCCCGAGCTCTCGATGGTCACCACCTTGGTGATCTTTTCGCCGCGAAAGCGCTTGGCCAGCTCGTTGCCCATGCGCTCCATGAGCTCCATGTCCATACAGTGGTTGAGGAACATGTCCACATGGATGATATCCCCCTCGCCCACATTGGCCTCCTGGAGGATACGCTGTTTCAATTCCTTCATATGAACCTCACTTTAAAAAATGGGATGAACAGGCAGGTCAGCACTGCTCCAAAAGCCAGCGGAAGATGGCGGCGCCGTCCACCGCGTCGGGCCGGAGGCAATCCCCGGTCATGCGCTCGGGGTGGAACTGGACGCCAAACACCGCCCGGCCGGGCAGCTCCACGGCCTCCACCACGCCGCTCTCCGAGCGGGCGGTGACCACCAGCCCTTCCCCCAGCCGGTCCAGCGCCTGGTGGTGGGAGCTGTTGACGGAACAGATGGGCCCGTACCAGCGGTGGAGCAGAGAGCCGGATTGGGTCTGGATGGGGTGCACCTTATCGTAAGTACCCGCGCCGTCCGGCGCGTGGAAGGGGACCAGAGGTCCCAGGTCCTGGATCAACGTGCCGCCCAGGGCCACATTCAGGAGCTGAATGCCCCGGCAGATCCCCAAAATGGGCTTTCCGGAGGACAGGAATGCCTCTGCCATCGCAAGCTCCGCCGCGTCCCGGGGGAGATCGGGGGTCTGAGAGCCGCGGTCCTCCTGACCATACCGGTCGGGGGCCAGATCTTCGCCGCCGCAGAGCAGGAGCGCATCGAATCCCTCCGCGCTGGAGGGGCAGTGGATGCTGGTGGGCAGTCCACCGGCGGCCCGGACGGCCGCTTCATAATAGGGGGCCCCTTTCGGGCCGCAGGAGAGCAAAATTTTTGCTGCCAATGGTCTCACCTCATGTCGTTCAGAATGATTATAGCCCATTTTTTCCGCCGCTGCAATATTGACAACCGGCAGGAAATACGGTATTCTATACGGGTATGAGACCACGCAGGTCCTCAAAAAAGTTCCGATGCAGCGGTATCGAAGTGGTCATAACGGGGCTGACTCGAAATCAGTTTGCGGGCAACCGCACGTGGGTTCGAATCCCACCCGCTGCGCCAAAAAGAAAGACACGACATATGTCGTGTCTTTCTTTTTTGTTATGCGCGGGTTACGTTTCCGGCACAGTAGAGCCGCTCGCATATAAGAGATACAGAAGATGATAACAATCTACATCAACTTGATTTTTTGTTACTTAATGATATAATTTCATCTGAGATTAACAAAGAGGGAGAATCACCATGAAAAAGCATCTGCGTGTTCTGAGTGTAGGTCTTGCGTTGTCTGTATGCGTGGGCTCGTTCCCTGCCCGTGCTGCCAGCAGTCACTTTACCGATGTCCCCAGCACCCACTGGGCTTCCGGCTTCATTAACAAGATGGCCGAGGGTGGCCTGATCGCCGGCTATGGCGGCGGTATCTACGGACCTGAGGACAACTTCAACATCGACCAGATGGCCACCATCATCTGTTCCGCTCTGGGTGCGCCCCAGAAGAATCAGAATGGCTACTGGGCCTACGGAGCGGTGGACTACTGCGTCAATACCCTCAAATGTCTGCCCAGCCAGGGAGCCATCACAGCGGACAACTACGCCGTGCCCTGTACCCGGGAGCTGGCTTACTATATGCTGATGACCAGCTTGGGCGTCAGCCCGGAAGCGACCGGTACTCCCAACAACACCCTGCTGCCCAGCGATATCCCCGACTATGCCGACATCGATACGGACTATCAGCAGGCGGTATGGAAGGCGTACAAGGCTGGTCTCACCGTAGGCGTCGATGACAAACTGACCTTCCAGCCCAAGGCCCTTCTGGACCGCGCCCAGGCTGCCACTATGTTCGTGCAGGCCGGATGGACAAAGGCTTCCGAGGTTGCCAGCCCCGTTACTGAGGGTATGAGCGTGGACGAGATTTACGCTGCCCTCAAGGCCACCGGGGACTGGAACGAGGTGGACAACGAGATCGGCGGTAAGCGGCTGGTTTATAAGGACCGCTATACTGGGAATATTACGGTCGAAGTCAAAGACGTCATGGTAGGTCATATCATGGAGGTCACCCTTTACGAGAAAACGCTTGAAGGGAAGGGCCTGATTGACTACTCCGCCTTCAAGTACCCGGGCCGCCAGGTGGCGAAGGGGATCCTGGAGAAAGTGTTCCCGACCCAGTCCTATGACGCCTATATGGGCATGAAGAGCGTCCTGCTCCAGGAGACCTATGAGTATGGTGGATTCCAGTATCCCAGTGTTCTACGCTGGTATGATGGGCGTGAGTTCCTATGCGGAACCTCCGGCGGCTCTCACTGTCTGACCATCTATATCTCGGAGCTGAACGACGAGGATGCCTATAATACCGATAAGGCTGTGATTCGCAGCAGTTCCCCCCCTATTACAGCTCCTATGCTGGTGGGCGTGACAATGATGTCGAGGCTTTTGAGCTGGACAAGTGGTAAGTCAATAAAAGCACCTTAAAAGAGGCGAAGGACCCTGTCCTTCGCCTCTTTGCTTTGCCTGTGAAGCAAAAAAGACCAAAGGTATTGCACGGCTTATTTGATCTCTGGCTTAAGCTCATCAGACCAGATTTGTCTCGCACTCCCTTCGGTGGGGAGGAACAGTGCATCAGTCTCCTGGTCTAACTTTTCGTGTTCTATCAGACAACTCGATATTATCTTTCCGGTTTTTCAGAAAATACAATATTATTATATTGTGTTTTCCTATATAATAGCTATTTTTCAGCCTATTTCTTTCGTTTTTTCAATAAAGTAAGTCACAGGAAACCGGCTGTCTGCTTAAAAAAATCTTAAAACTGCGGAAAAGTTTATCGTTTCTCCAAAGTCAAGTACATATTTTG
Source organism: Flavonifractor sp. An92 (assembly GCF_002159175.1). Taxonomy (GTDB): domain Bacteria; phylum Bacillota; class Clostridia; order Oscillospirales; family Oscillospiraceae; genus Pseudoflavonifractor_A. The sequence continues at coordinate 1,754 of NZ_NFGZ01000034.1, read as the reverse complement.
TGCATAATATACCGTAAATAGCGCGTGGATGGACAGAAAACTGGACACCTGATATAATGAGGCCCCCAAAAATCCCACACCAACGAACGACAGAAAGGATGACACCATGAGACGCGTTTCTCTCACCCGCATCGCCGCGCTGGCACTGGGCACGGCCATGCTGCTGACCGCCTGCGGCGGTCCCTCCTCCAGCTCTCCCGATCCCAACACCTCCCAGGTGCCCACGGATTCCACGCAGCCTATCTCCTATAAGAGCGAACTGAACATCGGCATTGCCGCCAATCCCCCCTCCCTGGACCCCCACGGCATCAACTCCAATATCGTGGGCGGCATCGGCATGCACATCTATGAGCCACTGTTCTCCCTGAACGCCAACTATGAGGCGGTGCCCGTTCTGGCCGAGGGCTACACCGTCAGCGAGGACGGCCTGGTGTACACCATCACCCTGCGCCAGGGCGTGAAGTTCCACAATGGCCAGGAGATGACCGCCGATGATGTGGTGGCCTCCATGAATTTGTGGCTGGAGCGCTGCTCCAAGGCAGAGCTCATCAGCGGCTCCACCTTCGCCAAGGTAGATGACTACACCGTTACTCTCACCGTGCCGGAGGCCTCCTCCGACATCATCATGGTGCTGGCCGCGCCCATCCAGTTCGCCGCCATCTATCCCAAGTCGGCGGTGGACGCCGCCGGCCCCGACGGCGTCACCGAGTACATCGGCACCGGCCCTTACCAGCTGGCTGAGTGGAAGCAGGACCAGTATGTGAAGCTCACCCGCTTTGCCGATTACCAGTCCCCCGAGGGTGAGTCCAGCGGCCTGGTGGGCGAGAAGAGCGCCGCCACGGAGACCATCTACTTCCGTGTGGTGGCCGACAACGCCACCCGCATCGCCGGGTTCCAGGCCGGTCAGTACGACATCATCGAGGACCTGCCTCTGGAGCGCTATGAGGAGCTCTCCGCCGACCCCAATCTGGTGATGGATGTTGAGACCGGCGGCACCCTGAACCTGTTCTTCAACACCACCCAGGGGCCCCTGGCCAACCAGACGCTGCGCCAGGCCGTGCTGGCCGCCCTCAACTGCGATGACATCCTGCTGGCCGCCTACGGCGACCCCAACCTGTACACGCTGAATCCCGGCTGGTGCCCGCCGGACGACGCGGTGTGGGGCAGTGATGCCGGCAGCGAGTACTATAACCAAAACAACGTGGAGAAGGCCAAGGAACTGCTGGCCGAGGCGGGCTACAACAACGAGCCCATCGTCCTGGTCACCACCCCTGATTACAGCGAGATGTACAACGCCACCCTGGTAGTGCAGGACCAGCTGAAGCAGGCTGGCATCAACGCCCAGGTGGAGCAGTACGACTTCACCACCTTCATGGAGCACCGCTCCGACCCCGCCCAGTTCGACCTCTTCATCACCAGCAACTCCTACAACCCCCTGCCGGTGCAGCTCTCGGTGCTGAGCCAGCCCTGGGCCGGTCTGGACGCCCCCGAAGTCAGTGAGGGCATCGCCGCCATCCGCTCCGCCGCCACCACCGAGGAGGCCTCCGCCACCTGGGACGAGCTGCAGGGCTTCCTCTATGAGTACGGCGCCGCCACCGTGCTGGGCCACTACACCGGTGTGTATGGCCTGCGCGCCGGCGTGGAGGGCTTTGACTACCTGCGCTATCCCATCTACTGGAACGTGAAGGTTCCCGCATAAGCGCGCAGACATGGGCGGGGGGGGGGGGGGGGGGGGGGGGGGGGGGGGGGGGGGG
>NZ_NFGZ01000033.1 GCF_002159175.1 Flavonifractor sp. An92 | reverse complement strand
GACCGGGCCGAGCGGGCCGACCGGGTGGTGCGGGCCTTCGCCGGGTACGGGTGCCTCTTCCGCACCGAGGAGGAGACCATCACCGTGGTGCGGGGCGAGGTGCGCCTGGACCGCCACGCCGGGGAGCCCGGCGACCGGCGGGTGGAGGGCGGCGTGCCCATGGTCGCCCTGCGCGGCGGCTGGCTGCGCATTTTTGAGAGCAGGAGCGTCCTGTGAGATTCCAAAACGGGAGCGGGCCGGGGCGGTCCGCTCCCATTTGTCTCTGTCTGGAAAGGAGTGCCCATGCGATACATCCAAAAGGAGACCTGGCCCCGCCGGGAGCTCTATGACTTTTTCGCGCCCATGTCCCACCCCTTCTACACCCTCACCTTCCCGGTGGATGTGACCGCCCTGCGCCGCTACACCAAGGAGAAGGGGCTGTCCTTCTACTGCGCCATGGTGTGGCTGGTCACCAAGGCCATGGACGACGTGGAGGAGTTCCGGGTGAAGATCCGGGGGGAGGACCTGATCCTCCACGACCATCTGGTCCCCAGCTTCACCGACCTGCACCCGGGCAGCCGCAATTTCCACATCACCACCCTGGAGGTAGGGGATAATCTGGCCGACTTCTGCCGGCGGGCCAAGGCGGCCAGCGCCGCCCAGACCACCTTCCTGCCCGAGAGCCCCTGGCCGGAGGACCAGCTCATCTACTTCACCTGCCTGCCCTGGTTCCCCGTCACCGCCCTGACCAACGAGCGGGACGCCGACCCCACCGACTCCATCCCCCGGGTGGCCTGGGGAAAGTATGAGGAGCGGGAGGGCCGCACCCAGCTCCTGGTGTCCCTGGAGCTCAACCACCGCCTGGTGGACGGGGCCCATGTGGGAGCCCTCTTCCAGGCGCTGGAGCGGCGGCTGGAGGAGCTGGCATGACCCGGGCGGAGCTGTGCGCCGCCTTTTCCGGCCGCGCGCCGGGGGTCCAGGATGTCACGGGGGAGTACGCCGTGCTGGTGCCCCTCATCGAGGGGAACACCGGTTGGGAGCTCCTCTTTGAGGTACGAGCCTCCACCCTGCGCCGCCAGCCGGGGGAGGTCTGCTTTCCCGGCGGCCGGATGGAAGGGGAGGAGAGCGCCGTGGCCTGCGCCCTCCGGGAGACGGAGGAGGAGCTGGGCATCCCCGCCGCCGCCGTGGAGGTGGTGGCCGAGCTGGACGTGCTCCTCCACCAGAGCGGATTTCTCCTCCATCCGGTGCTGGGGGTGGTGGACGCCGCGGCGGCGGAGCAATTAAAGCTCCAGAGCGCTGAGGTGGCCGAGACCTTCCGGGTGCCGCTGGACTTTTTCCGCCAGAATGCGCCCCTCTGTCCCAGCTATCCCCTGGAGCCCCGGCCGGGGGCGGATTTTCCCTACGAGGCCATTGGCTTTCCCCAGGGTTACCCCTTCCGGGCCGGGCGGGTGGAGGTGCCCATCTACCGCTGGGGAGAGAAGGCCATTTGGGGCATCACCGGGCGCATCGTCCGCCATCTGGTGGAGGTGCTGGGCTGATGGCGGGGGGCTGTGAGATCCTGGGTCCCTTCCGCTACACCTGGACCGAGGGCTGCTTTCCCATGGGCCGGGACTCTCTGGCCCTGGGGGACTTCGCCACGGTGCGGAAGCATTGGCGGGTGTGCGACCTGGGCTGCGGCGCGGGGCTGCTGCTCCTGCTGCTGGCCCGGCGGGAGCCCACTCTTGCCCTCACCGGTGTGGAGCTGAGTGGAGAGGCCATGGCCGCCGCCCGGGCCAATTTCCAAGAAAACGGCCTGGAAGGGACCCTGTTGGAGGGGGACTTTTCCACCGCGCCACTCCCGCTGGGGATCTTTGACCTGGTGGTGTCCAACCCGCCTTATTTTGCCCCCCGCTCCGGGAAGGGCAGCGACCCCGCCCGCATGGAGGGGGAAGTTACCCTGGAGGGGCTGTGCCGCAGGGCGGGTGCACTCCTCCGCCACGGCGGACGCTTTGCCCTGGTCCACCGGCCGGAACGGCTGGCCGACCTCTTCGCCGGGCTGCGGGGAGCCGCTCTGGAACCCAAACGACTGCAATTCCTCCAGCATGACGCCGCCCATGCTCCCTCCGCCGTCCTGGTGGAGAGCGTGAAGGGCGGGCGGCCCGGGCTGGAGTGTCTGCCTGCCGCCTTCGCGGCGGGCCCCATCTGATCGCAAAGGAGACGATTTTATGGCCGGAACCCTCTTTTTGGTCCCCACCCCCATCGGAAATCTGGGGGACATCTCCCGCCGCGTGGCCGAGACCCTGGATGCGGTGGACTTCATCGCCGCCGAGGACACCCGCGTGTCGGTCAAGCTCCTCAACCACCTGGGCATCAAAAAGCCCATGGTCATCTACCACCGCCACAACGCCGACACCAGCGGACCGGCCATCCTCAACCGCCTGCTGATGGGAGAGGACTGCGCGCTGGTCACCGACGCGGGCACCCCCGCGGTCAGCGACCCCGGCGAGGATCTGGTGGCCCTGTGTGCCGGGGCGGACGTGCCGGTGGTGGCCATCCCGGGGCCCTGCGCCCTCATCACCGCCCTCTCGGTGTCGGGCCTCCCCACCGGGCGCTTCACCTTTGAGGGCTTTTTGCCCATGAACAAAAAGAACCGCCGGGCCCATCTGGAATCCCTGCGGAATGAGGAGCGCACCATGATCTTCTACGAGGCGCCCCACAAGCTCTCCGCCACCCTGGACGACCTGCGGGACACCTTCGGCGGAGCGCGGCGCATCGCCCTGTGCCGGGAGCTGACCAAGCTCCACGAGGAGATCATCCGCACCACGCTGGACGGCGCGGTGGAGCGCTGCGCCAGCCAGGGCGCCAAGGGCGAGTACGTCCTGGTCCTGGAGGGGTGTGCGCCAGTGGAGGAAGCCGCCCCCACCCTGGAGGATGGCCTGGAGCGGGTGCGCGCCCTGCGGGAGGAGGGCAGGTCCCTGAAGGACGCTGTCAAGCAGGTGGCAAAGGCGCTGGGCCTGGCCCGGAACGAGCTCTACGCCGCGGCGGTAGAGCAGGAAAACCGCGGCGAGCCTTAAAATAATCATAATACTATTATGTAAAAAAAAGTAATTTGAAGCCTTTACAAAACGTATAATCGCGAATCTGGTCGAATCGGCGCGGATTTGCATGAGAAAGGCAAAAAGAAGACCCCCGCTGCCCCTTCGGGCGGCGGGGGTTTGTGTTTGGATGTATCGGGGTGGCGGCTTAGCGGCCCTGCAGCTCCTTCAGGCAGTTGGGGCAGATATTCTTGCCACGGAAGTTGATGACATCCTTGGCATCATCGCAGAAAATGCAGGCAGGCTGATATTTCTTAAGCACGATGGAGGCACCATCGACATAGATCTCAAGAGAGTCCTTTTCGGCGATATCCAGAGTACGACGAAGCTCGATGGGGAGCACGATGCGGCCAAGCTCATCCACTTTTCTGACAATGCCGGTTGATTTCATATTGATACGTCCTTTCTGTGGGATACCATGTTTTTCTATCATTAACTAGAAACTGTAATTATTATAACATGTTGTATTGCGTTGTCAATTGAAATTTGGAAATTTCGATGGGAAAATTTCGACTTATGTCGCAAAAATGGAATTTATTGTATATTACAAAAATAAGTTTAAAATTCCGGGACATTAACCGGGTTTCATCACATATAATTGTGTGTTTCTTCACATGAAATGGGAGAGGGGCGTGAAGGGAAATGTCAGCGATCTGGACGATCATGGTGTTGGCGGCGGTGCTGTGCGGCTCGGCCGCCGGACGGGGCGAGGCGGTGGCCGCGGCGGCGCTGGAGGGGGCGGGCGCGGCGGTGGAGCTGTGCCTGTCCATGGCTGGTGTACTCTGCCTGTGGACAGGGGTGATGGAAGTGCTCCGGCGCTCCGGCGCGATGGAGGGGCTTTCGCGGCTGCTGCGGCCCCTGCTGCGGCGTCTGTATCCCGCCTTTTCGGAGGATCGGGAGGTGATGGACAGCATTGCCGCCAACGTCTCGGCCAATCTGCTGGGGCTGGGCAATGCCGCCACCCCCCTGGGCATCCGGGCGGCCCGGCGGATGAGCCGGCTCACACCGGGGGTGGCCAACGACGCACTGTGTATGCTGGTGGTGTGCAACACCGCCTCCATCCAGCTCATCCCCACCACCGTGGCCAGTGTCCGGGCGGCCCAGGGCTGCACCACACCCTTTGACATCCTGCCGGCGGTGTGGCTGGCCTCGGCCATCTCGGTGACGGTGGGCATCACGGCGGCCAAGGTGCTGGGCCGGGTGTGGGCGCTGCGGGAGGGCCGGCTGTGAGTGTGCTGACCATGCTGGTGCCCCTCCTGCTGTGCGCGGTGGCCATCTGGGGCAGCGCCAGGCGGGTGGACGTGTTCGAGGCCCTCACCACCGGGGCGGGGGAGGGCCTCCAGATCCTGCTGCGCATCCTGCCGTCTTTGGTGGCGCTGCTGACGGCGGTGTACATGCTGCGGGCCTCCGGGGCGCTGGAGGCCTGTGCGGAACTGCTGGCCCCCCTGCTGCGCCTGCTGGGCATTCCGCCGGAGACGGTGGGCCTTCTGCTGGTGCGGCCGGTCAGCGGCTCAGCGGCCCTGGGGGTGGGGGCGGAGCTTATCGCCTCCTACGGCCCCGACTCCACCATCGGGCGCACCGCGGCGGTGATGCTGGGCTCCACCGAGACCACCTTTTTTACCATCGCCGTGTACTACGGCGCCGCCGGGGTGCGGCGCACCCGCTACACCCTCCCCGCCGCTCTGTGCGCGGACCTGGCCGGGTTCATCGCCGCGGCCTGGGCAGTGCGGGTGTGTTTTGGAACTTAAAAGAGGGGCCGGAGCCTTTTTGTAAGGCTCCGGCCCCGTTGCCGGTGTTACCAGACGACTTGATCCAGAATTCCGGTCAGGCGGGCGATGGCCACGCCGTAATTGGTCATGGGCGCGCTCTGGGCCTGGGCGGCGGCCAGGCGGGAGAGAACGTATTTCCGATTGAACATGCAGGCCCCGCAGTGGATGATGAGGTCGTAGGGGCTCAGATCGCTGGGCCAGCCGGTTCCCGCCACCACGTCCACCTGGAGAGACTGCCCCACCCGCTTGCGCAGGAGGGCGGGGATTTTCACCCGGCCGATGTCCTCCTCCAGCGGGGCGTGGGTGCAGGCCTCGGCGATGAGGACCCGGCTGTTGGGCGTCAGGGCGTCGATGGCAGCCGACCCGGCCACGAAGGCCTCGATGTCCCCCTTGTAGGCGGCGAAGAGCACCGAGAAGGAGGTGAGCAGGCTCTCCTCCGGCTTGGCGGCGGCCACCTGGGGGAAGCACTGGGAGTCGGTGATGATGAGCTTGGGGGGCTGAGCGAGGGCGGAGAGGGCGTTTTGGAGCCCACCCGCCGTGGTGCACACCACCGTGCAGGTGCGGTCCAGCAGGTCCCGGATGGTCTGCACCTGGGGGAGGATGAGCCGCCCCTTGGGGGCCTGGATGTCCTGGGGCATCACCAGCAGCACTGTGTCCCCCGGCTGCACCAGCCGGGCGGTGAGCTCCGGCTGCTGGAAGCCCTCGGGGATGAGGCGCACCAGGGCGGCGCGGAGGTCCTCGATACCGTCGCCGGTGAGGGCGCTCACCGCTACGGCATTTTCCCGGAGCTCGTCGGGGAGGGAGGAGAGGGGATCGTCCCACCGGTCGGCCTGGTTGCAGACCGTGAGGAAGGGGATCTTTTTCTTCCGCAGCGCGTCGGCCCAGGTGAGGTCCTCCGCCGTGGGGGGCGCGGACAGCACCAGCAGGGCCACGTCGGCCCGCTCCAGGGTCTCCTGGGTGGCCTCCACCCGCAGCGCGCCCAGCTCGCCCACGTCGTCGTACCCGGCGGTGTCGATGAAGAGCACCGGGCCGATGGGGTGGAGCTCCATGGCCTTGCGCACCGGATCGGCGGTGGTGCCCGCCACATCGGACACCAGAGCCACCGGCTGGCCGGTAAGGGCGTTGATGAGGCTGGACTTGCCCGCGTTGCGCTTGCCGTACAGGGCGATGTGGAGCCGCTCGGCCTGGGGGGTCTGGGTGAGGCTCATGGGAACTCCTTTCTTAGAAGCGGAAGTCCCGCATGCCGCCGTCCATGTCCTTCAGGTGGCGCAGCACGGTCTCCCGGACCTTGGGGTTGGTGATGGTGGGGATCTCCCGCTCGATGAGGGCGATGCCCTTCTTATAGGTGTCGGGGGAGGCGTAGTCCTCCAGGTACTCCTTCAGGGTCATCAGGGCGTTGGGGTGGCAGCAGTTGACGATCTGGCCGCTTTTGCACAGCTTCATGAAGCGGTCGCCGGTGCGGCCCTCCCGGTAGCAGGCGGTGCAGAAGGAGGGGATGTATCCGCCGTCCAGCAGCCAGTTCACCACCTGGTCCAGGGTGCGGTTGTCGCTGACCTCGAACTGGCTGGAGTCCTCCTCCTCGCCGCCGTCGGCGTAGCCGCCCACGCTGGTGCGGGAGCCGCCGGAGATCTGGGACACGCCCAGGCGGAGGACCTTTTCCCGGCACTCCTTGCTCTCACGGGTGGAGATGATGAGGCCGGTGTAGGGCACGGCGATGCGCAGGATGGCCACGATCTGCTGGAAGAGGGCGTCGGTGATGCCGTTCTCGAACTCGTCGGGGTCGATGTCGTCGGCCCGGCGCACCCGAGGCACGCTGATGGTGTGGGGGCCCACGCCGTGGACCGCCTCCAGGTGCTCGGCGTGCATCAGCAGGCCCACGAAGTCGTACTTATAGAGGTTCAGACCGAACAGCACGCCGCAGCCCACGTCGTCGATGCCGCCCTCCATGGCCCGGTCCATGGCCTCGGTGTGGTAGGCGTAGTTGCTCTTGGGGCCGGTGGGGTGGAGGTACTCGTACTGCTTCTTGTTATAAGTCTCCTGGAAGAGGATGTAGGTGCCGATTCCGGCCTCCTTGAGCTTGCGGTAGTTCTCCACCGTGGTGGCGGCGATGTTCACATTCACCCGGCGGATGGCGCCGTTCTTGTGCTTGATGCCGTAAATGGTCTTGATGCTCTCCAGCACGTACTCGATGGGGCAGCGCACCGGGTCCTCGCCGGTTTCCAGAGCCAGACGCTTGTGGCCCATGTCCTGAAGGGCCACCACCTCCCGGACGATCTCCTCCTGGGTGAGCTTTTTCCGGGCGATGTGCTTGTTCTGGCCGTGGTAGGGGCAGTAGCGGCAGCCGTTGACGCAGTAGTTGGACAGGTACAGGGGGGCGAACATGACGATGCGGTTGCCATAGAATTTCTGCTTGATCTCCATGGCCAGGGTCTCCATCTTGTGGATGAGCTCGGGGTCGTCACACTCCAGCAGCACAGCGGCCTCCCGGTGGGTCAGGCCCTTGCAGTCCTTGGCCCGCTCCAGCAGGGATTCCACCAGGGCGCGATCGTTCTTGTGGGCGGCGGCGTAAGCCAGGGTCTCCTGGATCTCGGCGTCATCGATGAACTCGGTGGCGACCATGGATTTCACATTATAAGCCATGATAAGTACCTCTTTTCTCGTGTTCCAAAATCAACAGGGGATGCGCCCCAGGGCCCGGATCTGCTCGTCCAGCGTGCGGCGCTGCTGGGCGATGTGGGTGTCGGGCAGGGGGGCGGGATAGATCTCATACTTGCGCTTGTAGCAGGTGGGGGTCACCTTCAGCATGACCACGTTGGCCCCGCAGGAAAAGACGTCGCTCTTCTCTCCGGCGCTGCGCACCCCCAGGGCGGTGGTGGCGGGGAGATTGGCCCGGGGCAGCAGCAGCCGGGTGAGGGCCACACAGCGCTTGGTGACCTCGGTGCTGCCGGGGGCGGAGCCCCGGAGCGGGGTATCCGGATGGGGGAGGAAGGGCCCGATGCCCGCCATGTCACAGGGGATGGAGGCCAGGGTGAGAAGGTCCTGGGCCAGCGTGGCGTTGGTCTGTCCCGGCAGGCCCACCATGAACCCGCCGCCGGTCTCGTATCCCAGGGCTTTTAAATCCCTTAAGCACCGCAGGCGGTTTTCCAGGGTGCCATCGGGGTGAAGGGTGGCGTAGAGCTCCGGGTCGGCGGTCTCGTGCTTGAGGAGGTACCGGTCCGCCCCGCAGGCGCGGAGGTGGGCGTAATCGGCCTTGCTCATCTCTCCGCAGCTGAGGGTGATAGCCATGTCGGTGCGGGCCTTGATCTCGCGAACGATCTGCCCTAAAAGCTCGGGGGTGTACCAGGGGTCCTCCCCCGACTGCATCACCAGGGTGCGGTAGCCCGCCCGGTGGGCCTCCACAGCGGTGTCCACCATCTCCTCCGGCGTCATGCGGTAGCGCTCCACCCCCGCATGGGCGGCGCGCAGACCGCAGTAGGCGCAGTTGCGCTTACACACGTTGGAGAACTCCAGGATGGCCCGGATATGGACCGTGTCCCCCACCTGTTCCCGCCGCACCTCGTTGGCCCGGCGGTAGACCGGCGAAAAATCCTCCAGCGCCAGCAGTTCCTCCAGCTCTCCGGCGGAGAGGGCGGGGTTATTCCCCATGAGCGGGGGCTTTGGAGTAGGTGGCCTTGGCGGACACGCCCTCCAGCATCCCCAGCTTGCCCGAAAGGGCGCTGATGACCTCGGTGGGGGCGTCGATGATGATGCTGATGATGTGCAGGCTGCGGGGACGGTAGGGGATACCCATGCGGCCCACGATGTACTCCCCATACTCGTGCAGGATGGAATTGAGCTGCTCGGTGGCCTCGGGGTTCTCCACGATGATGCCGATGACGGCGATGCGGTTTTCCATACAAATCGCTCCTTCTGTGCAGATCTCAGCAAAAAACAAACGCCCCGGTACTCCTGTACCGGGGCGAGGGACGCAGAACCAGGCGGCAGAGGTTATAAAAAGCCCAAAGCCGCTTTGTGGTGGGTGCCCGCTGCCTTACCCGTCAGGAGGGGAGAACCCCCTTCCGGTCAGTACAGTTTGCATTTTGCCTTCCGTTGTCCTCGGGTACATCCCCTCGGTACGCAGGAATTTATACTCATAAGTATAACAGAAAATCCTGGAATAGCAAGAGCCAATTTGGCAAAAAAACCGGCCCCCGCCGGAGAGGCGGGAGCCGGAAACAGGATTACTGCTTGAGGGCGGACAGGGCGCAGGCGGTGCGGGCGGCCACCCGGGCGTTGTTGAACACCAGCTGGATGTTGGAATCCAGGCTGTCGCCGCCGGTCAGGTCCTTCACCTTGGCCAGCAGGAAGGGGGTGGTCTCCTTGCCGTGGATGCCCTGGGCCTTGGCCTCGGCCAGAGCCTGGTCGATGGCGCCGTTGATGACGGCGGGGTCCATGGAGTACTCCTCGGGGATGGGGTTGGTCACCAGCATGCCGCCCTGGAAGCCCAGCTCCAGGCTGGTGTGGAAAGCGGCGGCCAGCTCCTCGGGGGTGTCCAGCTCATAGTCCACGGAGAAACCGCTCTTGCGGGTGTAGAAGGCGGGCAGCTCCTTGGTGCCGTAGCCGATGACGGGCACGCCATGGGTCTCCAGGTACTCCAGGGTGAGGCCCAGGTCCAGGATGGACTTGGCGCCGGCGCAGACCACCATCACGGGGGTGTGGGCCAGCTCCTCCAGGTCGGCGGAGATGTCCATGGTGGTTTCGGCGCCGCGGTGCACGCCGCCGATGCCGCCGGTGGCGAAGATCTGGATGCCGGCCATGTGGGCGATGATCATGGTGGTGGTGACGGTGGTGGCGCCGTCCTCACCCTTGGAGAGCAGCACCGCCAGGTCCCGGCGGCTGGCCTTGTTGACTTTGGTGCCCTTCTTGCCCAGGTACTCAATGTCCTCCCGGGTGCAGCCGGCCTTCAGACGGCCGCCGATGATAGCGATGGTGGCGGGCACGGCGCCGTTCTCGCGGATGATCTCCTCCACCTTCAGCGCGGTCTCCACGTTCTGAGGATAGGGCATGCCGTGGGAGATGATGGTGGACTCAAGGGCCACAACAGGCTTACCGGCGGCCAGAGCGGCGGCGACTTCGGGGGCGACGTCCAGATACTTGTTGAGATTCATGCTGCATACCTCCATAAAATGAGTATTGATATTCTTCTTACAGACCGGCCCGTGTTTTCAGGGCCCGGGGATTCAGATTCGGATTGATGGTCTCGGCGCTCTCCATGGCGATGGACCCGGCGGCCAGCGCGGCCAGCGCGGTGTCCCGCAGGTCAGTGCCCTCCAGATAGGCCCAGGCCACCGCGGCCATGGCGGCATCGCCGCAGCCGGTGGTGTTGACCATCTGGCCGGGGAGACAGGGGAGGAGCACCCGGTCCTGGTGGTCGGCGGCGTAGATGCCCTCGCCCCCCAGGGAGAGGAGCACCCGGCGCAGCCCGGTGCCCAGCAGCACGTCGGCGCAGCGGTCCAGGCTCGCCCGGTCGGTGATGGTCACGCCGGAGAGGAGCTCCGCCTCCAGGCGGTTTGGCTTGAGGGTGTGGAGTTTTCCCAGAACGCCCCGGAGCTTTTCCGCCTTGGCGGTGGACACCGGGTCGGCAAAGAGGGGGACCTTGGCGTGTTCAGCCAGCCACGCGATGCTGTCCGCCGGGATGTTGGTGTCAAAGACGATGAGCTGGGCGTTGTCCAGCAGGGCCTGCCGGGAGGCAAGCCAGTGGGGGGTGATGTGGTCATAGATGTCCATGTCGGACACGGCCACCGCCATGTCGCCCGCCTCATCGGCGATAAAGAGATAGGTGGACGTGGCCGCGCCGGGCACCTGGAGGGACTGGGAGATGTCGATGCCCAGCTCACCGCAGGAGGCGGCGATCTTCTGGGCGTACAGGTCGTCCCCGAAGGCGGTGAAGAGGCGGACGTCCACCTCCAGCAGGGCCAGGTTGTGGGCGATGTTGCGGCCCACGCCGCCCAGGCTCATGCGCACCTTGCCGGGGTTGGAGTCATGGGGGACCAGTTTCCCGGCGGGACGGCCGCCGATGTCCATGTTGACCCCGCCGATGACCACAGCGTAGGGGGCGGTGCGGACGATGTAGCCCTTGCCCATGATGTAGCCCTTTTTCATCAGGTTGGAGATGTGGACCGCCGCCGACGAGCGGGTGATGCCCGCCTTGTCCGCCAGCTCCTGCTGGGAGATCAGGGGGTTCTCGGCGATCCAGTTGAGGATCTCGCGCTCCCTCTGGGTCATGGCCTCGCCTCCTAAGCAATTCTTTATGGTATAATCATATGCTTATAAATGAGCTTTGTCAAGAGGAAGTTGACAGTTCCCTTGTGATGTGATATATTTATCACACAAGGAGACAAATACATCACATGGGAGGGAACGATATGAAACGGCCTGTTTTGACCCTGACCCGAAGCAAGCAGCTCAGCGCTCTGTGCTGGGCGGTGGTGCTGTTTTTCGGCGCACTAGCCAACTGGTTTCCCGTCAAAGACCTACCAAATCCCCTGCGCACCGCAGTGGTGGGGCTCCTTCTGGTGGCCGCGGTGGTCATCATCCTGACCACTCTGGGCGTGTGGGTGGAGAAGGGGGACGAGCGCTCAGCAGAAAATGAGCGGCGTACCAATTCCACCCTTTTCACGCTGGTGTTTCTGGCCATGGGGGCCCTGCTGGTTTGGATGAAGAACGGCCAGACCTTGATCCTGGGACGCTCCGAGCTGCTGGTGGCCTTCGGGTGCGTTTGCCTGGCACAGGACATCCTCTTCTTGCTCTACGAGCGCTTTGGAGCCTGAGCCATGCTGGAGACGAAGATCAAAGAGCTGCGCCTGGCCCGGGGGATGGACCAGGCCACCCTGGCCGCCCTGGTGGGGGTGCGCCGGGAGACCATCGGCCGGCTGGAGAAGGGACAGTATAACCCCTCCCTGAAGCTGGCCATGGACATCGCCAAGGTGTTTGACCGTACCGTGGAGGAGGTATTCACCTTCCGGGAGGAGCCGTGACCGAGTATCCGCCCCCAAAAGCCGTCTGTCCGAAATCCGTGGACAGGCGGCCTTTTTTTGCCTATACTGAGCTTGAAAGGAGGGAGGGGAATGGAGGTCAAAGTACAGATCGACCCAAACTGCGGGGAGCCGTCGGTGACCATCACCGCCCCCGCCCTCACCGACGAGGTAAAGGCCCTGGCCGCCCGGCTGTCCGGCGGCGGCGTCCTCACCGGCTGGCAGGGGGAGCGGGCCTTCCCCCTCCGGGAGGAGGAGCTACTGCGGTGCTTCGCCCAGGACAAGGGAGTCAAGGCCCAGACCGTCGGAGGGGTCTATGACCTGAAAGAGCGGCTCTACGAGCTGGAGGGCAAGCTGGACCGGCACACCTTCGTGCGCATCTCTCACTCGGAGATCGTGAATCTAAAGAAGGTCACCGCCCTGGACCTGTCCCTCACCGGCACCATCCGAATGACCCTGGAGGGGGGCACAGTGAGCTACGTCTCCCGGCGGTATGTGAAGAAGATCAAAGAGGCCATCGGCCTGTGAAAGGAGGAACGACCATGCTGTTCGACAACCGACGTCAGGCGCTGCACCGCGCCCTGGCCGGCGCCCTGGCGGGTGTGGCCGCCCACCTGCTGCTGGGCTGTCTGCTGGGCGCTCCGTTCCCGTTCGTATCCCCCGGCTTTCCCGGGATTGTCTTTCCCAACTGCAACTTCTGCTTTACGCCGGAGTGGCTGGGGGTGCTGGTGTCCTTTGCCCTCTTTGCCCTGTTCGGGGCGGAAATCGGCATCGCCACCCTGCCCTTTGCCGGGACCGGACAGGCGCTGGTGAAGCGGACCATGATCCACTTCCTCGCCATGGCGGCCACCCTGGCCCTGTGGGTGGGCCTGAATGCCGGACCGGAGGGGATGCCCCTGGTCCTGGTTCTGCTGGCGGTGTTCTATGTGCTGATCTGGCTGGGGCGGTGGATCGGCTGGTATCTGGAGGTAGCCGCTATCCGGGAGAAACTGGGGCTGGCCCCTGGGCCCTCCCCGCTAAAGTGGCGGGAGACCTTGCCCTATCTGGCCTTTGCCCTGCTGCTGTGCCTGGGTGTGCCCGTGGTCCTCTCGGTTTTTGACGCGGTGGACGTGCCGGTGCTGCGGGCGCTGTACTTCCCCTATCTCGTTCTGCCGGTGGGCAGCTTCGTCTCCGCCCTCAGCCTGTGGAAGCGGCAGGGAATCTGTCCCCTCTACCCGGTGGGCTGCGCCCTCTTCACCCTGGCGGCAGTCGTTCTGGTCTACAATTCCAGCGCCCTGTTTTTCTGTGGGGTGGCCTTCGGTTCTGCTCTGGCGGGCGGGCTGCTGGGCCTGCTGCTGCGGCGGCGAAAGGCGGTGTGACCATGAAAAAGGCATTCTGGATTCTTACGGTCCTGTCTCTGCTGGCGGTCAACACCCTGGCGGCGGTGCTGTATGCCGGGGTGCCCGCTCTGGACTCGGGCACCGGCTTCATCAGCTTCTCGCCCTTTGCGGACATCGTGTGGTGGGGCGGGGTGATCCTCCTCACCGGTGTGCCCGCCATTGTACTGGGCTTCCGCAGCCGGCCGGCCCTGCCGCGCTTTCCACGGTGGATCGCCCCGGCGGTCGCCTTTCTGGCCCTCCAGGGGGCGCTGTCTTTGGTGATTCTGGTGTTGGGACCCCTGTTTCTGGACCCCTTTCCCTGGATTGCCCAGATCCCCTTCTGGGGCTATGCGGCAGGGTTGGCCGCCCTCTATCTGGCGGCGGGGGCGGTGTGGACCGGGAAGCGGGGCGGGGCCCTGGGCTGGACGCTACTCTGGTGCGCGGCTTTCACCGCTTTCTTCCTGGTGTTGGGGCTGCGCGAGCTGGAGCATATCGTTCAGAGGGAGGAAGAGTTCCGCCGGATGGAGCCGGAGGCCGAGCTAATTTCTGCCGGTGCCCATATGGTGATGAATTCCACCCGGGGCGCGGTGCTGGGGCGGCTGGATCTGCCCGCCTGTGTGCTGATCAAGTGCTATTATGAGGAAGGAAAGGCCCTGGGCCGGTGGACCATCACCGCGCTGGCCTGTCTGCTGCCCGGCGTGTGCCTGGCGGCGGGGAGCCTTTGCGGGGCTCTGTGGAACGCCAAACAGAAATGAGGTGTGGTAATGGTTAGCAGATGGAATAAGACCGATAGAGTCCTGCTGGCGTTTACGCTGGTCACCTTCGCGGTCTATGCCGTGATTCTGATCACCGCCTTCTGGGACCTGCCCCTGGACATCCCACCAGAGCACCAGTTTTTGCTGCTCTACGCCCACTGCATCCCCATGTTTTTCCTGGAGCTGCTCCTGTGCCGGAGGGCGAACTGGGGGTGGCGGCTGCTCCTGCCCGTTCTTTTGCTGGCCATTCCCGGCGTGTGGTTTCTGGCTACCGCCGAGTGGTATCTCCTGGCGTGGTTCATGGTGGGCTGGTGGTGCGTCGCTCCGGTAGCGGGGTGCCTTCTGGCCTGGATCGTCTGGGGTGCCCAGCAGAGCATGCGCCATCGGAAGGGCTCCGACGAAACTTAAACGGCAAAAAAGACCGGCGTGAGCTGGTCTTTTTTGGTGCAGGTATTGCAAAATGGAAAAAGAATGGTATACTAAACGGTGATTTACTTTTAGAAAATGGAGTTGACCACCATGAAACGTACCACTGTCGCGCAGATCTTTGCCGACCAGGCGGCCTTTGGCGGACAGACTGTCACCGTCTGCGGCTGGGCCCGCACCATCCGGGACATGAAGACTTTCGGCTTCATCGAGCTCAATGACGGCTCCTGCTTCCGAAACCTTCAGATCGTCTTTGCCGACAACGCGGTGGATAATTTCAAGGAGATCGCCAAGTGCAACGTGGGCACCTCCTTCGTGGTCACCGGCACCGTGGTGCTGACCCCCGAGGCCAAGCAGCCCCTGGAGGTGAAGGCCACCTCCATCGCCGTGGAGGGCGTCTCCACCCCCGACTATCCCCTCCAGAAGAAGCGCCACAGCGTGGAGTACCTCCGCACCATCCAGCACCTGCGCCCCCGCACCAACCTTTTCTCCGCGGCCTTCCGGGTGCGCTCCGTGGCGGCTCACGCCATCCACTGCTTCTTCCAGGACCGGGGCTTCGTCTATGTGAACACCCCCATCATTACCGCCAGCGACTGTGAGGGCGCCGGCGAGATGTTCCAGGTCACCACTCTGGACCTGGAGAACGTACCCAAGAATCCCGACGGCACCGTGGATTACTCCAAGGACTTCTTTGGCAAGAAGGCCTCCCTCACCGTGTCCGGCCAGCTCAACGCTGAGAACTTCGCCATGGCCTTCGGCAACGTCTACACCTTTGGTCCCACCTTCCGGGCCGAGAACTCCAACACCCAGCGCCACGCCGCCGAGTTCTGGATGATCGAGCCGGAGATGGCCTTTGCGGACCTGAACGACTACATGGACACCGCCGAGGACATGATCAAGTATATCATCCGCACCGTGCTGGAGCGCTGCCCCGACGACATCAACTTCTTCAACTCCTTTGTGGATAAGGGCCTGAAGGAGCGCCTGGAGCATGTGGCCAACGCCGACTTCGCCCGGGTGAGCTACACCGACGCGGTGAAGATCCTGGAGGAGCACAACGACCAGTTCGATTTCAAGGCCTACTGGGGCTGCGATCTCCAGACCGAGCACGAGCGCTTCCTCACCGAGCAGATCTTCAAGCGCCCCGTGTTTGTCACTGACTATCCCAAGGAGATCAAGGCGTTCTATATGCGCCTCAACGACGACGGCAAGACCGTGGCCGCCGCCGACTGCCTGGTGCCCGGCATCGGCGAGCTCATCGGAGGCTCCCAGCGTGAGGAGCGGCTGGACCTGCTGGAGGGCCGCATCAAGGAGCTGGGCATGAACCCCGAGGACTACTGGTGGTACCTGGACCTGCGGCGCTACGGCTCCTGCAAGCACGCCGGGTACGGCCTGGGCTTCGAGCGGATGGTGATGTACCTCACCGGCATCAACAACATCCGCGACGTGGAGCTGCATCCCCGCACCGTCGGCAACGCGGAGTTTTAAGAAATGAGAAAGGCCCCGATGTGGAATTTCCACATCGGGGCCTTTCCTTGTGCAGATTTGCTTACTTCGCGGGGACAGCGGCGGGGATGGTCAGGATGGGCTCCCCCTCGCGGTGCTGGCCCAGGGCCACGGTGGGCTCGCCCAGGTCCTCGGCGTTGGTGAGGAGCACAGCGGTGGTGGTGGAATAGCCGCCCTTGCGGATGCGGTCCAGGTCCACATCCAGCAGCACCTGCCCGGCCTTCACGGTGTCGCCCTCGGCGCAGTGGAGGGTGAAGCCCTCACCGGCCAGCTCCACGGTGTTGATGCCCACGTGGATCAGCAGCTCCATGCCGTCAGGGGAGGAGAGGCCCAGGGCGTGGCGGGTGTCGGCCACAGTGGTCACCACTCCGTCGAAGGGGGCCACCACGCGGCCCTCAGCGGGCTCGATGCCGCAGCCCTCGCCCAGCACGCCGGCGGCGAAGGTGGCGTCGGGGATGTCGGCCATGGGGATGACCTTACCGGCCATGGGACAGCCGACCACGCCGCTCTGGGTGGAAAGGGCGGGCTGCTCCCCGACCTGGGGGGCGGTGTCCGCGGCGGCGGGGGCCTCCTCCTTGTAGAGGAACCAGCTCACCGCAAAGGCCACGGCGAAGGACACGGCCAGCTCGATGGCGTAGGGGACCAGATAGTCGGTGGTGGTCAGGAAGCCGAACAGGCCGGTGACACCGTAGGCGGTGGCGCCGATGTGGAACATGGAGCCCACCACACTGCCGGCGGCGCCGCCGATCATACCGGCGATGAGGGGCTTGACCAGGCGCAGGTTGACGCCGAAAATGGCGGGCTCGGTGATGCCCAGCGCGGCGGACATGGCGGAGGGGAGGGCCAGGGCCTTGGTCTTGCGGTCCCGGGTCTTGAGGGCCACGGCCAGACAGGCGGCGCCCTGGGCGAAGTTGGCGGCGGAGGCGATGGGCATACAGGTGTTCAGGCCGGTGGAGGAGAGCATGCCGGCCTCGATGACGTTATACATGTGGTGCACGCCGCACACCACAGTCAGGGGGTAGATGGCGCCCATGAGGGCCGCGCCGATGCCGAAGGGGATAGTGATGAGCATCTGCACGCCGGTGAGCACCCAGTTTTCCACGGTGGAGAACACCGGCCCAAAGATGGTCAGGGTCAGATAGCCGGTGACGCACACGGTGACCAGGGGAGTGATGAAGAGGTCCAGCATTTCGGGGACGATCTTATGGAGGCGCTTTTCGATCTGGCACATGATCCAGACCGCGATGATGACGGGGATGACGTGGCCCTGATAGCCGGTCAGGTTGATGTTATACAGGCCGAACCACACATCGGCGGAGGGGATGGGGGTGCCGTTTGCCACATAGTCGGCCACCGACCAGGCGTTGACCAGATCGGTGTGGATCATGATCATGCCGATGACGGCGCCCAGGAAGATGTTGCCGCCGAACACACGGGCGGCGGAGATGGCCACCAGGATGGGGAGGAACACGAAGGCGGCGTTGCTGAAGAGATGGAAGATGGTGTAGGCGCCCGAGTCAGCCAGGGCGGGGAAGGCCTTGCACAGGCCCTCCAGCAGGCCCATGATGAGGCCGGAGGCCACGATGGCGGGCAGGATGGGGACGAACACATCGCCCAGGGCCTTGACCATCCGCTTGGGCAGGGGCTGGCGGGCGGCGGCGGCGGCCTTGACCTCCTCCTTGGTGGCGGCGGTCATGCCGGACACGGCCAGGAATTCATCATAGACCTTGTTCACGGTGCCGGTGCCCAGGATGAGCTGGAGCTGTCCGGCGTTGCTGAACACGCCCTTCACCCCGTCGATGTTCTCCAGGGCCTTCATGTTCAGCTTGTTGTTGTCGGCGATCACCAGGCGCAGCCGGGTGGCGCAGTGGGCGGCGCTGACCAGGTTTTCCCGTCCGCCCACCTGTTGGAAGATCTCTTGGGCGCATTTCCGATAGTCCATTTCTACTCCTCCGTCGATGTTTGAATTTATTTTGAAATCGTTTACATTGTAAGTTCATTATAGCCGCGGAGGTGGAATTTGTATAGACGGAAAATTGGACAAGATTTTCCAGGTGTTTTTGTGCGAAACGGCAAGAGCGGCCCGGAGATGAGCCGTGGAATTGGGCAAAAAAGAATCCGCCCGCCGGGAAGCTCCCCCGGTGGGCGGATGTGCGCTGTGTTAAAATTCCACGGTCATGCCGTCGTAGGCGGCCAGGATGCCCCGCTCCGCGCCCCAGGCGGTGAGCTGGTCGTGGGTCATCTCGCCGTTGTGGCTGAAGTGGTTGATGACCTTCACGGTGTGGCTGTCCACACAGCCCAGGTCGGTGAGCTTCTGGATGAAGGGCTCGATGTCGGGCAGGCCCATGTGGTAGCCGCCGATGGTCTTGAGGCCCATGGTGGCGTCCAGGCTGATGAGGTCGAAGTGCTCGGCGGCCAGCAGGTCCCAGGCCTCCGGGCTCAGGTTGGCGCCGGTGTCGTGGCCGTAAAAGACGGTCTTGCCGCCCTTCTTGCAGATGTAGACCAGGGGCTCCTCCCGCTTGTCGTGGTCGGCGGGGACGGCGATGATCTCCCACTCCCCGGCGTGGATGCGGTCGCCGCCGTGGGTGCGGTGGAAGTGGACCACGTCGTCGATGGGGTGGGGCTTGAAGCGGTCGATGAGGATGTGCTCATAGAAGGCCTTTTCCACCGCCTCGTTGCCGTAGATGTCCAGCACGCCCTCGGCGCCGTGGCCGAAGTGCTCGTGCCGGTGGATGATGTCGGTGGGGAACCAGTGATCCATGTGGCTGTGGGTCACCAGCAGGGTGTGGAGCTTGCCGAAGTCCAGGCCGTATTTCAGGGCGTGGCAGTAGCTGTCGGGGGGGAAGTCCAGCAGGATCTCATCGTCCAGCAGGGCCTGGGTGCGGGTGCGCAGGTTTTTCCCGCCCTCCTTCCGGGCGTGGGAGCAGATGGGGCAGGAACAGAAGAGCCCGGGCCACCCCTCGGCGGCGGCGGTGCCCATGTACAGGATTTTCATAGCAAAACCTCCAGATTCGGAAAGGGGATCAGATGCTGTCCCGCTCCACCACGGTGTAGCCCATCATGGTCTGCCGCACCGGCAGGTCGCCGTCCTTCTGATCCACCATGGAGAGGAGCATCCGGGCGGCCTCGGCGCCGCACTCCTCGTAGTAGAAGTGGGCGGTGGTGAGGCGGGGGGTGATGTGGGCGCCGGCCCAGCTGTCGTCAATGCCGGCCACGCTGACGTCCCGGGGCAGCTCCTTCCCCGCCGCGCGCAGGGCCTCCATGGCCCCGATGGCGATAAGGTCGGTGGAGCACATGACGCCGTCCAGGTCGGGGTGGGCCTGGAGGAGCTCCTCCATGGCCCGCCGCCCGCCGTCGGCGGTGAAGTTGGAGACGGCGCAGGGGATGTCGGGGCTCAGCCCCGCCTCGGTGAGGGCGGCGCGCATGCCCTGCTTGCGGTGCAGGCCCACGGCGATGTCCTGCTCGGTGACGCCGATGTAGACCAGCTTGCGCCGGCCCCGCTGGATGAGCCGCCCGGTGAGCTCCCGGGCGGCGTTGTAGTCGTCGTGGTACACGCAGGGGACGCCCTCGCACTGCTGCCCAGCCACCACCAGGGGGACGGTGCAGGCTTTCAGCATCTCCTGGTGCCGGGGGGGCAGCACCGTGGCCATCAGGATGATCCCCGCCACCGAGCGGTCCTGGAAGAGCTCCAGGTAGGCCAGCTCCTGCTCGGGTTCTCCGGAGGTGTTGGCCAGCAGGCACAGGTAGCCCCGCTGGGACAGCACCTGGGTGATCCCGGCGGTGACCCGGCTCACGGCGTCGGAGTTGATTTTGGGCACGATGACGCCGGTGTAATCCGTGACTTTGCTGCGCAGCATCTGGGCGGCGGCGTCGGGGCGGTAGCCGGTGCGCTGGATCACGTCCCGGATCACGTCCCGCTTCTGTTGGCTGAGGGAGCCGCCGTTGAGGTAGCGGCTGACCGCGGCGCTGGACACGCCGGCCATTTGTGCGATCTCCTTGATGGTCATGGGGAAAGCCTCCTTTCAGGCGGGGGGAAGGGTTCAAGGCTGGACGTTGAGGTACCAGGCGAAGCCGCAGGGATAGAGCTCCACGTGGTCCAGGCTGTCCCGCTTGCCCCCGTAGACCAGCTCTTCAAAGGGGCCCTGCTCCCAGGAGGAGGCGGTGACAAACTCCTGGCTGAAGTTGAAGAAGGCGATGAGCTTGCGGCCCTGGTACCAGCGGCCGATGCCCAGCACGTGGGGGTTGCCGGTGTCGAAGGTCCACATGTCGGCCCGGGCGTCAAAGACCGGCTCGGCGCGGCGGATCTCCTCCAGGTGGCGCAGGCCCTCAAACTGCTTGCCCTGGCGGGTGGTGGTGTCGTGGCGGAGCTGGGCCAGATCCCACTGGAAGGCTCCGCGGTGGATGTAGCGGCTGTCGTCCCACTTTTCGGGGTCGTTGTGGTAGGAGTAGTCGTTGAGCTGACCGATCTCGTCGCCGCTGTACAGCACGGGGATGCCGCTCTGGGTGAGCATCCAGGCGTGGAGCATCAGGTCACAGGCGATGGCCCGCTCCAGCTTGAAGGGGTCCTGCTCGTAGTCGGCGGCCTCCACGCCGCAGAGGGAGGCGGTGGTGCCGCACAGCCGGGCGTCGCCTAGGCGGGGGTCGTCGTTGTAGCGCTCGCCCCGGCTGTCGCTGCCGGGCCACTCGCCGGTGAACCACTCGTTGAGGTACTTCTTGTGGGCCACCTCGTCGGTGCCGAAGCGCTGATTCAGCCAGGGGTAGTCCAGGCCCCAGCCGATGTCGTCGTGGCAGCGCAGGTAGTTGAGGAAGAGGAAGTCCCGGGGCAGGGCGCAGACGGTGTCCATCTGGTGGCGCAGGAGGGAGACATCGGCGGTGGCCAGGGTGTGCCAGGTGGTGGCCATGGTGGTCACGTTGTAGAGCATGTGGCACTCGGGCTTCTCGGGGGTGCCGAAGTAGGGTACCACCTTGGAGGGCTCCATGACCACCTCGCCCAGCAGCAGCACGCTGGGGCAGACCACCTCGCAGACGATGCGCATCATCCGCACCAGGGTGTGGACCTGGGGGAGGTTGCGGCAGTTGGTGCCCAGCTCCTTCCAGATGTAGGGCACCGCGTCCAGGCGGATGATGTCGATGCCCCGGTTGGCCAGGTACAGGAGGTTCTCGGTCATGTCGTTAAAGACCACGGGGTTGGCATAGTTGAGGTCCCACTGGTAGGGATAGAAATTGGTCATGACCACCTGCTGGCAGTCGGGAAGCCAGGTAAAGCTGCCCGGAGCGGTGGTGGGGAACACCTGGGGCACGGTCTTTTCAAACTCGTGGGGGATGTCCCAGTTGTCGTAGAAGAAGTAGCGCTCCCGGTAGCCCGGCTCGCCGGCGCGGGCCTTCCGGGCCCACTCGTGGTCCTCGCTGGTGTGGTTCATGACGAAGTCCAGGCACAGGCTCATGCCGTCGGCGCGGCAGGCGTCGGCCAGGCGCTCCAGGTCGTCCATGGTGCCCAGCTCGGGCTGCACCTTCCGGAAGTCGGACACGGCGTAGCCGCCGTCGCTGCGGCCCTTGGGGCTCTCCAGCAGGGGCATCAGGTGGAGGTAGTTCACGCCGCACTCCTTCAGGTAGGGGAGCTTCTCCTCCACACCGGCCAGATTGCCGGCGAAGGCGTTGACATAGAGCATCATGCCCAGCAGCTCCCGGCCCCGGTACCAGTCGGGGTCGGCGGCCCGGCGGGCGTCCTGGGCCACCAGGTCGTCCTTGCGCGCCAGCCAGCTGCGGCGGAGCATGTTCAC
The DNA here is from genome assembly GCF_002159175.1 of Flavonifractor sp. An92. Lineage (GTDB taxonomy): Bacteria > Bacillota > Clostridia > Oscillospirales > Oscillospiraceae > Pseudoflavonifractor_A. The sequence goes on along the minus strand of NZ_NFGZ01000033.1, from coordinate 12,567 downwards.
GAAGTAGTCAAAGGCGGCGGTGTCGTTGTGGTAGAGCTCGCAGTAGAGCCACTTGAGCTCGTCATAGTACCGGCCCAGCCGCTCCTCAAAGACGGCGGTGTCCCGCACGGCGGGCGCGGGAGTTTCAGGGACGGTGGGAGCAACAGGGGATTCAGTGACGGCGGGAGCCACGGGAGCCACAGGAGCGGCGGCCGCAGCGGCCTTGGCGGCTTTGGCGGCGCGGAGGGTGGTACGGGTGCGCTTAGGCCTCATGGCACTTCACTCCTTTCTCGACTTCTTCCAGGGTGGGCATGGCGGGGATAGCGCCGCTGCGGGAGCAGGTGAGGGAGGCGGCGCGGTTGGCGAAGGCCAGAATGTCCTCCAGCTCTTCGGCGGTCAGGCCCTCCAGGGGCTTCTCGCCCCGCCGGACCAGGCGGCTGAGCACCGCGCCCAGGAAGGTGTCCCCGGCGCCGTTGGTGTCGGCCACGGTGGTGGCGACGCCGGCCACCCGGCCGGTGCGGCCCTGCCAGCGGTAGAAGGAGCCCTCACCGCCCATGGTGATGAGGACCAGCCCCACGCCCTGGTCGGCCAGGCGGCGGCTGCCCTCCTCGGGGTCATCGGTGCCGGTGAGCAGGGGCAGCTCCTCGTCGGAGAGCTTGATGAGGTCCACCAGGGGCAGGGGAATGCGCATCCACTGCACGGCGTGCTCCTGGTTGGGCCACAGGGAGGCACGGTAGTTGGGGTCGTAGCTGACCAGCACGCCGCAGGAGCGGGCGTGGCGGGCGGCGTAGATGGTGGCCGAGCGGGACAGACCGGCGGTCAGGCTCACCGAGCCGAAGTGGAGCACCTTGGTCTGCTCCACCAGGCGGGTGTCCACCTGCTCGGGGGCCAGATTGCAGTCGGCGCCCCGGCGGAACTGGAAGGAGCGCTCACCGGTGGCGTCCACGGTGACCACCGCCATGGTGGTGGGAGCCTCGTCGGTGAGAAGGCCGGCGGTCTCCACGCCGTTCTCCTCCAGCACCATATGCAGATAGCGGCCAAAGCCGTCCCGGCCCACCTTGCCCAGGAAGGCGGTCTTGGCCCCCAGACGGGCAGCGGCCACTGCCACATTGGCGGGTGCGCCGCCGGGATTGGCGGCAAACAGGGGAACGCCGTCCCCATTGGCCCCGGTCTGGGTCAGGTCGATCAATACTTCTCCGATGGTCGTAATGTCCGTCATGGCAGGACCTCTCCCTTTCTGTATTGAAAAAAGTTGTAAACGATTTCAATCCATAATATAGCACATTCCGCTCCAACTGGCAATTCCAAATCCGCAGGCCGTTTCGACAAAATCAAGGGGGCGATTTTGACCACATTGAACAAGAGCCGGAGGTTGCGCCGCCCCGCCGGACTGTGGTACCATGGAGCCATACTAAAGAGAAAGGATGTGCGGCCATGGAATTGCTGCGGATCTTTCAGGAGCGGCGGAGCATCCGCTCCTACACCGGGGAGCCGGTGCCCGAAGAGGCATTGAAGCAGATCCTCCAGGCGGGGCTGCTCTCGGCCAGCGGCCGGGCGAAGCGGCCCTGGACCTTCCTGGTGGTACGGGAGCGGGAGACGCTTCAGAAGATGGCCCGGTGCCGTCCCGCGGGGGCCGGGATGCTGGCCCAGGCGGACTGCGCCGTGGTGGTGCTGGGGGATGAGGAACAGACCGACGTGTGGGTGGAGGACTGCTCCATCGCCATGGCCAATATGCACCTGATGGCGGATGCCCTGGGCGTGGGGAGCTGCTGGGTGCAGGGCCGCCTGCGGGAGGCCCCGGGGGGCGGTACCGCGGAGGAATTCCTCCGGGATCTGCTGGGCTTCCCCGAGCACCTGCGCCTGGAGGCGGTGCTGTCCCTGGGCATGCCCGCCGAGCGGCCGGAGCCCCGGGCGCTGGACACCCTGGACTGGTCCAAGGTCCACCGGGAGCGGTATTAACGCAAAACAGGCTTCTGTCCGCGGACAGAAGCCTGTTTTTTTAATTGAGAGCAAGGATCAGCCGATGCCGCCCTTGACGATGCCAAAGATGACCACCAGAGCGGCCAGGAACACATAGAAGTAGGCGATCACGTCGAAGCTGCGGCCCAGGGGACGGGGGCGGCCGATGTTCAGCTCGGCCTTGATGTTCTTCATGCCGTAGATGAGGTAGATGAACACCGCGCACAGCACCGCGCCGAAGGGGGAGATATAGATGGTGACGGTGTCCAGCCAGGAGCCCATCTTGGGCAGGGACTCCAGGAACACCGACACGCCGAACACCACCGCCGAGATCACCACCACCGACAGGGTGCGGGACAGCTTCAGGCGGTTGGCCAGGGCCTCGCTGCACGCCTCCATCATGTTCACCAGGGAGGTGATGCCGGCGAAGAACACCGACACGAAGAAGAGGATGGCGAACAGCCGACCGGCGGGCATCTGGGCAAACACCTGGGGCAGGGTGACGAACATGAGGGAGGGGCCGCTGGAGGGGTCGATGCCGAAGGCGAACACGGCGGGCAGGATGGCGAAACCCGCCAGCAGCGCGGCCAGGGTGTCCAGCACGGCGGTGTAGCCCGCGTGCTTGATGATGTTCTCATCCTTGCGCATGTAGCTGCCGTAGATGAGCATGCCCGCGCCGTTGATGGACAGGGAGAAGAAGGCCTGTCCCATGGCGTAGACCCAGGTATCCAGCTTCATGAGATAGGACCAGTCGGGCTTGAGGAGGTAGGCGTAGCCGCCCTCGGACCCGGGCAGGAAAAAGACCCGCACGGCGATGATGACGAAGAGGATGAAGAAGGCGGGCATCATGAACTTGCTGATTTTCTCGATGCCGCCCTCCACGCCCAGGATGAGGATGAGGGCGGTGAGGACCACGGCCGCCAGGTGCCAGGGGATGGAGCCGAAGTCCACGGCCAGGGTGTCGAAATAGGTCTGGGCGTCGGTGTGGATCACCGCGCCGGTGACCGCGCCCGCGCAGTAGCGCAGCACCCAGCCCACCACCACCGAGTAGCCGATGGCGATGCCCAGCACGCCCGCCAGGGGCATGATGCCGATGATGGCGCCGCCCTTGAGGCCGCGGCGCGTGAGGATGAAGTCAAAGGACCCGGCGGTGCCGGTGCCGGTGAGGCGGCCCAGGGCGAACTCCGCCGACAGGCCCGCGTAGCTGAACAGGGCCACGAAGATGAAATAGGGGATCAGGAACGCGCCGCCGCCGTACTGGCCCACCCGGTAGGGAAAGAGCCAGATGTTGCCCATGCCCACGGCGGAGCCCACCGCGGCCAGGACAAAGCCCACGGAGCTGGTGAACTTCCCGGCCTCGTGCTTGTGTTGGGACATGATGATTTCCTCCATACAGACGCCCGCGCGTTCCATGCGCGGGCGCGTCTCTCGATTTCAGGTATCATTATGGTGGAAAGGACCGGAAATGTCAACGCTCGTTTGGCTTCTCCCGGGAGAAATCGGCGAAATCCCGGGCGACGGGCGGTTGCACCGGCTGGGGAAACTGTGATAAAATAACGGTTACTGTCAGTTGAAACCCGGATGGAAAAGAGGAATGGGACGCATGTTGAATCGTGAACAGGAGCTGCGCTTCTGCAAGGCCAGAAGAGCGGCCATCGCGCTGGATTACCAGGATCTGAACCCCCAGCAGCGCAAGGCGGTGCTGGCCACCGAGGGGCCCCTTCTGCTGCTGGCCGGAGCGGGCAGCGGCAAGACCACCGTGCTCATCCGGCGTATCGCCAATCTGATGCGCTACGGCCGGGGCTCGGACTGCGACGAGGTCCCCGAGTGGGTGGGCCCGGCGGAGCTGGAGCAGCTGGAGGCCTATGTGGCATCCCCCGATGAGGCGGGGAAGGAGGCCGCCCAGCGGCTGTGCCGCCTGGAGCCGGCGGCTCCCTGGTCCATCATCGCCATCACCTTCACCAACAAGGCCGCTGGTGAGCTGAAGGAGCGCCTGGAGCGGCTGCTGGGCCCCTCCGCCAACGACGTGTGGGCCTCCACCTTCCACTCGGCCTGCGTGCGCATCCTGCGCCGGGACATCGACCGGCTGGGCTTCACCAGCTCCTTCACCATCTACGACACCGCCGACTCCGAGCGGGTGGTGAAGGACATTTTGAAGGACTTCAACCTGGACGACAAGACCTTCCCGCCCAAGTCGGTGCTGGGGTATATCTCCCGGGCCAAGGACGCCATGAAGAGCGGTAAGGACTATCTGAAGGAGTGTGAGAAGGCGGGGGACTTTCGCCTGACCAAGATCGCCAAGGTCTATGTGGAGTACGAGCGCCGCCTGCGGGAGGCCAACGCCCTGGACTTCGACGACATCATCCTCCACACGGTGCGCCTCCTGCAGGAGTATGAGGATGTGCGGACCTATTATCAGCGGAAATTCCGCTACGTCCTCATCGACGAGTACCAGGACACCAACCATCTGCAGTATCTCCTGGCCTCCACTCTGGCTGGAGGGCATGAGAACATCTGCGTGGTGGGCGACGATGACCAGTCCATCTACCGCTTCCGCGGCGCCACCATCGAGAACATCCTCTCCTTTGAAAACCAGTACAAGGGCGCCCGGGTCATCCGCCTGGAGCAGAACTACCGCTCCACCAAGAACATCCTGGAGGCCTCCAACGCGGTCATCCGCAACAACCAGGGCCGCAAGGGCAAGGAGCTATGGACCGACCACGACGACGGCGAGAAGGTCAAGTGCTACACCGCCATGAACGAGCACGACGAGGCCCAGTTCGTGGCCGCCCAGGTGCTCTCCGACCGCTCGGCTGGCCGGGCGTGGAAGGACCACGCGGTGCTCTACCGCATGAACGCCCAGTCAAACCAGATCGAGCAGGCCTTCAAGAAGAACGGCATCCCCTACCGCATCATCGGCGGCATCCGCTTCTTCGACCGGGCGGAGGTCAAGGACATGCTGGCCTACCTGTGCGCCGTGAATAACCCGGGAGACGATCTGCGCCTGCTGCGCATCATCAACAACCCGCCCCGCGGCATCGGACAAAAGACGGTGGATACCGCTCAGGAGCTGGCCCGGGACCGGGGCTGCTCCCTGTGGGAGATCGTGGAGAAGGCCGGGGACTACCCGGAGCTCCAGAAGGCCGCCGGCAAGCTGGGACAGTTTGCCGAGCTGATGACCGAGCTGCGGAAGCTCTCCGGCGAGATGGACCTGGATGCCTTCTACGACGAGGTGGTGGAGCGCACCGGCTACGCCGCCATGCTGGAGCAGAAGCGCACCATCGAGGACCGCACCCGGCTGGAGAACGTGCGGGAGCTGGCCACCTCCATCCAGAATTATCTGGAAAACGCCGAGGACGAGCCCTCCCTCTCCGGCTTCCTGGATGAGATCGCCCTGTATACGGACCTCGATAACCACGACCCCAGCGAGGACAGCGTGGTCATGATGACCATGCACTCGGCCAAGGGCCTGGAGTTCCCGGTGGTCTTTGTGGTGGGCGTGGAAGAGGGCATTTTCCCCGGCGTGCGGGCCATCGGCGAGCCGGAGGAGATGGAGGAGGAGCGGCGGCTGTGCTACGTCGCCATGACCCGGGCCCGGGAGAAGCTCTACCTCTCCTGTGCCTCCCAGCGCATGATCTTCGGCCGCACCAGCGCCAACCGGCCCTCCCGCTTTTTGGCTGAGATTCCGGAGCAGTTCGTGGAGAAGAGCGGCCGCACCTTCCACACCCGGGAGGAGGGGAGCGGCGAGTGGCAGCCCCCCCAGCGCCGCCAGCGGCCCCGCCCGGTGTACGACCGGGGCTACTCGGTGGGGAGCGGCTATGGCGGATACAGCGGCGGGAGCTCTGCCGGCTCTGCCTCCACCCCCACCGCCGGAAAGGGGAGCGCCGCCGCGCCCGCCCGTCCGGCCAAGGCCCCGCTGCCCGACTTCCAGAAGGGCGACACCGTGGTGCACAAGGCCTTCGGCAAGGGCCTCATCACCGGACTCACCCCCATGGGCGGCGACGCGCTGGTGGAGATCGCCTTTGAGGAGAACGGCACCAAGAAGCTGATGCTCCGGGCGGCCTCCCAGCACATGACCAAGGAATAAGAAAAGGCTCCCACGGGCCGCGCGAAACAGCGGCCCGTGGGAGCATGTGTGTCAATTCGATTTGGGGAGGAGTTCCATAAAGCTGCGGATGTACCGGTGGCTCACCGCCCGCAGCTCCTCCTGGTAGTCCGCGTAGAAGGGGTCATACACCCCCACCACCCGGATGCCCGCCTCTTTGGCGGTGCGGCAGGCCCCGGGGGAGTCCTCAAAGAGGGTGCAGTCCTCCGCCCGGACCCCCAGATGGGTGAGGACGGCCTGGAAATACCGGGGGTCCCGCTTCTCCACGCCCAGCTCCTGGGCAAAGAGGATGGAGGAGAAAAAGGGCGTCAAATTGTGGCGTTCGAGGGCCGCTTTGCACATCTGGGGCACGCAGGCGGTGGTGAGGACCATCGGCTCCCCCCGGTCCCGGCTGTACTCCAGAAATTCCCGGGCCCCCTCCTTCAAGGGGACGTGGTGGGAGTAGGCGTCCCCGGCCAGGGCCGTCCACTCGTCCATGATCTCCTGGGGGCTCTCCTCCAGGTGGTAGTAATCCTTGGTGTACTGCGCGGCCACCGGGAAAATGGAGTGGCCCACCGTGTGGCAGTACTCCGGCGTGGCCGTAAAGCCCCGGCGGGAGAGAAAGACCCGGTCTACCTCCACCCACACGCCGTTGGAGTCGATGAGGGTACCGTCCAGATCGAATAAATACATAGAAACCTCCTGTGCCGCCTGGTGCGGCACTTCCCATGATACCACATCAAAGGAGTTGGCACAATCCATGCACGATACGCTCATGCGCCGTCTGGCCAAGCCCATGCTGTTTGCCGCGGCTTTCATCTGGGGCTCCTCCTTCTTCATCATGAAGGGGGCGGTGGACGTGATCCCCACCTTTTATCTGTTGGCCATCCGCTTCACCGGCGGCGCCATTCTGCTCTCCCTCGTGTGCTGGAAGAAGTGGAAGCACTTCACCCGGGACTACCTGTGGCGGGGGGCTATCATCGGCGGCTTCCTCTTCACGGCCTACTCGGTGCAGACCTTCGGCCTCATGGGCACCACGCCGTCCAAAAACGCCTTCCTGACGGCGGTGTACTGTGTGATGGTGCCCTTCCTCTACTGGGCGGTGGCCCATAAGCGCCCCGACCGCTATAACATCCTGGCCGCGGTGCTGTGTGTGACGGGTGTGGGGCTGGTGTCCCTCACGGAGAGCTTCACCGTCACCTGGGGCGACGCCCTGACCCTGTGCTGCGCCATTTTCTACGCCTCCCACATCGTGGCGGTGGCCAAGGTCTCCCCGGGGAAGGACATCTACCTCCTGACCGTGTTCCAGTTCTTCTGGGCGGCGGTGTACGCCTGGGTGTTCGGCGCGCTGTTCCAGGAGTTCCCGGCGGCCGAGACCCTGCTGAACCCCGACCTCCTCATCCAGATGGGCTACCTCATCGCCATGGCCACCACCGTGGCGCTCCTCTTCCAGAACGTGGGCCAGGTGTGGTCCGACCCGGCCTCCGCGTCGGTGATTTTGTCGCTGGAGTCGGTGTTCGGCGTGCTGTGCTCGGTGATCTTCTACGGCGACCCGGTGACCGGGCGCCTGCTGGTGGGCTTTGCCCTCATCTTCGTGGCGGTGGTGTGCTCGGAGACCAAGTTCTCCTTCCTCCGCCGCAGTTCCCGCGGACAGAAGGTCCGCAATCGCGCCTGATGCTCCAGAGGGCCGCTCACCATTCCGGTGGGCGGCCCTTTTTGGGACCGGAGATTGACAGCGCCAGTTGGCTTGTGCTATAATCTATCCAGCGAAACCGCCGAACTCAAAATTGGTTGTAGAAGCATGATTGTGGCGACACAGGATTGCTGCGCCCATTTTGAGAAAGGTGGTATTTTTTATGACCAAATCCATGAGCCATTGTGAGTATCCCATCGCCGAGGCCCGGGAGGCCCTGCGCCAGCGCGCGGCGGCCGAGGCCACGGTCCTCTCCCGCTCGGTGGGGCGGATGACCTCCTGCGACCTATGCCCCTGCCGGGAGTACGGAGAGGAGGTGGCGCGGGAGTACGCCTCGGTGAACCGGCTGCTCTACCTCCAGCAGTGCCGGCTGGCCCTGGAGCGGGCCCTGACCTCGGGGCGCAGCCGCCTGCGCTACCGATGGGCCGACGGGCGCACCACGGACACGGTGTTCCACCGGGTCCGGGGCCGGGTGCGCATCTCCGGTCTGGCGGGGGGTGTGACCCTCTGAGAGACGAAACCGGCCCCCGGCGCGTAAAGCGCCGGGGGCCGGTTTTTGCGTCAGGGCGAGGCCAGGGTGAAGAAATCCGACGGCCGCCGTCCCTTGTCAAAGATGTTGTTGTACAGGACCCGCTTGTACTCGTCCAGGGCGGTCTGGGCGGTGGGGGAGAGGTTCTCCTCGTCGCTGGTGTGGACCCAGTTGCCCTCGCCGTCCACATAGCCCACGGTGTTCACGATGGGCAGCTCCTGCCAGAGGTCCTTCAGGTACTGCTGATACCCGGTCTGGGGGAGGCCCGCCACCTCGGTGAGGTAGGCGGACAGGTAGTTGAGGGAGAGGGAGACCCGCTCCCGCTCGGGGATGTCGTAGTTGGCCCAGATGAGGAAGGGGACCATCTGCTTCTTCTGCGCCACGTCGGGGGCCAGGAAGTCCACCTCTTCGCCCAGGGTCTCGGTGTAGAAATCGCCGTCCACCTGGGGCTGGTGGTCGCCGAAGAGGCAGATCATGGTGGGCTCCTCCACCTGGGAGAAGTAGTCGATGAGGTACTCAAAGGCCTGATCGCTCTGGTAAATGAGGCTCAGGTACTGGTCCACCGTGTCGTACTTGCCCTCCATGTCGCCGGTGAGCCACACCTCCCGGGGCAGGTTGGTCCACTCGCCGGTGTAGCCGCTGTGGTTCTGCATGGTCACGTTGAAGAGGAACAGGGGCTGCCCCTCCTCCTTGGCCTCATAGCGGGCGATGACATTTTCGTAGTTGGCCTGATCGGAGAGGTATTCCCGGATGATATCCTCGTCCTCGTCGTAGGTGAAGTCCTCCAGGAAGTGCTTTTCGTCAAAGCCCATGTCGTTGTACACCGCCACCCGGTTCCAGCCGGAGGAGTAGTAGGGGTGCATGGCCACCGTGTAGTAGCCCAGATCCCCCATCTGCCGGGCCAGACCCGGCTCATTGGAGCTGATGTACATGTGGTAGGGCACCGTGCCGGCGGGGAGGAAGGCGGTGGTGTTGCCGGTGAGGAACTCATACTCCGAGTTGGCGGTGGTGCCGCCGAACACCGAGGAGTAGGCGTAGCCCTTGATGGTGTTCTCCTCCAGGGAGCGGAGGAAGGGCATGGCGTCCTGGTTGGTCTCCACCCCGGGCAGGACACTCAGGTCGGAGAAGGACTCATTCATGATGACGATGAGGTTCACCGGCCGGGTGATGCCGCCGGAGGTCTCCACCGCGGCGTCGTCCGAGGGGTACTCCTCCGCCAGGGCGTCCACCGACACGGTGGAGTAGCCGCTGGGGGGCTGGACCCAGCTGTACCGCACGCACAGGGAGAAGTTGAGGGCCAGGCCATTTCCGCGGGTGGTCCACATGGAGGGGGAGATCCCCGCATCTGAGACGGTGTTGGTACAGAAGAACATCCACAAAAAGGCGAAACAGGCCGCCTGGCTGGGGATGAAGAGCTTCCAGGAGAAGGGCTGCCGCTCTTTGGGAGTGGGGAGCAGCGCCAGGGCCGCCAGGAACAGGACCATCACCAGCAGGGTGAAGAGCTGGGTGAGGTCGGGCAGGTAGTTGTAATTCCCGGCCACGTTCAGGGCGGTGCGGATGGTGACGATGTCACTGGGGAAGATGGTGCGCCCCCGGAAGCGGAAGGCGTAGCTGTTGATGATGCCGATGACCCAGGCCAGGAACATGGCCCAGCGGGTGGCCCGGTCCCGGTTGCCCCAGACAAAGTAGAAGAAGATGGCCCCCATGTAGTACCAGACCAGGTTCAGCGCCAGCTGTAAATTGGAAAAGCCCCAGGGGTCGTTGTTGTTGAGCAGCTCCACCAGCACGTAGGAGATCAGCGGACCGGCCAGGAAGAACCCCCGGGAGAGCCAGGCGGCCAGTCCGGGGGAGATGGGGAGCTTGGGATAGTGCAGGCGGCGTGTCCGCTCGCGCAGAGCCAAGGGAAATTTCATAGTGCCTCTCCTGTTCAAAGGGACGGCGCCCAAAGACCTGGGCGCCGGAATGGGTGATGGACAGGGATAATCATACCACAAAAGTTAGAAAAAGCAACGGCCTTTCCCAGTTTTGAAGAGGTTCTTTAGAAAACCTTCAGAATTATCCCTCCACCCGCCGCAGGGGCGGGCCGTCCAGCGGGAGGACGGCGTCGGCCAGGGCGACCAGGGCGCTCTCGTGCCCGGAGAGGAGCACCGGCGTCTCCAGGTCCCGGATGCGGCCGAGGATGCGCGCCGCCCGGTCTCCGTCCACGCCGGTGAAGGGCTCATCCAGCAGCAGGAGCCCCCCGCCGCAGGCCAGGGCACGGGCCAGGGCCAGGCGGCGCTTCATGCCGCCGGAGAGGGCCTTGGGGTAGTGCGCGCCCTCGCCGGAGAGCTCCACCAGCTCCAGCCAGCTCTCCGCCTCTCCCCAGCGCTCCCGGGGGAGCACATCGGTGATGTGCTGCGCCGCCGTGCGCCAGGGGAGGAGCCGGTCCTCCTGAAAGAGGATCACCGGCCGCTCCGGGAGCTCCACCGCCCGGGCCGTGTAGGACTGCAAACCCGCCAGACACCGCAGAAAGGTGGTCTTGCCGCAGCCCGAGGGGCCGGAGAGCAGGGTGATGCCCTTATCCGGCCAGGAAAGCGAGAAGTTGTCCAGCACCTTCACGCCGCCGTAAGCGGCGGTCATACCCTCAACCCGCATGGGTGTTCCCTCCCTCCAAACGGCCCAGCAGGGCCCCCAGGCCCCGCTCCAGCAGGAAGCTGAGGACGATCACCACCAGCGTCCAGGCGAAGAGGTCCTGGGTCTCCAGATAGATCTTGGAAAAATACACCTGGGTGCCGATGGCCCGCTTGGGCACGCACAGCACCTCGGCGGCCACACCCGCCTTCCAGGCCAGGCCCAAGGCGGTGTGGCAGGCGCTGGCGAAGTAGGGCAGCACCGAGGGGATGTAGATGAGCCGCACCGTTTTCCACCGGGAAAAGCGGTAGGCTTTCCCGGCCTCCAGCAGCAGCGGGTCGGTCTGGGCGATCCCCCGGGACACGTTGCCCCACACCACCGGCAGCACCATCAGGGCGGCCACGATGGCGGGCACCCGCCCGGTGGGGGCCCAGAGGATGATGAGCAGGATAAAGGAGGCCACCGGTGTGGCCCGGATGACCCGCACCGCCGGGGAGAAGATCCAGTCGGCCCAGGCAAAGCTCTGGGTGAGCACGGCCAGGACGGTCCCCACCGCCACGCCCCCCAGGAGCCCGGCGAAGATGCGCCCCAGGGTGGCAAGGGCCGTGAGCCAGAATTCCCCCTCTCCTGCCAGGGAGACCAGGGTGGTCAGCACCGTCAGCGGGGCGGGGAGGATGAACTCGGTGCGGATGCCCTGGATGTTCTCCAGGTACCACACCGCGCCATGCCACACCAAAAGCCAAAAGGCCAGGGGGAGAAGCCCCCTGGCCAGTGGTCGTCTGTTCCTCATGCTCAGGGCAGGTAGTAGAAGGCGTCATCCGGGTTGGCCCCGCCGATGGAGGCGGGATCGGCGTTGTAGAGCACCGCGTAGTAGTCCCGGATGGAGAGCATATCGCTGCCGGTGATGCACACCAGATTGGCCTGGGGGATGGCGGCCACGGCGATGGGCTCCTTGGGCACGATGCCGGCCTCCACCACCAGGGGAGCGGCCTCCTCCGGGTTCTCCCGGACATACTCGATGGAGGCGGCGTACTCGGTGAGGAAGTCCTCCACCGCCTGGGGATTTTCCTCCAGGAACTCGTTGCGCACCACCACGCAGCCCATGGTAAAGGTGCCCTCGGCCCCGGCCTCCTCCCAGGCGGTGTTGAAGTCGATGGCGGCGCGGATGTCGCTGTTCTGCATCAGCACGCCGGTGGCGGCGGGCACGGGGAGCATGGCCAGCTTGGCCTCACCGGACACCATCAGGGCCTGGACCTCCTCGGCGGTCTTCCACTGGATGTCCACGTCCTTCTCCGGGTCCACGCCGTTGAGGGTGAGGAGATAGTCCAGCACATACTCGGGATTGGCGCCCTGGCCGGTGGCGTAGAGGGTCTGGCCCGCCAGGTCGGCCATGGAGTTCACATTGCTGCCGTTCTCCAGGATATAGAGCACGCCCAGGGTGTTGAGGGCCAGCATCTGGATGGACTCGGTCTTATTGTAGTAGGTGGCGGCCACATTGGTGGGGAGAGCCGCGATGTCCACCTCACCGCTGGAGAGCTTGGCGGTCACGTCGGTGGGCTGGCTCAGCACCTCCACGTTGTAGTCGTTGAGGGTGGTCCCCTCGGCGTCATCGGCGATGAGCTTGGCGGCGCCCATGCCGGTGGGGCCGTTGAGCATGGCCAGGTTCACGCTGGTCCGCTCCGCGGGGGTCTCGCTGGCGGAGGGGGAGGGGGT
>NZ_NFGZ01000032.1 GCF_002159175.1 Flavonifractor sp. An92 | reverse complement strand
GCATTGCGGCGCGCTATTCTATTTCCACGGAAAATCTGTTATACTACTCTTGATACGGCGGGCATGCCGCCGTGCAATTGACAGTTCGGAGGAACCTTTTATGGATCGATATACAACCCTGGCCGGGGCGCTGCGGGAGCGCTGCCCCGAGCTGGAGCTGCGGGAGCAGGAGCTTATGAGCCGCCACACGTCGTTCCGCATCGGCGGACTCGCCCGGCTGATGGCCCTGCCCCGGAGCCGGAGCGAGGCCGTGGCGGCGGTTCAGGCCGCCATGGAGCTGGGCATCCGGCCTTTTTACCTGGGCAACGGCAGCAACCTTCTGGTGGCCGACCGGGGCTATGAGGGCTTTGTCCTCAAAACCAGCGGCATGGACCAGGTGCGGGAGGTGAACCGCCGCCTGCGGGCCGAGAGCGGCATCCCCCTGTCCCGGCTGGCCGTGGCGGCGGTGGACCGGGGGCTCGCCGGCCTGGAGTTCGCCCACGGTATCCCCGGGAGTCTGGGCGGTGCGGTGACCATGAACGCCGGGGCCTACGGCGGGGAGATGGTGCAGGTCCTCACGGCGGTGACCTTCCTGGACGGGGAGGGCAACGTGGTGACTCTGCCCGCGGAGGAGTGTCACCTCACCTACCGGCACAGCGACTTCACCGAGCACCCCGAGCGGCTTATCCTGGAGGCAGAGTTCGAGCTTCCCCAGGGGGACGGGGCGGAGAGCCGGGCGAAGATCGAGGACCTGGCCCGCCGCCGCAAGGAGAAGCAGCCTCTGGAGTGGCCCAGCGCGGGGAGCACCTTCAAGCGGCCCCAGGGCTACTTTGCCGCCGCCCTCATCGAGGAGTGCGGCCTGAAGGGCCTGCAGGTGGGGGACGCACAGGTGTCGGAGAAGCACGCGGGCTTTGTCATCAACCGGGGCAAGGCCACCTGTGCCGACGTGCTGGCCCTCACCGAGCGCATCAAGGAGACGGTGCTCCGGGAGAAAGGCGTGGCCCTGGAGCTGGAAGTGCGCACCCTGGGTCTGTGACCCGGGGAGAGAAAGGAGCGATACACGGTGGATTTCATCATCATTTCGGGCTTGTCCGGCGCGGGCAAGAGTAAGGTGGCTTCCTTCATGGAGGACATGGGGTTTTATGTCGTGGACAACATGCCTGCGGCGCTGATGCCCCGTTTCGCGGAGCTGTGCCTGGCCGGACAGGGGAAATACGACCGGGTGGCCCTGGTCAACGACATCCGGGGAGGCCAGACCTTTGACGACCTGTTTGCCGCCCTCAGCGACCTGGAGAAGATGGGCTGCGCCTACAAGATCCTCTTTGTGGAGGCCTCCACCGAGACCATCATCAAGCGCTACAAGGAGACCCGGCGCATCCACCCCCTCTCCCGCCACGGCCGCTCCCTGGCCGAGGCGGTGCAGCAGGAGAAGGCCACCCTGGCTCCGGTGCGCCAGCGGGCGGAGTACATCATCGACACCACCGCCCTCTCCACCGCCAAGCTGCGGGGGGAGCTGCTGCGCATCTTCGGGGACGGCAAGGAGGAGCGGGCCATGACGGTGAACGTCATCTCCTTCGGCTTCAAGTACGGCATCCCCATCGAGGCCGACCTGGTCTTTGATGTGCGCTTTCTGCCTAATCCCTTCTATCTGGCCGAGCTGCGGCACCAGACGGGGCTGGACGAGCCGGTGCGCTCCTTCCTCTTCCGCTACCAGCAGACCCTGGACTTCATGAGCCATCTGGAGTCCCTTCTCAGCTTTCTGCTGCCCCTGTATCTGGCCGAGGGCAAGACGGTGCTGGTGATCGCCATCGGCTGCACCGGCGGCCAGCACCGCAGCGTGGCCCTCACCCGGGCCGTGGCGGATTTTGTCCGGCAGAAGGGCTATCCGGCCAGTGAGAACCACCGGGACATGACCCGGTCCTGAGAGGAGGGGCGACATGAGACAGTCCATGAGAGCCGCCGACAATGGGCCCCGCATCGTGGCCATCGGCGGGGGCACCGGCCTTTCCACCATGCTGCGGGGGCTGAAGCTGCACACCCGGAACCTGACTGCCATCGTCACCGTGGCCGACGACGGCGGCGGCTCGGGCGTCCTGCGGGAGGACCTGGGCATGCCCCCTCCGGGGGATATCCGCCACTGTATGGAGGCCCTGGCCAACGCCGAGCCGGTGATGGAGCAGCTCCTGAGCTACCGTTTCCCCGAGGGCTCCGGCCGCCTTACCGGCCAGTCCTTCGGAAACCTGATCCTGGCGGCGCTGAACGGCATTTACCCCTCCTTTGACCAGGCGGTAGCCCGGATGAGCGAGGTCCTGGCCATCACCGGCCGCATCCTGCCGGTGACCAACGAGGACGTGCAGCTGGAGGCCACCTTTGAAAACGGCACATCGGTGGTGGGTGAGTCCAAGATCTTCCGCTTCAAGAAGGAGCAGGACTGCCGCATCCAGAGCGTGCGCCTGCTGCCCGAGCGGCCGCCCGCTCTTCCGGCGGCGCTGGACGCCATCGCGGACGCCGAACTCATCCTGCTGGGGCCGGGGAGCCTCTACACCAGCGTCATCCCCAATCTGCTGGTGGAGGGCATCGCCGACGCGGTGTGCCGCTCCAAGGCCATCAAAATGTACATCTGCAACATCATGACCCAGGACGGCGAGACCGAGGGCATGACCGCCTCTGAGCACGTGGCGGCTCTGCTGAAGCACTCGGGTCCCGGCCTGGTGGACCTGTGCCTGTGCAACTCCGCCCAGGTGCGCGCCGGACTGCTGGAGCGCTACCGGGAGGAGGACGCCGCCCCCATCGTGGTGGACAAAGAGGCCATCGAGGCTCTGGGCGTGGAGCTCATCACCCGCCCGGTGTCCTCCGAGACCTCCAATTACGCCCGTCACTCGGTCCGGCGTCTGGCCGCGGCGGTGATGGATATTTACCGTCAGCGGGCCGATACCCGCATCTTTTAACGAAGGAGGGACTCCCATGTCCTTTGCGTCGGAGGTCAAGGAGGAGCTGTGTCGTGAGCCGCTGCTCCAGCGCAGCCGCGCCCAGGCGGAGGCCTACGGTGTGCTGCTCTTCTGCAACCGGTACACAGCCGGGGGAGCGCGGATCGTCACCGAGTCGCCGGACTTTGCCCGCCGCCTGCCGGAGCTCTTTGACCGCGCCTTCGGCGTGGCGTTTGATGTCCTGCCGGAGCCGGGGGCGTCCAAACAGGTCTTTCAGCTCACCAGCGCCGCGAAGCTGGCGGCGGTGGGGGAGAGCTTCGGGTATGACCCGGGGGAGACGCTGGCCCACCACATCAACTTCGCCGTGCTGGAGGAGGAGGGCTGCCGCTCGGCCTTCTTCCGGGGGGCCTTCCTGGCGGGCGGCGCGGTGACCGACCCGACCAAGCGTTACCACCTGGAGCTGGCCACCTCCCACTACAATGTGAGCCGGGAGCTCTCCGCGCTTTTGGTGGAGGAGGGCTTCGACCCCAAAGAGACCACCCGGAAGTCCAACTATCTCACCTATTTCAAGCAGAGCCAGGCCATCGGCCGCTTTTTGGACTGTATCGGTGCGCCCGACGCGGCCGAGCGGGTCCGCTCGGTGCGGGCGGAGAAGGCGGTGCTGGTGGGCGTGTACCGGCGCATGAACTGCGACGCGGCCAATCTGGACAAGGTGGTGGACGCCGCCCAGGAGCAGATCGCCGCCATCCGCCTCCTGGAGGAGCGGGGCGTCCTGGACGATCTCCCGGACAAGCTGAAGGCCACGGCCCAGCTGCGGGTGGAGCATCCGGAGCTGACCCTCTCCCAGCTGGCCGAGGCCAGCGACCCGCCGGTCACCAAGTCGTGCCTCAACCACCGGCTGAGGAAGCTGATGGAGCTGGCGAAGTAGGATTTTTTCCGAGCGCTCGGAGGGGATGCGCTCGCCGCGCGGGCCGCTTATCCAGCGGGGACCCGATTTCTTTTCTGGAAAAGAAACCGGGGAAAGAAAAGAAGGAGAGGGGAACTTCTCGTTCCCCTCTCCACTCCCCTCCAGCGGACGGCCTTTTAAGGGACCGCCCCGATTGCCAGGGTACAACGCTTTCTTGATAGGCACCAGGCCTGGTTTTTACTCCACCGGGGTAAGGAAATCCCTCGGCAGTGGAAGATAAGCCGGGATGCGCCTTGGGGGAGGGCGGAGGGGGGTATCCCCCCTTCGCGCTTTCTTTCCCACCGCTTTCTTTTGCAAAGAAAGCGGTGCCCCGTCCGGGCAGGACGCCCGCCCGGCGAGGGCAATCACCCCGGGGTTGCCCCGATAACGGTACAAACGTTTTTACACCAGAAGGAGGGACCCAAATGTCCTTTGCCCACTTACATGTCCACACCGAATACAGCCTCCTGGACGGGGCCTGCCGCATCCCCAAGCTGGTGCAGCGGGTAAAGGATCTGGGTCAGAGCGCGGTGGCCATCACCGACCACGGCGTGATGTACGGCGTGGTGGACTTTTATAAAGCCTGCAAGGCGGCGGGCGTAAAGCCCATCGTGGGCTGCGAGGTCTATGTGGCCCCCCGTACCCGCTTCGACAAGGTCCACGAGTATGACTCCGCCGCCCGGCACCTGGTCCTCCTGTGCGAGAACGAGGTGGGCTACCGGAACCTGAGCTATATGGTCTCCCAGGCCTTCCTGGAGGGCTTCTATATCAAGCCCCGGGTGGATATGGACCTGCTGCGGGCGCACCACGAGGGCCTCATCGCCCTGTCGGCGTGTCTGGCCGGTGCGGTGCCCCGGCTCATTCTGGGCAGCAACTACGAGGGGGCCAAGGCCCACGCCCTGGAGATGGAGGAGATCTTCGGCAAGGGAAATTACTTCCTGGAGCTCCAGGACCACGGCATCCCTGCCCAGCGGGAGGCGGCAGAGGGCATCCTGCGCCTTCACCGGGAGACCGGCATCCCTCTGGTGGTCACCAACGACGCACACTATCTCACCCGGGAGGACGCCGCCATGCAGGACACCCTCATGGCCATCCAGATGGGCAAGACGGTGGACGACCCCTCCCGGATGCGGTTTGAGACCAAGGAATTTTATATCAAGTCGGAGGAGGAGATGGCGTCCCTCTTCCCGGAGTTCCCCGAGGCGGTGGAGAATACCCAGCGCATCGCCGACCGCTGTCAGGTGGAGTTTGAGTTCGGCAAATACCACCTGCCCGAATTCAAACTGCCCGAAGGCTGGGCCGACGGGGACGCCTATTTCCAGAAGCTCTGCGACGACGGGTTTCAGCGCCGTTACCCCGACGCGCCGGAGGGCTACCGCCAGCGCCTGGAGTACGAGATGGGGGTCATCCGGCAGATGGGCTTCGTGGAGTACTTCCTCATCGTCTCCGACTTCATCGGCTACGCCAAGAGCCACGGCATCCCCGTGGGCCCGGGCCGCGGCTCGGGAGCGGGGAGCATGGTGGCCTACTGTCTGCGCATCACCGAGATCGACCCCATGCAGTATGACCTGTACTTCGAGCGCTTCCTGAACCCGGAGCGCGTGACCATGCCGGATATTGACGTGGATTTCTGCATTCGTCGCCGACAGGAGGTCATTGAGTACGTCCAGCGGAAGTACGGCGAGGACCACGTGGCCCAGATCGTCACCTTCGGCACCATGGCAGCCCGGGGTGCCATCCGGGACGTGGGTCGGGCGCTGGATATTCCCTACGCCCAGGTGGACACGGTGGCCAAGCAGGTTCCCGGCGGCCCGGGCAACCTGCACATCACCCTGGACGACGCGCTGAAGCTGTCGAAACCACTCAAAGAGCTCTACGACAACGACGCCCAGGTCCACACCCTCATCGACACGGCCAAGGCCATCGAGGGCATGCCCCGCCACGCCTCCACCCACGCCGCGGGCGTGGTCATCACCCGGCGGCCGGTCCACGAGTACGTGCCGCTGGCCAAGAACGACGAGTCGGTGGTGACCCAGTACACCATGACCACCCTGGAGGAGCTGGGCCTCCTGAAAATGGACTTCCTGGGCCTTCGGAACCTGACGGTGCTGGACGACGCGGTGCAGCTGGTGCGGAAAAAGGAGCCGGACTTCGCCCTGGAGCGCATCCCCATGGACGACCCGGAGGTCTTTCAGATGCTCTCCGAGGGCAAGACCTCCGGCGTCTTTCAGATGGAGTCCACCGGCATGACCGGCGTGTGTGTGGGCCTGAAACCCCAGAACATCGAGGACATCACCGCTATCATCGCCCTCTACCGTCCCGGCCCCATGGAATCCATCCCCCGGTTCATCGCCTGCAAGCAGAACCCGGAGAAGATCACCTACAAGCATCCCAGCCTGAAGCCCATCCTGGAGGTGACCTACGGCTGTATCGTCTACCAGGAGCAGGTCATCCGTATCTTCCAGGACCTGGGCGGCTACTCCCTGGGCCAGGCCGACATGGTGCGCCGGGCCATTTCGAAGAAGAAAAAGGACCAGATCGAACGGGAACGGAAGGCCTTTGTCTACGGCGACGCCGAGCGGGGCATCGCCGGCTGCATCGCCCGGGGCATCCCGGAGCAGGTGGGCCAGGACGTGTACGACGAGATCTATGAGTTCGCCAACTACGCCTTCAACAAGGCCCATGCCGTGAGCTACGCGGTGGTGGCCTATCAGACGGCCTGGTTCAAGTGTCACCACACCCGGGAGTATATGGCGGCCCTCCTCACCTCGGTGCTGGACTCCAGCGAGAAGGTGGCGGAGTACATCGCCGAGTGCAAGGAGTGCGGCATCGCCCTGCTGCCCCCCGACATCAACGAGTCGGACGCCTCCTTCACCGTGGCGGGGGACAACCTCCGCTTCGGTCTGGCGGCGGTGAAGGGCGTGGGCTGGGGCTTCGTGCGGGACGTGCTGGCCGAGCGGGAGCGGGGCCCCTTCCGGGACTTTGCCGACTTCTGCCAGCGGATGTTTGACCACGACCTGAACAAGCGGGTGCTGGAGAACCTGATCCGCTGCGGCGCCTTCGACTCCATGGGGGCCCGGCGTTCCCAGCTGCTGGACGCCTATGAGAGCCTGGTGGACGCCATCGCCCAGAACAAGCGCAAGAATCTGGCGGGGCAGTTCGACCTCTTCGGCGGCGGCGGGGACGAGCTGGAGACCGCCCCCGAGCTGGTGCTGCGGGACATCCCGGAGTTTTCCCGCCGGGAGCGGATGGCCATGGAGAAGGAGACCACCGGGCTCTACCTCACCGGCCACCCCATGGACGAGTACCGCACCCTGGCCCGGCGCTATCAGGCGGTGCCGCTGGGGGCCATTCTGAGTGACTTCAGCCAGGAGGGCGGTCCCCGGCAGTTCAGCGACGGCCAGAAGGTGACCGTGGCGGGCGTGGTGGAGTCCTCCAAGACCCGCACCACCCGCAACAACAGCCTCATGGCCTATGTGATGCTGGAGGACGACACCGGCTCTATGGAGCTGCTGGTCTTTTCCCGGGTACTGGGGGAGTGCGGGTCCTATGTGGTGGAGAACGCGCCGGTGGTGGCCGAGGGCCGCATCTCGGTGCGGGACGAGAAGGAGCCCCAGCTCATGTGCGACCGCATCCGGCCGCTGACTGAGGAGGGCTGTCCCGCGGAGCAGCCGGAGCGCCCGGCAGCAGCGCCGGCCCCCGCGGCGAAGAAGGGGAGAGGGAAGCTCTACCTGCGCCTGCCCAGCCAGCGGGACCCCCGCTGGGGCTATATCCGAAAGATCCTCATTATGTTCCCGGGCGAGGAGCCCCTGCGGGCCAAATTCACCGACACGGGGGAGTGGTCCGCGCCCCTGCCCTGTCAGATCCATCCTATCCTGCTCCAGGAGCTGCGGGAGCAGCTGGGGGAGGAGAACGTGGTGGTCAAGAGCGGCTCCGACCGCTGAGCGGAGGTTTCCATGGGTAAGAAAGTGACATCCATCCTCTTTCACCGGCTCACCATCGTGGGGCTGCTGATCATCCTCCAGGTGGCCGAGCTGGTGATCCTGATGGCACTGTTTGCCGACTATTTCATCTATTTTTACTGGTTTTGCATCTTCATCTCGGTGCTGGTGGTGCTGTGGATCGTCAACGCCCGCAGCGACCCGGGGTACAAGATCGCGTGGCTCATCCCCATTTTGCTCTTTCCACTGTTCGGAGGGCTCTTCTATCTGGCCTTTGGCGGCAACCGCATGTCCAAGCGGATGCAGCGGCGGATGCAGGGGATGGAGCGCAGGATGCTCCACGAGCTGGGGAACAGTGAGCGGGCCGAGGAGCTGACCTCCTTCGGCTCCGATGCGGTGAATCAGGCCCGGTATCTGGAGCGCTACGCCTGCGCGCCGGTGTACCGCAACACCGAGGCCACCTATTTCCCGCTGGGAGACGACGTGTTTCCCCGGATGCTGGAGGAGCTGAAGAAGGCCAAGCGCTATATCTTCCTGGAATACTTTATCATCGAGGAGGGGCTCTTCTGGGACTCCATCCTGGAGATTTTGGAGGAAAAGGTCGCCCAGGGAGTGGATGTGCGCCTCATTTACGACGACATCGGCTCCCTCTTCACCCTGCCCAAGGACTACGCCCGCACGCTGGAGGCCAAGGGCATCCGCTGCTGTGTCTTTAATCCCTTTATCCCGGTGCTGTCCCTGCGCCTCAACAACCGGGACCACCGGAAGCTCCTCATCGTGGACGGACAGGTGGGCTTCACCGGCGGGGTGAATCTGGCCGACGAGTATATCAATTACAAGGTCAAATACGGTCACTGGAAGGATACCGCCATTCTCCTGCGGGGGGAGGCGGTGTGGAGCATGACGGTGATGTTCCTCACCATGTGGGACTATGTCCGCGGGGTGAATGAGGACCTGGATACCTACCGCCCCGAGCCGGTGGCGGATCTGGACCCCCGGTGCGCGTCCTACTTTGTGCAGCCCTACACCGACAGCCCCATGGACCACGAGCCGGTGGGGGAGACGGTGTACCTGAACCTCATCAACAAGGCCAAGCGCTACGTGTATCTCACCACGCCATATCTCATCATCAGCGACAGCGTGAACACGGCCCTGTGCAACGCCGCCAAGTCGGGGGTGGACGTGCGCATCATCACCCCCCACATCCCCGACAAGAAGATCATCTTTGAGGTGACCCGGGCCCACTACGGCCCCCTCCTGGAGGCGGGGGTGCAGATCTACGAGTACACCCCCGGCTTCGTCCACGCCAAGAACTTCGTGGTGGATGACTGCTGGGCCACGGTGGGCACGGTGAATATGGACTACCGCAGCATGTTCCTCCACTTCGAGGACGGGGTGTGGCTGTGCGGCGCGCCCTGTGTCCTGGATGTGAAGCGGGACTTCCTGGAGACGCTGGAGAAAAGCGAGCGCATCACCCTGCGCCGCTGGCGGGACCACTCGGGGCCCCGGCTGCTGCTGCGGGCGGTGCTGCGGGTGTTCGCCCCCCTCATGTAGAGAGAAAGGAGAAAACCATGTACGCCTTCGGACTCTTTGAATCCCTGTTCCCCCTCTTCTTTACGGTCATCTTTGTGGTGGTCATCGGGGGTATCATTATCACGATCGTCTCCGGCGCGAAGCAGTGGCACGCGAACAACCAGTCGCCCCGCCTGACGGTGGACGCCACGGTGGTCAGCAAGCGTACCAACGTGAGCCACCATCACCACGCCGGGCACGACGGTATGGCGGGCCACACCAGCACCTCCACCAGCTACTACGCCACCTTCCAGGTGGAGAGCGGCGACCGCATGGAGCTGCGCCTCTCCGGCCGTGAGTACGGCATGCTGGTGGAAGGGGATCGGGGCCAGCTCCACTTCCAGGGCACCCGCTACCTGGGCTTTGACCGGCAGTAAGGGGGAGACAGCATGAGTTACCGACCTCTGGCCGACGAGATCCGGCCCCAGACTCTGGACGAGGTGGTGGGGCAGAGCCACATTTTGGGAAAAGATGGGCTTCTGCGGCGCATCATCGAGGGGGGCGACGTGCCCAATCTGGTCTTTTACGGGCCCTCCGGCACCGGCAAGACCACCGTGGCCAACATCATCGCCAAGCGCACCAACCGGCCCCTCCACCGTCTCAACGCCACCACTGCCTCCATCAGCGACATCAAGGACATCATCGCCGACATCGGCACCCTCATGGCCCCGGAGGGGGTGCTGCTCTACCTGGACGAGATCCAGTATTTTAATAAAAAGCAGCAGCAGTCTCTGTTGGAGTTCATGGAGAACGGCAAGATCACCCTCATCGCCTCCACCACGGAGAACCCCTTTTTCTATGTGTTCGGGGCGGTGCTCTCCCGCTCCACCGTCTTTGAGTTCAAGCAGATCACGCCCCAGGAGGCCCTGCCCGCCATCGAGCGGGGGGCGGCCATTCTGAATGAGCGCCTGGGCGGAAAGCTGGTACTGGAGGACGGGGTGAAGGAGCACATCGCCTCGGCCTGCGGCGGCGACATCCGCAAGGCCATGAATGCCCTGGAGCTCCTCTCCGCCGGGGCGAAGCGGGAGGGGGACAAGCTCCTCATCACCCTGGCCGACGCCGAGACGGCGGCCCAGAAGTCCGCCATGCGCTACGACCGGGAGGGGGACAGCCACTTCGACATCGCCTCGGCCCTCATGAAGTCCATGCGCGGCTCCGACCCGGACGCGGCGCTCCACTATCTGGCCCGGCTCCTGGAGGCGGGGGACCTCATCACCGCCATCCGGCGCATCCTCTGCTCGGCCAGCGAGGACGTGGGCATGGCCTACCCCCAGGCCGCCCTCATCGTGAAGGCCTGCGTGGACAACGCCCTGCAATTGGGCCTCCCCGAGGCACGGCTCCCGCTGGCCCAGGCGGTGGTGCTGCTGGCCACCGCCCCCAAGTCCAACTCCGTGTACGAGGGCATCGCCGCCGCCCAGCGGGACGTGAAGGCGGGCCTCGCCGGGGACATCCCCCGGGAACTCCAGAACGTCCACGCCGACTCGGCGGGGCAGGAGCGGGAGCAGGGGTATCTCTATCCTCACGACTTTCCCCACCACTGGGTCCAGCAGCAGTACCTGCCCGACACCCTGGCGGGGAAGCGGTACTACCACTACGGCGACAACAAGACCGAACAGGCCGCCCGGCGCTACTGGGCAGCCATCCACGGCGAGGATTTCGACGCATAAAAAGAGACCCGGGCCGCCCCGATGGGGCGGTCCGGGTCTTTGCGTTACCGGTGATTAAAACTCGGGCAGAGAGGCGGCAGCCACGCTCTGGCCCACCCGGCGAGCCTTCTCGTCGGGGAGGGTGGGGTTGATCTTGGCGGCGATGTCGGGATACTCGTCGGCCAGGACCTTCTTGGCCTCGGCCAGGACGATGTCGCCGCCCTTGCCGGACATGACACGGCCCAGCAGCAGGATGTGCTTGAAGCCGTAGAAGTGGTAGTACAGGCGCAGGGCATGGCCCAGATACACACCGATGGAGCGGTAGATGGCGGCGGCGCGGTCGTCGTCCTTCTCCATCAGGCCCTGGACCACCTTCAGCTTCTCCGCGGGGGAGAGGGACTCGTCCAGCTCGATGCCGGCAGCGGGGGCCAGCTTGATGACAGAATCCTGGGAGAAGTACTTCACGCCGCAGCCGATGTCGCCGGACCACTCGTCCACCATGGCGGTGGGGGCGGCGTCCACGGGGACGAAAGCCAGCTCGTTGAGCCAGCCGGTGATGTTGCCCTTGTCATCCACGAAGCCCACGGCCTCGCTGGTGCCCATGGCGATGCCCAGGACGTTGTTCTCCTCCAGGCTCATGGCGCCGGCCAGAGCGGACACGTCGCCGTCATTGGCCACCACGATGGGCACATCGCCGATCTCCTTGGCCGCGCGGAGGTAGATGTCCTTCACCTTGGCGTCGAAGTCCTCCTTGCCCACCTTCAGGAACAGGGAGGCCACCATGGTGCGGTTGTCGATGTAGATGCCGGCGGAGGACACGCCGATGGCGTCCACCCGGGGCATGTGGGCAGCGGCGGACTTGAAAGCGTCCACGATGCCCTGGAAGTGATAGTCGGGGTCGGAGTTGGTCTTGGGGAACCACACGACTTCCTCAGAGAACACGGGCTCGCCGTCGATGACCGCGGAGACCTTCCGGTCGCTTCCGCCGGCGTCGAAGCCGATGCGGCAGCCGTTCATGTGGCGGCCCACGGCCTCGGACTTGCTGACCTCGGCGGGCACGGCGTCGCAGTACACCACCTCAAAGGGCTGCTCATAGACGTTGGCCATGAAGTCCTCGTCGAAGGCGCGGGAGCCGTCCTTGGAGTAGGCCTTGTGGATGGCCTCATAGATGGCCTTGTCGCCGGCGATGTAGACCTTGAAGCCGCCCTTGAGCCACAGCAGGGTCTTGATGATGCGGTCCACATAGTAGAGGTCGGCCTCCGCCATGTCGGGGGTGCCGTGGATGAAGGTCTTGTACACCGCGACCTGGCCGCCGGAGCGCTCCACCGCGATGTCCAGGGGCTTCTTGGCGTCCTTCAGGAAGGACTCATAGAAGGGGAAGAGCGGGATGTAGTTGGGGTCCAGCTCGGGGAGATGCTTGACGGATACGTCAATACCAAGGTGTTTCATGGGTATCCTCCTCCTTGTTATAATCATAAGGGGGTCTTTGGGCAAGCCGCCTCAAGCCGCCCCTCTATAAGGTTATCAGCTTTTTTCATTCTGTCAAGGCATAAACGGAGAAAAATGAAAAAATATTTCAAATATTAACTTGACGGAAAGATACTTTCAAAGGTATGATGTAGGTGACACAAAGAGGGACGGGATGGACCCCAACTCCCTTTGGATATTTCTAACAAAAAGGAAGGCTGGAATGAACATGGAACAGGAAATGAGAGCACGTCTGCAGGCACATAAGGACTGGATCTCGGAGGAACTGGACATCTGCGTCAATTTCTGGCTGAAGAACGGCATGGACCACGTCAACGGCGGCGTCTACACCTGCCTGGACCGCAAGGGCGAGATCTACTCCACCGACAAGAGCGTGTGGATGCAGGGCCGTTGCGCCTGGATGTTCGCCTACCTCTGCCACGCCTACGGCGTGAAGGACGAGTGGCTGAAGGCCAGCAAGAGCTGCCTGGACTTCATGGAGGCCCACTGCATCAACCGTGAAGCGGGCAACCGCATGTACTTCACCGTCACTGCCGACGGCAAGCCCCTGCGTCAGCGCCGCTACTGCTTCAGCGAGGGCTTCTACGCCATCGCCAACGCCGAGTACTACGGCGTCACCGGCGAGACCGTCTGCCTGGAGCGTGCCCGTGAGGCCTATGAGCTGATCTACAAGCTCAACAACGGCCTCATCAAGGACCCCACCGGCCTGGGCCCCAAGACCATTCCCACCACCCGCACCGGCCGCGCTCTGGCCGATCCCATGATCTACCTGAACATCACTTCCGTGCTGCGCCGGGTGGACCAGGACCCCGAGTGGCAGAAGCTCTACGCCGACCGGGCCCAGGAGTGCGTGGAGACCATCTTCAAGTACCACTATAAGCCCGAGCTCAAGTGCACCCTGGAGTCTGTGGCTCCCGACGGCACTCCCCGCCTGGACGTCACCGAGGGCCGCGTGGTCAACCCCGGCCACGACATCGAGTGCTCCTGGTTCCTGATGGAGGCGGCCAAGTACGCCAACGACCCCGAGATCCACGCTACCGCCATCAAGATCTTCGACCAGGCTTTCGAGGCCGGCTGGGACAAGGAGTACGGCGGACTGCTCTACTTCATCGACTGCCTGGGCAAGCCCACCGAGGCCTATGAGCACGACATGAAGCTGTGGTGGCCCCATGACGAGATCCTGATCGCCTCCATGATGATCTTCCGCGACACCGGCGACGTGAAGTATCTGGAGAAGTTCGAGCAGACTCTGGACTACTGCAAGCAGCACTTCTCCGACCGGGAGTACGGCGAGTGGTACGGCTACCTGCGCCGCGACGGTCTGCCCACCATGCCCTCCACCAAGGGCTCCACCTTCAAGGGCCCCTTCCACCTGCCCCGGATGCTGTCCATGGTGGACGGGATGCTGGCCGAGCTCCTGGCGGAGTAAGACACGCGGCGGACGGAAAGGAGATGGCAGCGCCATGCCCTTCAGCAACATTTTTGCCCAGCTGGACAATGAATACTATCAGCTGACCAGCGCCGAGAAGCGGGTGGCCGATTATGTGGTAGCCCACCAGCGGCAGACCCAGTACATGTCCATCTCGGAGCTGGCGGAGAACTGCAATGTGGCCGAGGCCACCATCTCCCGCTTCTGCCGCCGGATGGGCTATAAGGGATACAGCGCCTTCAAGCTGGCGGTGGCCAACTCGGTCACCGCCGGCCAGGGGGCTGCGGCGGTCGTAGGGGAGAGGGCTCTGGAGAGCCCCGGAGGGGAGCATCCCTTCCAGGAGCTGCTGGAGACCGACGTGGAGGCCATCCTCCAGACCGGGCGGCTCAACCATCCCGAGGAGATCCGCCGGGCGGCGGAGCTGCTGCTGGGAGCCGACACGGTGCTGTGCATGGGCCAGGGCGGCTCCATGATCATGGCCCAGGAGGCCGCCCATCTCTTCAGCACCATCCGGCCCGGGTTCTTCGCGGTCCAGGACTCCCACCTGCAGTCTATCCGCTGTGCGCAGCTCACCGAGCGGGACGTGGTGTTCTACTTCTCCTACTCGGGGGCCACCCGGGACCTGACCGATGTGCTCAAGCAGGCCCGGGAGCGGCAGGCCAGCGTGATCCTCATCACCCGCTTCCCCAAATCTCCCGCCGCGGTGTACGCCAACGTGGTGCTTCAGTGCGGCTCCAACGAGAGCCCCACCCAGCTGGGAACGGTGGCGGCCCGGATGGCGCAGCTCTTCCTGCTGGACATCCTGTACCATGACGTGTGCGCTTTGGACCCGGAGGGGGCGGCCGCCAATCAGGACCGGGTGGCGCGCGCCCTGTCGGAGAAGCACCTGTAAGAAACTGGGAACTACGGGTTGAATATGCAGGAACTCTGTCAGATGGGTTTGAAAAAAACTTGCATCAGACAAGAAAAAAGAAAATTTTTTTGATTCTCCTATTGACAAACGGCATATGCGATTGTACAATCTACACAACGGGTTACGGACCCATCAGCAGCGTATTTGAAAAATCAACGGTTAGAGGAGGAAATCAAGAAATGAAAAAGTGGAACAAAGCAGTCGCTCTTGCACTGGCCGCGGGCATGTCCCTGAGCCTGGTTGCTTGCGGCGGCGGTACCACCAGCGAACCCAGCAGCAACCCCAGCACCTCCGGCAACGAGGGTGGCAGCGGCTCCGCCGTGGAGCTGAGCCTGTGGGCCTTCAACATCGGCGGCTTTACTGACGCCGCTGCCTGGGAGCCCATCGTCAGCGCTTTCAACGAGGCGAACCCCGACATCAACATCACCGTGACTCCCATCAACTACCAGGACGGCGATCAGAAGCTGACCACCGCCATCAGCTCCGGCAGCGCCCCCGACATCATCTTCGAGGGCCCCGAGCGTATCGTTGGTAACTACGCCCGCGAGGGCCTGATGGCCGACCTGTCCGACCTGTGGGAGGCCGGCGGCTCCGACATCGCCGAGGGCATCAACGAGGTCTCTCAGCTGGACGGTACTTACTACCTGTACCCCCTGAGCGTGGCCGCCCACTGCATGGCCATCAACTACGAGGCCTTTGAGGCCGCCGGTGCTCTGCAGTACCTGGACGAGGAGACCCGCACCTGGACCACCGACAACTTCGTGAAGGCCATGGAGGCTGTTCGCGACGCGGCGAATGCCGGCACCATCAACATCATCACCCCGGGCATCATCTACTGCGGCGCCCAGGGCGGTGACCAGGGCACCCGCGCTCTGGTGAACAACCTGTACTCTGACTACTATGTCACCGACGACGGCTCCTCCTACAACGCCAACAGCGCCAACAACGTGAAGGCCCTGACCCTGCTGCAGAGCATGGTGAATGACGGCTCCCTGTCCGCCAACGCCTCCTACGCTGCCGCTGACGAGCTGCAGGCTTTCGCCAACCAGACCTGCGCCGTGACCTTCTGCTGGAACTACTCCAACTACTCTCAGTACGCGGAGCAGACCCAGTTCACTCCCTTCGCCATGGCCTTCCCCTCTGACGACGGTCAGCCTGAGCTGGAGATGGCCGGCCCCTATGGCTTCGGTGTCTTTGACAACGGCGACGACGCCAAGATCGAGGCTGCCAAGAAGTTCATCCAGTTCGTGTGCGACGACCAGACTGCCGGCACCGAGGCTGTGAAGACCACCGGCTTCTTCCCCGTCCACTCTGACTGGGGCGACATCTATGCCGACGATGCCGACGCCGAGCTGCGCGCTCCCTTCGCTCTGATGAGCGACTACCTGGGCCGTTACTACAACCTGACCGGCGGCTGGACCGAGCAGCGCGCCGAGTGGTGGCCCATGCTGACCGCCATCATGACCACCGGCGCCGATCCTCAGACTGCTGCCGATGACTTCGTGGCCAAGGCCAACGCCAACATCGGCTAATCACCAACCAAATACCTGAGCGATGCTGTGCCCGCTCCCTGGGAGGGGGTGGGCACAGTTCTTTCCCGGGAAGCTTCCCGGGGCGCGACCAACTACTAGAAAAGAGGGGGAACTATCTATGGCGCAAACGACCGCCGCAGTCCGGGCTGAAAAGCCCAAGCGGCAGAAGCCGCCCAAGTACTCCGGAATGAGCCGGGCCCTGGTCCGCCGGGAGACCATGTGGGCCTACCTGTTCCTGCTGCCCAGTCTCATCTTCTTCGTGGCCTTCGTGGTCCTGCCCATGTTCATCTGCGTATTTTACAGCTTCTGTGAATACGGCCTGGGTGGCATCAAGGGCTTCGCGGGCTTCGATAACTACATCAAACTCTTCAAAGACCCCACCTTCCACAAGGGCTTCCTGAACACCCTGCTCATCGTGGTGGTTGCGGTGCCCAGCGTCACTGCGTTCTCGCTGTGGGTGAGCTCCGCCATCTACAAGATGCACGCTGTGCCCCGCTCCTTCTTCCGGTGCGTGTTCTACCTGCCGGTGGTCTCCGGCTCGGTGGCCATCACCGTGGTGTGGAAGTGGATCCTCAACCCCTACTACGGCATTCTGAACCAGGTCACTGGTAATGTGGGCTTTGACTGGCTGGGCAACTCCAAGACCGCCATCTGGTTCATCATCCTGATCCTCTTCACCACCTCCATCGGCCAGCCCATCGTGCTGTATGTGGCGGCCCTGGGCAACGTGGACCAGTCTCTCGTGGAGGCGGCCCAGGTGGATGGCGCCACCAAGCTCCAGGTGTTCTGGAAGATCAAGTGGCCCCAGATCATGTCCACCACCCTGTACATCCTGGTCATCACCACTATCAACTCCTTCCAGTGCTTCGCGCTGATCCAGCTGCTGACCCGCGGCGGACCCAACAATGCCACCATGACCATCATGTACCAGGTGTACGACACCGCCTATCGCCTCAACGATCTGGGCTACGCCAACGCCATCGGCGTGGTGCTGGCGATCATCATCGCCATCTTCTCGGCCCTGCAGTTCAAACTGGCGAAGACTGACTAAGGGGAGGCGAGAAAATGAGTGCGAATACTGCTGTAAAAACCAAGAGGAGCACCGACCTCACCGGAACCTCCACCGGCTATAAGATCTTCGCGGTGGT
The DNA here is from genome assembly GCF_002159175.1 of Flavonifractor sp. An92. Taxonomy (GTDB): domain Bacteria; phylum Bacillota; class Clostridia; order Oscillospirales; family Oscillospiraceae; genus Pseudoflavonifractor_A. Next base: position 18,371 of record NZ_NFGZ01000032.1, on the reverse strand, counting down.
GATCCTGGTCCTGCTGGCCCTGTTCTTCCTGTTCCCGCTGTACTGGATCGTCACCGGCTCTTTCAAGACCGCGGTGGAGATCAACTCCAAGACTCCGGTCTGGTTCCCCATGGAGCCGACTCTGGAGAACTACATCAAGCTCTTTAGCCACCCGGCTATGAAGTGGTTGTTCAACATCATCTTCATCTCGGCCGCTGCCATGGTCCTGACCTGCCTGACCGCCGCTCTGGCGGGCTACGCTCTGGCCAAGAAGCGCTTTATCGGCCGGGGCGTGCTGTTCACCATCATCATCTGCGCCATGGCCCTGCCCAAGCAGGTCATCGTTATCCCCCTGCTGCAGGAGATGACCAACATCTTCCACATCAACGACACCCTCTGGGCGGTCATCCTCCCCACCGTGGGCTGGCCCTTCGGCGTGTTCCTGATGAAGCAGTTCTCTGAGACCATCCCCAACGAGATCCTGGAGGCCGCCCGTGTGGACGGCGCGGGCGAGATCCGCACCTTCGCCACCGTGGTCCTGCCCATGATCAAGCCGGGCATCGGCGCACTGGCGATCTTCACCTTCGTCAACACCTGGAACGACTACTTCCTCCAGTTGGTCATGCTCACCAGCGAGGACAAGTGGACCCTCCCCCTGGCCATCGCCAACCTCCAGGGCGAGATGTCCTCCGACTTCGGCCTCATCATGGCCGGTGCGGCGCTGGCGGCCATCCCCATCGTGGTGGTGTTCATCGCGTTCCAGAAATACTTCACCCAGGGCATTGCAATGGGTGCCGTCAAGGGTTAATTACGGACCTGATTTAAAACCTCCGGTCTTGCGGAACATCTTCGGATTTGGTAAGATTGGAGCGACACAGACAAGGCCGCGGACCCGCCCCGAAGAGCGGGGCGGGTCCGTATCACTTTGGCCTGTCCATCTACCTATCATACTCATTAGGAGGTAAACGAACATGAGCGATCTGAGCAAGTACCAGGGCGTTATCCCTGCGTTCTATGCCTGTTATGATGATGAGGGCAATATTTCCCCCGAGCGTGTGCGGGCTCTGACCCGTTACCTGATCGGCAAGGGCGTCAACGGCCTGTACGTGGGCGGCTCTTCCGGCGAGTGCATCTACCAGAGCGTGGCTGAGCGCAAGGTGGTGCTGGAGAACGTGATGGCCGAGGCCAAGGGCAAGGCTGTCATCATCGCCCACGTGGCCTGCAACAACACCGCCGACAGCCAGGAGCTGGCTGCTCACGCGGAGAGCCTGGGCGTGGATGCCATCGCCTCCATCCCCCCCATCTACTTCCACCTGCCGGAGTACGGCATCGCCCAGTACTGGAACGACATCTCCGCTGCCGCTCCCAACACCGACTTCGTCATCTACAACATCCCCCAGCTGGCCGGCGTGGCCCTCACGCCCTCTCTGCTGGCTGAGATGAAGAAGAACCCCCGCGTCATCGCCGTCAAGAACTCCTCCATGCCCACCCAGGACATCCAGATGTGGCATGACGCCGGCGTACTGGTCTTCAACGGCCCCGACGAGCAGTATGTCTCCGGTCTGGCCATGGGCGCCTGCGCCGGTATCGGCGGCACCTACGCCGTGATGCCCGAGCTGTTCCTGAAGGTCTATGACCTCTTCCACAAGGGCGAGATGGCCAAGGCTCAGGAGATCCAGTACGAGATCTGCCGCATCATCTACAAGATGTGCTCCGCCCACGGCAACCTGTACGCCGTCATGAAGGCCATCCTGGCCAAGAAGGGCGTGGAGTGCGGCTCCGTGCGCAAGCCCATGCCCGGCCTGATCGACAGCGACGCCGCCGTGGTGGACGAGGCTGCCGCCATGATCGATGCCGCCATCGCCAAGTATTGCTGATTTTTGAGTCTATCGTTTCAGGAGGCGTATTACAATGAGAATCTATCTGTGTGAGGACTACAAGGCCATGAGCCGCCGCGCGGCCAACATCATCTCCGCCCAGGTCATCACCAAGCCCGACAGCGTGCTGGGCCTGGCCACCGGCGGCACCCCCGTGGGCGCCTACCAGCAGCTGGTGGAGTGGTACAACAAGGGCGACCTCAGCTTTGCTGAGATCAAGACCGTCAACCTGGACGAGTATCTGGGCCTGTCTCCCCACCACGAGCAGAGCTACCGCTACTTCATGAACACCAACCTCTTCGACCACATCGACGTCAAGAAGGAGAACACCCACGTCCTCAACGGTCTGGCCAAGGACCCTGAGGCCGAGTGCGCCGCTTACAACCAGCTCATCCGCGACCTGGGCGGCATCGACCTGCAGCTGCTGGGCATGGGCCACAACGGCCACATTGCCTTCAACGAGCCGGGCGACGACTTCGGCCTGGAGACCCACGTGGTCACTCTGACCGACCGGACCATCGACGCCAACACCCGCTTCTTTGAGAACCGGGACGAGGTGCCCCGCCACGCGCTGAGCATGGGCATCAAGAACATCATGCAGGCCCGCCGCATCCTCATCATCGTCAGCGGCGAGGAGAAGGCCGACACCGTGTGCAAGGCCTTCGCCGGCCCGGTCACCAAGGACGTGCCCGCCTCGGTGCTGCAGCTCCATCCCGATGTGACTCTGGTGGGCGATAAGGCCGCCCTCAGCAAGCTGGTAGAGGCAGGTGTCCCCGTATGCGGCTAACCGGCGGTAAGGTTTATGACGTCCGGGACGGTTTTGTCCAGCGGGACGTGTGCATCGACGGAGCTTGCATCGCCGACGCCAGCAACTGCGGCCAGACCTATGATCTGACCGGCTACTATGTGATCCCCGGCCTCACCGACGTGCACTTCCACGGCGCGATGGGCCACGACTTCAGCGACGGTGACGCCGAGGGGCTCCAGGCCATGGCCGACTACGAGCTCTCCCGGGGCGTCACCCAGATCTGCCCCGCCGGCATGACCCTGCTGGAGGAGCAGCTGACCAAGGTGTGCCGCAACGCCGCCGAGCACCGGAAGAACAGCAAGAGCGGCTCCATGCTGTGCGGCGTGAACCTGGAAGGTCCCTTCCTGTCCTACGCCAAGAAGGGTGCCCAGAACGGCGACTGGCTCCACGCCCCCGACGTGGCCATGCTCCGCCGGCTGGAGAACGCCTCCGAGGGCCTGGTGAAGCTGGTGTCGGTGGCTCCCGAGGAGCCCGGCGCCCTGGAGTTCATCCAGGCCGTGGCTGACGAGGTCACCGTGTCCATCGCCCACACCACCGCCGACTATGACACCGCCGCCGCCGCCTTCCGGGCCGGCGCCCGGCAGGTGACCCACCTCTTCAACGCCATGCCCGGCTTTACCCATCGGGCTCCCGGCGTGGTGGGCGCCGCCTTTGACGCCGACTGCAAGGTGGAGCTCATCTGCGACGGCGTGCATATCCATCCCAGCATGGTCCGCGCCGTGTTCCAGCTCTTCGGCGCCAAGCGCGTCATCCTCATCAGCGACACCATGCGCGCGGCGGGCATGTCCGACGGCGCCTACACCCTGGGCGGCCAGGACGTGAACGTGAAGGGCAAGCTGGCCACTCTGGCCGACGGTACCATCGCCGGCTCGGTGACCGACCTGATGAACTGCATGAAGACCGCCGTCTCCTTCGGCATCCCCCTGGAGGATGCCGTCCGGGCCGCCGCGGTGAACCCCGCCAAGGCCATCGGCATCTACTCCCGCGTGGGCAGCATCGAGACCGGCAAGCTGGCCAACCTGGCCGTGCTGGACGAGGACCTGGAGCTCAAGGCTGTCATCTTCAAGGGTGAAGTGGTCCACGGGAGCCTGTAATTTGTCCAAAAAACACTTGCCAGAACCGTAAAGAATTCGTATAATAAGACGATCCCCCGGCGCGTGGGCGCCACCAATCAGGCCCTTCCGTCCTACTCCATTTCAATAGGGCGGCGGGAGCCGTAAATGAAGGAGGAACATCCGCCAGGCCGGCGGTGCGGCAGTGTGGAGACCTGTCGTAATGTCCGCGGAGTTTCGCTCTCCAAGGACAAGGGGGTATTTGCGGAGGCATTGCCCCTACGGCCCAAAACAGTATGGCAACGGTATCTCTCAAAGGCGTCAAGAAGATCTATGACAACAAGGTGACCGCCGTCCACGACTTCAATCTGGAGATCGCGGACAAGGAATTCATCGTGCTGGTCGGCCCCTCCGGCTGCGGCAAGTCCACCACGCTGCGGATGATCGCCGGTCTGGAGGAGATCTCCGAGGGCGATCTGCTCATCGGCGACAAGCGCATGAACGACGTGGAGCCCAAGGACCGCGACATCGCCATGGTGTTCCAGAGCTACGCTCTGTACCCCCACATGACCGTGTACGAGAACATGGCCTTCTCCCTGAAGCTGCGCAAGATGCCCAAGGAGGAGATCGACAAGCGGGTGAAGGAAGCCGCCGAGATCCTGGATATCACCCAGTACCTGCAGCGCAAGCCCAAGGCTCTGTCCGGCGGCCAGCGTCAGCGTGTGGCCATCGGCCGCGCCATCGTGCGTGAGCCCCAGGTCTTCCTGATGGACGAGCCTCTGTCCAACCTGGACGCCAAGCTGCGTAACCAGATGCGCGCGGAGATCATCAAGCTGCGCCAGCGCATCAACACCACCTTCATCTACGTCACCCACGACCAGACCGAGGCCATGACTCTGGGCGACCGTATCGTCATCATGAAGGACGGCTTCATCCAGCAGATCGGCACGCCTCAGGAGGTCTTTGATCATCCCAAGAACATCTTCGTGGCCGGCTTCATCGGCATGCCTCAGATGAACTTCTTCGACGCCCGTCTGGAGAAGACCGGCGACAGCTATGTGGTCAAGTGTCAGGACGCCACCGTCACCCCCAGCGCCAAGATCGTGGCTGGCCTGAAGGCCAACAACGTGCCCAGCAAGGACATCATCCTGGGCATCCGTCCCGAGCACGTGTCCTTCGCCGCCGCGCCCTCTGAGACCACCATCAGCGGCACCGTGGACGTGTCCGAGATGATGGGCAGCGAGGTGCATCTGCACGTCAACGCCAAGGGCAAGGACGTGGTCCTGCGCATCCCCACCACCGACCTGCCCGAGGAGCACCGCGGCGGGTTCCACTACGGCGCTGAGGTGAACTTCACCTTCCGCAGCGACCTGATCCACCTCTTCGACCCCGAGACCGAGAACAACCTGCTGTAAGAACCGAAAAAACCGCGGCGCGCTGCCTGGCAGCGCGCCGCGGTTTTTGTTTTGCAATGGCTCAATCGTTGTCCTGAGGCTGGACCACCTTGGGGATGAAGCGGCGGGCGAAACGGCCCTTGCCGCGGCTGCGGACGTAGAAGAAGCCCACAATGGAGAAGATCAACGCGCCAATAAAATTGACGAACAGGTCTGCCATGGTGTCGTGAAGGCCGATGTCCAGATATCCGCCCAAGCCCAGGGCGGTCTGGGTGCCGTCGGAGTGGACCAGGATCACGTCGGTGATGTCCTTGACGGCCACGGCCAGCGTGCCGTGGTCGGGGTCCAGCATGACGGTGGAGATGGTGTTGAGGACGGTGTCCTTCTGCATATCGAAGAGGAGGATCTGGTCGATGCTGAACTCAAAGAACTCCCACAGCACGCCCACGGTCATGGAGAAGCAGAAGGCGGTGATGGCCATGAACACCGGGCTCAGGTGGAGGGAGAAGCGCTCGTTGCGGTTGAACAGGTCCACCAGCGAAAAGCCGATGGCGGCGCAGAGGAAGCCGTTGAGGGTATGGAGCATGGTGTCCCAGTAGGGGAAGATGATATAGTAGGCCTGGATCTCCCCCAAAATCTCGGCGGCATAGATGAACAGGAGAATGATGATCTCCAGCGTGTCCGGGAGATCCACCTGGAACTTCCGCTCGATGAGGGAGGGGAGGATGAAGAGCACCAGCGTCAGGACACACAGAAAGACGTTTTCATAGTTCCTGTTGAAGAACTGGGCGATCATCATACCGATGACGGACAGGCGCAGTAGGGTGTAGAGGACGGCCATGACCCGCCGGTGTTCCACGTGGCGGAAGCCCTTGGCCTTTTTCTTTGGCATAGGAATCGTAAACCTTCCCGCGGCCGGATTCACGCCCACTGCTGGGACCGCGGAGCCGCAGAGACCAGTATACTACGTTTTCCGGCCTAACACCAGCCCTTTGTCCTCAATCGGCAAAAACGGTCTCGCCGCCCACCCGGGTGCAGCCCTCGGGGGCGTAGCGCCAGTGGGTGAGGCGGCCCTCGGTGTGGAAGTAGACCAGGGGCGCCGGAGGCGCGGGGGGCAGGTGACCGATGATCTGGAGCTTGATCTTCATCCGGTGGGGGAGGATGGACTTGATGTAGACCGACACCCGCTCCCCCTCCCGCAGCCCGGGCTGGAGCTCGGCCAGGCCCGAGAGGTTGGGGGTCAGCTCGATGAAGGCCCCGTAGTCCTTGATACCCCGCACGGTTCCCGCCACCGTCATGCCCGGCTGGAAGGGGGCGGCGTTCTCCGCCCAGGTGCCCAGCAGCTCCCGGTGGGTCAGGTAGATGCGCTCCCGCGCCCGGTCCAGGCCCAGCACCGCCGCATAGATGTCCTGCCCCATGGAGAAGCGCTGGCAGGGGTGGGCGATGCGGGAGACCGAGATGTGCTCGATGCCGATCATGGAGGGCACGCCGCACCCCAGGTCCACGAAGGCCCCAAAGGGCTCCAGGTGGGTGACGGAGGCGGGGAGGATGACCCCGGGACGGCAGGTCTCCAGCAGGGCATCCAGGGCCCGGCGCTGGGCCTTCCGGCGGGAGAGCCGGGGGCACAGTACGCCGTCCCGCTCCTCCAGGGCCTCCACCACGAAGGACACCGGCCGTCCCACCCGGGCGAGGATGGCGATGTCCCGGGTGCTGCCCTCGGCGATGCCCAGGGCGGCCTCCTCCCGGGGGATGATCCCCCGCAGGCCGTGGCCCAGGTCCACCGTCAGATCGTGTCCGGCGCTGCACAGCAGAGCGGTGCCCTCCAGAACGGTCTGCGCCTCCAGGGCCCGGCGCAGGCCCTCGGGCGAGGCGCAGGCGGCCCGGTTTTCCGCGGTGTTGAGAAGGTGCCCCTCGGGGGGATAGCAGCATGTCACATCCACCAGATCCTTTCCGCTTCCAGCGCGAGATTCCGTACACTATATGCGCCTCTCTCCCGGGAATTGACAGGGGAGCGCGGGGAATTTATAATGAGAGAAAGTCATGGAACGCCGCGCCGGAGCGTGGGCGCGGGAAAGGAGAGAGGACCATGGACGTCCGGGTGGGCGACCTTCTGGAGCTGAAAAAAGAGCACCCCTGCGGCAGCCGGGAGTGGCTGGTGCTGCGGGTGGGCATGGATTTCCGCCTGAAATGCCAGGGCTGCGGGCATGAGCTGATGCTCCCCCGCAGCAAGGCGGAGAAGAGCATCAAAAAAATCAAACGGACCGAGGGACAGGTATGAAAGAATTTTGGAGCAGCCGCATCCGGGACATGGTCCCCTATACGCCGGGGGAACAGCCCCGGGGCCGCACCTTTATTAAATTGAACACCAATGAAAACCCCTATCCGCCCGCCCCCGGGGCGCTGGAGGCCATCCGTGCCGCCGCCAACGGGGACCTGCGGCTCTATCCCGACCCGGAGGCCACCGAGCTGCGCGCGGCGCTGGCCAAGTTCCACGGCGTGAAGGAGGAGCAGGTCTTTGTGGGCAACGGCTCGGACGAGATCCTGGCCTTCTGCTTCGCGGCCTTTTTCGGGCCGGAGCAGCCGGTGGTGTTCCCCGATGTGACGTACAGCTTTTATCCGGTGTACGCTGGGCTCTTCGGCATCGAGTACCGCACTATCCCCCTGCGGGAGGACTTTTCGCTGCCGGTGGAGGATTTCCTGGGAAAGAACGGCGGCGTCATTCTGCCCAACCCCAACGCCCCCACCGGCCGGGCCCTGGCCCTGGCGGACGTGGAGCGGCTGTGCAAGGGCAACCCGGACGTGGCGGTGGTCATCGACGAGGCCTATGTGGACTTCGGCACGGAGACCGCGCTGTCTCTGCTGGACACCTGCCCCAACCTGCTGGTGGTGCGCACCATGTCCAAGTCCCGCTCTCTGGCGGGCATGCGCCTGGGCTACGCCGTGGGCAGCGCCAACCTCATCGCCGCCCTGCGCTGTGTGAAGGACTCCTTCAACTCCTACACTCTGGACCGGGTGGCCCTGGCGGCGGCCAAGGCCTCGGTGGAGGATGCGGCCTATTTTTCGGAAACCTGCCAGAAAATCGCCGCCACCCGGGAGGGGACCGCCCGGCGGCTCACCGAGCTGGGCTTTGAGGTCTGCCCCTCCAAGGCCAACTTCCTCTTCGTTCGCTTCCCCGGCCGGAGCGGCAAGGAGCTGCTGGACGGCCTGCGGGAGGCGGGCATCCTGGTGCGCTGGTGGAACCAGCCCCGCATCGCGGACCATCTCCGCATCACCATCGGCACCGAGGAGGAGATGGACGCCCTGGTGGAGGCCCTCCGCCGGCTGACGAGAGGGGAGGGGAACTGAATGCGCTACGAAGGCACCATTTACCGGCCCCCCGGAGAGTGGAAGAGCTACCTCTTGCAGGTGACGGTGGGCTGTTCCCACAACCAGTGCACCTTCTGCGGCATGTACAAGGATAAGCGCTTCCACATCCGCCCGCTGGCTGATATCTTTGAGGACATCGCCATGGCCAAGGCCTACTACGACCGCCTGGGCCGGAGCGTGAAGCGGGTGTTCCTCTGCGACGGGGACTCCATCGTCATGCCCACCGACCAGCTCCTGGCCATTCTGGAGAAGCTCTACGCCACCTTCCCGGAGCTGGAGCGGGTCACCGCCTACGCCGGGCCCCGGTCCACACTGGCCAAGTCGCCGGAGGACCTGCGCCGCCTGCGGGAGGCGGGGCTCTACCGGGTGTACCTGGGGGTGGAGACGGGAGACGACCAGCTCCTCCACGCCATCAAGAAGGGGGTCAATGCCGCCCAGATGCTGGAGGCCGGCATCCGCCTGCGGGAGGCGGGCTTTGACCTGTGGGTCATGGTGATTTTGGGCCTGGCCGGACCGGGCGAGCCCTCCCGCCGCCACATCGCCGCCACGGTGGAGATGATGAACGCCATGAAGCCCCGGCACCTGTCCGCCCTCACCTACCTGCCCGAGCCGGGCACCGAGCTGGGCGACCAGGTGGAGCGGGGAGAGTTCCAGCTCATCACCGGCCGGGAGGCTTTGTTGGAGAACCGGGGACTGGTGGCCGGACTGACGGTGGACCCGCTCCACTTCACCAGCGACCACGCCTCCAACTACCTGCCGCTGAAGGGCGGCCTCCCCGAGGACCGGGAGGCCATGCTGGAGGCCATCGACCGGGCCCTGGGGGACGAGGAGCTGCTGCGCAGCGAGTACGGCCGGGCCCTGTAACACACCCGATCAGATCCAGGCGGCGGCATATCGACCGCCGCCTGGCGCGCATTTGGGAAAAAGGAGCAGAATCATGAAATTCATTCATCTCTCCGACCTGCATCTGGGCAAGCGGGTCAATGAGTGTTCCATGCTGGAGGACCAGCAGTACATTTTGAACGAGATCCTGCGCATCGTGGAGGAGGAGGCCCCCGACGGCATCCTGCTCGCCGGCGATATTTATGACAAATCCATGCCCTCCGCCGAGGCGGTGGCCCTGCTGGACGACTTTCTGGTGCGCCTGTCCCGGATGGGGCAAAAGGTGTTCGTCATCAGCGGCAACCACGACTCCGCCGAGCGCGTGGCCTTCGGCGGGCGGCTGATGGAGGGAAGCGGCGTGTACCTGGCCCCGGTGTACGACGGCAAGGTGGAGCCCATCGAGCTGGAGGACGGCTATGGAACGGTGCGGCTCTGGCTGCTGCCCTTTGTGAAGCCCATCCACGTCCGCCACTGCTTCCCCGACCGGGAGATCACCTCCTACACCGACGCCCTCGCCACCGCCGTGGAGGCCATGGGGGTGGACCCGTCGGAGCGCAACGTGCTGGTGACCCACCAGTTCGTCACCGGCGCCTCCCGCTGCGACTCGGAGGACATCGCCGTGGGCGGCACCGACAACGTGGACGTTTCGGTGTTCGATCCCTTTGACTATGTGGCCCTGGGCCACATCCACGGCCCCCAGTATGTGGGGCGGGAGACGGTGCGCTACTGCGGCACCCCCCTGAAATACTCCTTCTCCGAGGCGAAGCACCACAAATCGGTCACCGTGGTAGAGCTGGGGCAGAAGGGAGACGTACAGATCCGCACCGTGCCCCTGCGCCCCCTGCGGGACCTGGTGGAGCTGCGGGGCACCTACGAGGAGCTGACCTTCAAGGGCTTCTATGGGGGCACCAGCTACCGGGACGACTACGTCCACATCACCCTCACCGACGAGGACGACGTCCCCGACGCGGTGGGGCGGCTGCGGGTGATCTACCGCAACCTGATGAAGCTGGACTACGACAACCTCCGCACCCGGACGAACCTGTCCCCCGTGGGCGGGGCCAGCGTGGAGCAGAAGGACCCGCTGGAGCTGCTGGAGGAGTTTTACCGCATCCAAAACGGACAGCCCATGAGTGAGGAGCAGCGCAAGCTGGCCAAGGAGCTCATGGAGGACATCTGGGAGGGAGAGGCATGAGACCGCTGAAATTGACCATGTCGGCCTTCGGGCCCTACGCCGGAAAGGTCCTGGTGGACCTGGAAAAGCTGGGGGAGCAGGGGCTCTACCTCATCACCGGCGACACCGGCGCGGGTAAGACCACCCTCTTTGACGCCATCACCTATGCCCTGTACGGCGAGCCCAGCGGCGGCGACCGGGAGCCGTCCATGTTCCGCTCCAAGTACGCCGACCCGGAGACCCCCACCCTGGTGGAGCTGGTCTTTTCCTACAAGGGCAAGGAGTACACCGTCCGCCGCAGCCCCGATTACCAGCGTCCCTCCAAGCGGGGAGGAAAGCTGGTGACCCAGCCCGCCAAGGCGGAGCTGGAGCGGCCCGACGGCCGGCCCGTCGCCGGTGTGCGGGAGGTCAACGCCGCCATCCGGTCCATCATCGGCCTGGACCGGGGGCAGTTCGCCCAGGTGGCCATGATCGCCCAGGGCGATTTTAGGAAATTGCTGCTGGCCGACACCAAGACCCGCCAGGAGATTTTTCGGGAAATCTTTCAGACCCGGTATTACCAGACCTTCCAGGAGCGCCTGAAAACCCGCACCGGCAAGCTGCGGGACGAGTGCGAGGCGGCCCAGGCCAGCGTGAAGCAGTACATCAGCGGCATCCTCTGCCCGCCGGAGTCCCCCTGTGCTCCCCGGACCGAGCTGGCCAAACGGGGAGAGCTCACCTTCCAGGAGACGGTGGAGCTCATCGAGACCCTCATCGCCAACGACCGCAAGGCGGAGGAGGCCTGTGAGGGCCAGCTCGCGGAGCTGGACGGGGCCATCCGTGCAGTGAGCGAGCGCCTGGGCAAGGCCGAGGAAGTGGAAAAGACCCGCAGGAACCTGGCAAAGGCCAAGCAGGACCGGGAGGCCCAGGCCCCCCGGGTGGAGCTGGCCCGGAAGAAGCTGGAGGAGCAGCGGGCCCTGGAGCCCCGGCAGGCGGAGCTGGAGGGGGAGCGCTCGGGCCTGGAGGCGGAGCTGCCCCGGTACCGGGAGCTGACCGACCAGGAGCGGACTCTGGCCAATCTGGCCGGGGCCATCGCCGCCCAGCAGGAGGAGCAGCAGGCCCAGCGGACCCGGCTGACCGCTCAGACCGAGTCCCTCTCCAAGCTGAAAGCCGAGGGGGAGACCCTTGCCCACGCCGGCGAGGGGAGAGAGCGGCTCCTGCGGGAGCAGACCCAGGCCGAGAGCCGCAAAAATGCCCTGACCGCCCTGGGGCGCGATCTGGAGCAGTGGCAGGCCTGCACCCAGCGCCTCCAGAAGAGCAAGGAGCAGTGGGAGGACCTGTCCGCCCGTCAGGGGAGCTTCCGGAAGGAAGTGGAGCAGAAGGAGGCCACCCTCCAGGCCGACCAGAAGGCCTGGAAGGACTCGGAGGGCCTGGAGGCGGAGCGGGAGAAGGGCAATGCCCGCCGCACCCAGGCTCAGGAGCGGGCCCGGGGGCTCCAGGCGCTGGAGGGATTTTTGCGCGATTGTGACGCCGCCCGGAGCGCCCTGAAGCAGGCCCAGAATGTCTACCAGACGGCGGCGGATACCCTGGAGGCGGCGGAGCAGGATTACCGGCAGAAGGACCGCGCCTTCCTGGACGAGCAGGCGGGCGTCCTGGCCCAGCACCTGCGGCCCGGAGAGCCCTGCCCGGTGTGCGGCTCGGTGGAGCACCCCGCCCCCGCCCGCATGTCCCAGAACGCCCCCACTGAGGCCCAGCTCCAGCGCGCCAAGGAGGCGGTGGACGCCGCCCGGGCCAAGGCCAACCAGGCCAGTCTGAAGGCCGGGAGCTGCAAGACCGCTCTGGAGGAGCGGGAGAAGAAGCTGCTGGACGGGATGAAGGACTATGTGGAGGCCCCCTCCATTGAAGAAGCCCCCGCCCAGATCGCCGCCTGTCAGAAGGAAAACGAGCAGGTCATGGCCCAGCTCCGGCAGGAGGCCAAGGCCCTGGAGACCAAGCTGATGGCCCGGCAGGCCCTGGGGGAGCATATCGCTGCCCAGGAGCAGGCCTTGAAGGCTGCAAAGGAGCGGCAGGAGCGGCTGGACCAGCAGCTCCAGCAGGCCCAGGTGGACCACAGTGCCCTCAAAGGCCAGAAGGAACAGCTGGAGGGCAAGCTGGTGCAGCAGCTGGGCGAGCAGCTGCCTGGCGTGGCGCTGGCGGAGGCCCCCAAGGCCCTGGCCGACCAGCGCACCCAGGTAGAGGCGCAGCTGCGCACCCTGGCCGCCCAGCTGGACGCCGCCCAGAAACAGCTCCAGCGCAAGGAAGAGCTGGAGACCCTGATTCCCCGGCGGGAGGGGGAGCTCCGGGACCTGGAGAACGCCATTTCCAAGGCCCAGGCCGACCTGGCCGGAGCGGAGAGCCGGAAAACGGCCCTCACCGAGCAGCTCGCGGCGCTGAAAGCCTCCCTCCGCTATCCCGACGCCGCGGCGGCGGAGCGCCGGGTAAATACCCTGCGGCAGGAGGCCGAGGGACTCAAACAGGCCCGCAAGACGGCCGAGGAGGCCCTCAACCGGGAGAACACCGCCCTGGCCCAGCTGGACGCCGCCATCGCCCAGCTCACCGGCCTTCTGAAGGACGGGGAAGGCACCGACATTGAGGCCGAGCGGGCCAGAAGCGTGGAGCTGACCGGCCGCCGGGCCCAGGTGGAGGGGGAGCGGCGGAGCCTCCATACCCGCCTCACCACCAATCAGACCGCCCTCAGCAATATCCAGGCCCGCTCGGCGGACCTGACGCGGCTGGAGGCCCAGTACACCTGGGTGCGCACCCTCTCCAACACGGTCAACGGCAACCTCACCGGCAAGGGAAAGGTGGACCTGGAGACCTATGTGCAGATGACCCGCTTCGACTCCATCATCCAGCGGGCCAACAGCCGCCTGATGGTCATGTCCGGCGGCCAGTACGATCTGCGCCGCCGCACCGAGGCGGAGAACAACCGCAGCAAGAGCGGCCTGGAGTTGGACGTCATCGACCACTACAACGGCTCCGAGCGGAGCGTGAAATCCCTCTCCGGTGGCGAGTCCTTCCAGGCGTCGCTGTCTCTGGCTCTGGGGCTCTCGGACGAGATCCAGTCCTCCGCCCACGGCATCTCCCTGGACACCATGTTCGTGGACGAGGGCTTCGGCTCTCTGGACGAGGAGGCCCTCCAGCAGGCCATCCGGGCCTTCACCGGCCTCACCGAGGGCAAGCGCCTGGTGGGCATCATCTCCCACGTGGCCGAGCTCAAGGAGAAGATCGACAAGCAGATCGTGGTCACCAAGGACCGGACCGGCGGCAGTCGGGTGGAGATCGTGGTATAACAAAACGAGCGGCGCACCAAAAGGTGCGCCGCTCGCGGTTTATCTGGAGGTTTAGATGACTTGCAGGCTCTTCCACTTGCCCTGGAGGAAGCGGAGAACGAAGATGAAGGCCCGGACGATCCAATCGAGGAACATGGCCAGCCACACCCCCAGCAGGCCCAGGCCGAAGCCCCAGGTGCTGGCCAGCAGGTAGCTGGCGGCGATGCGGCAGAGGAACATGGAGGCCAGGGACACCCCCATGGTGAACACGGCGTCGCCGGCGGCCCGCAGGGTGTTGGGCAGGGTGAAGGAGAGGGGCCACACCACCAGGGCGAACACGCAGAACCAGCGCAGCACCTCCTCCGCCATAGCCGCGGCGGCAGGGGAGAGGTTGAAGATGGAGCAGAGCGGCCCGGCGGTGAGGAAGAGCAGCACGCTCAGGGTGCCCATGGACAGGTACACTGTGGCCACCAGCTTGCGGGTGTAGCGCACGGCCTGGCCGCTCTCGCCCGCGCCCATGCACTGGCCCACCACCGTGATGATGGCCAGACCGATGGCCTGACCGGGCACGTTTACCACGCCTGCGATGCTGTTGGCGATGGCATTGGCGGCCACGGCGTCGGTGCCGAAGCCGGTGATGAGGCTGAGCACCACCAGCTTGCCCACCTGGAAGAGGCCGTTTTCCAGCCCGTTGGGGATGCCGATGGACAGGATGCGCTTCACCATATCCCCCCGGAAGCGGATGGGGAAGAAGTGCTCCAGGCACAGCGGCAGGTTGGGGTGGCGCAGCAGCACCAGAATGATGACGGCGGCGGTGATGCGGGAGACCAGGGTGCCGATGCCCGCGCCCAGGGCTCCCATGTGGAAGCCGTAGATGAGGATGGCGTTGACGGTGATGTTGACGATGTTGACCACCAGGGAGTTGAGCATGGAGATGCGGCTGTTGCCCATGGAGCGGAAGAGGGCGGCACCGGCGTTGTAGATGGCCATGAAGGGGTAGGCCAGGGCAGTGGCCAGGAAGTACTCCAGGGCGCTGTCCATCACGTCGGGCTCGATGTTGCCGAAGAGGAGGGCCAGCACATGCTGCCGGAACACCAGGGCCAGCACCATCAGGGCGGTGGACATGGCGGTAGTGGTGTAGAGGAGCTGCCGGGCGGCGGTGCGGGCATCCTCCAGCTTCTCACGGCCCAGGTACTGGGAGACCACCACCGCGCCACCGGTGGACAGGGCGGCGAAGATCTGGATGAGCAGCAGGTTGATGTTGTCCACCAGGGACACGCCGGACACGGCGGCCTGGCCGGTGCTGGTGACCATGACGGTGTCCGCCATACCCACGGTCATGAGGAGGAACTGCTCGATGACCAGGGGGATGATCAGACGCACCAAGGCCTGACGGGAGAAGAGGGGGGATTGGGCAGCTTGGGATTGCATGGTCTGGGCCTCCTTCACAGATTCAGCCTTTCATTTTAGCACTTGGGCGGCAGGTGGCAAGGTTTAAAATAGACAAAAAAAGCCCCGCCCCCCGGGAAAAATCCGGGAGGCGGGGTTCCCTGCGGCTTACTGGACCGAGAGCACCTCGTAGCCCGCGTCGGTGACGGCCTTGGTGAGCACGTCGTCGGACACGTCGGCGGAGAGGGTGACGGTGGCGGACTTGCCCTCCAGGCTCATCTCCACGGCGGAGACGCCCTCCAGGGCGGAGAGGGCCTTCTCCACCCGTCCGGTGCAGTGAGAGCACATCATGCCCTCGATGATGAGTTTCTTGGTCATGGTTTGACACACTCCTTGTTCGGTTTGATGTTGGGTCAGCACGGGGGTCACAAGTTCCTCCGGGACTCCTGGGAGCTTGGGGCGGAAGAACCGCAGGCGCAGGGCGTTGGTCACCACGCACACCGAGCTCATGCTCATGGCGGCGGCGGCGAACATGGGGTTGAGCATCACGTGGAGCAGGGGATACCACACGCCCGCGGCCAGGGGGATGCCGATGACGTTGTAGAAGAAGGCCCAGAACAGGTTCTCCTTGATGTTGCGGATGACCGCCTTGGAGAGCTGCACCGCCTTCACCGCGTCCATCAGGTCGCTCTTCATCAGCACGATGTCGGCCGACTCGATGGCCACGTCGGTACCCGCCCCGATGGCCAGACCCACGTCGGCCCGGGCCAGGGCGGGGGCGTCGTTGATGCCGTCGCCCACCATGGCCACCTTCCGGCCCTGGGCCTGAAGGGCGGCCACCTGCCGCTCCTTGTCCTGGGGCAGCACCTCCGAGACGATCTCGTCCACCCCCAGGGCGGAGCCCACCGCCTGGGCGGTGCGGGCGTTGTCGCCGGTGAGCATAACCACCCGGATACCCAGCGCCCGGAAAGCGGCCACGGCGGCGGCGCTGGTGGGCTTGGGCTGGTCAGCCACTGCGATGAGGCCCAGCAGCTTCCCATCTTCGGCGAAGTACAGGGGGGTCTTACCCTGGGCAGCCAGCTGTTCCGCCCGGGCCTGGGCGGCACTCAGGCCAATACCTTCCTCCCGGAGCAGAGCGGCGTTGCCCGCCAGGAACTGTCCGCCCTGGATGGCGCCCTTGACGCCCTTGCCGTGGAGGGCGGTGAAGTGCTCCACCGGGGCCAGGGGGATGTTCCGCTCCTGGGCGGCGGTGACGATGGCGGAGGAGAGGGGGTGCTCCGAGGGCTGCTCCAGAGAGGCGGCGATGCAGAGGAGCTCCTCCGCGCCGGTGTCTCCCAGGGGGAGAAGGTCGGTGACCACCGGCTTTCCCTCGGTGAGGGTGCCGGTCTTGTCCAGCACCACCGTGTCGATGGTGTGGAGGGTCTCCAGGGCCTCGGCGGATTTGATTAAAATGCCGTTTTCCGCGCCTTTGCCGGTGCCCACCATGATGGCCACGGGGGTGGCCAGGCCCAGAGCACAGGGGCAGGAGATGACCAGCACGGCCACGCCTGCGGTGAGGGCCCGGGTGATGTCGCCGCCGGTGACGACCAGCCAGACGAGGGCGGTCACCACGGCGATGGTGATGACCACCGGCACAAACACCCCGGCCACTTTGTCGGCCAGCTTGGCGATGGGGGCCTTGGAGGCCGAGGCCTCCTCCACCAGGCGGATCATTTGGGCCAGGGTGGTGTCCTCGCCCACCCGGGTGGCCTCAAAGGTGAAGGAGCCGGACTGGTTGATGGAGGCGGCGGCCACCTTGGACCCGGGGGCCTTCTCCACCGGGATGGACTCGCCGGTGAGGGCGCTCTCGTCCACCGAGGACCAGCCTTCCACCACCACGCCGTCCACCGGGATGCGCCCGCCAGGCTTCACCACCACCCGGTCGCCTACCACCACGTCCTCCACCGGCACCTCCACTTCAGTGCCGTCCCGCAAGACGGTGGCGGTCTTGGGGGCCAGGTCCATCAGCCGGGCGATGGCCTCGCCGGTCTTGCCCCGGGACCGGGTTTCCAGGAACTTGCCCAGGGTGATGAGGGTGAGGATCATGCCCGCCGACTCCAGGTAGAGGTCCATGGACCACTTCTCTACCCGGGCGGTGTCCCCGTGGCCCAGGCCCCAGCCGATCTGGTAGAGGGCCGCCAGTCCGTACACCACCGCGGCGGTGGAGCCCAGGGCGATGAGGGAGTCCATGTTGGGAGCCCGCTTCCAGAGGGTCTTGAAGCCGACCTTGTAATATTTGTCGTTCACATACAGGATGGGCAGCACCAGCAGCAGCTGGGTGAGGGCGTAAACCATGGCGTTCCCGGTGCCGTGGAAGATGGCAGGGAGGGGCCAGCCCATCATGTGGCCCATAGATAAGTAGAAAAGGGGGATGAGGAAGCAGAAGGAGACGATGAGGCGGAATTTCATGTGTTTGAGTTCTTCTGCCAGCGGGTCCGGGCCCTTGGCCTGGGCGGCCTTGGCGGCGGTCCCGCCCGCCGGGGCGGCGCCGTAGCCCGCATCCTCCACTGCGTGGACGATGGCATCGGGGGTGACCGCGCCCTCGTCGTAGTCCACCAGCATGGAATTGGCCATCAGGTTCACGTTCACCGAGCGGACCCCGTCCACCTGGCCCACCGCCTTCTCCACGTGGGCGGAGCAGGCGGTGCAGGTCATGCCGGTCACGTTGTATTTTTGTTTCAAGGGAAGCTCACGACCTTTCGGGATTTACTTCAGCAGGCGGCCCAGGGTGTCCACCAGCTCGTCGACCTTCTGCTGGCGGTCCTCGTCGGTGACGGCGTTCTTGACGCAGTGCTCCAGGTGGGCGGCCAGGATCTCCCGGTTGCAGCGCTTCAGGATGGCCTCGGTGGCCATGACCTGAGTGGAGATGTCGATGCAGTAGCGGTCCTCCTCCACCATTTTGATGATGCCGTCCAGCTGGCCGCGGGCGGTTTTCAAGAGGCGCAGGATCTTCTGATGGTCGGCCATCATGGGGCAGACCTCCTTTCGGTACTGGACACCCCCCGGGGGTGGGGTATCTTGGTAAGCCAAGTATAACTCCCCCAAAAGGGAGTTGTCAAGAGGAAAAACAGACCGGCGGGGGCGTTCTTCCAGCACTTCACCCGGTGACCGGGGGACACTT
>NZ_NFGZ01000031.1 GCF_002159175.1 Flavonifractor sp. An92 | reverse complement strand
CTTCCCCCGCCCCCGCCAGGAGGGTCCCCGCCGCGTCGGAGAGGATGCCGCCCACCACCGGCACCATGCCGGAGATGGTCATCTTCGCCGCCTTGAGGGCCATGGCATCGGCGGTGCCCGCGATGGCCCCACTCACCGTGAGATAGCCCACGAACACCAGCAAAATGGCGGTCAGCGCGGTGGTCACCCCCCACTTCAGAAGGGAGGCCAGGCGCTTGAGGCCGTCGTTACCCAGGGCCGCGTGGGCGGCACAGACCGCCACATAGGCGTACACCATGGGCAGCAGCACCTCGTCGATGGCGGTGAGGAGCAGATCGGAAAAGAGCACCGTGGCCAGCTGCCGGGCTGCCGCCGTACTGGGTGCGCCCCCCGCTGCCGCGGCCGCCGCCATGGTGGGGAGGAGTACCTGGGAGAACTGGTTCATGCCGTCCAGCGCCTCCCGGCCCAGCCCCACCATGGAGCGCACATCGCTCACCGCTACTGCCGTCACCGCCACCGCCGCCGTGAGGGCCGCCGCGTCCAGCCCACCCGGCTGGCCCAGGCTCTCCCCCACCTCACGGGCCAGGCCGCACAGCGCCGCCGTCACCAGCAGCAGTACCCCGCTGCGCACCGCCCGTCCCACGCTGCCGCCGATGAGGCTGCCGAAGCGCTCCAGAAGGCTCTCCAGGCCCTCCTCCAGTCCGGTGCCCACCGCCAGGTCCACCGACTGCTCCCGGGCCGCCTGCTCCAGGCCGTCCAGATCCAGGGCCTCGGCCTGGGCCTCCTGCACCGCATCGGGGGAGGCCGCCAGGGCCTGTCCACCCAGCAGAAGAGCCAGTGCCACCAGCAGCGCCAGCTTCACAGCAGCGCCGAGAGGGTGTCCAGCACCGCCCGCAGCAGCGGTGCGGTGACCACCAGGGCCAGAGCGGCGCCCGCCACCTCCACGAAGGAGGCCACGCCCCCCTCCCCCGCGTCCCGGCACAGGGCGGCGGTGATGCGGGTCAGGATGGAGATGCCCACCGTTTTGAGCATGGGCGAGAGCACCGCCGGGGCCAGTCCCGCCGCCTCCGCCAGGGCGGAAAAGAGCTCCCGGATCTCCCCCGCCGCCTGGAGCACCCCCAGCAGGATCACCGCGCCGGCGCACAGGGACACCGCCAGGGCGATCTCCCGGGCGTGCGGCTTGATGACCACCGCGCACAGCGCCCCGACGATCGCCACCACCGCCACCTGTTCCATGCCGATCATAGCCGCTCACAGCCCGAACAGGTCCTTGACCATGGTGAAGAGCGCGCTGATCTCCTGCACCACCATCATTAGCACCACCACCAGCCCCGTCAGGGTGACCATGGTGGCCTGCTCGTCCCGGCCCGAGCGGGAGAGGACCTGGTTGAGCACCGAGACCAAAATACCGATGGCGGCGATCTTGAAGATGAGATCCACGTCCATGTGCGTTTTCCCCCTTTCCCGGCCTCACAGCAGCAGCACGGCGCAGAACGCCCCCGCCGTGAGGCCCAGCGCGGTGTACATCCGGCCCCGGCTGTCCCGGTAGGCCTCCGCCCCCTCCAGTGCCCGGCTGAGCTCCGCCCGGGCGAGGGAGAGCGCCTCCCGCTGCCCCGCGCCGTCGTAGCGACCCAGTACCTCTCCCAGCGCGGAGAGCGTCTCCCGGTCCCGGGGCGCGAGGTCCACCAGCGTCTCCTCCACCGCGCCCTTCCAGAGCGCTCCCAGGCTCTCCTCCCCCAGCCGGTCCAGCTCCCCCAGGCAGCGGCCGAAGCAAACACTGGCGGGCGGCTGCGCCCGGCGCTCCAGCGATGCAAAGAGCTCCGGGATGGGGGTCAGGCGGAAGGAGAGCTCCCGCTCGGCCAGCTCCAGCGCCCCGATGACGGCGCGGAGCGTATGGACCCGCCGCTGCAGCTTGGCCGCCGCCAGCACCCCCAGGGTCCCGGCACTTCCCACCAGCAGCAGCACCCCCAGAATCTTCAGCATGGTGCACCCTCCAGGTCCGTGACGGCGTATTTCCGCGCCGTTCCCCGGCCCGAAATGGTGACCAGGCGCTGAAAGATGCCCATCGCCAGGAGATCCCGGTACAGGGGGCGGCGACACAGATCATCCAAAGAGCTGCCGTGGGCGGTGGCCAGCAGGGACACCCCGCAGTTGGCCGCCGTCTCCAGCGCGGCAAGGTCCGCCGGGGCGGTGATCTCGTCGGCGCAGAGCACCTGGGGATTCATGCCCCGCAGGAGCATCATCAGGCCCTCGGCCTTGGGGCAGCCCTCCAGCACGTCGGTACAGGGCCCCACGTCCAGCTGGGGGATGCCCTCCCACAGGGCGGCCACCTCACCCCGCTCGTCGGCCACCGCCATGCGCAGGGGCGCTCCCCCCTCCCCGGAGGAGCAGGCCCGGATCAGGTCCCGCAGGAGGGTGGTCTTTCCGCCCCCCGGCGGCGAGAGGATGAGGGTGCTGTGGAGCCCTCCCCCCTGCCGCAGCTCGTCCAGCACCGGCGCACACACCCCCCGGCGCTGCCGGGCCACCCGCAGGGCCAGGGAGGAGAGCTGGCGCAGATTGCGCACTTCGCCGTTCTCCACCACCGTACTGCCGCACAGGCCCATGCGGTGGCCCCCCTCCAGGGTGAAAAAGCCCTGGCACACCCGGCTCAGGGCCGTGTGGGCCGAGGCATGGGTGGCCACCTCCAGCACCAGGGACAGATCCCCCGGCAGCAGCGCCTCCTCCGCCCCCGGCACGTTCCGCTCCCCGTCCGGAAGGAGCACCGTCATGGCCCAGCCCGCCCGGAGGCGCACCTCCTCCGCGTCGGCCTGGATGGCTCCGTCCAGCCCCTCCAACGGCTCCCGCAGACGCCGGGGCAGCAGCGCCGCCGCCTGCAGAAAGGCTCCCCGCCGTTCGTCCTTCTCTTTCGTCATGCCCTTCACGCTCCTGTCTTTTGGAAATCACTGGCACATCCTATGAGGGCCCGTCCCCCGTTATGACGGCCACCTTGACTTTTTTTCTCCGGGGCATTACCATTACAGCGTATATCTCATGTCAGGAGGTTTTTCCTATGGAATTGCAGGAAGCCATCCGGACGCGCCGCAGCGTCCGTCAGTTCACCGACGAGAAGGTCCCCCACGCCCTGCTGGAGCAGGTGGTGGAGCTGGCGTCCTGGGCCCCGTCGTGGAAAAATACCCAGATCAGCCGCTACATCGCCATCGAGGACCCGGCGGTCCTGGCGGAGATCTGCGCCCACTATGTCCCTGAGTTCAACGCCCGCATCATCGGCGGATGCAAGACCCTGGTGGTCCAGACCTTCGTGAAGGCCCGCTCCGGCTTCGAGCGGGACGGCTCCTTCTCCACCGACCGCGAGGACGGCTGGCAGCACTATGACTGCGGCATCGCCGCCCAGACCTTTGCCCTGGCCGCCCACGACCTGGGCCTGGGCAGTGTCATCCTGGGTATCTTCGACCGCAAGGGCCTGGAAGAATACCTCCAGATCCCCGAGGGCCAGGAGATCATGGCCCTCATCCCCGTGGGCTTCCCCGCCGCCCCCAACGGCGCCGCTCCCAAGCGCAAGGGCGTGGAGGATCTGCTCTCCTACCGCTGAGCCCCATCCGGCAAACTGCCGTCCCCTTTTGAAGGGGGCGGCAGTTTTTTTGTGAAAGGCCACAAAACGGCTCTTGACTTTAGCGCTTAAAAGTGCTAGAGTGTATGGCAACACAGGAGCAACGCGATGACGGAGCCAAGTAGGCCCCGCTCCCCGCTTTCAGAGACCTGCCGGACGGTGCAAGGCAGGAGCGGTGCGGCGGCCCAATACCCTCCCGAGCGGCCTGCCCAACGGGGTTTTCCAAAATCCCAAGTAGGCAGCGACGGGTGCGCCCGATACCGCGCCTGGGGCATGTCCGTGCCCCGTGAGGCCGCCGCAGGCGGCAAACTGAGGTGGTACCACGGGAATTTCTCGTCCTCTGCTGGAACGTTCGTTCCGCGGAGGACTTCTTTTTTTGCCGCAGCGGCAGCAAGCCGGAGAAAGGAGCCAATCACGATGGTCATTACGGAACTTCTGGAGCGCAATGCACGCCTCTACCGGGATGAGATCGCCCTGGTGGAGATCAACCCCTCCCGGGAGCGGGACGAGGCCAAGACCTGGCGGGATTTCAGCCTCATCGAGCGCAGCCGCCCCGACGCCCCCTATCGCCGGGAGATGAGCTGGGGCCACTTTGACAAGAAAGCCAACCGTTTCGCCAATCTCCTGCTCAGCCGGGGGATCAAGCGGGGCGCCAAGGTGGGCATTCTCCTGATGAACTGCCTGGAGTGGCTGCCCATCTACTTCGGCATCCTGAAGGCCGGGTGTCTGGCCGTGCCCCTCAACTTCCGCTACTCCTCCGACGAGATCTCCTATTGTCTGGACCTGGCCGACGTGGAGGTGCTGGTGTTCGGTCCCGAGTTCACCGGGCGGTTGGAGCCCATCCTCCCCCAGCTGACGGCGGTGAAGTACTTCTTCTTCGTGGGCAATCCCCTCCCCGCCTTCGCGGAGGACTACCGGCAGATGGTGAGCTACTGCTCCTGCGAGGCCCCTCCGGTGCTGCTGGAGCCCCACGACCACGCCGCCATTTATTTCTCCTCCGGCACCACCGGCTTCCCCAAGGCCATTCTGCACAACCACCGGGCCCTCTTCGCCTCGTGCCTCACCGAGCAGCACCACCACGGCCAGACCCGGGACGACGTATTCCTCTGCATCCCGCCCCTCTACCACACGGGCGCCAAGATGCACTGGTTTGGCTCCCTCCTCAGCGGCAGCAAGGCGGTGCTCCTCCGGGGCGTGTCACCGGAGTGGATCCTCCGCACCGTCACTGAGGAGAAATGTACCATCGTCTGGCTCCTGGTCCCCTGGGCCCAGGACATCCTGGACGCCATCGAGAGCGGACGGGTGGACCTGAACGAGTACTACCTGGACCAGTGGCGGCTCATGCACATCGGCGCCCAGCCGGTGCCCCCCTCCCTCATCCACCGCTGGAAGAAGATCTTCCCCCACCACGCCTATGACACCAACTACGGCCTCTCCGAGTCCATCGGCCCGGGCTGCGTCCATCTGGGGGTGGAGCACATCGACAAGGTGGGCGCCATCGGCAAGCCCGGCTACCTCTGGGAGGCCAAGGTGGTGGACGAGCACGGCGATGAAGTCCCCCAGGGCCAGGTGGGCGAGCTGTGCGTCCGGGGCCCCGGCGTGATGCTGTGCTACTACAAGAACCCCGAGGCCACCAGCGAGGTTCTGAAGGACGACTGGCTCTTTACCGGCGACATGGCCGAGGTGGATGAGGATGGCTTCTACTACCTGGTGGACCGCAAAAAGGACGTCATCATCTCCGGCGGCGAGAACCTCTACCCCGTGCAGATCGAGGACTTCCTCCGCCGGCACGACAAGATCAAGGATGTGGCGGTCATCGGCCTGCCCGACCACCGTCTGGGCGAGATCGCCGCCGCTATCATCGAGCTCAAGGAGGGCGCCTCCTGCACCGCCGAGGAGATCAACGACTTCTGTCAGGAGCTACCCCGCTACAAGCGCCCCCGCCGCATCATCTTCGCCTCTGTCCCCCGCAATCCCACCGGAAAGATCGAAAAGCCCGCGCTCCGGGAGCGCTATTGCCAGGGCCGCCTGGTGGAGGTGCAGATCTCCAACTGAACACCGGACACAAGGCGCGCTCCCCTGTATCGTCCGGAGTCGTGTAAATTTCACAAAGCTCCCTTGACTTTAGCAGACAAAAGTGGTAGAGTTGAGGGGTATCATAACACAACGCGATGACGGAACCAAGTAGAAACGCCCCTTCCGTTTCAGAGACCTGTCGGCTGGTGTGAGGCAGGCGGAGCCCCGTTTCGAATTCCTTCCCGAGCGGCCTGCCCAACGGGAGATCCTCCCAAGTAAGCAGCGACGGGCGCGCCCGATACAGCGCCTGGGGTATGTCCGTACCCCGTGAGGCCGCGCTTGCGCGGCAAATTGAGGTGGTACCACGGGAAATTCTCGTCCTCTGCAAGAGCTTCGGTTCTTGCAGAGGATTTTTTCTTTCCCGCCCCCACAAGGAGGAGAATGTATGAAAACTCTCATGCTCGGCAACGAAGCGGTAGCCCGCGGCCTCTATGAGGCCGGCTGCTCCGTTGTCTCCAGCTACCCCGGCACTCCCAGTACTGAAATCACCGAGTACGCCGCCAAATACCCCGAGCTCTACGCCGAGTGGGCCCCCAACGAGAAGGTGGCCATGGAGACCGCCTTCGGCGCGTCCCTGGCGGGCAAGCGCTCCTTCTGCGGCATGAAGCACGTGGGGCTCAATGTGGCGGCCGACCCCCTCTTTACCCTGTCCTACACCGGCGTCAACGGCGGTCTGGTCATCGCCGTGGCCGACGACGCGGGGATGCACAGCTCCCAGAACGAGCAGGACTCCCGCCACTATGCCCGGGCCGCCAAGCTCCCCATGCTGGAGCCCAGCGACAGCGCCGAGGCGCTCCAGTTTACCAAGCTGGCCTACACCCTCTCCGAGCAGTTCGACACCCCGGTGCTGCTGAAAATGTGTACCCGCATCGCCCACTCCCAGAGCGTGGTGGAGCCCGGCGAGCGGGTGGAACCCACCCCCAAGCCCTATGAGAAGGATGGGGCCAAGTACATCATGATGCCCGGCAACGCCAAGCGCCGCCACCCCGTGGTGGAGGAGCGCACCGCCCATCTGGCCGCTTGGGCTGAGACCGCGCCCGTCAACCGCCTGGAGCCCGGCCGGGACCACAGCGTGGGCATCCTCACCTCCTCCACCAGCTACCAGTATGTGAAGGAGGCCCTGGGCGACACCTACCCGGTCCTCAAGCTGGGTATGGTCTGGCCCCTCCCCGCCAAGCTCGTCCGGGATTTCGCCGCCGCTGTGGACCGCCTGGTGGTGGTGGAGGAGCTGGACGGCTTCCTGGAGGGCGAGTGCCGCAATCTGGGCCTCACCGTGGAGGGCAAGGAGCACTTCTCCCCCCTAGGCGAGCTGAGCCAGAATCAGGTGGCCCAGGCCATGGGCGCCGCCCCCGTGCCCACCATCTCTTTGGACGAGGCCATCCCCGCTCGTCCCCCTGTGATGTGCGCCGGATGCCCCCACCGCGGCCTCTTCTACACCCTGCACAAGCTGGGTCTCACCGTGCTGGGCGACATCGGCTGCTACACCCTGGGCGCGGTCCCGCCTCTGGCCGCCATCGACTCCACCCTGTGCATGGGCGCGTCGGTGTCCGGCATCCACGGCTTCCTGAAAGCCGCCGGGCATGAGTGGGACCACAAGACCGTGGCCGTCATCGGCGACTCCACCTTCATGCACTCGGGCATCACGGGCCTGGTGAACATCGCCTACAACGAGTCCAACGCCACCGTCATCATTCTGGATAACTCCATCACCGGCATGACCGGCCACCAGCAGAACCCCACCACCGGCTTCAACCTGAAGGGCGACCCCTGCACCAAGATCGACCTGGAGAGCCTGTGCCACGCCGTGGGCATCCGCCGTGTGGCGGTGGTGGACCCCTATGACCTGGCCGCCTGCCGGAAGGTCATCCAGGAGGAGCTCGCCGCCGACGAGCCCTCGGTGGTCATCTCCCGCCGTCCCTGTGCGCTGCTGAAATACGTCAAGCACAATCCGCCTTTGAAGGTGAATGCGGACAAGTGCGTGGGCTGCAAGGCCTGCATGCAGATCGGCTGCCCCGCCATCGCGGTTAAGGACGGCAAGGCGCAGGTGGACGACACCCTGTGCGTGGGCTGCGGCGTGTGCGAGCAGCTGTGCAAATTCGACGCCCTGCGGGGCCAGGAGGGCTGAACATGGAGACGAAAAACATCATGATCGTAGGCGTGGGCGGACAGGGCTCCCTGCTGGCCAGCAAGCTCCTGGGCCGTCTCCTCCTCACTAAGGGCTACGACACCAAGGTGTCCGAGGTCCACGGCATGAGCCAGCGCGGCGGCAGCGTGGTCACCTACGTCCGCTTCGGCGACAAGGTCTACTCCCCCATCATTGACGAGGGCCAGGCCGACTTCATCGTCTCCTTCGAGCTGATGGAGGCCGCCCGCTATACCTCCTTCCTCAAGCCCGGCGGGCGCATCATCACCAACCAGCAGCAGATCAACCCCATGCCCGTCATCACCGGCGCCGCCGACTACCCCGACCATCTGGACGCCATTATGGAGCGGGTGGGTCTGAACGTGGACGCCATCGACGCCCTGGCCCTGGCCGAGGAGGCCGGGAGCCCCAAGGCCGTCAACCTGGTCCTCATGGGCCGTCTGTCCCGCTACTTTGAGGACCTGACCGAGGAGGACTGGCAGGAGGCCATCACCCACAGCGTACCGGAAAAATACCTGGAGCTCAACCGGAAGGCCTTTCACCTGGGCCGCAACGCCTGAGCGCAGAAGGAGTTGGTAAACCATGGAGCGTTATTATCAGAAGGATATCGAGTGCGCCAGCCGGGAGCAGATCCGGGCCTGGCAGGATGAGCGCCTGGTCAAGCAGGTGCGCAACGTCTGGGACAACGTGCCCTATTACCGCAAGAAGATGGAGGAGAAAGGCCTCACCCCCGAGGACATCAAGGGCGTGGACGACCTCCACAAGCTGCCCTTTGTCACCAAGGCCGACCTGCGGGAGGCCTACCCCTACGGCCTGGTGGCCCGGCCCCTGAAGGACTGTGTGCGCATCCAGTCCACCTCCGGCACCACCGGCAAGCGGGTGGTGGCCTTCTACACCCAGCACGACATCGACCTGTGGGAGGACTGCTGCGCCCGGGCCATCGTGGCCGCCGGCGGCACCGACGAGGACGTGTGCCAGGTGTCCTACGGCTACGGCCTCTTCACCGGCGGCCCAGGCCTCAACGGCGGGTCCCACAAGGTGGGCTGTCTCACCATCCCCACCTCCTCCGGCAACACCGAGCGGCAGATCATGTTCATCCGGGACCTGAACGCCACCATTCTGTGCTGCACGCCCTCCTACGCCGCGTACCTGGGCGAGACCATGAAGGAGATGGGCCTCACCCCGGATGAAATCCCCCTGAAAGCCGGCATCTTCGGCGCAGAGGCCTGGAGCCAGGAGATGCGCCGGGACATCCAGAACACCCTGGGCATCAAGGCCTATGACATCTACGGCCTCACCGAGCTCTCCGGCCCCGGCGTGGCCTTCGAGTGCTCCGCCCAGAACGGCATGCACATCAACGAGGACCACTTCATCGCCGAGATCATCGACCCCGAGACCGGCGAGGTCCTCCCCGAGGGCTCCAAGGGCGAGCTGGTGTTCACCTCCATCACCAAGGAGGCCTTCCCCCTGCTGCGCTACCGCACCCGGGACATCTGCGTCCTCCACCACGAGGACTGCCCCTGCGGGCGCACCCACATCAAGATGAGCAAGCCCATGGGCCGCAGCGACGACATGCTCATCATCAAGGGCGTCAACGTCTTCCCGTCCCAGATCGAGACGGTGCTGCTGGAGCAGGGCTACTCGGCCAACTACCAGATTATCGTGGACCGGGTCAACAACTCCGACACCCTGGAGGTCCAGGTGGAGATGACCCCCGAGATGTTCTCCGACCAGCTGAGCCAGGTGGCCCAGCGGGAGAAGCAGATGGTCGCCGCCCTCAAGGCCATGCTGGGCATCTACGCCAAGGTGCGCCTGGTGGCCCCCAAGTCCATCACCCGCTCCGAGGGCAAGGCGGTCCGCGTCATCGACAAGCGCAAGATCTGAGAGAGGAGAAGGATTATGGCCATTCAGCAGATTTCCGTCTTTTTGGAGAACCGTGCCGGCCAGCTGGCCGACATCACCGCCGTCCTGTCCCAGAACGGCATCAACATGCGGGCCATCCACATCGCCGAGACCAGCGACTACGGCGTGCTGCGCATCATCGTGGACCAGCCCCAGCAGGCGGCCACCGTGCTATTGGAGCACGGGTTCGTCCTGTCCATGACGCCGGTGGTGGCCGTGGTGGTCCCCGATGAGCCCGGCGCCCTGGCCAAGGTCCTGGCCGTGCTGGCAAAGGAGCAGATGGACGTGGAGTACATGTACTCCGTCTTTGGACAGGTCAGCAGCCGCGCCTGCATGATCTTCCGGGTCCACGACATCGAGCGGCTCACCGCCGTGCTCACCGCCGCCGGTATGGCCCCCGCCACCGGCGAAGAGCTCGGCATCCACTCCTAATGAAACTACGAGGTGCGTCATGCAGGAACTGAGCAAAGTTACCCAGTATTTCACCGATTCCGTCATCCGCCGGATGACCCGCATCGCCATCGCCAACAACGCCATCAACCTGGCCCAGGGCTTCCCTGACTTCGATCCCCCCAAGGAGATGCTGGACCGGCTGGCCCAGGTGGTCTCTGAAGGCCCCCACCAGTACCCCATCACCATGGGCGCTCCCAACTTCCGCCAGGCCCTGTCCCGCAAGTGCCAGCGCTTCATGGGCTACGCCCCCGACCCGGACACCGAGATGGTGGTCACCATCGGCTCCACCGAGGCCATGGTGGACACCCTCTTCGCCGTCACCAACCCCGGGGACAAGGTGGTCCTCTTCTCCCCCTACTTTGAGAACTACCAGGCCCAGATCCTCTTCGCCGGGTGCGAGCCGATCTTTGTCCCCCTGACGCCCCCCGACTTCCACTTCGACGGGGCGGTGCTGGAGGACGCCTTCAAGCAGGGCGTGAAGGCCATCCTCATCTGCAACCCCTCCAACCCCAGCGGCAAGGTGTTCACCCGCCAGGAGCTGGAGTTCATCGCCTCCCTGTGTATCAAGTACGACGTGTACGCCATCATGGACGAGGTGTACGAGCACATCGTCTACGCCCCCCACGAGCACGTCTACATGAGCACCCTGCCCGGCATGCGGGAGCGCACCATCTCCTGCTCCTCCCTGTCCAAGACCTACTCGGTCACCGGCTGGCGTCTGGGCTACGCCCTGGCCCCCCAGCCCATCATGGATAAGATCAAGCAGTTCCACGACTTCAACACCGTGGGCGCCCCCTCCCCCCTGATGGAGGCCGCCGTGGTGGGTCTGGAGATGCCCGACTCCTACTATGAGGAATTCTCCGCCCACTACGCCCACATGAAGGCTCTCTTCACCAAGGGTCTGGACGACATCGGCATCCCCTACACCGACCCCCAGGGCACCTACTTCGTCCTGGCCGACATCGGGCCCTACCTCAAGAAGGGGCAGACCGACGTGGAGTTCTGCGAGGAGATGACCCGCAAGGTGGGCGTGGCCGCCGTGCCCGGCACCTCCTTCTTCAAGGAGAACGTGCAGAACATCGTGCGCCTCCACTTCGCCAAGAAGGACGAGACCCTGTACGAGGCCCTCAACCGCCTCTCCGACATCAAGGCCAAAATGGCCTAAATCCTCCGCGGGGGGCGATGGTTCTCATCGCTCCCCGCTTTTTCGGCTCTCCCCCTTGTAAAAGGAGCAAAAAGGCTCTATAATGTGTGGTTGAAAACACGCCGCACCGCGGCTTGAAGGAGTTTTGGAAATGCTGGACATGAAATGGTTCGACGAGATGGAGGCGCGCATCCCCACCGGCGAGGTGCGCACCCGCTTTGCCCCCTCCCCCACCGGCTACATGCACGTGGGCAACCTGCGCACCGCCCTGTACACCTGGCTCATTGCCCGCCACAACGGCGGTAAGTTCCTCCTGCGCATCGAGGACACCGACCAGGGCCGTCTGGTGGAGGATGCGGTGGACGTCATCTACAACACCATGCGCAAGTGCGGCCTGAACTGGGACGAGGGTCCCGACGTGGGCGGCCCCGTGGGCCCCTACATCCAGACTGAGCGCCGGGATTTTTACGGCAAGTACGCCGAGCTCCTGGTGGAGAAGGGCCACGCCTACTACTGCTTCTGTGAAAAGACCCAGTCCGAGGAGGACTCCGGCGACTTCAACCGTGCCGCCGACCCCTGCCGCGCCCTGAGCCCGGAGGAGGCCAAGGCCCGTGTGGCCGCCGGTGAGCCCTACGTCATCCGCCAGAAAATCCCCGCCGAGGGCTCCACCACCTTCTCCGACGCCGTGTTCGGCGACATCACCGTGGAGAACTCCACCCTGGATGACCAGGTGCTCATCAAGCGGGACGGCCTGCCCACCTACAACTTCGCCAACGTCATCGACGACCACCTGATGGGCATCACTCATGTGGTCCGCGGGTCCGAGTACCTGTCCTCCGCCCCCAAGTACAACCTTCTCTATGAGGCCTTCGGCTGGACCGTGCCCACCTACATCCACTGCTCCCCCGTCATGCGGGATCAGCACAACAAGATGAGCAAGCGCAAGGGCGATCCCTCCTACGAGGACCTGCTGGCCATGGGCTACCTGTCCGAGGCCGTGGTGAACTATGTCACCCTGCTGGGCTGGTCTCCCCGGGGCGAGTACGCCGAGCGGGAGTTCTTCACCCTCCAGGAGCTGGCCGAGGTGTTCGACATCGGCGGCATCTCCAAGTCCCCCGCCATCTTCGACATTGAGAAGCTGAAGTACTTCAATGCCAACTATCTGCGGGCCCTCTCCCCCGAGGCCTTCTACGAGGGCGCCGAGCCCTACCTGAAGGAGGCCGTCAAGACCCCCGGTATTGACCTGAAGCTCATCGCGCCCCTGGTGCAGCCCCGGTGCGACACCTGGCTGGACATCGCGCCCCAGGTGGACTTCTTCGACGCTCTGCCCGAGTACTCCAACGAGCTCTACTGCCACAAGAAGATGAAGACCAACGTGGAGAACTCCAAGGAGGCCCTGGAGCTGGTGCTGCCCGTGCTGGAGGGCATCACCGACTGGACCTACGACGCTATCCACGACGCCCTCATCAACCTGGCCGCCGCCCACGAGCTGAAAAACGGCCGCATCATGTGGCCGGTGCGCACCGCCCTGTCCGGCAAGGCCGTCACCCCCGGCGGCGCGGTGGAGCTGTGCCACATCCTGGGCAAGGAGGAGACCCTCCGCCGCATCCACAAGGGTCTGGAGCAGCTCTCTGCCTGATTCCCTGCCTGACTGAACGACAACCGGCGTCGGAGCCGCCCGAATGGGCGAAGCTCCGACGCCGGTTCTTCTCTCTCGCGCCAAAATGCAAAAAGGACCCGGGGCATTTGCCCCGGGTCCTTTTCTCAGCTGTATCCAGCGGAAAGAGCTTACTTCAGCTCCACCTTGGCGCCGGCCTCTTCCAGCTTCTTCTTCAGCTCCTCGGCCTCGTCCTTGGAGACACCCTCCTTCAGAGCCTTGGGAGCGCCCTCGACCATAGCCTTGGCGTCAGCCAGGCCCAGGCCGGTGATCTCACGGACAACCTTGATGACCTTGATCTTAGCAGCAGCGTCGAAGCCGGCCAGGACCACGTCGAACTCGGTCTTCTCCTCAGCAGCGGGAGCAGCAGCGCCGCCAGCGGCGGGAGCGGCCATAGCGGCGGCGGAAACGCCGAACTCCTCCTCCAGAGCGTGAACGAGCTCGCTCAGCTCCAGAACGGTCAGGCCCTTAACTTCCTCAATCAAAGCAGTGATCTTCTCGCTAGCCATGATAAGATACCTCCTAAATTCAATAGTATCAAAAAATATGTTCCCTTACGGGGTTGGGGCCTCAGCCCCGGGATCGCGGGTGTCCGCCTTATTCGGCGGTAGCCTCCTCGGCAGGAGCGGCGTCCACGGAGCCGCCCTTCTGCTCGCAGATGGCCTTCAGGACGATGGCCAGGCTGGTGATGGGAGCCAGCATGGTGCCCAGAACCTGAGCCTGCAGAACCTCCTTGGAGGGCAGCTCAGCCAGAGCGTTGATCTCGTCCAGGCTCAGCACCTTGCCGTCCATGAAGCCGGCCTTGATGGTGAACTTGGCGCCATTGAACTGCTTGGCGAACTTGGCGATGACGCGCATGGGCGCGATGGGATCGCCGTGGCTCAGGGCCATAGAAGTGGTACCGTTCAGAACGGAGTCCATTTCCTTCAGCCCCACGTTGTCGATAGCGAAGCGCACCAGAGTGTTCTTCACAACCGCATAGTCCAGCTCGTTCTTGCGGCACTCGGCGCGCAGCGCGGTATCCTCGGCCACGGTGATGCCCTTATAGTCCACCAGGACGCCGCTGGAAGCGGTCTGCAGCTTCTCGGTCAGCTCGGCGACGATGGCCTGCTTCTCGCTCAGAACCTTTGCGTTAGGCATGTGGGATTCACCTCCAGAAAATAAAAAATGCTCTTCTCATGCCCAAAGCACGAAAACAGCACAGAGAAACTCTTCACTTGCTGCATTCTCGGCGGGTCTTACGGATGCCCACTGTCTTTGAACACGCGAATTATTATATCACCCCGGACAGGCTGTGTCAAGCACAACCTGTCCGGAAATGATCTTTTTTTGCGGAATTGCGCCGAAGAGGTGCATTCCGCCCTGTCACGCTCCACACCCTCCGCTACGGCACACTGTGCGCCTGCTCCGGGTGTTACGCGCTTCTTACACCAGCTTCGCGCTGTTGATCTTCACGCCAGGACCCATGGTGGTGGCGGTGACACAGCTGCGGATATACTGGCCCTTAGCGGCGGAGGGCTTGGCCTTGATGATCGCGCCCATGAGAGCGTTGAAGTTCTCGGTCAGCTTCTCAGCGCCGAAGGACACCTTGCCGATGGGGCAGTGGATGATGTTGGTCTTGTCCAGACGATACTCGACCTTACCGGCCTTGATCTCCTTGACAGCCTTGGCCACGTCGGGGGTGACGGTGCCGGCCTTGGGGGAGGGCATCAGGCCCTTGGGGCCCAGGACCTTACCCAGACGGCCCACAACGCCCATCATGTCAGGGCTGGCCACGACCACGTCGTAGTCGAACCAGTTCTCCTGCTGGATCTTCTGCACCAGGTCCATCTCGCCCACGAAGTCGGCGCCGGCCTCCTTGGCAGCCTCAGCCTTGTCGCCCTTGGCGAAGACCA
The DNA here is from genome assembly GCF_002159175.1 of Flavonifractor sp. An92. Classification (GTDB taxonomy): domain Bacteria; phylum Bacillota; class Clostridia; order Oscillospirales; family Oscillospiraceae; genus Pseudoflavonifractor_A. The sequence continues at coordinate 21,795 of NZ_NFGZ01000031.1, read as the reverse complement.
GCACGCGCTGGGTCTTGCCGGTGCCGTGGGGCAGCACGATGGCGCCGCGGACCTGCTGGTCAGCGTGACGGGAGTCAACGCCCAGCTTCACGTGCAGCTCGACGGTCTCGTCGAACTTGGCGGTAGCGGTCTTCACGACCAGGTCCATGGCCTCAGGGGCATCATAGAGAACGCCCTTCTCGATCTTCTTGGCGCTCTCGACGTACTTCTTACCTCTAAACATTGCTTATCCCTCCTTCGCTTAGTCGCCCACCACGACGCCCATGGAGCGGGCGGTGCCGGCGATCATGCTCATGGCGGACTCGATGCTGGACGCGTTCAGGTCGGGCATCTTGGTCTCCGCGATCTTGCGCACATCCTCCTTGCTGATGGTGGCCACCTTGGTCTTGTTGGGCACACCGGAGCCGGACTCGATGTTGCAGGCCTTCTTGATGAGGACCGCGGCGGGAGGGGTCTTGGTAACAAAGCTGAAGGAGCGGTCAGCGTACACGGTGATGATGACCGGGATGATCATGCCGGCCTCATTCTTGGTGCGCTCGTTGAACTCCTTGGTGAAGGCGGGGATATTCACGCCGTGCTGGCCGAGGGCGGGGCCCACAGGGGGGGCGGGAGTTGCCTTGCCGGCCGGGATCTGAAGCTTGATATAACCAGTGATTTTCTGTGCCATTTGAAACAGCACCTCCTACTGAAATGTGGTTGAGACGGAATGACGGTGCATTCCTCCCACGTGCGGAGTTACCGGGCCCCGCAGCCCGCTGCTCATTCGACCGGCTCCACCTGGTCGAGCTCCAGCTCGACGGGAGTCTCGCGGCCGAACATCTCGACCACCACGCGGACCTTGCTCCGCTCCAGGTCGATCTCTTCGACGACGCCCAGGAAGGACTCCAGTGCGCCCTCCGTGATCTTCACGCTGTCACCGACCTCGTAGCCAACCACGACTTCCTTCTTCTCCACACCCATGGCGGCCACTTCCGCATCGGTGAGGGGAATGGGTTTGTCGGTGCCCACGAACCCGGTCACACCGCGCACGTTGCGCACCAGATGCCAGGTCTCGTCGGTCATGATCATCTTTACCAGCACGTAGCCGGGGTAGGTCTTGCGCTCCACGGTCTTGGGACCGTTCTCCGTGAGCTCGGTCACGGTCTCCATGGGGATGTTCACCTCATGGATGAGGTCGCGCATGTTCCGGTTCTCCACAGCCTTCTCGATGGAGCTGGCCACGGTATTCTCATAGCCGGAATAGGTGTGCGCGACATACCACATCGCATTCTCCGCCATGGCTCGCTCCTTACTGGAACAGGTCCAGCAGAGCGCCGATAACGGACTGGGCCAGCCAGTCAAACGCCCAGATGCAGATGCCCACAACGATACAGCAAACAATGACGACCACGGTGTTGTTAAATGTCTGCTTCTTGGTGGGCCACTGAACCTTCTTCAGCTCGGCCTTCATTTCCCGCAGCCACTTACCGCTGCGGGCGAAGAACCCGGGCTTGGACTTCTTGTCCTTCTTGGCCGCCTTAGCGGTGGTCTGCTCGAGTTTCTCGTTCTCAGGCATTCAGTACACCCTTCTTTCTTACGCTACCTGCGTTCATTACTTGGTCTCGTTGTGAACGGTATGCTTCCTGCAGAAGGGGCAGTACTTGTTCAGCTCCAGACGGTCAGGCGTATTCTTCTTGTTCTTGTTGGTGTTGTAGTTCCGCTGCTTGCACTCAGAGCAGCGCAGGGTGATCTTCACCCGGGAACCAGCCTTTGCCATGTGTTCGGCACCTCCTTCAATAGTTGGCCATGTCCTGGACATAAAAAAACGCCGGACACAGCCGCGGCCGAATCCAGCGACGCGGGCGCAATGCGCCCTATCGTCACGGTGCGGACTCGGCATGTCTGCCTCCCTATGTCCTCGTTGGGGGAAGGGTTCCATGCCCGTCACACCGTAAAACGCGCACGAAAAGTAAGCCCTTTTTCATAGGTGGGTTTAGCATAGCACGGCGGAACGGGAATGTCAAGCGCTTTTTAAAAAAAGATTGACTTTCCCTCTGTACCACCGGATAATAGGAGCATCGCAGAGGAGGAACAGTATTATGCGCATTATGGCCATCGACTACGGCGATGCCCGTACCGGCATCGCCATTTCCGACGCCACCGGCCTGCTGGCCGGTTTTACCACGGTCATCCACAGCCGGAAGAGCGACGTGGTGGTGGAAGAGATCCGGAAGCTCATCGCCCAGCACGGTGTGGAGGAGATGGTGATGGGCTTCCCCCGGAACATGGACGGCACCGAGGGGCCCCGGGCGGCCCTTTATAAGGAGTTCGCCGGGCAGGTGGAGGCCGCCACCGGCCTCTCCCCTGTTCTCTGGGACGAGCGGCGCACCACCGTGGAGGCCCACAACATCCTCCACGCCAGCGGCAAGAAGATGAAGCAGCATAAGAAGAACGTGGACGCTGTGGCCGCTACCCTTATCCTGGAGGGGTATCTCACCTTTAAAAAAGTCAGAGGGTAAGTGCTGTTCTATTCCGGGGGCCCGGAGGGTTTGTCCTCGCCGGACGGGCGTCCTGCCCGGACAGGGCACCGCTTTCTTTGCAAAGAAAGCGGTGGGAAAGAAAGCCCAGAGGGGGGATACCCCCTCTGGACTCCCCCAAGGCGCACCCCGGTCTCCATCCGGCTGCGGAGGGATTTCCTCACCCTGGCGTGGCCAATTCCGGGCTTACTGCCTATCCGGAAAGCGTTGTACCCTGCTGCTTGGGGCGCCCCCCTAAAAGGCCGCCCTTTTGGAGGGGAGTGGAGAGGGGAACGAGAAGTTCCCCTCTCCGCCTTTTCTTTCCCCCATTTCTTTTCGCAAAAAGAAATGGGGCTCCCGCCGAGTAGGCGCGTTCCCCGGTTCAGGACCGGGAAAACAATTCCTTACACCCCACGGCAAGGAGGAACACCCCGAACCCCTTCCGCAGGAGGGCCACATCCACTCCGGTGGCCACCCAGGCCCCCAGTGCCGCAGATAGTAAGCCCGCCGCGATGGCCGGCCGGGCGGCTTTCCAGTCCAGGTAACCGTTTTTCCAGTGGGCCGGGAGGGCCATAGCGGCGGCGGGGAGAAAATAGAGAAGATTGATCCCCTGGGCCGTTGTCTGCTCCACACCCGCGAAGGCTGTGAGGTAGACCAGCAGGAGACTTCCACCCCCCACCCCGAAGGCGGAGAGCACGCCGGTGGCCGCCCCCACCGCCAGGGCCATGAGCCAGCCCATCACCGCAGCAGAGCCCGGATGCCGCCGTACAGCAGCAGAAGCCCGAACCCCCGGCGCAGCCACACCAGCTTGACGCCCTTGAAAAACCGGCCGCCCAGAAAGCCGCCGATCAGTCCTCCCGCCAGATACGGAAGGGCCTGCACCACATCCAGCGCTCCCCGGAGGGCGTACAGCACCGCCGAGAGGACGCACAGGGGCAGGATAATGGCCACCGACGTGGCGAAGGCCTTGCGCTCCTCCAGATGGCAGTACCCCGCCAGCAGGGGCACCAGCACCATCCCCCCTCCCCCACCGAACAGGCCGTTCACCAGCCCCGCCGCCGCTCCGGCCAGGGCGGGCCGGAGCCAGGATTTTTGCTCAGACATAGCACATCCCTCCATTGGTCTTAGGATGCCAATGGAGGGATGTTTTTATACCTTATTTTCCCGTCAGGGTACGGATCACATCGCCCGCCATCATCAGGCCCGCACAGGCGGGCACCCACACCACGCTGGCGGGGATGGAGCGACGGCCCGGCGGGGGGGCCTCCCCGCTGTCCCCGGTGGCGGCGGGCAACTCCGGGGACCAAATCACCCGGTGGTCGGTGATGCCCCGCTTGCGCAGCTCCTTGCGCATGACCCGGGCCAACGGACAGCCCTCAGTCTCCGCGATGGAGCTGATGCGGAACAGGGTGGGGTCCAGCTTGTTCCCCGTGCCTAGGGCCGAGATCATCGGGATACCCCGGCTCCGGGCCGTCTCGATGAGGTCCAGCTTGCAGGACACCAGATCAATGGCGTCCACGATATAGTCCCAGTCGGGGGAAAAGATCTCGTCCCGGTGCTCGGCGTCGTATTTGGCCACCACCGGCGTCACGGCGCACTTGGGGCTGATGTCCCGGATACGGGCGGCCATGGCCTCCGCCTTGGGCTGGCCCAGGGTGGAGTGGAGGGCCTCCGCCTGGCGATTCAGATTGGTGAGCCCCACGTCGTCGTGGTCAATGAGGGTGAGGGCCCCCACGCCCGACCGGGCCAGAGCCTCGGCGCACCAGCTGCCCACGCCCCCCAGTCCAAAGACCGCCACATGGCTGTGCCACAGCTTCTCCATTCCCTCCGCCCCCAGCAACATGGCGGCACGGGCAAATTGTTCATCCATACGCTTGATACCTCCCAAAAGGCAAGGGGGACGGGGCCACTGCCCCGCCCCCCTGTTCGATTGCGATTGGTCGCGGAATTACTCCACGTACTTCAGACCGCTGCCGTCCACGGCCTCGATGCCGCTGGTCATCTCCTCCACCCAGGCGCTCATGTCGCTGCTGCGCAGGGCGTTCTCAGCGGTGTACTTCCACTGCACCTGGTCCACAGTGTCCAGGTACATCACATGCCAACCCCACTGGTCCTCCTGGGTGTTCTCCACCAGACCGGTGTCGCCGGCCTTGCGGCCGTCGGCGAAGATCCAGTCCAGGAAGCCGGTGAAGAAGCTGCTGTTCCGGGTCACGTCCTCATAGAGGCCGCCGGTGGTGTTGGAGCCGGGGTCCTCAGAGTACTCGTTGGCCAGCACGCCGAAGGAAGCGGCGGTCTTATCGCCGGCCTCGAACTCGTCCAGGATGGACTGAGCCTTCTCCTTGGCGGCCTCCATGGCCTCATCGGTGGGTTCCTCGGCGTCCTCAGCCACCTCGGCCTTCACCAGGATGTGGCGCACATCGGCCTGGCCGATGGACTCCTCATCCAGAGCGCGGCCATCGAACTGGACCACATAGTAGCCGTTGCCCTCGGACTCCACCACATCCACATCGCCGGGCTGGCGGGCGGCGTCGGTGAGCCAGGTCTTGATGGCGCTGTTGAGGCTGCTGCCCACGACGCTCTGCTGGCCGTCATAGGTCAGGTTGCTGTCGTCGGCCAGGGCGTCGTTGGCGGCGTTGTCGAAGCTCTCACCGCCCTGCACCTGGGCCAGGAGGGCGTCAGCCTTCTCCTTGGCGGCGTCCATGGCGGCGGTCTTCTCCTCCTCGGTAGCCTCCACGGTGTTGCCGTCCTCATCGGTGGTGCTGGCGGCAGCGCCGGAGAAGTAGATGGACCGGTAGTCGAAGGTGTCCAGGCTGTCCTTGTTCTCCTCATAGTAGCTCTGGAGCGCGCTGTCGTCGTAGGTCAGGGAGTCGGAGTGAGCCTGGTAGTACTGCTGAGCCAGATAGCTCTCCTCCAGGCAGGAGCGGAGGACCTTCTGGTCCATATACTGACCGAAATAGGCCTTCAGGAAGGAGTTCAGGCTGGGATAGCCGGACTGGGTAGCCTGAGACTTGTAGCTCTCGATGGAGCTCTCCACACTGGCCTGGCTATCCTCGGAGAGGGTCATGCCCTCCTCCTTGGCGGCGTCGGCCAGAGTCTTCACCTGGATCATCTGGCTCTTGGCGGTATCCATGAAGTAGTCGTAATAAGTGGTGCCCGCCTCTTCGTCATAGTACTGCTCCTGGGCGGACTTGGAGGTGTCGTACATGCCCATCATCGCCAGATAATAGGCGTTCTGCTGCTTGACGCTGTTGTAGTAGTAGGATACCTCACCGGGGGTGTAGTTCCGTCCGTCCACCGTCATGGCAGTGGTACGGCTCTGGAAAAAGCCGGAGTGCCACACCAGCAGGGCCACCACAAGCACGGCCACGATCACGCCGATGATCGTATAGATCGTCATGTTGCGTTTCTTGATCTGGGCCTCCTTGCGGTCCTGAATCTGCTTCTGCGTCAGGCCGCCCACCGGATCACTCTGGCGCTGCTTCTTTTCTCTGGATGCGCTCATTTTGATCTTCAGTCCTCTCGTCATAATTGCTTGCGAACTTAGTTTCGCATACATACCGAAGCATTATACCGGAAAATGCCTGGAATTTCAAGTGCTAAACCGGGATATGCTCAACCTTTACGATTTGTTCACGGTTTTGCGCGCCGCCCACCAGGCCTCTATGTCCTGCCGGGATGCGGCCACGCTCCCCTGCACCATGGCCGCCGAGCCGCCGCCCCGTCCGCTCAGAGCGGCGTTCATTTCCTTGACCAGCGGGCGCAGGTCCAGCCCTTCTCCGGCGCCCAGGATGTAGGCAAAACGCTCTCCCTCCGGGGCGAAGGCGGCGCAGAGGGGCACGCCCTTCTCCACTGCGGCATTCACCAGGGCCCGGAGGGCCGGGGTGGGGAGTTCCGCGAAGCACAGGGCCTCCTCCCCCGCCGGGAGGGTCTCCGCCAGCGCCTGGGCGGCCAGCTTGCCCAGGCGGGCATTTTCCTGCTTCACCGCCTCCAGCTCTCCGCTCTGCCGCTCCACCGCCTGGGCCACCTGGCTCTGGTGGGCCGAAAGCCGAGCCGAGATGGCCGCCACGCTGTTCTGCTTTGCCATCACATCGGCCACAGCCCGGCTGCCGCAGAGCATGCGCAGGCGGACGCCTCCCTTCCAGTTCTGGCTGGAGAGGAAGTGGATAAGGCCGATCTCGCCGGTGCGGTTCACGTGGGGCGCGCAGCAGGCGCACACGTCGTATCCGGGGATGGTGACGATGCGCACATGCTCCGTGAGGTCCAGCTTGCTGCGGTAGGTGAGGGTTTTCAGCTCCTCCTCCGGGGGATATTCGCAGGAGACCGGCAGGTCCATGGACACCGCCTCATTGGCCAGGCGTTCCACCTCCTGGACCTCCTCCCAGCTCACCGGGCCGCTCAGGTCCAGGATGACCTCCTCGTCCCCCAGGTGGAAGCCCACGTTGTCCACCCCGTCCCGGGCGTGGAAGAGGCCGGAGACGATGTGCTCCCCCGAGTGGCACTGCATCCGGGCGAAGCGGAGGGCCCAGTCCAGCTCTCCCGTTACTTCAGTCCCCGCCGGGATGGGGGCCGTCACATTATGCCAGACCAGGTCCCCCTCCTCCTGGGTGTCGGTCACCGGGATGGGGGCTCCCCCCGCCGGGGTCAGGGTGCCCCGGTCGCCGAACTGTCCGCCGCCCTCGGGGAAAAAGCAGGTCCGGTCCAGGGCAACGCGCCACCCCTCCCCTACCGCCTCGCACCGGAGCACGGCGGCCTGAAAGGTCTTTTGATGGCTGTCCCGGTCATAGATACGCTCTGTCATATGGGTCCCTCCCGCTCAAAAAGGGAGCGCCGCGGAGATTCCGCGGCGCTCCCCGTTGGTTCGTTGGCTTACTCGGCCAGATAGATGGCCTTCATGCCCTTGTAGGTCATATAGCAGTCCAGCTTGGCCACCGTCTCGAAGGGGGCGTGCATGGACAGCACCGGCACGCCCGCGTCGATGGTGTCGATGTCCCGGTTGGCCATATAGCAGGCCACGGTGCCGCCGCCGCCGGCGTCCACCTTGCCAAGCTCCGCCATCTGCCAGAACACGCCGCCCTCGTCCAGCACACGGCGGACGTAGGCCACCACCTCAGCCGAGGCGTCGGAGGAGCCGGACTTGCCCCGGGCGCCGGTGTACTTGGACAGACCCATGCCGTAGTTCACCCGGGCGCTGTTGCGCTTCTCGTACACGTCGGGGAAGTTGGGGTCATAGGCCGCCGTCACGTCGGCGGACAGGCAGAAGGACTTCTCATAGCAGGCCTTCAGGGGCACCTTCTGGGCGTCGCACAGGTCGGACATGAAGGTGTCGAAGGCCGCCGACTGCATGCCGGACACGCCCTCGGAGCCGATCTCCTCCTTGTCGGCCAGGATGCACACGGCGGTGCGGGTGGGGACCTCAATCTCCAGCAGAGCGGCGAATTCCGCATAGGCGCACACCCGGTCGTCGTGGCCGTAGGAGCCAATGAGAGAGCGGTCAAAGCCAATATCACAGGCGCGGAAGGCGGGCACGGCCTCCAGCTCGGCGGAGATGAAGTCCTCCTCCACGATGCCGTACTTCTGGTTCAGCAAATCCAGCACCGCCAGCTTCACCCGGTCAGAGCCCTCGTCGTCCTTGAAGGGACGGCTGCCCACCAGGATGTTCAGGCTCTCGGCGGGGATGGCCTCACTGAGGGGCTTCTTGGACTGCTCCACGCCCAGGTGGGGCAGCAGGTCGTCCACGGTGAACATGGGGTCGTTCTCGCCGCCGCCCACGGACACCTTCACCACGCTGCCGTCCTTCAGGGCCACCACGCCCCGCAGCTCCAGGGGGATGGTCACCCACTGGTACTTGCGGATGCCGCCGTAGTAGTGGGTCTTGAGGAACGCCATCTCGCTGTCCTCGTACAGCGGATTGGGCTTCAGGTCCAGGCGGGGGGAGTCGATGTGGGCCGCGCCGATGTTGACGCCCTCGGCCAGAGACTTCTTGCCGATGACGGCCAGCATCAGGCCCTTGCCCCGGTTGGAGCGGTAGACCTTATCGCCGGGCTTGAGCTCCATGCCCCGCTCCAGAGGACGGAAGCCGTGCTCCTCGGCCTGACGAATGGCCTCGTCCACGCACTCCCGCTCGGTCTTGCCAACGTCCAGGAAATGCTTGTAGTGCTCGCAGTAGTCCTGCATGGCCGCCTCGTCCTCCTGGGACAGGCGGTCGTATCCGTTCTTCGGTGCGTAGCACAGCGCCTCGCGGCGCAGCTCGCCCGGGGTTTTCACTTTATCTTCCATAAAAGGGACCTCCTTATCTTAGGCTCCCGGATACGGGGTCCGTATCCGGAGGATGATCTGCCCTTTATCATACCACAGGGTATGGATTTTTTCCAGCCACAAGGAGAAAATTCACTCCGCCAGGATCGAGCGGAACAACACCAGCGCCCGGGCCGCGAACTGTCCCCGGTCCTCTCCGGGGCCGTTTTCCAGCACATGGTCGGCGTGGGCCCGGAAAAAGTCGTCCCCCTTCTGGGCCATGGCCCGGCGGCGGGCGTAGTCCTCGGAAATGCCCTCCCGGGCCATGATGCGCTGGATGCGGGTCTCCAGCGGGGCCAGCACCGCCACCACGGTGTCGCACTCCTCCCCCAGGCCGCTCTCGATGAGGGAAATGGCGTCCACCGCCACGGCGGGGCAGCCCTCCGCCCGGGCCGCAGCCCGCTGGCGCTGGATGTCCGAGAGGATGAACCGATGGGTGATGGCGTTCAGGTCCTCCAGGTCCCGGCCGTTGCCGAACACCGCGCTGCCCAGCGCCTTCCGGTCCACCGCGCCTGTCTGGTCCAGAATGCCGGGGCCAAAGCGCCCCACCAGGGCCGCTTTCAGCGCCTCGCTCTCCTCCAGCAGGCGGTGGTACACCTGATCGGCGTCAATGATGTGGGCGCCCAGCACCTCCAGCGCCCGCAGCGCCGTGGTCTTACCCGCCCCAGTGGGGCCGGTGATCCCGATGAGCTTCATACAAATGCCTCCTCCCGCGCCGCTGCCCGCAGCTTCCAGCGCAGGCGCAGAGCCAGGATCAGATTCACCACCGGCACCAGGCCCAGCAGGATATGGAGGACCAACATGCCGGGGCTTTTCTTGGTCACAAGACACCCCCGGATCAGACCGTGGAGCAGAAAGATCTCCTGTACGGTCCACAGCACGCCGATGAGGAAGGCCGCCAGCAGGATCAGGGGGTCCAGAACTATGGCCACGATGGCCACATGAAACACCAGGTGCAGCATGGGCCAGAGGACCGCCAGCACCAGAGGGTAAAAGGGCAGCATCCACAGCGGGCCCTGAAAGGCCCCGTGAAGGCTCAGCGCCGCGTATCCATAGCCGCCCACCAGCAGAAGCTGGAGCGGAAGGCCCAAAAACAGGCCGTCATCCAGAAGGCGCGCGGCTTTCTGGGCCCGGGAGGCCCCGGGATGGCGGGCCAGTGGGAAGAAATTGGCCTTGATGAGCACATAGAGGCCAAACAGGGTCCCCGGCAGAGCCGCCAGGGCCGCCTGGCCCCAGGCCAGCAGAGAGTTGGCCCCCGACACCGCCTGCGCCAGCGCCAGAAAGGCCAGAGCCGCCGTCCACAGCACCGAGCAGAAATAGCCCGCCGCGGTGAGGAGCACCCACACCGGGTGCCCCAACTCGATGCGCTTGGTGAGATCCAGCGCCACGAGCACCACCACAGCCACACAGACCAACAGGATCGCCATGCTTCTCCCTCCTCGCGGGCTCAGACCTCCACGATGTGGAAGCCCGCCGCTTTGTTCAGCCGGTTGGACACCGCCAGGCCGATGCCTGTGGGGTCGGGGCCCTGGGCCCAGATGCGCTGTACGTCAGTGCCGTCAAAGTACCGCAAGGCGTCGAACACCCGCCGGGCCTGCTCGGCCTGGTCGGACGCCGGACCCATGGATTCGGTGGGATAGCCCTCAAAGAGGGGCAGGAACTCCGCGAAGCAGATGACCCCGTCTCCCTCCTCCAGGTGCTCCCGGATGTAGCGGGCGCTCTGCTCCGGCGCGCCCCGCACCACGGTGACCGGGGCCTTGGGGGCGTAGTGACGGTATTTCATGCCGGGGGCCCGGGGGTGCTCCCCCGCCGCCATCAGACGGGTGACGGCCTCGTCCACCGCCACTTCCCCCAGAACCTCCCGCAGCTCCTCCAGCGTCACTCCGCCGGGCCGCAGCAGCCGGGGGGGCGTGACCGTCAGGTCGATGATGGTGGACTCCACCCCCACCGAGCAGGGGCCGCCGTCCACGATTCCGTCGATCTTCCCGTCCATGTCCTCCAGCATGTCGGCCATGTTAGTGGGGCTGGGCCGGCCGGAGGTGTTCCCCGACGGGGCGGCCACCGGCAGGTCCGCCGCCTGAATGATGGCCCGGCACACCGGGTGGGACGGGCAGCGCATACCCACCGTGGCAAGGCCCGCCGTCACCGCGTCGGGCACGATGTCCTTGTGCTCCAGGATCATGGTGAGGGGGCCCGGCCAGAACCGCCGGGCCAGGGCGTAGGCCGCGGCGGGGATGTGGTCGCAGTAGCGCTCCAGCCAGAGGGCTGAGGGGATGTGGAGGATGAGGGGGTTGTCCTGGGGGCGGCCCTTGGCCTCGAAGATGTGGCCTACCGCCGCCGCGTCCAGACCGTTGGCCCCCAGGCCGTACACCGTCTCAGTGGGGATGCCCAGAAGCCCGCCGTTTTTCAGGATCTCGGCCGCCTCTTCCACCTGATCTGCTGTAAAGCGTTTTGTCTTCACAGTGTGTTCACCTGGCTTTCCGGATCACTCGTAAATGCCCACCGGGGTGCCCGCCAGCTCAATGGTGGTCTCGGGGGCAAATTTGCGCTGCTGGAGGTAGTTTTTCACCGCCAGGATGCCGTATTTGGGATTCACCCGCTCGTCCTCCAGCTCCAGCTCCAGGAAGTTGGGGCCGGAACCGGTGAGCCAGCCGTCCTCTTCCAGCACGTCGGCCAGCTCGGTACGCAGGCCCAGCAGGTCCAGGCCCTCCGGAAGGGTGTCAAAATGGATGCACAGTTCCATGGTTAAAACCTCGTTTCTTGGGTTAATTTCTGTAAAGGGAATTTACCTTACGCCTCTTCCCCGGCCTTGAGCCGCTCCGCCTGGTTGGCGGTGACCAGAGAGTCGATGAGCTCGTCCAGGTCGCCGTCCATAATGGCCTCGATCTTGTAGAGCGTCAGGCCGATGCGGTGGTCGGTGACCCGGCCCTGGGGGAAGTTGTAGGTGCGGATGCGCTCGTTGCGCATGCCGGAGCCCACCTGGCTGCGGCGCTGGTTCTCAAATTCGCTGTTGACCCGCTCCTGCTCCGCCTCGTAGAGCTTGGAGGCCAGGATACGCATGGCCTTGTCCCGGTTCTGGAACTGGCTGCGCTCCTGCTGGCACTCCACCACGGTGCCGGTGGGCTTGTGGATGAGGCGGACGGCGGAGGAGGTCTTGTTGACGTGCTGGCCGCCCGCGCCGGAGGAGCGGAACACCTGCATCTCGATGTCGGCGGGGTTCAGCTGCACGTCCACCTCTTCCATCTCGGGGAGCACCGCCACGGTGGCGGTGGAGGTGTGGATGCGCCCGCCGCTCTCGGTCTCGGGCACCCGCTGCACCCGGTGGACGCCGCTCTCGAATTTCAGGCGGGAGTAGACCCCGTCCCCCTCGATGACCATGGAGAGCTCCTTTACGCCCCCCAGCTCGGTCTCGCTGAGGCTGACCAGGTCCACCTTCCAGCCCTTGCTCTCGGCGTACATGGAGTACATCCGGTGGAGGGAGTGGGCAAACAGCGCCGCCTCCTCCCCGCCCACGCCGGCGCGGATCTCCACGATGACGTTCTTGCCGTCGTTGGGGTCCTTGGGCAGGAGGAGGATCTTCAGCTCCTGCTCCAGGGCCTCGATGTCCTTCTTGGCCTGGGCGTACTCCTCCTTGGCCATGTCGGCCAGCTCCGGGTCGCCCATCAGTTCCTCGGCCCCAGTCAGGTCGGCCTTCCGGCGCTCCAGGTTCCGGTAGGCGGTGACCACCGGCTCCAGCTCCCGCTGTTCCCGGTTCAGACGGGTCACCAGCGCCGGGTCGTTGTAGGTCTCTGGCGCGCTGAGCTGGGCCTCCAGCGCCTGGGCGCGCAGGTCCAGCTCCTTCAGTTTATCCAGCATTTCCATCGTATCACCTGTCAAAGAGAAAGGATTTCACCAGTGCCAGCGGCTCCCGCAGGTACATTTTCAGCCGGGAGGGCACGTGGGAGCTGGGGGCGGCCAGGGTGGAGAGAGGCGCGTCGCCATCCCACACCCGGCCCCACAGCATCCGCACCCGGGTCAGGTGGAAGCCGTTGGAGACCACCACCACGCCCTCTGACGTGTCATACCCCTCCTCGGCCAGCAGCGCCGCCGAGTTGCGCAGGTTCTCCACGGTATTGGAGGACTGGTCCTCCATCAAAATCTGTTCCCCGTCCACGCCGTGGTCGGTGAGGTAGTCGTACATACACTGGGCCTCGCTGATGTGCTCGTCGGGGCCCTGCCCGCCGGACACCACAATGGTCAGGTCCGGGTGTTCCTCCAGATAGGAGAGGGCCTTGTCCAGCCGGTCCTGGAGGAGGATCGACGGCCCCCAGGGCTTCACCTGACAGCCCAGGATCACCATGACCTGGGGATTCCCCTGGATGTGGTCGTAGGAGCCGTAGAGCACCGCCCCAAAGAGCCCCCCGAAGCACAGAGCGCCCAGCAGAAGGAGGACCAGCAGCACCCGGAGCCAGCGGTGCTTCTTCTTCCCTCCGTAGGGGGTATAGGCCCGGCTCACAGGGTGCCTCCCGCCTCTTCCAGCGCGGCGGAGAGGGTCTCCCACTGCTCGTAGAGCCCGGCCAGCTCCTCCTCCAGGGCAGCCTTCTCGGTCCCCAGCTCCTGGAGGCGCACGTAGTCGGTGGCGGCCTCCACCATGGCCGCATCCAGGGCCTCCAGCCGCTCCTCAGCCTTGGCCACCGCCCGCTCGGCGGCGGTCACCTGCTTTTCCAGCATCTTGGTGCCGCCGGTGCGCTTGGCCGGTTTGGCCTGGGCCTCCGTCTTGGGCGCCTTGGTGGGAGCAGCGGGCTTATTGGCCTGCTCCAGCTGCTTCTGGCGCTCCTGCCAGGCCCGGAAGGCCTCAAAGGTTCCCCGGAAGTCAGTGATCTGGCCGTTTTCAATCATCCAGATGCGGCTGGCAAACTGGTTGATGAAGTAGCGGTCGTGGGACACGAAGAGAAGGGTCCCCTCGTAGTCGGTGACCGCCTCTTCGATCCACTCCCGGGAGGCGATGTCCAGGTGGTTGGTGGGCTCGTCCAGGATGAGGAGGTTGATCTTGCTGTCCATGAGCATGCACAGCCGCAGGCGGCTCTGCTCGCCGCCGGACAGGGCGGACACCGGCTTGAATACGTCCTCTCCCCGGAAGTTGAAGGCGGCCAGACGGTCCCGGGCCTCCTGGGTGGTGCAGTTCTGGTCGTAGAGCATGGTATCCACCAGATTGCGCTCCGGGTGGTCGAAGTGGATGATCTGGGGCAGATACCCGATCTTCACCGTGGGACCGAAGCGGATCTTGCCCCCGTCGGGCAGCTCCTCGTCCAGGAGCAGTTTGAGGAAGGTGGACTTGCCGGTGCCGTTGTCCCCCAGGAGGGCGATGCGCTCCCCGCCCTCAATGAGCAGGTCCACGTCGTGGAAGAGGGTGCGCCCGTCGAAGCCCTTCTCCAGGTCCTTGATGAGCAGCACCTCGTCGCCCTGAAAGTCTCTCTCTCCGAAGCGCAGCTCCAGCTTGCGCTCCTTCTTGGGCTTCTCGGTCTTGCGCAGGCGCTCGATGCGCTTTTCCATGGACTGGGCCCGCTTGAAGGTCTTGTCCATGCCGGAATAGGCCCAGATGCGCAGCTGCTCGGCCGACTTCTCCAGCTGGGCGATCTTGGCCTGCTCCTTCTCGTACTGCTTGAGACGCTCGGCGTAGCGGCGCTCCTTCTCCTCGGCGTAGAAGCTGTAATTGCCCGCATAGAACTCCGCCTTGCCGTCCTGAATCTCGATGACCCGCTGGACCACCCGGTCCAGGAACCAGCGGTCGTGGGAGATGGCCAGCACGGTGCCCTTGAACTTGTCCAGGTAGTCCTCCAGCCACTCGGTGGCCCGCAGGTCCAGGTGGTTGGTGGGCTCGTCCAGCAGCAGGATGTCGGTGTTCTCCAGAATGAGGCGGCCCAGGTTCACCCGGGTCTTTTCTCCGCCGGAGAGGGAGGAAAAGGCCTGCTTGCGCATGTCCTGGGAAATGAGAAGGCCGTTACAGACCTTGCTGAGTTCCGTCTCGGTGTCGTAGCCTCCCCCCGCCTCGAAGGCGGCGGAGAGCTGGTCGTACCGGCGGAGGATGGCCGGGTCGCTGTCGTGGGCCATGCGCTCGGTGAGCTCCCCCATCTCCTCCTCCATGCGCCTCAACCGCTCAAAGGCGGTGCGCAGCACGTCGTCCACCGTGTACTCCGGCGGATAGACCGGGATCTGGGAGATGAGGCCCATGGTCTTGCCCGGGGCCACCACCACCTCGCCCTCGTCGTAGTCCAGCTCGCCGGTGAGGATTTTTAAGAAGGTGGTCTTGCCCGCGCCGTTGCGGCCCAGCAGGCCCACCCGCTCCCCCTGGTCGATCTGAAAGGTGAGACCGTCCAGGATCTTTGTGCCGACCTCGAATTCCTTCACCAGGCCGGATACTGCGATATCGATCATGTCTCTTCTCCTGTTTGTTGGTCTGGCCGCTGCGTGAAAAAAGCCGCGGGCCCCGGGGGGCATCCGCGGCTTTTTGTGCTTACGCCTCGGTGGTGATACTCTTCAGGTACTCCACCAGCTCTTCAAAGGCCATGCCCCGGGAGGCCTTCACCAGCACCGTGGTGTTGGGCCCGATCACCTGCTCCAGCACCGGGCGGGCCGACTCCTTATCCGGGCAGTCGTACACCGTCTCCACGCCGCTCTGACGGGCGGCCTCTGCAATGTGCCGGGCCAGCTCGCCCACCGCCACCAGGCAGTGGATGCCGGCCTTGCCCAGGTACTCGCCCACGCCGGCGTGGAGCACCGGGGCCAGGGGGCCCAGCTCGAACATGTCGCCCAGCACCGCAACCTTATGCTGAGCCTTGGTGCTGGCCAGCACCTCCACTGCCGCCCGCATGGACTGGGGGTTGGCGTTGTAGGTGTCGTTGAGAATGGTGATGCCGTTCCCCCGGTGGAGGATGTTCATGCGCATCTTGGTGGGGGCGAAGTGGAGCACACCGTCCACCATCTCCTGCTCGGTGAGCCCGAAGTGCTCGCCCACCGCCAGGGCCATCAGGGTGGGGTACACCATGTGCTCGCCCATGGCAGGGATCTCCAGAGAACAGGTCATGCGGGGCGTCTTGGCCTCACAGAGCATGTGGCTACCGCCGTCGCTGTGGACGCCGGTGGCCCGGTAGTCGTTCCCCTCCCCCATGCCGCACCACACTGTGGTAAAGGGCAGCTGGTCCAGGGTGCGCACCAGCGGGTCATCCCCGTTGAGGATGGCCAGGCAGTGCTCCTTGGCGTGGTGGAAGATCTCGCTCTTGGCATCCAGGATCTTCTCCCGGGAGCCGAAAAACTCGATGTGGGAGTCGCCCACGTTGGTGATGAGGGCCACGTCGGGCTCCACGATGTCGGAGAGGTAGTCGATCTCCCCGGCGTGGTTCATGCCCAGCTCCAGCACGGCGATCTCATATTCATGGTTCAGCCGCAGCAGCGTCATAGGCACGCCGATGTCGTTGTTCAGGTTCCCCTCGGTCTTGAGGACCTTGTACTTCTCCCCCAGCACGGCGGCCACCATGTCCTTGGTGGTGGTCTTGCCCACCGAGCCGGTGATGGCTACCACCGGAATGTGGAATTTGTTCTTGTAGTGCTTGGCCAGGTCCCGCAGGGCCCGGGTGGTGTTGGGCACCTTGATATAGAACTTGCCGGGCAGATAGCTCTCCCGCTCCCGCTGGGTGAAGCACCCGGCGGCGCCCCCCTCCAGGGCGGAATTGATATAGGCGTGGCCGTCAAAGCGCTCCCCGGACAGGGGCACGAACAGAGACCCCTCATGGATGGTGCGGCTGTCGGTCTCCACCCGGGCGATGGTCCGGTCCAGGTCGTCAAACTCGCCCAGCATCCGGCCTCCCACCACGTCCAGGATCTCGCGTATGGTCATCGGCTCCATGCAGCAACTCTCTCCTTTGTTATTTCCCCTGATTCCGGGCCGCCAGCGAGGCGTCCACGATCCTCTGACACAGGGTGTCGTAATCCACGCCCACGGCGGCGGCCTCCTGGGGCAGCAGGCTGGTGGCAGTCATGCCCGGCAGGGTGTTGACCTCCAGGAACCACACATTGCCCTCTTTGTCCAGGATGAAGTCGCTGCGGGAGTAGGCCACCAGGCCCAGCAGCTCGTGGACCCGACGGGCGGCGGCGCGCATCTTGGCGTCGGACTCCCCGTCGATGTCCGCCGGGCAGATCTCCCGGGACGCGCCGGCCAGGTACTTGTTCTTGTAGTCGTAGAAGCCCACGTTGGGGATGATCTCGATGGGGGGTAAGCTCTCCCCCTCCAGCACGCCGCAGGAGAAGTCCCGGCCCTCCACGAACTGCTCCACCAGCACCTGATCGGTGACGCCAACACAGGCGGTGAGCGCCTGGTGCAGCTCCGCGCCGGTGTGGCACAGGTACACGCCCACCGACGAGCCGCCGTTGGGCACCTTCACCACACAGGGGGCGGGCTCCTCCGCCTCCAGCGCGGCCATGCGCTCCTCGGTCAGGCGGACGGTCTGCCACTTGGGGGTGAGTACCCCAGTCCCGGCCAGCACGGCCTTGGTGAAGCACTTATCCATGGCGATGGCGCTGCCCAGATAGCCCGAGCCGGTGTAGGGGATGCCCAGCATATCGAAGGCTGCCTGGAGCCGTCCATCCTCTCCATTGGCCCCGTGCAGGGCGATGAACACCAGGTCCGCCATACGGCAGGCCTCCAGCACGCCCGGCCCGAACAGGCTCCGGCTCTGATCCTTTCGGGCGGCGCGCACCGCCGCCAGATCCGGCTCCTGCTCCTTGCTGTTGGGGTCGGGCAGGGGCGGCGGCAGACGGAACAGGTCCTCGACCGGATGGGGATACGCCTCCAGGCCCAGGAACAGGTCCACCACCACTGCGTCGTGGCCCTGACGGCGCAGGGCCTCACACACCATGGCGCCGGTGGAGAAGGAGACATTCCGCTCCGTGCTCAGCCCGCCGGCCAAAACAACGATCTTCATATTTTCGCACCTCTGCAAAACGGTTTGTTCCGACATAGCAAAATATGCATGTATCGTTCATTATAGCATACCCCGACACAATACACAATGAAAAAAGCGCCCTTTTTCCAGCCGGGAACACGACGCCGGGCGCGCCGTCCCGGTCTGGGTGGCGGCGCGCCCGGCGTCGGGACAGCACGCCCCGTCAGCCGTCCATGGCCAGCGCCGCGGCCTTGATGGCGGCCACGGCCTGTTCAATGCCGATACGGCTGTTGATGCACAGATCATAATTGCCCATATCGCCCCATTTACGGCCCACAAAGTGGCTGTAATAGGAGGCGCGATAGCGGTCCTGCTGCTTGACAAAGCTCTCCATGTGGGGAGCCTCCACCTGGTACTCCTCCCGGGCGCGGCGCACCCGCTGCTCCAGCGGAGCCTGGACAAAGACCCGCAGGCAGCAGCGGTGCTCGTCCAGCACATAGTCCGCGCACCGGCCCACGATGACGCAGGGCTGCTTGGTCACGTCCTGGATGTACTTGGCCTGGGCCACAAACACCTGGTCGGGCAGCGGCATGGTCTGGGTCATATTATACAGGTCAAACAGGAAGCTCCCGGTGGGGCGGGCCTCCGTCTGGCGGATGTAGTGCTCCGTCAGGCCGGTCTGCTCCGACACCTTCTGAATGATCTCCTTGTCATAAAAGGGCACACCCAGCTCCTCCGAGAGACGCCGGGCGATGATGCGCCCGCCGGAACCGTACTGGCGGCTGATGGTGATGACAAGTTGTTTCATGCTTGCTTCCTCCTTTTTACCCGAATCGGTTCAGTCTATGCTTACTTGGCGTAATAGTTGATGAGACACCCGGCCAAAATAATGTCTCTCTCTGCTTCCCCACAGGGCCGGCCCTGTGGGGGCCCCTTCTTCTTTCATCTGCTCGGGCGAAATGAATTCGCCCGGCATCAAGGTTTTGACCCCAGGTCAAAACGCTTGGTACGCCGTACTCACGGCGGTGGAAGAGCGGGCCATCTTATTTCGCGTAGTAATTGATGAGGCATCCGGCCAGGATAATGTCCCGCTCTTCCTTGGTGATGCCGGGCAGAGTGAGGGTGACGTTCTTCTCCTCCCCGTTCTGGATGAGGGTGGCGGGGATGGACTCGTCCCCCCGCTCCAGGGCGGCGCGGACGCCGGGGATGTACAGCTGGTCGCCGGGCTGGATGTTCCAGTCCTTCACGTCAGCGGCCTGGAAGGGCAGCATGCCCCAGTTGACCACGTTGGAGCGGTAGCGCTTGGTGGCAAACTCGGCACACACGTTGGCGCAGCCGCCCAGCACCCGCTGGCAGGAGGCGGCCTGCTCCCGGGCGGAGCCGTCGCCGGGCTTCAGGGCCATGACGAAGGAGCCGAGACCCGTGGTCTTGGGGTCGTGGCCCATCAGGGCCTCGGTCCCCTCCCCGGCGCGGCGCTTCTTCTCCTCAGCCAGGACGGCCTTGGCACGGGGCACGTACTGGGGGTCCTTCCGGGACAGGGCGAACTCGCTCAGGCGCAGGGGGTTGGAGCGGTAGGACGAGGTCTCACCGGAGGGGATCAGCTCGTCGGTGGTGGTGACGGGGTCGTAGATGGCCGCGGCTGCAGTGAGGAGCAGGTTCTCGGGCAGGGCGATCTGCTCCGGCCAGTCGGCGATGTTGGGACCGTAGACCAGCTCGGTGTCCGGCTGGGGCTTGCCCGCGCCGAAGTAGACCCGGGCCTTGTAGGCCGAATCGTCATAGGCCCAGTTCTCCTCGGGCCGGTCGGCGGGCACGTCGGGCAGCTCGTCGGCGGCGGTGAGGACGCCGTGGTTGAGGGCGGTGGCGGCGATGCTCCGGGCGTCCATGAGGGCCACGTAGGAGATCTGGTTGTCGCCAGGCTTGCTCCCCTCCCGGTTGGGGAAGTTGCGGGTGGAGTGGCGGATGGAGAAGGCCCCGTTGGCGGGCACGTCACCCGCGCCGAAGCAGGGTCCGCAGAAGCAGGAGCGGATGGACGCGCCGGCGGCCATCAGGGAGGCGATGTAGCCCTTCTTGGTCAGCTCCAGGTTGATGGGCATGGAGCCGGGGTAACAGGACAGCCAGAAGGCGTCGGATCCGATGGGCTGGCCCTTCAGGATCTCGGCGGCCCGGACCAGGTTCTGATAGATGCCGCCGGAGCAGCCGGCGATGACGCCCTGGTCCACATGGAACTGCCCGTCCACGATCTTATTGGCGAGAGGAGCGGCGTTCTTCACGCCCAGCTGCTCCGCCGCGTCCACGTCCACTTGGTGGAGAAGGTCAGCCATGTTGGCCTTGAACTCCTTGATGGTGTAGGCGTTGGAGGGGTGGAACGGCAGAGCGATCATGGGCTCCACGGTGGAGAGGTCCACCTCCACCACGCCGTCATAGTAAGCGCCGTCGGCGGGAGCCTGAGCCTTGTACTGGTCTCCGCGGCCCAGAGCGGTCAGGTGGGCCTTGGTGTACTCGTCGGTGGACCACACGGAGGAGAGGCAGGCCGTCTCGGTGGTCATGACGTCGATGCCGGAGCGGTAGTCCATGGAGAGATTGGCCACGCCGGGGCCGAAGAACTCCATGACGGAGTTCTTCACCACGCCCTCCTTGAAGGTGGCGCCGATGAGGGCCAGGGCCACGTCCTGGGGGCCCACGCCGGGGCGGGGCGCGCCAGTGAGGTAAATGGCGATCACCTTGGGGTAGGCGATGTCGTAGGTCTTGCACAGCAGCTGCCGGGCCAGCTCGGGGCCGCCCTCGCCGATGGCCATGGTGCCGTAGGCGCCGTAGCGGGTGTGGGAGTCGGAGCCCAGGATCATCTTCCCCGGGGCGGCGTACCGCTCACGCATGTAGGAGTGGATGACCGCCTGGTGGGCGGGGACGAACTCGCCGCCGTACTTCTTGGCCGCCGAGAGGCCGAACACATGGTCGTCCTCGTTGATGGTGCCGCCCACGGCGCACAGGGAGTTGTGGCAGTTGGTGAGCACGTAGGGCAGCGGGAACTCCTTCAGGCCGGAGGCCCGGGCGGTCTGGATGATGCCCACGTAGGTGATGTCGTGGGAGGCCATGGCGTCAAAGCGGATGGCCAGGCGGTCCATGCCGTCCAGGGTGTTGTGGGCCTTCAGGATGCCGTAGGCCATGGTGCCGGACTTGGCCTCCTCCGGAGCGGGGAGCCCGGCGGCCGCCCCCGCCTCCGTGGAGAGGAACGCGCCGTCCTTGTAGTAAGCGCCGGAGCGCTGGATCTGGATCATAGGTCGGATACCTCCATACTATCAGCGGAGCATGACACTCCGCGTGGTCTTGCCGCAGCAGCAGGTTATTTCTTGTTTATTGTACCAATTTGTGCCGCCAAACGCAAGTCCCCTTGTCAACTCTTTCGTTTTGAGGCCTTTTGCGTGCTAAATTTATGTTAACTATTTTTGCGCCGTTCGGTTGACGAAAGCCCGGGGGTAGGGTAAAATAAGGTCGATTCCCATTCTCAAGAACCAAAGGAGCCCTGCCATGAAACGTACCTGCCTCTTCCTCTTCCTCCTGTTTGCTCTCTTCAGCGCCCTGGCCGTCACCGCTCAGGCCGCCGGCCCCGCCGGGACCCTCTCGGTCCGCTTTTACAACGAGACCACCGGCGCCTACTCCGGCGAAACCACCACCGACCGGGTGCTCCTCACCCTCAACGGTGAGGACCTGGTCCCCGACGGCGTCCCCGCTCTCATCCAGTATGTGAACGGCGACGGGCGTACCCTGGTGCCGGTCCGGCTGGTGTCCGAGGCACTGGATGCGGAGGTGCTCTGGGTGGCGGAGACCCGGCAGGTCATCGTCCTCAAGGACAGCGACACCATCGTCCTCACGCTGGGCTCCTCCAAGGCCACCATCAACGGTGTGACCACCGACCTGCCCGGCGGCGTCCCCGCCGGCGCGGTGAAGTACAACGGCCTGGAGAGCACCATGGTTCCCCTCCGCTTCGTCTCGGAGGCCCTGGGCGCCGATGTGGGCTGGGACAACGACACCTTTACCGCCTCCATCACCACCCAGGCCGTGACTCCCACCCCCACGCCTACCCCCACTCC
>NZ_NFGZ01000030.1 GCF_002159175.1 Flavonifractor sp. An92 | reverse complement strand
CATTTTCAGGTCCGAGGTGGACAGAATCTTGCCCAGCCGCCGCGGACCTGACCCGGGAGATGGAGGACCAGTCCTCCCCCTTCCCCGCCCTGGTGGGGGAGGTCCAGCGGCGGCTGGGCAAGATTCTGTCCACCTCGGACCTGAAAATGCTCTACACCCTCTACGACTTTCTGGCCCTGCCGGCGGAGGTCATCATGCTGCTGGTGAGCTGGTGCGTGGAGGAGATGGAGCGGAAATACGGCGCGGGCCGGAAGCCCCGCATGGCCCAGATCCGCAAGGAGGGCTTTGTGTGGCACCGGCTGGGCCTGGACACCGCCGAGGCCGCCGAGGCCCACCTGCGCCGCCAGTCCGCCCTGCGCACCCGCACCGCCCGGCTCCTGCCCCTGCTGGACATCCAGGGCCGTCCCCCGGTAGAGGCGGAGCAGAAATACCTCATCTCCTGGGTGGAGATGGGCTTTGACGACGGGGCCATCCGTCTGGCCTACGAGCGCACGGTGCTGAAAAAGCAGTCCCTCAACTGGAGCTATATGAACTCCATCCTGAAAAGCTGGCACCAGAAGGGGCTCCACACCGTGGACGCCGTCTTGCAGAAGGACTCCTCCCGGCCCAGGACGGCCGCCCCGGCTCCCGCCGCGCCCGCCCCTGCCGCCCGTGGGGACGGCGGACCGGTGCAGGACGATCTGGAGCGGATGCTGCAATACATGGACCGCCAGAGCGGCGGGGAAGGAGGCCGTTAAATGGCATACGATCCCAATGTCCTGCGCCGGGCCACCCAGCGCCTGGCCCAGCGCCGCCGCCAGCGGGAGGAGGAGTGGGAGCGCCGCCGGGCGGAGATCTACGCCGCCCTCCCCCAGGCCGCCCGGCTGGAGGGGGAACTTCGCAGCACCATGGCCGGGGTCATCGCCGCCTCCCTCCGCCACGGCACCGATCCCGCCCCCGCCATCGCGCAGCTGAAGGAAAAAAACCTGGAGCTCCAGCGCCAGCGGACCCAGCTCCTCACCGATGCGGGCTACCCCCCTGACGCCCTGGACGAGCGGCCCTACTGTCCCCGGTGCGGGGACAGCGGCTGGGTGGGGGCCCGGATGTGCTCCTGCCTCCACCAGCTGTGCACCGAGGAGCAGATCCAGGAGCTCTCCAAGCTCCTGGACCTGGGGGAGCAGTCCTTTGAGACCTTCAACCTGGACTATTACAGCCCCCTCCCCCCCGAGGGCGGCGGCAAGTCCCCCCGGGAGCGGATGAAGTCCATCTTCCAGATCTGCCGCCTGTACGCCAACACCTTCCCGGAGTTCCGCTACGAAAACCTCTTCCTCACCGGCGCGCCGGGCCTGGGCAAGACCTTCCTCTCGGCCTGCATCGCCCGCACCGTGTCGGAGCGGGGGTACTCGGTGGTATACGACACGGCGGTGAACATCTTCACCCGCTTCGAGGAGCGGAAGTTCGCCCGGGACCGGCAGGACGCCGAGGACGCCCGGGACGAGACCCGGCGCTATCTGCGCTGTGACCTGCTGATTTTGGACGATTTGGGCAGCGAGATGGCCACCCCCTTCGTCCAGTCCGCCCTCTACACCCTCATCAACACCCGCCTCACCGCCCGGCGGCACACCGTCATCTCCTCTAACCTCAGTATGGGGGAGATCTACCGCCGTTACTCCCCCCAGATCGCCTCGCGGCTGGAGGGCGAGTACCAGGTCCTCCTCTTCCAGGGAGAGGACATCCGCCTGCTGCGCAAGCAGGAGCGCTGACCTTTGTGCAAAGGGCAGAAATTTCCACGCTGCATTTGGAAGAAGTGACAGTTGCATTTTCTTTCGCACCACACTATACTAAAGCACAAGAAAACCGTTGAGCAGGAAGAGTACATCGGGGAACACTCCCACAGAGAGCCGCGGGTGGTGGGATCGCGGCGGAGGATACCGGACGGAATGGCCCTGCGAGGGCGGCGGCGAACCGGACCCTTTGGCCCCCAGTAGCTTCCGACGGGCTCTCCCCCCGTTATCGAGGGAGCGTATGTGTTGGCATACGGCTGAGTGGGCGCGTTTTCCGCGCCAAACCGGGTGGCACCGCAGGAGAAGCAGCTCCTGTCCCGGCAGAGGATAAAGCTCCTCTGCTGAGACAGGAGCTTTTTGATTTTCCGGCTGAAAGGAGCGCCCGCTATGAAGAACATCCCCCACCGCATCTACCTGCCCGAGGACCGCATCCCCCGCCAGTGGTACAATCTGCGGGCCGATATGAAGGAGAAGCCCGCCCCCCTTCTGAATCCCGGCACCGGTCAGCCCGTCACCCTGTCCGACCTGGAGGGGGTGTTCTGCACCGAGCTGGCCAGGCAGGAGCTGGACGACACCACCCCCTATTTCGACATCCCGGAGCCGGTGCTGGACTTTTATAAGATGTACCGGCCCTCCCCCCTCATCCGGGCCTACAACCTGGAGAAATACCTGGACACCCCGGCGAAAATTTACTACAAATTCGAGGGCAACAACACCTCCGGCTCCCACAAGCTCAACTCCGCCGCCGCCCAGGCCTACTACGCCAAGGCCCAGGGGCTCACCAGCCTCACCACCGAGACCGGCGCGGGCCAGTGGGGCACCGCCCTGGCCGAGGCCTGTTCCTTCTTCGGCCTTCCCCTCACGGTGTATATGGTGAAGTGCTCCTACGAGCAGAAGCCCTTCCGCAAGGCGGTCATCGAGACCTTCGACGCCAACATCATCCCCAGCCCCAGCAACACCACCAACGCCGGGCGGGCCATCCTGGCCGCCGACCCCGACACCACCGGCAGCCTGGGCTGCGCCATCTCCGAGGCGGTGGAGCAGGCCGTCACCACCCCTGGCTGCCGCTACGTGCTGGGCAGCGTCCTGAGCCAGGTGGTCCTCCACCAGAGCGTCATCGGTCTGGAGAGCGCCGCCGCCCTGGAGCTCATCGACGAGTACCCCGACGTGGTCATCGGCTGCGCCGGCGGCGGGTCCAACCTGGGCGGCCTCATCGCCCCCTTCATGCGGGATAAGCTCACCGGCAAGGCCGATCCCCGCATCGTGGCGGTGGAGCCCGCCTCCTGCCCCTCCCTCACCCGGGGCAAATACGCCTACGACTTCTGCGACACCGGCAAGATCACCCCTCTGGCCAAGATGTACACCCTGGGCAGCCAGTTCATCCCCTCCGCCAACCACGCCGGCGGCCTGCGCTACCACGGCATGTCCCCCATCCTCTCCAAGCTCTACCACGACGGGTACATGGAGGCCGTGTCGGTGGAGCAGACCAAGGTGTTCGAGGCCGCCGTCCTCTTCGCCAAGCAGGAGACCATCCTCCCCGCCCCCGAGTCGGCCCACGCCATCCGGGCTGCCATCGACGAGGCCTTCAAGTGCAGGGAGAGCGGCGAGGCCAAGACCATCCTCTTCGGCCTCACCGGCACCGGCTACTTCGACATGACCGCCTACGAGAACTTCCGCGCCGGGCGGATGCGGGACTATGTCCCCACCGACGAGGAGCTCCAGCGCAGCTTCGACCAGCTCCCCCAGGTTCCCGGTCTGAACGAGTGAGTTTCCCTTTCGATACACGCACCGCCTCTATTTGTTCACAATTTCCCCTTTTTTATTAAGGGGGGATGTGCTATACTCTAACATGAAATTTTATGGACGTTACAGATTCGGCATCCTGCCAAGAAAGGTGTTTGACCTAAGATGAACCTGTTAAAGAAACTCTTTGGCAACAGCTCTGCCAAAGAGCTGAAAGCCATCAAGCCTCTGGTGGATAAAATCGAGGCTCTGGACGGGGAGTACTCCGCCCTGACCGACGCCCAGCTCCAGGCCAAGACCCCCGAATTCAAGGAGCGCCTCGCCAAGGGCGAGACCCTGGACGACATCCTGCCCGAGGCCTTCGCCGCCTGCCGGGAGGCCGCCTGGCGCGTGCTGGGCATGAAGCCCTACCGGGTGCAGCTCATCGGCGGCATCATCCTCCACCAGGGCCGTATCGCCGAGATGAAGACCGGTGAAGGTAAGACCCTGGTGGCCACCCTGCCCGCCTACCTGAACGCTCTGGCTGGCGAGGGCGTGCACATCATCACCGTCAACGACTACCTGGCCAAGCGCGACAGCGAGTGGATGGGCAAGGTCTACCGCTTCATGGGCCTGACCGTGGGTCTCGTCATCCACGACGTGCCCCCCGCTCAGCGCAAGGCCTCCTACGCCGCCGACATCACCTACGGCACCAACAACGAGTTCGGCTTCGACTACCTGCGCGACAACATGGCCATCTACTCCCAGGAGCTGGTGCAGCGGGGCCACTCCTTCGCCATCGTGGACGAGGTGGACTCCATCCTCATCGACGAGGCCCGTACCCCCCTCATCATCTCCGGCCAGGGCGACCAGTCCACCCAGCTCTACACCATCGTGGACAACTTCGCGGCCCGCCTGAAGGGCAAGCGGGTGGCCAAGGTGGACACCAAGGAGGAAGAGGACCCCAACGAGGATGCCGACTACATTGTGGATGAGAAGGCCCGCACCGTCACCCTCACCGCCCGGGGCATCCAGAAGGCCGAGGAGTCCTTCAACATCGAGAACCTGGCCGACCCGGAGAACACCACCCTGTCCCACCACATCAACCAGGCCATCCGGGCCCGCGGCCTGATGAAGCGGGACATCGACTACGTGGTGAAGGACGGCGAGGTCATCATCGTCGACGAGTTCACCGGCCGCCTCATGTACGGCCGCCGCTACTCCGAGGGTCTCCACCAGGCCATCGAGGCCAAGGAGCACGTCACCGTGGCCCGCGAGTCCAAGACTCTGGCCACCATCACCTTCCAGAACTACTTCCGCCTCTACAACAAGCTCTCCGGTATGACCGGTACCGCCATGACCGAGGAGGAGGAGTTCGGCACCATCTACGCCCTGGACATCGTGGAGATCCCCACCAACAAGCCTCTGGCCCGTATCGACCACCCCGATGTGGTCTACAAGACCGAGGCGGGCAAGTTCCGCGCCATCGTCAAGCAGATCGAGGAGTGCCACGCCAAGGGCCAGCCCGTGCTGGTGGGCACCATCTCCATCGAGAAGTCGGAGGAGCTCTCCGGCATGCTCAAGAAGCGCGGCATCCCCCACAACGTCCTGAACGCCAAGTTCCACGAGAAGGAAGCCGAGATCGTGGCCCAGGCCGGCAAGATGGGCGCCGTCACCGTGGCCACCAACATGGCCGGCCGTGGTACCGATATCATGCTGGGCGGTAACGCCGAGTATCTGGCCAAGGCCGACCTGCGCAAGGCGGGCCTCACCGACGAGCTCATCGCCGAGGCCACCGGCTTCGCCGAGACCGACAACCAGGAGATCCTGGACGCCCGCAAGATGTTCGCCGACGCCGAGGCCAAGTACAAGGAGAACATCAAGGAGGAGGCCGAGAAGGTCCGCGCCGTGGGCGGCCTCTTCATCCTGGGCACCGAGCGCCACGAGTCCCGCCGCATCGACAACCAGCTGCGCGGCCGTGCCGGCCGTCAGGGCGACCCCGGCGAGACCCGGTTCTACCTGTCCCTGGAGGACGACATCATGCGTCTCTTCGGCTCCGAGCGGGTCATGGGCATGATGGAGAAGCTGGGTGTGGACGAGGATACCCCCATCGACGCCAAGATGCTCTCCGGCGCCATCGAGAACGCCCAGCGCCAGGTGGAGTCCCGCAACTTCCAGACCCGTAAGACGGTGCTGGAGTACGACGACGTGATGAACACCCAGCGTGAGGTCATCTACAAGCAGCGCCGCCAGGTGCTGGATGGCGCCAACCTGAAGGACGCCGTCCAGAAGATGCTCACCGGCGTCATCACCAATACCGTCCACGGCCACATGGGCGAGCAGAAGCACCTGGACGCCAAGACCTGGCTGGAGGTGTGCGCTCCCTTCCGCGGGCTGTTCCTGCGCCCCGACGAGCTGACCTTCACCGACGGAGAGCTGGCCTCCAAGTCCGCCGACGATCTGGTGGCCCTCCTCCAGGAGCGCGCCAACGACATCTACACCCGCAAGGAGCAGGAGCTGGGCGAGCCCCTTATGCGTGAGCTGGAGCGGGTCATGATGCTCCGCGTGGTGGACGAGTACTGGATGGACAACATCGACGCCATGCAGGAGCTGCGCCAGGGCATCGGCCTGCGCGCCTACGGCCAGAACGACCCCGTGGTGGAGTACAAGCGGGAAGGCCACGAGATGTTCGAGAACATGATCGCCGCCATCCAGGAGGAGACCATCCGGCGGATCTTCCTGGCCCGGGTCCAGGTGGGCGCCAACGTCAAGCGCGAGCGGGTGGCCAAGGTCACCGGCGAGTCCGGCGGCAGCGACCAGACCGTGAAGAAGCAGCCCGTGAAGAAGGGCACCAAGATCGGCCGCAACGACCCCTGCCCCTGCGGCAGCGGCAAGAAGTGGAAGAAGTGCGACTGCGCCGAATATCACGGCCCCGAGTATCAGTAAACCATCCCGCGCGGGGGCAGTTCCGCGGAACTGCCCCCGCCCTGAAAACCGAACAAACCAGGAAGAAGAGCAGAATGTGAGACGGACCGGCCCTGCCGGGAGGCACCCCATCCTGCTTTTCTCACTTTTGCTGAGGGTTTTTTCTATGACGATTGTAGATTCGATGCAAAATCAGGTCCCCTTTCTCACCTGCGACGGCTTCACCAACGCCGGAGGGGTGGCCCACGGCTTCTCCACCCGGCTGGGCGGCGTGAGCGAGGGCATCTATGACTCCCTGAACCTGGGGCTCTACCGGGGGGACGAGCCGGAGCGGGTGGAGAAGAACTTCCGCCGCTTTACCGCCGCCATCGGGGCGGACTTTGAGGGGCTGGTCCTGTCCAACCAGGTCCACGGCTGTGCCGTGCGCACCATCACCGCCGCCGACCGGGGCCAGGGGCTCCGCCGCCCCATCTGGGAGGCCGACGGCCTCATCACCGACATCCCGGGGGTGTGCCTCACCATCTTCACCGCCGACTGTCTGCCCATTCTGCTCTATGACCCGGTGCGCCGGGTGGTCTCCGCCGTCCACGCCGGGTGGCGCGGCACCGCCATGGGCATCGCCGGGGAGGCCGTGAAGGCCATGGTGGAGCGCTACGGCTCCTGCCCCGGCGACATCCTGGCCGCCATCGGCCCGGGCATCTCCCTGTGCTGCTTTGAGACCGACGAGGACGTGCCCAACGCCATGACCGAGGCTCTGGGCGCCTCCGCCCTGCACCACATCGAGGTGCGGGACAGCGGCAAGTTCCACGTGGACCTGAAGGGAATGAACGCCCTGTGGCTGAAGAAGGCCGGCCTCTCCCCCGACCACATCGCCGTGTCCGACGCCTGCACCATGTGCCAGCACGACCGCTTCTGGTCCCACCGCTACACCCGGGGCCAGCGGGGCAGCCAGGCGGCCATGATCCAGCTGCTGTGAGGGGCGCCATGAGACACCGTTTTGCCGCCCTGGCCCTGTGCGGCCTTCTGCTCCTGCTGAGCGGCTGCGGGGAGCAGATGCCCGACGCCACCCAGTCGCCGGAGCCCACCCCCACGCCCTCGGCCCAGCCCACCGCCGTACTGGCCACCCAGTTCGCCCTGCCCTGCTACCCGGACGCCGGGTTCCACCCCATCAGCGGCACCAACCGGGTGAATCTGGAGCTGGCGGGGCTGATGTACGACGGGCTCTACACCCTGGATGAGAATTTTCAGGCCCAGCCCGCCCTGGCCGCCTCCCATACCGTTTCGGCCGACAGCGCCACCTGGACCATTACCCTGCGGCAGGGGGTCACCTTCTCCGACGGCTCCCCTCTCACCGCCCAGGATGTGGTGTACTCGCTGAATCTGGCCCGCCAGAGCACCCTCTATCAGTACCGTCTCTCCTCCATCAACGGCATCACCGCCGGAGACGGCACCGTCACCATCACCCTGTCCCTCCCTAACGGGGCGCTGGACACCCTGCTGGACGTGCCCATCCTCAAGGAGAGCACCGCCGCGGTGCCCCCGGGCACCGGGCCCTATGTGCTGGAGGGGACGGGGAATGACCTGAGCCTCCGCCGCCGGGATGAGAGCTGGCGCGCCACCGATACCATGCCCGAGACCATCCGGCTCCGGGCCATCAGCGGCAACGACGCCCTCATCTCCAGCTTTGACACCGGGGACATCTCCCTGGTCAATACCGACCTCACCGGCACCAACTCCCCCGGCTTCTCGGGCAATTACGAGACCACCGACTACGCCACCTCCACGCTGCTCTATGTGGGGTTCAACACCGCCTCCGGGCCCTGCCAGGACGCGGCGGTCCGTCGTGCTCTCTCTTATGCCATGGACCGCAACACCATCACCCGGGCCATCCTGGCCCACCACGCCACGCCCTCGCCCCTGCCCGTCCACCCGGACAGCGCCCTCTATGATGAGGAGCTGGCCACCCGGCTCTCCTACGCGCCGCAGACCACGGCGCAGCTGCTGGAGGAGGCGGGCTGGACCCGCAGCGGCGGCAGCTACTCCAAGAACGGCAGCGCGCTGGAAGTGAAGCTGCTGGTCAGCCAGGACAACGCCTACCGCTGCGACGTGGCTGACGAGCTGGAGCGGCAGCTGGAGTCCGTGGGCGTCTCCGTGACGGTGGACAAGCGCCCCTGGGAGGAGTACCTCACCGCCCTGAGCGGCGGGGACTTCGACCTCTACCTGGGCGAGACCCGGCTCACCGCCGACTTTACCTTTGCTCCCCTCCTCTCGGGCGGGAGCCTCAACTATGGCCAGTTCTCCGACTGGACCACCACCACCCTTCACGCCACCTTCCGCGCGGCGCAGGGGGAGGCGCGGAACGCCGCCGCCACGGCGCTCTATGAGCAGCTGGAGCAGCAGATGCCCTTCACCGCGCTGTGCTTCAAAAACTGGTCGGTCCTCTCCCAGTGGGGCCAGATCTCCGAGCTGACGCCCACCCAGCAGAATCTCTATTACGGCTTCGAGTCCTGGGTGATCCACACCGCCAGCTGAACCTGCGGGTTACGCGGCCCCCCGGGGCCGCTCCGATACAAACAAAAAGGGGTTATGGAAATGGGTAACGTATTTCGCTGCTATGCCGAAAAGAAGCCCAGCTTTGACGTGGAGGCCCGCCGCCTCCTGGACGAGCTGCGGGGCGAGCTGGGCCTGAAGGGGCTCACCGGCGTGCGCATCCTCCACCGCTACGACGTGGAGGGCATCGACCAAAACACCTATGCGGCCATCCGCACCACCGTGCTCAGTGAGCCCCAGGTGGACGCCGTCTATGACGAGGACTTCCCCCGGGACGGGGCGGAGCGCATCTGCGCCGTGGAGGCCCTGCCGGGCCAGTTCGACCAGCGGGCCGACTCCTGCGCGCAGTGCATCCAGCTCCTCACCGGCGGAGAGCGGCCTCTGACCGCCTCGGCCAGCGTGTACCTCCTCTCCGGCAGCGTGTCCGACGGGGAGATGGAGAAGGTCAAGCACTACCTCATCAACCCGGTGGAGAGCCGTGAGGCCACCCTGGAGAAGCCCGACACCCTGAGCCGGGACTACCCCGTGCCCGCCGACGTGGCGGTGCTGGAGGGCTTCCGCACCCTGGACAGCGCCGGGCTCGCCGCCCTGCTGGACGAGCTGGGCCTCGCCATGGACCTGGACGACCTCACCTTCCTCCAGGGCTATTTCAAGGACGAGGAGGGGCGGGACCCCACCCTCACCGAGGTGCGCCTGGTGGACACCTACTGGTCCGACCACTGCCGCCACACCACCTTCTCCACCCATCTGGACCAGGTGGACCTGAGCGACCCCGACGTGAAGGCCGCCTATGAGCGGTATCTGGCCGGCCGGGTGGAGGTCTACGGCGAGGAGAAGGCGTCCAAGCGTCCCCAGACTCTCATGGACATCGCCACTCTGGGCACCAAGGTCCTCAAGAAGCGGGGCCTCCTGCCCGAGCTGGACGAGAGCGAGGAGATCAACGCCTGCTCCATCCACGTCCCCGCCCAGGTGGACGGCCAGGACCAGGACTGGCTCCTCATGTTCAAGAATGAGACCCACAACCACCCCACCGAGATCGAGCCCTTCGGCGGCGCGGCCACCTGCATCGGCGGCTGTATCCGCGACCCCCTGTCCGGCCGTGTGTACGTCCATCAGGCCATGCGGGTGACCGGCGGCGGCGACCCCCGGGTGCCCTATGACCAGACCACCCCGGGCAAGCTCCCCCAGCGCAAGCTGGCCCAGACCGCCGCGGCGGGCTATTCCTCCTACGGCAACCAGATCGGCCTGGCCACCGGCCACGTGGCCGAGCTCTACCACGAGGGCTACATCGCCAAGCGCCTGGAGTGCGGCGCGGTGGTGGGCGCGGCTCCCGCCGACCATGTACGCCGTGAGGTGCCCGCCCCCGGCGACGTGGTGATCCTCCTGGGCGGCCGCACCGGCCGGGACGGCATCGGCGGCGCCACCGGCTCCTCCAAGAGCCACAACATGAAGTCCCTCACCACCATGGCCTCCGAGGTCCAGAAGGGCAACGCCCCCGAGGAGCGCAAGATCCAGCGCCTGTTCCGCAACGGCGAAGTGACCCGCCTCATCAAGCGCTGCAACGACTTCGGCGCGGGCGGCGTCAGCGTGGCCATCGGTGAGCTGGCCGACGGCCTGACCATCGACCTGGACGCCGTGCGCAAGAAGTACGACGGCCTGGACGGCACCGAGCTGGCCATTTCCGAGAGCCAGGAGCGCATGGCCGTGGTGGTCGCCCCCGAGGACGCCGCCAAGTTCATCGCCGCCGCCGAGGCCGAGAACCTGGAGGCCTATCAGGTGGCCACCGTCACCGAGAGCCCCCGGATGGTCATGACCTGGCGGGGCAAGACCATCGCCAACCTGTCCCGCGCCTTCCTCAACACCAACGGCGCGGTGAAGCACGCCCAGGTGTCTGTCCCCGCCCACAAGGCCGCCTCCCACGGCGCGCCCTTCCTCTCCCTGCGGGAGATGGCGGGGAGCCTCAAGTGCGCCTCCCGCCGCGGCCTCACCGAGCGCTTCGACGGCTCCATCGGCGCGGCCAGTGTCCTGATGCCCTTCGGCGGCAAGACCCAGCGTACCCCCGCCCAGGCCATGGCCGCCCTCTTCCCCGTGGAGCCCGGCCAGGAGACCGATCAGGCCAGCATCATGGCCTGGGCCTGTGACCCGGACCAGCTCACCGCCGACCCCTACGCCGGAGCCCACAGCGCGGTGGTGACCTCGGTGGCCAAGATCGTGGCAGCCGGCGCCGACTACAAGAAGGCCTATCTCACCCTCCAGGAGTTCTTCGAGAAGCTCCGCAACGAGCCCGAGCGCTGGGGCAAGCCCTTCTCCGCCCTGCTGGGCGCGCTGGACGCGCAGCTGGAGCTGGGCGCCGCCGCCATCGGCGGCAAGGACTCCATGTCCGGCTCCTTCCTGGACAAGGACGTGCCCCCCACCCTCATCTCCTTCGCCATCGCCCCCGCCAAGGCCGGGGAAGTCCTCTCCCCCGAGTTCAAGGAGGCCGGTCACGGCGTCTACCTCTTCGGCGCGGGCGACACTGAGGCTGTGAAGGCGGGCTGGGAGCAGTTCCACGCCCTGTGTGAGGCCGGGAAGGTGAAGGCCGCCTGGGCCGTGGAGAACGGCCTGGCCGAGGCCGTCACCAAGATGTCCTTCGGCAACACCATCGGCTTCACCGCCTGCGGCGACCGGGATTGGTTCGCCGTGATGCCCGGCGCTATCGTGGCCGAGCTCACCGAGGACTGCGCCTGCGGCGAGCGCATCGGCACCACCACCGTCGAGCCGGTCATCACCCTGGGTCAGGACACTGCCCCCATTGCCGAGCTGCTCTCCCTCAACGAGGCCGTTCTGGAGGACGTGTACCCCAACCGCACCGCCGACTCCGGCGCGGTGGAGGCCGTGTCCTGGGACAAGCGCTCCCCCGCCGTGTGCAAGCACAAGGTCGCCACCCCCAAGGTGGTCATCCCCGTGTTCCCCGGCACCAACTGTGAGTACGACTCCGCCCGGGCCTGCCGCCGGGCCGGTCTGGACCCCGAGATCGTGGTGGTGCGCAACCTGAGCTCCGCCGCCCTGGAGGAGTCCGCCCAGGCCCTGGAGGGGGCCATCCGGGGGGCTCAGATGGTGTTCATCCCCGGCGGCTTCTCCGGCGGCGACGAGCCGGAGGGCTCCGCCAAGTTCATCGCCTCCTTCCTGCGCAATCCCCGCCTCACCGACGCCATCCACGACCTCCTGAAGAACCGGGACGGCCTGATGCTGGGCGTGTGCAACGGCTTCCAGGCCCTCATCAAGCTGGGTCTGGTGCCCTACGGCGAGATCCGCGACATGGACGAGACCTGCCCCACCCTGACCTTCAACAACATCGGCCGCCACCAGAGCCGCTATGTCACCACCCGGGTGGCCAGCGTCAACTCCCCCTGGATGCTCAAGAGCCAGGTGGGCGACCTCCACGCCATCCCCATCTCCCACGGCGAGGGCCGCTTTGTGGCGCCCCAGAGCGTGCTGGAGGACCTGATCGCCCACGGCCAGGTGGCCACTCAGTACGTGGACCTGGAGGGCAAGCCCTCTATGGACATCGACGTGAACCCCAACGGCTCCCTGTGGGCCATCGAGGGCATCTTCTCCCCCGACGGCCGTGTGTTCGGCAAGATGGGCCACTCCGAGCGCCGCGGCCCCTGCGTGGCCGTCAACATCCCCGGCGAGAAGCACCAGCCTCTCCTGGAGAGCGGCGCGCTCTACTTCAAATAACCGCTTTCACGCACTGCGCCCCCGGCAAATGCCGGGGGCGTTTTGCATTATGTCTACCGTTCACACATTATTCACATAGATTTCAAAGTCTGTCCAACTCTTAAAAGGGAATGCGTGGTATTCTTATCATGCAGTCAGGGAAAACCCAACGATCACTGCTCCAGGCTGCGGGAGCAGACAAGAAACACCACGGAAGTGCCGTGTTTTAGATAGACAGTGTTTTTCATTTTTACCTCCTCTCTTTCTCTCTCTTTCAAACGGAAAAAGGCCCGTCCGATTCGGACGGGTCTTTTTCTATGCCCAGACTGGGCAGATCTTGCCCTCGCCGGGCGGGCGTCCTACGCGGACAGCGCCCCATTTCTTTTCTCGAAAAGAAATGGGGGAAAGAAAAGAAGGAGAGGGGAACTTCTCGTTCCCCTCTCCACTCCCCTCCAAAAGGGCGGCCTTTTCGGGGGCCGCCCCGATTGCCAAGGTACAACGCTTTCCGGATAGGCGGAAAGCCCGGAATTGGCCACGCCAAGCCGAGGAAATACCGCCGCAGCCGGATGAAGGCCGGGATGCGTTTTGGGGGAGTCCAGAGGGGGGTATCCCCCCTCTGGGCTTTCTTTCCCACCGCTTTCTTTGCAAAGAAAGCGGTGCCCTGTCCGGGCAGGACGCCTGCGCGGCGAGCGCAAAAAACAGGCGGAGCGCTTACGCGCTCCGCCCGATTATTCCGGCAATATGAACTTACTTGGAAGCCTTCAGGGTCCGGATGGACTCAGCCAGCATGGGACCGACCTTGAACAGGTCGCCCACGATGCCGTAGGAGGCCACCTCGAAGATGGGGGCGGTCTCGTTCTTGTTCACGGCGATGATGCACTCGGAGTCCTGCATACCGGCCTTGTGCTGGATGGCGCCGGAGATGCCCAGGGCCACATAGATCTTGGGGTGCACGGTCTTGCCGGTCTGGCCGACCTGGTGGTCAGCGCTCATCCAGCCGGCGTCGACGACGGCACGGGAGGCGCCCACGACGCCGCCCAGAGCGTCAGCCAGCTCCTCGGCGATCTGGATGCCGCGCTCCACGTCCTTGCTGATGCCGCGGCCCACGGAGACCACCACGTCAGCGCCGATCAGGTCCACCAGCTTCTTGGCGGCCTTCTTGACCTCCAGGACGTCCACATGGATGTCCTCCTTGGAGAGGGCCACGGCGGGCTTCTCCACGACCACAGCGTCGGCCTTGGCCTGATCGAAGGGAGCCTTCTTCATGACGCCGGGGCGGACGGTGGACATCTGGGGACGGAAGCGGGGGCAGATGATGGTGGCCATCAGGTGGCCGCCGAAGGCGGGACGAGTCATCTTCAGGTTGGTGTTCTGCTCAAACACGGTGTTGTCCACGTCGATGGTAGAGGTGGTCTTGAGGAAGGCCTTGTACTTCTCCACGTCCACATCGAGGTGGGTGCAGTCGGCGGTCAGACCGGTGTGGAGCCGGGCCGCGCAGCGGGGGCCCAGGTCGCGACCGATGTTGGTAGCGCCGATGAGGAACACTTCGGGTTTCTTCTCTTCCACCAGGTCGCAGATGACCTTGGCATAGCCGTCGGTGGTGTAGGTCTCCAGCAGCTCGTGGTCGCAGACATAGATCTTGTCGGCGCCGTAGCCGCCCAGCTCCTTGGCCAGGCCCTCCACGTTGTGGCCCAGCAGAACGCCGCACAGCTCGCACCCGAGCTCGTCGGCCAGCTTGCGGCCCTCGCTGATGAGCTCGAAGTCGGTGTTCATCAGCTTGCCGTCGCGCTGCTCACAAAATACCCAAACGCCGTGGAAGGCGGCGGTGTCTCTACTATCAAAAGCCATTACGGTGCTCTCCTTTCACTTAGATGATGTGCTTCTCGTCCAGCAGGGCGACCAGCTTGTCACAGGTGTCCTTATCGGCACCCTCGAGCATCATACCGGCGCCCTTCACCGGGGGAGAGAAGGACTTGTACACGTTGGTGGGAGAGCCCTTCAGGCCGATGGTATCCAGATCGATGAGGGGATCGTCCTTCAGGGTGTTGAAATCAAAGATCTCGTAGGGCTTGGAGAAGCAGTCCACGATGCCGCTGACGCTCATGTAGCGGGGCTGGTTGAGCTCCTTGATGCAGGTCAGGAGGCAGGGCAGCTGCACGCGGATGGTCATGTAGCCGTCCTCCAGCATGCGCTGCACGGTGAGGCTCTTCTCCTCGGCCTTGATGTCGGCCACATAGGTCACCTGGGGCAGGCCCAGCTTCTCGGCGATCTGGGGGCCCACCTGGGCGGTGTCGCCGTCGATGGCCTGACGGCCGCAGAAGATGATGGTCTCGTCGTCCACGCCGATCTTCTTGATGGCGGCGGCGAGGATCTGAGAAGTGGCATAAGTATCGCTGCCGCCGAACTCACGGCCGGACACCAGCACAGCCTTGTCCGCGCCCATGGCCAGCAGCTCGCGCAGCATCCCCTCGGCGGGAGGGGGGCCCATGGAGACGACGGTGACTTCGCAGCCGGTCTCGTCCTTCAGCTTCAGGGCGGCCTCGATGGCGTTCATGTCATCGGGGTTGGTGATGGTGGCCATCGAAGCACGGTCCATGGTGCCGTCTTCCTTCACGGCCACCTTGCCGGAGGTGTCGGGGACCTGCTTGACACATACGATTGCTTTCATGTTGTTCCCTCCGTTCCTTACTTCACGCCCAGATGGCTGGAAATGACCATCCGCTGGACCTCGCTGGTGCCCTCATAGATCTCGGTGATCTTGGCGTCGCGCATCATGCGCTCCACGGGGTACTCGCGGGTGTAGCCATAACCGCCGAAGAGCTGAACAGCCCGGCGGGTCACGTCGCTGGCGGCCTCGGCGGCGAAGAGCTTGGCCATGGCGGCGTCCATGGAGTAGGGCTCATGGTTCTGCTTCTTCATCGCGGCGGAGTAGACCAGGAACTGAGCGGCCTGCATGCGGGTGTGCATGTCGGCCAGCTGGAACTGGGTGTTCTGGAACTGGGACAGGCGCTTACCGAACTGGACGCGCTCCTTGGTGTAGGCGATGGCCTCCTCCACGGCGCCCTCGCCCAGGCCCAGGGCCTGAGAGGCGATGCCGATACGGCCGCCGTCCAGGGTCTTCATGGCGATCTTGAAGCCGTTGCCCTGCTTGCCCAGCAGACGGTCGGCGGGGATGACACAGTCCTCCATGATGAGCTCACATGTGGAGGAGCCGCGGATGCCCATCTTCTTCTCGTGCTTGCCCACGGAGAAGCCGGGGTCGGTGCGCTCCACGATGAAGGCGGAGATCTCCTTCTTCTTGCGGCCGCGCTTGTCGGTGGTCATGCCGGTGATGGCGATGATGACGAACACATGGGCGAAGCCGGCGTTGGTGATGAAGATCTTGGAGCCGTTGAGGACCCAGTCGCCGTTCTCGTTCTTCACGGCGGTGGTCTGCTGGCCCTGGGCGTCGGTGCCGGCGCCGGGCTCGGTCAGGCCGAAGGCGCCGATCCACTCGCCGGAGCACAGCTTGGGCAGATACTTCTGCTTCTGCTCCTCGGTGCCGTTCTCAAAGATGGGGGCGCAGCACAGAGAGGTGTGAGCAGAGACGATAACGCCGGTGGTACCGCAGACCTTGCTCAGCTCCTCCACGGCCATGGCGTAAGCCAGGACGTCGGCGCCCGCGCCGCCGTACTCCTTGGGGAAGTAAATGCCCATCATCCCCAGCTTGCCCAGCTTCTCCACGGTCTCCTGGGGGAAGCGCTCGGTCTCGTCCACTTCCTCAGCCAGGGGCTTCACTTCGTTCTGCGCAAACTCGCGGTACATCTTGCGAAGCATCTCATGCTCTTTGGACAGATGAAAATCCATATTGCGTTACTCCTTCTTGTATGCGTAGTGAGGGCAGGGGGATGGGTCGGGCTCCATCCCCCTGCCGGTCTGAATCAGCTCTTACTTGCTGTAATCGTAGAAGCCCTTGCCGGTCTTGCGGCCCAGGCGGCCACCGCGCACCATCTTGCGCAGCAGCAGGGAAGCGCGGTAGCGGGGGTCGTTGGTCTCATCGTACAGCACGTCCATGATGGCCAGGCACACGTCCAGGCCGATGAAGTCGCCCAGCTCCAGGGGACCCATGGGGTGGTTGGCGCCCAGCTTCATGGCCTTGTCCACGTCCTCCACGGAGGCGATGTGGTTCTCCACCAGGTTGATGCCCTCGTTGATCATGGGGATCAGCAGGCGGTTGACGACGAAGCCGGGGGCCTCCTCGACCTTGACGGGCTGCTTGCCGACCTGCTCGGACAGGGCGAACACAGCGTCGAAGGTCTCGTCAGAGGTGTTCACGCCGCGGATGACCTCGATGAGCTTCATCACAGGGGCGGGGTTGAAGAAGTGCATGCCGATGACCTTGTCGGCCCGCTTGGTGGCGGAGGCGATGTCGGTGATGGAGATGGAGGAGGTGTTGGTGGCCAGGATGCACTCGGGCTTGCAGATGGCGTCCAGCTGAGCGAACAGCTCCTTCTTCAGGGCCAGATCCTCCTTGGCGGACTCGATGACCAGGTCGGCATCGGCGGCCACGTTGATGTCGGAGGTGAAGGTCAGCTTGGCCAGGAGGGCTTCCTTGCCGGCCTCATCCAGCTTGCCCTTGGCGATGCGCTTGTCCAGGCTCTTGATGAGGCTGGCCTTGTGCTTCTCAGCGCTGGCGTCGCTGGTGGAACGGATGACAGTGTCGATCCCCTTGTTGGCAAAGACCTGGCCGATGCCCAGACCCATGGTGCCGCCGCCGATGACAACGATCTTGTTCATAATGATGTCCTCCTAGCAGTTTGTTTTTATAAGTAAAGTTGACTTGCAAGCAAAGAAAAGATCAGCGGTTGGTGAAGTGCTTCTCGTTCCGCTTCTCCAGGAATGCGCCCATGCCCTCGTCCTTGTCGGCGGTGCCGCAGGTGACGCCGAAGGCCTCGGCCTCAAAGGCGCAGCCGGTGTGGATGTCGGCCTGGAGGCCCATGCGGATGCACCGCTTGGACTCCCGCACGGCGATCTGGGCGTTGGCGCAGATGGCCTCGGCCAGCTCCATGGCCTTGGGCAGCAGCTCCTCGGGGGGATAGACCTCGCTGACCAGGCCGATGGCCTTGGCCTCGTCGGCCTTGATGACCTTGGCGGTGAGGATCAGCTCCATGGCCTTGCTCACGCCCACGATGCGGGGCAGACGCTGGGTGCCGCCGAAGCCGGGGGTGATGCCCAGGCCCACCTCGGGCTGGCCGAACTTGGCCTTCTCGTTGGCCAGACGGATGTCGCAGGCCATGCTCAGCTCACAGCCGCCGCCCAGGGCGAAGCCGTTCACCGCCGCGATGACGGGCTTGGACAGGTTCTCCAGCTTGAGGAACACGTTGCCGCCGTGGACGCCGAAGCGCTTGCCGTCGCTGGAGGTGAAGTCCTTCATCTCCGCGATGTCGGCCCCCGCCACGAAGGAGCGCCCCGCACCGGTGAGCACCGCCACATAGATCTCCTCGTCAGCCTCCACCTGATCCAGGACCTGGTCCAGATCGGTAAGAACCTGGCTGTTCAGAGCGTTGAGCGCCTCCGGCCGGTCGATGGTGATGAGGGCCACGTGGCCCTGCCGCTCCAGTTTGACGAATCCCATCCTGCTGCCTCCTATCAAGCGCGCCGAGCGCGGATGCTTGTTATTTTTTTAACATACTGTTGGCGAAAAAATCGCAACTTACCAGCTTTTGCTGGATTTGTTGCGTTTTCCAGAGGAAAAGGTTGCGGGGAGTCTCCCCCGTTTCCTCAAGTAGTATAGCGCCTTTTTGGCCAAATGGCAAGAGTATTTTTGCAAAAAACTCAACTTTTTCGTTACACTGCCCGGTTTGATTTTTTCTCAGCCGGGAAAAGTGGTACAAAACGCTAAAAATCCCGCGTGGTCGGACATTCGTCTTTATCCGACGCACGCGGGACAGCCCCTCAGCCCAGGGCCCCCGCCAGCCAGGCGGAGAGGGGCACGTACAGCAGGGGCAGGAAGATGGCGGGGAGCATATTGCCCACCCGCAGCTTCTCCTTGGGGAGGCCCAGCATGTTGACCGCGATGCCGGCGATGATGGTGCCGCCCACGGCGCTCATCTCGGTGACCACCGCCGGGTCCATGGCCTGGCCCACGGCGGCGAAGATGAGGGTGAGGCTCCCCTGGTACAGGAACAGGGGCACCACCGAGAAGGCCACGCCCACCCCCATGGCGGCGGCGAAGGTGATGGAGGTCACACCGTCGATGACGCCCTTGGAGATGAGGATGTCGTAGTTGTGGTTCATGCCCGCCTCCATGGAGCCGTTGATGGCCATGGCCCCCACGCAGAAGAGGACGGTGGCGTTGACGAAGCCTTCCACAAAGCGGCTGTTGCCCCCCTTACGCAGCAGGCGGCGGCGCAGCACGTCGCCGATCCCCTCCAGCCGGTCCTCGATGCGCAGGGCCTCCCCCAGGAGGGTGCCCACCACCATGCACACGATGACGCAGAGGGTGTCGTTGGTGCCGATCATGCTGGAGATACCGATGCCCAGCACGCACAGACCCAGGGCGGAGGTGAGGGTGGCGGAAAAGCGGGGGCTGATGCGGTCCCGGAAGATGAGGCCCAGGATGCTGCCCAGCAGAATGAGGGCGACGTTGATGACGGTGGCGATCATGGGAAGGCTCCTCTCGCAAGTTCTTTTACACAGCATAGTGCAAAAGAATAAGTGCGGTTTCATCATACTCCACTCCCCCGCTCTTTGTCAAATGGGATTTCCCCGCATGACCGCGCCGGGCGGCTCATAGGCTGTTAGCAGCGAAACAAAAGGGGGCCTGCCCATGAAACTCAGCCGTTCCTCCATGCTCTACGGCACCCTCCTCCTCACCGGGGTGAGCCTGGTGTCCCAGGTGCTGGGCTTCGTGTACCGCATCCTGCTGTCCCGGCTGGTGGGGGCGGAGTTCATGGGGCTGTACCAGCTGGTGATGCCGGTGTACTCGGTGCTCCTCTCCCTGACTGCCATCGGGCTCACGGTGGCGGTGTCCAATCTCTCCGCCGAGTACGCCGCCCGGGGCATGGCCGGGGCCATGCCGGCGGTGCTGGGGAAGTGCCTGGGGGCCTTTCTGCTCCTCTTCGTGCCGGTGGCCCTGGTGGCCGCGGTGGGCTCGGACTGGATCTCCACCGCCCTGCTGGGGGACGCCCGCACCCAGCTGGGGCTGCTGCTCCTGCTGCCCTGCGTGCTCCTCACCGGGGTGGAGAACCTCCACAAGCACTTCTTCTACGGCGCGGGGCAGGTGCGCACCCCGGCGGCGGTGGAGCTGTGCGAGCAATTCCTCCGCACCGGGGCGGTGCTGGGCCTGCTGGTGGTGCTGCACCCCCGGGGCGGGGAGCGCACGGTGGGGGTCATCGTGCTGGGGATGACGGCCTGTGAGGTCTTTTCCGCGGCCACCCTGACGGCTCTCTTCCGGCGGCACACCGCCGCCCTCCCCCCTGCCGCGCCGGAGCGGGGTTTAAATAAGCGCATCGCCGCCATCGCCGCCCCCATCGGCCTCACCGCCCTGCTGGGGAACCTGATGGGCTCGGCCAACGCGGTGCTCATCCCCCGGCAGCTGGTGGCCTCCGGCGCCGACGTGACCGAGGCCATGAGCGCCTTCGGGGTGCTGTGCGGCATGACGCTGCCCATGCTGTGCATGCCCACCGCCTTCATCGGGGCCATGGGGCTGGTGCTGGTGCCCCGGCTGGCCCGCAGCGCCGCTCTGGGACAGCTGGACCGGGTGCGCAACCGGGTCCACAAGGCCATGGAGGCCACCTCCCTCCTGCTGATGCCCTGTCTCTCGCTGCTGGTGGTGCTGGGCCCCACCCTGGGGCGGCTCCTCTTCCGCAGCGAGCAGGCCGGGGACTACATCCTCCCCCTCTCGCTGGGGGTGCTCTTCTCCTGCTACCAGTCGGTGCTGGGCGGGGTGCTCAACGGCGTGGGGCGGCAGCGGCAGGCGGCGTGGAACGGCATCCTCTGCGGGGGCGTGCAGCTGGGGCTGACCTGGCTGCTGATGGGCCTGCCCGGGGTGGGGCTGACCGGCTATGTGGCCGCCTTCGTGCTCAGCTCCGCCCTGGGACTGCTCCTCAACTGGCATCAGGTGGCCCGGTACGCCCGCATGCGCCCCCGGCTCTTCCAGTGGTGCACCGCCCCGGCCCTGTCGGCGGTGCTGATGGGGCTGTGCATGAACCTGCTCTTCCATGTGCTCCTGGACTGCGGCGCGGGCGAGGTGCCCGCGGCGGGGGTGTGCGCCCTGTTCGGCTGTGTGGAGTACCTGGCCGCCCTCTCCGCCCAGGGGGTCCCTCTGGGGGAGCTCTTCCCCACGCGGGCATAGAAAAAGGGCGCGCCGCAGAGTTTGCGGCGCGCCCGAGTCGATTTGGTTGCCTTACCAGCGCTCGATCTCCTGGACCAGCTTGTCGGAATCGGTGACGATCTCCACCGGCTGGGTGAAGTCCAGTGCATAGATGCCCATGGGAGATTTGGCGTTCATGGAAACCGATCCGTTCAGAGAACGCACGGTGACCGCCTCCGGCACGGAGAGCGCCAGATCCCGGAGCTTCAGGATGTCCTCCCGCTTGGAGAACGTCTTTGTGATGACCATGGGTAATTCCTCCCGTACTCGCGTAATATTTTCTGCATTCTATTATAGTACAGGACCCGGAGGAAAAAAAGAATTTATCCGATTTTGTGAGCCAGTCTTTGAAACGAAAACCGGTCTGAAATTCAGCAGTATGGCCAAAGTTCCGAAAATGCAACCCTTTTCCCCAGAATTCGTGAGGCTCGCTTTACTGCATCAGAGAGCAGACCAGCTCGGCGTAGGCGGTGGGGTCGGCCAGGGGCAGCCCGGCGATGAGCTGGGCCTGGGCGTAGAGGATCTGGGCATAGGTCTTGGCCTTGTCCTTGTCGCTGGCCATGGCGGCCTTCAGGGCGGCGAAGGCGGAGGAGTCGGGGTTGAGCTCCAGCACCCGCTGGGCCTTCATGCCGGCGGAGCGCTCGGGGTCCATGCGGTTGAAGTACTTCTCCATCTCCAGGGTGATGGGGCCGTCGGTGGTGAGGCACACCGCGCCGCTCTTCAGGATCTTGGAGATGCGGGCCTCCTTGATCTCGTCGCCCAGGGCCTCCTTCACGAAGTCCAGCACGTCCTTGTTCTCCTCGGCCTGCTGCTTGGCCTTCTCCTTGTCCTCGTCGCTCTCGGGGAGGGCGTCCTCGTCATTGACCGACTTGAAGGACTTCTCGTTCACCGCGCCCAGGGAGTTGATGACGAACTCGTCGGGGTCGTCGGTGAGGCAGAGGATGTCGTAGCCCTTGTCCAGGATGCGCTCGGCCTGGGGCAGGCGGGCGATTTTCTCGGCGCTCTCGCCGGCGGCGAAGTAGATATAGGGCTGATCCTCGGCCATGTGCTCCTGGTACTCGGCCAGAGTGACCAGCTTGCCCTCCTTGGCGGACCAGAACAGCAGGAGGTCCTTCAGGAAGTCCTTGTGGGCGCCGTAGTCATCCAGCACGCCGTACTTGATCTGCATGCCGAAGCTCTTCCAGAACTGCTCGTACTTCTCCCGGTCGTCCTTCTGGAGCTTCATGAGCTCCGCCTTGATCTTCTTGTCCAGGTTGGAGGCGATCACCTTCAGCTGGCGGGTGTGCTGGAGCATCTCGCGGGAGATGTTGAGGGAGAAGTCCTGGGAGTCCACCACGCCGCGGACGAAACGGAAGTGGTCGCTGACGAGGTCGGCGCACTGGTCCATGATGAGGACGCCCGAG
This sequence comes from Flavonifractor sp. An92, assembly GCF_002159175.1. Taxonomy (GTDB): domain Bacteria; phylum Bacillota; class Clostridia; order Oscillospirales; family Oscillospiraceae; genus Pseudoflavonifractor_A. Next base: position 14,624 of record NZ_NFGZ01000030.1, on the reverse strand, counting down.
GAGTAGAGCTGCAGGCCCTTCTCGTAGTCCCGGGTGTAGAAGTTATAGGGGGCGTGGGCGGGGATATAGAGCATGGCCTTGTACTCCACCGCGCCCTCGGCGGAGACGTGGACGACGCTGAGGGGGTCCTCCCAGTCGCCGTACTTCTCCTTATAGAACTGGTTGTACTCCTCGTCCTTCACCTCGCTCTTGGGCCGCTGCCACAGGGGCACCATGGAGTTGAGGGTCTGCCACTCGTCATAGTCCTCCCACTCGGGCTTGTAGTCGTCGCCGGCGTCCTCGGGGCGGGGCTTCTGGCGGGACTTGTGCATGAGCATGACGATGGGGTAGTGGATGTAGTCGGAGTACTTCTTCACCAGATCGGCGATGCGGTACTGCTCCAGGTACTCGTCATAGTGGTCGTCCTCGGTGTTGGCCTTGATGTGGAGGACCACGTCGGTGCCGGCGCCGGCCTTCTCGCAGGGCTCGATGGTGTAGCCGTCCTTGCCGTCGGACTGCCAGCGCCAGGCCTGGTCGCTGCCGTAGGCCTTGGAGGTGACGGTCACCTGGTCGGCCACCATAAAGGCGGAGTAGAAGCCCACGCCGAATTGGCCGATGATGTCCACGTCGCTCTTGCCCTCGCCGGCGTCCTTGGCGGCCATGTCCTGCTTGAACTGCAGGGAGCCGCTCTTGGCGATGGTGCCCAGGTTCTCCTCCAGCTCCTCCTTGGTCATGCCGATGCCGTTGTCACTGATGGTGAGGGTCCGGGCGATCTGGTCGGGGGTCAGGGTGATCTTGAAGTCGGAGCGGTCCAGGCCCACCTGGTCATCGGTGAGAGCCTTATAGGCCAGCTTGTCCACGGCGTCGCTGGCGTTGGAGATGAGCTCGCGCAGGAAGATCTCCTTGTGGGTGTAGATGGAGTTGATCATCAGGTCCAGCAGACGCTGGGACTCCGCCTGAAAGGCTTTCTTTTCCATAAACAGTTCCTCCCTATATGAAAACAAATCCGTGAATCGAAGTTTTAGCACTCTTCCTCTCTGAGTGCTAACAGTATCATAGTCCTTCGCACAGCAATTTTCAAGGGGGTTTTCAGATTGTTTACAATTCCCTCCCCTTGCCTGGGAAAACCGGGGGCATTATAATGGAGCAAACTGCATGTCAAAGGGGGAGCGATCCATGTCCATCCACTGTTTCCGCCTCCACCGGGGGGACGACCTGCGCCGGTCCCTGGAGGAGTACGCCCGCGCCCACGCCATCGACGCGGCGGTGGTGCTGTCCGCCGTGGGCTGTCTGAGCCGGGCGGTGATCCGGGACGCCTCGGGTGTGACCGTCCACACCCTGGACGAGCCGCTGGAGATCGTCTCCCTCATGGGCACCCTCTCGAAGGAGCGGCTCCATCTGCACATCTCCCTCTCCCGGGAGGACCTCTCTACCCTCGGGGGGCATCTGAAAGACGGGTGCATCGTCAACACCACCTGCGAGGTGGTGCTCCAGGAGGTGCCCGGGGTAGCCTTTGGCCGGGTGTGGGACGAACAGACCGGCTATGAGGAGCTGGACATCCGGCCCCTCACGCCGTAAGGGGGCGCTCCATGGAATACGTCACCGTGCGCCCCCTCACCCTGGACCCGGACCGGCGGGTGCTGGTCCTCAGCGACGTCCACGGCAACCGGGACTTCTTCTGGTCCCTCTTGAAGGCCCTGGACTTCTCCCCGGAGGACGAGCTCATTCTGCTGGGGGATTTGCTGGAAAAGGGCGAGGAGAGCCTCACCCTCCTGCGGGAGGTGATGGCCCTCTCCCAGACCCACCGGGTCCACATGCTCTGCGGCAACTGCGACAACCTGACCTATAACTTTGCTGACGAGAACCCGGGCATCCCCCAGGCCTTCTATGAGTCCTACATCTTCAAGTGGGGCAAAAAATGCATTTTACGCCAGATGGCCGACGAACTGGGCCTCCCCCTCCGGAGCCCGGATGACTTCCCCGCCCTCCGGGCGGCCATCCGGGCGTCTTATGGCCCGGAGCTGGACTTCCTGCGGAGCCTCCCCACCGTCCTCCTCAGCGACGACTTTCTCTTCGTCCACGGGGGCGTGTCCCGGGAGGACCGGCTGGAGGAGCTCCCTGCCTGGCCGTGCATGAAAAACGACGACTTTCTGGCCAAGCCCTACTCCTTCCGCCGCTGGGTGGTGGTGGGGCACTGGCCGGTGACCCTCTACCACCTGGACATCCCCGACGCTACCCCCCTCCTGCTGCCCGAGCGGCATATCCTCAGCATCGACGGCGGCTGTCAGCTCAAGTGGGATGGGCAGCTCAACGCCCTCATCCTCCCCGCCGGGAACCACACCGATTTCCACTACGCCGCCTGGGACGGCCTGCCCCGGGTGGTGGCCCTGGACGGGCAGGCCCCCTCTCAGAACTCCATCAACATCCGCTGGAGCGAGAACCCGGTGGAGGTGCTGGAGCGGGGGGCGGAGTTCTGCCGCTGCCGCCACATCGCCACCGGCCGGGTGCTGGACCTTCTGACCGAGTACCTCTACGAGCAGGGCGGCGTCCTCCGCTGCGAGGACTCCACCGATTACCTCCTCCCTGTCTCCCCCGGAGACACCCTTGCCGTCGTGCGGGAGACCAGCCGGGGCATCCTGGCCAAGCGGAACGGCGTCACCGGCTGGTATACCGGGCGAATTGCCCGGACCGGGGCGGAGAAACCCGCGCTCGTCCAAAAAATCCCGCCTTTTTACGGGAAAATCATTGACAAACGCACGCCCCATTGATATACTGTTAGGGCCGCTTTGAATGGGTCTACAAGCGGAGCGACACCGCTCCCGCCCCCGACAGCGAGTCCGTAATGAAGGAGTGAAACAAGAATGCAGGCAATCATTGTGACTGGCGGCAAGCAGTACAAGGTGGCGGAGGGCGATACCATTTTCGTCGAGAAGCTGCCCAACGAGGCTGGTGACGCCATCGTGTTCGACAAGGTCCTGGCTGTGGTCGACGGCGACAAGGCCACCTTCGGCACCCCCGTGGTGGACGGCGCCAAGGTCGAGGCTTCCGTGGTGAAGAACGGCAAGGGCAAGAAGATCATGGTCTTCAAGTATAAGCCCAAGAAGGGCTATCACAAGCGCCAGGGTCACCGTCAGCCCTACACCAAGGTGACCATCGGCAAGATCTCCGTGTAATCCGGATATGACCACCATATCCTTCCGCATGGAGGGCGAGCGCATCGTGGGCTTTCAGTCGAAGGGCCACAGCGGCTACGCCGAAGCGGGAAGCGACATCGTCTGCGCTGCCATCACCAGCGCCATCCGCCTGACCGAGTGCGCCGTCAACGACGTGCTGGGCCTGGAGGCCTCGGTGAAGGTCAAGGACGATTCCATCTCGCTGAAACTCCCCGGTGGACTGGGCGAGCAGAATGAGGAGACCTGCCAGACCCTTCTGGCGGCCCTGATGCTCTACTTTACCCAGCTTCACGAGGAATATCCTGAGCACATTCTCGTGGTGGAGGAGGAGTAAGTCCTCTCCCCCGAGTGATTGGATCCACACACGTTTGGAGGTGTACAACATGCTGAATATCGGTCTTCAGTTCTTCGCCCACAAGAAGGGCGTCGGCTCCACCCGTAACGGCCGTGACTCTGAGTCCAAGCGTCTGGGCGTCAAGCGCGGCGACGGTCAGTTCGTGCTGGCCGGCAACATCCTGGTCCGTCAGCGCGGCACCCACATCCACCCCGGTGTGAACGTGGGCAAGGGCAGCGACGACACCCTGTTCGCCCTGAAGGACGGCAAGGTCAAGTTCGAGCGCCTGGGCAAGGACCGCAAGCAGGTCTCTATCGTGGAGATCGCCCAGTAATCGCTGTTGCGAACGTATGAAAATTCCCGGACCAGATTGGTCCGGGAATTTTTTTGTCTTTCGACGCCGGATGCGTCAACGCGTGTACATGGCATGGATGACTGCGGGATCGACCGCCTCTGTCTTTAAGGAGAGCATGCCATTGGGGTCCAGGGAAATGTTGACCGCTCCCGCCAGGCCGGTGGCGTATCCCCACATGGTTCCGCTGTCGATATATCCGCCGGAGTCCAGGTAGGTGTCGATTCTGACACTGCCTTGCCCCAGCGCATTGGGCTGTTTCCAGGTCTTGTAGGTCTCCCACTGACTACTTCCGGGATGGCGGAAATAGTCATATGCCGTAAAGTTCTGGTCTCCGCCGTACTTCAGCACCGAGCTGTCCCAGTTTACCGTGATCGTGTCCCTGCCGCGGATGACCGGGAGCTTCTCCCAGTTGTAACAGACCGATACCAGAAACTCTCCCACATAGGCAGCGCCGTCCGCTCGGATGGGGCAATAGGACACCGCCGCGGTCACGTCCAGCTCGTCCGCCGGGATCTCTCCCCGGCTCGTATTCGCATGGCTGGCCTTTGCCGGCATAAAGCCATAAAAATAGGCGTCTTTGTCGCGGGCGGTCTCATAGAGGACCGCGATCTGGGGCGGGATCAGGGCATCCAGATAGTCCGACGGATAGTCCCGGGACAGCAAGAAGGCTTTCATCTCTTCCACGGGGTACCCCTCCGTGTCCGTCGTCCCCTCGACCGTACGCGCGAGGCGCGGCAGCCCGAAGGCGGCAAGGAGGATCAGCGCTGCAAGGATGAATCGGAAGGCTCTCATACCGGTCATCTCCCCTCATCGCGGTCCTGTTTCCCTGTGTGTGCGTTTGCGCCTTTGTCAAAGGGCTTGCTGCCGGTGCTCTCCGGACAGCAAGCCCTCTGCTTTTTTCTTATTCGGCGTCCAGCTGCGCGGCCACGTCGGCCAGGTAGTTGGGCTCGTAGAGCTCGATCTCGCCGCGGTCGCAGGCGGCGGCCAGACCGGGGTCGATGGGCAGACGGGCCAGCACCTTCAGGCCGTGGGCCTGGGCCACCTCGTCGATGTGGCTCTCACCGAAGATGTGGTGCTGCTTGCCGCAGTCGGGGCACTGGAAGTAGCTGTAATTCTCCACCAGGCCCAGGACGGGGATGTGCATCATCTCGGCCATCTTCACCGCCTTGGTGACGATCATGCTCACCAGGTCCTGGGGAGAGGTGACCACCACGATGCCGTCCACCGGCAGGGACTGGAACACAGTCAGGGGCACATCGCCGGTTCCGGGAGGCATATCCACGAAGAGATAGTCCACGTCGCCCCAGATGACGTCGGTCCAGAACTGCTTCACCGCGCCGGCGATGACGGGGCCGCGCCAGATGACGGGGTCGGTCTCGTTGTCGGTGAGGACGTTCAGGCTCATCACCTGGATGCCGCCCTTGGACTCCACGGGGTAGATGCCCAGCTCACTGCCCAGGGCCCGCTCGTGGATGCCGAAGGACTTGGGGATGGAGGGGCCGGTGATGTCGGCATCCAGGATGCCGACCTTCTTGCCCCGCTTGTGCATGGCGGCGGCCAGAGAGGAGGTCACCAGGCTCTTGCCCACGCCGCCCTTACCGCTGACGACGGCGATGACCTTCTTGATGTGGGAGAGCTCGTGGGGCTTGGCCTCAAAGCTCTGGGGCTCGGTACGCTCACTGCAGCTCTGGCCGCAGGTGGAGCAATCATGGGTACACTCGGACATGTTCGTTTCCTTCTTTCTCAGTTCTCCAAAGCGGAGGGGTTTTTATGCTCCCCCGTTTTACTTGTATTTGTAGGTGCCGCCGCCGATGAACTCCCGGATGAGGGACTGGGGAGCCACCAAGGTGGGGTCCAGAGGCTCGAACCACCGGAAGGCATCCACCAGGTCGTGGAGCTCCCGGAAGCGGGGGTTGGCGGGGTCCAGGCCCTCCAGGGCCTGGCGCAGCTGCGGGACGTAGTGGGTGAACACCGGCACCTCGTAGCGCAGGGAGGAGTCCAGGATGATGTGGGCCCGGTTCTTGAAGGGGGAAATGTAGAGCTTCTCCCCCCGGCGGACGTTGTGCCACATGGCCATGGTCTCGGTGAGGTCGGTGCCCCGGAAATTCAGGTCCCGCACCGCCCGGCGGGTGATGCGCATCCAGGTGCCCTTGAAGCGGACCTCCTCCCCCTCCAGGATATTGGAGCGGGCCGAGATATACAGGGTGGTGGCCTCCGGATGCCGCCCGGCGATCTCGTCGTTGAGGGCGTGGATGCCCTCAAAGATGGCGATCTCGTTTTTCTCCAGACGCAGGGGACGGCCCCGGGCGTCGTTACGCATCTGGCGGGAAAACTCGAACTTGGGGATGACCACTTCCTCTCCCCGGGAGAGCTTCGTAAAGGTCTCGTCCAGGAGGTCCATGTCCAGGAGCTGTGGGGACTCATAGTCGATCTCCCCCTCGGGGGTGCGGGGGGCGGTGTCCCGGTTGAGGGTTTTGAAATAGTTATCCATCGAGATGGTGTGGGAGGTGATCCCCCGGCGCTCCAGCTCCTCCTCCAGCTTGAGGGCGGTGGTGGTCTTGCCGGAGCCGGACGGTCCGGACAGGAGCACGATGGGGCTCTCGCTCATCCGGGCCTGGATGCGGTCCACCGCCTTCTCGATCCGGCGCTGGTAGACGCCGTCGCACTCGGCCAGAAAGGCCTTGGGGTCGTCGTGGACCTTACGGTTGATCTCTTCCAGTTGGTAGGCCATGGTTTCTCCTTTCCGGTATCAGTGCCGCTCCTCCCGCAGCGCGGCGAGGAAGTCGGCGGCCTGGCGCTTGCCGGTGCGCAGCTTTTCCAGGCTCTCCACATATTCGTGGGGATATTTGGGGTTGGCGATGCGCTCGATGCGCCCGGTGTAGGGGTTCACCAGCTTGGTGACGCCGCCGCCCCCCAGAGATAGTATGGTGTGGAGCTCCTCCATCATGCAGATATTGTAGAGGCTCTCCCACCCGGGCTTGGTCCAGCCCACATTTTCAAAGGAGCCGGACATATACTTCTGCCGGTAGAGGTAGTAGGGGACCTGTCCGTGGGCCCGCAGGGCGGACCAGGCATAGGACAGCATCTCGGCCACCTCCTCCGCCGTGGGCAGCCCCGGCCCCTCCCCGGAGCCGTCGCCCATGAGGCGGGAGCCCTTTTTCAGAGCCAGGGTGTGGACCGTCACGTTCTCCGGCTCCAGGGCCAGCACCTGGTCCAGGGAGGCCCGGAAGCCCGCCGGGGTGTCCTGGGGGAGCCCGGCGATGAGGTCCATATTGACGCAGGGGATGCCGGAGGCCCGGACCAGCTCGAAGGCTTTCAAAATATCGGCAGCGGTGTGGGCCCGGCCCATGGCCGCCAACACGTGGTCCTGCATGGTCTGGGGATTCACCGACACCCGCTGTACGCCGTTGTTCCGGATGGCGGCGAGCTTTTCCGCCGTGATGGTGTCGGGCCGTCCGGCCTCCACGGTGTACTCGGTGCAGCGGGAGAGGTCAAATTTCTCACCCACCCGGCCCAGCAGGACATTGAGCTGTTCCGCGCTCAGGGTGGTGGGGGTGCCGCCCCCCACATAGAGGGAGCGCACCACATACCCCGCCCGCTTCAGCTCCGCCGCGGCGGCGTCCACCTCCTGGAGGAGCACCTCCAGGAAGGGGGGCAGCAGCTTCAGCGCCCGGCCCACGTCGGCCGAGACGAAGGAGCAGTAGGCGCAGCGGGTGGGACAGAAGGGGATGCCGATGTAGAGGGACACCTCGTCCTCCTTCAAACTCCGCTTGGCGGCCAGGCTGGCCTTGGCGCAGTCCATGGCCAGCTCCGCCCGGCCGGGGGAGACCCGGTAGACCTCCTCCAGCTCCCGCCGGGCCTCGTCAGGGGTGGCCCCCCGCTCCATGGCCCGGGTGGGGAGCTTCACCGGGCGCACCCCGGTGAGGGCCCCCCAGGGTGGCTCATGCCCCAGCGCCTCCACGCCCGCCCGGTAAAAGGCCAGCTTCAGCACTTTCTGGCAGGCCCGGTCCCGCAGGAGGGAATTTTCCGCCGGGACGGCGGGGACCTGGGCGGTCCCGGTGGTGTGCTTCCCGTTCCAGGTCAGCTCCGCCCGGGCGTTCAGGGTCCCCTCCCCTTCCGTCAGGGTGAGGCACACCCCATTCTCCTCCCCGGTGAGGGGGAGGTCATACTGGGGGCGCTCCTCGGGGAAGAGGGTGAGCATCATCTGCTCGGCGGCATATTTGTAGTCGTGGCCCCGGAATTCCAGTCTCATTTGCTCTCCAGCGCTTCCTTCAGGTAGAAATTATACTTCCGCTCGTGGTCCAGGGTGGAGGGGTCCATGTGGCCGGGCAGCACGGTCAGGTCCCCTTCCAGCGCGCCCAGGCGCTTGAGGGAGGCCTTCATGTCCTCATAGCTGCCGCCGGGCAGGTCGGTGCGGCCCATGGAGCCCTTGAAAAGGGTGTCGCCGGTGAAGAGGGTATCCCCCACCCGCAGCACCACCGAACCGGCGGTGTGGCCGGGGGTGTGGATCACCTCGAAGTCCACGCCGTCCATTTTGATGTGGTCCCCGTCCTCGTAGAAGGTCAGCTCTCCCATCTCCTCGATGAAGAAGAAGGGCTTGGGCATCTTGGAGTCGGCGGGGTGGACGTACACCGGCACCCCGGGCAGCTCCGGCCGCAGGGCGGGGATGCCCCGGGTGTGGTCGTAGTGGGCGTGGGTCAGGAGGATGTACTGCACCTCCCAGCCCTCGCTGCGCACCGTCTCCAGGATGTGGGGATCGGCGGCGCCGGGGTCGATGATGGCGCAGTGCTTGGTGTTCTCGTCGGCCACCACATAGCAGTTGGTGGCCACGGAGGGCAGCAGAATGGTCTTGATCACCATGGAAATCACCTCATATATTACATCTGCTCGGTGTCGAAGAGGATCGTCACCGGCCCGTCATTCTGGGAGTACACTTGCATGTCCGCGCCCCACAGGGCTCCGCCCTGCGGGGACCCCGTCTCTTTTATCTGCTCGGGCGGAGTGAATCCGCCCGGCATCAAGGTTTTGCCTGCGCCAAAACGCTTGGGACGCGCCACTCGGCGCGGTTCGGCGCGGACGCTCGATTACATCTGGTCAGTATCAAATACGATGGTCACCGGACCGTCATTCTGGGAATATACCTGCATGTCCGCGCCGAATTCCCCGTGCTCCACGCGGAAGCCGCGCGCGGCGCACTGGTCCATGAAATACTCATAGAGGGGCTTGGCCACATCCGGCTTGGCCGCGCCGGAGAAGCTGGGGCGGCGGCTCTTGGTGTCGGCGTAGAGGGTGAACTGGGAGATCACCAGCAGACTTCCCCCCACCGCCTCCAGGTTGCGGTTCATCTTGCCGTTCTCGTCCTCAAAGACCCGCAGGCCGCAGATCTTGTCGCACAGCTTCTCGGCCTGGGCCTTGGTATCGCCGGGGCCCACCCCCAGCAGGACCAGAAAGCCCTGGGAAATGGCGCCGTTGACCTTGCCGCCGATCTCCACCCGGGCCTCTTTTACTCTCGTCACCACGGCTCGCATGGGGACTCCCCTTTCTTAGCGGTATTCCCGCGTCATGCCCTTGGCATAGAGCGGGTCGATATCAAAGTGCACCAGATCGCCCGGCGAGCACTTCAGGTCGGTCACGTCCAGCAGGGTCTCCACCGCGCCGATGCCGCCCAGCACAGGCGCCTTCTGCCCGGCCACCCGGACCGTCAGGTGGTGGGAGCGCCACCACCGCCGAAGGGTGGCCAGCAGACCCGTCTCCCGCAGGCGGCTGACGCCGAAGCCGTTCTGGTACCCCACCGGCAGGATAGCCACCCGGGTGGGGCGGCGCAGGCGGACCAGGCTCTCGCCCCCGCCGATGGTGTGGCCCTTGGGGAGCCACCGGGTCTCCTGGAGCTGGGCCTCGCCGTAGCCCACCCGGACCAGGTCGTCCCCCCGTCTCCGGCGGCACCGGCCCAGCACCACCGAGCCGGCCCGCACCGCGTCCATGCGGGCAAATTCATAGTGGAGGAGGGCATAGGACCCAGCGGCGTGGACGGTGCCGGTCTCAAAACCGGCGTCCCGCACCGCCTGCAAGGCGCCTTCAAAGGCCCGCAGCTCGGTAGCGGCGTCCCGCCCGTCGGCGTGGACCGAGCGGATCTGGGTAAAAATGCCCGACACCGCCACATTGGTCAGATTCCGGTAGACCTGCACGATCTTCTCCGGCTCCTCGGCCAGAAAGCCCCCGAAGCCCAGGCCGGTGTCCACCTGGATATGGGCCTCGGCCACGGTGGAGCGCTCCTTGGCGGCGGCGTCCAGGGCCAGGGCGGTGTCCACCGAGCTGATGGTGCACACCACGTCCAGGTCGATGAGCCGGTCCAGCTCCTCCCGGTCGGTGGTGGAGCGGAGCATGAGGATCTCCTCGTCCACCAGCCCCGCCTTCCGCAGGGCCTGGGCGTCGGCCAGCTCGCTGACCGCGAAGCGGCCGATGCCCTCCTCCCGCAAAAGCTGGGCCAGCTCCACCGTTCCCGCGCCGCCGCCGTCGCCGGTGAGCACCCCGTAAATGGTCGCCGGTCCGGCCTTTTCCCGCACCACGGCGATGTTGTGTTTCAGGGCTTTTTTCTCCAGGACCAGCGTTTTCATGGGCACCCTCTTTTCCTCTTTCCGGGCCTGTGAAAGGCCGGAATGGTTCAGTTCATCATTATAGTCGGTTTCTCAACTTGCGTCAATTGGAATTCCCGGTTGGACAGCTCCAGAGCCCTCTTTTGACCGAAATTTAGGCGGAATGTCCCCCGGGGCTCCGCTTGTATCTTTGGTACGGATTTGGTATAATAAAGAGTAATTCTGATTTTGCAGCGAGAAGGGAGGCGGGAGCCGTGAAATATCAGAGATGGGCCCGGCCGGCGGACAACCCGGCCGGCCGCGCCGCATTGGAGCGCCGCGGCGTGCCCGCCCTCCCGGCGCTGGTGCTCTCCTCCCGGGGCGTGGACAGTCCCGACAAAGCCCGGGCCTTCCTCTCCTCCAATCTGGAGCGGCTGACCGACCCCTTTCTTCTGAAGGACATGGACAAGGCCGTGGCGCGTATCCGCCGGGCCCTGGCCGACGGGGAGACGGTGTCGGTCTACGGCGACTACGACGTGGACGGCATCACCTCCACGTGCCTGCTCACCAGCTACCTGCGCAGCAAGGGCTGCGCGGTGATCCCCCACATCCCCGACCGCATAGAGGAGGGCTACGGCGTCAGCCGCTCCGCCCTGGACGTCCTGGCCGGGCAGGGGGTCACCCTGGTGGTGACGGTGGACTGCGGCATCACCGCCGTGGAGGAGACCACCTACGCCGCCTCCCTGGGCATGGACCTGGTGGTCACCGACCACCACGAGTGCAAGGAGTGCCTCCCCGCCGCCGTGGCGGTGGTGGACCCCCACCGCCCCGACTGCCCCTATCCCTTCAAGGCCCTGGCGGGCGTGGGGGTGGCCCTCAAGCTGGTGCTGGCCCTGGAGGGCCCGGACCGGACCGAGGCGCTGCTGGAGCAGTACGGGGACCTGGCCGCCATCGGCACGGTGGCCGACGTGATGGAGCTCACCGGGGAGAACCGCACCATCGTCAGCCGGGGGCTGGCCTCCATCCGGCGCACCCGGCGGCCGGGGCTCAGCGCCCTGCTGCGGGAGTCGGGCCTGGCGGAAAAGCCCCTGACCTCCATGGCCATCGGCTACACCCTGGCCCCCCGGCTCAACGCCTCGGGCCGGATGGGCTGCGCCGACCTGGCCGCCGAGCTGCTGCTCACCCGGGACAGCGCCCGGGGGGAGGAGCTGGCCAAGACCCTGTGCGCCCTCAACCGGGAGCGGCAGGCCATCGAGGCCGACATCTTCGCCCAGTGCATCGAACTGGCCGACGCCCTCCCCCAGGAGGACCGGCTGGCCCTGGTCCTCTCCGGCGAGGGGTGGCACCAGGGCGTCGTGGGCATCGTGGCCTCCCGCCTGAGCGAGCGCTACTCCTGCCCCACCTTCATGATCTGCCTCCAGGACGGACACGGAAAGGGCTCCTGCCGCTCCTTCGGAGGTTTTAATCTCTTTGCCGCCCTGGAGCAGTGCGCCGACCTGCTGGACGGCTTCGGCGGACACGAGCTGGCCGCCGGCTTCACCATCCCCGAGGAGAACATCCCCGCCTTCCGGGCGCGGATGAACCGCCTGGTCTGGCAGGAGACCGGCGGGGAGGAGATGGTCTCCACCCTGAACCTGGACGCCGAGATCACCGACCTGGCCCTCCTCACCCTGGAGGAGGTGGAACAGCTGGACCTGTTGGAGCCCTACGGCGCGGGCAACCCGAAACCAGTGTTCCTGCTCTCCGGCTGCACCGTGGTGTCCGCCACCGAGGTGGGCGGCGGACGGCACCTGAAGCTCCGGGTCTCGGTGGGCGGACAGGTCTTTGACGCCATCTTCTTCTCCGCCACTCTCCGCGACACCGGCGTGTCGGCCGGAGACCGGCTGGACCTGGCCTTCACCCCCCAGATCAACGAGTACCGGGGCTGGCGCTCGGTGCAGCTCCAGATCACCGACCTGCGCCCCGCCCTCACCCGGGCCCAGAGCGAGCGGGCCCTCTACGAGCGCTTCGTCCGGGGCGAGCCCATCTCCCCCCGGGAGGCCGCCTTCCTGCTGCCCAGCCGGGAGGAGTTCGTGGTGCTGTGGCGCTACCTGAAGGAGCGCAGCGGCCCCGCCGGGGTGGAGGAGACCCCCCGGAAGCTCACCCGCAACCTGTCCCGCAGCTTCGGCCGCCACGCCCCCTTCCCCCGCACCATGATCTGCCTGCAGGTCTTTGACGAGCGGGGGCTTATCCGCCTGGAGCGGCGGGGCGAGCAGCTCTCCATCCACCTGCACCAGGTGGGCGGCAAGGTGGACCTGGAGGAGAGCGGCATCCTGCGCCGGCTCCACCAGCTGATGGACGACTCTGACCTTTGATCCCGCGGAACGGCCGCGGGTCACCATACCGCGGGAGGCCGCTGCGCCTCCCAGCTCGGCGACCGCTCGCCGGAAGAGCGGCAGGCGCGCCCCGCGCCTTTTGGAAGGAGGTTTGTATGGACCCTATCCTGGAACGTTATCAGGCTCTGGAGGCTCAAATCAAAACCTATAACCCCGCGCTGGATACCAAGCGGCTCTACGATGCCTTCTCCTACGCCGACAACGCCCACGCCGGGCAGCTGCGCAAGGATGGCTCCCCCTATATCACCCACCCGTTGGCGGTGGCGGAGATCGCCGCCGAGCTGGAGCTGGACACCGAGTCCATCATGGCCGCCCTCCTCCATGACACCGTGGAGGACACCACCGCCACCTACGACGACATCGCCAAGCTCTTCGGCAAGGACGTGGCCGACCTGGTGGACGGCGTGACCAAGCTGACCCGGGTGCAGTACGTCTCCAAGGAAGAGGAGCAGATGGAGAATCTCCGGAAGATGCTCATGGCCATGGCCAAGGACATCCGGGTCATCCTCATCAAGATCTGCGACCGGCTGCACAATATGCGCACCATGCAGTACCAGTCCCCCAAGAAGCAGCGGGAAAAGGCCCTGGAGACCATGGAGATCTACGCCCCCATCGCCCACCGCCTCGGTATGCAGCGGGTGAAGTGGGAGCTGGAAGACACCTCCCTGAAATACCTGGACCCGGTGGGCTACAAGGAGATCAGCGACGAGCTGGAGCACCGGGCCGCCACCCATGAGGAGTTCATGGCCTCCATCCAGAAGAAGATCGAGGACCGACTGAAGGAGGAAGGCGTTAAGGCCACCGTTTACGGCCGCATCAAGCACGCCTACTCCATCTACCGCAAGATGTACACCCAGAACAAGACCATGGACGAGATCTTCGATCTCTACGCCTTCCGGGTCATCGTGGACGATCTGGCCGACTGTTATACCGTTCTGGGCTGCGTGCATGACCTCTTCAAGCCCATCCTGGGCCGGTTCAAGGACTATATCGGCACCCCCAAGCCCAACATGTACCAGTCCCTCCATACCACCGTCATCGGCCGGGAGGGCGTCCCCTTTGAGATCCAGATCCGCACCTGGGAGATGCACCACACCGCCGAGTACGGCATCGCCGCCCACTGGAAGTATAAGCAGGGCATGGCCAACACCAAGCTGGGCAGCGAGTCCACCTTTGAGTGGGTGCGCAAGCTCCTGGAGGCCCAGCAGGACACCGACGCCGAGGAGTTCGTCCGCACCATGCGGGTGGACCTCTTCGCCGACGAGGTGTTTGTCTTTACCCCCCGGGGCGACATCATCAACCTCCCCGCCGGGGCCACCCCCATCGACTTCGCCTACTCCATCCACTCCGCGGTGGGCAACCACATGACCGGCGCCAAGGTCAACGGGCGCATGGTGCCCTTTGACACCCCCCTCCACAACGGCGAGATCGTGGAGGTTATCACCTCCAAGGCTGCCCACGGCCCCAGCCGCGACTGGATGAACATCTGTAAGTCCAACGAGGCCCGCAACAAGATCCGCCAGTGGTTCAAGAAAGAGCGCCGGGAGGAGAACATCGCCACCGGCCGCGCCGCCTTCGAGTCCGAGCTCAAGCACGCCGGCCTCACGCTGGCCGCCATCACGGCGGAGGACGTGCTGCCCTTCGTACTGAAAAAAGTCCGCTTCGGCACCCTGGACGAGCTGTACGCCGCCATCGGCTACGGCGGCATGACCGCCCAGAAGGCGGTGGTCCGCATCAAGGACGAGCTCATTCGCCTGAAAAAGGCCAACGAGGAGCGCCAGGCCGCCGAAAAGGTCCTCTCCCAGGAGGTCATCCTCCCCGGCCGCTCGGTGGCGG
>NZ_NFGZ01000003.1 GCF_002159175.1 Flavonifractor sp. An92 | reverse complement strand
CTGGGGTGCTGCGGGGGACCATCGGGGTCTTTGGGCTTCTGGTGGTGCTGGGCCTCTGCCTGGGGCCCTTCCTGGAGCTAGGGGTCCACTATCTGGTCTATAAGCTGGCCGCAGCCCTGGCCGCTACGGTGTCGGGCGGGAGCGCCAGTACCCTCATCGACGGCATCGGCGGGGCCTTTGGGCTGGTGCTGGGCATGACGGGCAGCGGCGCGCTGCTGCTGCTGGTGAGCCTGGTGTCGGCCATCTCCATGACGGCAGGGGGGTGAGGTAAGTGCTGGAGGGGATGCAGAGCTGGGTCTACCGGGTGGTGTGCGCGGCCATGCTGACGGCGGCGGCGGGGAGCCTGACGCCCCCCGGCACGGTGCGGCGGCTGGGCCAGCTCACCGGCTCGCTGGTGCTGCTGCTGGCACTCTTGTCGCCGCTGGTGTCGGTGGACGGGGAGGCCCTGGCCCGGGCCATGAGCGAGTACCACTTCCCGGAGACCCGGACCGAGGAGCTGGGGGAGGCCAATGAGGCCCTCTTCCAGAGCCTCATAGAAGAGGAATCGGGGACATATATTTCGGAACAGGCGGCCGAGCTGGGGGCGGCGTGTACCGTCACGGTGGAGACCCGCGTGCAGGACGACGGCTATCCGGTGCCCTGGGCGGTGACCATCACCGGGGACCTGGACGAGGCCACCCGGCAGCGGCTCACCCGGCGCATCGAGGCGGAGCTGGCCATCCCGGCCGAGCGGCAGACCTATCGGACGGAGGAGGGGACATGAAAACAAACGAAGCTGTGGAGCGGCTCCTGGGCCGGCTACGGCAGGGGATCGGGCGCTATCGGTATGTGCTGCTGGTGGCGCTGGCGGGGGCGGTGCTTCTGCTGCTGCCCACCGGGAAGAGCGGCGAGACAGCAAAGACCGCCCCGGCCTCCGCGGAGGAGTGGGACGCCGGGGAGCTGGAGGAGCGGCTGGAGGATGCCCTTTCCCGCATTGACGGGGCGGGCACGGTGGAGGTGGTCCTCACCGTCAGCCACGCGCCGCGCCAGATTCTGGCGGAGGACCGCACGTCGGAGACCGACGGGGAGGACGTGCGGGAGGAGGAGACCACCGTGGTGCTTTCCCGGGGTTCCGGGGTCCAGGAGACCGTGACGGTGGGGCAGGTTTCGGCTCAATTTCGCGGGGCGTTGGTGGTATGCTCGGGGGGCGACGATCCCCAGGTGCGGCTGGCCGTGGCCGAGGCGGTCTCGGCGGTCACCGGGCTGGGCACCGACCGGATCGCGATTTGTAAAGGAAAGTGAGGAGACAAGGTATGAAACTGTGGAAACGTAACGCGGTGGTGGCAGTGATCGTCCTGTTCGTCTGTGTGGCGGTGTATCTGAACTGGTCCTACAACCAGGAGACGGCGGACGCGGGGAAGGTCCTGGGTCAGGCGACCCTGGTGGGAGCGGAGAGCACCGACCCGCTGCTGGCGGGGGTGTCGGCCAGCCCGGCCCCCTCCGGCAGCACCGAGAGCCCCGCACCCTCCGGGACGGACGTCCAGACTTCCGGTGGGGAGAGCGGCAGCGGGACGGGCTATTTTGCCTCCGCCCGACTCAACCGCCAGGAGGCCCGGGACAGCGCCCTGCGCATCCTGCAGGAGTCGGCGGCCGATGAGACCATGCAGGCCGAGATGACCCAGGCCATCGAGACCATGGCGGACGCCACCGTCTCCGAGGCCCAGATCGAGAACATGGTCACCGCCAAGGGGTACGCCGACTGCGTGGCCTTCCTGGGGGAGAGCAGCGCCAGCATCGTGGTGGCCGCCACCGAGGAGGGACTCACCGACGCCGACATCGCCCGCATCACCGAGATCGTCACCGGGGAGACCGGCCTCTCCGCCAGTCAGATCCGCATCATCGAGGCCGAGCCCTAAATTCACGCGGTGCAGAAAAAATCTGTTGGTATTTCCCCGCCGGTGTGGTACAATAAAAAGCAGCGAATGGATTTCGCCTAAGAGAACAAAGGAGCGTGAAGCGCAATGCCCGATGCTAGAGAGTACGTTTCCCGTCCCGACGAGCTGGGAAATATCCATATATCGGAGGACGTCCTGGCCGTCATCGCCGCCGCCGCCGCGCTGGAGGTGGAGGGCGTGGGCAGCCTGGCCCCCAATCTGGGCTCTGACCTGGCGGAGCTGCTGGGGAAGAAGAATCTTTCCAAGGGCGTCCATATCAACGTGGTGGAGCAGAGCGTCCATGTGGAGGTCTCCATCCTCATCAAGTACGGCTTCACCATCCCTGAGGTGGCCGGCGCCGTGCAGGAGGCGGTCTACAACGCCATCAGCAACACCAGCGGCCTGGATGTGGAGTGCGTCAACGTCAATGTGGCCGGCGTGACCTTCGACCGGGAGGCCAAGACCAACTGATTTTCTGCGGCCCGAAACGGAGGGCGGAGCGGAGGCTCCGCCCTCCTTTTTTATTTTCCCCGAAGTTTCAAAACTGGGGGTTTCTTTTTTGTATACTCCTGTGTATAATATGGATATTAGAGCAGTACAGAGACCGGGCTCAAGCCCGGATTTGGGAGGAATACCAATGACACGAACCAGTGCCCGGGAGATCGCCGTACATTTCACCTTTGAGCTGGGCTTTTCCGATGAGAGCGCCGACACGTTGCTGGACGCCATGCTGACCCCCGCGGTCTTTCGCCAGATCGGGGAGGAGGAGCCGCTGTACGCCGAATTCCCCGACGAGAAGCAGACCGCCTATATCCGCGCCCTGGTGAAGGGGGTCTATGACCACTGTCCCGAGCTGGACGAGTACATCTCCAAGTATGCCATCGGCTGGAAGTTTTCCCGCATTCCCCGGGTGGCCATTTCCATCCTGCGGGTGGCCATGTATGAGATCCTGTACATGCAGGACATCCCCAACGCCGCCGCCATCAACGAGGCGGTGCAGCTGGCCAAGCACTACGAGGACCCCAAGACGGTGGCCTTCCTCAACGGCATCCTGGGCACCTTCGTCCGGGAGGAGCACATCCCCGACCGCGCCGCGGGAACGGACGGCCAGGCATGAGCAGGACTTGCCTGGGGCTGGACACCAGCAACTACACCACCTCCGCCGCAGTCTTTGACGGCACCGCGGGAGTGAACCGCTCCCGCCTTCTGGACGTGCCCGCCGGGACCCTGGGCCTGCGGCAGAGCGACGCCCTGTTCCAGCACGTCAAGCGCCTGCCCGGCCTCATCTCCGCCTTAAGGGAGGAGGGGGTGCTGCAAGGCATCACCGCCGTGGCGGCCTCCACCCGGCCCCGGGCGGTGGAGGGCTCCTACATGCCCTGCTTCCTGGCAGGCGAGGGCCAGGGGCGGGCCATTGCGGACGTGCTGGGCGTGCCCTTCTACGCCGTGTCCCACCAGCAGGGCCACATCGCCGCGGCGGCCTGGTCCGCCGGGGACCTGGGCCTGCTGGACAAGCCCCTGCTGGCCTGGCATCTGTCCGGCGGCACCACTGAGCTTTTGAAGGTGGAGCCGGAGGGAAAAAACGTCCGCTGCGAGAAGGTGGGCGGCACCAGCGACATCTCCGCCGGGCAGCTCATCGACCGCACCGGTGTGCTGCTGGGGCTCCAGTTCCCGGCGGGGAAGGCCCTGGACGCCCTGGCGGCGGAGCAGCCCAAGGGGGAGCGCTTCCCCGTGAAACTGAAAGACCTGACCTTCTCGCTCTCCGGCGTGGAGAACCAGGTGAAGGCACGCGCCGAGAAGGGTGAGGCTCCGGCGGACATCGCCGCCTTCGTCCTCAACACCATCTCTGACGTGGTGCGCCGCACCACTCTGGCCGCCCTCAAAGAGTGGCCCGGCCTTCCGGTGCTGTGCTCCGGCGGCGTGGCCTCCAACTCCCGCCTGCGGCAGGTGATGGAGACTTCTTGCGGAGCCCGCTTCGCCCAGCCCTGCTACTCCACCGACAACGCCATGGGCGTGGCCATCCTGGCCAGCCGCTTTGCGGAGGAGGGGGCGGAATGAGCGGGAACACCGTCTACACCGTCAGCCAGGTCAACCGCTATGTAAAGAGCCTGCTGGACGGGGACCAGCGCCTCTCCGGGCTCTTCGTCCGGGGGGAGATCTCCAACTATAAGCGCTACCCTTCCGGCCACCACTATTTTTCCCTGAAAGACAGCGAGGGCGCCATCCGCTGCGTCCTCTTCCGCCGGGAGGCGGAATTTCTCCGCTTCCAGCCGGAAAATGGCATGACCGTGATTGCTTTCGGGCGGCTCACCGTCTTTCCCCGGGACGGGCAGTATCAGCTCTATTGCAGCCGCCTCACCCCCGATGGGGTGGGAGACCTGCATGTGGCCTTTGAACAGCTCAAGGCCAAGCTGTATGGGGAAGGCCTCTTCGACCCGGCCCATAAGAAGCCCATTCCGCGCTATCCCCAGAAAATTGCCCTCATCACCTCCCCGGCCGGGGCGGCGGTGCGGGATATGCTGCGCATTCTGAAAGCCCGCTGGCCTCTGGCGGAAGTTGTCATTCTGCCGGTGCGGGTCCAGGGGGCAGAGGCCCCCGGCGAGATCTCCGCCGCCCTGCGCTGGGCGGGGGAGCACGCCGTGGCCGACCTCATCATCACCGGCCGGGGCGGCGGGTCCATGGAGGACCTGTGGTGCTTCAACGACGAGCAGGTGGCCCGGGCCATCTATGCCTGTCCCATCCCGGTGATCTCGGCGGTGGGGCACGAGCCCGATGTGACCATCTCGGACTTTGTGGCCGACCTGCGGGCGGCCACCCCCTCCAATGCCGCCGAGTTGGCGGTACCCGACCAGGCCGAGCTGCGCGCCGCTCTGACCGGGCTGGAGGAGCGCCTCACCGGCGCCATGTCCCGCCGTCTGGAGCGGGAGCGCACCCGGGTGGAGCGCCTGGCCGAGCGCCGGGTGCTCAGCGACCCCATGGCCCCCATCCAGGACCGGCGGGTGCTGCTGGACTACCAGCGGGAGCGCCTGGCAAATGGCCTGAAGGGGACCCTCTCCGCTCAGCGGGAGCGTCTGGGGCGGCTCTCCGCCGCGCTGGACGCCATGAGCCCGCTGAAGGTGCTGGGCCGGGGCTACGCCATCGCCTACGACGGGGCGGGTACCGTGGTCCGCTCGGTGGAGCAGGCCGTCCCCGGTGAGAAACTGGACCTGCGTCTGCGGGACGGGACCCTCCGCTGCACCGTGGAGGGCGTAAACCAGACAGAAGGAGCAAACCATGAAGAAACGGAGCTTTGAGGAGTCTGCCCAGCGCCTGGAGGAGATCGTTCGCCTTCTGGAGCGGGGAGACGCGCCTTTGGAGGAGGCCATGGCCCTCTTTGAGGAGGGGACCGGTCTCATGAAAACCTGTACCACCCTGCTGGACCGGGCGGAGCAGAAGGTCCGCAAGCTGACCGCCGCCCCTGACGGCACGCCGGTGGAGCAGGCATTTGACGGGGAGGGAGCCGAATGAATTATCACGAGCAGCTGCGCCAGGACACCCAGCAGGCGGAGGCCTGGCTGCGGGAGTGCTTCTCGGACCGGGACCCCCATGCGGATCTGTACGACGCTATGCGGTACAGCCTTCTGGCGGGCGGCAAGCGGCTGCGGCCGGTGCTGCTGCTGGAGACCTGCCGCATGTGCGGCGGAGATGTGGAGGGGGCGCTGCCCTTTGCCTGCGCGGTGGAGATGCTGCACACCTACTCCCTCATCCACGACGACCTGCCGGCCATGGACAACGACGACCTGCGCCGGGGCCGCCCCACCAACCACAAGGTCTACGGGGAGGCCACGGCCATCCTGGCCGGCGACGCCCTGCTGACCGCCGCCTTTGAGACCATGCTGGAGCACGGCGGGCCCTTCCCGCCGGAGCGGGTGGTGGCCGCGGCCGCCTGCCTGGGCAAGGCCGCCGGCGCCCGCGGCATGGTGGGCGGTCAGGCGCTGGATATGGCGGGAGAGGGCCACGCCCTGTCCCTGTCCGACGTGGAGGAGCTGCAGCGCCTCAAGACCGGCGCCCTCATCGCCGCGGCGGTGGAGATGGGCTGCATCCTGGCCGGCGGCGGCGAGGAGGAGCGGGCGGCAGTGCGCCGCTACGCCCAGAAGCTGGGCCTGGCCTTCCAGATCCGGGATGACATGCTGGACGTGGAGGGAGACGAGCAGACCCTGGGCAAGCCCATCGGCTCCGACGCGGAGAACGAAAAGACCACCTTTGTCACCCTGAAGGGCCTGGAGCGCTGTCAGGGGCTGGTGGAGGAGCTGACGGCGGAGGCCCAGCAGGCGCTGGCCCCCTTCGGCGAGGCCTCCGGGTTCCTCTGCTGGCTGGCAGGGGAGCTGGTGGCCCGCAAGAACTAGCGAGGCGGCCATGAAAAACGTCAGCGAGGTTCTGACAGGGAACCTGATCCTCAACCTGTCCATTCTGGCCTGGGCCTGTGCCCAGGTGCTGAAGGTGCTCTTGGTCCTCATCACCAAGCACCGCTGGGACTGGCGGCACATCCTCTCCAGCGGCGGCATGCCCAGTTCCCACTCGGCATTCGTCTGCGCCTGCGCCACGTCGGTGGGGATCATGCAGGGCTTCGGCTCGGTGAGCTTCGCCATTGCGGCGGTGGTGGCCATCGTGGTCATGTACGACGCGTCCAACGTCCGCCGCGCGGCGGGCGAGATGGCCAAGATCCTCAACTACATGATGGAGCACTGGCAGGAGATGCGCCCGGCCTTTTTCAGCAAGGAGCTCAAGGAGCTGCTGGGCCACACTCCCTTCCAGGTGCTCATGGGCGGCCTGCTGGGCGTGGCGGTCGGGACCGCCGGTATGTTCATCTGGGGCTGAGCCCGGAACCATTTTGGAGGCGGTAGTATCATTACGGAGGAATGCTTTGACCTGAGTTCCATCACCGACCAGGAGGCCGAGGCGCTGTGCGCCCGGCTGCGGGCCGAGCTCATCCAGTCGGTCTCCCGTACCGGGGGGCATCTGGCCTCCAATCTGGGCGCGGTGGAGATCACGGTGGCCATCCACCGGGTCTTTGACACCAGCCGGGACCGGCTGGTGTTCGACGTGGGACATCAGTGCTATATCCATAAAATGCTCACCGGCCGGGGCGGGCGCATGGATACCCTGCGCACCTTCGGCGGACTGGCGGGCTTCCCCAAGCCGGCGGAGAGCGTCCACGACGCCTTTATCGCCGGCCACGCCTCCGACTCGGTGTCGGTGGCGGTGGGCATGGCCCGCGCCCGTACCCGGCTGGGAGAGGACTACCACGTTCTGGCTCTCATCGGGGACGGCGCCCTCACGGGCGGCCTGGCCTATGAGGGCCTTTCCGACGCGGGGGGCAGCGGTGAGCCCCTCATCGTCATTCTCAACGACAACGGCATGTCCATCACCAAAAATGTGGGCGGCGTGGCGGAGCTTCTGGCCCGCCAGCGCTTAAAGCCCCAGTATCTTCACTTCAAGCAGGGCTACCGGAAGGCCATGAAGGTCCTGCCCGGGGGACGGCATATCTACCGGGTCACTCACAAGCTGAAAAGCGGCATCAAGGGGACCCTGCTGCCGTGCAGCTTCTTTGAGGACATGGGCTTCACCTACCTGGGACCGGTGGACGGCCACGACGTCAAGCGGCTCACCAAGCTCCTGCGCTACGCCCGGGACCTTTCGTGCCCGGTGCTGCTCCACATCCGCACCGTCAAGGGCAAGGGCTATGCCCCTGCCGAGCGGAACCCGGACAAGTTCCACGGCGTGAGCCGCTTTTGTGTGGAGACCGGCGCGCCGGTGCGCCCGTCGGGCACCGATTTCTCCAAGGTCTTTGGAGAGACCATGTGTGAGCTGGCGGGGGAGGACCCCAGAGTCTGCGCCATCACGGCGGCCATGGCCCCCGGTACCGGCCTGAGCGGCTTTTTTGAGACCTCCCCGGAGCGCTCCTTTGACGTGGGCATCGCCGAGGGCCACGCCGTCTCGCTGGCGGCGGGCATGGCCAAGCAGGGGATGACCCCGGTGTTTGCCGTCTACTCCACCTTCCTCCAGCGGGGCTACGACATGCTCCTCCACGACGTGGGCATTCAGGGGCTCCATGTGGTGCTGGGGGTGGACCGCGCGGGTCTGGTGGGGGCCGACGGCGAGACCCACCACGGGGCCTTCGACGTGGCCTTTCTGAACACGGTCCCCGGCATGACGGTATACAGCCCCGCCAGCTTTGCCGAGCTGCGCACCATGCTGCGCCACGCGGTGAGCGGGTGCACCGGCCCTGTGGCGGTGCGCTATCCCCGCGGCGGGGAAGGGGACTACAAGGACGACGCGGGTCTCACCGCGGCGGTGCTCCGACCCGGCCGGGACATCACGCTGGTGGGCTACGGACTGCTCATCAATCAGCTGCTGAAAGCCGCTCAGGTGCTGGAAGCCCGGGGCATTTCGGCGGAAGTGGTTAAGCTGGGACGCCTGACCCCCCTGGACTGGGGCGAGGTGGCCCGCTCGGTGCAAAAGACCGGCCATCTGTTGGTGGCCGAGGAGTGTGCCGCGTCCGGCTGTGTGGGAGAGCGCCTGGGGGCGCGGCTGCTCACCGCCGGGGTGGCGCTGAAGAGCCTGACCCTTTGCAATCTGGGGGAGCGGTATGTTCCCCACGGCTCGGCGGAAGAGCTGCTGGCCCTGTGCGGGCTGGATGCCGGGCATCTCATCAAACGAGTAGAGGAGGTCCTGCGCCATGGCGAAAAAGCGGCTGGATGTGCTGCTGACGGAGCAGGGATATTTTGAGAGCCGGCAGAAGGCTCAGGCCACCATTATGAGCGGGCTGGTGTTCGTCAACGGCCAGCGGGTGGACAAGGCGGGCTTCGCCGTGGCGGAGGACGCCGCCATCGAGGTCCGCGGCAAGGCCATCCCCTATGTGAGCCGGGGCGGGCTGAAGCTGGAGAAGGCCATGCAGGTCTTTCCCATCGACCTGACCGGCAAGGTGTGCGCCGACATCGGGGCCTCCACGGGAGGTTTTTCCGACTGCATGCTGCAAAACGGCGCGGCTAAGGTGTATGCCGTGGACACCGGCTACGGCAAGCTGGACTGGAAGATCCGCAGCGACCCCAAGGTGGTGGCCCTGGAGCGCACCAACGCCCGCTATCTCACCCACGAGCAGATCCCTGAGGAGCTGGATTTCGCCTCGGTGGACGTGTCCTTCATCTCCCTGCGTCTGATCCTGCCCGCCCTGCGGGGGGTACTCTCCGACCAGGGCGAGGTGGTCTGCCTGGTCAAGCCCCAGTTTGAGGCCGGCCGGGAGAAGGTAGGCAAAAAGGGCGTGGTGCGGGACCCCAAGGTCCACCTGGAGGTGCTGGAGCACTTCCTGGACCACGCTGACGAGGCGGATTTTACGGTAAAGGATATGACCTTTTCACCCATCAAAGGGCCGGAGGGGAACATCGAATATCTGGGGCACCTGGCGGTGGGCCGTGGTGCGCGCTGGCCGGGCGACCTGAAGGCGCTGGTCGAGGAATCCCACCGGACATTGGAGGAGAGTACCCGTGAAGATCGTACTTAGTCCCAATCCCTACCGCGATAAGGGGTTAAAGACGGCCCAGGCGGCCATGCGCATCCTGAACAACGCCCAGGTGGAGACCCGGATCTGTCTGCCCTTCCCGGTGGAGGGGACCAATATTGAGTTTCCCAAGCACGTCCAGCTCTCCTCCATGGAGCAGGAGCTGCCCGACACCGACGTTCTGGTGTGCTTCGGCGGGGACGGCACCATTCTCCACGCCGCCAAGGACGCCAACGCCTACGGCATCCCCATTCTGGGGGTGAATCTGGGCAGCGTGGGCTTCATGGCCGAGGTGGAGCAGAGCGAGCTGCCCCTGCTGTCCAAGCTGGCGGTGGGGAAGTACAGCGTGGAGTCCCGCATGATGCTGGACGTGGCAGTAAAGCGGGAGGGCCGGACCATCTACTCCGATCTGGCCCTCAACGACGCGGTCATCACCAAGGGGGCGGTAGCCCGGGTGGTGGAGATGGAGGTCCGCAGCGACCGGGTGCCCATCACCTCCTACTCGGGGGACGGCGTCATCATCAGCACCCCCACCGGCTCCACCGCCTACTCCATGTCGGCAGGCGGCCCCATCGTGGAGCCTACAGCCGAGAATATCATCCTCACACCCATCTGTCCCCACTCCATCATCAATGCCCGCTCCTTCGTGCTGGACCACAAGCGGACGCTGACGGTGCGGGTGAAGGACCTGTCCCGCAAGACCGCTTATCTCTCGGTGGACGGTGGCAAGGCATTTCGCTTGCGGGGGGGCGACCAGCTCCAGATCCGCCGTGCCGAGACCAAGACCCACCTCATCCGACTGACCAACCGCAGCTTTTACGAGATCGTCACTCAGAAATTAGGGAGGATGTAGTCCTATGAAGGCAAAGCGACAGCAGGAGATCCTGCGTATCATCGAAGAACAGGACGTGGAGACTCAGGAGCAGCTGCTTCAGGAACTGAAGGCCCGTGGCATGCAGTCCACCCAGGCCACCATTTCCCGGGACATCAAGGAGCTCCATCTCATCAAGGAGCTGACCGGCTTTGGCACCTACCGCTACGCCGTCAGCGAGCGCAAGGTGTCCATCAATCTGGCCAGCCGCCTGCGCACCATCTTCAAGGAGGGCGTCACCTCCTTTGACGTGGCCCAGAACATCGTGGTTCTCAAGACCATGCCGGGCCTGGCCTCGGCGGCGGGCGCTGCCATCGACGGCATGGAGATCGACGATCTGGTGGGGAGCCTGGCGGGCGACGACACCGCCATTCTCATCATGCGCACCAACGAGGCGGCGGTGGAGTTCTGCGACGAGATCCACAAGATGCTGAAATAATCGTAAAGTTAATTTCCTTTACAGCTAGAACGGAAGGGTATCCATGCTTTCACTGCTCCACATCGAACAAATCGCGGTCATCGAGTCGGCGGACATCCGCTTTGAGCCCGGCTTCAACGTCCTCACCGGCGAGACGGGAGCGGGCAAGAGCATCGTCATCGACGCCATCGGGGCCATTACCGGCGGACGGACCAGCCGGGACCTGATCCGCACCGGCGCCCGCCGGGCCCGGGTGGAGGCCCAGTTCCTCCACGTGGCGCCGCTGCCCTGGTTTGAAGAGAACGGCATCGCTCCCGACGAGGAGGGGACGGTGCTCATCCAGCGGGAGATCCTCTCCGATGGACGCAATACCTGCCGGGTGAATGGCCGTCTGGTGAACGTGAGCCAGCTGCGGGACCTGGGACGGCAGCTCATCAACATCCACGGCCAGCACGACGGCCAGCAGCTCCTGGACGAGAGCTATCATCTGGGCTATCTGGACAGCTTCGGCGAGCTGGACGGCCAGCGGGAGGACTACGCCCAGTCCTATGCCGCCCTCCAGAAGGTGCGGCGGCAGATGAACTCCCTGCGTCTGGACGACGCGGAGAAGGCCCGGCGCATCGACAGCCTCACCTTCCAGATCGGAGAACTGGAGCGGGCCCACCTGGAGGAAGGGGAGGAGGAGTCCCTCACCGAGCGGCGCACCCTGCTGCGCAACGCGGAAAGACTGATCCAGGCAGTGGAGGGCGCTCACTTCGCCCTCTCCGGCGACGACGAGCGGGAGGGCGCCGCCGCCCTCATCGC
The DNA here is from genome assembly GCF_002159175.1 of Flavonifractor sp. An92. GTDB lineage: Bacteria > Bacillota > Clostridia > Oscillospirales > Oscillospiraceae > Pseudoflavonifractor_A. The sequence goes on along the minus strand of NZ_NFGZ01000003.1, from coordinate 206,010 downwards.
TACGGCGGAGCGCAATCTGGCCGGGGTGTCCGGCATGAGCGTGGACATCTCCACCGCCGCGGACAAGCTCTCCGAGCTCTCCGCCTTGGCGGAGGACGCGGCGGAGTTGGTGCGGGATCTGCGGGCCTCCTTTGACTTCGAGCCGGGAGAGCTGGACCAGATCGAGAGCCGGCTGGATGTGCTCTATCGACTGAAAAAGAAGTACGGCGACACGGTGGGGGAGATGCTGGCCTATCTGGAGCGCTGCCGGCGGGAGCTGGACGAGATCGCGTTTTCATCCGACGCTCTGGCCAAGCTGGAGAAGGAGGAGGCCAAGTGCCTTGCTGTGGCCCGGGAGAAAGCAGATGCCCTCACCGCCGCCCGGAAGAAGGCGGGCACCGAGCTGGAAGCGCGCATCCAGGAGGAGCTGCGGCAGCTGGACATGCCCCGGGTGCGCTTCCAAACCGACCTGCACCCCAAGGCGGGGGAGGGGCTGGACGAGACGGGCGCCGACGAGGTGCAGTTCCTCATGTCGGCCAACGTGGGCGAGGATCTGAAGCCCATCCAGCGCATCGCCTCCGGCGGTGAGCTCTCCCGCATCATGCTGGCGCTGAAAAATGTGCTGGCGGAGAACGAGGCCATCGCCACCCTTATCTTTGATGAGGTGGACACCGGCGTCAGCGGCCGGGCGGCCCAGAAGGTGGCCCTGAAAATGGCCGCTGTGGCGAAGAACAAGCAGGTCCTCTGCGTCACCCACCTTCCGCAGATCGCCGCTATGGCGGGGGTTCACTTCTCAGTGGAGAAAGGCGAGCGGAACGGGCGGACCTATACCCGGGTGGAACGGCTGGACCGGGAGGGGAGGATTCAGGCCCTGGCCCGGCTCACCGGCGGCGAGCACATCACCCCCGCCATCCTGGCGGGGGCGGAGGAACTCCTCCGAGGCGGAGCAGAGCGGCAGTAATTCTCCGGGGAGCCCGGAAGATTTGCGCTCGCCGCGCGGGCGTCCTACGCGGACAGCAGCGGGCGGCCTTCGGCCACCTGTTTTTGCCGGGGTACAACGCTTTCCGGATAGGCAGAAAGCCTGGAATTGGCCACGCCGGTGTAAGGAAATCCCTCCGCAGCCGGATGGAGACCGGGGTGCGCTTTGGGGGAGTCCAGAGGGGGGGTATCCCCCCTCTGGGCTTTCTTTCCCACCGCTTTCTTTGCAAAGAAAGCGGTGCTCCCGCCGAGTAGGCGGCCTGCGCGGCGAGCGCATTCCAAACGAATATCATCATAACGAAAAGAGGCGTTTCCAATGGCGACGCAACGGGAACAGCGCCGAGGGGTGCTGTTGTGTTTTCTGGCGGCGGTGCTGTACAGCATCGGCGGACTGTGTATCAAGGTGATCCCCTGGAGCGGTCTTTCCATCAACAGCGGGCGGAACATCGTGGCGCTGATGGTCATCGGCGGCTATCTGCTGGCCGTGAAGCACCGACCGAAGTTCAACCGCTGGGTGGCGCTGGGCTCGCTGTGCGTGTGCGGCACCAACATGCTCTTCACGGTGGCCAATAAGATGACCACTGCCGCCAACACCATCGTGCTCCAATTCACCGCGCCCATATTTGTGATCCTCTTGTCCGCCATTTTCTGGCGCAAAAAGCCGGGCCGCCTGGACCTGGGCGCCTGTGCGGTGGTGCTGCTGGGGGTGCTGTGCTTCTTCGTGGACAGCCTGGAGGCGGGAGACATGCTGGGCAATGTCCTGGCGCTCCTGTCGGGGCTGAGCTATGCGGGGGTGTTTCTCCTCCAGGACCTGCCCGACGCCGACCCCATCTCCTCGGTGTTCTGGGGCGACATCGTCAGTGTGGTGACCGGCCTTCCGTTCCTTCTGCAGGAGACGGAATTCACCCCCACGGCCCTTACCAGTCTGGTGATCCTGGGTGCGTTCCAGGTGGGCCTTGCCTACATCCTGCTGACCATCGGCCTGCGCACCACCCCGGCGGTGACGGCCTGCCTGGTGTCGGGCATCGAGCCGGTGCTCAACCCCATCCTGGTGGCGGTCTTTTACCACGAGACCATCGGCCCGCTGTCCCTGGTGGGAGCGGTGATCGTGGTGGGCTCGGTGGTGGGCTACAACGTGCTCAAGCTCCGGCTGGAGCCACAGACCGCCTCTTGACAAAGGAAACCCGGCACGCTATAATCAGGCCATACGACATTGCGTGGATGAGGAAGAGTAACAGGCAGGTACCGGCACAGAGAACCCCCGGCTGGTGGGAGGGGGAGCGGGAGCGCCTGGGAATACCCCTCGGAGCAGCCCCCTGAACCCAAAGCGCAGTAGGGGAGGCCGGGAGCGCCCGTTATCGCGCCGCCGTGTGTTGGCACGGCCTGAGGCCGCTTTTGTGAGAGAGCGGCGAACCAGAGGTGGTACCGCGTAAGAAACGCCCTCTGTCCTGCGGGACAGGGGGCTTTTTTGTCGAAAGGAGGCAGACGATGGAGCGGGAGAAGTGTATCCGCTGCGGCGGGACCATGGTCTCCATGGGGCAGCAGCTGCTGCGGAAAGGAAACCCCGGCTGGCATCTGCGGGGGGACCTGGAGCACGAGAGCGGGGAGAGTTCCTTGCCGGTGGAGGTGTGGTGCTGCACGAGCTGTCAGCATCTGGACTTCTACCTGGCCGAACGCACCGCACCGGGCCCCTGCTCCGGCATCGCCCAGGCCCGCTGTCCCTTCTGCGGCATGCTCCACGAAATGGACGACCCCAAATGTCCCCACTGTGGGAAACGGTTATTTTAAATGAAGGAGAATGAACATGACTTGTTATGAAGAACTGAAGGCCCGCGGCCTCATCGCCCAGGTGACCAACGAGGAGGAGATCTCCAAGATGATCAACGAGGGCAAGGCGGTCTTTTACATCGGCTTTGACCCCACCGCCGACTCTCTCCACGTGGGCCACTTCATGGCCCTGTGCCTGATGAAGCGCCTCCAGATGGCGGGCAACCGGCCCATCGCCCTCATCGGCGGCGGCACCGGCATGGTGGGCGACCCCTCCGGCCGCAGCGACATGCGCCAGATGATGACCCCCGAGACCATCCAGCACAACTGCGACTGCTTCAAGAAGCAGATGGAGCGCTTCATCGAGTTCGGCGAGGGCAAGGCCCAGATGGTGAACAACGCCGACTGGCTGATGAAGCTCAACTATGTGGAGCTCCTGCGGGAAGTGGGCGCTTGCTTCAGCGTGAATAACATGCTCCGGGCCGAGTGCTACAAGCAGCGCATGGAGAAGGGCCTGTCCTTCCTGGAGTTCAACTACATGATCATGCAGTCCTACGACTTCTACCACCTGTTCCAGCACTACGGCTGCAACATGCAGTTCGGCGGCGACGACCAGTGGTCCAACATGCTGGGCGGCACCGAGCTCATCCGCCGCAAGCTGGGCAAGGACGCCCACGCCATGACCATCACCCTGCTGCTGAACTCCGAGGGCAAGAAGATGGGCAAGACCCAGTCCGGCGCGGTGTGGCTGGACCCCAACAAGACCAGCCCCTACGACTTCTACCAGTACTGGCGCAACGTGGGTGATGCCGACGTGCTGAAGTGCCTGCGGATGCTCACCTTCCTGCCTCTGGAGCAGATCGACGAGATGGACAAGTGGGAGGGCGCCCAGCTGAACACCGCCAAGGAGATCCTGGCCTTCGAGCTGACCCAGCTGGTCCACGGCACCGAGGAGGCCAAGAAGGCCCAGGATGCCGCCCGTGCGCTCTTCTCCACCGGCGGCGACCGGAGCAACATGCCCTCCACCACCCTGGCGGCCGAGGACCTGACCGACGGGACCATCGGCATCCTGGACCTGATGCTCAAGTGCGGTCTGGTGCCCTCCAAGAAGGAGGCCCGCCGGCTCATCGAGCAGGGCGGCGTGTCCCTGGACGGCGAGAAGGTGACCAGCGTGGAGCAGACCGTCTCCGCGGATGCCCTCTCCGGCGAAGGCGTCACCATCAAGAAAGGCAAGAAGGTCTTCCACCGTGCCCTGCTTGGCTAAGCGGCGGCGTTCGGACCGCAGTGCGGAAGGAGAGGGGGAGGATCTGTGAACGACAAGAAGAAATGGTTTTTCCACGATGAGCGGGCGATCGCCAACCTGATCGTGGTGCTCATCGCCATCAGCTTTTATCTGCTCATCTCCCACCTGGATGTGATCCATGGGATTTGGAACATCTTCCTGGGCGTGGCCATGCCGTTTCTGGTGGGCTTTGCCATTGCGTACCTGCTCAACGGGCCCACGAATTACTTTGAGACCCAGGTGTTCCGGAACCTGAAATGCCGGCGGGGGCTGGCGGTGCTGGTGGTCTATGTGCTCTTTGTGGCGCTGCTGGCCGTTCTGGTGAAGCTGATCGTGCCCCAGATCATTTACAGCATCGTGAGCCTGTACTACACCCTCCAGGGCGCGCTGACCAAGTTGGGGGTGCTCCTCAACGACTTGGCAGTCAAGTACAACATCGACCAGGCCATGGTGGAGCAGATGACCAACCAGTTCATGCTCTCCTACGGCGACATCGTGAGCCAGGTCTCGGGCATGGCCTCCCGGCTGCTCCCCACCCTGCTCAGCATGGGCGTGGCTCTGGGCAGCGGGGTGGTGAGCGGCATCATCGCGGCCATCACCACGGTGATCTCCTCCATCTACATGCTGCTGAGCAAGAACGTCCTCTCCCGGCAGGCGCAGAAGCTGACCTACGCGGTGCTGCCGGTGAAGAAGGCCAACCACTTCCTGGCGGTGTGCAGCCGGGCCAACCGGATCTTCTCCGGCTTCCTCAACGGCAAGATCCTGGACAGCGCCATCATCGGCGTTCTGTGCTTCATCCTCACCGTGCTGCTGCGCATCGACTTCGCGGTGCTCATCAGCGTGATCATCGGGGTGACCAACATCATCCCCTTCTTCGGCCCCATTGTGGGCGCCATCCCCTGCATTTTCATCCTGCTCATCGTGGACCCGTGGCAGGCGCTGCGGTTCTCCATCCTGGTGCTGGGTCTGCAGCAGTTCGATGGCAACATCCTGGGCCCCAAGATCCTGGGCGACAGCACGGGTATCTCGGCCTTCTGGGTGCTGGTGTCCATCGTCATCGGTGGCGGGCTCTTCGGCTTCCCCGGTATGCTGCTGGGTGTGCCCACCTTTGCGGTGCTGTACTCCCTGCTGGGCGACTGGGTGCGGGGCCGTCTGAAGGCCAAGGGCATCCGCGCCCCCGAAGGAGAGGCTCCGGCCCCTCCCGATGAGAGCGACGAGAGCGAATAAAAAAAGGGCCGCGTTCCAACTGGAACGCGTCCCTTTTTCTTGTTTCAGACCACAGCGGAGACCAGGTCGTTCATGTTGTAGAGCCCGGGCTCGTTCACCCCGGCCAAATAGCAGGCGGCTTTCACCGCGCCGGAGGCGAACACCTCGCGGCTCATGGCGGAGTGCTTCAGCTCCACCACCTCGTCCCGCCCGGCGAAAATGACCTCGTGGTCGCCCACGATGTTGCCGCCCCGGACGGCGGAGATGCCGATGTCGTGAGGGTCCCGGCGCTGGCGGACGGCGTGGCGGTCATAGACCGGGTTGGGCTGGTAGGGGAGACCCTGAGCGGCGGCCTCATAGAGCATGAGGGCAGTGCCGCTGGGGGCGTCCACCTTGCGATTGTGGTGGCGCTCCACGATCTCCACGTCGTAGTCCTCCCCCAGAAGGGAGGCGCAGCGTTTGACCAGCTCCATGAGGACGTTCACGCCCAGGGACATGTTGGCCGAGCGGAAGATGGGCACTTCTTTGGAAGCTGCATCGATGGCGGCAAGCTGCTCCTCGGAGTAGCCGGTGGTGGCCAGTACCAGGGGCACGTGCTTCTCCTTGCCGAAGGCCAGCAGATTCTCCAGCGCGGCGGGGGAGGAGAAGTCGATGACCGCATCCGCCTCCACGGCGCACTGGACGGGATTGGACCACACCGGGAAGGAGCCGTCGCCCTGTCCCAGGATGTCGAAGCCGCCCACCACCTCCGCGTCGGAGCGGGCCTTGCAGATGTCGGCCACCACCCGGCCCATGTGGCCGTTGCAGCCGGAAATGAGGATCTTTACCATTTGGACATCCCTCCCGCGACTCAGGCCAGCAGGCCCATGCGCTCCATGGAGGCCCGGAGGACCTCCAGATTCTTGGGGGAGATGTCGCACAGGGGCAGACGCAGCCCGCCCACGTTGCGGCCGGCCAGGTTGAGGGCGGCCTTGATGGGGATGGGGTTGACCTCGATGAAGAGGGCGTCGATGAAGTCCATGTACTCGATCTGCAGCTTGGCGGCGGCGTGGAAGTCGCCCTCCAGGCACAGGTGGCTCATCTTCACCATGACCTCGGGCACGATGTTGGAGGCCACCGAGATGACGCCCTTGGCGCCCAGGCTCATCATGGGCACCACCTGGTCGTCGTTGCCGGACCAGATGTAGAAGTCGTCAGGGCAGATGCACCGGGTGTGGGCCAGGAGGGAGAAGTTGCCGCTGGCCTCCTTGACGCCGTTGATCTTGGGGTTCTGGGCGAGGATGCGGTAGGTCTCGGCGGTGAAGGACACGCCGGTGCGGCCGGGGACGTTATAGAGGAGGATGGGCAGCTCCGTCCGGTCGGCGATGTACTCATAGTGCTTGATGAGGCCGGTCTGGCTGGCCTTGTTGTAATAGGGGGTGACGTGGAGCAGGGCGTCCGCGCCGGAGTCCTGGGCGTGCTGGGAGAGGTAGACGGCGGCGGAGGTGTCGTTGCTGCCCGCGCCGGCGATGACCTTGACGCGGTGGTTGACCTGCTTGACGCAGAACTCCACGGCAGCGATGTGCTCCCGGATGGACATGGTGGCGCTCTCGCCGGTGGTACCGCAGACGCAGATGGCGTCGATGCCCCGGGCGATCTGGTCCTCGATGAGGCTGCCGAAGGCCTTGTAGTCGATGGCGCCGCTCTCGTCAAAGGGGGTGACGATGGCGGTACAGGCGCCGGTGAAAATAGGCTCACGCATAGCAGGTTACCTCCTCGTGATGTAGTTCTCCGCGCACAGCAGCTCGGCCAGCAGCACCGCGCCGCCGGCAGCGCCCCGCAGGGTGTTGTGGGAGAGACAGGCGAACTTGTAGTCGTACTGGGTGTCGGGGCGCAGGCGGCCGATGCACACGGCCATGCCCTTCTCGGTCATGCGGTCCAGCTTGGTCTGGGGGCGATTGTCCTCCTCGAAGTAGTGGAGGAACTGCTTGGGGGCGGAGGGAAGGTCCAGCTCCTGGGCGCGGCCGCGGAAGCTGGCCCAGATCTCCTTGATCTCCTCCATGGAGGGCTTGTGCTCAAAGCGCACGAACACGGCGGCCATGTGGCCGTTGGAGGCGGGGACACGGAAGCACTGGGCGGTGATGGCGGGGCCGTCGGCGTTGACGATGACGCCGTTTTCCACCTTGCCCCACAGCTTCAGGGGCTCCTGCTCGCTCTTCTCCTCCTCGCCGCCGATGTAGGGGATGACGTTGTCCACCATCTCGGGCCAGGTCTCAAAGGTCTTACCGGCGCCGGAGATGGCCTGATAGGTGCACACCAGCACGTCCTTCACGCCGAACTTCCGCAGGGGATGGAGGGCGGGGACGTAGCTCTGGAGGGAGCAGTTGGACTTGACGGCGATGAAGCCACGCTGGGTGCCCAGGCGCTTGCGCTGGGCGGGGATGACGTCCAGGTGCTCAGGGTTGATCTCGGGCACCACCATGGGCACATCGGGGGTCCAGCGGTGGGCAGAGTTGTTGGAGACCACCGGGCACTCGTGCTTGGCGTACTCCTCCTCCAGGGCCTGGATCTCCTCCTTCTTCATGTCCACGGCGGAAAAGACGAAATCCACCATGGAGGCGATCTTCTCCACGTCGGCCTCGGCGTTGAGGACCACCAGCTTCTTGGCCTCCTCGGGCATGGGGGTGTCCATGGCCCAGCGGCTGCCCACGGCCTCCTCGTAGGTTTTGCCCGCCGAGCGGGGGCTGGCGGCGACGGCGGTGAGCTGGAACCAGGGGTGATTCTCCATCAGAGTGACAAAGCGCTGACCCACCATACCGGTGCAGCCGATGACGCCTACCTTAAATTTTTCCATAGCTATGACCTCCCATTTTTCTTAGTCTATGACGCATCCCAGGAAATGAGACTTGACCGCTCGTCTGCCGCCCTCCGGGGGGAGAACGGTAAAAAAAGAAATCAGCGGGTTTACACACCGGCTGATTTTGTACTATAATGTCAGAAGCATATGCGGCTTCCGCACCATATCCAAAACACAGACAGCGCTCCACCGGGACCCACCCGGTGACAGTCGCGCGGCTTTCGCCTGCACGCCCAGAGGACGGCCTTCCGGGGGACGATCCTCTTCGGCGGGAAACCCTTTCGCGTCGGGTCAAAGGGCCCTCGGAGCCCTCGCCGCGCTACTGATGCGTCCCGCAACCTCTATCCTGTAATGTAAACTGATAGTATCACAGGAAAGGTGCGCTGTCAATACGCTTTTATCCGCTAAATTCTGAAAACAGGAGCTTGCCATGAAAAAACTCTGGATGAAACTTGCATCGACCGCTCTTGCAGCTGCGCTGCTTTTGCCCCTGGGCAGCCTGAGCGCCCAGGCGGCGGTGAGCGACCGGATGCTGCGGGTGGGACTTTACTACGGCAGTACGGCGCTCCCCTCGGCCAATCTGCTCAACAGCGTGGGCAGCGGCTACCGGCTGGGCTATTTTGACGACAGCGGGAATTTCACGTCCCTCATGACCACCAGCGAGACCGCCATCACCATGAACAAGAGCGACACTCTGTACCTGGCCTCAGACGGGACCTACTCCACCACGGCCGGCGGAACGGCTGTGGGCGGGTGGTATGTGCTTTTGGGCTCCTACGCCAGCCAGAGCGAAGCCGCCGCGGCAGCCGCGGGGGTGAGCGGGGCCTATCCCGCGTGGCAGGACGGCACGTGGCAGGCCCGGGTGGGCACCTGCGCCAGCCAGAGCGAGGCGGAGAGCCTGCGTACCTCTCTGGGCCTCACCGGCACGGTGGAGAAGGCCGGCAATTACGCCGTCACGGTGGTGCGCACCGGTACCAGCCAGGTGATCTTCCAGTTCGACGGGGGGAGCAGCCGCTCGCTGGGAGTTATGCCCGACACCACCGGGCTGGAGGACCCCCAGACCTGGTTCAAGGGCTATAAGTACTACGGCGGCTTCCGGTATGAGCGCATCAATGGCGGAAATCTCACCGTGGTGAACATGGTCCACCTGGAGGACTACGTCTCCTGCGTCATCACCTGGGAGATGGGGGCCTCCTGGCACAAGGAGGCCCTGAAGGCCCAGGCCGCCTGCGCCCGGACCTACGCCATGCGCAACCTGAACAAGCACAGCACCTATCACTTCGACCTGTGCGCCACCACCGACTGCCAGGCCTACTACGGCACCTCCAACCTCACCAGCAACAGCATCCAGGCGGCGGAGGAGAGCGAGGGAGTCTGTGTCTACTACAACGGCACCCTGGCCGACACGGTGTACTCCTCCAGCAACGGCGGCGCGTCGGAGAGCTCGGAGAATGTGTGGGTCAACGCCGTGCCCTATCTGGTGGGGAAGGTGGACCCCTATGAGGGCCTCATCGCCGACCAGATCCCCAACTACAACTGGACGGTCACCTATACCGCCGACGAGCTGGAGGCCAAGCTGCGCGCCAAGGGCTACCAGTGCGGCGATCTGGCCTCCTTTGCGGTGACCCAGACCACCCCTACCGGCAATGTGTACGCCATCACCTTCACCGACGTGAACGGGAAGAGCTGGTCTTTCTATAAGCAGGACGCCCGCACCTTCCTGGGCCTGCGCTCCCAGCGCTACACCGTTACTGGCGGGAGCGGGAGCACCTCTTCCACCAGCACCCAGGTTTCCCTGGCCGGCGGCGGCAGCATCTCCCTGAACGGGGCCTACGCCATTGACGGCAGCGGAAACGTGAGCGCCGTGTCGGGGGACGCCTGGGTCATCACCGGGGACGGGTTCACCCAGCCCGGCGGCAGCAGCGGCGGGACCGCCGCCGACAGCTACACCATCACCGGCTCCGGCTGGGGCCACGGCGTGGGCATGAGCCAGTACGGCGCCCTGTCCATGGCCAAGCAGGGGTATACCTACGATCAGATTTTGAAATTCTATTACACGGGAGTGGACGTCTACTAATATGAAAACATCGGATTTTTACTTTGACCTGCCGGAAGAGCTCATTGCCCAGACCCCGCTGGAGAAGCGGGATTCCTCCCGGCTGCTGGTGCTGGACAAGAACACGGGGGAGATGGAGCACCGGCATTTTTACGAGCTGCCCCAGTTCCTCCGTTCGGGGGACTGCCTGGTGCTCAACGACTCGCGGGTGCTCCCCGCCCGGCTGCTGGGCCACCGGGAGCCCGGCGGCGGCGCGGTGGAGGTGCTCCTCCTCATCGACCGGGGAGACAAGGTGTGGGAGTGCCTGGTACGGCCCGGCCGCAAGGTACGTACCGGCGCCAAGCTCTCCTTCGGCGACGGGCTCCTCACCGCTACGGTGGAGGAGGTGCTGGAGGGCGGCAACCGCCTGATCCGCTTCGACTACGAGGGCATCTTTCTGGAGATTTTGGAGCAGCTGGGCAAGATGCCCCTGCCGCCCTACATCAAGGCGGAGCTCCAGGATCCCGAGCGGTACCAGACCGTCTACTCCCGGGAGGTGGGCTCCGCCGCCGCACCCACGGCCGGCCTCCACTTCACCAAGGAGCTTTTGCAGCAGGTGGAGGACATGGGGGTGCGTCTGGCCTATGTGACTCTCCACGTGGGGCTGGGGACCTTCCGCCCGGTGAAGGAGGAGGACATCCTGGACCACGAGATGCACAGTGAGTACTGCATGATCTCCGCCGAGACCGCCGAGCTCATCAACCGCACCAAGCGGGAGGGGGGGCGCGTCATCTGCGTGGGCACCACCTCCTGCCGCACCATCGAGAGCTGGGCGGCGGAGGACGGCACGCTGAAGGAGAGCGCCGGATGGACCAACATTTTCATCTACCCGGGCTACCGTTTCAAGGTGCTGGACGCCCTCATCACCAACTTCCATCTGCCTGAGTCCACCCTGGTGATGCTGGTCTCCGCCCTGGCGGGCCGGGAGCATATCCTGAACGCCTACGCCGAGGCGGTGAAGGAGCGCTACCGCTTCTTCTCCTTCGGCGACGCCATGTTCATCCACTGATCGAAAAGAGCCCCTGCCGCTAAGTAGCGGCAGGGGCTCTTTTGTGAGGAGCAATCAGTGGGTGCGGACGACCACAGAGGTGCCGTCCCAGTCCACGGTAAAGCCCAGCGCCTCGCCCAGGTCACGGAGCTTGAAATAGGTGTATCCAGCGCCGGAGGAGTCGGTGAGGGTGATGGCCTCCAGATCGGTCTGGACGCCGTTGATCAGCACGGCGGACTGATTGTCCGTATAGGTCTGGTCACCGGAGAAGGGGGTGGACATCTCAGAGCCGGCGGGGACATAGGCCGCGCCGGTGGTGAGGGTGATGGCTCCGGCCGCGCCGTCCCAGCCCACGTTGAACTGGGCCTCGGTGCCGTTGAGCACATAGGCCACGTCCCGCAGCTTGAGGTAGTTGGTGCCGTTGCCGTTGGCGTCCTTGAGCATGTAGGCGTCAAAATCCACGGCCTGACCGTCCACCAGGATGGGGCAGGGGGTGGCGTAGGCGGTCTTGGCGGGGGTCTCGGGGACGGTGGCGCCGCTGGGGGCGATGACGGCGTAGAGGGCCTTCTCGCCGTTGGCGGTCTGATAAACGAGGTATCTGCCGTCATTCACACCAGTCAGCGGCAGCCGGTCGCCGTCCTTGGGGCCGCCGGTGATGGCGAGGGGAGACTGAAATGCGACAGAGGAGTCGTCGTCGAGGAAGCAGCTCACGGCGGCCAGTTTATTTCCCTGGAGGGTGAGGGAGCCGGTTCCCGTGATGGTGAGGTGTCCTCCGTCCACCCACAGCCCCAGCTGTCCGGCGGTGTTGACGCTGCCGTCGGCCAGGCGCAGCGTCCAGTTTTCATTTTCGGAATAGCCCATGCAGGTGAACGAGACGTTGTCGCAGTCCAGCCCGTCCAGCGTGAGGGTCTGGGTGGCGCTGTCGTAGCTCCAGCCGTCGCCGCTGCCGTTCTGGTCGGCGTCGCAGCCGACGAGGGTCCCGTCGCGATAGAGGATCTCAATGTCGTACAGGCTGCCGCCGGCCAGGGCGGGAACGGACAGGCCCAGACAGAGGACCAGGGCCAGGAGGAGGGACAGAAGGGGTTTTCTCAGCTTCATGTGGGATTCATCCTTTCCTGTGTTTCCGGTGTCCGGCCTTGCAAATCCTGTCGAGGGCACTATAATAGACTGATATGAGACCATTGCAGGGGAGGGGGACGCCGGTGTGGCCAGTGTAGTATCGGGAAAACCGGATTTCAAGCGGTTTGACATAAACGCGGCCCGGAATGTCAAAATCAGCGGTCCCGCCCCGCGCTGGGGGACCGGGCGGCCATGAATACTCTGCCATTTCATCTCCGGAATATCCTGCTGGGACTGCCCCAGATCGCCGTTCAGATCTGGCTGTTTTTCCGACTGTTCTATGTGCGCCGGAAGGTGTGCTTTGCGGGGCTCTACACCCTGGTTCTCTGCGCTATCCAGTTCGGGTACGCTCTGGCGGACGGCCGCTGGCCGGGGATGTACGCCTCCGCCACCCGGATCCTGTGTACCGTGGCGGCCATGGCGATCCTCCCGTGCTGCTTTAGCCGGGAGGGAACGAAAAAGACCCTCCTCTTCGGGGTGGCACAGATGCTGCTCCTCAACCTTTCGGATGTGGTGTACAGCTCCGTGCTGTCCGCTCTGTTGGGGGAGGACATCCTGAACGAGCTGCTCCTGGGGCCGGTGGCCCGCCTTGTGTCCGTGAAGCTGACCTACGCCCTCTTCCTCTTTCTGCTGAGCTGGGGGTTCGGGCAGCTGTGGCGCCGGTTCATCGACCACGGTGAGGTCCAGTGGAATGCGCCCTTTCTGCTGTTTCTGCTGGGGCAGACAGCGGCCGTGATTCTGCTGGACTATTTCATCTGGATCCTGACGCCGGAGCGGCCCATGACCCTCACGCGGCTGGCGGTCCTGGTGGGACTGCTGCTGGCGTCCGGCGTGCTGCTGCTGTGCCTCTTTTCCCAGGCCAAGGAGTACTACCGCGCCCGGGAGCGGCAGCGGCTGTTAGAGCACCAGCTGATTTTGCAGAAGGCCCGGCAGGAGGAGCTGGCTTCCGGCGCCCGGCGGGTGGCCGAGCTTCGGGAGGGGCTGCGCGAACAGCTGGAGGAGGCCCGGCGCTCCCTGTGCCGGCAGGACCTCTCGGAGGCCGGCGGCGCGCTGGGCCGCGCGGCCAAACAGCTCAATGCCCTGCGGGGGACCTTCTGCGCCCATCCGGTGGTGGACGCCGTGCTGGCCGATAAGGCGCGGCTCTGCGCGGCGGAGCACATCCGCCTGGAGTTGGCCCTAAATCTCCCGGCGGAGCTGCCCCAGGACGGCCCCAGTCTGTGCAGCCTCTTCGGAAATGTCATGGACAACGCCATCGAGGCCTGCCGCCGCCTCCCGGAGGAGGAGCGGGTCATCCACTGCCGGGCAGGCTGCCGGGGCGGCTATCTGATCGTGGAGGAGGAGAACCCTCTGCCGCCGCCTCTGGACCTGGCCGCGCGGCAGCGCCGTGTCCGAGCGGGCCGGGGCCTGGGGCTGGAGATTTTAACCCACATCGCCCGAAACCACGGCGGTGAACTGGAGAAAAAAGAGGAGGACGGCCGGTTTTGCCTCACGGTCTGGCTGGGCCCGGAGACAGAGGAGGATGGGCATGGATAAGCTGGAGCCGCTGCTGGTGTTCGGGCTGTTCCTGGTCCCCAGCATTTGCTTCTACCGCTTCTGCCGCAAGAGCCTGCTCCCCTGGTGGCGGCACATCCTCTTCCTGCTGCCGGGCAGCCAGGGAGCGGCGCTGGCGGTCATCCTGCGCACCATGCGGGACTTCCCGGAGGAGAGCGGCGGCGCCCGCTGGCTGGTGCTCCTTCTGATTCCGCTCCAGCTGGGGGCGGATGCGCTGCTGCTGCGGCTGTTGGACCGGCTGGAGCGGGGCTGCCGGGCCCGGGAGCGGCAGGCGGAGCTGGAGCAGGAGCTGGCCCGTATGGAGGCCTATTACGCGGGACTGCAAAAGACAGAGCAGACGGTCCGCCGCCTCCGGCACGACATCAACAATCAGCTCCAGACCATCGACGGCCTGATCGCCCGGGGAGAGGCGGCCCGGGCGGAGACGCATCTGGAACGGCTGTCCGCGCTGCTAACGGAAGAAAACGGGGAGGAGAACTGCCATGTGGAATGTCCTGATCTGTGATGACCAGCCGGAGCAGGGGAACCGTCTCAAAGAGCTGCTGGCGGCAGACACGGAGCTTCATATCGACTGCTGCACCTCCACCCGGGAGGTGGAGCGGGCCTGCGGGGGAGCCCGCCGGCCGGACCTCCTCCTCATGGACATCCGCCTGGGGGAGGAGAACGGGATCGACCTGGTCAAGCGCCTGACGCCTGAGGTGTCCGGCATCCAGGTCATCTACATCACCGGGTACGTGGAGTACTGCACCTAGGTCTATGAGACGGAGCACCTGAGCTTCCTGCTGAAACCGGTGGAGCCGGCGGCTCTGGCCGCAGCGGTGGCGCGGGCCAAGGAGCGCCTCGCCCGCCGGCGCACCGAGGGGATAGTGCTCCAGACCCGGGGCGCGGTCTATTTTCTCCCCTTTGCCCGGGTGCGGTATCTGGAGAGCCGGGGGCGGCAGGTGCGCTGTGTGGCCGACCACGGCGTCTTTGAGAGCTATGGCAGGCTCCATGAGCTGGAGCGCCAGCTGGACGACCGGTTTTTCCAGTGCCACAAGAGCTTTCTGGTGAATATGGACCGGGTGACCGCCTTTGAAACGGAGTATTTTCAGCTCAGCACCGGGGAACAGGTCCCGGTCAGCACGCGCCGCAGGGCGGAGGCCCGGCTGCGGTTTCTCCAGGCGCTGAAGGCCGCGGCCTTCGAAGTCCTCGGGGAGTAGCCCGGTCCCCCTTGCCAAAAAAGAGCGGTTTTGTTATGATAGGCACAGATTGATGAAAAGGAGTTTTGGTGTGTTTGAAGTGATCAAAACCCAGGGTCGTGCCCGGCGTGGCGTGTTCCAGTGCGCCCACGGCACGGTGCAGACCCCGGTCTTTATGAACGTGGGTACTCAGGCGGCCATCAAGGGGGCGGTCTCCGCCCTGGACCTCAAGGAGATCGGCTGCCAGGTGGAGCTGAGCAACACCTACCATCTGCATCTCCGCCCCGGCGACGGCGTGGTGAAGGAGATGGGAGGCCTCCATAAATTCATGCACTGGGACGGGCCCATCCTCACCGATTCCGGCGGATTCCAGGTCTTTTCCCTCTCGGGCCTGCGCAAGATCAAGGAGGAGGGTGTCACCTTTGCCTCCCACATCGACGGCCGGAAGATCTTCATGGGCCCCGAGGAGTCCATGCGCATCCAGTCCAATCTGGGCAGCGACATCGCCATGGCCTTTGACGAGTGCGTGGAGAACCCGGCCACCTATGAGTACGCCAAGAACTCCTGTGAGCGCACCCTGCGGTGGCTGGCGCGGTGCAAGGAGGAGCACGACAAGCTCAACGCCCAGCCCGACGCGGTGAACCCCCACCAGATGCTCTTCGGCATCAACCAGGGCGCCACCTTCCCCGACCTGCGGGTGTGGCACATGCAGGAGACTGCCAAGATCGACTGTGACGGCTACGCCATCGGCGGTCTGGCGGTGGGGGAGCCCACGGAGGTGATGTACGACATCATCGACGCGGTGGAGCCCCACATGCCCCAGAATAAACCCCGCTATCTCATGGGCGTGGGCACCCCCTCCAACATCATCGAGGCGGTGGCCCGGGGCGTGGACTTCTTCGACTGCGTCATGCCCGCCCGCAACGCCCGCCACGGCAAGCTCTACACCTGGGAGGGCTCCATCAACATCAAGAACGAGAAGTACAAGCTGGACGAGAGCCCCATCGACCCCCAGTGCGACTGCCCGGTGTGCCGGAATTTCTCCCGGGGCTACCTGCGCCACCTCTTCGTGGCGGGGGAGATGCTGGCCATGCGTCTGGCGGTGCTCCACAACCTGTACTTCTATAACTCCCTCATGGCCCACATCCGCGCCGCCCTGGACGAGGGGACATTTGACGCCTTCCGGGAGACGTACAGCGCGAAGCTGGACCAGCGGCTGTAAAAACTGCCAAAAGGCCTTGCCAAACGGGACAAAGTGCCGTATAATATTTTTCACGTTCCGCGTACAATAAACATTTGGAGGAGATCACCTTGCTGACTGGCATTTCCAACACCATTCTGACCAGTACCGACACTACCGGCGGACTGCTGAGCTTCGTCATCCCCCTGGTGGCGATGATCGCCATCTTCTACTTCCTGCTCATCCGTCCTGAGAACAAGCGGAAGAAGCAGATGGCCAAGATGCGCTCCGAGCTGGCCGTGGGCGACGTCATCACCACCATCGGCGGCATCGTGGGCACCATCTGCGCCGTCAAGGAGGAGACCATCGTCATCGAGACCGGCGCTGACCGGGTGCGCATCGAGTTCACCAAGTGGGCCGTGTCCACCAAGGGCAAGCAGACCGAGGAGACCGTGAAGTAAAAACCGGGATAACCGGAGCCCTCCCCTCATAGGATTCCACCAGGAAGCCTGTGAAGGGAGGGTATTTTTGTGGCGAAACGGGAAGAGGAGCCGGGGAAGGCTCTGCTGCGCTGCGCCACCGGGGTCCTGCTGGGGGGCGCGGTGGCCTTTGCGGTCTCGCTGGCGCTGCTGCTGCTGGCGTCCTGCGCCATCTCCGCCGGGGCCATGGGCGAGGAGCTCAGCGGCCGGGTGACGGTTGCGGCCTGCGTGCTGGGGGCCTTCTGCGGCGGCATCGCCGCGGTGCGCCGGTGCGGCCGCCGGGCGCTGGTGGTGGGCCTGGCCACGGGAGCGGTGTTCTTTCTGCTGCTGCTCACCATCGGGGCGCTGGCCTTCGGCAGCGTCCCCCAGGACGGCCGGGGCGTGCTAGTGCTCTGTGCCGCGCTGTGCGGCGGAGCCGCCGCAGGGCTCCTGGGCCGGCGCGAGAAAAAACGGCGAAAGTGATTGAAAAGAGAGACGGGCTGTGTTATACTGTGTGTGAATCCTAAACAAATAGGGGAGGGAATCCAGTAATGAAGCATATCAAGACGCTCAACGGCGCTACCCTGAAGAAGAGCGCCGCTCACGGCGGCTGCGGCGAGTGCCAGACCTCCTGCCAGTCCGCTTGTAAGACTTCTTGCACCGTGGCCAACCAGAAGTGCGAGAATCGCTAACAACAACGCCGTGGAAAAGGGGTGGGTGAAAGCCCACCCTTTTCTATGCGCAAAGGAAGGAACGAATTTATGGTACATACCTTTCAATGCCTCGGCGTGAACATCGCCGTGGACGTGAACAGCGGCGCCGTCCATGTGCTGGACGGGCTGACCTATGACCTGCTCACCGCCCTGGCTGAGCGGGAGGAGAACGGCGAGAGCCTGTCCGGGGCGCTGCCGGAGGCCCTCGTCGCCGCCCTGCCCCAGTACGACGCCGCCGCTCTGGCGGAGGCCTGGGAGGAGCTGAAGGGCCTGAAGGAGGGGGGACTCCTCTTCGAGCAGGACGACTACATCGACCGGGAGAAGGCCGCCTCCATGCAGCAGCAGGCCCTGGTGAAGGCCCTGTGCCTCCACGTGTCCCACGACTGTAACCTGCGCTGCAAGTACTGCTTCGCCTCCACAGGCGACTTCGGCACCGGCAAGCGGATGACCATGGACATCGAGACCGCCAAGAAGGCCATCGACTTCGTGGTGGAGAAGTCCGGTCCCCGGCGCAACATCGAGGTGGACTTCTTCGGCGGCGAGCCTCTGATGGCCATGGACACCGTGAAGGCCACCGTGGAGTACGCCCGCTCCCTGGAGAAGGAGCACAACAAGTGCTTCCGCTTCACCATCACCACCAACGGCGTGCTGCTGAACGACGAGAACATCGAGTACATCAACCGGGAAATGTCCAACGCGGTCCTCTCCATGGACGGGCGCAAGGAGGTCAACGACGACCTGCGGCCCACCATCAACGGCAAGGGCTCCTACGACGTGATCGTGCCCAAGTTCGAGAAGCTCATCGCCGGCCGCGGCACCAAGGACTACTACCTCCGCGGCACCTTCACCCGCTTCCACAAGGACTTCGCCGAGGACGTGAAGGCCCTGGCCGCCATCGGCAAGAACGTGTCGGTGGAGCCCGTGGTAGGGAAGGAGGAGGACCCCTACGCCCTCCAGGAGTCCGACCTGCCCGAGCTGAAGGCCGAGTATGAGCGCCTGGCCGAGTACCTGAAGGACCACCGGGAGACCAACTTCTTCCACTTCAACGTGGACCTGGCCCAGGGCCCCTGCGTGATCAAGCGCCTGCGGGGCTGCGGTGCGGGCTGCGAGTACGTGGCCATCACCCCCGACGGCGACATCTACCCCTGCCACCAGTTCGTGGGCAATGAGGAGTACAAGCTGGGCAACGTCTACGACGGCAGCTTCAACACGGAGCTGTCCGGGAAGTTTGCCGGGCTGAACATCTACACCCGGGAGGAGTGCGCCCACTGCTGGGCCCGCTTCTACTGCTCCGGCGGCTGCTCGGCGTCCAACCTGCTGGTCAACGGCGACATCAAGCACCCCCACAAGGTGGGCTGCGAGCTGGAGCGCAAGCGCCTGGAGTGCGCCATCGCCCTGAAGGCCATCGACGCGGGCATGGGCGAGTAAAATACAAAATGTAATGGTGCCGTCTGAGGCGGCGTGATTACAGGCTGAATACACCATATTGTGGTATACGATTCGTAAACAACAATATGGTGTATTTCTATGCCTCCCCGAGGGCTCAAATTCGGGATCGAGGTAGCACTAGTTAACATAAAACTGTTAACATAAAACTATGACATAATGTACAAAAAGTGGGCGAATTTCGAATGTGCTCTTGCATAATCGTTTCGTGTGAGTTATATTATGTAATGTCATAATATTTCCAGAGGAGCACCTCCGCTTCTAATTCCCCGCCCCCGGACATACACTCCCTCGGAGGTGAGGCGGATGCGGGGCAAGGGCGGCAAGTTATGGGATGGACCGGAGAGGGACATGCGCCTTCCGCTGGCGGTGCTGGCCGGCTGTTTTCTGGCGGGCGGTCTGGCTGGGCTGGTGCTCTCCGGGCAGGCCGGAGGCGCCGATGACGGCACGCTCTCCGCGCTGCTTCAGACCTTTCTGGAGCGCTCCGCCGCCCAGACGCCCCAGGCGGCTCCCGTGCCGGTCCTGATCTGGGAATGCTTCCGCTGGCACCTGCTGGTCTTTGTGCTGGGCTTCACCAGCCTGGGCCTGCTGTTCCTGCCGGCGGTGTTCGCCCTGCGGGGGTTTTCGCTGGCCTTTGCCATCGGAGCCTTCATCCGCATGTTCGGCGGGGCGGGCGGGCTGCTGGCCATGGCGGTGTTCGGGGTGACTGGTGCGGTGTCCCTCCCGGCGTTCTTCGTGCTGGGGGTGCAGGGGATGGCCGCGTCCCGGGCTCTGGCCTCCCGCTTCCTGGGCGAGAGCCGGAAGGACCTGCCCTATGGGCGGACCTTCTTTCTGCGCTGTGCGCTGTGTGCCGGCGGGCTGTGTGTGTGTGTCCTGCTGGAATCGACGGCCGTTCCGGCCTTCGTGTCGGGGGCGGCGGAGCTGCTGACGCTCCCATAAACGAGAGTAGAGAGGTGCCCTGTATGGACTATTACCAGGAATACGCGGTCTATCTGGAGACCGAGAAGAAGGCGGCGTCCAATACACAAAGTTCCTATCTGCGGGACGTGCGGCAGTATCTTCAG
The DNA here is from genome assembly GCF_002159175.1 of Flavonifractor sp. An92. Classification (GTDB taxonomy): domain Bacteria; phylum Bacillota; class Clostridia; order Oscillospirales; family Oscillospiraceae; genus Pseudoflavonifractor_A. Next base: position 186,170 of record NZ_NFGZ01000003.1, on the reverse strand, counting down.
TGGCTCCAGGAGGAGGGAGTGGCCGTGGAGACGGCGGCTCAGTCCGATGTGGAGCGGTACACCCATCATCTCACGGCCGAGCACAAGTCGGCGGCCACCATCACCCGCTCTCTGGCGTCGCTGAAGTCGTTCTATCAGTTCCTGGGGGAGCGGGGCTGGGTGGACCACAATCCGGCCCGGGGGCTGAGCCCCGCCCGGGTGGAGCGGAAGCTTCCGCAGATCCTGACCTCCAAGGAGGTGGAGCTCTTCCTGGATCAGCCCGACCCGGCCGACCCCAAGGGCTGCCGGGACAAGGCCATGCTGGAGCTCCTCTACGCTACCGGCATCCGGGTCAGCGAGCTCATCGGCCTGAACGTGGACCACATCAACCTGAGCGCCAGCTTCATCCGCTGTGTGGGGCGGGACCGGGAGCGGATCATCCCCCTGTACGCCACGGCGGTGCAGGCACTGAGCGACTACCTGGACCATGTGCGGCCCCAGATGGTGGAGCGCCCCGATGAAAAGGCCCTCTTCGTCAACATGAGCGGGGAGCGGATGAGCCGCCAGGGGTTCTGGAAGATCATCAAGCACTATCAGGAGAAGGCGGATATCCAGAAGGACATCACCCCCCACACCCTGCGCCACTCCTTCGCCGCCCACCTGTTGGAGAACGGCGCCGACCTGCGCTCCATCCAGGAGATGCTGGGCCACGCCGATATCTCCTCCACCCAGATCTACACTCAGATCGTCAATCAGAAGCTCAAGGAAGTCTATCAGAAGGCCCATCCCAGAGCGTAGGAGCGGGCGGTCACGCTGCGGAATGACAGACCCCGGAGGACGGCTTGGTCCTCCGGGGTTTTGCAATTTCACGGGGTTTCTGAAACAAAGGTCTTTTTTTCTGGCCGCAGGTTGTGTATAATGATAGAATCGTACCGGTGTACCGGTGCGACCTGTCAATGGAAAAGGGGCTGATCGCCATCAATATACAGTGGTATCCCGGTCATATGACCAAGACGCGGCGTATGATCGCGGAAGATCTCAAATACGTGGACCTGGTGGCCGAGGTGGTGGACGCCCGCATCCCGGTGTCCAGCCGCAACCCGGACATCGACGAGCTGGTGGGCAGCAAGCCCCGCATTCTGGTCCTGAACCGGGCCGACCAGTCGGATCCCGCCATGAATAAGGTGTGGGGGGGCTGGTTCCGCGCCCGGGGCTACACGGTCCTGGAGACCAACGCCCGGGACGGCAAGGGTGTGCAGAACTTCTCCGCTGCCGCCAAGGTGGCTTTGAAGGAGAAGCTGGAGCAGTGGAAGGCCAAGGGTCAGGTGGGCCGACCCATCCGGGCCATGATCGTAGGCGTGCCCAATGTAGGCAAGTCCACCTTTATCAATCAGGTGGCCAAGCGCAAGTCCGCCAAGGCGGGCAACCGCCCCGGCGTGACCCGCGGCAAGCAGTGGGTGTCGGTGGACTCCTCGCTGGAGTTGCTGGACACCCCGGGCATCCTCTGGCCCAAGTTCGAGGACGAGACCACCGGCCTGCACCTGGCCTTTACCGGCGCGGTGAAGGATGAGATCGTGGATGTGGAGACCCTGGCCTGCCACTTTATGGAGCTGCTGAACACCCGCTACCCGGACGCGCTGGGCCGCTACAAGCTGGAGCCCGACCCCGACGCGGCGGGCTGGGAGCTTTTGGAGCGGGCGGCGAAGAAGCGTGGCTTCCTCATCTCCGGCGGCGAGCCGGACACCGAGCGCATGTCCCGGGTGCTGCTGGACGAGTACCGCTCGGGCAAGCTGGGCAAGTTCACCCTGGAGTTCCCCGACGAGGGGGAGCAGGAGGATGAGCATGGAGCCGACTGACCTGTGGACCCTGGAGCGGGAGGCCTGGGCGGAGGGACACGCAATCGTGTGCGGCTGCGACGAGGCGGGGGCTGGCCCCCTGGCCGGTCCGGTGTACGCCGCGGCGGTGGTGCTCCCACGCGAATTGGAGCTTCCCGGCCTCAACGACTCCAAAAAGCTGAGCGCCAAGAAGCGGGATGTCCTCTTTGACCTCATCCGGGAGCAGGCGGTGAGCTGGGCAGTGGCCTCTGTGGACGCCGCCGAGATCGATGAGACCGACATCCTCACCGCCCGGATGAAGGCCATGCAGCTGGCTATCGACCAGCTGGACCCTCCGGCAGACTTCGCCCTCATCGACGGCAACCGGGACAAGGGGAAAGGCGCGGCCATCACCGCGCCCCACCGCACGGTGGTGAAGGGGGACAGCCTGTCCGCCTCCATCGCGGCGGCCTCCATCCTGGCCAAGGTGAGCCGGGACCGCTTTATGGAGGCAATGGCCGTCCAGTATCCCCAGTACGCCTTTGAGAAGCACAAGGGATACGGCACGGCCCTACATTATGAAAAACTGCGGCAGTATGGGCCCTCGCCCATCCACCGCCGTACGTTCCTGAAAAATCTGTGAGCGGGGGAGAGCGCACCCTTCTGGGCCGCTGGGGCGAGGCGCAAGTGGCCGAATACCTGCGGAAGAAGGGGTGGACTGTGGTGGCCTCGGGCTACCGCACCCGCTTCGGAGAGATCGATCTCATTGCGGAGAACCGGAAGTTTCTGGCCTTTGTGGAGGTGAAGCTCCGCAGCGGCAAGGGCCCGGTCAGCGGCGCGGAGGCGGTGGACGCCCGCAAGCAGCAGCGGCTGCGCACCACGGCGGAGTGCTACCTCAGCACGCACCCCACCGAAAAGCAGCCCCGCCTTGATGTGGCGGAGGTGCTGGCCCCGGATGGGGTAAACACGCCCGCGCCTAAAATCCGCTATCTCGAAAACGCCTTCTGACCCTCCGGGGAAGGGGCGAAACTGGAGGGGATGACATGGAGCTTTTTGACGCACACTGTGACACCCTGACCCGCTGTCTCCGGGAGGGGACGCGGCTGGCACACAACGCCGGGAACATCGACCTGGAGCGGGGGAGAGCACTGGGGCCCTGGGCCCAGTTCTTCGCCCTCTTTCCTGAGCCCGACGTGATCCCCGGCGGCGGCGCGTCGCCGGAGACGGTGTTTGAGGTGGGCTGCCGTTTCTTCGAGGAGGAGCTGTCGGCCAACGGCGACCGGATGGCCCAGTGCCGTACCGGGGCCGAGATCCGTACCGCGCTGGATGCCGGGAAATGCGCCGCCGTCCTCTCGGTGGAGGGGGCGGAGCTGCTGGGCTGCTCCCTGGAGGGCCTGGAGGCGGGCTGGAAGCGGGGCGTCCGGGCAGTGACCCTGACCTGGAACTACGCAAACGCCCTCTCGGGCTCCATCGTGGAGGAGACGGAGCGGGGCCTGAGCCCCCAGGGTCGCGCCTTTGTTCAGCGGATGGGGGAGCTGGGGATGCTGGTGGACGTATCCCACCTGTCCGACCCGGGCTTCTGGGATGTGGCCGAGCTGGTGAAGGGGCCCTTTGTGGCCACCCACTCCAACGCCCGCGCCGTGTGCCCGGAGAGGCGCAATCTCACCGACGACATGTTTTCCGCCATCGTCCGCTCCGGCGGCGTGGCGGGGCTGAACCTGTTCCGGGCCTTTGTGGGGGAGCCGGCCACCGTGGACGGCGCCATCGCCCACATCGAGCACTTCCTGTCCCTGGGCGGGGAGCGCAGCATCTGCATCGGCGGGGATCTGGACGGGTGCGGCGATTGTTTCCCTGACGGGATCACCGGCATCCAGGACCTGGGATCGCTTTACGAGGGGCTGCTCCGGCGGAATTATTCCGAGATGCTGGTGCACGCCATCTTTTTCGATAATCTGATGAGGGTAGTGAACGAAGTATGTACTATGTAAGCACGAGAAACAAGGGCGTCAAGCGCCTGGCCTCCGAGGCCATCGCCCAGGGCCTGGCCGGGGACGGCGGGCTCTTCACGCCGGAGGTGTTCCCCAAGCTGTCCCAGAACGCGCTGGACACCATGCGGGATATGAGCTATCAGCAGCGGGCGGTGTATGTGATGAAGCCCTATCTGGACGACTTCACCGCGTCGGAGCTGACGGCGTTCGCCAAGCGGGCCTATGGTGAGAACAAGTTCGACACCCGGGAGGTGGCCCCGGTCCGGGAGATCGACAGCAATACGTACAGCCTGGAGCTGTGGCACGGGCCCACCTGCGCGTTCAAGGACATGGCGCTGCAGATGCTGCCCCATCTGCTCACCGCCTCCCTGGAAAAGACCGCCGAGCGCAAGACCGCCTGCATCCTGGTGGCCACCTCCGGCGACACCGGCAAGGCGGCCATGGAGGGCTTCCGGGACGTGAAGGGCACCCGCATCCTGGTGTTCTATCCCAAGGACGGCGTCTCCGCCATCCAGGAGCTCCAGATGCTCACCCAGGAGGGCGAGAACGTGGGCGTGTGCGCCGTGGAGGGCAACTTTGACGACGCCCAGAGCGGCGTCAAGCGCCTCTTCGCCGACGAGGACCTGCGGGCCAAGCTGGCCGAGCGGGAGTATTTCTTCTCCTCTGCCAATTCCATCAACTGGGGCCGTGTGCTGCCCCAGATCGTCTACTACGTGTCGGCCTACTGCGACCTGATGCGGGAGGAGAAGATCAAGAAGGGCGATCTGGTCAACGTCTGCGTGCCCACCGGCAATTTCGGCGACATCCTGGCCGCCTACTATGCCAAGATGATGGGCGTGCCTCTGGGCCGGCTCATCTGCGCCTCCAACGCCAACAACGTCCTCACCGACTTCATCCGCACCGGCCTCTACGACCGCAACCGCACCTTCTATAACACCATCTCGCCCTCCATGGACATCCTCATCTCCTCCAACCTGGAGCGGATGCTCTTTGAGTACGCCGACCGCAACGACGCGGAGGTGCGCAGCTACATGGAGCAGCTGGCCGCCTCCGGCCGCTACGAGGTGAGCGACGCGGTGAAGGCCCGCTTCCAGCGGGATTTCGCCGCCGGCTTCTGCGACGACGAGGCCACCAAGGCCCAGATCCGCAAGCTGTGGAACGAGAACCACTACCTGGCCGATCCCCACAGCGCCGTGGCCTTCAAGGTCCTGGAGGACTACCGGGCCGCCACTGAGGATGAGACCCCCACCATCGTGGTCTCCACTGCCAGCCCCTACAAGTTCTGCTCCGACGTGCTCACCGCCCTGGGCAAGCAGCCGGGGGAGGGCCTGGCGGTCATCGACCAGCTCTCCGAGCTCACCGGCATCAAGCCGCCCCGCTCCCTGGCCATCCTGAAGGACCGCCGTACCCGCTTCGGCCAGGTGACCACCAAGGACGAGCTGGCGCAGCGGGTGCTGGAGTTCCTGAAATAAGGCAGGTGTTCCTTTGGCACTGTATGTGATGGGGGACACCCACCTCTCCCTTTCAGTGAACAAGTCCATGGAGGTGTTCGGGGGCGCCTGGACCGGGTACGTGGACAAGCTCCGGGAGGGCCTGAGCCTCCTGAAGGAGGGGGACACCCTGGTGCTCTGCGGAGACATCTCCTGGGGCATGAGCCTCCCGGACGCCCGGGCGGACTTCGCCTTTCTGGAGGAGTTCCCGGGGCGGAAGATCGTCCTCAAGGGCAACCACGACTACTGGTGGAACACCGCCACGAAAATGGAGCGCTTCTGGAAGGAGGAGGGCTTTTCCAACCTGACGCTGCTCCACAACAACTGCCATTTTTACGGGGACCTCGCCCTGTGCGGCACCCGGGGCTGGTTCTATGAGGAGGACGCCGGCGGACACAATGAGAAGGTGTTCCGCCGGGAGCTCATTCGCCTGGAGACCTCCCTGAAGGCGGCGGGGGAGCGGGAGAAGCTGTGCTTTCTCCACTACCCGCCCTGCTACCAGGGCTACACCTGTCCCGAGATCCTGGACCTGCTGGAGCGCTACCAGGTGCGCACCTGCTACTATGGTCATCTCCACGGCGGCAGCCACCGCCTGGCGGTGGAAGGGGCGGTGCAGGGGGTGGAATACCGCCTGATCGCCGCGGATTACCTGGGATTCCGCCCGAAAAAGATTCTGGATTGACCGAATTGGGAGAATCCAAAGAATTTTTACAAAAACGCTGGAAATCTGAGCGCAGTTCTGATACACTTATACAGATCATGCAATAAGGCCACTGCCTTCGGTGCAGCGCGCCGGGCAGAACCGATAGGAGGAAGTAAACAACATGAATGTCAAGAGCGTCGAAAAGCAGGAAAAGAGCATCGTTGAACTGGTGATCGAGGTCGGTCACGACGAGTTCGAGGCCGCCATCGAGAAGGTCTACAAGAAGCAGCGCGGCAAGATCAGCATCCCCGGCTTCCGCAAGGGCAAGGCCCCCCGGAAGGTCATCGAGGGCATGTACGGCTCCGCCGTGTTCTATGAGGACGCCATCAACGAGATCTATCCCGAGGCTTATGCCACCGCCGTGGAGCAGGAGAAGCTGGACGTGGTGGCCTGGCCCGACGTGGAGATCCAGGAGGTCAACAAGGACGGCTTCACCTTCAAGGCGAAGGTCACCGTCCGTCCCGAGGTCAAGCTGGGCGAGTACAAGGGCCTGACCGCGGAGAAGGAGACCGTCAACGTCACCGACGAGGACGTGGACAACGAGCTGAAGCCCTACATCAACCGTGCCACCGAGCTGGTGAGCGTGGAGCGCGAGGCTCAGAACGGCGACACCGTGGTCATCGACTTCGAGGGCTTCAAGGACGGCGTGGCCTTTGACGGCGGCAAGGCCGAGGGCCACAGCCTGGAGCTGGGCTCCGGTTCCTTCATCCCCGGCTTCGAGGATCAGCTGGTTGGCACCAAGGCCGGCGACGAGAAGGAAGTCAACGTCACCTTCCCCGAGGACTATCACGCCACTGAGCTGGCCGGCGCCCCCGTGGTGTTCAAGGTCAAGGTCCACGAGGTCAAGGAGAAGAAGCTGCCCGAGCTGGACGACGAGTTTGCCAAGGACGTGTCCGAGTTCGACACCCTGGAGGCCTTCCGCACCAGCCTGGCCGAGAAGCTGAAGGAGCACCGCGAGGAGAACGCCAAGAACGCCTTCCGCAACGCCCTGATGGAGCAGGTCGTGGCCAACATGGAGGTGGAGATCCCCGACGCCATGGTGGACTACGAGGCTGACAAGCTGGTGAACAACTACGCTCAGCGTGTTGCCTCTCAGGGCATCGCCTTCGAGCAGTACCTGGCCATGATGGGCATGACCATGGACCAGATGAAGGAGCAGGCCAAGGAGAGCGCCCTCAAGCAGGTGCAGAGCGATCTGGCCCTGGGCGCCATCGTGGCCGCCGAGAACATCGAGGTCACCGACGAGGAGGCCGACGCCAAGATCAAGGAGCTGGCTCTCCAGTACGGCATGCCCGAGGAGGAGCTGCGCAAGGTCCTGGTGGCCGACGACCTGAAGAAGGACATGTGCCGCGAGAAGGCCGCCGAGGTGGTCTTCAGCACCGGCGTGGCCAAGGAGAAGGCCGCCGAGTAATCGGTCTGGTATAATCCTCCAGCATGCGGGTATACTCTGTGTGTGGATGCCCGCCGGGCCGGAGAGGATGGCCGGGACGGGGCTTCCCGGACCCGACATCGAATCAAAGGAGTACCGAGACATGAGTTTAGTTCCCTATGTAGTAGAGCAGACCAATCGGGGAGAGCGGTCTTACGACATCTTCTCCCGCCTGCTCAACGACCGTATCATCTTCCTGGGGGAGGAGGTCAACGCCACCACGGCCAGTCTGGTGGTGGCCCAGATGCTCTATCTGGAGGCCCAGGACCCCGACAAGGACATTCAGTTCTACATCAACAGCCCCGGCGGCAGTGTGACCGACGGTATGGCCATCTATGACACGATGCAGTACATCAAGTGCGACGTGTCTACCATCTGCATCGGCATGGCGGCCAGCATGGGAGCTTTCCTGCTCTCCTCCGGCGCCAAGGGCAAGCGCATCGCCCTGCCCAACGCCGAGATCATGATCCACCAGCCCTCCGCGGGCACTCAGGGTCAGATCACCGATATGGCCATCCACCTCAAGCGGCTGGAGATCATCAAGAAGCGGATGAACCGCATCCTGGCCGACAACACCGGCAAGCCTCTGGAGGTGGTCACCGCCGACTGCGAGCGTGACAACTTCATGTCTGCCGAGGAGGCCAAGGAGTACGGCCTCATCGACAAGGTCATCTATCAGCGGTAACGAGCCCGGGGGAGCGGGGGCGATTTGCGCCCGCTCCTCCGCGGCATGTCTGAATCGGCACGCTGTGCCTGTAACCGAGGTAAGAACATGGCAAAAAATGACGAACACAAGTCGGTCCGCTGCTCCTTCTGCGGCAAGCATCAGGAGCAGGTGGCCCGCATCATCGCCGGCCCCGGGGCCTACATCTGCAACGAGTGTGTGCAGCTGTGCATGAGCATCCTGGACGAGGATTACAGCGCCGACGATCCGGAGACCAGCCTGGATGTGCCCGACGTGATCCCCACGCCCCGGGAGATCCGCCAGGTGCTGGACCAGTATATCATCGGCCAGGAGGAGGCCAAGGTGGCCCTCTCGGTGGCGGTGTACAACCACTATAAGCGCATCTACTTCGGCGGGGGAGAGGACGTGGAGCTCCAGAAGAGCAACATCCTCCTCATCGGGCCCACCGGCAGCGGCAAGACCCTCTTTGCCCAGACCCTGGCCCGCATCCTGAAGGTCCCCTTCGCCATCGCCGACGCCACCACCCTCACCGAGGCTGGCTATGTGGGCGACGACGTGGAGAACATCCTGCTGCGCCTGGTGCAGGCCGCCGACTTCGACATCGAGCTGGCCGAGCGAGGCATCATCTACGTGGATGAGATCGACAAGATCGCCCGCAAGAGCGAGAACACCTCCATCACCCGGGATGTGTCCGGCGAGGGCGTGCAGCAGGCTCTGCTGAAGATCCTGGAGGGCACCGTGGCCAACGTCCCGCCCCAGGGCGGCCGGAAGCACCCCCACCAGGAGTTCATCCAGATCAACACCAAGAATATCCTCTTCATCTGCGGCGGCGCCTTCGACGGCATCGAGAAGATCATCGAGCGGCGTCTGGACAAGAAGAGCATCGGCTTCGGCGCGGAGATCCACAGCAAGACCGAGCGCAACGACGCCATTTATCGGGAGATCCAGCCCCACGACCTGCTGAAGTTCGGCATCATCCCCGAGCTGGTGGGCCGTCTGCCCGTCATCACCGCCCTGAAGGCGCTGGACAAGGATCAGCTGGTGCAGATCCTGACCCAGCCCAAGAACGCGCTGGTGAAGCAGTACCAGAAGCTGCTGGAGTACGACATGGTGGACCTGGAGTTCGAGCCCGCGGCCCTGGAGGCGGCGGCCGACAAGGCCATCGAGCGCGAGATCGGCGCCCGCGGCCTGCGTGCCGTGCTGGAGGAGGTCATGACCCAGGTCATGTACGACGTGCCCTCCGACCCCACTATCTCCAAGGTGACCATCACCGCCGAGAGCGTGCGGGACCACGTCCCGCCCCAGGTGGAGCACGACCCCAAGCGCACCGAGCGGCCCCGTCTGGGCGGCGCTGCGCTGCGCTCGGAGCAGGGCGGCGCTCCTCTGCGGGGCAACGTGTCCTGATAAAAAGTGATACAGGGGCGGGGCAGGCGCTGCCCCGCCCGCGCTGTTAACGGCCGTTTTTTCGGACCGCGCAGCAATTACAACGACCTTCCGGAAGGGAAGTGAAGGATTTATGACAGAGCAAGAGCACATCGCCTCCGGCGTGGAGATGCCGGTGCTGGCCCTGCGGGGTCTGACCGTGTTCCCCAACATGCTGCTCCACTTCGACGTGGGCCGGGACATTTCCATCAAGGCCCTAGATGAGGCCATGACCAACGGCAGCCCCGTTTTTCTGGTGGCCCAGAAGGACCTGGCGGTGGAGGCCCCCCGGGAAAAGGATCTGTGCCGGGTGGGTACCATCTCCAGTGTGAAGCAGATCCTGCGTCTGCCCGGCGACAACGTGCGGGTCATGGTGGAGGGCTCTGCCCGGGGACGGCTGACCGGTCTCACCCAGCTCACCCCGTACCTCAGCGGCACGGTGGAGGAGATCCCGGTGGAGGAGCGCGTGCGCAACTCGGCCAAGACCGAGGCCCTCATCCGCCAGACGTATGAGCTCTTCGGGCGGTACGTGGAGCTGGCGCCCAAGATGACCCCCGATATCCTGATGAACCTCTTGTCCAGCGAGGACCCGGGGTACATCGCCGACTATATCGCCCAGAACATCGTCATGCGGGCCGGGGACAAGCAGGCCATCCTGGAGGAGTTGCGCCCGGTGCGCCGTCTGGAGCGGCTTTATCAGCAGCTCAAGCGGGAGCTGGAGGTGCTGGAGCTGGAGCTGGAGCTCCAGAGCCGGGTGCGGGACGGCCTGTCCCGGAACCAGCGGGACTACTACCTCCGCGAGCAGCTCAAGGTCCTCCAGCAGGAGCTGGGGGAGGGCGAGGCCGGCGCCGAGAACGAGGTGGCCGAGTACCGCCAGCGCATCGAGAAGGCCAAGCTCCCCAAGGAGACCGAGGAGAAGCTCCTCAAGGAGGTCTCCCGCCTGGAGAAGCAGCCCTTCGGCTCGGCGGAGGCCACCGTCATCCGCAACTATCTGGACGTGTGCCTGGAGCTCCCCTGGGGCAAGCGCACCAAGGACCGGGTGGACGTGGAGGCGGCCCGCAAGGTGCTGGACGCCGAGCACTTCGGCCTTCAGAAGGTGAAGGAGCGGATGCTGGAGTTTCTGGCGGTCAAGCAGCTCTCTCCCGACCTGAAGGGGCAGATCCTCTGCCTGGTGGGCCCTCCCGGCGTGGGCAAGACCTCCATCGCCATGAGCATGGCCCACGCCCTGCACCGGAAGCTGGCCCGGATCTCTCTGGGCGGCGTCCACGACGAGGCCGACATCCGCGGCCACCGCAAGACCTACATCGGCGCCATGCCCGGCCGCATCATCGCCGGCATCCGGCAGGCCGGGTCCTGTAACCCCATCCTGCTGCTGGACGAGATCGACAAGCTGGGGGCCGACCACCGGGGCGACCCGGCTGACGCCCTGCTGGAGGTGCTGGACGCCGAGCAGAACAGCACCTTCCGGGACCACTTCCTGGAGGTGCCCTTCGACCTGTCCGACGTCCTCTTCATCACCACCGCCAATACCCTGGACACCATCCCCCGGCCCCTGCTGGACCGGATGGAGGTCATCGAGCTGACCAGCTACACCGACGAGGAGAAGCTCCAGATCGCCAAGCGCCACCTGCTGCCCAAGCAGCTCAAGCGCCACGGTCTGAAGAAGAGCCAGCTCAAGCTCACCGACGGGGCCATCCGGGAGATCATCGCCGGATACACCCGGGAGTCGGGCGTGCGCGTGCTGGAGCGGGAGCTGGGCGCGGTGTGCCGGAAGGCCGCCATGCGCATCGTGGCGGGGGAGAAGAGCCTCTCCGTCACCGGCGACTCCCTGGAGGAGCTGCTGGGCGTGCGCCGCTACCACCCCGAGAAGGTGGCCCTCACCGAGCAGGTGGGCGTGGTCAACGGCCTGGCCTGGACCAGCGTGGGTGGCGAGATCCTGGAGGTGGAGGTGGCCGTGGTGCCCGGCACCGGCAAGGTGGAGCTCACGGGCAACCTGGGCGACGTGATGAAGGAGAGCGCCCACGCGGCCTACACCTACATCCGCAGCCGGGCCGACCGCCTGGGGCTGGAGCCGGACTTCTATCAGAAGAAGGACATCCACGTCCACTTCCCCGAGGGTGCGGTCCCCAAGGACGGCCCCTCCGCCGGCATCGCCATCACCACCGCCATGGTTTCCGCCCTCACCGGCATCCCGGTGAAGCGGGAGCTGGCCATGACGGGCGAGGTGACCCTGCGGGGCCGGGTGCTGCCCATCGGCGGGCTGAAGGAAAAGACCATGGCCGCGCTCCGTGGCGGCATCCGTACCGTCCTCATCCCCGCCGACAATCAGAAGGACCTGGAGGAGATCGACCAGACCGTCCGCGCCGCCCTCCACTTCATCCCGGTGGAGCACGTGGACGCGGTGCTGGCCCAGGCTCTGGGCCTGGACCCCGCTCAGCCCGCTCCGGGCGCGGAGCCGGTCCAGGGGGAGAGCGCCTGCCGCACCGGCGGGCTGAACCTCCAGCAGTGAGAGAGCAATCCTGCCCGCCGCTCCGGTATGGGGCGGCGGGCGTGTGAGAAAGGGGCGACGAGAGTGCCGCTGAACCTGAACAACGCGGAGTTTGTCCGCTCGGCCGCCAAGGCCGCCGACTTTCCCCGGGACGCCCTGCCCCAGATCGTCTTTGCCGGGCGGTCCAACGTGGGCAAGTCCTCGGTCATCAACCGCCTGCTGGGGCGGAAAAACTTCGCCCGGGTGGGCAATTCCCCCGGAAAGACCACCCACATCAACTATTTCCTCATTGACAAGAAGCTCTATCTGGTGGACCTGCCGGGCTACGGCTACGCCAAGGTCTCCCAGGCGGAGAAGGCCCGCTGGGGCCGCCTCATCGAGAGCTGGTTTGCCGACCCCGCCCTCATGACCCTGGGGGTGCTCATCGTGGACGCCCGGCACAAGCCTACGGCGGACGACTGCACCATGGCGGAGTGGTTCCAGAACAGCGGCAAGCCCTTTGCCGTGGTGGCCAACAAGCTGGACAAGCTGAAAAAGAGTGAGATCGAGCCCAATCTGGAGCGCATCCGGGAGACCCTCTCCCTGGATGAGGACACCCCGCTCATCCCGTTCTCCGCGGAGAAGGGGAACGGCCGGGACGTGCTTCTGGCTCTGGTGGAGGCCCATCGGGAGGGAATGCAATGAAATACGTCCGTATCCTGCGGGACGAGAAGCCCGTGTGGGGCGTGCTCCAGGGCGACACCGTGCGCACCCTGGCCTGCCCGCCCTACGAGGGGGTGTGCTATGACGGGGAGAGCCTGCCGCTGAGCAGCTGCACCCTGCTGGCCCCCTGCGAGCCCACCAAGATCGTCTGTGTGGGCAAGAACTACTACGACCACGCCATGGAGATGGGGGAGGGGGTGCCCGAGCGGCCCATGCTCTTCCTGAAGGCCCCCAACACCCTCAACCACCCCGAAGGGGAGGTCCACGCGCCTGGCTTTGTCCAGCGTCTGGACTATGAGGGGGAGCTGGCCTTCGTCATCCGCCGCCGCGCCAAGGACGTGAAGGCGGAGCATTTTGCCGACTACATTCTGGGCTACACCTGCCTCAACGACGTCACCGCCCGGGACATCCAGAAGGGAGACGGACAGTGGAGCCGCGGCAAGAGCATGGACGGCTTTGCCCCCATCGGCCCCCTGGTCACCGACGAGGTGGACCCGGCGGACCTGCCGGTGGAGACCCGGCTCAACGGCCGGGTGGTGCAGTCCGGACGCACCAGTCAGTTCATGACGGCGGTGCCGGAGCTGCTGGAATTCATCACCGCCTCCATGACCCTGGAGCCCGGCGACGTGGTTACCACCGGCACCCCGGCGGGCATCGGGCCCATGCACCCCGGCGACACCGTGGAGGTGGAGATCGGGGGCATCGGCGTCCTGCGCAGCCACATCGTATGACGTTCCGCCTTGTGTACCGGGGAAAAACTTGGTATAATTCAACCCGTCAGAAGAACCGCCCCGTACAGAGGAGGACGACTGATTGAACGCATTTTCCCAATTCTTTCAACACATGGACTGGCAGGGGCTGCTATATCTGCTCATGCAGGCCTTTTCGGTGCTGCTGTGCCTGACGGTCCATGAAACCTGCCACGGCCTGGCGGCGCTGGCCCTGGGGGACCCCACGGCCAAGCAGATGCACCGCCTGTCCTTCAACCCCCTGCGGCATCTGGACCCCTTCGGCGCACTGATGATGCTGGTGGCGGGGTTCGGCTGGGCCAAGCCCGTGCCGGTGAATCCCAACTACTTCAAAAACCCCAAGAGCGGCATGGCCATCACCGCGCTGGCCGGGCCGGTGTCCAATTTCGTGCTGGCCTTTCTGGCGCTGCTGCTCCGGGCGGCGCTGGCGGGACTGAGCTATGCCCTGTGGCCCAACAGCGCCATTCTGGCGTGGATGCTGGATTTTCTGCTGATCACCGCTTATCTGAGCATCGGTCTGGGTATCTTTAATCTGATCCCCTTTCCGCCGCTGGACGGGTCCAAGGTCCTGGGGGCCTTCCTGCCGGACCAGACCTACTACAACATCCTGCGGTACGAGCGCTACGGGATGATCGCCCTGGTGCTGGTGCTGTGGACCGGGGTGCTGGATGGGCCCCTGCTGGCCGCACGGAACGCGGTGTTCGACCTGCTGTTCCAGTGGTCCAGCTTCCCGTACTACGCCATCGCCCAGGCCATTCTGGGGTAGGGGAGCGGTATGGACAGTCCCATTTATCATCTGGAGAAGGTGGTCCGGGTCCGGGCGGAGGCCGACCTGGAGGATTTCAACGGACCGCTGGACCTTATCTTACATCTGCTGAGCAAGAACAAAATGGAGATCAAGGATATTCAGATTTCCTTGATTTTAGACCAGTATCTGGCGTGGATGGCCCGGCGGCGGGAGCTGGACCTGGACGTGGCCAGCGAATTCGTCACCATGGCCTCCCAACTCATGTTCATCAAGACCCGGATGCTCCTGTCCATCAAGGACGAGGAGGCGCTGAGCGAGATGGAACAGCTCATCGCCTCTCTGGAGGAGCACCAGCGCAGCGAAAGCCGCTCCCGGGTGCGCGCGGTGCTGCCCCTGCTGGAGCGGCGCTACGCAGTGGGACGGGATTTTCTCGTGAAAACGCCGGAGCCCCTGCCCGCCCGCTCCTATGAGTACGAGCACACGGCGGAGGAGTTGCGCCGGGCCGTAATGGAGGTCCTCTCCCGCACGGGCCGGAAGCTGCCGCCGCCCATGGCGGCCTTTGAGGGCATCGTGGGCCGGGAACCCTACCCGGTGGCCGACAAGGCCGCTGAGGTGCTGCAGCGCCTGCTGCGCTTCGGCGTGATGGGCTTTCGCTCTCTGTTCCGCGGCAGCCGCAGCCGCTCGGAGATTGTGGCCACCTTCCTGGCGGTGCTGGAGCTGTGCAAGGACCGCCGGGTGCGCCTGACCGGCAACGAGCGGGACTGTACCGTCACCGCCGTGTCGGAGGGCGCCGACCAAAGCGAAGAGGCGGGCTGAGAGGAGGGCGGAAGCCTTGGACGTACAACGTGAAGTGGAGTCAGCCATCGAGGCGGTGCTCTTTGCCTCCGGTGAGCCGGTGGGCGTGGAGCGGCTGTGTATGGCGCTGGACCTGGACCGTGTGAGCGTGGACGGCGCCTGCCGCCGTCTGGCCGACCGCTACCGCTTCGAGCGGCGGGGGATGCGGCTTTTGCAGCTGGGCACCTCCTATCAGCTCTGCTCCGCGCCGGAGCACGCGGAGGTCATCCGCCGGGCGCTGGAGAGCCGACGCCCCGCCCGCCTGTCCCAGACGGCGCTGGAGGTGCTGGCAGTCATCGCCTACTTTCAGCCCATCACCCGGGCCTATATCGACCAGATCCGGGGCGTGGACAGCGCCTATACCGTCAGCATGCTGGTGGACCGGGGCCTCATCGAGGAGTGCGGGCGCCTGCCGGTGCCTGGCCGGCCCATCCAGTACCGCACCACCCAGGCCTTCCTGCGCTCCTTCGGGCTGAGCAATCTGAACGATCTGCCGGATCTGCCCAATGTGTCCACCGAGGAGGAAAAGACCGGTCGGGCCCTGGAGGAGCGACTGGCCCAGCTGCGGGGAGAGGAAGAGGCGGTGGAGCCATGAGGTGGCCGCTGGTCCTCCTTCTGATCGCGGCGGCGCTGTTTCTGCTCAGCCGCCTGCGGCTGGGGGGGAGCGTCCTCTGGAACGGGACTGAGTTTACCGTTCGGGCCCGGGTGGGCCTGCTGCGTGTGCAGGTCTGGCCCCTGCGGAAAAAGAAGCGGAAGCCCGCAAAGGCGGAGGCCCCCAAGCCGGACAAGCCCCCGAAAACGCCGGAAGCACCCGCCTCCTTTTCCGGGATCGCCGAACTTCTAGAGACCTGGCTGCCGCTGGTGTGTGAGGCGGCCGGGCGTCTGCGCCGGGCCATCCGCGTGGACCTTCTGGAGCTCCGCCTGACGGTGGGCGGCTCCGACCCGGGGGACACGGCCCTCCTGTACGGCGGCGCCAATGCCCTTCTGGGTATGATCCTTCCCCTTTTTGAGCATGCTTTTCAGGTGCGGGAGCGCCGCATCTCCACGTCCGTGGACTTCGAGGCGGAATCCACCCGGGTCCATCTCCGGGCGGACATTTCCCTGACCCTGGGGCAGCTCGTGGTATTCACCTTCTGGTTCCTGCCGCAGGCCGTCCGCCGCCTGGACCGGGGCGGAGACGCGGCGCCATCCAACGAGAAAGAGGCGATCAATCATGGAAAATAAGAACTCCATCAACGACCTGATGCAGACCACCATGGAGAAAATCCGGGAAATGGTGGATGTGAACACCGTGGTGGGCGACCCCATTGAGGCCGGCGGCGTGACCATCCTGCCCATCTCCCAGGTGAGCGTGGGCTTCGCCTCGGGCGGCAGCGATCTGGATCTGAACACCCAGAAGGAGAAGTCCAACAACATCTTCGGCGGTGGCGGCGGCGCCAGCGTGAAGGTCAAGCCCGTGTCCTTCCTGGTCATCAAGGGGGACACCGTGCGCCTGCTGCCGGTGGCCCAGCCCGCGGTGGGCCCGGCCGACCGGGTGGTGGAGATGGTGCCCGAGCTCGTCGACCGTCTGACTGACTACCTGGACAGCCGGAAGAAGGAAAAGGACGAGCAGGGCGAGGTCCTGTAAGGAATATTCTGGACCAGACCGGGGCATACTGATGGCATCTTACTGCGAGGTGATGCCCCATGAAGCGCGCTACGGCGTTATTCTTGATCCTGTCGGTGCTGAGCGGCCCGGCCCTGGGGGCCGGGCCGTCGGTTTCCGCCAAGGGTGCGGTGCTGATGGACGGCGATTCCGGCCGGATACTCTGGTCTCAGAACGGGGACGAGGCCCTGCCCATCGCCTCCACCACCAAGCTGATGACCGCCCTGGTGGCATACGAGTACGACCCCACCCTCCAGAGCGTGGTGGAGATCAAGCCGGAGTGGACGGGGATCGAGGGCTCCTCCCTGTACCTGCGGGCGGGGGAGAGGCTCACCCTGGAGGAGCTGCTCTACGGCGTGCTGCTGGTGTCGGGGAACGACGCAGCGGAGGCGGTGGCGGGTTCCTGCGGCGGGGACAGCTCGGATTTCATCGAGCGGATGAACGAAACGGCGGCGGAGCTGGGCATGACCCGGAGCCACTTCTCCACCCCCAGCGGCCTGGAGGATGAGGGGAACTACGCCTCCGCTACGGACCTGGCCAGGCTGGCCCGGGCCTTTTTGTCGGTGGAGCCGCTGGCCAAAATTGCCGCCACCCCGGTGACCACCATCGGGACGCGTACCCTCCTGAACCACAACAAGCTTCTTTGGCGGTATGAGGGCTGCATCGGCCTTAAGACGGGGTACACCCAGAAGGCCGGGCGCACCCTGGTGTCGGCGGCGGAGCGGGAGGGCCAGACCCTGATTGCCGTCACCCTCAACGACCGGGACGACTGGGCCGACCACGCGGAGCTGCTGGACTACGGCTTTTCCACCTTCCCCCGCACCGAGCTGGTGGCAGCGGGAACGGAGATCGCCACCCTCCCAGTGACAGGGGCGGTGCCCGGTCTGGTCTCCGTGGCAGCAGGGGAGAGCGTGTATTGCGCCCTGGAGTCCGGAGAAACCGTAGAGCAGACCGTGGAGCTGCCTGATACGTTGGAGGCCCCCCTGGAAGCGGGGCAGACCGTGGGCCGGATGGTCTTTACCTTAGACGGCGAGACGGTGGGGGAGACCCCGCTGGTGGTCACGCAGAGCGTCTCCGACCTGCGGGCGGGAGAGCGGTCTTTGCTGGACTGGCTGCGCTTGCTGTGGCTGGGGTCCGATTAGAGAGAAAAAGGAGAGAGGGCTTTGGAAGAGCGGCTGCAAAAGATCCTGTCGGCGGCGGGGGTGACCTCCCGCCGGGGTGCGGAGCAATATCTGCTGGCCGGGCGGGTGACGGTGAATGGCCGCGCCGCGTCCCTGGGGGACAAGGCCGACCCGGAGCGGGACGACATCCGGGTGGACGGCAAGCCCCTGCGCCATGGAGAGGCGCGGACCTACCTGATGCTGAACAAACCTCGTGGCTACGTGACCACCCTCTCCGATGAGAAGGGCCGGAAAACGGTGGCCGACCTGGTGAAGGGCTGCCCCGCCCGGGTGTGGCCGGTGGGCCGGCTGGACCTGGACTCGGAGGGGCTGCTCCTCCTCACCGATGACGGGGAGCTCACCCACCGCCTCATCCACCCCAGTCACGAGGTGGAGAAGGAGTACCACGTCTGGGTCACCGGCGACGCAGGAAAAGCCCTGCCGGTCCTGCGCGGGCCCATCACCCTGGACGGCGTGCCTCTCCGCCCGGCGCGGGTGGAGCTGCTGGGCCGGGAGAAGGGGGAGAGCGTCCTCTCGGTGACCATCCACGAGGGGAAGAACCGCCAGGTGCGGCGGATGTGCGCCCTGGCCGGACTGCAGGTGCGCCGCCTGCGCCGGGTGCGGGAGGGGGCGCTGCGCCTGGGCGATTTGCCGGTGGGCCGGTGGCGTCTTTTGACGGAAGAGGAGCGTCATCAGCTGGGCCTGCGCTGACGTTACACGACACTTGCACGAAAATTACGCAAATCCTGCAAAGCCCTCTTGCATTTTGGGTCGCTTGCCGCTATGATATTAAGATGAACCCTTGCCCGGACCCGGGCAAACGACAGGAGGGACCGGCGATGCCAAAAGACATCCTGGCTGCCATACAGAACAATATGAGCACCTTTTCCAAGGGGCAGAAGCTGATCGCCCACTTTATCCTGGATTCCTACGACAAAGCGGCCTTTATGACCGCCAGCCGTCTGGGCAAGACGGTGAACGTCAGCGAGTCCACGGTGGTCCGCTTCGCCGCGGAGCTGGGCTATGACGGATATCCCGCCATGCAGAAGGCCCTTCAGGAGATGATCCGCAACAAGCTCACCTCCATCCAGCGTATCGAGGTGTCCAACGACCGCATCGGCGATCAGGACGTGCTGTCCATGGTCATGCAGTCCGACGTGGAGAAGATCCGCATGACCCTGGAGGACGTGGATCGGGGCAGCTTCGAGCGGGCGGTGGACACCATCGTGTCCGCCCGGCGCATTTACATCCTGGGCGTGCGCTCTGCCACGGCGCTGGCCAGCTTTTTGGGCTTCTACTTCAATCTCATCTTCGAAAACGTGGTGCTCATGCACACCACCTCGGTCAGCGAGGTCTTTGAGCAGATGCTCCACATCGGCCCGGAGGATGTCATCATCGGCATCAGCTTCCCCCGCTACTCCCGCCGCACGGTGAACGCCATGACCTTCGCCCGGGACCGGGGCGCGCGGGTGGTGGCCATCACTGACTGCGAGACCTCCCCGCTGGCCGCCATCGCTACCCACACCCTCATGGCCAAGAGCGACATGGCCTCCTTCGTGGACTCCCTGGTGGCCCCGCTGAGCCTGGTCAATGCCCTGATCGTGGCCATCGGGCGTCGGAAGAACAGCGACCTCTCCCAGACCTTCGGGGCTCTGGAGAAGATCTGGGCGGAGTACCAGGTCTATGAGCAGGCCGAGCCGGAGACGGGGGCGTAACGTGGCGGATTCAAACGAGATCGTCGTGGTGGGCGGCGGCGCGGCCGGGATGATGGCTGCGCTGACCGCCGCCGAGCTGGGCGCAGATGTGCGCCTTCTGGAGCGCAACCCCAAGGTGGGACGCAAGATCTACATCACCGGCAAGGGCCGGTGCAACCTGACCAACGACTGTTCTCCCGCCCAGGTGCTGGAGAACGTGCCCCGCAATCCCAAGTTTCTCATGAGCGCCGTGACCCGCTTCCCGCCGGAGCAGGTCAAGGCGTATTTCCGTGCCCTGGGGGTCCCGCTCAAGACCGAGCGGGGCAACCGGGTCTTTCCCGAGAGCGACAAGGCCGCCGATATCGTGGACGCCCTTTTTCTGGCCCTGCGCCGCAGCCGGGTAGCCATCACGGAGGATCGGGCGGTGTCTCTCTTTACCGATGAGACCGGCGCGGTCACCGGCGTACAGGGGGAGCACGGACGCTATCCCGCCGGGGCGGTGGTCCTGGCCACGGGCGGCGCGTCCTACCCAGGCACCGGTTCCACCGGTGACGGCTACGCCATGGCCGAGGCGGTGGGCCACACCATCCTGCCGCCCAAGCCCTCCCTGGTGCCGCTGGAGGCGGTGGGGGAGGACTGCAAGGCCATGCAGGGCCTCTCTCTGCGCAACGTGGCCATCAAGGTGCGGGACGACCGGAAAAAGACGGTCTACGCCGAGCAGGGGGAGCTGCTCTTCACCCACTTCGGCCTGTCCGGGCCGCTGATCCTCAGTGCCAGCGCCCACATGCGGGATTTTGGTAAACGGCAGTACCATGTCCTCATCGACCTGAAGCCGGCACTGGACGAGGAGAAGCTGGACCAGCGGCTGCTGCGGGACTTCGGCGAGAGCCCCAACCGCGCCCTCCACAACGTGCTGGAGGGGCTGCTGCCCCGGCTGATGATCCCGGTGATGGTCAAGCGCAGCGGCATCCCGGGGGACACGCCGGTGAACGCCGTCACCCGGGGACAGCGCCGGGCTCTTCTGGAGCTCCTGAAGGGCTTCCGGGTGGACATCGCCGGGCCGCGCCCCATCGCCGAGGCCATCGTGACCAGCGGCGGGGTGAAGGTGTCGGAGGTAGACCCCCACACCATGGCGTCCAAAAAGGCGCCGGGGCTCTTCCTGGCGGGAGAGCTGCTGGACGTGGACGCCTATACGGGCGGCTTCAACCTCCAGATCGCCTGGTCGACTGGCCGGGCGGCGGGAGCGGGCGCCGCTCAGTTTCTGCAAGACGGGGAAGGAGCAAACGGACATGGGTTTTAAAAGTATCGCCATCGACGGGCCTGCCGGGGCCGGAAAGAGCACCCTGGCCCGACAGGTGGCCGCGGCTCTGGGGTACCTCTATGTGGACACCGGAGCCATCTACCGCACGCTGGGTCTGGCCGCGCTGCGCCGGGGCGTGGACCCGCAGGACGGGGCGGCCGTGGTGGCGCTTCTGGAGGACTGTGCCATCGATCTCCGCCACGGCGGGGACGGGATGCAGCGGATGTACCTCAACGGGGAGGACGTGAGTCAGGCCATCCGCCTGCCGGAGGTCTCCCGCTACGCCTCAGGCGTGTCGGCCATCCCGGAGGTCCGGGCCCACCTGATGGATATGCAGCGGGATCTGGCCCGGCGCAACGACGTGGTGATGGACGGCCGAGACATCGGTACGGTGGTCCTGCCGGCGGCTGATGTGAAGGTGTTCCTCACCGCCTCGCCGGAGGAGCGGGCCCGCCGCCGCTGGGAGGAATTGCAGCAGCGGGGGACGCCCGAGGCCTACGAGGAGGTTCTGAAGGACCTGGTGGAGCGGGACGCCAAGGACAGCGGCCGGGCGGCCGCGCCGCTGCGCCGGGCGGAGGACGCTGTGGAGGTGGACACCACCGGCTGTTCCCTGGAGGAGAGCCTGGAGCGGCTTTTGTCCGTGATCCGGGCGGGGGTGCTGGCATGAAGAGCACGAGACGCTGGTACAACTTCCTCTATTGCATCGTCTATCCCTTTTTCAATCTGGTCCATCCGGGCCGGGTCATCGGACGGGAGCACATCCCCGAGGGTGGACTGATGATCTGCTGCAACCACACCAGTGACAGCGACCCGCTGTACCTGGCTTTCGCCTTCCGCCTGAAGAATCAGATCCGCCCCATGGCCAAGGCCGAGCTCCTGCGTATCCCGGTGGTGGGCTTCCTGCTGGCCAAGGCCGGCATCTTCGGCGTGGAGCGGGGCAAGAGCGACATCGGCGCGGTGAAGCAGGCCATGAAGTACCTGCGGGAAGGGGAGAAGGTCCTGGTCTTTCCCGAGGGCACCCGGGTCCATGAGAGCCGGGGCGAGGTGAGCCACCCCAAGGCCGGTGCGGCCATGCTGGCGGTGCGCTGCGGCGTGCCCATCCTGCCGGTGTACATCCCCGAGAAGAAGAAGTGGTTCCGCCGCACGCCGGTGGTGATCGGGGAGCCCTTTACCCCCACCGTGGCCACCCGCAAGGGGACCCAGGAGGAGTATGAGGCCATTACCGCGGACCTGATGAGCCGCATCCGGGCGCTGAAGGAGCTGGCGGGATGAAGCTGGAGCTGGCCAAGTCCGCCGGATTCTGCTACGGCGTGAAGCGGGCGGTGCGCCTGGCCGAGGAGGCCGCGGCGGCGGGGGAGCCCTGCGTCATGCTGGGCCCCATCATCCACAACGAGAGCGAGATCAAGCGCCTGAAGGCGCTGGGCGTGGGCCTGGTGGAGCGCCCGGAGGACGTGCCGTCCGGCGCAGCGGTCATCATCCGCTCCCACGGCGAGAGCCGGGCGGTCTTTGAGGCGCTGGAGCGCCGGGGCGCCCGCATCATCGACGCCACCTGCCCCAACGTCTCCCACATCCACCGCATCGTGTCCCAGGCGGAGGACGAGGGGCGCACCTGTGTCATCATCGGCACGCCCACCCACCCGGAGGTGCAGGCCATCGCCGGCTGGTGCCGCTCTCCGGTGGTGCTTTCGGGGGGCAAAGCCCTGGCTGAGTGGCTGTCGGAGGACCCTGAACGCCCCGGTTTGCCTCTTACACTGGTCTCGCAGACCACGGCCACTCAAAATGCGTGGAATTTCTGCGTAGAAATTGCAAAAAAACAGTGTACAAATTTAAAAATTTTTGATACAATATGTAATGCTACGTGTAAACGGCAAAGTGAGGCCCAGGAGTTGGCGGCCCGGAACGATGGAATGATCGTCATCGGCGGTCGCGAGAGCTCCAACACCAGGCGTCTCACCGAGCTGTGCGCTGCCCTCTGCCCCACGGTCCTGTGGGTCGAACGGGGCGAGGATTTGGAACCTTCCGACCTGTATGGGAAGGCTTCCATAGGAATCACCGCGGGTGCATCGACGCCCGGGTGGATTATAAAGGAGGTCTATGACAAAATGAGCGCAGAAAACATGGAGATCGAGGAATCCTTCGCTGAGATGCTGGAGAAATCGATCAAAACTTTAAATACAGGGGAGAAGGTCACGGGTGTTGTCACTGGCATCACCCCCACTGAGATCTATGTCGATCTGGGCACCAAGCACGCCGGTTACATACCGGTGTCTGAGCTGAGTGACGATCCCACTGTGAAGGTCGAGGACATCGTGAAGGTCGGCGAGGAGATCGAGACCTACGTCATGCGTGTCAACGATCAGGAGGGTGTTGTCACCCTGTCCAAGAAGCGCCTGGATACCGTCAAGAGCTGGGACGATATCGAGCAGGCCAAGGAGGACCACACTGTGGTCGAGGGTCTGGTCACCGAGGAGAACAAGGGCGGCGTCGTCGTCAATGTGAAGGGCATCCGCGTGTTCGTGCCCGCCTCCCAGACCGGTCTGCCCCGCAGCGCTTCCATGAGCGAGCTGGTCAAGCAGATGGTGCGCCTGCGCATCACCGAGGTCAACCGTGCCCGTCGCCGCGTGGTGGGCTCCATCCGCGCCGTGGCCGCTGAGGAGCGCGCCGAGAAGGCCGCTAAGGTCTGGGCTGAGATCGAGGACGGCAAGCGCTACACCGGCGTGGTCAAGTCCCTGACCTCTTACGGCGCCTTCGTGGACATCGGCGGCGTGGACGGCATGGTCCACATCTCCGAGCTGTCCTGGTCCCGCATCAAGGATCCCAGCGAGGTCGTGAAGGTTGGCGACACCGTCGAGGTGTACGTCATCTCCGCCGACAAGGAGAAGAAGAAGATCTCCCTGGGCATGAAGGACCGCACCGAGGATCCCTGGTCCAAGTTCACCTCCACCTACGACGTGGGCTCCGTGGCCAACGTGAAGGTGGTCAAGCTGATGACCTTCGGCGCCTTCGCCGAGATCGTTCCCGGCGTGGACGGCCTGATCCACATCTCCCAGATCGCCGATCACCGCATCGACAAGCCCGGTGATGTGCTCAGCGAGGGTCAGATGGTGGACGTGAAGATCACCGACATCGACTTCGAGCACAAGAAGGTGTCTCTGTCCATCCGTGCTCTGCTGGAGGACGCCAAGCGCGCCGAGGCCGAGGCGGACGAGGAGTAATCCAGAGTCCTTTTTGGGCCCGCTTTCCATAGGAAAGCGGGCCTTTTTTTACCCCGTCACGGCATTTTTTCCGGGACTTGACGCGGATTTTTCTTGCAAGGTTTTCGGCCGGGGTATATAATAGAAGTACATCTATGGAAGCGAAGGGAGTTTTGGACTGCGACGGAGTGCCCAGGAGGTGGGAGCTATGTTTCAGGTCGGTGACAAAATCGTTCATCCCATGCACGGCGCCGGTGTGATCGACAGCATCGTGCAGAAGAAGGTCAACGGTGTGGTACGGGATTACTATGTGCTCAAGCTGCCGCTGAACGGTATGCTGGTCATGATCCCCACCCACAACAGCGAGGAGATCGGCGTGCGGCCCATTGTCCAGGGGGAAGAGGCGGAGCGTGTGATTGCGGCCATCCCCGGCATCCAGGTGGAGATGACCTCCAACTGGAACCAGCGTTACCGGGAGAACATGCTCCGGCTGAAGAGCGGAGATCTGATGGAAGTGGCCCGGGTGGTTAAGGGCCTGTCCCTGCGGGACGGGGAGCGCGGTCTCTCCACCGGGGAGCGGAAGATGCTCCACTCGGCCCGACAGATCCTCATCTCCGAGATCGTCCTCTCCCAGAATGCCAGCTATGAGGATGTGGAGGAGCGCATCAACACGGCCCTGGCGTAATAAGATGGAATACGGTTCGAGGAGGAGCCTTCGGGCTCCTTTTTCGTGATGAAAGGCGGGAAGCGACATGGGGATCTTCCAACGGCGGCGCAAAGGGGCGCAGCCGCCCTGCTGCGCGGCGGTGGTGCCCGCGGCCGGCTCCTCCACCCGGATGGGCCAGGACAAGCTCTTCGCCCCTCTGGGGGGCGTACCGGTGCTGATACATACCCTGCGGGCACTGGAGAGCTGCCCCTCCGTGGGGGCCATCATCGTGGTCACCCGGTCGGACCACCTGGTCGAGGTGGGAAAGCTCTGCCGGGAGGCGGCGCTCTCCAAGGTGAGCAAGGTGGTCTCCGGCGGAGCCACCCGCACCGAGTCGGTGCTAGCCGGTGTGGAGGCGGTGGGGGAGGAGTACCCCATCGTCGCCATCCACGACGGGGCCCGGCCGCTGGTGAGCCGGGAGGTAGTGGAGGCGGCCATCGCCGCCGCGGCCTCCGGAAGTGCCGCCGCCCCGGCGGTACCGGTGAAAGACACGGTCAAAGAGGCGGAGCGTGGCATCGTCACCGCCACGCCTGACCGCTCTAGGCTCTTCGCGGTACAGACCCCCCAGGTCTTTGACACAGACCTCATCCGCACCGCCCTGACCCGGGCTGTGGAGGACGGGATCTCCCTCACGGATGACTGCGCGGCGGTGGAGCGTATGGGGGTCCCGGTGGCCCTGACCCAGGGCTCTTACACCAATCTGAAGATCACCACCCCGGAGGACCTGGCGGTGGCGGAGGCGTTGCTGGAATGGAGGGAGCGGACATGAGGATCGGACACGGCTACGACGTTCACCGCCTGACAGAAGGGCGGGCTCTCATCCTGGGCGGCGTGGATATCCCCTATGAAAAAGGCCTGCTGGGCCACTCGGACGCGGATGTACTCACCCACGCGGTGATGGACGCCCTTCTGGGGGCGGCGGGGCTGTGGGACATCGGCCACGCCTTCCCGGACACCGACCCGGCCTACAAGGGTGCGGACAGCCTGGTGCTGCTGGACCGGGTGATGGAAATGCTCCGGGCCAAGGGGCTCCGGGTGGGCAATGTGGACGCCACCATCCTAGCCCAGCGTCCCAAGCTGGCTCCCCACATCCCCCAGATGCGGGAGAATCTGGCCCAGCGGATGGGGATTTCTCCTGACCGGGTGAACGTGAAGGCCACCACCGAGGAGGGGCTGGGCTTCACCAGCTCCGGAGAGGGCATGGCGGCCCACGCCGTGGCCCTGCTGGAGGAAATTTGAACCAAGGCGGCAGAGAAGCAATTCTCTGCCGCCTTTTGCTGTGTCCGGACGGGGAGGGACGGCATAGACTGAGGCGAGAGGAGCGTTCTGTCATGGTCTATTATCTCATTGTCTGCCGTTCCCTCACCTATGCCCAGCGCACTGCCGCCGTGCTGGAGCGGGTGGGGATCGCCGCCCGCCTGATGCGCTCGCCCCGGATCATCGCCGGAGAGGGGTGCGGCTATTCGGTCAAAATCGCCGAGCGCAACCTGGCCCTTGCCCTGACCACCCTGGCCCGGCAGGGCCTGAGCCCCAAGCGGGTCTTTCTCCAGAACGGGGACGGGAGCTACCGGGAGGTGGGGCTATGATCTATCTGGACAGCGCCGCCACCACCCTGCAAAAGCCGCCCCAGGTGGCCCGGGCCTGTGCCTGGGCGGTGAGCAGCCTTTCCACCCCGGGGCGGGGGAGTCATCCCGCCGCCGCCCGGGCCGCCCGGACGGCCTATCGCTGCCGTGCCCTGGTCGGAGAGCTCTTCGGCTGTCCGGCGGAGCGGGTCATTTTTACCTTCAACGCCACCCACGGCCTGAATATCGCCATCAAGAGCCTGGTGCCCCCGGGAGGCCGGGCGGTCATCTCTGGCTACGAGCATAACGCCGTCACCCGGCCCCTCCACGGCCTGGGCGCCCGCATTGCAGTGGCAGAGGCGCCGCTCTTTGACCGCTCGGCCATGCTGCGGTCCTTTGAGCGCCTGGTGGTCCCCGGCACCGACGCGGTGATCTGCACCCACGTCTCCAATGTCTTTGGATTTGCCCTGCCCGTCGAAGAGATCGCCGCCCTGTGCCGCTGGCGCGGGGTACCCTTCATCGTGGACGCCTCCCAGTCGGCGGGGGTGCTGCCCCTGTCTCTGGAGGAGCTGGGGGCCACCTTTATCGCCATGCCGGGTCACAAGGGGCTCTATGGGCCCCAGGGCACCGGGCTCCTGCTGTGCGGCCGGGAGGACGCCGTTCCCCTTCTGGAGGGCGGGACGGGCAGCGCCTCGGCCCAGCCCATGATGCCGGATTTCCTGCCCGACCGGCTGGAGGCGGGCACACACAACATGACCGGTGTGGCGGGGCTCCTGGAGGGCCTGCGCTTTGTGCAGCGCACCGGCCTGCGCCGCATCCGGGAGCACGAGGCGAAGCTCACTGCGGCGGCTGCCGCCCGGCTCCGCCGGGTCCCCGGCGCACAGGTCTTTTCCGGTCCTCTGGGAAGCCAGACGGGCGTGCTGTCCTTCCGCCTGGCCGGGCTGGAGTGTGAGGCGGTGGGGGAGGCCCTGGCCCAGCGGGGCATTGCCGTCCGCGCCGGGCTCCACTGCGCGCCCCTGGCCCACCGAACCGCCGGGACCTTTGAGACCGGCACGGTGCGCGTCAGTTTTTCCGCGTTCAATCATCTGCGGGAGGTGGAGGCGCTGACCGCCGCCGTCGCCGGACTTGCCAGCCGCCGCGGCTGACAAAAAAACGGCGTTGGCGCAGGAAAATGCCTTCGGCTGGGTATGATAAACCCGTGTCCGCCTCCTTTGACCGGCGGACCGGGGAGGAACGCGATGCAACAGACCAATACACGCCGCCCCGGCGAAGCACTCCTCTGCGGGAGCATTGGCGGGGCGGTCTACTACGCCATCGAGCTGACCTGGCGGGGCCATTCGCACTGGACCATGGCCCTGCTGGGCGGCGTGCTGTTCGTCATTCTGGGCGACATCGGGCGGCACTTGGGAGAAGGGGCTCCGCTCTGGCTCCAGGCGACTCTGGGCGGGACCATCGTCACCGCCTGCGAGCTGTCGGCGGGGATCTGGATCAATCTTGTCCTGGGGTTGGATGTCTGGGATTACTCCCGGGTGCCCTTCAACCTGCTGGGGCAGATCTGCCTGCCCTATTCGCTGCTCTGGGTTCCGCTCTCAGCGGGCGCCATCCGGCTGGACCGGAGGCTGCGCCGGCTGCTGCATCGCGGTGGGACAGGCGGAAAATTAACAGAACATTCATAGCCTGGCGGCTTGCCAAGGGCCGGGAAAGACAGTATAATAATGGTTACTGAATGAATGGCTGGGGCAAATCGCGCGGCGTAAGCCGCGCGATTGCACGAAAAGAGCTGTCCCGCGCCCGGAGGGAGAGACGTTATCCATGGAACAACTGCTGATGTTGTTTGAAAATGCGCTGAGCTATCTGCGCCTGGTCCATATCGCCGATATCATCGATATGGGCATCATGGCCTTCATCATTTATAAAGTGATCGTACTGGTCCGCCGAACCAGCTCCGGCCAGGTGGCAAAGGGCGTTCTGCTCATTCTGGTGGCACTGCTGGTGGCCCAGATCTTCAATTTCAAGACCATCAACTTCTTCCTCAGCCGTGTGCTGGAGTATGGTGTCCTGGCTCTGGTGGTCCTCTTCCAGCCCGAGATCCGCAAGATGCTGGAGCAGGTGGGCAGCAGCAGCCTGGGAGACATGTTCAGCCATCCGGAAGTGCCGGATGAGATCGAACATGCCATCCAGCAGACGGTGGAGGCCTATGCCTCTCTGTCCAAGAGCAAGACCGGCGCGCTGATGGTCTTTGAGCGCAAGAACCTCTTTGATGACGCCATCAAGACCGGCACCGCGCTGGACTGCAGCGTCAACAGTGAGCTGCTCAAGAACATCTTCTGGAACAAGGCGCCCCTTCACGACGGCGCGGTCATCGTGCGCAAGGGACGCATTGTGGGCGCGGGCTGTGTGCTGCCTCTGTCGGGCAATGTGAATCTGTCCCGCGATCTGGGCATGCGCCACCGGGCCGGCATCGGCGCCAGCGAGCACTCCGACGCGGTGGTGGCCATCGTCTCGGAGGAGACCGGCTCCATCTCGGTGGCCGTGGGCGGCATGCTCAAGCGGCACCTGGCTCCCGAGACCCTCAACCGGGTGCTCCACAATGAGCTGCTGCCCCAGAAGAGCGTCGGCGATCAAAAATTCAATCTCTTCAACCTCCTGAAGTCTAAGAAGGGAGCCAACGACGATGGAGAACACGAATAAACGAGGGGCATACATCGCACTGTCCATCCTCATAGCCATTGTGCTGTGGGTCTATGTGGGCTATATCAACAGCAATGAGGATACTTACACTATTCGGAATGTCCCGGTGGTCTTTACCGGGGAAGAGGAGCTGGCCGAGCGGGGCCTGATGATCACAGAGGGCGCCAACCAGACTATCAACCTGTCGGTGCGCACCACCTGGAGCACGCTGCTGAAGCTGGGCTCCAGCACCATGAGCGTGTCGGTGGACGTCTCCGGCATCGAGAATCCCGGCACCTACTCCACCGGTTACCGCATCGTTCTGCCGGTGGGCGTGTCTAACAACGCGGTGAGCATCACCGGTTCCACCGCACAGAACATCGCCTATACCGTCGCCCGCCGCACCCAGCGCAGCATCGAGGTCAAGGGCATCTTTGACGGAGACGTGGCCGACGGGTTCCAGCAGGGTGAATTTGCCTTCTCGCCCTCTACCATCCTGGTGGACGGCGAAGAGGATGCGGTGAACCAGGTGGACTACGCGCTGGTCACCATCTCCCGGGACGAACCCCTCAGCGAGACCTTTACCGGCGAAATGCCGTTCCAGCTCATCGGCTTTGACGGCCAGGTGCTGGACGTGAAGAGCCTGAACCTGGAGACCGATGTGAGCACCGTGCAGGTGACGTTGCCGGTGGTGAAGCTCAAGGAAGTGGAGCTGAAGGTGGACCTGCTGCCCGGCGGCGGCGCCACGGCGGACAACGCCGAGGTGGACATCGAGCCCAGCACCATCACCATCTCGGGCAGTGAGGAGGACCTGGCCACCAAGGACGAGATCGTTCTGGGCCAGATCGATCTGAGCCAGGTCTTCAGTCAGAACACCTATACCTTTGATATCCCGCTGGAGGCGGGGCTGAACAATGTCAGCGGCATTACCCAGGCCAAGGTCACGGTGAAGATCACCGGCCTTGCCACCCGTACGCTGGAAGTGGACAACATTCAGTTCATCAACTACCCGGAGGGCTGTACGCCGGAGAAGGTCACCCTGTCCTGCCAGGTGCAGATCCGGGGCGAGCAGGAGGCGGTGGATGCCGTCATCCCCTCCCAGCTGCGCATCGTGGCCGACCTGTCCAACGCCGGACGGGGCAACCAGACCGTAGACGCCAAGGTCTATCTGGACGGCAGCAGCAACGTGGGCGTGGTGGGCGAGTACAAGATCGTCGTCAACGTCCAGCGCAATTGACGGTAACACTCAGGAGGCATGATCCATGGAACAGACAGCCCGCGTAAATCGGCTCCTGCCCGGCGGCCGGGCGGAGATCGCGGTGAAACGGAAATCGGCCTGCGGCCACGACTGCTCCAAATGCGGCGGCGGGTGCAGCGAAATGCTGGTACAGAGTGAGGTGACGGCGGTGGCGTCCAATCCTTTGGGCGCCCAGCCCGGAGACACCGTGCGGGTGGAGAGCCGCTCGGGACAGGTGCTCTGGATCGCCGCGGTGGTCTATCTGCTGCCGCTGCTCCTCTTCTTTGTGTTTTGCTTTGCAGGCGCTGCCGTGACCGGCTCGGAGAACACGGGCCTTATTCTGGGCGGCGTGGGATTTGCAGCGGGCATCGCCGTCGCCGTGGCAGTCAACCGGGTGGTGAAGCAGCGGAACATGACCGCCTTTTCCATCACCGCCGTCGAGGGCCGCTGAGTGTTCGGCTATGTGCGTCCGCTGCGTGGGGAGCTGAAGGTCAAGGAGTGGGAGCACTACCGCGCGGCCTACTGCGCGCTGTGCGCCGCTCTGGGCCGCCGGCACGGGCTGTGGGCCCAGCTGTCCCTCAACTACGATTTCACCTTTCTGGCGCTGCTGCTCCTGCCTGCGGAAGAGAAGCCGAATCTCACCTCCTGCCGCTGTCCCGCCAAGCTCTGGTGTGGGAAGCGCACCTGCCTCACCGCACACCCGGCATTGGATCTGGCCGCCGATGAGAGCATCATCCTGACCTGGTGGAAGCTGCGGGACGGCGTGGCCGACGGCTCCTTCTGGAAGGCGATGGCCTGCCGGGCGGCAGGGCTGTTCTTGCGGGGAGCCTACCGGCGGGCGGCGAAGGCGCAGCCCGCATTCGATGAGACCACCCGGACCTGCCTTGCGGAGCTCTCCACCCTGGAGCGGGAGGGCTGTCCCTCGCTGGACCGGCCCGCCGATGCCTTTGCCCGCATCCTGCGCGCTGCGGCGCCTCCCACCGGCGACCCCATGCGGGACCGGGCCATGGGTGAGCTCTTGTACCACGTGGGCCGGTGGATTTACCTGGTGGACGCCTGGGACGACCTGAACGAGGACGAGCAGTCGGGAAGCTACAATCCGATTCTGCGGCGTTTTCCCGGACAGGCCCGGGAGCACCGGGAGGAGGTCCGGCTCACTCTGCGCCACTCCCGCAATCTGGCCTGCTCCGCCTGCGCACTGCTGGAGTTGGGATGCCGCCAGGGCATCGTAGAGAATATCTTATATTTGGGTCTCCCATGGGCGGAGGACCTGGTGTTCCAGGGCTGCTGGAGCGCGAAAAAACGCGGCAGGCCGCGATAGAAGGAGAATGGACACATGGACCCTTACCGTGTATTGGGCGTAGACCCCAGCGCCAGCGATGACGAGGTCAAACGGGCCTACCGGGAGCTGGCCCGGAAGTACCATCCGGACAACTATCAGAATAACCCTCTGGCCGATCTGGCCGAGGAGAAGATGAAGGAGATCAACGCCGCCTATGAGGCCATCACCAAGGAGCGGGCAGGCCGGGGCAGCGGTTCTCAGAGTACCTACGGCAGCGCCGGAAGCTACCAGCGCAGCGGCGGCTATCAGCAGCAGGGAAGCAGCAGCGGTACTATCTACCAGCAGGCCCGCCAGGCCATCAACCTGGGGGATCTGAACCGGGCCGAACAGCTTCTGCGTACCGCCCCCGCCCAGAACGGCGAGTGGCATTTCCTCATGGGCAGCATCGCCTACCGCAAGGGCTGGCTGGACGAGGCTATGCAGCACTACCAGATGGCCTGCCGGCTGGACCCCACCAACGGCGAGTACCGCCAGGCACTGGCTATGATGCAGCAGGGTGGGCAGGCCTACCGTCCCTACGGCTACGGCGGCGGGTCGGACGCCTGCGACTGCTGTACCACCATGATGTGCCTCAACTGCCTGTGCGGCGGCTGCGGAGGATATTGACGTGGCCCGGCCTGCATCCCGGGGAGGGACCCGGCGCATGACCCTTCCCGCGCTGCTCAGTGCGCTGTCTCTGGCGCTTTTGTACGTGGCCTCGGTGGTGCCCGGCGGCCGGCTGGGCATGGTAGCTTTGGCCGGGCTGGTGCCCGCCGCGGCCGTGATCTCCGTGGGCCTGCGGGGCGGCCTGATGTGCTACGCCGCCGCGGCCATTCTGGGGCTGCTGGTGGTGCCGGACAAGGGCTGCGCGCTGCTGTACCTGCTCTTTTTCGGGCTCTATCCGGTGGTGAAGTCCCTGTGCGAGCGCCTGCCCCGGGGACTGGAGCTGCTGGCCAAGCTGCTCTTCTTCAACGCCATCCTCACCCTCTTTTACTTCCTGTTGGCGGAGTTTTTCCTGCCCTTCCTGCCGGAGCCTCTGGTGGGCACCGGCCTGGTGTACCTGGTGGGCAACCTCGCCTTCCTCGTCTACGACTACGGCTTTTCCAAGCTCATCGCCCTGTATCTCCATCGGGTGGACCCCGTGCTGCTGAAATGACTTTTCAAGCGGCGCGGAATCTGATATAATAAGTTAATACCCAGGACGGCTCAGGCCGTCCGCTCTCGGGGCGGGTGCGCCCCAATCCAGAGGAAGAAAAGAGGGAGTCCCCTTTGATCAAAAGCATGACCGGCTATGGCAGGGGAGAGGCGGTCCTCCATGGCCGTCCCATCACAGTGGAGCTGCGCTCGGTGAACAACCGTTACCTGGACTGCACCGTCAAGCTGCCCCGCATTTACGTCTTTGCCGAGGACGCCATCAAACGCCGGGTCCAGGCCAGCATCTCCCGGGGCAAGGTGGATGTGTTTGTCACCATCGGCCCGTCGGAGGAGGGCGACGCCCGCATCTCGGTCAACCGCCCGGTGGCGGAGGGCTATCTCAACGCTCTGCGGGAGCTGCGGGACAGCTACGAGCTGCGGGATGACATTTCGGTGTCGCTCCTCTCCCGGTTCCCCGATGTGTTCCTTGTGGAAAAGGCCACAGAGGACCTGGAGACGGTGGCCGCGGACATCTGCACGGTGCTGGACCTGGCGCTGAATGACTTCAACGCCATGCGCGTCCGGGAGGGCGAGAAGCTGGCCCAGGATGTGCGCAACCGCGCCGCTACCATCGCGGAGCTCACCGGCAAGGTGGAGGAGCGCGCCCCCGGCATCGTGGCCGACTACCGCGCCCGGCTGGAGGCCAAGATGCAGGAGGTCCTCCAGAACACCCAGCTGGACGAGGGGCGCATCCTCACCGAGGCCGCCCTCTTTGCCGACAAGGTGGCGGTGGACGAGGAGACGGTGCGCCTGCGCAGCCACCTGTCCCAGCTGGAGCATATGCTCAGCGAGGGAGGCGCGGTGGGCCGGAAGCTGGACTTCCTCATCCAGGAGTTCAACCGGGAGGCCAACACCATTGGCTCCAAGTGCAGCGACATTGAGACCGCCCGCTATGTGGTGGATCTGAAGGGCGAGATCGAGAAGATCCGTGAGCAGATCCAGAACATCGAATAACGGGAGGCCCCAGGCATGAAACTGATCAACATCGGCTTTGGCAACATGGTCTCTGCCGGGCGGCTCATCGCCATCGTGAGCCCCGAGTCGGCCCCCATCAAGCGTATGGTCCAGGAGGCCCGGGACCGGGGCTGTCTCATCGACGCCACCTATGGACGGCGTACCCGGGCGGTGCTCATCATGGACAGCGACCACATCGTCCTCTCGGCGCTCCAGCCCGAAACGGTAGCGGGGCGGCTGGCGGGACGTGAGACCCCTGCGGAGCCGGAGGAGGACGAGGCATGAGATCGAAGAAAAAGAAACGCGGGACCCTCATTGTGCTGTCAGGTCCCTCCGGCGTCGGCAAGAGCACGGTGATCGCGGAGCTGCTCAGCGAGTGGAAGGACATCCACTTTTCCGTGTCCTTCACCACCCGTAAACCCCGGGTGGGCGAGGCGGACGGCGTCAATTACAACTTTGTTTCCCGCGAGGAGTTCGAGGGCATGATCGAGCGGGACGAGCTGCTGGAGCATGCCGAGTATGTGGGAAACTACTACGGGACCTCCCTCAAGGTCATCCAGGAGAAACTGGACGCCGGGATCGACGTGCTGCTGGACATCGAGGTCCAGGGCGCGGCCAAGGTCCGGGCCAAGTGCCCGGAGGCGGTGCTGATCTTCATTGTCCCGCCCTCCTTTGAGGAGCTGTCCCGCCGCCTCCACCGCCGGGCCACCGACCAGGAGGAGGTCATCCAGGGCCGTCTCCAGAAGGCCCGGGAGGAGTACCGCCACATCCAACAGTATGACTACATGGTGGTCAATGACAAGGTGTCCGAAGCGGCCGCCGAGATCATGGCCATCCTGACCGCGGAGAGCTGCCGCACCCGCAACCGCATCCACCTCATCAGCGATGTGGCCGGGCAAGGCGCAGCGGAAGAAAAAGGAGAATGATGACATATGATGCTCTATCCCCCCATGAATAAGCTGCTGGAGGAGATTCCCAGCCGGTATATGCTGGTCAACGTGGTGGCCCAGCGGGCGCGCCAGATCGCCAACGAGGCCGAGGAGAGCGGCACGTCCCTGGAGGACAAGCCGGTGACCCTGGCCATCCGCGAGGTGGCTGAGGGCAAGCTGACCCCCCAGGAAGAGGAGTAATCATACCACAAAGGCAAGCGCCTGGCCGTCAAGACCGGACGCTTGCCTTTTCCGGGATTTAGGAGGGATGACATGGAACCCATCCGGGCGGCCCGCATCGCCCTGGCCGCCGCCACCTACGCCATCGACAAGCCCTATACCTACCAGGTGCCGGAGGAGCTCTGGGACCGCCTGGTCCCCGGTGTGCGGGTGGTGGTGCCCTTTGGGGCGGGCAACCGGCGGGTGGAGGGGCTGGTGCTCTCGGTGGAGACCATGGAGCCGCCGCCGAAGTGCAAGTCCATCCTCACCCAGCTGGACGAGAAGCCGGTCCTCTCTCCGGAGGGCCTGCGCCTGGCCCTGTGGATGCGGGAGCGGTATTTCTGCACAGTCTACGACGCCTGCCGGGCCATGCTCCCGGCGGGGCTCTATTTCTCCCTCCAGGACCGCTATGTGTTCGCGCCCGGCGTGGACCGCGCCGCGGCTTACGAGGCCGCCGGACGCTCCGAGCACGAGCGGACCATTGTGGAAATGGTCTGCGCCGGAAACGGAGCCGAGCGGGGCAACATCCGCGCCGCCTTCGGCACCCGGGACCCCAACCCGGCGTTGAAATCCCTGGTAGACAAGGGCATCCTAAAGGTGGAGACCAGCGCCATGCGGGGCGTGGGGGACAAAACCGAGGCGGTGGCCGCCCTGGCTGTCCCTCCGGAGGAGGCCCTGGAACAGGTGGCCAAACGGCGCAAGTCAGCCCCCATGCGCTATGCGGTGGTGGAGCTGCTGAGCGCTGTGGGGGAGGCCGCCGCCAAAGAGGTGTGCTACTTCACCGGGGCCTCCATGCCCACCCTGCGCTCCCTGGTAAAGAGCGGGCTCATCACCCTGGAGCAGCGGGAGTGCTACCGCCGGGTGTTCTGCCCGCCGGTGGAGCACGCCGACCCGCCGGTCCTCAACGCCGACCAGGAGGAGGCCTTTCAGGGGCTGAACGCCCTGGCGGTCCGTGAGGCCCCCGCCGCCGCGCTGCTCTACGGCGTGACGGGGAGCGGCAAGACCCAGATCTACCTGCGCCTCATCCAGGCCGCCCTGGACCGGGGCGAGGGGGCCATCGTGCTGGTCCCCGAGATTGCCCTGACGCCCCAGCTCCTGCGCATCTTCACCGCCCACTTCGGCGATGAGATCGCCCTGCTCCACTCCTCTCTCCGGGCCGGAGAGCGGTACGACGAGTGGAAGCGGGTGCGCTCCGGCAAGGCAAGGGTGGTCATCGGCACCCGCTCGGCGGTGTTCGCGCCGGTGCAGAACCTGGGGCTCATCGTCCTGGACGAGGAGCAGGAGGGGAGCTACAAGTCGGAGAACGTCCCCCGCTACCACGCCCGGGAGGTGGCCAAGTTCCGCTGTAAGCAGCACGGAGCACTGCTGCTGCTGGGTTCCGCCACGCCATCGGTGGAGAGCATGTACCTGGCTCAGACGGGGGTGTATCACCTCTTCACCCTGCCCCGACGCTACAATCAGCAGGCTCTTCCGGAGGTGGTGATCGCCGATTTGCGGCAGGAGCTGAAGGAGGGCAATGGGGAGCTTCTGAGCGCCCCGCTGTGCGCCGCCATCCAGGAGAATCTGGACAGGGGCGAGCAGACCATCCTCTTTCTCAACCGGAGAGGGGAGAGCCGGATGCTCTCCTGTGGGGAGTGCGGCGAGGTGCCCCAGTGCCCCCGGTGCTCGGTGTATCTCACCTACCACTCGGCCAACGGGCGGCTCATGTGCCACTACTGCGGCCACTCCGAGCCCGCGCCCCGGACCTGCCCCAGCTGCGGCGGCACGCTGCACACCGTGGGGGCGGGCACCCAGCGGCTGGAGCACGCCCTGGAGGAGCGATTCCCAGGTGTAGGGGTACTGCGGATGGATGCCGACGCCGTGTCGGCCACTCACACCCACGAGGCCCTCTTCGACCGCTTCCAGAAGGAGAAGATCCCCATTCTGGTGGGGACCCAGATGGTGGCCAAGGGGTTGGACTTTGAGAATGTCACGCTGGTGGGGGTCATCTCAGCGGACGCGTCCCTCTATGTGGACGACTACCGGGCCGCTGAGCGCACCTTCTCTCTGCTCACCCAGGTCGTGGGCCGGGCGGGGCGGGGGAGCAAGACCGGACGGGCCATCATCCAGACCTATACGCCGGAGAACGATGTGATCTTGGCCGCCAAGCGGCAGGACTACGATTCCTTCTACCGGCAGGAGATCGCCCTGCGGGAACTGCGGGGCTGTCCGCCCTTCCGGGACCTCTTCGTCCTCACCGCCTCCGGCGCGGAGGAAGGGGCAGTGTTGCGCACCTGTATGCGCCTGCGCCGCACCCTGGAGAGCTGGCTTTCCAGGCCGGGGAGCCCCCCGGTGCTGCTGCTGGGTCCGGCCCCGGCGGCGGTGGCCAAGGTCAACAACCGCTATCGCTACCGCCTGACTATGAGCGGAAAAAACAATAAAACGCTCCGGACGCTGGTGGGGGACCTCCTCCGCTGCGCCATGAGCGACCCATATAACCGGGGTGTCTCGGTGTCGGCTGACATCGATCCCCTGGACTAGGAGGAGATTTTTATGGCAATTCGCACCATTCTGACCGACGAGGACCCCGCGCTGCACAAGAAATGTCATCTGGTCACCAAATTCGATGAGAAGCTGGGCCGTCTGCTGGACGACATGAAGGAAACCCTGGCCCACGCCAACGGCGCGGGTCTGGCCGCCCCTCAGATTGGCATTCTCCGCCGCGCCGTCATCGTGGTGGACGGGAATGACCAGATGCTGGAGCTGGTGAACCCCGAGATCATCGCCACCGAGGGCGAGCAGGAGGGCTTTGAGGGCTGCCTGTCGGTGCCCGGCCGCTGGGGTGTGGTCAAGCGCCCCATGAAGGCCAAAGTGAAGGCCCAGGACCGCCACGGCAACTGGTTTGAGGCCGAGGGCGAGGAGATCGTGGCCCGCTGCTTCTGCCATGAGCTGGAGCATCTGGACGGCCATCTCTTCACCGAGCGGGCCCCCAAGCTGTATACCAACGAGGAATTGGACAAACTGATGGAAGAACAGGAGGAGGAGTAAATGCGCATCCTGTTCATGGGCACGCCCGACTTCGCCGTGCCCTCTCTGGAGGCCCTCATTCAGGCGGGCCATACCGTGGTGGGAGCCTTCACCCAGCCCGACAAGCCTAAGAACCGCGGCATGAAGCTGCTGCCCACCCCGGTGAAGGTGTGCGCCCAGGCCCACGACATCCCGGTGTTCCAGCCCACGAAACTGCGGGACGGCACCGCCCTGGCCCAGATCCGGGAGCTGGACCCCGAGCTCATCGTGGTGGCCGCCTACGGGCGCATCCTGCCCGACGATATCCTGGCCGCGCCCCCCAAGGGGTGCATCAACGTCCACTCGTCCCTGCTGCCCAAGTACCGGGGAGCAGCGCCTATTAACTGGGCCATTCTCAACGGCGACCGGGAGACCGGTGTGACCATCATGCACATGGCCCACGATTTGGACGCCGGGGACATCATTTCCCAGGTCAGCACGCCCATTGACCCGGACGAGAACGCCGAGACCCTGTATGCCCGTCTGGCCCAGATGGGCGGGGAGCTGCTGGTGGAGACGGTGGCGCGCATCGCCGACGGCACCGCACCCCGCACGCCCCAGGACAGCGCTGGTGTCACCTTCGCCCCCATGTTGAGCCGGGAGCTCTCGCCCATCGACTGGAATCGTCCGGCTTCGGCTATCCACGACCAGGTCCGGGGCCTGCTGCCCTGGCCCACCGCTACCACTGAGACTATTACCGGCGCGCCGCTGAAGCTCTTTGTCACCAAGGTGCTGGAGAGCACCACGAATGCCGCCCCCGGCACTGTTCTGGAGGCCGGGAAAAACGGCATCGACATGGCCTGCGGCAACGGAACCGTGCTCCGTATCCTGGAGCTTCAGGCAGTGGGAAAGAAGCGGATGAAGGCCGCCGATTACCTGCGAGGCAACCCCATCCAGCCTCAGAAGTAAGAGATGGAGCGGTTTTGGATGCTGTGGGACGTGGTGGTCAGCCTCCTGGTGGTGGGGCTGGGCCTCTCCCTGGTGCTGCGGTGGGTCTCCGCCTGCGGTGCACCGCTGGGAGAGCGCTTCCGTGCCCCCGCCTTGACCGAAAAAAACGGCTGTGAGGTGGACCGCCGCACCTGCCTTCAGGTCTTTGGTGCGGCCCTGGGCGTGCGCCTTGCCGTCTTTCTGCTGGGAGCCCTGCTGGCCGCTCTGATCGGTGAGCTGGAAGGGAAGGGGCTCCTGGGTATCTGGGAGCGCTGGGACGGCTGGCACTATGTCCGGCTGGTGGAACTGGGCTACGACGGCTATGTGGAGAACGGACAGCACCTTTTCCTGGTCTTTTACCCCCTCTATGTCTGGATCACCCGTCTGGTGCGCCTGGTGGTGGGGGATACCCTGGTGTCCGGGCTCCTGGTGTCCTGGCTGAGCTACGCCGGCGGGTGTGTGTACCTCTTCCGTTTGACCGCTCTGGATTACGGAAAAGGAGTGGCGTGGCGGACCGTGTGGTACCTCTCCATCTTCCCCTACGCCTTCTTTTTCGGCTCCATGATGACCGAGGGACTCTTTTTCCTCACCACCGCCGCCGCGCTCTGGCACATTCGCCGCCACCAGTGGTACGCCGCTGGTCTGTGGGGTGTGCTGGCCGCCCTCACCCGGATGCACGGCCTGCTCCTCATCGGGGTGGCCGCCGCCGAGCTGTGTGTGGAACAGCGGCTCTTCGCCCCGGACGGGCGGAGCCTTTGGGTGCGGGTCAAGGGTATCTTACGAAAACTCCCCGCATTGCTGCTGCCCCTGCTGGGTGCGGCAGGCTATCTGCTCCTCAACTACGCGGTGGACGGAGATCCCTTCGCCTTCACCGTCCATCAGGAGCACTGGTCCCAGGGATTTCTGTGGATCTCCCGCACCCTGGCCTATCTGGTGCGCAACGCCCTGACCTATCCAACGGTGTCGGTGCGGTGGGAGCTTTGGATCCCCGAGGTGCTGCTCTTCCCGCTCTTTTTCGCCCTCCTTTGGTGGGCGGGGAAGAGGTGCCGCAGCGCCTGGACCCTCTACGCCTATGTCACCCTTGTTCTGGATTACTCTCTGTCCTGGCTGCTCAGCGCCGGGCGCTATCTCTCCTGCGCCCTGCCCTTTTTCCTCTTCGCCGCTCTGCTCACCGACGGGAAGCCCCGCCGGTCGGCGGCCCTGAGCGCCGGGATGCTGGTGTGTTTTGTGCTGCTCCTGACCGGGTATCTGGCAGGGGGACAGATCATGTAACTCACAGGAGGATATCATGCCCTTTTTCTACTATGTGGACCCCTATTATTGGATGCTGCTGGTGCCCGCCATGCTCATCGCCGGTTGGGCCCAGCTGCGGGTGAGCTCCACCTTCCGCCGCTACTCCACGGTCTATGCCCGTCGGGGCTACACCGGCGCCCAGGCCGCTGAGGCGGTGCTGCGGGCCAACGGCGTCACCGGCGTGCGGATCGAGCGGGTGAGCGGCCACCTCACCGACCACTTTGATCCCCGGACCAATATCATCCGCCTCTCCGACAGCGTCTATGGCTCCAACAGCGTGGCCGCCATTGGGGTGGCCGCCCACGAGGCTGGACATGCCGTGCAGTACGCCGTGGGCTATCAGCCCATCCGCCTGCGCAGCGCCATGATCCCGGTGTGCAACGTGGGCTCCCAGCTCTCCCTGATCTTCATCATCCTGGGCTTCGTGCTCTATATCGAGCCGCTGTTCGCCATCGGCATCGTGCTCTTTTCCCTGGCCGTGGCGGTGCAGCTGGTGACCCTGCCCGTGGAGTTCAACGCCTCTCACCGGGCCATTGAGACCCTGGGCAGCGCCCGGATGCTGGACGAGGACGAGCTGCGGGGCGCCCGGAAGGTGCTCTCCGCTGCGGCGCTCACCTATGTGGCGGCGCTGTTGGTGTCTCTGGCCCAGCTCCTGCGCTTTGTGCTGGCCTTTGCCGGCAGGAGGAGAGACTGATGGGGAAACAGCAAACCGCCCGCTCTGTGGCCCTGGACGCCCTTCTGGCCTGTGAGAACCAGGGCGCCTGGTCCGACGGGTATTTGAAAAAAGCCATCCGCGAAGCCGGCCTGGACAGCCGGGATGCGGGTCTGTGCACCCGACTGTGCTGCGGGGTACTTCAGAATGAGATGCTCCTGGATGCCTTGCTGGACCGCTTCGCCAAACCTCCGGTGGCGCGGATGGAGCCCGCCGTGTGTGGCTGCCTGCGCCTGGGTCTCTATCAGATCCTCTTCCTGGATCGGGTGCCCGATTCGGCGGCAGTAAACGAGTCGGTCTCTCTGGCTCGTGGGCGCTGCCGCAATCCCCGGGCCGCCGGGCTGGTCAACGCCATTTTGCGGAACCTCCTGCGCGAGCGGGAGAGCCTCGCGATGCCGGAGGATCTGCCTACCCGGTACAGTCACCCGGCCTGGCTGGTGGAGGAGTTCTCCAAGGCTCTGGGCGGGGAAGGAGTGGAGGAACTCTTGGCCGCCGACAACGGGGAAGTCCCCACGGCCGCCCAGGTGAACACCCTGCGCATCACGCCCCAGGCCCTGCTGGAGCGGCTCGAGTCCGAAGGGGTGGAGGCCCAGCCCCACCCCTGGCTGGAGGGCTGTCTCCTCCTGAGCGGTACCGGCAATCTGGAGGCCCTGCCTTCCTTCCAGGAGGGCCTCTTCTACATCCAGGACCCGGCAGCACGGCTGGCTGTGCTGGCCTCCGGCGTCCGTGCGGGAGATCGGGTGCTGGACGCTTG
The DNA here is from genome assembly GCF_002159175.1 of Flavonifractor sp. An92. Classification (GTDB taxonomy): domain Bacteria; phylum Bacillota; class Clostridia; order Oscillospirales; family Oscillospiraceae; genus Pseudoflavonifractor_A. The sequence goes on along the minus strand of NZ_NFGZ01000003.1, from coordinate 144,623 downwards.
CGCCGCCCCCGGCGGCAAGTCCTTTGCCGCCGCCATTCAGATGGCGGGGGAGGGGAGCATCACCTCCTGCGATATCCACCCCAAAAAGGTGGAGCTGATCCGATCCGGAGCCGCGCGGCTGGGGATTTCGACCCTGGAAGCCATGGTGCAGGACGGAAAACAGTGTAAAGTGGAATGGCTTAACAGCTTTGATGCCGTGCTGACGGACGTGCCCTGCTCCGGTCTGGGCATCATCCGGAAGAAGCCGGACATCCGCTATAAGGACCCTGAGCTATTGTTGGGACTTCCTAGAATCCAGAGCGAAATTCTGAACAATTGCGCCCAATATGTGCGCCCGCAAGGAACTTTACTTTACGCCACTTGCACCGTTCTGGAACGGGAAAACAGCGCGGTGGTGGCTGATTTCCTTGACAAGCAAAAAGACTTTACATTAGAACCCTTCACCCTGCCGGGCCCCATCGGCACGGTGGAGAGCGGGATGCTCACCCTCTGGCCCCACATCCACGGCACTGACGGCTTTTTCTTCGCCAAGCTGAGGAGACGTGACGATGGAGACCTATGAGTTCTACCCCCGGAAGGGCCTGGGACCTTTTCGGCTAGGTATGACAGAGGAGGAGGCCCAGGCGGTACAGGCGGGAGTGCCCCACCCCTTCCGGCTGGAATTTCTGGACGGCAGGCTGGCACGCATCGGCCTGGATAAAGAGCCCGAGTACCGGGTGCTCTACCACGGGGTGGACCTGATCCGGACCCATGTGGAGGAGCTGATCCCCGCGTTGGCCCAGGAGGGCGAGGTGGAGTGTGACTGCGAGGACCCGGAGCTGGCTTACACCTATCGCATCCCGGCGCTGGGCCTGGAGCTGTGGCGGGAAACGGTGTACCACCCCAAATTGCTAAACAACCCGGAGTTCCGGGAGCTCATCGGGGCGCTGCCGGAGAATCTGGAGTATGAGCAGGAGCACGGCTGGTGGTTTCTCCAGGTGTGGGCCCAGAGCGACGACCCCCGGGCCAACTTCCCGCTGGAGCCCGGCCGCGCACCTTACAGCGGCGGCCCCTACCACCCGGCGCCTCAGGGCCCGGTGCAGGAGCTGACACCGGATCTGGCGGAGGTCCTGACCGAAAAATACGGACTGCAACCGCCCGACACGTTTGGCGGAGGAGAGTAGAAATGACCGATATCAAATCCATGGACCTGGCGGAGATGACCGCCTATTTCAAGGACCTGGGAGAGCCCGCGTTCCGGGCCAAGCAGGTCTTTCAGTGGCTGCACCGTGGGGTGCGCTCCTTTGGCGAGATGAGCAACCTCTCCAAGGCCCTGCGGGAGAAGCTGGCTGAAACCTGTCTGCTGGCCCCGCCCACGGTGGAGCGCAAGCAGGTGTCCGCCCTGGACGGGACCATCAAGTACCTCTGGCGGCTCCACGACGGCAACTGCATCGAGACCGTTTTGATGCGCTACAAACATGGGAATACTGTCTGTATCTCTTCTCAGGTGGGGTGCCGCATGGGCTGTGCCTTCTGCGCCTCCACCCTGGCCGGAAAAGTGCGGGATCTGACCCCCGCCGAGATGCTGGACCAGGTGCTCTTCACCCAGATCGACTCCGGAGCCCCTATCTCCAATATCGTGCTCATGGGCATCGGAGAGCCGCTGGACAATTTCGACACCGTGATGCGCTTCCTCACCCTGGTGAATCATCCGGAGGGGCTCAACATCGGCATGCGCCACATCTCCCTGTCCACCTGCGGATTGGTGGACCAAATTGACAAATTGGCCGATCTTCGGTTACAATTGACTCTGTCGGTGTCCCTGCACGCCCCTGACGACGAGACCCGCTCCCGCATTATGCCGGTCAACCGCGCGGTGGGGGTGGAGCGGCTCTTTGAGAGCTGCCGTCGGTATTTTGAAAAGACCGGCCGGCGGATCTCCTACGAGTACGCCATGATCGACGGCGTGAACGACAGCGACTGGCAGGCCGACCTGCTGGCCGCCCATCTGAAGGGGACGCCGGGGCATGTGAATCTCATTCCCCTCAATGAGGTGAAGGAGAGCCCCCTGAAGCCCAGCCGCCGGGTGGCGGCCTTCCAGCGCCGTCTGGAGCAGCAGGGGGTCACGGTGACAGTGCGGCGCAAACTGGGAGGCGACATCGACGCCTCCTGCGGCCAGCTCCGCCGCCGTCAGATGCTGGAGCAGCAGTAAAGAAACGGTCCGTCTCCCTCCGCACGGAGGCGGGCAGGTCAAATCCGTGCGGAGAAGAGGCTGTCTTTTATGATAAAAGCATGGGGAATCACAGACAAAGGTGCCGTCCGGGCGCAGAATCAGGATTCCTACTATCTGGACGTGCGCTCGGAAAAGCTGGTCGTGGCTCTGGTCTGCGACGGCATGGGCGGCGCCCGGGCGGGCAACGTAGCCAGCACCCTGGCGGTGGAACAGTTCGTGGAGACCATGCGCCACCTGCCGGAGGGCACCCCCGCCGCGCCGGAGGCCGTTCTGGCCCAGGCCAGCGAGGCGGCCAACACGGCGGTCTACCACCGGGCCAAACACGACCCGGACTGCTGGGGCATGGGCACCACCATGGTGGCCGTGATGGCGGCGGGCGATACGGCATATCTCCTGAATGTGGGGGACAGCCGGGCCTATCACATCACCCCGGAGGGCATCCGCAAGATCACCCGGGACCACTCGCTGGTGGAGGACATGGTCCGGCGGGGGGATATCACCCCGGAACAGGCCCGTAACCATCCGCAGAAAAATCTGATCACCCGGGCACTAGGTACCGAGGAACAGCTTCGGCCCGACTTTTTCCGCCAGAGCGTGGCGGCGGGGGAGAGCCTGCTGCTCTGCTCCGACGGACTGAGCAACGTGGTCAGCGACCAGGAGATGCTCTATGAGGTGATCCACGGCGGCGCGGCAGAGGATTGCTGCCAGAGGCTCCTGGACATCGCGCTGTCCCGCGGCGCGCCGGACAATGTGACGTGCGTGCTCATCCACTTTGAATAAGGGAGGGTAATGACTATGGATCGATACATAGGAAAATTACTCGACGACCGATATGAGATCCTGGAGCGGGTGGGCACCGGCGGCATGGCGGTGGTGTACAAGGGCCGGGATCACCGGCTCAACCGCCTGGTGGCCATCAAGATCCTGAAAGAGGATCTGGCTCAGGACGCGGACATCGTCCGCCGCTTCCACGATGAGTCCCAGGCCGTGGCCATGCTGTCCCACCCCAACATCATGGCGGTGTACGACGTCTCCCGCTGGGAGAACGTGGACTATATCGTCATGGAACTGCTGGACGGTATCACCCTCAAGCAGTATATGCACCGCCAGGGGGGTAAGCTGAACTGGAAAGAGGCCCTGCACTTCATCACCCAGATCATGAAGGCCCTCTCCCACGCCCACAGCCGAGGCATCATCCACCGGGACATCAAGCCCCACAACATCATGGTCCTCCGGGACGGGAGCATCAAGGTGGCCGACTTCGGCATCGCCCGGGTGACCTCCTCCAACCAGAACACCATGACCCAGGAGGCCCTGGGCTCGGTCCACTATATCTCCCCCGAACAGGCCCGGGGCAGCCACATCGATGCCCGCAGCGACATCTACTCGGCCGGTGTGGTGCTCTATGAGATGCTCACCGGGCGCCTGCCCTACGAGGGAGACTCCCCTGTGGCGGTGGCCATCCAGCACATCAATTCGGTGCCCCTCTCGCCGAGGGAACTGGAGCCCGGTATCCCCGAAGCTCTGGAGGCCATCACGCTGAAGGCCATGGCCTCCGATGTGAATAAGCGCTATATATCCGCCGACGCCATGCTGGCCGATCTGGAGGCGTTCCGAAAGAATCCCAACATCAGCTTTGATATCCCCACCCCTGAGCTGGCCAGCGGGGAAGATGAGCCCACCCAAATCATCGGGGCCAATACCCCCAGCGCCATCACTCACGGCTCCCGCCGGGTCCTCCGGGAAGAGGAGATGGAGGACGCCACCCGGCGCATCCCCCGGCAGGACACCGGTTCTACGCGCCGGAACAATCCGGACACTGGACGTTCCCGAGCGGAAAACCGGACCCGGCCCCCGCGTGAGGAGGTTGACGAGGAGCGCCGTAATCCCTGGCCCATTGTGGGCGCGGTGGCGGTGATCCTGGTATTCCTCATCGGAATCGGCTATTTCCTCTATACGGCCCTGTTCGGAAGCCTCTCCAATCCCACCCAGGAGATCACCGTTCCTGATGTGCGGGGCTACACGGTGGAGGAGGCCCAGAACCTGCCCGAAGTGCTCAACGGTAACTTCCGCATCGTGGAAGGGGAGCAGGAGAGCTCGGCGGAAGAGGAGGGCAAGATCGCCTCTCAGAGCCCGGACGCCAATACCAAGGTGACCGATACCGAGGGCAACCGCACCATCACCGTCCATGTGAGCAAGGGTCTGGATTCTCCGGAAATGCCGGACTTCTATGACAAGGAGGCCAATCTGGCCAAGACCACCCTGGAGCAGCTGGATCTGGACCTGGAGATCAAGCTGGAGGAAGAGGCCCACGAGGAGATCGCCTCCGGCCATGTCATCCGCCAGGACCCGGCGGCCAACAGTCCCCTCACCGAGGGGCAGACCGTCACCCTCTATGTGAGCACCGGCCGGGACACCAAGACCATCACGATCATCCCCTATATCGGTCAGTCCTATGAAGCGGCGTATGATGACCTCACCAAAGCCGGGCTGAATGTGGTCCGGAAGGACGTGTACGACGAGAGCGTGTCCGAGGGCATCGTCATCGACCAGTCCATCAAGGCCGGTACCGAGGTCTCCGAGGGAGCCTCCATCACCCTCACCGTCAGTAAGGGTCCGGAGCCGGCAGCGCCCAGTCCGTCCAAGGAACCTGAAAATACTCCGCCGGTGGAGCAGACTCCGGAGCCTCCGGCCTCTGTGACCCGCACCCTCAACATCACGCTGCCCGATGACCGGGACGTGGTCCACGTCCGCGTGGAAGTGAATGGGCAGAGCGTCTATGACAACCCCCAGGTGGAGACCAGCCTCAAGGTGGTCAAACCCAACATCACCTACACCCCGCCCGCTCAGGTGCGGGTCTACATCGACGAGCAATTGGTAGACGATACGACATACGAGGATTAAGCCATGGGGGAAGGCATCATTTTCAAAGCACTCAGCGGCTTTTACTATGTGGACGGCCCGGACGGCCCGGTGACCTGCCGGGCCCGGGGAAAATTCCGCCACCGGGGGGAGAGCCCCCTGGTGGGGGACCGGGTAACCTACACGCAGCTGGAGGACGGAAGCGGCGCACTGGACAGCATCCTGCCCCGGCGCAACGCCTTCCGCCGCCCGGCAGTGGCCAACATCGACGCGCTGGTCATCATCGCGTCGGGGGCCATTCCCATCACCGACCCCTTTCTCATCGACCGGGTGGCCTCCCTGGCTACCTACAAGGGCTGTGAGAACATCATTTGCTTCAACAAATGCGACCTGGATGGCGCGGACGAGCTCTTTGAGACCTATACCCGAGCGGGTTTCCGCACCTTCCGGGTGAGCGCCGAGACCGGAGAGGGCATCGACGCCCTCTCGGAGGCCATCGCCGGACGGATCTGTGCCTTCACCGGCAACTCCGGCGTGGGCAAGTCCAGCATCCTCAACGCGCTGGAGCCGGAGTTCGGCCTGGAGACCGGAGACGTCAGCGTTCGGCTGGGCCGCGGCCGCCACACCACCCGGCATGTGGAGCTCTTCCGGCTGAAAAACGGCGCGGTGGTGGCCGACACCCCGGGCTTCTCCTCCTTCGACACGGAGGAGTTCTCCGAGACCTGCCGCCCCGAGGAGCTGGCCGCCACCTTCCCGGAGTTCCGCCCCTATCTGGACCAGTGCCGCTTCCAGGGCTGTGCCCATGTGAAGGAGAAGGGCTGCGCCGTGCTGGCCGCCCTGAAGGCCGGGGAGATTGCCAAGAGCCGCCACGAGAGCTATGTGCGGCTCTACCAGCAGGCAAAGGAGGTGCCCGAGTGGAAACGCAAGGACCACGGGTGCTGATCTTTGGCGCGGCCCCCTGCAAGGACTGGTCCTTTCTGTCGCCCTACCTCACCGGGGCGGAGAAGGTCATCTGTGCCGACGGCGGCGTGAAAAACGCCGCTGCCGCCGGCCTTACCCCCGATGTGGTCATCGGGGACTGGGACTCGGGCGGCGCGCCGGAGGTGGGCGCGGACAATGTCACGCTGCCCGCCGAGAAAGACCTGACCGATCTCCAGGCCGCCCTGGAGCAGGCCCTCCTGCGGGGCTGGAAGGACGTCCTGCTCTGCGCCTGTATGGGCGGGCCCAGACTGGACCACACCGCGTCCAACCTGACCATCCTGGAGTGGTTCCGGGATCGGGGTGGGACCGGACTTCTGCTGGACTGGGACAGCGAGGTGCGTCTGCTCAGCGATGAGTGCGTCGTCCTGCCGTCCTATCCCCGTTACCACTATTTTTCCCTCATCCCACTGGACCGGAAGGTCCACGGCGTCACCATCCGGGGCGCGAAATACCCCCTGGACAACGCCACCCTCACCCGAGGCGACACCCTTTCGGTGAGCAACGAGCCCCTGGACGGGCCCGTCACCGTATCGATCGCCGCCGGGCGGGCTCTTCTGATCCGCACTCAGCGGGAGAACTGAGATCATTCACACCAGCCGCCGCCTCCGGCGTATACTGGCTTAGACCAGTGGAAAGGGGGCGGCGGTTTTTGTATCGTTCCGAAGGGAAGCATTGGGCCCTGTGGGCCGGCGCGGGTGCGCTGGCGCTCCTCCTCCTCCCGGGCGGCGTGGCGGCGCTGTGCGCCGGTGCGGTGCTGGGATACCGGGGGCGGGGCTGGCTGGAATCCCTGGGAAAGGAGGCGAGGGAATGAAGATCGTGGTGGTCCGGTCCCCCAAGGCCCTGCGCGGCCTGCTGCGGACCCTGTTCGGCCTGCGGTAATACCCACGCCTGCAGGCGCATATAGTGTTCTGACCAAAGGGGCGTGCCGCCCCGCAAAAGGGAGTGGAACACGATGGAACTGGAACTGGAACAGACCCTGGTGCGCGGCTGCGCCTGCGCGGCGGAGAGCGCTCTCTTCCCGGAAGAGACGCTGGAGATGATCGTGCCTGACGCCTGCCCGGACATCCGGCGCATTCTGGACACCCAGGCCTGGGTGGAGCTGGGCGGACATACGGCGGGCGAGGGTCGCGTGGAGCTGTCGGGCACGGTGCGCGCCGCCGTGCTGTATCTGCCTGAGGGGGAGGAGGGCCCCCGGCGGCTGGAGGCCGCCATTCCCTTCCACTGCGGTGCGGATACGCCCCGCGTCACCCCGGCCTGTACCCTCACGGTGCAGCCGCGGGTAGAGCAGGCGGAGACGCGGGTGCTCAACCCCCGCAAAGTCCTGCTGCGCACCGCCCTGGCTCTGGAGACCCAGGCCTGGCTCCCCCGGGAAAAGCGTTGGAGCTCCGGCGTGGCCGGAGAAGGCGGCGAGACGGTGGAGCAGCTCCAGGAGCCCTGCCGCACCTATGGCGCGGTGTGGGTGGGGGAGAAGCCCTTCTCCTTTGAGGACGAGGTGGCCCTCCCGGGCAGTCACCCGGTGGCGGAGCTGCTGCGCCACCGCCTGTCCCTCCGGTGCTCGGAGGCCAAGGTCATCGGCAGCAAGCTTCTCTTCAAGGGGGAGGCCGAGTTGAGCCTGCTGTGCCGGGAGGAGGAGGGCGCGGTGCGGGAGTGCCGCTTCCAGCTCCCGTTCTCTCAGATCCTGGAGACCGGCGAGGCGGGCGAGGAGTGTGACTGCACGGTGGAGGTGCTTCCCGTGTCGGTGTCCTGCTCCCTGGATGGGGAGGGGCGGCACGTGGAGGTGGCGCTGGAGCTGCTGGCTCAGGCGGTGCTGCGCCAGGAACAGAGCTTTTCCCTGCTCACCGACCTTTACAGCACCGCCTGGGCGCTGGAGGCCGACCCCAAGCCCTGCCGTCTGGAGCACCGGGTGGATGCCTCCAGCCGGATGCAGACCCTGCGGGAGGTGTTGGAGTGTCCCGTGCTCCCCGCCGAGGTGGTGGACGCCCGGGCCAGCGTGGGCCGGGTGGAGCAGAGCAGGGAAGGGGGGAGGCTCACCCTTACCGCGCCGGTGGAGGTGACCGTCCTCTTCCGTGGGGAGGACGGCGCTCTGGATGTGGCGGCGGGCCGCTGGGAGGTCTCCTGCCCCGTGGACGCCGGAGAGGGCGTGGAGTGCCGTTGCCGCTGCCGGTGTCCCGAGGCCGTCGGTGCGGCGGCCACCGCCTCCGGCGTGGAGGTCCGTTTCCCGGTGGAATTCCAGTGCCTGCTCACCCGCCGGGAGGAGCGCATGGGTGTGGCGGCGGCCCGTTTGGACACCGAGAGTCCCCGAAACGGCGGGCCCTCCATCGTCCTGCGCATGCCCCAGCGGGGGGAGCGCCTGTGGGACATCGCCAAGTGCTACGGCACCACGGCAGGCGAGATCCGCCAGGCCAATCACCTGGAAGAGGGTTCCCTCCCCGACGGACAGCTGCTCCTCATCCCGCGCGCCCGGGCCTGAATACGGCGGGCCGTCCGGAAAATCTTTCCGGACGGCCCGCATTTTTACGTTTTTTTCATGTCTTTCTCCGGGAGACAGAACCGCAGAATGGACGATTATTGTGTAAAAATCGGACTATTTAGGCCCAAATGGTAATAATAGCCGAAATTTTAAGGTAAAACTGTATAATTTCACCCTTTTCAAGATTGTGAAATAATGATACAATTCCTCCCAGGGCGAAATAGAAAGTGGTGAGATGAGAAAGGTGAGAAAGGAATCGTTTCATGTCTAGTAACAAAGAAAGCTTTAAGCCGTATATCCCGGCTGACCGCGTGGTGCCGGAATTTACGGTGACTTCCATCATCCTGGGTATTCTTCTGGCCATCGTCTTCGGTGCGGCCAACGCTTACCTGGGCCTGCGGGTGGGCATGACCATCTCCGCGTCCATCCCTGCAGCGGTGCTCTCCATGGGCATCATCCGCATCATCCTGCGCCGGGACTCCATCCTGGAGAACAACCTGGTGCAGACCATCGGCTCCGCCGGTGAGTCCGTCGCCGCCGGCGCCATCTTCACCCTGCCCGCCCTGTTCCTGTGGGCGGAAGAGGGAACCATGGAGTTCCCCAGCATGATTACCATCGGCCTGGTGGCCCTGGTGGGCGGCGTTCTGGGCGTCGTCTTTATGGTGCCTCTGCGCCAGGCCCTCATCGTCGAGGAGCACGGCACGCTGCCCTTCCCCGAAGGTACTGCCTGCGCTGAGGTGCTCCTGGCCGGTGAGGAAGGCGGAAGCAAGGCCGGCACTGTGTTCGCCGGTCTGGGCCTCTCAGCCCTGTACAAGTTTGTGGCGGACGGCCTGTTCGTATTCCCCAACGAGATCGGCTATGATATCCCCGGCTACAAAGGCTCCTCTGTGGGTATCCAGGTGCTGCCCGCTCTGGCCGGTGTGGGCTATATCTGTGGTCCCCAGATCTCCAGCTACATGCTGGCGGGCGGCGCTCTGAGCTGGCTGGTCATCATGCCCATGATCGCCCTGTTCGGCGCTGACGCCGTGGTGTTCCCCGGCACGGATCCCATCAGCGCCATGGCCCCCAGCGACCTCTGGGGCACCTATGTGAAGTACATCGGCGCGGGCGCTGTGGCCACCGGCGGTATCATCAGCCTCATCAAGAACCTGCCTCTGATCAGCCGCACCTTCATGCAGGCCATGAAGGGCGTCAACGCCAAGAGCAGCAGCTCCCTGCGCACCGAGCAGGACATCCCCATGATCTCCCTGATCATCGTCATGGTGGTCTGCGCCCTGGCCATCTGGCTGCTGCCCGCCTTCCCCGTGAACCTGATCGGCGCCATCATCGTGGTCATCTTCGGCTTCTTCTTTGCCACCGTCTCCTCCCGCATGGTCGGCCTGATCGGCTCCTCCAATAACCCCGTTTCCGGCATGGCCATCGCCACCATCATCATCACCACCCTGATCCTGAAGGCTACCGGCACCGTCGGCACCGCCGGCATGATGGGCGCCATCACCATCGGCGGCATCATCTGCGTCATCGCCGCCATCGCCGGCGACTGCTCTCAGGACCTCAAGACCGGCTTCATCGTGGGCGCTACCCCCAAGAAGCAGCAGATCGGCGAGATCATCGGTGTCGTGGCCTCCGCTGCGGTCATCGGCTTCGTGCTGAACCTGCTCAATAACGCCTGGGGCTACGGCACCGACGCCATCCCCGCTCCTCAGGCTACCATGATGAAGATGCTGGTTGAGGGCATCATGAATGCCCAGCTGCCCTGGGCCCTCATCCTCACCGGCGTGTTCGTCGCCATTGTGGTGGAGATCCTGCGCATCCCCGTCATGCCCTTCGCGGTGGGCATGTACCTGCCCTTCAGCCTAAGCGCCGGCATCATGACCGGCGGTGTGATCCGCTGGTTCATGGAGCGCCGTAAGGGCGTCTCCGAGGAGGAGAAGCGCGCCGGCGTGGACCGCGGTATCCTCTACACCTCCGGCCTCATCGCCGGCGAGGGTCTGATGGGCGTCATCCTGGCCATCCTCACGGTGGCCGGCGTGGCCGACGCCATCAACCTCAAGGAGCGCTTCGGCATCTCCATTGGCCAGATCGGCAGCCTGGTGGTCTTTGCCCTGCTGCTGGCCACTCTGGTCCGGGTCTGCACCAAGCCCTCCAAGAAGTAAACAGCTCGTCTGCAAGCACCATTTTCTATTTCCTGTCTGGGCAGGGCGTGCCTCTCTGCGAGGCCGCCCTGCCTTCCCTAAATTCAAGCCCTATGGCGGCCTGGACGGCTGCAAGAAAGGAATCCCATGGCAAAGAAACCGATTCGCGCTGAAAACTACCTGGACCGGGTGCCCTGCCGCAACCAAGAACTGGGCTTCACCACCGATGACGAGGGTCTGGTGACCCTTCTGGTGGAGTGGAAGGGGTTTTACTACCGCCTGTCCCAGAAGCTCTTCCGCAAACCCCGCGTGAGCCAGATCCATATGGATGCCTACGGCAGCTTCCTCTGGAACCAGATCGACGGGAAGAAGGACGTCATGGATCTGGTCAATGCCTTTGATGCACAGTTTGACTCTCCCGAGAAGAGCATGGCCCGGGTCATCAAGTTCCTGGAGACCATGAAAGAGGAGAAATTCATCTACTACCGGGGGATGGAGAAATGAGTGAAGTGCTCCGCTACATCCCCTATGTGCTCCTGTTTATGGTGGCTACCATGCTCATCTACGGCTGGGGCCTGTGGCGCACCCAGCGTCAGACCGGTGACCTGACCCGGCAGCTCTACGCCAAAGCCCGGAGCCGTGTGAAGCGTGCCGTGCGCAAGAACGGCAAGATGACCCGGAAGGACCTGATCCCCGTGGTCAAGAATCTGACCGCCCGGCAGCCCTTCAGCAGCAAGCAGTTGGGCGTCACCGATCCGGATAAGTTTCTGGACGCACTGCTGGACTATATGCTCCTCCAGAAGGATCTCCGCAAGGAGCAGCAGGGGAGCAAGACCTATTATGTACTGGAACGCTGAGCGCGGGAGGAGAAGCCTTCCCGCGCTTTCCCATAGAAAAGACCCGGAACGGAGCATTCAGGCTCCATTCCGGGTCTTTTTTCAGTCCAGCTTTACCTTGACCACCAGCACGCGCACAGGGGAGGGGTCTCCCAGGGCGATGCGGGGGGCGTGGAGGTCCTCCGGCCAGACGATGTAGAAGTCGCCGGGGTTCAGGCGGATGGTGCTGAAGGGCACATCCCAGAAGGCGATGTCACCCGCCGGATCGTAGGGCTTGGCGGGGGCGCGGCCGGCTTTCAGGGCGTAGCCCACAGCCTCTTCGCCCTCCAGCAGGCACTGGATGTCGGCGTAGTGCTCGTGTCCCTCGGGCATAGAACCCTCGGCGGGGTGGGTGTCCACCTCGAAGTAACGGGCGAACACGTTGTCGCCGTCGATCTCCAGCCGGTCGCCGCTCTTGGCGCCGGTGAGGTCGGCCTTGGCCATCCACTCCAGCGCGGTGCGGAAGCGCTCACCCAATCCGTGGTAGCGCGCCAGATTCTGCATATTGTCAAATACCATAGGGGTCTCCTCCTTTGTGGTTTTCCGTCACCTTTATGGTACTCCCATTCGGCTAAAATTGCAATGAAAACCGCCTCCCAGTCGGAAAAACAGGGGCGCTTGAAGGGGAGTGGGGAGTGTGGTACAATGAGGATAACCCGCGCCCCCCGCGCATAGGATAGCCCGAAAGGGGGGACGCGGTATGCGCGCGAACTGGGGGAGTTGGGCGGTTTTGGCCGCCTTGGCGGTGGTCCTGGCCGCGCCGGCGCTGTACGCCTGGAGCCGAACAACTGGGGAGGCAGAGGCCTGCTTTTCCCTGCGCCGGACCGGTCAAACGCTGGTCATCGACGCCGGACACGGCGGGGAGGACGGCGGCGCGGTAGCCGCCGATGGCACGGTGGAGAGTGGCATCAACCTGGCCATCGCCCAGCGGCTGGACCTGCTGCTGGGGTTCTATGGAGAGGCGCCGGTGATGCTGCGGCAGGAGGACATCTCCCTCCACGACTCGTCCGCCACGACCCTGCGGGAGAAAAAGCGCTCCGACCTCCAGAATCGGGTGGCCATGGTGGAGGAAGTGGAGGGAGCCACACTCCTGAGCATCCACCAGAACAGCTATCCGGACTCCCGCTACCATGGCGCCCAGGTCTTTTACGCCGGAGAGGCCAGTCTTCCGCTGGCGGAGTACATCCAGGAGCTGCTGCGCACCCACCTGGACCCGGAAAACACCCGGGCGGCGAAAGCCATCCCGGACACCGTCTATCTGATGAATCACATCTCCTGTCCCGCCGTGCTGGTGGAGTGCGGATTCCTCTCCAACCCGGAGGAGGCCGCACGGCTGGCCCGGAGCGAATACCAGACCCAGATCGCCGCTGTCTTGGCGGCGGGCTGGCTGACCGGAGAGCAAGCAAAGGAGAACCCTGCATGAAAGGAAAGACCCTGTTTTACTGCACGGAATGCGGCAACGAGCTGCCCAAATGGGCGGGCCAGTGCCCGGCCTGCCGTGCCTGGAACACCATTGTGGAGCGCCCGTCGGAGGCGCCTCGAAAAAAGACCGCCGCTGCGGCCCGGGCCTCCGACGGCGGCGTGCGGATGCCTCTGCGGCAGCCCCGCACGTTGAAAGAGGTGGAGACCACCCAGGAGCTGCGCTTTGCCACCGGCATGGATGAACTGGACCGCGTGCTGGGCGGCGGTGCGGTGAAGGGCTCCCTGGTGCTGGTGGGCGGCGCGCCGGGCATCGGCAAATCCACCCTGATGCTCCAGATCTGTGACCAGCTGTGCCGCTTCGCCACGGTGCTCTACGTCTCCGGCGAGGAGTCGGAACGGCAGATCAAGCTGCGGGCGGAGCGCCTGGGCATCTATGGTGAAAACCTCTATCTGCTCTCGGAGACCAATCTGGAGGACGTACTGGACGCGGTCCACTCGCTCCAGCCGGATATTCTCATTGTAGACTCCATCCAGACCCTCTACAACGGCGACCTCACCGCCGCGCCGGGCAGCATCGGCCAGGTGAAGGACTGCACCATGGCCCTGATGCAGCTGGCAAAAGGGGAGGGGGTCACCGTTTTTGTCATCGGCCACGTGAACAAAGAGGGCTCCATCGCCGGCCCCAAGGTACTGGAGCACATGGTGGACTGCGTGCTCTACTTTGAGGGCGAGCAGCAGATGACCCACCGCATCCTGCGCTCGGCCAAAAACCGCTTTGGCGCCACCAATGAGATCGGCGTCTTTGAGATGGTGGACAAGGGGCTGGTAGAAGTTCCCAACCCGTCGGAGCTGCTGCTGTCCGGGCGGCCCACCGACACGCCGGGCACCTGCGTGACCTGCGTCATGGAGGGCGTGCGCCCGGTGCTGGCCGAGGTGCAGGCGCTGCTGACGCCCACCAGCTTCAATGTGCCGCGGCGCACCGCCAACGGTTTCGACTTCAGCCGGGCCATGATGTTGCTGGCTGTGCTGGAGAAGCGGGGCGGACTGATGGTCGGCACCTGCGACGCCTATGTGAACGTTATCGGCGGTCTGAGCCTGGACGAGCCGGGGGCAGACCTGGCCATGGTGATGGCGCTGGCGTCCAGCTTCCGGGACCGGCCGATCCCGGACGATCTGGCGGCCATTGGAGAGGTCGGCCTGACCGGCGAGCTGCGCGCCGTGGGCGCGCTGGGCCAGCGGCTCACCGAGGTGCGCCGCCTGGGCTTCACCAAATGTCTGATCCCGGCCCGGGGCAGCGCATCCGTGGTGGAGCCGGACGGTTTGCAGCTCATCCGAGTCAAGAACATCCGGGAGGCCATGGCCGCGCTGCTGTGAGCAGCCGGCCGGGCCAGACACCGAAAGGGGGGTATTTGCGGGCATTGCGGCAACTCAACAAAATAAAAATTTTGTTGAGTTGGAGGGAGGCAAAAACGGCCCCTCTCCCGAAAATGGCCGGTTTGGACCGGTCCGGGCCTGCCCGCAGCCAATATGGACTATCGCACTGAAGCACCGGAAATCATCCGTTCTTTTTTAACGTATCACCGCACCATCCAGGGTCACTCCGCCAAAACGGTGGACGAATACTATCTGGACCTGCGGACCTTCTTCCGATTCATCAAGCAGCTCAAGGGCAAAGCGCCCACCGGGCCTGACGTGGACTTTGAAGCCATTCCTGTGGACGACGTGGATCTGGACATGGCCCGGTCGGTCACGCTCAGCGACGTGTACGCCTTCATGGACTATCTGGACCGTGACCGCAGCCTCAACGCCGCCAGCCGCGCCCGCAAAGTCGCCACCATCCGCTCCTTCTACAAATACCTCACCAGCAAGGCCAAACTGCTGACCGAAAACCCCATGCAGGACCTGGACTCGCCGCGCCTGAAAAAGACGCTGCCCCGGTACCTCCAGCTGGACCAGTGCTTCCAGCTCCTGGACGCTGTGGACGAGCCCAACCGGGCCCGGGACTACTGCATCCTGGTGCTCTTCCTCAACTGCGGCATGCGAATCTCCGAGTTGGTGGCGCTGAACCTCACCGACGTGCGGGGCGATCAGATCCGGGTGCTGGGTAAAGGCAACAAAGAGCGCATTCTGTTCCTCAATGAGGCCTGCCGGGGCGCGCTGGATGACTGGCTGGAGGAACGCAGCCACATCGCTGCCGCCGACCCCAACGCGCTCTTTATCACCCGGCGTCACACCCGCATGACCCGGGACGCGGTCCACTACATGGTCAAGCAGCGGCTGAAAAAGGCCGGATTGGATCAGACGCTCTACTCCAGCCACAAACTCCGCCACACTGCCGCCACTCTGATGCTCCAAAACGGCGTAGATGTGCGCACCTTACAGGAGGTGCTGGGCCATGAGAATCTGAACACCACTCAGATCTACACCCATGTGGATTCGGACAGCCTGCGCCTGGCCGCCCGGGCTAATCCCCTGGGAAAAGCGCGGAAAAAGGCCAAAAAATCAGAAAATACCGAAGAATCGGCAGAATAAAAACCGGGAGCCCACTTCCCTGCTGGGCTCCCGGTTTTTGATTTTCGCTTGACAAATACTCTCTACACTCGTAGAATATAAATGGAAATTCTACAAGCGTAGAGATAAAGGAGGTGCAAGCATATGAAGCATCCGGTCAAGCACCTGCCCGACGGCGAGCTGGAGATCATGCAGATCATCTGGCACCGGGAGCCGCCGGTCTCCCGCTCGGACATTGAGGCCGCTCTGGGCCCGGACAAGGCTCTGGCCCCCACTACCATCCTGACCTTCCTCACCCGCCTGTGTGAAAAGGGCTTCCTGTCCTCGGAGCGGGTCCATCGGGTCAACTGGTACACCCCTCTCATCACGGAGCGGGAGTATCTGGCCAGTGAGAGCCGCAGCATCCTGGATAAGCTCTACGGGGGCTCCCTCAGCGCCTTTGCCGTGTCCCTGTGCGACAGTGGGATCAAGCAGGAGGAGCTGGACGAGCTTCGGGACCTGCTGGAAAGGGGGCAGTTATGATCGTCGTCTTTCGTCTGCTCTGGGCACTTTTTCTGTCCGGTTTGGTGGCGTTCGCCTTTCATCGCTCCTGGCGCTGGGAACATGGCGGATTTATTCCAGTTCCGCTGTTTGGCGACACGAGCCGCTATCTCTCCAAGGACACCGTAGTCTGGGTCACACCGCTGATCTTTCCGATCCTGATCATCATCACGTTTGTCCTCTTACTCCTGCTGGACGAGGATATCAACCACTTTTTCCTCTTTGTCCTGGACGTTATGCTCACGATCAGCGTCTACTTTCTGGCCCTGTTTTTGCTTCTGCCCGTGCTGAGGCGTTCATTCAGCGCCCGGGCCTGCGCCACGCTGTGGCTGCTGCCGGTCTTTCTGTTCTACCAGCTCTATCCCCTGATCCGGACCTCCAGCCCTCCCCTCTTTTTCGTCTACATCCCCGGCGTAGTGCTGAGAGTGTGCAGCCTGCTCTTGATGATCGGATTTTCCGTCATATTTGTTGGCAAAATCATCTCCCATTTGATATTCCGCCGGGAAATGCTGAAGGACGCCTCTCCCGTGACGGAGCCGGAGGTCATCGTCCAGTGGCAGGACGCTCAGAAGTGGGCGGAGTACTACCGGCCCATTCGGCTCCTGCGCAGCCCCGCTGCCAAGGCACCATTCTCCATGGGGAGGACGATCGGAGTCCGTGTTACGGTGCTTCCGGAGCGGGATTACACGGCGGAGGAACTGCGCTTCATCTTCCGCCATGAGCTCTGCCACATCCAGCGCAAAGATGTAGACACCAAGATTTTTCTGGCCTTCTGCCAGGCCCTGTGCTGGTTCAATCCTTTGGTCTGGGCCGCCATCCGTAAGGCCAGCGCCGATCTGGAGCTCTCCTGTGACGAACAGGTCCTCCAGGATTGCAGCGAGGAGGAGCGGAAACAATATGCCTCCCTCCTGCTCCGTTCCGCTGGCCACGCCCGTGGATTTACCACCTGCCTGTCTGCCGCTGCCCAGTCCATGCGCTACCGCCTGCGCAATGTGATCAACGTGCGCAGGCGCCGTCCGGGCACCCTGCTGTTGGGTGTGTTCATGTTTGTCTTTACCATGGCGTTCGGCATCCTGTCTGTGAGTACCGACCGGAGACCGGCTGTGGAACTTTTTGAGACGTCCCATGTGGATAGTCGCCTACCGTTGATCGTCCAGTCGGTGTCCTACCATGCGGAAGGCGCATCCACGACGGAGTCTGTATGGGCCTGGGATGAGGAAAAATTGCTATCCATCCTGTCACAACTGGACGTAGAGCGGATGGGCTGGCTTACCCGTCCCGAAGAGGAGGCGCAGACGCAGCAGTTTTCTCTCAGACTGAGCCGGGGCAGCCAGTCCTGGTGGGTGACCTGTTGGCCACAGCATATGACGGTCTGGAGCACAGAGGACCACCGGACGATGTACTACCACCTCCCCTCTCCGCCGGATTGGGCCGCGATTCGAGCTGCTCTGGATTTTGAAGCGGAGGAGCCACAGACGTCGGACCTTCTGGACCCGCATCTGTATTTTAAACTGGAGTGGAATGACGACAGCGAGATTCTCGCATCTGACGAGCCCTTCTTCCTGCTCTGCCGCTCCCTCTGGGTCCAGGACGCTGAGACCGGCGAGGTACTGCGGGTCCGTGGGCGGGATGATTCGTCTGCGGGCTTCTACGGCGAGCCATTCCCTATCCGGGCACGTTTGGCCTTTGATCTGCCGGTGGCGCAGATCATGGTCTCCGCCCAGGAGCCCGACGGGACTGTGACCGAGCCGGTGCTCTCCCGGGAGGGCGGCCAGTATACGCTGGACCTCCTGCCCCGACCAGCCACCTACACCATTTCGATTCTCTCCAAGGCCCAGGAGAGCCTCATCTATACCGGGACCTATGCCTTTGAAGTGCATGAATAGAAAAAACCGCCGCACCCGAACTTTGGTGCGGCGGTTTTGATCCTTATACGATGCCGTTGACCACAGGCGCCAGCAGCACCTTTCCGGTGCCCCGGTACACGTTCACCAGTCCCTCGCCGGAGGCGGCGGAGCCCAGCAGGGTCTTGCCCGAGCGCTCCACCGTGAAGTCCAGGCTTCCGCTCCAGTGGCATTCACATCGCCCACCGTCCACTGCATGGCTCCGGCCTGGGTGGTGATGTGGGAGGTGCCCACCTGGCAGATAACCTGGCGCTTGCGCACGTTCATGGCGTTGCAGTAGTAGGCCAGCGCGGCGTCCCCGGGCATGACGCTCAGATCATGCTGGTATTCAATGACCGTAAACGGGCCCAGTTCGTTCAGGACTCGGATGTCGTCGTTGTTGATGAAGTTGTTGATCTGATACATGTACTTCGCCTCCTATTGATTGTTTTGATTGTTAAAAGAGCGTTGGGAGCCAAAAAGCCAGGGCCAGTCCGGCTACAAAGGAGAGCAGGTTCGCCACAAAGGCGTAGCCCACCGCACGGATACGCCTGGTTCCATCCATCCGCGGCAACCGCTCGGCGTAGATCCAGGCTTCCAGCAGGAACACGATCAGCTCCAAAAAGACATAACAGAAGGTAAAGTCCCATGGGCCGGAGCGATAGTGGACCACATTCAGGAACACGTTCAGGAATACCTGGGTGACCACATTGACCACTGCCAACAAAGCAAAAACACGCTTCCCCCGGTAGCCGAAACAGAAGGCCACGAGCAGCTCCAGTGCGATGGTGAGCACGATGCGGGCCGCCAGAGCAAGTATTTCTCCGGTATAGTCGTAGCTCCGCACCGCAGAGAGCGTCCCGCTCTCCCACTGGGAGAGATCGGCGGTATAGTAGCTGTCAAAGGCGTATTTCTCATAAACAGGACTGATGCAGAAGGTGTCGCTGTCCGGGAAATAGAGCAGGATCTTGAAGGTGGACGGCGGGTAATAGATCCAGTTCAGCGCCTGATTCTCGGAGCAGTCCCACCACTCCTGGAGGAAATAGAAGCCGTCGGCGTCCTTGTAGTCCACAAACTTCCGCCAGACCTCATAGCCCTCCTCCCCCGGATGATAAGAGGCATATTCCTCCTGGCCATTCCAGGCCGAGGCTGGCCCGGTAGAGTCGTACCGCGAGAGGAGCGTCCCGTAGAAGGTCAACCCCTCTCCGCCGGTGAAGGCGATGCGCACCGAGGGCTTGGGTCCGGTATCCGCCGAGGCGGAGATGGGAAGGAACAGGATAAGCAGGAGCAAAAACACCGTTCCGGTTCGCCGCATAAGGGATCCCTCCTTCGTCGTGAGGCATCGTTCCGGTTTTATTCTAGCAAAAAAAGCCCGGCTGTACAACACCGAAAAGAGGTTGACAGACGTCTACCTTTCTGCTATGCTCAAGATGAAGGTAGACACTTGTATACCGAAAGGAGGGAAATCACATGAGAGTGCATCTGTCCGACAGTGAGTGGAAGCTGATGGACGCGCTCTGGAGCGGAAACGGGTCCACCATCACCGAGCTCACCCGGGCCATGGCCCCGGACACCGGCTGGTCCAAGAACACCATCATCACCATGCTCGCCCGTCTGGAGAGCAAGGGCGCGGTGACTCACACGGAGGAGGGCCGCGCCAAGCGGTATGCCCCGCTCCTCTCCCGCAGCGACGCCCAGCGCACCGCCACCGAGCAGTTTCTCGGCAAAGTTTATGGCGGAAGCCTGGGTCTGATGATGAGTGCCATGGTCCGCGGCCGGGCCCTCTCCCAGCAGGACATTGACGAGTTGGCCTCCATTCTGGAGCAGGCAAAGGAGGGAGACGCTTTATGAAAGACATCCTCATCACCTCTTCGGTCCTCATTGCGGCGCTGCTGATCCTCCGCTTCTGTTTCCGCAGCCGCATTCCCCGCCGCTTTCAGTACGCCCTGTGGGGGCTGGTGCTGATCCGCCTGCTGGTGCCGGTGGAGCTGCCCGCCCTCCCCTTCTCGGTGCTCAACGCCGGGACTGAGGTCCAACAGGCGGTCAGCCAGACCATGGCCCGCCCGGTGTACCTTCCCATCCAACCCCAGACGGACCGGAAGCCGTCTGCGGGCGCGCCGGTCCTCAACCACGCGCCGGAAACGGCCGTTACCACCGATGTTCAGAGCAATACGCCTGCACCCGCCCAAAACCACTCCATCCCTCTGTCCCAGGTACTGGGCTGGATCTGGGCGGCGGGTATGGCGGTGATGGCCCTCTATTTCCTGGGCTGTAACCTCCACTTCTGGTATCAGCTGCGCAGACGGCGCACTCCCTTCCCCCTGGAACACCAGCGGCGGCCGGTCTACCTCTGCCCCAGCCTCGCCTCCCCCTGTCTCTTCGGTCTCTTCCGTCCCTCCATCTATCTGACGCCGGAGGTGGCGGCTGACCCGGATCGGCTGCGCCATGTGCTCATCCACGAGGAGACCCACGCCCGGCACCTGGACCCCCTCTGGTCCCTGTTGCGCTGCGTGTGCCTCACCATCTACTGGTTTGATCCGCTGGTATGGGCGGCGGCCATCTGCTCCCGCATCGACTGCGAGCTGGCCTGTGACGAGGGCGCCCTCCACCGACTGGGCGACGGCGAGCGTTTCGCCTACGGTCAGACCCTGCTGTCCCTCATTCCCGTGGAGCGCACCCCCGCCAATCCCCTGCTCACCGCCACCACCATGGCCGCCGGAAAGCGGCAGCTCAAGGACCGGGTCCAGCGCATCGCACGCCGGCCCAAGTGGGCGGCCCCGGCCATCCTGTCGGCGGCGCTGCTGGCCGCTGTGGTGAGCGCCTGTACCTTCGCCGCGCCCCAGCCCACCCACTCCTCGGAGGACACGCCCCTCACCGGTGAGGAGCTGGCGTTTTTCAACGAGCAGTTTTTCAATAACGCCTACAACACCGGCATCAATATGCATAACCAGTTCCTCTGCTGCTCCTATGAAAAGCCCGAGGACATCGATCTCTTCGAGCTCTTCTACAACGGCGACGGTAATGACCGCACCGCCCCGGAGGGGGTGGACCAGGAGGCGCTGGACGCCGCGCTGGATATGAAAAACCAGGCGTGCCCGGCCACCATCCTGACCGTGGCGCAGATGGACGCGGTCCTCACTGCCAACACCGGCCTCACCCTGGAGGACATGAACCAGGTCGGCTTCGACCACTTCCAGTATCTCGCGGACTTTGACCTCTATTACCACTTCCACGGCGACACCAATTACCGGGGAAACGTCATTATCTCCGCCGGTACCCGGAACGGGAACCTGGTCTCCCTCTACTATGAGGACAGCTTCTTCGGCGACGGCTGGAAGTGCGTGACCCTGGAGGAGATGGAGGACGGCACCTGGCAGTTCCGCTCCAATGTCGCCGCCGAACAGCCTACTATCCCAACCGCGGTCCCCGACTGGGAGCCGACCCTGACCATCCCTCTGGAGGATCTGGAGCCCTATCAAGCCCCCACCGTCACCGTAGAGCGCCACACCAACGACTGCGCCGAGCGGCTGGGCGGCTACCAGACGAGTGACCACACCATCCGGCCCTACCGCTCCACCGACGGCAACATCTATGCCGCCGTGGTCGATGTGGAGAGCACCGACGGTACCTGGGACGCGCGATGCTTTGTCACGTTTCCCGACAGCGAGAGCTGGTCCATCTCCTTCTTCTCCGACCTCTTCGGGCAGGAAGGTCTGGTCATCAGCTACTTTGGCGAGATGGAGCCGGGCTACTCCACCACCATTCAGGACTACTACACCTTCGCGGAGGATGGGACCCCGTCTATCCTGGCCCGGGTCTATTTCGAGGGACAGATCCTGGACCTGGACGGCGATGGAGAGAATGAACTGGCCTCCCCCTACCAGTTCTTTTATCAGCGGGACGGCAAGCTCTATGAAGCCAATCTGAAGGAGCTGCTCACCGACCATTGGCCGGAGCTGGAATACTGGGACTACTCCTCTCTGGATCCCAACACCAAGGCGGTCTCCCTCAGCGGTCTGATGACTGTGGAGGGCTGGGGCGAACAACTGGCCAGTTGCGATCGGGATATTTACTTTAATGGTGAAAACATCCTGGTCTACCGGGATGAGCGCCCCACCGAGAATCACATCCTGGGTACCATCGACGTGCCGGAGGAGGTGCTCCAGGAGGCCCTGGCCATGGGCGAGGCCCGCTATGAGAGCGCCCAGGACGGGGATCTGGATGACTGGCGCGTCTCTGCCGTGGAGAAGGTTCCCCTCAGCTATTACGGCTGGAGCTGGGACGGTCCGGAGGTGGAGGTCTACCGAGTGGTCTGTGAGTTTCACTCCGCCGATCCCGCCAACATGGTGCTGGCCGGCGGCGCCTATATGGACGAGAATGGCTGGGCCGGTGGCATCCTCTACGGTCAAAGCAACTTCCTGGTCTGCACCCTGGACGAAAACGGGGAACGCACCTTCCTGGAGAGTTTGATCCCACTTGACTGCGATGTGGGCGGCACCGTTTTCTTTGATTATCTGACAGAGACCCTGGCGAAAGCAGCCTGATATAGAAAATCGGAGCCTTTGGCATATTGCCAAAGGCTCCGATTTTTCCTTTTCCTTAAGCTTTTTGTATCGCGCTCCAGGTACGGATTCGTTTCAGGTAGATCCAGGTGCCTACTCCACCGGTGATCGTCTCAGAAAGCGGAAATGCCAGCCAGGTGTAGTTCAGGCCGATTTGAGACAGCAGCCAGAAGATGGGGACTAAACAGAAGATCTGACGGGTGAAGCCCAGAAGCAGACTGGTCTTTCCGTCCCCGATCGCCTGGAAAAACACCGGCATCATCAGAGAGAACACGGCAGAAATAAAGCTGCATCCGATGATTGGGAACGCGATCCTGCCAATCTCCAAAACTTCTGCGCTGTCAGAGAACAGGCGGATGATTCCGCTCGGAAAAAAGACAAAGCAAAGGATTCCGGCGATCATGAACACCGACGAGATCAACAGAGACCATCGCATGGTGCTTCGGCAGCGGTCATGGCTTCCATGGGCATAGTTATAGCTGATGACGGGGACCGCACAGGTCTGTAAGCCAAACAGCGGAATGAAGAAGAAGCTCTGCATTTTGTAGTACAGTCCCAGAACGGTGATCGCGGCGTCGGAAAAGCCGGCCAGGATCATATTCAGGATCACGATATATACTGTGTACAGGATCTGAATGGCTATGGACGAGTAGCCGTAAAAGTAAATTTTGCCGGCGATGTACCGCATCGTGCGCGGCAGCGGCGGGATGCGAAAGCCGCCAATCCCGGTAATGACCGCGGCGACGACCTGGCCGGAAACAGTGGCCCAGGCCGCTCCGGCAACGCCCAATTCCGGAATCGGTCCGATTCCAAAGATCAGAAGCGGGTCCAGGATCATATTCGTAACCGCGCCGGTCGCCTGCGCCGCCATGGGTATCCACATATGGCCGGAGGATTGATGGACTTTGGTCCAGATCCCCTCCAGGAATGTGCCAATACTTCCGACGCAGACGATGGTACCATAGGTCATCGCGTATTCGATGGCGATGGGCGAGGTGGCAGAGGTCATCACATAGGGCTTCATGATGGCCGATGAGACCAGTGCAAAGGCTGCCCAGGTCAGCAGCGCCAACACAACGCCGGTCCCTGCGGTCTGGTCCGCCTCGTCGTCCCGTCCCAGTGCGTACATCCGGGCCATATAGGTATTGACCCCTACTCCGGTTCCCACCGCCAGCGCAATGATGATGACCTGAATGGGAAAAATGACACTGAGCGCCGTGAGGGCGTGCGTGGAGTATTTTCCGACGAAAAAGCTGTCGACGATGTTATAGAGAGCCTGGATCAACTGCGCCAGCATCACCGGAGGAGCCAGCTTCAACAGAATCGTTCCGATCGCTTTGCTGCCTAAAAGGCTGTGATCCGCCATTTGGTGTTCCAGCAGAACTCTCGTCATGTATTCCAAGCAGCTGATGGGATTATAACAGTTCTCTATAAATTCGTCAATCATGTTCGAAAATGGTCAAAAAGAAACCGGAGAGGATTTCCTCTCCGGTTTGCTTTGATCCAATTAGGGATTCTTCAGCTTCACCTGCTCCATACCGGTGAGCGCCCGCATGACGGTGTAGGTCTGCACATCCAGGCTCTTCTTCATGGACAGGGCCTCGTTGATGTCGAAGTCCACGTACTTGTCCTCCTGGAGGCAGATGACCCGGTTGGTCTTGCCGGCGGCCAAGAGCTTCACCGCCTCATAGCCCATATAGGTGGCGGTGACGCGGTCCCGGGCGCTGGGCGCACCGCCGCGCTGCACGTGGCCCAGGATGGTGACGCGGGTGTCCAGCGAAGTGGCCTCGCGGATCTTCTCGGCCACACCGTAAGCGCCGCCCTCGACACCCTCGGCCACGATGACCATGAAGTGGGTGCGGCCGCTGATACGGGCACGGCGGATAGGCTCGATGAGGTCGTGCTCATAGTCGATGTCCTGCTCCGGGACCACCACGGCAGTAGCGCCGCAGGCCACGCCCACATACAGGGCCAGATGCCCGGCGTGGCGGCCCATGACCTCTACCACGGAGCAGCGCTCGTGGGACTGCATGGTGTCGCGGAGCTTATCGATGGAGTCGATGGCGGTGTTGCAGGCGGTATCATAGCCGATGGTGTAGGAGGAGCAGGCGATGTCGTTGTCGATGGTGCCGGGGACACCCACCACGGCGATGCCCAGCTTGGACAGCTCCTGCAGGCCACGGAAGGTACCGTCGCCGCCGATGCCAACCAGGCCGTCGATTCCCAGCAGCTTGCAGGTAGCCACGGCCTTCTCACGGCCCTCGGGGACCATGAACTCCTTGCTGCGGGCGGAGTAGAGCATGGTGCCGCCCCGACGGGACAGACCGCTGACGCTGTTGAAGTCCAGGGTGGTGAAGTCGCCGTTGATGAGCCCGTGATAGCCGCGGCGGATGCCGATGCACTCAATGCCCATGTGGATGGCGGTACGGACCACCGAACGGACCACGGCATTCATGCCGGGAGCGTCGCCGCCGCTGGTAAAGACGCCAATACGGCGCACCTTGCTGTTTTCCATGAGAAAGACCTCCTTACAAATGCCCGCCGCGTTTCGGCGGGTCCGGTTGGGATGGTGGGATGCTGGCTTACACCGTCAGCTCGGTCTCCGCGCGGCCCAGAGCCGCGGCGTAGCGCTCCAGCACCGGCTGGACGCAGGACTGGAGGAACTCCTCCACCTGCTCCGGGCAGCGGCCGATGTAGCGCTCGGGCTCCAGATGGGCGGTGAGCTCGTCCCGGCTGAGCATGGAGAAGGCCGGGTCCTCGGCGATAAGGTCCACCAGGTTGTTGCTCAGACCACGGTCCTTCACGTTGGCGCCCGCCTCCTGGGACAGGACGCGGATGCGCTCGTGGAGGGCCTGCCGGTCGCCGCCCTTCTTGACGGCGTCCATCATGATGTTCTCGCTGGCCATGAAGGGCAGCTCCTCCATCACATGCTTGCGGATGACCTTCTCGTGGACCACCAGTCCGGCTGCCACGTTGGAATAGATGTTCAGAATGGCGTCCACGGCCAGGAAAGCCTCGGGCACCGAGATGCGCTTGTTGGCCGAGTCGTCCAGGGTCCGCTCGAACCACTGAGTGGCCGCGGTGACGGCGGGGTTGAGGGCGTCGCACATCACATAGCGGGCCAGGGAGCAGATCCGCTCGCAGCGCATGGGGTTGCGCTTGTAGGGCATGGCGGAAGAGCCGATCTGATGCTTCTCAAAGGGCTCCTCCACTTCCTTCAGGTGGCACAGCAGCCGCAGGTCGGTGGCGAACTTGCTGGCGCTCTGGGCGATGCCGGAGAGGGTGGACAGCACGGCGTAGTCCATTTTGCGGGAATAGGTCTGGCCGGACACCGGCACCACCGCGTCAAAGCCCATCTCGGCGGCGATCTTCTGCTCCAGGGCGCGGCACTTCTCGTGATCGCCCTCGAAGAGCTCCAGGAAGGAGGCCTGGGTGCCGGTGGTGCCCTTACAGCCCAGCAGCTTCAGGCTGGAGATGCGGTGCTCCACTTCCTCCAGGTCCATGAGCAGCTCGTTCATCCAGAGGGTGGCACGCTTGCCCACGGTGACCAGCTGGGCGGGCTGGAAATGGGTGAAGCCCAGGGTGGGCAGGGCCTTATACTGTCTGGCGAAGGCGGCCAGATGGTTCAGCACCTGCACCAGCTTGTCCCGCACCAGCTCCAGAGCCTGGCGCATGAGGATCACATCGGTGTTGTCGCCCACATAGCAGCTGGTAGCGCCCAGGTGGATGATGGACATGGCCTTGGGGCAGGCCGTTCCAAAGGTGTGGATGTGGGCCATGACATCATGGCGGAGCTGCTTCTCCTTCTCAGCGGCCATCTCGTAGTCGATGTCGGTGAGATGGGCCTCCATCTCGTCGATCTGCTCCTGGGTCACCGGCAGACCCAGCTCCATCTCGGCCCGGGCCAGGGCCACCCACAGCCGTCTCCAGGTGTAGAATTTCTGGTCGGGGGAGAAAATATACTGCATCTCCGCACTGGCATAGCGGGAACACAGCGGGCTCTCGTACGCGTTTTTACTCATCGCTCAACCTCGCTTCCCACCGGAGCGGCCTCCCCGCCCCGGCATGTCTAACGTAGGAATTATAGCACAAAAGCCGCTCTCCCACAAGGGTAAGCCCGATTTGGATTTCAGCTTGCGGCTTGTCATCCGGGTCGGAGTGCGGTACACTATGATTAAGCAGGCAATTTGAACAAAAGGAGGACACGGAGATGCTGACCGATTGGAACTTTGGCGAAGACACGCGCACGACCGCCGAGTGTAAGGAACTCCTCAAGACCCGCCGTCTGGATCTGGCGGGTCTCCAGCAGAAGCTGCGGGAGCATAAACTGCCGGTCATCGTGCTCATCGAGGGCTGGGGCGCCGCTGGGAAAGGCAGCGCCATTCGCTCGCTCATCAAAGAGCTGGACCCCCGCTTTTTCCAGGTGCGCTCCGTGGGGATGCCCACGGAGGAGGAACGCCGCTGGCCCTTCCTCAAGCGGCATTTCGCCGCCATCCCCGCCCAGGGGAAGCTCCTCTTTCTGGACTTGGGCTGGATGGACGAGACGGTGCGGGAGTACCTGCGGGGCGATCTGTCCGACGAGGAGTACGCCCGGCGGCTGGTGAGCATCCAGATGTTTGAGCGGCAGCTGGCCGCGGCGGGGTATCTGCTCATCAAGTTGTTCTTCCACATCGATGCCGAGACCCAGCACACCCGCCTGACCAAGCTGGCCGACGATAAGGACACCGCCTGGCGGGCCTCCGAGTCGGACTGGCGGCAGAACAAAAACTACCACCGCACGCTGGAGGCCTTCGACCACTATCTGGAGTCCACCCACTACCCCTGGGCGCCCTGGAAGATCATCGAGAGTACCAACGCCGCCCAGGCGAACCTCACGGCGGCGGATTATCTCTATGAGCGCATCTGCGCCGCGCTGGAGCACCCGGTCTATCCCGCGCCGCCCCGGCGGGCCTGGCCTCTCTTCCCCATGGAGCCCCTGGCTGAGGTGTCGCTGGACCACCACCTGGAGGAGAAAAAGTACCAGGAGCAGCTGAAGAAATGCCGCAAGAAGCTGGAGGCCCTCCACAACGAGCTCTATCGGAAAAAGGTACCGGTGGTGGTGCTCTACGAGGGCTGGGACGCCGCCGGCAAGGGCGGCAACATCAAGCGCTTGGCCTCGGCGCTGGACCCCCGGGGCTATGAGGTCATCCCCATCGCCAGCCCCACCCCCGATGAGCTGGCCCGGCACTATCTGTGGCGCTTCTGGACGCGGCTCCCCAAGACCGGCCACATCGCCATTTTTGACCGGAGCTGGTACGGCCGGGTGATGGTGGAGCGCCTGGAGGGTTTTTGTACCGAGAACGACTGGAAACGGGCCTATGACGAGATCAACGAGTTCGAGCGGGAGCTCACCGACGCGGGCATGGTGGTCGTCAAGTTCTGGGTCCAGATCGACAAGGACACCCAGCTGGCCCGCTTCAACGAGCGGCAGAACACCCCGGAAAAGCACTGGAAGATCACCGATGAGGACTGGCGCAACCGGGAGAAGTGGGACGCCTACGAGGTGGCGGTCAACGAGATGCTCCAAAAGACCAACACCGAAAACGCCCCCTGGCACATTCTGGAGTCGGTGGACAAGCGCTACGCCCGCATCAAGGCCATGAAGATCGTCATTGACGCCATCGAAGCGGCTCTTTAAATGCCAAACAGCCTGGACCAGATCGGTCCAGGCTGTTTTTGTTTATAGATCAGCGGCCCAGCATGGCCAGCAGCTCTTCTTCGCTGAGGACGGGGATGCCCAGGTCGTTGGCCTTTTTCAGCTTGGACCCGGCGGCCTCACCCGCCACCACGTAGCTGGTCTTTTTGGACACCGAATTCGTCACCTTGCCCCCCTGGGCCTCGATAAGGGCGGCGGCCTCCTTCCGGTCCATGGTGGGCAGCGTGCCCGTGAGGACGAAGGTCTTACCCGCCAGGGCGTCCCCCACCGGCTCCTCGGTGCTGTCGAAGGACACACCGGCCTCCCGCAGGGTCTCAATCAGATGGCGGCTCTGGGGGTTCTGGAACCAGTCCAGCAAACTTTTGGCCGTGATGGCCCCGATGTCGGGGACGGCGGTGAGCTCCTCCTCGGTGGCGGCCATCAGGGCGTCCAGGGTGCCGAACCGGGCGGCCAGCACCTTGCCCGCCTTCTGCCCCACCTGCCGGATGCCGAAGGCGAAGAGCAGCCGCCCCAGCCCCGCCGACTTGGACTTCTCAATGGCAGCCATCAGGTTCTCGGCGCTCTTCTGCCCCATCCGGTCCAGGGCAGCCACGCTCTGGGGCTCCAGGTGGTAGAGGTCACCGGGGCCCTTCACCAGCCCCG
Source organism: Flavonifractor sp. An92 (assembly GCF_002159175.1). GTDB lineage: Bacteria > Bacillota > Clostridia > Oscillospirales > Oscillospiraceae > Pseudoflavonifractor_A. The sequence goes on along the minus strand of NZ_NFGZ01000003.1, from coordinate 115,833 downwards.
CCCCCACCAGGGCCTCCACCACGGCGGGGCCCAGGTGCTCAATGTCCATGGCGTCGCGGCTGGCGAAGTGGACCAGGTGGCGCAGCCGCTGGGCCGGGCACTCCGCGCCGGTACAGCGCACATGGGCTCCGTCTTCGTCCCGCTCCACCGGCGCGCCGCACACCGGGCACTCCTTAGGCAGGAAATAGGGCTCCGTTCCATCCGGCCGCTTCTCCTTCAAAACAGAGACGATCTCGGGGATGATCTCCCCCGCCTTCTGCACCAGCACCGTGTCCCCGATGCGGATGTCCTTCTCGGTAATGAAGTCCTGGTTGTGGAGGGTGGCGTTGGTGACGGTGGTGCCCGCCAGACGTACCGGCTCCACCACCGCCTTGGGGGTGAGCACGCCGGTGCGCCCCACCTGGACCACGATGTCCACCACCCGGCTGGGCTTCTGCTCGGGGGGATACTTATAGGCCGCCGCCCAGCGGGGGAACTTGGCGGTGGAGCCCAGGGTCTCCCGGTCGGAGAGGTCGTTCACCTTCACCACCGCGCCGTCGATGTCGAAGGGGTAGCTCTCCCGTTCGTCGCCCATGCGCTGGATGATAGTACCAGCCGCGGCGATATCGGCGCAGGTCTCATGGGGAATCACTTTGAAGCGCTGGCTCTCCAGATATTCCAGGGTCTCGCTGTGGGTGGTGAAGGTCTTTCCCTCCGCCCACTGGATGTTGAACACCCGGATGTCCAGCTTGCGGCTGGCCGCCACCTTGGGGTCGTGCTGACGCAGGGACCCGGCGGCGGCGTTTCGGGGGTTGGCAAAGAGGGGCTTGCCCTGGAGCTCCAGGGCCTCGTTCAACTCCTCAAAGACCTGCCGGGGCATGAACACCTCGCCCCGGACGATGAGGGACGGCAGGGTCTCCGGCAGGCGCAGGGGGATGGAGCGGATGGTGCGCAGGTTCTCGGTGACGTCCTCCCCCACCTGGCCGTCGCCCCGGGTGGCCCCCCGGACAAAGACGCCATTCTCGTACTCCAGGGCCACGGAGAGACCGTCCACCTTGGGCTCCACGTCGTACTCCACGCCATGGGCGAGGGTCTCCCCCACCCGCTGGCCGAACTCCCCCAATTCCTCCAGGGAGAACACGTCCTGCAAACTCTCCAGAGGCACCCGGTGGACCACCTCGGCAAAGCCGTCGGCCACCTTGCCCCCCACCCGCTGGGTAGGCGAGTCGGGGGTCACCCAGTCGGGATGGGCGGCCTCCAGCTCCTCCAGGCGGCGGAGCTTGTGGTCAAAGTCGTAGTCGCTCATGCTGGGGGTGTCCAGCACGTAGTATTCATAGTTGGCCTGCTCCAGCTCCCGCCGGAGGGCCTCCACTTCCAGTCTCTCGTCCATTGGGACCTCCATACATGGTGTCAAAGGGTTCTCTCATGGTGTCAGGCTCAGGTAGGTCTGGGGCACCTCCCCCACCACCACGATCTCGCTGACCGGCAGGGAGAGGTCTACGTTCTCCACGGTGGTACCGCCGGGCAGCAGCAGCGTTACCTCCACATTTACCTCCAGGGTGACCCGGTGGAGGGTCTGGTTTACCCCGGCGGCCTGGAAGGAACTGCGAAACTCCGCCGAGGGGATACTCACCGCCAGCACCTCCACACCCAGGGACGGGCCACGGTTAGACAGCAGGCTCCAACCGGTGAGGCTGCCCAGGGGGATGGACAGCTCCTGGCTGTCAAGGGATTCCACTTGCTGGGTGATCCGCTCCAAAAGCGCAGTGCGCAGGGCGCTGAGCTTGGCGGAGTCGGCCTCTAGGGTCGCCACCGCTCCGTCCGGACCGGTCCCAACCGTGTACAGCTCCCGGCACAGGTCCGGCTCCTCGGCCAGAAGCTGCCCAAAGGCCTCCTCTGCCGCTTTGCGCACCGCCTGCTCCACCTGGGCGGCGGCCAGATCGGCCAGGGTGGGCTGGATCGTGCTCTCCAACCACGCCAAGAGCAGCAGCGCCGCCGCCACTCCCAGCAGGGCCGGAAGAATGGTAAAGCCTTTTTGCTTGTCAGAACTTTGCCGGAGCCGCCGGGGCCACACCCGGCGCAGCCATCGCGCCACAGGCCCTCACCTCCCGGGAGAGCCTATGCGCAAAGAAGGGCGGATTATGCCTGGCGCAGCAGCTCCTCCACCGCCAGCATCACACCGGCCTTGCCGCTCTCAAAGGTGAGGCCGCCCTGGAGATAGGCGGTGTAGGGCTCCCGCATGGGGGCGTCGCAGGAGAGCTCGATGGACGCGCCCTGGATGAAGGCGCCCGCCGCCATGATGACCGGGCAGTCATAGCCCGGCATGTCCCAAGGCTCCGGGGTAACGTAAGAGTCCACCGGCGCCCCGAACTGGATGCCCTTGCAGAACTTTTTGAGGGGCTCAGGGGAGCCGAAGTGGATCATCTGGATGATGTCGTGGCGCACCTGGTCAGAGGTGGGCTCGGTCTTATAGCCCAGCTCCTCCATGACCTTGGCGGCAAACACGGCGGTCTTGACCGCCTGGGCCACCGTGTGGGGGGCCAGGAACAGGCCCTGATAGAGCAGCCGGTTGTTGCCCAGGGTGGAGCCGCACTCCCGGCCGATGCCGGGCACGGTCATCCGGGCCGCTGCGCCCTCGATGAGGTCCTTCCGCCCGGCGATGTAGCCGCCGGTGGGGGCCAGGCCGCCGCCGGGGTTTTTGATGAGCGAGCCCACCACCAGGTCGGCGCCCACCTCGGTGGGCTCCTTCTCCTCCACGAACTCGCCGTAACAGTTGTCCACCAGGATAGCGGCACCCGGGTTGTTGGCCTTCACCACGGCGCACAGGGCCCCGATCTCGTCCACGGACAGGGACGAGCGGGTGGAGTAGCCCTTGGAGCGCTGGATAAGCACCGCCTTTACCCGGGGGTCCTTCACCGCCTCGGCCAGCCCCTCCGGGTCGGGGGCGTCGTTTTTCAGCTCCACCTGGCGGTACTCCACGCCATAGCTCATGAGGGAGCCGGGGCCCTTGTCGGACACGCCGATGACGCCCAGCATGGTGTCGTAGGGGGCCCCCACGGCGGAGACCAGGATGTCTCCCGGCTTCAGCGCCCCGTACAGGGCGCAGGCGATGGCGTGGGTGCCGTTCACAAAGCCGATGCGGACCAGGGCGTCCTCGGTGTGGAAGATATCGGCATAGATCTCCTCCAACTTGTCCCGGCCCAGGTCGTCGTAGCCGTAGCCGGTGGTACCGGCAAAGTAGGCCTCGGCCACCCGGTGCTTCTGGAACGCAGAGAGGACTTTCAGACTGTTGAACTCAGCAATGGCGTCGATGCGGTCGAACTGCTCCCGCAGTCCGGCCTGGGCCCGGGCCGCCAGATCCCGGACCGGCTGACTGATCTCAAGCGACATGATTTCGGTTTCCTTCCTTGTGTATTAAAGGGCGGGGAGCTCGGCGCGCACAAAGGCCAGCGCCAGGTCCACGCAGGCCGCCACGTCCCGGCGGTCGGCCATCTCCTGGGGGGTGTGGATATACCGGCAGGGCACCGAGATGCCCCCGGTGAGGACACCCTTGCGGCTCTGGTGGATGGCCCCGGCGTCAGTGCCGCCGGAGCGCATGATGTCGGTCTGGACAGGGATATTCCCCTCCGCCGCCAGGTCCCGCAGCTTCTGCACCACCTGGGGGTGGCAGAGCACCGAGTGGTCCATCACCTTCACTGCCGCGCCCTTGCCCAGGCGGGCGGTGGAGGTGTGCTTGGAACCGGGCTCGTCGTCGGTGGAGGTGACGTCCATAGCCAGGGCGTAGTCCGGCTTCACCGCGAAGGCGGCGGTGCGGGCGCCCCGCAGGCCCACCTCCTCCTGGACGGTAAAGACGAAGTAGAGGTCGTTTTTGACCTTCTCCCCTTTCAGCGCCTCCAGCACCTGGAGGAGCACCGCGCAGGCGATGCGGTCATCGAGGTAGGGGGACACCACCCGCTCGCCGGTGGTGAAGAGGCCGGTGTTATACACCGCCGTGTCCCCCAGGTCCAGGCCCAGGGCCTCCACGGCTTTGGCGCTCTCCGCGCCCACGTCGATGGAGAGCTGGTCCAGCTTCAGATCCTTGGGGTCGGCGTCCTCGGGGAGGCACACCACGCCCTTCACGCCGTTGGCGAAGCGCACCGGAGTGGCGCACAGCTCGATGGCCGAGAGGCCGCCCAGGCGGCCGAAGCGCAGGTAGCCGTTTTCTTCAATGTGAGTGACGATGAAGCCGATGGAGTCCATGTGGGCCGCCAGCATCACCTTGGGGCCCTTCCCCTTCCGGCGGACGATGAGGTTGCCCAGGGCGTCCTCCTTCACTTCATCGGCCAGAGGCTCGGCCAGGGCGCGGATTGCGGCGCGCACGCCGCCCTCGTCCCCGGTGGGGCCGTGGCTGGCGTTGAGGGTGCGGAGAATTTCCAATAAATCCATAAGATCGCTCCTTTACAGGCCCTCGGCCATTGCGCCGAGGAAGAGCCGCGAGAGTTTCAGAATGTCCTCCAGGTCCCGGATCGCACACACACTGGCCGGGGCGTGGAGATAGCGCACCGCGGCGGCGATGGTGGCGGTACGCACACCGGCCCGGGAGCGCTGGAACGCGGCGGCGTCATTGCCGCCGGAGAGGTAGTGCTTGGTCTGCCAGGGAATGCCGTTTTTCCGGGCCAGATCCCGCAGCAGGCGATAGTATTCCCGGTCGGCGATGGAGCCCATGTCCATGAAGGGCACCACCGGCCCCTTGCCGGGGAGACACACCTTCTGGTAGTCCTCCATGCCGGGCAGATCCGCGGCAGTGGTGGTCTCCAGCACCAGCGCCGCCTCCGGCTTCACTGAAAAGGCCGCGCCGAAGGCGCCCCGGTTCCCCACCTCCTCCTGCACGGCAAAGACGAAGGTCACGTCCAGGGGAAGTTCCTCCTCCAGCAGCTTCATCATCACCGCGCAGCCGATGCGGTCGTCCAGAGCCTTGGCCTTCAGCATGCCCTGGCCGAATTCCACGCAGTCGCTGTCAAAGACCGCGCAGTCCCCCAGGGACACCATGGCTTCGGCCTCCGCCTTGCTGCCCGCGCCGATGTCGATATAGAGGTCCTCCAGCTTGGGGACCCGTTTTTCCTCCTCGTCGCTGACCAGGTGGTAGGCCTTCAGGCCGATGACACCGGGCACCTGATTGGGCCCGACCTTGACCGGCTTTCCGATGAGCACCCGGCGGTCGATGCCGCCCACGGTGGTCACCTTCAGATAGCCCTCCGGGGTGATGCGGCGGACCATCAGGCCCACCTCGTCCATATGGGCGCACACCACAAAGCGGCTGCCGGTGTTCTTCTTGCCCTTCTTAAAGACGATGAGGTTGCCCAGGGCGTCCACCCGCACCTCGTCGGCATAGGGGGCCACTCGCTGCCGGATGAAGTCCCGCACCGGCTCCTCAAAGCTGGATACGCCGCTGAGGGCACACAGCTCCTTCACCAGATTCAGCACAGGTCTCCCTCCTTTCCCAGCGCCCGCACGAAGGAGGCCAGCAGGCGGGCGGTCTGCTCCAGATCGCCGCTGTCCAGCACTTCAATGGGGCTGTGCATATACCGCAGGGGCAGGCTCACCACCGCGGTGGCCACCCCCTCCCGGCAGATCTGCATCTCCCAGGCGTTGGTGCCGGTGTGACCTCCCATGACCTCCAGGTCGTAGGGGATGCCCGCGGCCTCCGCCCGGCTGCACAGGAGCCGGGTCATCCAGCCGGTCATGTTGGGGCCCACCCCGATGGCCGGGCCGCCGCCCAGGGTGAAGCACTTGTCCTTGGGGGCGTCGGGGGTGGCGCCGTGGGTCACGTCCACCGCCACGCAGCAGTCGGGCTCCAGAGCGAAGGTGGCGCACAGGGCCCCCGCGCCGCTGATCTCCTCCCGGGTGGAGCCCATGATATAGAGGTCCACATCCAGTGCCTCGCCCCGCAGCAGTTCCGCGCAGCGCACCAGCGCCGTGAAGCAGGAGCGGTCATCCATGGCCTTGCCGCAGATCTTGCCGTGGCTCAGAGGGAAACAGCCGCCCCGGAACACCATGGGCGTGCCGATGGGTACGGTCTTTTCGGCCGTCTCCTGGTCCATGCCGATGTCCACGAAAAGCTCGTCGATGGGCACCGAGCGGTTCTCATCCCCCTTCTTCTGGACGTGGGGGGGCAGGCAGGCCACCACGCCGAAGAGGGGCGGCTCGGTGAGGACGGTCACCTCCCGGTCAGGCAGCATCCGGGGGTCCACCCCGCCGATGGTCTGGAAGCGAAGGAAGCCGTCCTCCACGCCGGTGACGATGAGGCCGATCTCATCCAGGTGGGCGTCCAGCAGCAGGCGCTTGGCGCCCGGCTTGCCGCAGCGGCGCACGCCGATGACGTTGCCCATCCGGTCCACCGTCACCTGATCCATCAGCGGCGCCAGCAGGCCCGCGGCGGTGCGGGCCGCCGGTCCTTCAAAGCCGGAGGGGGCGTTCTGCGCGCAGAGGGCCTCCAGCGTATGCAGTGAATCCATGTATCTTCTTCTCCCTTACTCCAGGCCGTTGACGATCTCTTTGAAGAAAGCGCCCCGCTCCATGAAGTTCTTGAATTTGTCGAAGGCGGCTCCCGCCGGAGAGAGGATCACCACGTCCCCGGGCTCGGCAGCCTTGTGCGCCGCCAGGACGGTCTCCCGGAAATCGTCGATCTCCACGATCTCCGGCGCGCCGGGGGCGTAGTTGGGAGAGGCCTCCACAGCGGCGCGGATCTTGGCGGCGGTGGCGCCGGTGAGGAAGAGCTTCTTCACATGCTCCACGATCTCCGGCCCCAGGGTGTCGAAGGGGATGTGCTTGTCGTATCCGCCGGCGATGAGGATCACCTTCTCCGGGAAGCAGCGCAGCCCCGCAATGGTGCGGGAGGGGCTGGAGGCGATGGAGTCGTTATAATACCGCACGTCCCGCAGAGTGCGCACCAGCTCGATGCGGTGCTCCACGCCCTGGAAGGAGGAGGCGAAGGCCCGGATGACCTCATCAGGCACCAGACCGTTCACCGCACCGATGGCCGCCATGTAGTTCTCCACGTTGTGGTCGCCGGGCAGCAGGATGTCCAGCAGCGGCAGCACCTTCCGGATGCCGTTGTCGTCAGACACCCAGATGGCCCCGTCCTCCACGAACACACCCTTCTCCAGGCGCTCCCGGCGGCTGAAGAAGGTGACCTCCCCCACCGCGTCGGCGGCAAAGCCCCGGGTGATGTCGTTGTCGTGGTTGAGCACCACCAGCCCGCCGGCGTTCTGGTGGCGGTAGATGTTCTGCTTGGCGGTGACATACTCCTCCATGGAGGTGTGGACGTCCAGATGGTTGGGAGCCAGATTGGTGACCACGGCGATGTCGGCGCTGCGGTCCATGGTCATGAGCTGGAAGGAGGACAGCTCCACCACCGCCATGTCCTCGGGGGACATGCCTTCGGCGTCCGCCAGCAGAGGCCGGCCGATGTTGCCGCCCACGTAGGTGTTGTAGCCCGCCTTCTCCAGAAGGCCCGCAATGATAGAAGTCGTGGTGGTCTTGCCGTCGCTGCCGGTCACCGCGATGATGCGGCAGGGGCAGGTCTGGAAGAACACCTCCATCTCGGAGGTGAGCACTGCGCCGTGCTCCACGGCGTCCAGAAGCTGGGGCACGTCGGGCCGCAGGCCAGGCGTGCGGAAAATCACGCTGTAATTCCGCAGGCCGTCCAGATAGTCCGGCCCCAGATGGAGCTCCACGCCCAGGCTCTCCAGCGCGGCGGCCTGGCCGTCAAACTGTTCCCGGGTGCGCTTGTCGCAGGCGGTCACTTTCACGCCCGCGCGGACCAGAAGCTTGATGAGGGGGGTGTTGGACACGCCGATGCCCACCACGGCTACCCGCTGTCCCTTCAGGCCGGAGAGATATTCCTTTAAGGTCAATTCCATAGACCGATTCCCCTTTCCTGTCTATGATAATAGAAGTAGTTTCCTGAACTGAGATAGTATACCCCATCTGTACCCAAATTTCAATCGGCGGACACCGGTCAAAAAGCCCCCGGAGCGTGCTGCTCCGGGGGCGCTGGGTCTCACTGGGGCATTATGCGTGGAAATCCTGCCCGTACAGGCCAGCCAGCAGGTCCACACAGCGCTCAATGCCCAGCACGCCGCTGTTGAGCATCAGATGGTAGTGGTGCGGGTCGCCCCACACCTGGTCGGTGTAGACCTGGTAGTACGCCGCCCGGCGCTTGTCCTTGTCCCGCAGGCGTTTCTCCGGATTGTCCGGCTTTTCGCCGTATTCCTCCACGATGCGCTTGGCCCGCACCCGGATATCTGCGTGGATGAACGCCGTCAGGCAGTCCTCCCGCTCCCGCAGGATGTAGTCGGCGCACCGGCCCACGATGACGCAGGGCTCCCGCTCCGCCAGGCTCAGGATCACCTTCCGCTGGGCGTTCCACAGCTCGTCCTGAATGGACAGGCCGTAAAAATCCTTCCCGGCGAACACGCCGCCCAGCCACGCGCCCCGGGGCGCGTCCTCCCCTCGCTTGGAGATGTACTCCCGGGCAAAGCCGGTCTCCATGGCGATCTTTCCGATGAGGGCCTGGTCATAGCAGGCGATGCCCAGTCTGGCCGCCAGCTGCTGGCCCACGGCCCGGCCGCCGCTGCCGTACTCCCGGCTGATGGTGACGATCCTCGTTTTCATTGCGCACGCTCCCTTTCCGGTCCCCTTCCCGTGGACCTGTCTGTGCCTGACGGAGGGCGTAGCTGCCCGCCGTGCTCTTCCGGGATGTCGCGATGCGGAGATGAAGTGCTGGATGCCGTTTTTCTTACTTCTGAGTTCAGTTTAACTGATTTTCCGACAACTGTCAAGAAATCCCGCCTGGATTTGTATCCGAATTGTAACTGGACAATCATCAACTTCAATTGTAGTATATAACTACCTACTACAAATGAAGTGAGTGATGGAAATGAAACGACTGCCCGATACCGAACTGGAAGTCCTGAAGGCCCTGTGGGCCTCCGGGCCCGACACCGCCCGGGCCGAGCTGGAGGAGGCGCTCGCCCCCTTCGGCTGGGCCTCCAACACGGTGAACACCTATCTGAAGCGCCTGGAGGAGAAGGGTTTTGTCTCCGCCCGCCGGGACGGAAAGAGCAACCGCTACACCCCCCTGGTGAGCCGGGAGGAATACCTGGCTTTCGACAGCCATGCGGTGCTCAATAAGCTCTACGGCTCCTCGCCCCGGAATTTCGTGGCCGCCCTGGCCCGGAACGGCCTCAAGCAGGAGGAGCTGGATGACCTGCGCTCCCTGCTGGACGAGTTGAGCGGAGGGGACCAGTGATGGACTTCCTGCTGGATCTGGCCGGGATCAGTCTGGGGGCGGGCGGGGTGATCCTGCTGCTGCTCCTGTTCACGAAGCTCACCGGCGGGCGCTATGCCGCCCGGTGGCGGTGCTGGGCCTGGGTGCTGCTAGGGCTGCGGCTGGCCCTTCCCTTCTCCCCTCCCCTGCCCGTGGAGAATACCGCACGCCCCGCCCCCATCGTCCTCTCCGCACCGGAAAACGCTGTCCTCTACCGCGCCGCCCCCACCGTCCAGGCACAGACTGGGCTCCAGCTCCCGTCGGCCTCTTCCCCTGTTCCGGCAACAGATCCCCCGGAAACGGAATCGGACCGCGGAGTGCAGACTGTCCCAGCCGCTCCGGAGGCGACGCAAACGGCCTTCTCCCTCACCCTGGGGGATGTGCTGCTGGGGGTTTGGCTCCTGGGTGCGGTGGGCGTGCTGGTGTGGAATGGCGCGGCGCACCTGCGCTTCTGCCGGTACCTGCGCCGGTGGAGCGCCCCCGCGGAAGACCCCCAGCTGCTTCGGGAGTACCAGTGGCTGGGAGAGCGCCTAAACCTCCGCCGGATGCCCCAGCTGCGCACCTGCGCCGGGCTCACCGTGCCCATGCTGGCCGGGGTGGTCCGGCCGGTCCTTCTGCTGCCCGAGGATTTTCCGCCCGGGAAAGCCCGGTGCTATTCCCTTCTCCACGAGCTCACCCACTACCGCCGCCGGGACATCTGGCTCAAAACCCTGATGGTTTGGGTGTGCGCCCTCCACTGGTTCAACCCCGCCGTCTGGCTCATGGCCCAGGCAGTAGAGCGGGACACCGAACTGGCCTGCGACGAGGGGGCCCTGAAATGGCTCTCCTGCGGCGAGCGGGCCGCCTATGGCCGGGCCATCTTGCAGGCCGCCGCGGCCGGAAAGGAGCTATGATCCTATGATACCTCCCAAGACCCCCTTCTCTACCCGCATGTCCGGCTCGGCCAGGGAGACCGAGCGGCGGGTCCGGGCCCTCTTTGGGGACCATCGCCGCCCCGCCCTGGCGTTGATGCTGGCGGCGGCGGGGCTCATCGCCCTGTGCGGCGCGCTGGTGTCCTGTCAGAGCACGCCCCCCTCGGTAGGCCTCACCATGGACACCCAGTACTATGACGCGCTGGGCAATTATGTGGAGATTCCCGCCTTTACCATGTCCAGCGGGGACCTCCCCGACGGGGCTCAGGCCGCCAATGACGCGCTGGCCGTCCTGAAAAGCCAGTACCAGGCCGTCATGGACACTCCCTATAACCAGGTGGGAGACAACCACTGTGTACTTTACCCCACCATCACGGAACGCTACGACAGTCTGGTCTTTTACCTGGACTCCTCCAGCTCCGGAAACGACGGCGACGTGTATACCCTCACCTACGACCGGCAGGAGGACCGGCTGGTGGACCTGAGCGATGCCCTGGCCCTGGCCGGGACCACCGAGCCCGAGCTGTGCCGCGGCGCGGAGGCCTTTCTGGATTCCACCCTGGACGGGGAGTACGCCCTGGCCGCCCGGGACGCGACCGTGACCGGCTTCCGCCTGCGGGAGGACGGCGGGGCGGACTTCTACCTCACCTGTCTGGTGGACGACGCCGACCCGAGTCAGGACGCCTTTGACGGCTGGCAGCACCTGCTGGCGTGCTCCGACGGCACCTACACTCATTACAACTGCCACGCCGGGAGCACGGACCCCAACGCCCTGCTGGTCCCCGCGGAGGAGCTGACCGCCCTGGACGATCCCCTCTGGTACCAGTGGGGCCCAGCCGACGGTGAGCCCGAGGGCGGCTTCGCCCTCACCCACATCCCGGAGGAAGTCGAGGCGCAGGCCCAGGCCTATCTGGAGGAGCAGGGCTACTACGCTCCGCCGGACCAGACCTTGCTCTATGCCGCCTTTCCCGACCTGAGCGGGCTCTCCTGGGCCGAGGGCTGGGACGGCTACGACGCCGTGGAGACCTACCGCGTCCTCTACACCCTCCCTGACACCACCGCCGCCGCCCACCTGGTCTTTCTTCGCAAGGGAGAGGATTACACCTACCTGGGTGCCTTCTCCGACAACGAGTACCTGGTGGAACCCACCCGTCTGGCCTCTGTGGGGCCCTACAACGCACGGGTACGCGCGGTCCTGCTGGAGGCCGGTGTCCTCACCGATCTCCCAGACACCGCCGCCATGCTGCAGGACGCCCCTATGCCCCAGTCCGCCCGGTCCGTGCTTCTGACCTTCTACTACGACCAGCAGGGCGCAAGTAACTGGGGCGCGCCGGTGTTCTTCGCGGACACGCCGCCTCTCTCCGTGCCCGAAGGGTCCCTGCGCATCGACCGCACGGAATTTGTTGAGTTCTGCTTCCTCTATGAGGCTCAGGGCGTGTCATATCTCGTGGAAAAAAGCCGCTATGAAAACGGCGCCTGGACTTCCCTGGAACCCACCCAGGTGCTGCTGCGTCTCCAGATGGACGAGAGCTTCAGCACGGTTTCGGCGGAGGGTGCCCCCTCTGAGAACTCCAGCAACGCCCTGCTGGGGCAGGCCTACCAGCTGGTGGATGGCGAAGTTGCCTTCTGGCGTCTGGGCTATCCCATCCCCGCTGGGCCGGGGGCGAGCGGCATCCGGTTCATGATCGACCTGCCCTACGGCCGCATCCCTCTTGAGGACCGTACCCCCAGCAGCGAAGGCTATGCCTGGTATCGCCTGGAGTGGAGCGACTTTGTCGCCGTGTGCAGCATGAGCGAGACCGACTTTCACTCTCTGGACGATGTAGACACCTACTCCATCGAATCCCTCTCCACCACCCGGGCGGATATCGTCACCACCCGCGGCATCGGCATCGGCTCCACCCGGGCCGAGGTGGAGGCGGCCTACGGCGATCAACTCTACGACACGCCCTATTGGGACGACGCCGGCGACGACATCACCAACATCTACGACAAAACGGACGAATATCTCTGGTACTGCCGCCGCTCCGACGGCTGGGGAGCCGCCATCCTCTTCTATTTCACGGACGACGCCGTGAGCTGTATCACGCTCCTCAACCACAACGCATAAAAATATGGCCGGAGGCCCGTCATCGGGTCTCCGGCCATGTTCATTTGATTGGATTACTCGAACTCCACGGTGGCGGGGGGCTTGGAGGTGATGTCGTAAAGCACACGGTTGATGCCCGGCACCTCGTTGACGATGCGCACGCTGATGCGGTCCAGCAGCTCATAGGGGATGCGGGCCCAGTCGGCGGTCATGAAGTCGTCGGTGGTGACGGCGCGCAGGGCCACGGCGTAGTCGTAGGTCCGGCCGTCGCCCATGACGCCCACGGAACGCATGTTGGTGAGGGCCGCGAAGAACTGGTTCATCTTCTTGTCCTCGCCGGAGCGGGCAGCTTCCTCCCGGAAGATGGCGTCGGCCTCCCGCAGCAGGTCGGCCTTCTCCTTGGTGATGTCGCCGATGATGCGGATGGCAAGACCGGGGCCCGGGAAGGGCTGGCGCATGACCAGGTACTCGGGCAGACCCAGCTCACGGCCCAGCTGGCGCACCTCGTCCTTGAAGAGGAGGCGCAGGGGCTCGATGATCTCCTTGAAGTCCACGTAGTCAGGCAGGCCGCCCACGTTGTGGTGGCTCTTGATCACGGCGGCATCGCCGGCGCCGGACTCGATCACGTCGGGATAGATGGTGCCCTGGGCCAGGAAGTCCACGGCGCCGATCTTCTTGGCCTCTTCCTCAAAGACGCGGATGAACTCCTCGCCGATGATCTTGCGCTTGTGCTCAGGCTCGGTGACACCGGCCAGCTTCAGGAGGAAGCGGGTCTCGGCGTCCACCCGGACGAAGTTCATGGCCCACTTGGAGAAGGCCTGCTCCACCTCGTCGCCCTCGTTCTTGCGCATGAGGCCGTGGTCCACGAACACGCAGGTGAGCTGAGATCCCACCGCCTCGGCCAGCAGAGCGGCACACACGGAGGAGTCCACGCCGCCGCTGAGGGCCAGCAGCACCTTGCCGTCGCCCACCTTCTCGCGGATGGAGGCCACGGCGGTCTTGAGGTAGTCGCCCATGGTCCAGTCGCCGGCGGCGTGGCAGACCTCATAGAGGAAGTTGCGGATCATGTCCACGCCGTGCTGGGTGTGGTTGACCTCGGGGTGGAACTGCACGCCGTAAAAGCCACGGGACTCATCGGCGATGGCCACGTTGGGGCAGGCGGCGCTGTGGGCGGTGAGGGCGAAGCCCTGGGGCACCTTGGCCATATAGTCTCCATGGCTCATCCAGGAGATGCCCCGCTCGGGCAGGCCCTTGAAGAGCTTGCAGGAGGTGTCAAAGAAGGTCTCCGTCTTGCCGTACTCCCGGGCGGTGTCGTCCTGAGCGGCAGTGACCTCGCCACCCAGGGTGTGGGCCATGAGCTGGCAGCCGTAGCAGATGCCCAGCACCGGCACCCCCAGCTCAAAAATGGCCGGGTCCACGTGGGGGGCCTTCTCGTCATACACGCTGTTGGGGCCGCCGGTGAAGATGAAGCCGATGGGATTCATGGCTTTCAGCTCAGCCAGGGGTGTGGTATAGGGCTTGACTTCGCAGTACACGCTGCACTCACGCACCCGGCGTGCGATGAGCTGGTTGTACTGACCGCCAAAGTCCAGGACGATCACAGTCTGATGGGACATGAACTTGCCTTCTTTCTCGTGAAATCTCAACTTGCCCACAGGGTGGGCTACACATTTACGATTCAGAATACCATATCTTGTCCAAAAGTGCAAGAGTTCCTCAACGGAAGAGGAGGCCGGTCCTTCCCTCCGGGAATCAGATTGACAGCATTCGATTTATCCGGTATACTGATTCCAAAGACTGTCCGAAAGGGAGGTCAGCAAGTGGACACGTCCTATACGCAGGCCGCGCGGGTCTTTAAGGCTCTGTGCGACCCCAACCGGGTACGGATCCTGGAACTGCTGCAAACCGGAGAGGTCTGCGCCTGTGCGCTGCTGGAGCAGCTGGAGATCAGCCAGCCCACCCTCTCCCACCACATGAAGGTGCTGTGCGACTCCGGCCTGGTCACCGGACGCAAGGAGGGCAAGTGGATGCACTACTCCATCTCCGAGGAGGGGCGCAGCCAGGCGCTCTCGCTGCTGGAGCGGCTCACCGGCTCACAGGAATCACAGGAAAAAAAGGCCTGACACCAAGGTGTCAGGCCTTTTTTATGCTTCCGCGTCCTCTTCCAGGACGGACAGCAGTTCCTCCGGCGTCTCCCGGCAGAACACCGGGCTCTCTTCCACGCCGGTGGAGGAGACATATTTGGGGTCCATGGCGTCCCGCAGCCCGTCCCCCACGAACTGGAGGGCGAACACTGTCACCACGATGCAGATGCTGGGGGGCACCCAGATCCAGGGGCGCTCGGCAAAGACGGTGACGTTGGTGGCATACTGCACGATGTTGCCCCAGGAGGCCTGGGGGGTGCGGATACCCACGCCCAGAAAGCTCAGGCTGGACTCGGACAGGATGGCCCGTCCCACCCGCTGGGCCAGCGCCGCCCACACCGGCGAGACGGCGTTTGGCAGAACGTTGCGCCGCAGGATGGTGGCGGTACTGCCGCCCAGGGCCCGCACCGCCAGGATGTACTCCTGTTCCCGCACCGAGAGGGTATTTCCATACACCAGCCGGGCGATGGAGGTCCAGCCCAGTAGGCCGATTACCACCACAATGTTCCACACCGAAGCGCCCACCAGCGCCACCAGACACAGCACCAGCACAGTGGTGGGAAAGGACTGGAACACGTCGGCCAGACGCATGATCCAGAATTCGCAGGCGCCCCGGCGGTAGCCCGCCAGCAGCCCCAGCGGCACACCCACCGCCACACTGATGGCGGCGGCGGAAAAGCCCACCAGCAGGGAGATCCGCCCGCCGTAGACGAGGCGGGCGAACACGTCCCGGCCCACGTCGTCGGTGCCCAGCCAGTGCTCCCAGGAGGGCGGCGCCCAGAACCCGGCGACGCGGTCGGTAGCGTTGGGCTCCAGGCCCATCAGCGGGGGCAGCAGCAGGACCAGCAGCACTTCCGCGATCAGGATGCCCAGGCCCACCATGGCCCAGCGGTCCCGGCGGAACCGCTGCCAGGGGCCGGAGCCGCGTACCTTTTTCGCTCTCATACGCCGCCCCTCCCCTGCCGCACCCGGGGGTCCACCAGACCGTAGACCAGGTCCAGGAGCAGATTGGTGGAGAACACGGTCAGCGCGATGACCACCGTCACCCCCATGACCATGGCGTAGTCCCGGCTGAGGATGGCGGTGAACATGAGGCTCCCCATCCCCGGCCAGCCGAAGAGCCGCTCCACCACCACCGAACCGCCGATGATGTGGGGGATGTGGGTGAGCACGGTGGTGAGAATGGGGGTGAGGGACCCGCGGAACACATGGCGGACCAGCACCACCCGCCCCTTGAGGCCCTTGGCCCAGGCGGTGCGGATGTAGTCCTCACCAATGGTCTCCAGACAGGCCGCCCGGGTCTGCTTCACCAGCTCGCCCAGGTTGCTGATGCAGATCACCGCCGCCGGGAGGGCCAGATGGTACAGGAGATCTCCAAAGCTCCCCGACGAGCCGGTGGTGTACATCCGGGAGGCGGGCAGCAGGCCCAGCGTGAGGGAAAAGATGTAGACCAGCACCAGACTGAGGAGAAAACCGGGCACGCCGAAGCTCACCATAGAGCAAACAGAGGCCAGCTTGTTCCAGATTGAGCGGGGCTTCCACGCGGCCAGCGTGCCCAGCGGGATGGCCAGCAAAATGGCCAGCGCCACTCCGGTGCCGGTGAGGATCAGAGAGGGCCCCACCCGCTGGGCGATGCTCTCGGCCACCGGGCGGCCGGTCTGCCAGGAGAGGCCCAGGTCCCCGTGGAAGAGGTTCCCAAGCCACTCCAGATAGCGCACCGGCAGCGGGTCATTGAGCCCCAGGCGCTCCTCCAGCGCGGCCTGATCGGAGGAGATGGCGTTGCCCCCCTCCCCCATCAGGTCGGCGATGGTGCCGGGGGCGATGCTGAGAAAAATGAATACCAAAAGGGTAATGCCAAAAAAAACGGGGATGACGGTCATAAGCCGCCTGCGAACGTAACGAATCAATCTTGGTTCCTCCTGCACTTCCGGCTCCCCGGGTCACCCCGGGGAGCATGGGCCGCTCGCAACAGCCCTACGGAGGTCAAACTTGGGTTATTCCTTGACCCACTCCCACACGTTCTCGTTGGAGAAGCTGGCGGAGGGGTAGTCGATGCCGGAGACGGTGTTGGACTGGACGTGGAGGGCGGTGCCGAACCACAGGGGGATGAAGGGCCGCTCCTGGGCCAGATAGTCCTCCAGCTCCGCCAGAGCGGCGGTGCGCTTGTCCGGGTCGGTCTCGTTCTTCACCGCGGCGATGCGCTCCTCATAGGGCGCGGTGTCCGGCACACGGAAGATGTTATTCTCCGCGTTGAAGCGGCTCTCGGTGAACCACAGGGGCAGCGCGTTGGGGGTGTGGCTGGCGATGCCCATGTCGTAGGTGCCGTCGGCCATGCCGGCGAACATGGTGGTGGAGTCTACCGTCTCCACCTGGATGGAGAAGCCCGCCTCCTCCAGCTGCTGCTGCATGAGGGCGGCCAGGCCCTGGCGGTTGGAGGTACAGGCCAGGCTGTACGTGGTGCCGTCGTACCCCGCCTCGTCCAGGAGCTCCTTGGCGGCGTCCACATTGTACTCTACGTTATAGTCCCCGGCGTAGCTGGCGCAGGTGGGCAGCACCGACGTGCCGGTCACCGTTCCGTGGCCCTGGGTGGACTGCTCGCACAGCAGCTCCTTGTCCAAGGCGAGCTCGATGGCCCGGCGGATGCGGGCGTCGTCGATGGACTTGTTATTCAGCATCAGCTCGAAGAAGGTGTTGGGCACCGTGCCCTCCAGCACCTGGAACCCGGCATTTTCCGCCGTGGGCTGGTCGTTGGCCGAGACGCTGCCACCGATGGCGTAGTAGTCCAGATCCCCGGCGATGAGGGCGGTGAGGAGACTGTTCTTGTCCATCACCGTGATGTCCAGCTCGTCAAAGCCGGGGGCCCCCAGCTGATAGTCCTCATTGGCGGTGAGGACCATGGAGGAACCCATCACCTCCGACTCAAACTTGCAGGGGCCGGAGCCGATGGGAGCCGACCACAGGTCCATGGTCATGGTGTCCGCCGGGGCCACGTCCTCCATCAGGTGAGTGGGTAGCACATAGTACTCCCGATTGCGGTCCAGCAGGAAGTCCTCCGGGGTGGTGGGGGTCTTGAAGGTGAGCTTCAGGGTGTAGTCGTCCTCCGCTACCACGCCCACCGTCTCACCTGCCACGGCCACGCCGCTGGAGTCGGTGCCGGCCAGGACCGAGAAGGCCGAGCGGCCCAGGGTGGGACACTCCGGATCGGTCATGCGCAGGATGGTGTCCACCCAGTGCTGGGCGGTCACCGGGGTGCCGTCGTGGAAGGCGGCCTTCTCGTCCAGGAAGAAGCGCACCGAGAGCCCGTCGTCGGCGCTCTCCCAGGACTTGGCGGCCCGGGGGCTGAGGGTGCCGTCGGCGTGGACATAGGCCAGGCGGTCGTAGATCTTGTCATAGATCATGCGGGAGTAGTTGCTGCCCGAGGCGCTGTTGTAGGGCATGAGGGAGTCCCAGGGGTTGGAAATGCCGTAGCTCACCACAACAGGCGCGTCCGAGGTGGTCTGAGGCTGGTTGTCGCTGGGAGCGGGGGCTGCCTGGTTACAGGCGGTCAGGCTGACCGTCAGCGTCAGGGCCGCTGCCAGGGCGATCGGTCTCTTCTTCAAGTGATCCTTCCTTTCTCTCTTTGAAACAACAGGGGCGCGCGCCCTGCTCCCGGCAGGCGGGAGCCATGGGCGCGCGTCTTGCAGAAATCCACGGTTGGAGCTCTCGTTACTCCACCGTTACGGATTTGGCCAGGTTGCGCGGCTTGTCGATATCGCAACCGTGCATCAGCGCCACATAGTAGGCGAACAGCTGCATGGGCACCACCTCCAGCGAGGGGAGCAGCAGCGGGTGGGTCTCCGGCACGGTGAGGGTGTGGTCTACCACCTTGCCCACCGCCTCCTCCAGCGGGGCGATGGTGAGGCCCAGCACGTCGGCCCCGCGGCTCTTGACCTCCACCACGTTGCTCATGGTCTTTTCAAAGACCGGGCGGCAGCCCGCCAGAGCCACCACCAGGGTGCCCGACTCGATGAGGGAGATGGTGCCGTGCTTCAGCTCTCCGGCGGCGTAGGCCTCGGAGTGCAGATAGGAGATCTCCTTCAGCTTCAGGGAGCCCTCCAGACCCACGGCGTAGTCCAGATTCCGCCCGATGAAGAACACCGAGGGGTGGTTGAAGTAGATGGAGGCCAGATACTGGATCTGCTCCCGGTGGGAGAGCACTTCTTCCAGCTGCCGGGGCAGGTCCTCCAGCGCGGCGAGCAGCTTGGCGTACTCCTCCTCCCCGATGGTGCCCATGGCCCTGGCGAAGGCCAGGCCGATCAGGTCCACCACCGCCAGCTGGGTGGAATAGGCCTTGGTGGTGGCCACGGCGATCTCCGGCCCGGCCCAGGTGTAGAGCACTCCGTCGCTCTCCCGGGCGATGGAGGAGCCCACCACGTTGACGATGGACAGCACCCGGGCCCCCAGGCGCTTGGCCTCCCGCAGGGCGGCCAGGGTGTCGATAGTCTCGCCGGACTGGCTGATGACCAGGGCCAGGGTTTTCTCCGTGACGATGGGGTCACAGTAGCGGAACTCCGAGGCCAGAGCCACCTCCACCGGCTTGCGGAGGAGCCGCTCCAGCACATACTTGGCCGCCATACCCACGTGGTAGGAGGACCCGCAGGCGATGATGTAGATCTTGTCCAGGTTTTTCAGGTACTCCGGCGAGAATTCCAGCTCGTCCAGCACCACCTTTCCGTCCCGGATGCGGGGGGTGATGGTGTCCCGCACCGCCTTGGGCTGCTCCATGATCTCCTTGAGCATGAAGTGCTCGTATCCGCCCTTCTCAGCGGCGGAGATCTCCCAGTCCACGTGGCGGTGCTCCTTCTCCACCGGGCGGAGGTAGGCGTCGTACACCCAGCAGTGGTCGGCAGTGAGCTCGGCGATCTCCCCGTCGTCCAGGTAGCACACGTCACGGGTGTGCTCGATGACGGCGGTCACATCGCTGGCCAGCACGTGGAAGCCCTCGCCGAAGCCCAGGATGAGGGGGCTGTCCTTCCGGGCGGCGATGAGCCGGTCCGGGCAGTCGGCGCACAGGATGCCCAGCGCATAGGCGCCCCGGATGCGGTGGAGCGCCTTGGTCACCGCGTCCAGGATGTTGCCCTGGTAGTAGTACTCCAGCAGCTGGGCCACCACCTCGGTATCGGTCTCCGAGACGAAGTGGACCCCCGTGGACTCCAGGAATTCCCGGATCTCGGCATAGTTCTCGATGATGCCGTTGTGGACCACCGCAATGCGGCCGTTCTCACTGACGTGGGGATGGGAGTTGATGTCGGAAGGGGCGCCGTGGGTGGCCCAGCGGGTGTGTCCCAGGCCAATGGACCCGTTCAGCCCGCCGCGGGTCTCCACCTGTTCGGCCAGAGCCTGGATGCGGCCCTTGGTCTTGACGACCTGGAGGCCGTCCGATCCGTAGACCGCCACGCCGGCGGAGTCGTATCCGCGGTACTCCAGCCGGCGCAGGCCCTCCAGCAAGATGGGTGCGGCCTCTTTTCTTCCTACAAATCCCACGATTCCACACATATTCGATTCGCTCCCCCGGAACGGTCCATAGATTTTTATACTGGTGAGTTTAAAAACTATTCCACCACCATAACCGTATTATACCACAGAATCGCCCCTCGTAAAGAGGTTCCGTACGATTTCCTGTCTTAACTTTGGAAATCCGACCGCTCTTCCCGCGCCCGGGTGTGGGGCGGACGGCGGCGGCGCTGCCGCTCCTCCGGCGGGCGGGGCAAGCCCTCCACCAGCACGATGTCCGCCCCGATGCGCTTCACCTGCTCCCAGGCAAATACCCGCTCCGGCTCCCGGCCCAGCAGTCCCAACAGCCGCAGCCGCCCCGGCACCACCAGCGCGAGCACCTTGCCGCTGTCCAGGTCCACCTCCACGTCCCCCACATAGCCGTAGCGCATCCCGTCTCCCAGTCCGATGATCTCTTTGCAGCGCAGCTCCGTCACCCGCTCGCCCATGGCCCTCGCTCCTTTCCTCCGGCTGGCGACATTGTATGCCTCCACCGGCCCGTCCTATGCCCCTGCTTGCCTGGGACAGCGGGATGTGGTACACTGGACGAAATCAAGGGAAAGCGAGGTCTTACACATGAAACAAGCCGCATTCATCGGCACGGGCAACATGGGCGGGGCGCTGGTCCGGGCGGCCTGTCAGTCGGTGCCCCCTCAGGACGTCATCATCTCCAACCGCACCCGCTCCAAGGCCCTGGACCTGGAGAACGACACGGGCTGCACCGTGGCCGCCAACAACCTGGAGGCCGCCTGTGCCGCCCGCTACCTCTTCTTGGGCGTGAAGCCCCACATGATGCGCGCCCTGCTGGAGGAGATCGGCCCCGTCCTCACCCCGGGCCAGGTACTGGTGTCCATGGCCGCCGGCCTCACCGCCGAGACCCTGGCCGGCTGGGCCCCTCCGGGCACCCCCATCCTGCGCATCATGCCCAACACCCCCTGCTCCATCGGCAAGGGTATGATCGCCCTGTGCGCCGGTCCCAACGCCCAGGCCTCCCACCTTCAGGCGGTGGAGCACATCCTCCGCTTTGCCGGGCGGGTGGAGCGGCTGGATGAGGGGCTTATGGACGCGTTCTCGGCGGTAGCCGGGTGCGGCCCCGCCTTCGTCTATCCCTTCATCGAGGCCATGGCCGACGGCGGCGTGCTGGCTGGCCTCCCCCGGCAGAAGGCCATGGCCTTCGCCGCCCAGACCCTCATCGGCGCGGCCTGTCTGGTGCTGGAGAGCGAGGAGCACCCCGGCGCGCTGAAGGACGCGGTGTGCTCCCCCGGCGGCTCCACCATCGAGGGCGTGGCCGCGCTGGAGCGAGGCGGCTTCCGGGGTGTGGTCATGGACGCGGTGATCGCCGCGTGGAAGAAGAACACCGCCCTGGGCAAGCAGTGATGCTGGCGCTCATTACCGGCGGCAGCGGCAGCGGAAAATCCGCCTGGGCGGAGGGCCTCACTACGGCCCTCTGCCCGGGCGAGAAAATTTACTGGGCTACCATGGCTCCGGGCGGAGCGGAGGCAGACAAACGCATCGCCCGGCACCGCTCCCTTCGCGCGGGCAAGGGATTTTCCACCCTGGAGCGGCCCGGTATCCCGACTCCGGAGGAGATCCCCGCCGGGAGCACGGTGCTGCTGGAGGACCTCTCCAACCTCCTGGCCAATCTTCTCTTCTCCCCGGAGCCGCCCACGGACCCGGTTTCCGCGGTGCTGGAGGGCCTGAACACCCTTCTCCCCCGCTGCGGCCACCTCATCATCGTAAGCAACGAGATCTTCTCCGACGGCAGGTCCTACGACCCGGACACCACCGCCTTTGTGACCGCTCTGGCCGCCCTGAACCGGGAACTGGCTCAGCGGGCCGACCTGGTGGCCGAGGTGGTGTGCGGCCTGCCGCTGGTGCTGAAAGGAGCCCTTCCCCCATGCGAGATTCCTTCGTGATCGCCTTCTCCACCTACTCCCGCATCCCCATGCCCCGGGTGGAGTGGGGCGAGCGGGCCATGAAATACGCCATCTGCTTCTTCCCCCTGGTGGGGGCGGCGGTGGGTGTGTGCGCCCTTCTGTGGGTGTGGCTGTGCGGGGCGCTGGGGCTGACCGGGCTCCTGCCCGCCGCCGGGCTCACCGCTCTCCCCCTCCTCCTCACCGGCGGCATCCACATGGACGGCTTCTGCGACACGGTGGACGCCCTCTCCTCCCACCAGACCCGGGAGCGGATGCTGGAAATTTTGAAGGACTCCCACTGCGGGGCCTTCGCCGTCATCTTCGCCGGGGTGTGGCTGCTGCTGTACACCGCCGCCGTGCAGTCGGTAAATTCGCTGCGGGAGGCGGGCCTCCTGGCCCTGGGGTTTGTGCTCTCCCGCGCCCTCAGCGGTCTGGCGCTGGCCAACTGGAAGGGCGCCCGGCCCTCCGGCATGCTCCAGGCCTTCGCCGACGCCTCCCACCGGAAGGCGGTCACCATTACCATGGTGGTCTTTTTGGTCCTCTCCGCCGCCGGGATGCTCCTGCTCTCCCCCATCCGGGGCGGTGTGGCCCTGATTGCGGCGGGGCTGGCATTCCTCCATTATCGCCACATTTCCTACTCCCGCTTCGGCGGCATCACCGGCGATCTGGCCGGTTATTTTGTGCAGCTGTGCGAGCTGGCCGTGGCTCTGGCCCTGGCCTTCACCGCGCCGCTGGTTTGAGGTGATCCCTATGATGCTCTTTGTGGGCGGACAGGCCCAGGGTCAGGCGGAGTACGCCGCCGCCGTCACCGGCCACACCCCCGTACCCTGTGCCGCGCCGGAGGAGGCACTCTCCTCCTCTGCCATCGACCAGTTCCATCTCCTCTGCCGGGCCATTCTGGAACAGGATGGCGAGGTGAACGCTTTCGTAGACCGGCTGTTGGCTGAAAACCCCGGCGTGGTGGTGGTGAGCGACGAGATCGGTCTGGGCGTCGTGCCTATGGACCCCTTCGAGCGCCGCTGGCGGGAGGAGACCGGCCGGGCCCTGTGCCGTCTGGCCGCCGCCTCGGAGCGGGTGGAGCGGGTGTGCTGCGGACTGGGGGTGCGGCTGAAATGACGGAATTCCTCTTCCTCCGGCACGGCAAAACCGCCGGGAATCTCACCGGCAACTATGTGGGCTGCCGCACCGACCAGCCCCTGTGCCCCCAGGGGGTGGCCGAGCTGGAGGCCCTCCACCGCTATCCGGCGGACCGGCTCTATGTGAGCCCCATGCTCCGCTGCCGCCAGACCGCCGCCATCCTCTTCCCGGGGCTGGAACCCGTTGTGGTGGAGGACTTTCGGGAGTGCGACTTTGGGGACTTTGAGAACCGGAATTTTCACGACCTGGAGCACGACGGGGCCTACCGCGCCTGGGTGGAGGGCAACTGCGCCGGGCCCATCCCCGGCGGGGAGCACCCCGACCAGTTCATGGCGCGCTGCCGGGCCGCCTTCGCCCCTCTGCTGGAGCATCCGGCGGAGGGCGTCACCGCTCTGGTGGTCCACGGCGGCACCATCATGGCCATCCTCTCCGGCTTCGCCAAACCGGAGCGCACGTACTTCTCCTACCAGGTGAAAAACGGACGGGGCTACCGCTGCACACTGGAGGGCGGCGTCCTCACCGATGTGAAAATCCTCTGAGCGGAGGTTCAGCGACCCTTTCGTCATTCAGAGAAAGAACGCACTTTATAACCCTTCGAATTTCGGAAATTCTCACAAATTGTATCCCCGTTTTCTGGCAAAGTCTCTGAAAAATTTTTTCAAGATTCAAACTTATTGACAAACTGTGAACAAGTCTGTTATGCTTTCAGCAGACAGCTTGGGTTGTTACTGGAAACAGGCAAAACCAAGCCTTGAACGGAGTTCACGCACGACATAGGTTCGTGGGTGCCCCTTTCGAGGCTTGCTTTTTTTGTCCCTTTTTGCCGGCAATGACCGATCATGGCCCATGGGCCATGCGCTTTTCCCGGGGAAAAGCGGCCATCGGCCGAGCCGATTCTACGGAGGTGAGCCCGATGTCCTATCTCGTGTTGAAGACCATCAACAACAACATCGTCAGCTGCGTAGACGCCCAGGGAAAAGAGCTTATCATCATGGGGCGTGGACTTGGTTTCGGCGTCAAAAGCGGCGCACGGCTCAGCGAGGACCGGGTGGAAAAGGTGTTCCGCATGGAGGACCCCACCGAGGCCAACCGCCTGAAAAGCCTGTTCGCCGCCCTTCCCCCCGAGCAGATCCGCCTGTGCGCCTCCATCATCGAGTACGCCAAGGAGACTCTGGGCAAGGAGCTCAACGAGGGCATCTACTACACCCTCACCGACCACATCAGCTTCACCCTCCAGCGCATCCGCAAGGGCGTTCAGTTTTCCAACGCCCTGCAGACCGAGGTCCGCATCTTCTACCCCAAGGAGTACGCCGTGGGGCTGCACGCGCTGGACCTCATCGAGCAGCAGCTCAAGATGCGCCTGCCGGAGGATGAGGCCGCCACCATCGCCCTGCACATCGTCAACGCCGAGTACTCCACCTCCATCAGCGTGACCATGCACACCGTCCAGGCCATGCACGATCTGGTGGGGCTGCTGGACCAGTGGGAGGGGCTGAATGTGGACCACGGCTCGCTCTACTTCGACGAGCTGATCGTCCATCTGAAATTCGTCGCCCTCAGCGCCTTTTCCGGTCAGCCCAATGTGCGGGAGGAGCGGGATTTTGTCGCTCTGGTGCGGCAGCTCTTCCCCACGGAGTACGCCTGTGCCGAGGCTATGATCCAGTATCTGTCCAGGCAGAGCCATTGTCCCCTTCCGGATGAATGTATCGCCTATCTGTGCGTATACATCCACCGAATCACTACATGTTCGTCTGAGGAATGAAAGGAGAAAAGAGAAGTATGGGTTTTCTGAATAAGCTGTTCGGAGGCGGTTCCTCCGAGATCGAGCTGAAGGCCCCCGTGGCCGGCCAGGCCGTTCCGGTGTCCGAGGTGAGCGATCCCACCTTCGGTGAGGAGATCCTGGGCAAGGGCATCGCCATCCGCCCCACCGGCAACCAGGTCTGCGCCCCCTGCGACGGCACCGTGGACATGATGTTCGAGACCGGCCACGCCGTCAGCATGACCGGCGTGAACGGCGCTGAGATCCTCATCCACGTGGGTCTGGAGACCGTGTCCCTGGGCGGCAAGCACTTCACCGTCCACGCCGCCAACGGCGACTCCGTCAAGGCCGGTCAGCTCCTCATCGAGTTCGACCGGGAGGCCATCGCCGCTGAGGGCTTCGACACCATCACCCCCATGGTCATCTGCAATTCCGACAACTTCAAGGAGGTCAAGACCTACACCGGCGCCGCCGTGGCGGTGGGCGACAAGGTCATCGGCCTGGTGAAGTAATCCCCCTGGCACCACAGGGGCGCTGTGGGCCGGCGCTCCTTTGGGGGACGGGCGGGGAACTGTGTGTCACCTCCCCGACGTCCCTGCATATCGCAACGACAAGTTCATATAGGAGAGGAGTTTTGTTTCTATGATGCGATTTTTCCAAAGACTGGGCAAATCTCTGATGCTCCCCGTGGCGTGCCTCCCCATCGGCGGCCTGCTCATGGGTATCGGCTACTGGATTGATCCCTCCGGATGGGGCGCCAACAACTTGCTGGCCCTGCTGCTCATCAAGTCCGGCGGTATCCTCATCGACAACATGGCGATCCTGTTCGCCCTGGGCGTTGCCATCGGCATGTCCAAGGACCAGGAGGGCACCTCTGCTCTGGCGGCCATCATTTCCTGGCTGACCGTCCAGACCATGCTGGGTGCCGGCGTGGTGCAGCTCATCCTCGGTGCTGACGCCACCGTCCCCGCCGCTTTTACCAAGATCAACAACCAGTTCATCGGCATCCTGTGCGGCCTCATCGCCGCCGGCTGCTACAACCGGTTCTACAAGGCAAATATGCCCGACTTCCTGGGCTTCTTTGCCGGCCGCCGGTTCGTGCCCATCATGACCGTGGTCACCACCCTCATCGTGTGCATCCCCCTCTACTTCGTCTGGCCCGTGGTGTACAGCTTCCTGGTGGGCGTCGGCGAGACCATCCTGGGCCTGGGCCCTGTGGGCGCCGGTATCTACGGCTTCCTCAACCGCCTGCTCATCCCGGTCGGACTGCACCACGCCCTCAACAGCGTGTTCTGGTTCGATGTGGCCAATATCTCTGACATCAACCGTTTCTGGGGCATCCTGGAAGGCGGCGTGCTGGGCCAGACCGGCCAGTACCAGGCCGGCTTCTTCCCCGTGATGATGTTCGGTCTGCCCGGCGCTGCTCTGGCTATGTACCACACCGCCAAGACCAACAAGAAGAAGGTCGCCGCCGGCATCCTGATGTCCGCCGCTCTGTGTTCCTTCTTCACCGGCGTTACCGAGCCCCTGGAGTTCTCCTTCATGTTCCTGGCTCCCGCCCTGTATGTGGTCCACGCCATCCTGACCGGTATCTCCGTGGGTATCGTGGCCGCCCTGCCCGTCCGCGCCGGCTTCCAGTTCAGCGCCGGTTTCGTGGATTGGTTCCTGTCCTTCAAGGCCCCCTTCGCCCTGAATCCCATCCTCTTGATTCCCATCGGTGTGGCTTTCTTTGTCATCTACTATGTGGTGTTCCGTGCCCTCATCACCGCCTTCAACTTCAAGACTCCCGGCCGTGAGGACGACGACAACAGCGCCGAGATGAACATCGAGCTGGGCAGCAGCGACTACGCCGCTATGGCCAAGGCCATCCTGGAGGGCGTGGGCGGCGCTGCCAACGTTACCAACGTGGACAACTGCATCACCCGCCTGCGCCTGGAGGTCAAGGACCGCCTGCTGGTGGATGAGAAGAAGATCAAGGCCGCCGGCGCCGCCGGTGTGGTCCGCCCGGGCAAGACCAGTGTTCAGGTCATCATCGGGCCCAAGGTCCAGTTCGTGGCCGACGAATTCAAGAAGCTGGTCCACTAAAACCTATCTCGTGTCCGGCCGGGGCCCAAGGCCTGACACGTCAAGCGGGCCGCGGAGAGAATCCTTCTCCGCGGCCCGCTTCCCTTTTTCCCTGCATGCAAAGAGCCCGGTCTGCATTTCGCAGACCGGGCTCTCTTTAGTCCGCCAGGAACTTCTCCAGGCGGTTCAGGCCCTCCTTGATGTTGTCCAGGGAGGTGGCATAGGACCAGCGCACGAAGTTGGGCGCGCCGAAGCCGGAGCCGGGGACCACGGCCACCAGGCCGTGCTTCAGGAAGGCGTCGGCAAACACGTCGTCGTTGGTGATGGTGACGCCGTGGATGGTCTTGCCGATGAGCTGCTCCAGGTTCATCATCACATAGAAGGCGCCCTCGGGCCGGATGCAGCTGACGCCGGGGATGGCGTTCATGCGCTCCACGATGTAGTTGCGCCGCGCCTCAAAGGCCTGGCGCATCTCCTCGATCTTCTCCTGGGGCGCGGTGAGCGCGGTGACGGAGGCTTTCTGGGAGATGGCGGAGGCAGAGCCGGTGGAGTGGCTCACATAGTTGGCCATGACCTTGGCCACCTGGTCGTTGGCGCAGGCGTAGCCGATGCGCCAGCCGGTCATGGCGTAGGACTTGGAGACGCCGTTGATGAGGATGGTGCGCTCCCAGACCTCGGAGCTCAGGGAGGCGAAGCTGACGAAGGGCTTTCCGTCATAGACCAGGCCGTAGTAGATCTCATCGCTGATGACGTAGAGGTCGTTCTTCACCACCACATCGGCGATGCCGCACAGCTCCTCTTCCCCGTACATCATGCCGGTGGGGTTGGAGGGGTTGTTGAGGATGAGGCACTTGGTCTTGGGGGTGATGGCGGCGGAGAGCTTCTCCGGGGTAAGCTTGAAGTGCTCAGCCTCGGTGGCGGTGACCACCACGGGCACGCCGCCCACCATCTTGATGAGCTCGTAGTAGCTCACCCAGTAGGGCGCGGGGAGGATCACCTCGTCGCCGGGGTTCACCAGAGCCCGCAGGGCCAGGTACACCGCGTGCTTGGCGCCGCTGGTGGCCACCACCTGGTTGGGCTTGTAGGAGAGTCCGCAGTCGGCCTGCATCCGCTCACAGACCGCCTTGCGCAGCTCCACGGTGCCGGCGGCGGGGGTGTAGCGGGTGACGTTCTGCTCGATGGCTGCGATGCCCGCGGCTTTGATCTCGTCGGGCGTATCAAAATCCGGCTCGCCCGCGCCAAATCCGATGACGTCCACACCGTCCGCCTTCATCTGCTTGAACATGGCGTCAATGGCCATGGTGGTGGACGCCTGGACGGCCTGGGCGATCGTAGAGAGCTCTTTCACGATGAATCTCCTCCAAACACAAACAACAGTTTCGGTACGCACTATTATATGCTCAGCGGACCGAAAATGCAAGATGATTTCTTGTAACTTTCAAATCTTTGCGCCTTTTGACCAATCAGCCCGGAAAAAGCGCAAAATTTTCGGGGGTTCCTGTGCTTTTTCCACAAAACGCAGGAACCCCCGAATCAAGATGCTGCAATTCAGGAGCCTTTCCGCTGCCGCGGGGCGGTGTTCTTGCGATAGATGAGGTAGAGTCCGTGGAGAATGAGGTCGGCGTCATAGACGATGGTGTGCTTGCAGTAATGCAGTACCTCCGGCGCGTTGGAGCCGGTGGCCACCACGGCCGCCACAGGTCCGCCGTTGACCTCCTCCACCCGGTCGATCATGCCGTCGATCATGCTGGCGCTGCCGTACACCACCCCGGAGCGCATGGCGTCCACGGTGTTGTGGCCCAGCAGGGCGGCGGGCGCCTGGATGGAGATGTGGGGCAGCTCGGCGGCCTCCTGGGACAGGGCCTCCACCGACAGGCACACCCCCGGCATGATGATGCAGCCCTCGTACACGTTCCCCCGCAGGAGGGACATGGTCACGGCGGTGCCCATGTCGATGACGATGAGGGGGCTGGGGTAGTGCTCCGCTGCGGCGATGGAGAAGGCCACGATGTCGCTGCCCAGCTGGGCGTGGAGGTCCGATTTGATATTCAGACCGGTGCGCACGCCGGGGCCCATGACCATGGGGGCCTTCCCGGTGAGGAAGCGCACCGCGCCGCACAGCGCGGCGGTGGCAGGCGGCACCACGCTGGAGAGAATGGCCCCGGTGACGTCCTCCGCGCTGCAGCGGTGGAGCCGGAACACGTCCAGCAGCTGAATGGCGTACTGGTCCTGTGTCCCACCCTTGACGGTGGGCAGCTCCGAGCGGAAGCGCAGCTTCCCCTCCTCACTGAACATCCCCACGGTGGTGACGGAATTTCCCATATCCACGGCCAAGATCACAAAGACCCCTCCCCTGCTCACGTTTTTCAGCAAGGGATATTGTATCAAACTTCCCGCCCGCTGGCAAGCGGGGATCAGCCCTTGATCTTGGCGCAGATGAGGTCGCCCATCTGCTTGGTGCCGATGGGGGTGACGCCCGGCTCGGCAATATCGGCGGTGCGCCAGCCGTCGGCCAGGACGGCGTCCACGGCCTGCTCCACTGCGTCGGCCTCGGCGGGGAGCTGGAAGGAATAGCGGAACATCATGGCCACCGACAGGATGGTGGCGATGGGGTTGGCCTTGTCCTGCCCGGCGATGTCGGGGGCGGAGCCGTGGATGGGCTCATAGAGGCCGGGGGCGGTGTCGCCGATGGAGGCAGAGGGCAGCAGGCCGATGGAGCCGGTGACCATGGAGGCCTCGTCGGAGAGGATGTCGCCGAACATGTTCTCGGTGACCACCACGTCAAACTGGCCGGGGTCCCGGACCAGCTGCATGGCGCAGTTGTCCACCAGCACGTCCTCGTACTGCACGTCGGAGTACTCCTCCGCCAGGCGGTGCATGACGCTCCGCCACAGGCGGGAGGTCTCCAGGACGTTGGCCTTGTCCACGCTGGAGACCTTCTTCCGGCGCAGGCGGGCCAGCTCAAAGGCCCGGCGGCCGATGCGCTCGATCTCCTTCTCGGAGTAGGCCATCAGATCGGTGGCCTCCAGGCCGCGGTCCTCGGTCTCATACTTGTCCCGCTTGCCGAAGTAGATGCCGCCGGTGAGCTCCCGCACCATCATGAGGTCGATGCCCTTCTCGGCGGTCTCTTTCTTCAGGGGGCAGGCATCCGCCATGGCCGGGCGCAGGGCGGCGGGGCGCAGGTTGGCGTACAGGCCCAGGTCCTTGCGGATGGCCAGCAGCGCGGTCTCGGGCCGCTGCTCGGCGGGCTTGTCACTGCCCCACTTGGGGCCGCCCACCGCGCCCAGCAGCACGGCGTCGCAGGCCTTACACTTCTCGGCGGTGCCGTCGGGGTAGCTCTTCCCCACTGCGTCGGTAGCGCAGCCGCCCAGAAGCACATCTTCATAGGTAAAGGTGTGGCCGAACTTCTCGCCCACGGCGTTGAGGACCTTCACGGCCTCCCCGACCACCTCGGGGCCAATGCCGTCGCCCCGGATCAAAGCGATTTTGTAATTCATTTCGCCACACCTCTCGCTTTCAGAGAATTGAGGAGGCCGCCGTGCTGGATGATGCCGTCCACAAAGGCGGGGAACGGCGCGGCCTGGTAGGTCTTGCCGGAGGTCTCAGCGGTGATGGTGCCCTTGGCAAAGTCCACGCTCAGGGTGTCGCCGGGGACGATCTCCTCGGCGGCCTCGGGGCACTCCAGGATGGGGAAACCGATGTTGATGGCGTTGCGGTAGAAGATGCGGGCGAAGCTCTTGGCGATGACGCACTGCACGCCGCAGGACTTCAGGGCCAGGGGGGCGTGCTCCCGGGAGGAGCCACAGCCGAAGTTGGCGCCCGCCACTACGATGTCGCCGGTCTCCACGGTGGAGGCGAAGTTGGCGTCGATGTCCTCCATGCAGTGGGAGGCCAGGGCCTTAGGGTCGGGGTTGTTCAGGTGGCGGGCGGGGATGATGACGTCGGTATCCACGTTGTCGCCGTATTTATAGACCTTCATGTCGAAGCGTGCTCCTTTCCATTACAGGCTGGCCGGGTCGGTGACCACGCCGGTGACGGCGGAAGCCGCGGCCACGGCGGGGCTGGCCAGGATGATCTCGGAATCGGTGGGACCCATGCGGCCCACGAAGTTGCGGTTGGTGGTGGAGATGGCCCGCTCCCCGTTGGAGAGCACGCCCATATGTCCGCCCAGGCAAGGGCCGCAGGTGGGGGTGGAGACGGCGCAGCCGGCCTCGATGAAGATCTGCACCAGGCCCTGGGCCATGGCGTCCAGCATGATCTGCTGGGTGGCGGGCAGCACGATGCAGCGTACGCCCTTGGCCACCTTGCGGCCCTTGAGGATGGCGGCGGCCTCCTGCAGGTCCTTCAGGCGTCCGTTGGTGCAGGAGCCGATCACCACCTGCTGGATGGGAGTGCCGGCCACCTGGTCCACGGTGCGGGTGTTGGAGGGCAGGTGGGGCAGCGCCACAGTGGGCCGGAGGGTACTCAGGTCAATGACCACCTCGCGGGTGTACTCGGCGTCGGGGTCGGGCTCCACGGCCTGCCAGGGGCGGTCCACCCGGCCGTCGAGGTAGGCCCGGGTCACGTCGTCCACTGGGAAGATGCCGTTCTTGGCACCGGCCTCAATGGCCATGTTGGAGATGGTGAAGCGGTCGTCCATGGTGAGCTGCGCCACGCCGTCCCCGGCGAACTCCAGGGACTGGTACAGCGCGCCGTCCACGCCGATGGTGCCGATGAGGTGGAGCACGATGTCCTTACCGCTCACAAAGGGGGCCAGTTTGCCGGTGAGGGTGACCTTGATGGCGGCGGGGACCTTGAACCAGGCCAGGCCCGTGGCCATGCCGGCGGCCATGTCGGTGGAGCCCACGCCGGTGGAGAAGGCGCCCAGCGCGCCGTAAGTACAGGTATGGGAGTCGGCGCCGATGATGACCTCGCCGGGGGCGGTCAGGCCCTTTTCGGGCAGGAGGGCGTGCTCCACGCCCATGCAGCCCACATCATAGAAGTGGGTGATGTCGAACCGCTGGGCAAACTCCCGCGCCTGGGCGCAGAGCTGCGCGGATTTGATATCCTTACAGGGGGTGGAGTGGTCCAGGACAATGGCGATCTTGTCCTTGTCGAACACCTGGGTCAGTCCAGCCTTGTTAAACTCGGTGATGGCCACCGGGGTGGTGATGTCGTTGCCCAGCACCAGGTCCAGCTTGCCCTCGATGAGCTCGCCCACCTCTACCCGGTCTTTGCCGGCGCAGCGGGCCAGGATCTTCTGGGTCATGGTCATTCCCATCGTGATATTCCTCCTCGTGTTCACTTGTGCTGTCATGGTAGCTCCTATTATGCCAGAACCCTTGCCAAAAGAATGTAAACTATGATACAATGCTGAAAAAGCCGGAAGGAGGATGCGCCATGGAGCTTTGGGACGGATACGACGGGCAGTGGAATCAGACCGGGGTGGACCTGGTGCGGGGAGAGCCCATCCCGGAGGGGCTCTATCACCTGGTGGCGGATGTGGTGGTGCGCCACACCGACGGGACCTACCTGGTCACCCGCCGCTGCGAGGATCTGCCCAACGCCCCGGGGCTGTGGCAGGCCGGCGCGGGGGGCAGCGTGTGCAAGGGTGAGCACCTCCTGGAGGGGGCCCGGCGGGAGCTGTGGGAGGAGACCGGCATCGAGGCCGATGCCCTCTCCCCGCTCTACCAGGTACGCAGTGAGGAAAAACACGCCCTCTACGGCGGCTTTCTCTGCGTGACCGACCGCCCCAAGGACGCCGTGCACCTCCAGGCCGGAGAGACAATCGCGTACCGCTGGCTCAGCCGGGAGGAGTTGGTGGAACTGGTGGCATCCAGCGACTTTGTGCCCGGTTTGCGGGGGCGGCTCACCCCCTGTCTGGAAGGAGGAACGCTATGAACGACACCTGGACTCCCCTGGCCGAGGGCCAGCCGGTACTGCACTATGCCCCGGGCCAGTTCATCTACCTCCAGGACACCCAGGCCGACCGCTTCTACTACATCGTGTCCGGGACGGTGAAGTGCTTCCTCAGCGCCGAGAGCGGCGAGGAGCGGACCCTCACTCTCCTGCGGGCAGGGGAGCTGATCGGAGAAGCCGCCTTCTTCGATAAACAGCCCCGGATGTCCTCGGCGGTGGCGGTGACGAAATGCGAGCTGGTGGAGGTGGACCACGCCCGGCTGGCACAGGTGTTCCGCCTCCACCCGGAGCTGGCCATCGCCATGCTGGAGAACCTGGCCCGGCGGGTGCGCCTCCTCTCCGGCCATGTGGACGGGGCTTTCCTCCAGGCCGACCAGCGGGTGGCACGGCACCTTCTCTCCCTCACCCCCGGCGAGGACGGCGCCATCCCCTGCACCCATGAGGACATCGGCGCGTCGGTGGGGGTGAGCCGGGTGACGGTGAGCCGGGTGCTCAGTCGTTTCGCCCACAACGGCTGGCTGCGCACCGGCTACCGCTCGGTGGAGCTGCTGGACCGCAAGGCCCTGGAAAACCTGTGTGAAGAGGAACGCTGACAACAAGAGCCGCCCTCCCGGACAACGGGAGAGCGGCTCTTTTCTTTTATAAGAGGATGCAGATGAGCCCGCCGGAGCCCTCGTTGAGGATGCGCTGGAGGGTCTCCTGGAGCTTGGTGCGGGCATCGTCGGGCATGCGGCGCAGCTTGGTGTTCAGGTCCTCGCTGACCAGCTCGTGGAAGGACTTGCCGAAAATATTGGACTGCCAGATGGCCTTGGTGTCCCCCTCGAACTCCTGGAGGAGATAGCGCACCATCTCCTCGCTCTGCTTCTCGCTGCCCACGATGGGGGCCACCTCGGTCTCAATATCGGCCCGGATCATGTGTGTTGTCTGGTACAAACCGAAGTTTTTCCGCGCCCTCGCCGGATGGTGAACTGCTCCTCCTCAGAGATGACATTCAGGTAGACGGAAACATGGATCTCTGACTTCTTTTCCCCGTCCTGGGGGTGTACTTCAATGCGATCCAGAAGGCTATCAATCACACCGATGGAAAAACCGTCGGTAAAGTCCAGATCTCGGGTGATCGCCTGCCGCAGCGTGTCAATCGACTGAAGCATCTCCCGATTCTTGCTCCGCTCCTGCTCCAGTGTATCCAGCCGCTGTCTCAGACGCTGAATTTCGTCATTGAAGCGATCGTTGCGCCGGGCAAATTCATCATCAGCGATTTTTCCGTCGATACTCAAATCGAGAAGCTTGTCCTTCCGTTTTAAGATCGCTTCGATATTGCCCTTACATCTGCCGATCTCCTCTTCGACATTGCTCCCATTTCCGATTGAGGTATAAAGGCGAAGCAGGTCCTGAATGATCTCCGCCTTGTTGAGCGACAGTTCCTCCAGCACCTGACGCATGATTGCATCCAGCTCAGACGTATAGAGGACGGGAGACGAGCATCCCGCTCTCCCCTTTCGGCTGTACTCCTGGCACTGCCAAACCTCCTTATTGCCACTCTTATATCGGTAGAGCGAGCGGTAATAGGGCTGCTTGTGGACGCCGCAGATGATTTTCCCGCTGTACGGGTAGCGGTTTTGATAGCTTGTTTTGCCGTCTTCGCTCTGCTTCACAGAACGCTTTTCCAAAATCCGGTTGGCCTTGTCCCAAAGCTCCTCCGAGACAATGGCAGGCACGACCTGTCCGCTCTCATCCTTGTATAGGACCCAATCCTCCGGATCAAAGACCTTGATGTCCTTGGTGCGATAATCCAGCTTGCTGCTCTTTCTGCCGCAGTAATATCCCTTATATTTGGGATTGGACAGGATGCCGCGAATCGTGCTGAATGAGAAATCGTTTCCACGGGTATTTTTATAGCCCATACTGGCAAGGTGTTGCGCGATACCGCGGATTCCCACCCGCTCATTGGCATAGAGGTTGAAGATGGTACGTACCATCTCGGCCTCCTCTTCTTGGATGACCAGACGACCGTCTCTCTTCTCATAGCCCCAGATCTTGTTATTCCCCAGTACAACGCCATTTTCGATGGCCCGCTTGAAGCCGAACTTCACCCGCTCGGAGATCTTGCGTACCTCGTCCTGGGCGATAGAGGACATGATGGTCAGCCGCAGCTCTGCGTCCGGCATGAGGGTATTGATATTGTCCGACTCAAACAGCACCCCAACGCCGAAGCGCAGCAAGTCCTGGGTATACTTGATGCTGTCCAGGGTATTGCGGGAAAAACGGGAGATCTCTTTCGTCAGAATGAAATCAAAGTGCCCCGCTTCCGCGTCCTGCACCATCTTCAGAAAGTTCTCACGCTTCCCAACCGTCGTACCGCTGATTCCCTCGTCCACATAGCCTTCGACGAATACCCACTGGGGATTACGCTGGATATACTCCGTATAATACCGTACCTGAGCCGTCAAGGAGTGGATCTGCTCATCCTTATCCGTGGATACCCGGGCATAATAGGTCACTCTAAGGGGAAGGTCATAGATGCTCTTACCGGAGTGAAGAGCAGTGCGAATATCATATATATCCAAGGAATGCCCCTCCTCAACTTCTGTTTGTTTCATGTTCCTTCTGTGCAAATAGAAAAGCGGTGAAAGAGCCATCGGGGCAACCGTTCTCTCTCACCGCTTCAGGCAGCCCTTATCCTCCTCCGCCGCCCATCTCCACGATCTTCAATTTTGCCTGCTCATACAGCTCACGGCTGATTTTCCCTTTTATGTACAGTTTTTCATTTGCTTGCAGCATGATTTCCAGGACCAAAGCTCTTTTCCCTTTTGCCAATATCGCATCCCCCCATGGGACAACCATATGACACCTCTTCGGTCTCTATGTCTACCGGGCATAGGGTTTTCAAGGCTTGAGTCTTGACACAGACGGCGTAATGCCGGTAGTATAAGTAGCGCGTCCAACTGTCTGCAAATCTTAGTATATAAGGAGATCATACATTGGAAATTCGTACCGCAATTCCCACCGATCTGGAAGCCGTAACCGCCATTGAAGCGGCCTGCTTTCCAGCTGAACAGGCCGCCTCCCGTACTGATATGGCCGGACGTCTGGCTGCTTATCCGGACCGCTTCTGGCTTCTGCTGGATGGCGGCGCGGTGATTGGATTCGTAAATGGGATGTGCACTGATGAGCCAGATCTTCGTGACGAGATGTATACCGACCCCACGCTCCACAAGGAAACAGGAGAATGGCAGATGATTTTTGGTGTGGATACTGTTCCAAGTCGCCGTCGGCAGGGATGTGCAGCCCGTCTGCTGGAGTATGTGATCGCGGTGTCCAGAGCGGAAGGCCGTAAAGGTCTGGTGCTGACCTGCAGGGAGCATCTGATCCATTATTATGCCAAGTTTGGCTTTTCCTGCGAGGGCGTGTCCCAATCGGTGCATGGAGATGTGACCTGGTATCAGATGCGTCTGACCTTCGAAGCATGTTGATATCCACGACTGCCCGGATAGGGCAGGGAGTTGATCACATGCAGGAAGAGGTCGTCCACGTCGGGCTGTTCGTAGACAAGCTGAACTATGAGTCGATTCAGTCCTTCAGCTATGACAGCAAGCACCCCGCCGGTCAGCCGTCTATGGCCGGACCAGCGGGGTGCGTTCAGGGTCAAAGCGCGTTATTTCATCAAATCCTCCAGATAATCCGCCGTGAGGATGGTCGTGCCCAGCGCCAGCGCCGTGCGGAAGGGCTCCCCTACGCCGCTGCCGCAGATAAGGTAGTCGGTCTGTTCGGTGACCTCCTCCTCCACCTCCGCGCCGAAGCCGGTGAGGATGGCGGCCAGCTCTTCGGTGGCATAGCCGGTGCGCTCCCCCTTCACGACGAATTTCTTACCCTGGAAGCGGCCGTCAAAGGTCTCGGGGCGGAAGCGCTCCGGCACCGGCGGGTTGGCCGCGGCCCCGGCCTGCCGGAAGAGGGGGAGCAACTTCTTCCGGTATTTCTTGACATAGGTCCGGACGGCCTCCCGATAGGCGTCGTAGCAGGCCTCCTCATCGTAGTACCCGTCCTCGTCGTCATAGTCCTCGTCCTCATCATACTCGTCGTAGTCCTCATCGTACTCGTCGTCACTCTGGTTGGCTGCCTCGAAGTCCCGGAAGTTGCGGATGGGCTCCGTGGCAGCGCTGAAGTGATACAGGGCCCACTCCAGTGTAAAGGCGGTATCGGGGTCCAGCCAGACCTCCCCGTCCTCTGCGCCGGTGAGCATCTGATAGACATCGCGGGCCGGCGTCTCCGGGCAAAAATAGGTGCCGGACGATTGGGTTGCGAACCAGGTGCCGGTGGAGATCAGATGCGCGCCATCGCTGGAGAGCAGGAAATGGCATTTGGTGTGGTTGCCGTAGTGCCAGGCCTCATTGACACCGGAATAGGCGTCGAACGCCAAGTGCAGAAGCTGCCGCTTCTCCCGCATCCTCTGACAGAAAGCCCCATAGGTCTCAGCGTGCCCCCGGATATAGGCCCCCAGGGCAAACTCCAGATTCTGCACCAGCGGGATGAATTCGCTCCGGCCACACAGGGAGAACCGGAGTCCCTCCTCTGTTTTGACAAAGAGGGGACGATCCCCGGCGTCGGGGCTCTGATAGAGGTAAAGTGCTTTGGGCAGCTCTTTTTCCATCAGGAGCTGTTCCAGGCGCTCCTGCTCCTCCTCGCTCCACGCCCCCAGGAAGGAGAGGACGCCCTCGGCCTTGGCCGCGGGGGCCTTGATCTCCGGGTGCCGCCAGCCGTAGGGGATCCAATCCTCCTCCGGCAGCGGAGGGGACATTACCCAGGGCGTGTCGTACCGCTTCATGGGATCCAGATGCAGAAACACGCCGCTGTTGGCAGGAGAATAGCGGATGTAGTGTTCGTCGTCCTGGCCGTACTCGGTATCGATCTGGGAGATGGCCACCACGCTGGCAAGGCCCGGAAGCTGTTCATCCAGGGCGTCCATAAATGCCTCAAAAATCCCGTGGGTATCGTCCCCGTCCTCGCTCTCCAGGTGGAGGAACATGGGCTCTTCCCCCCGCTCCAGGGCCTCCTCCGCCTGCTCCGTGAAGGTCTGCATCCACTTCCGATAGCACCACGTCAGGTCCCAACCCAGCTTGCCCTCGTTCCGGGCCGCCTCCAGACGGGCCGTATAGTCGTCCAGGACCTGCTTTACGATGCTGGGGATCTGCGCAAAGTCGCTCCTCCCACCCTTGATGATGGCGGTATACTGCATCTGATAGCCAACACTCATGTTCCGGTTCCCCTTTCGATGTGTTTACTCCCGCCGCTTCTCCCGCAGGCGGCGGCGGTACTCGTCCAGGACCGGGGATTCCTCTGTGAGTCCGTCCACTGGGCCATTCTCCTCGTCCTCCCAGTCCTCCTCTTCTTCCTCGTCCTCTTCGTCCAGGTCATCCAGCAGCGCGCAGAGATCGGCATAGCTCCGGCCCAACGCAGCCGGGAACCAGGCCTCGCGATCCGCCGGGTCCACGGAGACGGCGCAGAGGTCGCCCAGGTCCTCCCAGTCCTCGTCATACTCCAACTCCGGGGATTCCAGGGCATCCAAGGTCCCCTCCCGCACCTCATCGGACCCGGCAGGGGTGTAGAACCAGAATTCCTGCTCGGCGGGGCAGTCATTCTGTCCCCCATCCGCCGCACGGATGCAGCCTTCCAGCTCCGGCTCCCGGGTCAGCAGCCAGCGGAAGTGCTCCCGCACCGCCTCCGGCAGTCCGTCCAGCATCTCGTCCAGAAAGCCGCCGCCGGACACGAACCACGCCTCTTCCTCCTCCCCCAGGTCGGCAAAAGAGGCGCTGAGCTTCGCCCCGCCGGAGCAGTGGTCCAGATAGGAGCCCTGGAACATCTCCAGCGTGGCCAGACAGCCTCCGGCGTCCTGGTCGCCTGCCCGCTCCAGGATGGCCTCCAGCAGGTGGGTCATGGCCCGCTTGGGTCCCCGGAAAGCCATGGTATAGCCGTAGGCTGTCTCGTGTCTGCGAGTCTGCCAGCCGTCGCCCCCCACCCAGCCCTCCGCGCCGGAGGTGGAGACGGAAAAGGAAAAGGCCCCCATCCGTTTCAGATCGAAGAAATCCCGGATCTTCCAGCCAAAGGGCAGAGTGGCCCGGCGCAGCTGCTTGCAGCCCGCGAAGGCCTCGGGGTTCCCCTCCCGGATGCTCTGGGGAATGGTGACGGACCGGAGCGCCGTGCAGCCGTCAAATGCGCCGGGCGCCAGGGCGGTGACTCCCTCCGGGAGGACCACCTCGGTCTCACCCTCCTCCAGCTCCACCTGTTTTAACAGGCCGTTTTCGATGTGCAGCTTCATGGGTTTACCCTCCTTCCGCTTCTTATGGCCATTGTAGCGCGGGAGAGAGGGCCTGTCCAGTATGCGCTGTGCATAGTATGGCAAAGCGGCAAGCCCTCAATTGAAAGGGCTTGCCGCTTTGCGCTAGGTCGATTTCCAGGCCAGGATCAGCTGCTGCGTGGCCTCGTACAGGTCCCGCGGGATCGTCTTTTGTTCATAGAGCCGCTGGTTCGCCTGGAGCATCAGCTCCCGCTTCAGGGGGACCAGCGTTTCCACGGCGCTCTCCATCGCTCTCACGCTCCCTGACCCAAGCCTATGCCCGGGCGCAGCCCCTTATGCGAAAACGACAGAGGTCCGGGACCCCGTGGGGTTCCCGGACCTCTGCCGTATATCAAAGAGAGAGGGTTAGCGTTTTGCTTTCAGGCGGGCCATGGCGCGGGCCAGGGCGGCCTTGGAGTGGTAGTACTCCTGGATGCTCTGCTTCTGGCGCAGGCGCTCCTCGGCCCGGGCTTTGGCGGCCTCGGCCCGCTTGCGGTCGATCTCCTCGGGGTGCTCGGCAAAGCCCACCAGGAGGATGACGTAGTCCGGCTTGATCTCGGCAAAGCCGGAGCCCACCGCGGCGGGCTCCCACTGGCCGTTGGCCTTGTAGCGCAGCTCGCCTGGCTCGATGGCGGTGACCACCGGCTCATGGCCGGGATAGACGCCCATCTCGCCGTCCACCGCCGGAAAGACCAGTGCCTCGGCGGGGCCGATGTAGAACTGCCGCTCGGGGGTGATGATCTCCAGATAGAAGGTGCTCTGATCGGCCATTTAGACCGCCCCCATCTTCTTGGCCTTGGCGATGACCTCGTCCACGTTGCCCACGTTGCTGAAGGCCGCCTCGGGGTACTTATCCAGCTCGCCGCCCAGGATGGTCTCGAAGGAGCGGAGGGTGTCCTCCAGCTTCACATAGCGGCCCTCCAGGCCGGTGAACTGCTCGGCCACCGAGAAGGGCTGGGAGAAGAACTGCTGGATGCGGCGGGCCCGCTCCACGGTGCGGCGGTCCTCCTCGCTCAGCTCCTCCATGCCCAAGATGGCGATGATGTCCTGGAGCTCCCGGTAGCGCTGGAGCAGCTCCTGGGTGCCGCGGGCGACCTTGTAGTGCCGCTCGCCCACCACGTCGGGCTCCAGGATGCGGGAGGTGGACTCCAGGGGGTCCACGGCGGGGTAAATGCCCTGCTCCACGATCTTACGGGAGAGGACGGTGGTGGCGTCCAGGTGGGCAAAGGTGGTGGCGGGGGCGGGGTCGGTCAGGTCGTCGGCGGGGACGTACACCGCCTGGACCGAGGTGATGGACCCGTCCTTGGTGGAGGTGATGCGCTCCTGGAGGGCGCCCATCTCGTTGGCCAGGGTGGGCTGGTAGCCCACGGCGGAGGGCATGCGGCCCATGAGGGCGGAGACCTCGCTGCCGGCCTGGACGTAACGGAAGATGTTATCGATGAAGAGCAGCACGTTCTGCTTCTCCTGATCGCGGAAGTACTCGGCCATCGTGAGGCCCGTGAGAGCCACGCGCATACGGGCTCCGGGGGGCTCGTTCATCTGACCAAAGACCAGGGCGGTCTTTTCAATGACGCCGGACTCCGTCATCTCGCGCCACAGGTCGTTGCCCTCGCGGGTACGCTCGCCCACGCCGGTGAAGATGGAGTAGCCGCCGTGCTCGGTAGCGATGTTGTGGATGAGCTCCTGGATGAGCACGGTCTTGCCTACGCCGGCGCCGCCGAAGAGGCCGATCTTGCCGCCCTTGGCGTAGGGGGCCAGCAGGTCGATGACCTTGATGCCGGTCTCGAAGATGTCCACCACGGGGCGCTGGTTCTCAAAGGCGGGGGGCTGGCGGTGGATGGACCACTTCTCCTTGGTCTGCACGGGGCCCTTCTCGTCGATGGCGTCGCCCAGAACGTTGAACATGCGCCCCAGCACGCCCTCGCCCACGGGGACGGAGATGGGCGCACCGGTGGCGGTCACCTCCATGCCCCGGCCCAGCCCTTCGCTGGGGGAGAGCATGATGCAGCGCACCGTGTCGCCGCCGGTGTGCTGGGCCACTTCCATGACCTGGCGCTTGCCGTCCAGCTCCACCTCCAGGGCCTCCTTGATCTCCGGCAGCACGCCGCTCTCAAAGGCCACATCCACCACAGGTCCCATGACCTGTACGATGGTTCCCTTGTTCTCACTCATATCATAATCCCCTTTCGGGCGTTTTGGTTGATGGTCAGGCCGTCACATGGAAGCCTGGGCCCCGCCCACCACCTCGGTGATCTCCTGGGTGATGGCGGCCTGCCGGGCCCGGTTGTAGGACAGGTTCAGGTTCTGGAGCATGGCCCGGGCGTTGTCGCTGGAGGACTTCATGGCCGTCATGCGGGCGTTCTGCTCCGAGCAATAGGACTCCACCAGCGCGCCGAAGATGTCGCCCTTCACATACCCGGGCACCAGACGGTCCATGACCGCCTTCACCGAGGGCACATAGGTCACATGCTGGTGGTAGGGCGAGTGGTCCTCACAGACGGGGAACACGTCCGGGTCCAGCGGCAGCAGCTTGTGGACGGTGGGCTCCATGCGGAAGGAGTTGACCATTTTGGTGAAGAGGATGTACACCTCGTCCAGGCTCTCCTTTAAAAAGAGCTCCACCATGAGCTCGGACATGTCCCGGGCCCGGCCGATATTGGGGTCCTGGGCGGTGTAGAGGAATTCCACGTCGATGGGGATGCCGTGCTCCTGGAAGTAGGAGCGCCCCACCTGCCCCACCACAAAGAGGGAGGCGTTGGGTGTTTTCTCCAGCTTGTGCTCGGCCAGCTTCAGAATGTTGTGGTTGTAGGCGCCGGCCAGGCCCTTGTCGCCGGTGACCACGATGTAGCCCACTTTCCGCTTCTCAGCGGGAATTTCGGGGCGCTTGTCGAAAAAGCGGTGGTCGATCTCCGGCGAATGGTGGAGGATGTCGGAGATGGTGGTCTCGATCTTCTGAAAATAGGGCTCCACATCATTGAGCTGCTTGCGGGCCTTGCGCAGGTTGGAGGAGGAGATGAGATACATGGCGTTGGTGATCTTCAACGTCTGCTCCACGCTCTTGATGTGGGTCCGGATCTCCTTTATGCTTGCCATGTGGCGCTCACCCGCTTCTTGGCGTTCTCCAGCACCGAGCGGATGAGCTCAATGGCCGGGCCGCTCAGATTGCCGGTGGTCTGGATCTCCTCCACCACGTCGGCGTGCTCGTCCTCCATCTCCTGGGCGAAGTCCAGGACGAAGGAGCGCACCTTGTCCAGCGGCACGTCGTCCACCAGGCCGTTGGT
Source organism: Flavonifractor sp. An92 (assembly GCF_002159175.1). Classification (GTDB taxonomy): domain Bacteria; phylum Bacillota; class Clostridia; order Oscillospirales; family Oscillospiraceae; genus Pseudoflavonifractor_A. Next base: position 73,482 of record NZ_NFGZ01000003.1, on the reverse strand, counting down.
GGCCACATAGAGGATGATGGCCTGACGGCTCACCGGCATAGGGTGGTAGAGGGGCTGCTTCAGCAGCTCCAGGAGACGCCGGCCGTGGTCCAGAGCCTGCTGGGTGGCGCTGTCCAGATCGGAGGCGAACTGGGTGAACACCTCCAGCTCGCGGAACCGGGCCAGGTCGATGCGCAGGGTGCCGGCGGTCTTTTTGATGGCCCGGGTCTGGGCGGAGCCGCCCACACGGGACACGGACAGGCCCACGTTGACGGCGGGCCGCTGGCCGGCGAAGAACAGGTCGTTCTCCAGATAGATCTGGCCGTCGGTGATGGAGATGACGTTGGTGGGGATGTAGGCCGACACGTCGCCGGCCTGGGTCTCGATGATGGGCAGAGCCGTCATGGAGCCGCCGCCGTACTCCTTGGTGAGACGGCAGGCCCGCTCCAGCAGACGGGAGTGCAGGTAAAAGACGTCGCCGGGGTAGGCCTCACGGCCGGGAGATCGCTTGAGGAGCAGGGACAGGGTGCGGTAGGCCACCGCGTGCTTGGAGAGGTCATCGTAGACGATGAGCACGTCCTTGCCCTTGCTCATGAAGTACTCGCCCATGGCCGCGCCGGAATAGGGCGCCACATACTGCAGCGGCGCGGGGTCGCTGGCGGTGGAGGAGACGATGATGGAGTACTCCATGGCCCCGTGCTTTTTCAGGGTGTCCTGGATGCGGGCCACGGTGGAGGCCTTCTGGCCGATGGCCACGTAGATGCAGATGACGTCCTGGCCCTTCTGGTTCAGGATGGCGTCCACCGCGATGGCGGTCTTGCCGGTCTGGCGGTCGCCGATGATGAGCTCACGCTGGCCCCGGCCGATGGGCACCATGGCGTCGATGGCCAGGATGCCGGTCTGGAGGGGCACATTCACCGGCTCGCGGGTGACCACGCCGCTGGCCTCGTGCTCGATGGGGCGGGTCTCGGTGCTCGCGATGGGGCCCAGGCCGTCCAGGGGCTGGCCCAGCACGTCCACCACGCGGCCGACGAGGGCGTCCCCCACCGGCACGTCGGCGGCACGGCCGGTGCGGCGCACCACGGTGCCCTCCTTCACGCCGGCGTCGCTGCCCAGCAGCACCACGCCCACGCTGTCCCGGGCCAGGTTCATTACCATGCCCTTCACGCCGGTGTCCAGCTCCACCAGCTCGCCGTACACCGCCTTGTCCAGGCCGTAGACGGTGGCGATGCCGTCGCCCACCTCCAGAACGGTGCCGGTCTCCTCCCGCCGGACGCGGGTATCATACCCCTCGATCTCCTCCCGCAGGATGGAGACGATCTCTTCGGGTTTTGCGTTCATGCCATTCGCCTCTCTTCCAGTTGCCGGCTCAGGCCGGAGAGCGCCCCGCGGACGCTCTTGTCATAGGTGACCCCTTCCAGCTCCAGAATGAAGCCGCCCAGCAGGGCCGGGTCGACCTGGATATCAAAGACCACGTCCGCCTTGTGATGGAGGCGGCACAGGGCCTTTTTGAGTTTTTCCTGCTCTGCCTCGCCGGGGACGCGGGCGCAGGTCATGCGGCAGCGCACCGCCCCCCGCCCGGCCAGCTCCAGGTCCTCATAGGCCTTCAGAATGTCCGGCAGCAGGGCCATTCTCCCCTTCTCCGCCAGCAGGCGGTAAAACTGACGCAGCAGCGTGTGGCCGTCCAGCTGCGGCAGCCGCTCCAGCACCCGGGCCTTCTCCCAGGACTGGATGGCGGGAGAGCGCAGAGCCTCCCACAGGGCGGCGTCCTCCATCAGGGCTCCGGCCGTGGCGCGCAGCCCCTCCCCGTCCGGGGAGACGGCGTAGAGCGCCCGGGCGTAGCGGCGGGAGAGCTCGTTCATACCCGCTCACCCACTTCCGATAGGAAAGCGTCCACCAGAGCCTGGTCGTCGCTGCCGTCCAGGGCCCGCTGGGCCGCCTTGGACGCGGCCAGCAGCGCCAGCGAGGCCACCTCGCTCCGGACGCCCCGCAGCATGGCGTCCCGCTCGGACGCGATCTGGGCCTCCGCCTCGCCCCGCAGACGCTTGGCGTCCGCCTCCGCCTGGGCCAGCCGCCCCTCGTAGGCCCGCTGGGCCCGGGTCTGGGCGTCGGCCACGATCTTGGCCGCCTCCTGGCGGGCGCCGGTCAGCTTCTCCTCATACTCGTTCTTCCGCTCCTCCGCCTGGCGGTTCTGCTCCTCCGCGGAGGCCAGCTCCTGCCGGACCAGCGCGGACCGCTCCTCCAGCACGGCGTTGACCCGGCCAAAGAGGAACTTGCGCAGGAAGGCGTACAGCACCAGCAGATTGATCACGGTAAAGAGGATGGTGGAAACATGGAACTCCAGCATCGGGGCCGCCCCCTTAACCCACGAAGATGATCAGCAGGGCGGTGATGAAGCCGAAGATCGCGGTGCCTTCCGCCAGGGCGCAGCCCAGCAGCAGAGCGCTGTTGATCTTGCCGGAGGCCTCGGGCTGGCGGGCAATGGCCTCACTGGCCTTGCCGGTGGCGAAGCCGATGCCGATGCCGGCGCCGATGCCGGTGAAAACTGCGATAGCAGCAGCGATGATACCCATAGACATAGTAGTTTCCTCCAATCAATGAATCACGTGGTTTTACTCTTCCTCTTTGATGCCCTCACCGGTGAACAGGGTGGTCAGGAACACAAAGACAACGGTCTGGATGATCCCGTCAAACAGATCGAAGTAGATGCTGAACACCGCCGGCAGGACCACCGGAACGACGAACTTGAGCATCTCCATGATGATGAACGCGCCGAGAATGTTGCCGAACAGCCGCATACACAGCGCCAGGGGCCGGATGGCCACCTCCATCAGATTGATGGGCAGCAGCAGCGGCATGGGCTCGGCGAACTTCTTCAGCCCGCCCAGCAGCCCGTTGTACCGGAACTGCGCTCCATAGATGAGCAGCATGCTCATCAGCGCCAGCGCCGCTGTCACACTGATGTCCTTGGTGGGCGGCGTCAGGCCGAAGATCCCAATGACATTGGACAGGGCGATGTACAGCGCCACCGTGCCCAGATAGGGGGCGAAGGACCGCCAGTGGCTGCCGATGTTGGTCTTGACGAAACCGTTGAGGAACGATACCGCGCTCTCCAGCGCCGTCTGTACCTTGCCCGGCTCCCGCACGCTGAGCCTCCTGGTGAGCAGGAGGGTCAACACCATCAGCAACGCCATGATGATCCAGGACACCACCACCGACTCCGCCACCTGGATACCGCCCAGCAGCGGGATCGTGAAGGCGGTGTGGTTCCCCAGCTCTTCCACCAGGGATTCCTTGAATGCATCCAAACACATCACCTCGTTTTCGCGTGGGCTATCATACTCCTTCCGCCGGATTTGTGTAACCCTTTCGAAAGTAAAAAAAGTATCGAAACCGAAGGTTTTCCCACAGCCAAAAACTGGGCCCCTCCCCCACCGGTTTGACAGCCCTCCCGATTTCCCCTATACTGATAGAAAAGGAGGCGGAACGCCATGCATGTACAGGCCAGACCTTCCATCCGCTCCCAGCTCATGTGGCTGAGCCTGGTGATCGTGGTGGTGTCCATCACCCTGTCCCTGATCGGTACGCTCTATTTTACCCTCAACAGCGAACAGGCCGCCCTGGACAACAACCTGCTCAACTCCGCCTCCATCCTCTCCCAGGTGCCCCTCATCCAGGAGGCGCTCCAGGGGGAGCTGTCCGAGGAGGACCTGGCCTCCTACCTGGACGAGACCATCCGGCACACCTCCGACATCGACCTGATCCTGGTGGGCAACACCGAAAAGGAGCTTCTCTACGTGCCCGACCACGACCTCATCGGCACCACCTACACGGGTACCGCCCAGGAGCAGGCCCTGCTGGGCGCCGCCCCCCATACCTCCAACGAGACCGGACCCATGGGCTCCGACCACTCGGCCTACGCGCCGGTGCGGGACAGCAGCGGCCAGGTCATCGGCTTCGTCATCGTGGGCGTCTACTTCCGCAGCATGGCCCTGGTGTCCCTGCGCCTGGCCGCCCAGCTGCTGGCCGTGGGCGTGGTGGCCGCGGCCCTGGGGTGCCTGCTGGCGCTGCGCCTGTCCCAGCGCATCAAGCGCTCCCTTCTGGGCTATGAGCCCGACGCCTTCGCCCACCAGTTCCACCAGCGGGAGGACATCCTGGACGCCCTGGAGGAGGGCATCCTGGCCATCGACGGGGCGAAAAACGTCATCTTCCTCAACACCGCCGCGGCAGCCATGCTCTCGCTGGACCCCAAGACCGTGCTGGGCAAGCCCCTCCACGAGGTCTACCCCCGCTCCACCCTGGACCGCATCCTCCGCACCGGGCAGGCCGAGTACAACGTGAGCATGAGCTCCCTCAAGGACATCCGCGTCCTGGCCGACCGCCTCCCCCTCTACGAGGACGGCCGGCTGGCCGGGGCGGTGAGCATCTTCCGCAACCGCACCGAGCTCACCCGGCTGGCCGACGACCTGACCGGTGTGCGCCACATGGTGGACGCCATGCGGGCCTACACCCACGAATTCATGAACAAGCTCCATGTGATCCTGGGCCTGTTGCAGATCGGCCAGCCCGAGCGGGCCCAGGAGTACATCATGGACACCACCCAGACCCAGCGCAAGGGCGTCAGCCGCATCATGAACCAGATCCATCAGCCCTCGGTGGCGGCGCTGCTGGTGGGCAAGACCAGCCGGGCCAACGAGCTGGGCATCCGCCTGACCCTGGACCGGGAGAGCACTCTCAGCGAGGAGAGCCCCTGGCTCCCCCCCGACGCCTACGTCACCATTCTGGGCAACCTCATCGAAAACGCCATTGAGGGGCTCAATCAGTCCCGGAGCGGCTCCAAGGAGATCACCGTCAGCATCCGGGAGAGCGAGGAGAGCCTGCTGTTGTGCGTGGAGGACACCGGCCCGGGCATCCCGGCCGAGTTGCAGCAGACCCTCTTCCAGCGGGGCGCCACCACCAAGGGCAAGGGCCGCGGCACCGGCCTCTCCCTGGTGTGGGAGGTAACCGAGGCCTATCACGGCCAGATCCGTGTCGAATCCGAGAGCGGCGTGGGTACGTCGTTCTTTCTCAGCTTTTGCCGGGAGGAGGAATCCCCGGCCGTCAAGGAGTGATCGCATTGTACCGCGTTGTCATCGTGGAGGACGACCCCATGGTCTCCCTGCTGGACCGCACCTTTACCGAAAAAGACCCCCGCTTCCGGGTGGTGCAGACCTTTTCCGACGGGCGGTCCGCCCTGGAGTGGCTGTCGCAGAACCCCGCCGATCTGGCGGTGGTGGATGTGTACATGCCCCTCTTCACCGGTGTGGAGCTTCTTCACGCCCTGCGGGAGCGGGACATCCCGGTGGACGCCATCATGGTCACCGCCGCCAACGACTCGTCCACCGTGGACCAGCTCCTGAAGCTGGGTGTGGTGGATTATCTGGTGAAACCCTTCACCTTTGAGCGCTTCCAGCAGGCGCTGGACACCTTCTGCCGCCACCGGGAGGCCATGGCCGGAGAGGCGGTCACCCAGGGCGCGCTGGACCGGCTCTTCGCCCACGGCGGGAGCGCCGGGACCGGTGCTCCCAAGGGCATGCAGGAGAGCACGCTGGAGCGCATCCGGCAGTGCCTCGCCTCCGCCCCGAAGGAGGGGCTCACCAGCGAGGCCGTCTCCCGCCAGACCGGTCTCTCGGTGGTAACGGTGCGCCGTTATGTCAACTATCTGGTGAAGCGGGGCGAGGCGGCCAGCACGGTGAATTACGACACCGGCGGGCGGCCCTGCCGCCTCTACCGGCCCCAGAATTAAAACACGGCCCGGGCAGACGTTTGTCTGCCCGGGCCGTGTTGATTCTTTTAGGAAGAAAGGACCTCTTCCAGTTCCGTATTCAGGGCGGGGATCAGCTCCTTCTCCAGGCGGTCCAGCCGCACCAAGCGGAGAAGCACCTCCACCGGCTCCCGCTCCTCTGTCCCGCTGTGAAGGCGCAGGCCGTCCAGCTCCCGGACGCCCTCCTCGCCGGGGTCCGGGTAGAGCAGCACCATCCGGGACGCCCGGTACTTCTTGCCATAGGCGTACATCTGGTAGAGGTCGGCCTGGGCAATCCCGTTGCCCTGCTTGGTCCGGTCCAGCTTCTTCCACTTGGTGTCCATGACCACCACATGGCCGCTCTGACGGTGTCGGGCCACAATGTCCGGTGTCAGGCGGAATTTACCTTGCCCATCCTGATAAAAGAGATGGTGGCGGTGTTCCTGGGTGGAGATGCTCCACGCGGGCAGGCATCGCTCCAGCTCCCCGGCCACGTAGTCCTGAAAGATCCGCTCCATGGGGAAGAGCACCGCCTGAGTCCCGTTGTCGCCGGAGTAGGTGGTAAAGCTCTCGTGCTGGAGGAAGAGGCGGCACCAGCTCAGGGCGCAGTCGTAGCGCCGTACCGAGCGCTCCCCTGTACAGCGCTGGAAATCGATGTCCGGATGGGCGGAGAGCGGAATGGCATCCATGTCGTCCAGCAGACCCCGGACCTGCCGCTTCAATTCCAGGGAGCCGGTCCGCCGCCCCACCAGTGTGAGGGCGGTCTTGAGGAGCCGGTTCTCCGGCCGGTCCTGGTCGAACACCTCATAGGTCACATAGAAACGCTCCCGGTGGGCCAGATTGTACCGCAGATGGCCGTTTGTCTCCAGCCGTCCCCTTAAAAAGGGCTGGTTTTCGGTGTGGGGGTGGTAGCCCGAGGCCAGGCCCTGCCGCACCAGGCGGCGGGCCTGCGCCACAAAGGCGTCATAGAAGCACTCCAGCATATCCTGCTCCCGGCGGTCCAGTCCCGTGTGGGTGGAGGGCCGGGAGGGGATCACCCCGCAGCTGGTCAGCATATGGAAGAAAAACTGCCGGGTCCGGTCCCGTCGCGCCTCCTCATCCTCCCCTTCCCAGCTCAGGTGCAGCTTGGGGAGGATCTCCAGCTTGAAATCCCCGGGAAAGGCAATGAGGCCCACGTAATTGGAAGCGGTGACATAGAGAGCCCCCTTCTGGCAGCCCATTTTCAGGCCGCAGGGAATCTTCTGCTCCTCGCAGTCCCCGATGTATGCCTGGATGGCCGAAAAATCCCCTGGTTCCAGCCGTCTGTCCCGCTCGCTGAGGCGCTCGTACTCCAACAGACAGACGGTCTTACTCATCTGCGCTGCTCTCCGGATCGGCCTTTCCCAGAATCGACTGGTAAGCGCTCACCCGCCGCAGGGCTGCCCGGTCCACGGTATAGAGCAAGGGCGTCTGGCTGCTCCGGCGGCCCGGTATGCTCTGCGCCAGCCTGCTGTTGGCCGGTTTTGCCCGGATGATCTGCTTGCCCAGGACCCACGCCAGCATCGAGTCTTCCTCATAGAAGAACTCCTGCAGCAGAGGGATCACCTTCTGCTCCATCACGTCGGCCAGCATGTCCATGGTCTGTACATCGAGGAAATAGGCGTGGCCCAGGGTGTGTTCCCGGTCCAGGGCCAGCTCCAGGCGCTCGTTGAGCTTCTCAAGCAGTTCATCCAGCTCCAGCTTCTCCCCCTTGGCGTCCTGCACCTCCATCCCACGCAGACAGGTGGGGTCCGGGGCCATGAACCGGAAGGCAAAGCGGCGACGCAGCGCTGTATCCAGCAGCGCCAGAGAGCGGTCCGCCGTGTTCATAGTGCCCAGAAGGTACACGTTTGCCGGCACACAGAAGGTTTCGTTATTATAGGGCAGATGGACCTTCAGAGGCTCAGAGCCTCCCTCCCGCTTGGACTTCTCGATGAGGGTAATGAGCTCGCCGAAGATCCGGGAGATATTGCCCCGGTTGATCTCGTCGATGATGAAGATGTAGTGCTGCTCCTGGTGCTCCCGCGCCTGATTGCAGAACGCCACAAAGCTGCCGCTGCGGACCTCATAGCGCAGCTCGCCGCTGTCGCCCTTCTCCCCCTCCATCACCGGGCGGATGCCCTGCACAAACTCCTCGTACCCGTAGGACTGGTGGAAGGTCACCATGTGCACCCGACCATCCTTCTCCAGCGCCTGATACTCGTTGCAGATGTCCTCATAGGGCTCCTTCAGCACCTTTTCCAGCGGTTCATCCCGGGCGATGGCCACGGCGTAATAGCGGGTGTGGTAGGTCTTGCCGGTGCCCGGCGGGCCGTAGAGGATGGTGTTCAACTCCAGCTCACAGCTCTCTGTCCCGGACGCCCCGTCTCCCTCCTCGTCGCCGTCGGCGCTCTGATTCGCTCCGGAGGAAGGGGCCTTCTGCCCCACATTTGCTCCGGAAACCGTCTCGGTATAGAGCTTCAGCTCCAGGTCAGGGCGCTTTTCTTTCAGTGCCTTGGCCATCAGATGGATACGGCCCACCAATGTGCTGGCCGGGCTTTTTTCCGTGTACTCTCTGCGGGAATTGAGGTTGGTATAGACGTAGAGCTCCGGCAGATGGGAATAGGGCGCTTTGTTCCACCGCGCGTATCGCTTCGGTTCGCCGGTCATCTCCGTTTCCGTCCGCACCGCGTAATTGGGTCCCTGCCTCAGCAGATAATCGGACAGCCAATTGGTCCAGTCCGGCTCCTCCTTCAGGTAGTCCTGCAGCATCTGAAAGGTGCGCAGATAGGTGGCCGTGGCCTTAGCCTTGCAGTTGTCGGCTTTCATGCACTTGTCCAGTACGCCGTTCTTATAGATCTCCAGCTTTACGGCCCGGGTGTTGGTCCAGCTCTCCATCTGAGGGAAATCGGTCAGCGTCCAAATGTTAGAGGTATTCTGTCCCATGCCTTGTTCTCTCTCCTTTTCGTCGTTCTGTTCCTCCCCTTGGGACTGTGGCGGGTCATCCTCGGAAAACAGCGGAATCAGCGCACCGCCCAGCGGGATGGAGCACAGCCAGGCCTCCCCCGCCGCGCCCATGCCCAGCCGCTCCAGCACCAGGGTATAGGCCCGGATCTGGGGGGCGTACTCCGCCCGCAGCCGCTGCCGGTAGGCAGCTTCGCTCTCGCCGGGACGAAGGCGGTCGGTCTTGTAGTCCACCACCAGCCAGCCCTCCGGCGTCTGGACCGCCAGGTCGATGACTCCCTGCACGTCCAGCGTCTCCGGCGGGATGCTCCCCATTTTCAGATGGGCGGTGATGTGCGCATAGAGCGGGTCAGTCCGGTCGGGCACATGGAGGTAGAAAGGCAGCTCCGTCCAGGGCGTCCCGCGCCCCAGCACGTCCCGCAGCGGGCTGTCGGGCCGGTCCAAGAAGGCGGTAGCCGCCGCTGCCGCCCGGCTCAGATCCTCGGCCAGCGCCTCGGGGGCGATGGGCTCCCCATTGGCCAGATACCGGCGCTGTGCCGCCGTGAGCGGGACCTCCGGAGGGAGGGTCTCCCGGACTGCCCGGGCAGCACAGGAAAGGCGGCTCTCTTCTCCATAGTCCCCACGGTTCACCAGCAGCTCCAGCGTCCGGTGGACGATGGTGCCCCAGTCCGGTCCGTAGGGGTGGAATGGTCCTTCCGAAGCGGGCGCTTCCTCCCGGGGTTCCGGGGCGGAAAGGCTGGCTTCGGCGGCGGAAGCCCCATCCTCCTCCCCGCCCGCAGGCGGGGCCGGGTGGTCCAGGCCGCTGGGAGTGATGGCCAGGTCTCCGCTGGGCGGGAGGGCGGTGACCGCCGCTTTCAGTGCCCGGTCCCAGGCCCCGTCCGGCAGCACCGGACACACCGCCGTCAGCTTGGGCGTCACCCCGTCCGGGTCAAAAAGCGGCGCGGTGGAACACCCCAGCGGGGCATCCTCCCGTTTTAAGGGAAGGGCCTGGATGCTCCGCCAGAAATCGGTGTCTTTGGGCTCTCCGTCCGCCCCATTCGGCAGACGGCAAACCAGCAGCAGCTCCTTGGCCCGGGTGGCGGCCACGTAGCGCACCCGCTCCGCCTCCGCCCGATGGGCCGCCTCCTCCAGCTGCTCCAGCCGGTCCCAGTCCGGCGGCATGGCGTGGATCGCACAGCTGCTGCCATCGGGGAAAAAGTTGGTCTCACGGGCGGCAAACCAGCCTTTCCCCTCCTGAATATGGGACATGGGGGCCCGGTGGCGGACGGAATAGCTGGTCAGGATCACGATCCGGCTCTCCAGGCCCTTGGCCTTGTGGAGGTTCATCACCCGCACCCGGTCCTCTCCGGCGTCCAGGGGAAGCGCCCGCTCCATCTGGCTTTCCGCCAGGGAGACCGCGGCGCGCAGTACACTCTGGAAGGTCTGCCGGGGCAAGCTGCGCAGCTTCTCCAGGTACTGGCACACCCAGCCATAGTCCTCCCCGTCCCGTGTCCCGCCGGGCCACAGGCCGTAGTCGCCCCCAAAAAGCTCCTTCAGCAGAGCCACCGGCGGCAGGCTCCGGGCCAGGCCGGTCACCCGCTCCACCACTTTTAAAGCGTCCAGCAAAGTCTGCTGCTCCGGCTTGACCTGGGCGCGCAGGGCTTCCAGCTCTTCCGCTCCGGCATAGCGCAGCTGCCGCAGGCTCTTGCCGGTCTGCTGTTGGAGGGCGTAGAGCCCCTCCGGCTCCGCGCCGAAGCAGCTGTGGAGCACCTGGTAGAGGGCCACATCGTCCCCGCTGTGGAGCAGAAGATCGCACCACTCCGCCGCACGGCGGATGGGGACGGTGTCCCCCAGGAAATGCTGCCCGCTCAGCTCGGTGGGGATGGCCCGGCGGCACAGGGCCTCCCGGTACAGATTGGCGTCCTTCCGCCGGGGCGTGAGCACCAGGAAGTCCCCGAAGCGGGCCTTGCCGTCCCGCACGGCCTGTTCGATGAACGCGGCGATCTGAGCGGCGCACTGGGCATCCCCTTCCGACACAAAAGAGCGAAAACCCACGTCCGATTGCCCGGCGCCCGCGCCAGCTGCCTCCATCTCGGTAAAGGCGGCCTGTCCGTCCCGCCCGGTCAGCAGAGGCCGGAAGGTGGCAGTCACATCTGTGCAGATGCGCCGGGTGCTGCGGAAATTCTGCCGCAGTACCGCGATGGTATAGCCGCCGCTCCGGGCCCGCTCCTCCTCAAACAGCTGGTGTACCTGGTTGTAGATGTTGAGGTCTGCCCCCCGGAAGCGATAAATGGACTGCTTGGGGTCCCCCACCAGAAAGAGGCTCCCCGGACGGGGGTGGCATTTCGTCCAGTCGGCGGAAAAATCCTCCTCCGGCGTGGTGAGGTAGAAGAGGATCTGGGCCTGTACCGGGTCGGTGTCCTGGAACTCGTCCACGTAGAGGACCCGATAGCGGGAGCGGAAACGACTGCGGGCCTGCCGGTCGTCCCGGAGCAGATCCCGGGTGCGGCGGAGCAGGTCGTCGTAGCTCAGCAGGCTCCGCTCTGCCTTCTCTGCCTCAGCCGCCGCCAGACAGCGGCGGGCCGTCTCCAGGATGAGCGCGTGGCACACACGGCCCGCCGCTTTGGAGAGGCCATCGCTTCCCTCGCAGCTCTGGAGAAAGGCGATGGCGGCGCTCACCATGCGGCAGGCGGGCTTCTGTTCCCACTGCTCCAGTTCGGTCTGCGCCCGACGGCTCTGCGCCTCCAGGTCCCGGATGAGCGCCTGGACCAGGTCAGTCTGCCGCTTTTTCTGCCGCTCTTTTTCCAGGGCTTTTCGCAGCTCCCGCAGCTGCTTGGCCGCGTCCAGATACCCCTTCCAGGCGTCCAGCACCGACGGGTCCTCCGCCACCAAACCCTGGAGGTCGTATTTCCGGGTGTCTGCCCGCCCGTCAGGCCGCGTGCCGCCGCTGAGGACCTTACATGGCTTCCCATTTCCCCGCCAGAGGCGGTCCATCCGGGCGTTCCACATCAGAGCCTCCCGGACGGTGGTGATTGCGTCGGCCGCAAGGGCCTCCCCCAGCCAGCTCCCACGCAGAGGGTGAGGCTGGGCGTCGAAATGGCGGTGGAGTTGGGCACGCAGGCTCTCCGCCTCCCGGATCAGCTCCCCGCACAGGGCATCGTAGGCCGGGGAGCCCATGGAAATGCCCTGGAGCTCCACACCGCTATGGCGCATCCCCTCCCGAAACGCTCCCTCGGCCAGACGCCAGGAGAGGCCGTGCTCCTCCAGCGGGGCGAACCACGCCGGGTGGGCGCGATAGCTCTCCCGGAAGAACTCCCGCTCATAGGCACTGCTCTCCTCCTCGTCCATGACCCGGGCGTCCAGCCCCAGGCCGGCCTGGAGGGGCATCTCGGTGAGCAGCGTCTGGCAGAAGCCGTGGATGGTGCTGATCTGCATGGCCTCCACCTGATGGTAGAGCCCGTCCAGCCTCTGCCGGTCCACCTCGTCCTGGGCCGCGTCCCGCGCCTCCCGCAGGGCCCGGGTCACCCGCTCCCGCAGCTCGTTGGTGGACTTGTTGGTGAAGGTGATGGCCACCACCTCCTCCGGCCGGCAGTGGCCGGAGCGCAGCTGGTTCACGATACGCCGGACAATGGTGTAGGTCTTGCCCGCGCCGGCCCCCGCCTCCACCAGCCAGTTGGTCTGAAAACTGGAGTCGTCCCCCTCCCCCATCAGGTGGTTACGCAGTTCCGGTTCTGTCATTGGTCATCCCTCCTCCCCACAAAGCTCCCGATAGGGGCAGAATGTGCCGCAGGCCCTGTGGTCAGCCCGCTCCTTGTCGCTGCCCGGCTCCAGGGCCGTGCCGTCCCAGGTAAAACAGGGGTGTTTCGTCCGGCAGCCCTCCGGAGCACACAGCCAGTCCAGGAGAGCCTCCAGCTTGTTTACGCCGTCCCGCAGGCTCTCCTCGGTCTGGGGATAGACCAGCTCCCGGTCCTCTTCGCTCTTGAGGAAGAGATAGCCCGCCTGGGACACCCGGGCCCCCTCCACCAGCAGGGCCTGAGCCGCCAGGGTGTAGAGCAGCGGCTGGACATAGCGCTGGGGGTGGTCCCGGTACTTTTTGCTGTCGCCGGTCTTGTAGTCCACCACGGCATAGGTGCCGTCCGGCAGCCGGTCCAGCCGGTCGATGCTGCCCTGGATGTGGATGGTGTACTTGCCGATCCGGATGGGCAGGCCGCCGTCCTCCTGCCCGAAGGCGTACTCGGTGCCCGCCACCTGGTGGGCCGGGTCAAAGTCCCCGATGGCCCGCTCGATGTACAACCAGGCCCGCTCCACATCCGCGGCCATCCGCTCCGGCGGGGCGGGGGGCTCCGTCGTCCGCAGCTCCGCCGCCCGCTCCTCCAGCAGTGCTCTAGGGTCCAGAACAGTTCCATCCTTCACAGCGCCGAAATAGTCCTCCAGCACCTGGTGGACCAGGGTACCGAAGGGCCCCGGCTCCAGCCAGCGCTCCAGAGGGCGGCGCACCGGCTGGGGCTGGCGCAGGTTCAGCACATACTCCAGATAGAAGCGATACGGACACTCCAGCGCCCGCTCCAACGCTGTGGCGGAAAAAACGTGGCGCTCCACCCAGGCGCGCAGATCAGGGAAGGTCACCTCGTCGTGCTCTTCCGGCTCCTCCACCACCTCTGCCTCCTCCGGCGAATCCCCACTGGTGGGGACAGGAGCCGGAGCTGCCGCTGTGGGAAGGGGCGGCATGTCGGGAAATCCGAAAAACTCCTCTGTCCCGCCGCAAAGGGCCAACAATTCCTCATAAAAGGGGGCTGGGGGCTGCTCCTGGAGCTCCGCCACCGTGAAATCGGGTCGGATGAGGACTACCTCTCCCTCCCACCCGGAGAGCAACCGCTCCAGGGCGGCCCAGGGTGAGGTCCCTGTGCGCTCGGGCAGCCCCAGGGCCCGCCGCTCCTCCCGTGACAGGAACGGCGAGTACGCAGGCCGCTCTTCCAGGCTGGACTGGTCCAGGCCCAGGACGTAAAGGGTCCCCGTCCCGGCGGTGGGGCACTGTTCCAGACTGCCGCAGTAGAGGATATTCCCGCCGGGCGAGCCGGTCAGGTAGCGGCTGTCCCCCACCACCCGGAGCAGCTCCTCCAGAATGGAGCGCTCCGGCTGAGGCTCCAGCTGCTCCAGCAGGGAGCGGGTGTGCAGTCCCGCCGCCGCCGACTCCCGGGAGGTAGTCTGCCACCGCTCCAACAGCAGCGTCCGCAGCGCCTCCTTCTGACCCGTTCCCGGCTCCAGCGCGGCGAAGAGCCGGGCAACCAGGTCCTCCCAGTCCCGCCGCAGGGCAGTCAGCTCCTCGGTGTCGTCCTCCTGCGGGGCCCACACCAGAGCGTAGCGCTCCTTCTGCCAGCAGATCTTCCGGCGGCGCAGCTCCTTCTGGAGTCTCCCCTTCCCCGCCACCCGGAACCCGGCGCAGCTGAGGAGCGGAAGGAAGCGCTCGGCCTCATAGCCGCTCTCCCGCCAGTCCGAAAGGCCCTCCAGCAGGCCGAAGAGGGCACTGTGCCGCAGGGGGATGCCGCCATCCACCGCCACGGGGACCCCCAGCCGGAGGCCCTCCCGCCACAGTGAGAGGCCGTAGTCCGGTCCGGTCACCGCCACCACCGAGCGGTCCAGAGGCTCTCCCCGCCTGGCCAGGTCGGCAAAGAGCCAGCGCAGCTCGTTCTCCCGGCCCCGGCAGCGGACAAAGCGGCAGCGGCCCTTCAGGCCCTCAGCCAGCGGGACCACATCCCGCTCCGGCACCGGGATCACTTCCGCCGCCCCGCCGGTGAGCCGCTGCCAGAGCTGCTCCTCCAGCGGGGTGAGCTCCACGGTGGACAGCCGGGCATATTGCTGAGCGGGTACGCCGATCTCGTCCCGCTCCAGCTTCTCCAGGGCCAGGCGGTAGAGGGCGGGCCGGGTGAGCAATCCCCGCTCCGCCAGCTCCTTCCGCAGGGTTGCCCCGAAGGACAGCAGGCTCCTGAGCAGGGGCTGGTCCTCCGTGGGGACCGGCTCACAGCAATGGAGCTCCAGCTCCTCCAGCAGCCGCCACACCGCCCCCGCCGCGCCGGGGGTGCGGAAGGCCGGGCGGGCCAGCAGCGGGTCCTCCGTCCGGCTCAGCAGCCACGCCACCTCTTCCTCGGTCTGGAGCCGGGTGAGAAAGCGCAGCTTCTCCCCGCCGCACAGCTCCAGCGCCAGGGTGAAGAGGGAATGGGCCTCCACTCCCACCACCAGGACCCCCCGGCGGGCGCACTGGGCCAGCAGCCGCCGCCCCACGCTCCGGGAGAGGGCCAGCAGGAGCCGGCGGCGCAGAGGCCGCCCGCCCACAAAGGCGTCCAGGTTCTCCCAATTCGATTCCATGGCTCTTCCTCCTTCCCAACTGCCCACAGCGGGATGTTATGCCCTCACTTTCTCGGGCTTCAGGCGATCCTTATTCCAGTCCGTTTCGGGGCGCTCAAAGGGATGGCCCCGGTAAATGGTGTAGTAGTAGTCTGCATCCAGGTCGGCCAGCAGGCAATCGTTCCACACCACGCTCTCCTCGGTCCGGCCATGGGGGGTCTTGCACCAGCTGGGAGAGAGTGTGCCGTCCTGCTGGACCGATTGGAACTTCCAATAACATTCGGCGTAATAGGCAACGCCGTTAGCCCCGTCAAAATAACTCCAGTTGTTGGTATACTCCTTCGGGAACCACCAGACCGGCTTCGTGTCCAGGATGGGGCTGTTGGGCGCCAGCTTGCGGGGCACCAGGGGGAGCATGCTTTTCTGGAACTTCTTGGCCTCTTCATCCCAGCCCCGGCGCTTCATCTCCATCTCCCGGGGATGGGTCCACATGATCTGATGGTCAAAATCGAAGAAGCAGGGCTTTCCATAGCCCGTCCAGCCATTTCCCTGCCAGAGCAGGCTGAATGTCCCCGCTTCCAAATCAAAGCGAAGGCTGGCATCCTGTTCAACCATCTTTCCGTCCTCGTTCCGGTCCAGCAGCTCGCCGTCCAGGTACAGGAAGTTCCGGTCCAGCAGCACCCTGGAGTATTTCAGACACAGGATCCGCTTACCCTCCACCTCCGGCTGTTCCATCTCCCACACCCGGATCTCTCCGCTCTCCAGGTCGGCACAGCGTAGAACAAGGTCCTGATCCACGGTTCGTCCAAGCTCTTCGTCCTCCACTTCTGTATCGCTCATGACCACCGCCCAGCGCCCGTTGAGCGCGTAGGAATATCCGGATTCATAGCCCGCCTCCATGGGGATCTCCAAAAGAGGCTGCTCTGACACGGTCTGAAGCCGGTCGTCCAGGGTGCAGAGCACCGCCTTCTCCGCATCCTCGTCCTCCCGCAGCACCAGGACATGCTCCTCGGTCTGGGCCGCCGCCACCGGATGGAGGTCCTCCCGGCACAGGGCGTTCATGTCCCGGTCCACCCGGAAGAGGGTCCCCATATTGTCCGCGAACACCACCGCCCGGTCGCTGACCGAGCAGACCCGGTCCCGGCTATACAGGCCACGCACATCGGGGTAGATGGTTTTCTTCCGGGGTGCCTCCGCCTTGGGGCTGGCGCTGGCGTCCTTCCGGGGACGGCCCGGACGGCGCTTCTCCGGCGCGGCCGCCTGCACCGGTGTGCCGCAGGCAAAGCAGAATTTGTCCCCCGCCATCAGCTCTGTCCCGCACTGGCGGCAAAAGAGAGCTGCCTGCACTGCCGTCCCGCACGAAGAGCAGAACTGCGCCCCCTCCCGCAGGGACGCGCCGCACACACGACAAGTTTCCATTTGAATGTTCCTCCTCATTTAAACTTGACTCTCTTCCAGTCTCGTCTGCTGTTCATAAAACTGCTTCTCCCGCTCTTTCAGGATCAACTCCCGTCCGATCAGGTCGCGCTCCATCTCCCTCCAGGACAGGCCGCTGGACTTGAGATAGTGCCCGGCACACCGCTCCAGATATGCCGTCAGCTCGTAGGCGTCCAGAGTGGCGCTGCAGCCCAGGTCCTGAAAGTCCAGCAGCGCTTTTTCCTCCTCCACGTTCTCTTCCAGGATCTCCATCTCCGCGCCCTGTTCCAGAGCCAGACGGACCTTCCGCTTCTCCTTCCGGTTCCACACGGGCCAGAGGGCCTCGAAGCACTCATAGACCAGCGGGCTCCACGATCCATCCCCCATATACCAGTCGTAGCCCGCCTCGGTGGCCCGGAAGGCGTAGTCCAGACAGGCCTGGGACAGGTTGGCCTCGGCGTAGTCCCGCCGCACCCGGAGCATCTGCTGGTCCACCACATACAGCCAGGGAAAAACTTCCCGCTCCACTCCCGGTCCGGGGTCCGGCCCACTGCGGATGAACTGGTCCTCCAGGTCCCACAGAAGCGGAACACCCCCCATTGTGAACGGGACCACCCGCTGGCCCGGCTCATAGGTCAGCAGGCAGGGCTCAAACTGCATATCCTCGCTGCCAAGCACCGGCCCCCGCATGGGCATCCAGGCCACCGTCAGCTCCACCTCGCCCGGACGGCAGACCAATTGGTTGGCGGTAAACCAGATGCCGTCCCGTGCCGCAGAAAACTTATTCAGGTCAATCCAGTCAAACGGCTCCCGGTACGCCCCTGCTTCCGCCGTGTCCGGAAGAAAGAGCTGCTTGAAATAGGATTTGGGCCAGACACGCGCCAGGTCCACTTGCTCACACATCGGTTTCTCCTCCTTCTTGCTGATTCCAGCGGTAGCGGACCGGCCGGAAGAGCAGGTCCGCGGTCCGCAGGGGCTGGGTCAGCACGTTCTGGCGCTGCACGCACCACAGCAGCAGCCGTTCCAGATCCTCCTCGCAAAAGGCACGGCCCCGGTAGGCCCGCAGGTGGTCCACCACCCGGTCCAGATCCACCTCCCGCAGCTCCAGCCCCAGCTCCGCGCCCAGGACCCGCAGCACCCGGCAGAGGTATTCCTGCTCCGGGCGGCCCACCCGGCAGACCTGATACCCGGCGCAGAAGCGCAGCTCCTCCACCCAGGCCTCGTCCACCTGTTCCGGCTTCAGAGAGAGAAAGCAGTGCGCTCCGCTCCCATGGGCGTCAAAGAGGGCCTCCTCCATCCGCCGCTTGTCCGTCTCCGTCAGCGGCCGCCCCTCCGGCGCCTCCAGCATCAGCGCGCCGGGACGGTGAGGCAGGCCAGCCGGCAGTCCCCGGTCCAATCCGGCGGCGGTGACCACCGCCAGCACCGGCCCTTCGCAGGTGTCCGCCGGTTCCACATCTCCGCTCCACCTCTTGCAGGCCAGGGTGGCCAGATGCACCGCCGTCTGCCGGGCGGCGTACCGGTCCTCGGTCAGCAGAATGACCTGGAGGCTGCCGCGGGCCTGCTCCAGCAGGCGGAGGGGCCGCACCTGGGAGAGGTGTGGCGCTGCGGCAAGGGAGGCCATCAGCGCTTCTTCGCTCCGCCAGTACAGCAGCCGGTACCAGACCGCCTCCTCCAGACGGAAGCCCGGGTAGCGCCCCCGCTGGACCAGATCGGCGATGGTTTGATTGGAACTCAATGGGCGCGCCCCCTTCCGGTAATATTTTTGTCGAATTCACTCAAATCGCACTTCGTATTATAGCGGCTCTTGCGCAAAAGCACAATGTGTTCCAGCGAAAAATTTCGCATTTCGATATAATTGTTTGGGCGCTCAGACGCAGTAATTCCGATCCCGGTGAGGCAGTTCCGCCAGGACCAGCCCGGTGAGGGCGGCGGCCTCCTGCTCCTGCAGGGGCTCCAGCAGCTCGTCCACTGCCGTTCCCTCCAGATACCCCAGCTTCAGCGCCCGCTTCATAAGCGCCACGCTGCCGCTCTGGACGATGTGATAGACCAGCGGATTGAGCTCCCCGTCCTCCCCAGGCCGGACGCGCAGATCCACAAAATCCAGCAGCGCAGGCAGAAGCATCCGAAGCGCCTGATCCTCTCTACAAAGAACACCGGTGTCCAGCCAAACGCCGCAGCACTCCTTCAACAGCGCCAGCAGCGCTCGCTGCTCACCGGAGGGCTTGCCCTTGAGCCCGTCCAGGATCTCCCCCTCGCCCAGGTCCACCGGCTCCTCCCGCAGAACCAGCGCCCGGCGCAGCAGCAGAAGATCCTCCGGCGTGCCGCGCATCAGCTGCAGGGCCTTTTGCAGCAGCACGCCCCCGCTGCACAGCTCCGGCCGGTCACGCAGCAGCAGCTTCAGCCGCTCATAGACCTGCTGCCGCTCCTCCTGCCACCCCTGGAGATTGCGGTGCTGATCCCGGGTCCGTTCGATCCGCTCGGTCAGGACCCGGGCGCCGATCTCCAGCTCGGCCGGGCCATACACCCCGCGCTCCAGCCAGCGGCTCAGCTGCTCCACCGGCGCCACGTCCATCTGGGCCGAGACCCAGTTGTGCAGCTGGCTGGCCGGGGACTCCATCCCCCCGTCCTCCGCGCCGTCCCGGAACAGCGGCAGCGTCTCCACGCCGTAGAGCTGCTGGGCCACCCGTTCGGCCGTCCAGCGCCGGGTGACGTCCGGCAATGACTCCCGGTCGGCGTAGAGCCCCATCAGGGTAAGGCGGCGGAGGGATTCACAGTCCTGCTGGTCCCGCTCCTGCCGTTCCAGCAGCAGTTCGGCCTCCTTATAACTGCCGCCGCCCACCGCCGCCCCCAGCGGCGACAGGTCCCACGCCTGCCCGAAGCCCTGCACCCACAAAAAGCTGCCCGGCTCCGGACCGGCGGCCACCAGCCCCCGCTCCAGCAGCCGTTCCAGGTGCTCCTTCCTCCCCACCAGAGCCGCCGCCGCGCCCAGCGAGCCCTCCAGGGTCAATTCCCGGCACGTGCCCGCCATCTCATGGGCGTGGAGGGTCCCGGTGAGCCTGGCCAGATCCACCGTCTCACCCAGCACGTCCAGCAGCCGCTCAAAGAGACGGGGCGTCCGCTCCAGAGCGGCCGTCAGCAGCTCCCAGGCCGCCGTCTCCCCGCGGGGGAACTCCCCCCGACGCAGCATGGCATAGGCCCTGGGATAGTTCCCGAAATGGACCGCCTGCATCAGCGGGTCAAAGAGCAGGTCCAGATCCGTATCCATCGTCAGCACGTCCATACCCTGTTCTCTCCTCTCTAAAATCCGATGGTCCGTACCAGGCGTCCCTCCTCCGGCCGGACCGAGTGCTCCAGTAAGCGCCGCCGGGCCTCCTCCAGATCGCCCGGGGTGAGGACGCGGGCAGGCTCTCCCGGCATGTCCAGGGTGCGCAGGGCCAGCTCCTCCACCGCTGCCTCCAGGAGGCGGCGGGCCTCCCGCCCGTTTCCGAACTGTTCCCCGCACTGGCGGCGCAGCTCCCGGAAAAAGGGCGCACAGGTCTGCCGGTAGGTCTCCGGCAGGCGATAGCCCCGCCGGGCAGCCAGATAGGCCAGGATGTCGCAGAGTTCCTCCTCCCCATAGGGTTTGAAGTGGATGACCCGGGACACCCGGCTGGCCAGACCGGGATTGGAGGCCAGGAGCCGCTCCATCTCCCGGCCGTAAGTGGCAAAGATGACCACTGTGTCCGGGTTGAGCTCCATGTGGCGCACCAGGGCGTTCACCGCCTCCACCGCGTAGGGGTCCCGCCCCTCCTGATCGGCCAGCAGAGCCCCCGCCTCATCCAGGAAGAGCACGCCCCCCTTGGCCTGGCGGAAGAGCTGGGCCACCTGGATGGAGGTCTGACCCAGATAGGCCCCCACCAGCTGCTCCCGCCCCGCCTCCACAAAGGCTCCGCTGCCGCCGCCCTCCTCTTGGAGGATGCGGGCCACCAGCCGGGCGGCCACGCTCTTGCAGGTGCCCGGCGGCCCACAGAAGGCCAGGTTGCAGCACGCCGGTGGGACCTTCTCCCCATAAAGGGACCGGCGGGTATCGTGGGCCCGCAGGGCCAGGATGCGCCGCAGCTCCTCTTTTACCTCCGTAAGGCCCCCCAGACCGTCCAGCTCTTCCAGGCCCCGGCGTGCCTCCGGCCGGTAGGGCTGCAGGAGGAGCTGCCCGGTGCCGCAGGGTCCGCAGCGCCGATGGCGGACCAGGTCCACCAGGGTGGCCAGGTCCTCCTCCCGGAAGTGATCCCCCCGGTAGGCCCGCAGACCCCGGATCACCTGGGGCAGGTCCACGTCCTCCGAGAGCTCCACCCCGGCCCGCCGGGCCAGCTCCGCCAGCACCCGACTGTGGTAGTCCACATCGTTAGCCGGAAGCGAACAGACCGTAAAGCCCCACTCGAACTGGAGGTCCTGCACCAGCTCCGCCGGAGCCTCGCCGGCCGGGAGGGCCAGAAAGAGATCCTTCTCCTCACGGGTCGCCAGCACGGGGAGCATCTGCTCTCCGTCCACCGTCTCTCCCCGCCGGGCATACAGCAGCACGTGGGCTCCCTGTCCCACCGCCTCCCGGAGGTCCGGGCGCGGGGGCTGGCCGGGCACCGGGGGCTCCAGTGCCTTCAACGGCACCGACAGCAGGTGCTCCCCCTCCGTCCCCACCTCCGTTTGCAGGAGGCCCAGCAGCTCCCGCAGCTCTCCGTCCTCCTCGCGCTCCTGTCCCACCGACGGGCGGGCGCTGAGCATGGCCGCGCACTGCATGGCGCAGGACAGCTCCTCCCAGAGGAAGAGCACCCGCAGCGGCCTATTTCCCTCAAAGAGAGCCTGGGGCACCGCCCGATAGGCCGGAGCCTGGGCCATGGCCCGCTGCATCGCCGCCCACTCCCCCACCGGCGGAAATGCCGTGCGGCAGACCCCGTGGCCCATCCGCCGGGTGGGAAGGGGGCAGTACACCGCTCGCTCCATCTCCACACGCTCTTTCATGCCGACCTCCTGATTCCATCACACTGCCCGCCGGGCGGGCACCTTGGGTTGCTTGCCGTAGAACGCCTTCCCGGCCCGGTTGAACTGGGGGGTCTCCCGCAGACTGATGACCTTCTGACAGACCGGGTCCCGGGTGACCCCCTCCAGGAGGTAATCCAGCTGCGGCCGGCCGGAAAAGCACTGCTTGCAGAAGGCCACGCTCCGCTCCAGAAAGGCGCAGGCCCGGTCCACCGCGCCGTTGCGCCCGGCCAGCGGCCCATCCCGGAAGGCCCGCCGCAGTGCTTCGCCGTCCTCGTCCTCCCCGCAGTGCTCCAGGTACTCCAGGATGAAGTCCCGGACATACACTGGACTGTCCTCCGCCCTCCGGCGCAGCTCCGCCATACAGTCCCCGCTGGCCAGAGCCTCTTTCACCGCCGGATGGAGCTGGTCCAGTTCCTCGGTCCGGTCCCACCCCTCCCGGCACAGGCGCTGGACCTCCCGCACCAGCCGGGCCGTCAGGGCCCAGGCATCCTGGTCGGGGAGCTCCCGGAGCTGGGCCCACACCGGCTCCAGGCTCTCCCCCCGGTCCAGCAGCTTCACCGTCCGGTTCAGCAGCGCCTGGTTCCCCTTGCGGTAGTAGGTCATGAACTGTCGGGCGATGCGCTCGCACTGGAGCACCTGGCCCACCACGGTCTGGTCCACCTTGGCCCCCTGCTCCTCATAAAAGTGCAGCTGGAGGGAGAGGTCCTCCCACGCCCGGGGGGTGACCACGGCGGCGAAGCCCTCCTCCTTGCCGTAGAAGCACAGGTCCTCCGGGTGGCACTCCAGATAGGAAAGCACCGCCGGATGGACTCCCCGGGGCACCATGTAGGCCCGCCAGTCCTTCAGATCGGCCCGCAGCCAGAGCATCCGCAGCCGGTCGGCGGTCACGGCGTCCAGCCCCTCCGCCGAGCGGTTGTAGGCCCCGGGATTGCCCGCCGCCACCAGCATCCAGCCATCCGGGATGGCATGGGTCCCCAGGGTCTTGTTCTGCAGCAGCTCCAGCATCACCGGGTGGAGCGTGGCCGAGGCGGCGTTGAACTCGTCCAGAAAGAGGATGCCCTCCCGCTTGCCGGTGCGCTCCATCTCCCGCCAGATGGCGGCGATGACCTCGCTGACGGTGTAGCGGGTAGTGCTCACCCGCTCCCCGTCCACCACCTCCTCCCGCAGGCTGGGCAGCCCCAGCAGGGACTGCCGGGTGTGGTGGGTGATGGAGTAGGACAGGAAGGCCAGGTCCTCCTCCCGGGCCACCTGCCGCACCAGCTCGGTCTTGCCCACCCCCGCCGGGCCCATCAGGCACACCGGGCGGGCCCGGCGGCGCTCCAGCCGGTAGACACCCTGGGCGTCCTTGGCAAAATACTGCTTCACCGCCAGGCGCAGCTGCTCCTTGGCCTGCGCCACCGTGATGCACTTCTCACTCATAGCTCTAAATCCTCCTTTAACCGGTATTTCCTGGCCCAGTTCGGCACATAGTCTCCTCCGCTGCCAAAGCCGGACCAACCGTCCTCCTTTTCTTCATCCAGCAGAACCACCACGGGGTAGCCCGGGGCCCGGCGGGGAAAATCCCCCCAGCCGTCGGTGAAAAGCAGCAGCCCCAGCACGTCCTCCCCCGTCTCCTCCCGCCATTTCTTCACCCAGCGGAACACCGGATGGAAGTCGGTGCCGCCGCCGCCCCGGAAGATGCCGCACTCCGCCAGCCCCTCCGGGTCCAGCTCCAGGTCCTCCAGGACCCGGGCGCTCTGGATCTTGCTGTCGCACTGGAGCAGGGCCAGCTTGCCCCGCCACCGTCCCCGCAGGCTCTCCAGCACCTGCAAGGTCTCCCCCAGAAAGCGCCGGGCCACCGCTCCGCTGCAGGACCCGGAGGTGTCCACCGCCACCACCAGATTCCCCCGCACCGCCCGCTCCGACTCCTCGCCGGGCTCCACCAGCGGGTGATCCTCCAGCAGATCCAGGCCCACCTGGTAGAGGATGGGGTCCAGGCTCAGCAGGTCCTCCTCCGGAGCGGTCCGTGGAAGGCAAAGCTCCTCCAAAAGCGCCCGGTAGGAGATCCCTCTGCGCCGGTCCGGCTCCAGCGCCTTCTCCAGGGCTCCCGCCAGTGTGTCCCAGGATGTACCGCCCATGGTGCGCAGGCCCTCCAGCACCAGACGGCCTGCCTCCTGCCACTGCGCCGCAGCTTCTCCGGGAATCTCTTCCCCTCCGTCGGCCTCCGTTCCTTCCGCGCGCCAGAGGCTGTGGTCGTCCACGGTCGGGACCTCTCCCCCCTCCTCGTCCGCCGCCAGGTGCTCCTCCAGGCTCCGGTAGGGCAGACCCAGCCAGTCCCACAGCTCCGGTACATAGTCATTCAGCTCCTCCCCGGCGAAACGGAGCACGTCCTGCACGTTCCGGTCGGCAGCCCGGTCAAAGGCTCCGGCCTCCTCCCGGTAGCCCCGGGCCTTGCCGATGTGGCCCATGATGCCGTGGATGGTGATGTGGAGCAGCTGCCGGATGGGTTCCTTCCGGTCTTTCCGGAAGTCCGCCACCACCGCGGCCGGGTGGTAGTAGAGGTGTTTCCCATCGGTATGCATCCCGCAGGGGACCTCCACCGGCTTGTTCCGGAGCAGATAGAGCGCCGGCAGCAGGGGCGGCGCCGCCCGGCCCAGGCTCTTCCGGGCGTAGTCCAGAATGCGCTCCGCCCCCTCCTCCGGCGTCAGGCGCTCCTTCTCTTGCTTCATGTCCGTTCCTCCTCTCTCCGTCTGACAGGGCCTATGATACCATCCGCGCCTGTCCAAATTCTGCGCGCGTCATTGTTGGCCGGGATTTTTTATGTTACAATGGTCGAAATTCACCGAAAGAGGTGTGTCCCTTGTCAGAGCGTCAAAATCAGGTCTCCGACGGCGTCGGCCGGGGGGATTATCACAAGAAATACGACACCATGGACGAGATCTTCCGGGCCCTGGAACACGAGGCCAAAGCCTTCTCCCCCGAGAGTGCCGTGGGGGTGAAGGAGCTCTCCACCCTTCTGAAGAACTGCGGCAATCTCGCCAAGCCCCCCGCGCCCCGTACGCTCTCGGAGCTGCTCTCCCGCCTCTACCACGAGGGGCTGTTCCGGGAGGACCCCTGGGAGGGCCGCCAGTTCCCCTGGCGGCTGGAGTGCGTGCTCCGCTCCACCGCCGGAGGGGTCACCTCTTATGAACCCCTGTGCCAGTGGGAGGCGCGCCATCCGGACCAGTCCCCCAACCGGGCCATGCTCTATTATCTCGAGAATGTTCTCACTCCGTCGGAGTGGAAGATGTTTGCCGACATGGTGCAGGTCTACCCCTACATCAGCCTGGAGCACAGCCGGAAGTTCCTCCGGGTGCTCAACCGCATGAGCCGCCGTCCCGTGCTGGACCTGGAGGACCGCTACACCTTCCGCCGGGCCGGTGCGCTGGACTTTGCCCTGCTGGAGACACTGGACACGGCCATCTATAAAAGACGCTGGGTGCGCATCACCTATGGTGAATACCGGCTCCGGCAGGAGGGCGGGCGGCTCAAACCGGTCCTGGTCCCCCGGGCCCACAACCCCATCGACCTGGGACCATACGCCCTCATCTGGAGCAACGGCTACTACTACCTGGTGGGGTTCCACCGGGAGCTGGGCGTCCTCAACCTGCGGGTGGACCGGATGCTGGCAGTCGAGCTCCTGACCCAGACGGTGGAACGCCCCGCCTCCTTCGACCCCACCGTCTACCGGGACTGCTCCCCCGTCATGTACGCCGGGGAGCGGCGTAATCTGGTGCTGCGCTGCCGGGACGCCCTGCTCAATGTGGTGCTGGACTTCTTTGGGCCCTCGGTGCGCTTCTTCGACCAGCGGGACGGCTGGTTCTCGGTGAGCCTCCATGTGCCTCCGGAGGGGGCCAAGCTCTTCATCCGGCAGTACATCCACAGCGTGGACGTGGTCAGCCCGCCGGAGCTGCGGCAGGAACTGGCGGAGGAACTCCGGCAGGCTGTGGCACGGCTGGAGGGAGCGCCCCTTACATAATCAGAAGCCGATCGCCCCGCTCGTCCTGCGGGCGTCCCGCCGGGTCTCCTCCCAGAGCTCTGCAATGGCACCCTCTACGTCCTCCAGCTCCACCCGGCACAGGGTCTCCCGGTCCTCCACCGGACCGCAGGCCAGCCGCCGGGCCATGTGGACCTTGGTGCGGTCAGCCAGGTTCCGGGCCTCCCGGCAGTTTCCAAAGTCTCGCTCCCCCACCCGCCGGGCAAAGTAGTCCTCCGCCAGCGCCTGGGCCTGAGGCGGGAGGCGGTACTGCATCCCCTCCAGCATGGAGCCGTAGACCCGGGCCAGCTCGTCGGGCCGGAAGTCCTCGAAGTGGATGTGAAAGCCCACCCGGCTGCGGATACCGGGGTTGGCATCAAAAAAGCGGCCCATAGGGTCGTCCCACCGGTCCCCGCCGTACCCGGCGAAGATCACCAGGCGGTCCTGGCCGTGCTTCTCCAACTCCACGCAGAGCTGGGAGAGCACCTCGCCGGAGAAGCCGTCGCCCCCCTGCTCTCCCTCAGCCAGGGAGTAGGCCTCGTCCAGCAGAAGGATGCCGTAGTCCTCAAACGCCTCCTTCACCTTGGGCGCGGTGTGGCCCACATACTTGCCTTTGAGCTCCACGGCGTTGATGCAGAGCATGTCGGTGTTCTCCAAAAGGCCCGCACGCTCCATCTGCTTCCCCAGCCACTTGGCCCAGGTGGTCTTACCCGTGCCCGGCGCGCCCAGGAAGGCCATGCAGTAGTGCAGCGGATCCCGGGGCAGGCCCAGCAGCTCCCGCTTTTTCTGGAGGGCCATCTGGGCCACTACGCTCTCCAGCTGCCGTCGGACCCCCTCCTGGCCGATGAGGTCGGGGAGGCCGGACGGGCTCTCCGCCTCGCTCCGCTGCAGGTGCTTCAGGAACGCGAAGTCCTCCAGGCGCAGACCGGAGCGGCGGGGACCGGAGCGACGGAGGCGGGCATAGGTCACCGCTTTGAAGATGGTGGCGTTGTCCAAGTCGCCCCGGTGGCTCTGGATCTGGTGGAGCACCTGCCGGGGGGTGGTCCCCCGGGCCAGCCCCACCCCCTGTTCGGAGAGAGCCCGACGCAGGACGCCGGTCTTATAGGGCGTGTCTGCTCCCGGGGTATGGAGATGGAGCGGTACGCTGCCCAGCGAAAAGCCCACCTCCTCCATGGCCTGGCGGCAGCGGAGCTGGAAAAGGCCGTCCTCGTCCCGGCCCATGGGCATCCAGCCGATGATGAGACGCTGCTCCTTCATCTGCTCCAGTACCGGCAGCGCCATCACAAAACCCATGCCCAGCTGAACGCACAGGGGGGCGTTGGGCTGGCGGACCCACCAGGGCGGGCCGCTGTGCTGCCGCTCTCCCAGGTAGCGGAGGCCCCCGAAGAAGCCAGTTCCATCCTCCTCTTCCCGGTTCAGCGCCTGGTCGTGGAGCAGAGGCAGATAGCGCTTCACATCCAGCTCCATTTCCTCATTCTCCTCGTCCTCCTTCCGGCTCTGGAGGAGGTGATAGGTACCGATATAGGTACAGGCCAGCTTCAACATCTCCTCGCTCTCCCCATAGAGAAGATAGAGCTTCCGCTCCGGAGAGAGCGCCCGGCGCAGCTGAGCCAGATGGGGCTGGGCGTCCAGCTCGGCCAGCAGCTCCTCCAGGGTCAGGTCCTCCGCACAGCGCAGGCAGGAGACCGTCTCGTCCTCCAGGTGCTGCTTCTCCTCCCGGGGCAGGAGCAACTGTACCGCTCGCTTTTTCATATCCGTTCCACCTCTCGTCGTTCATCGTGGGCCCATTGTAGCGCGTGGGCGGTGCGAATTTCTGCGCGCGGGTTTTCATACGCAAAAAAAGACTGGGGAGCCGGCAAATGCCGGCTCCTCAGTCTGTTCTTTGGTTTACAGTATTTTCTTCCTCACACTTGCTCTTGCTATCCGTGAGAAGTATAATATGGGACAGAAATCCGTATTTTTACGAGAAAAAATCCGGGGGTACACAATGAGCGAACAACAGGTCCATATGAGCGCGCCGGAAGCCACACAGCCTGAGTCAGATCTCACCGCTCCGGCCATCCAACTGAAACCCCTGCTGACCGAAGTGGTCAACTATGCGCTGCAGCAAAACCGTCTCCCCATTCTGTCCCAGGTCACCATTCAGAACCACACCGATCAGGCACTGGAGCGGGTCTCGCTCTCGGTGAGCAGCGCTCCTGAGATCCTGCTGCCCTTCCAGCAGTTGATCGAATGCGTGCCTGCCCAGTCGGACTTCGTGCTTCATGCACCATCTGTCCAGGCCAATGGCACGTTTCTGTCCGGCCTGACCGAGCGGATCAGCGGACAGATCACGCTGCAGCTGCACCAAGACGGCAAATTGCTGGCAGAATATTGCGCTCCGCTGACTGCGCTGGCCTTTGATGAGTGGCATGGTACGGCCTATTATCCGGAGTTGATCGCGTCCTTTGTCACTCCAAACCACCCGGAGGTGACCAAGCTGACCGCCCGGGCCGCCGATTTTTTAAAGCAGTGGACCGGCGATCCCTCTCTGGACGCCTATCAGCGGGAAAATCCAAACCGGGTGCGCCTGCAGGCCGCGGCCGTCTATGCCGCCATGCAGGAGCAGAACCTGGTCTACTCGGTCCCGCCTGCCAGCTTTGAGACGGTGGGGCAGCGCGTCCGGCTCTGCGACGCGGTGATCCAACAAAAAATGGGGACCTGTCTGGATCTGACCCTGCTCTACGCCTCCTGTCTGGAGGCCATCGGACTCCATCCCCTTCTCATTCTCCAGCCGGGCCACATCTTTGCCGGCGTATGGCTGGAAAACGAAACCTTCCCCGAAGCCGTACAGGACGATCCCACCCTGCTGACCAAGCGTCTGGCCGACGGCATCGGGGAAATCGCCGTCGTGGAGTGTACCTCCCTGGTCGCCGGCCGCTCGGTGGATTTCGACGCCGCCTGCGCTGTGGCGGAGGGCGAGCTGAATGATCCCGTGCACGACATCGTCGACGTCGCCCGCGCCCGGCTCAGCGGCATCCGTCCGCTCCCCCAGCGGGTCCGCCTGCAGGACGGCTGGGCCGTGGAGTCGGAGGAACGCACCGTGTCTGAGATCACCTCTGCTCCCCGGGCACGCGAGGAGTCCATACCCGTCCACGAAGGTCCGGCCCCTGCCGCCGGACGGGTGGCCCAGTGGGAGCGGAAGCTGCTGGACCTGGGCCTGCGCAATACCCTCATCAACCTCCGTTTGACTCAGAACGTCATCCCCATTCTGACGGACTCCCTGGGACAGCTGGAGGATGCCCTCTCCTCCGGTGAAGAATACGGCATCAGCGCCCGACCGCTGGAGTGGGCACAGAAAGAGGCCTACCGCCGGGACCCGGAACAGTTCGCCGATCTGGGGCCCTATCGGGAGCTCGTGCGCTCGGAATTCGAGAATCAGCGGCTGCGTTCCGCCCTGGCCCCGGCCGAGCTGAACCGCGCCATCACCCAACTCTACCGCACCGCCCACAGCTCTCTGGAAGAAAACGGCGCCAACACCCTCTATCTGGCCCTCGGCCTGCTGCGTTGGTATGAGACCCGGAACAGCGAGCGTCCGCGCTACGCCCCGCTGGTGCTACTGCCCATCGAGATCGTGCGGAAATCGGCCAATAAAGGTTATGTCATCCGGCTGCGGGATGAGGAGCCGCAGATGAACATCACCCTGCTTGAAATGCTCAAGCAGGATTTCGGCATCACCGTGAGCGGCCTGGACCCCCTGCCGCAGGACGAACAGGGCGTGGATCTGCGCACCGTGTACACGGTCATCCGCCGGGCCGTCATGGACCAGTCCCGCTGGGATGTGGTGGAGACCGCCTTTTTGGGCATCTTCTCCTTCAACCAATTCGTGATGTGGAACGATATCCGCAACCGCGTGGACGACTTGCAGGAAAATCCTCTGGTGCGCAGCCTGATCGAGGGCAAGCTGACCTGGGACGCCGAGTCCATGCAGTCCGACCTTCCCGTGGAGGAGGGCGATACGCTCCTCCCCCTGACCGCAGACGCCTCCCAGCTCTATGCCATCCAGCAGGCCGCCGACGGGCAGAGTTTTGTGCTGCACGGCCCTCCCGGCACCGGAAAATCCCAGACGATCACTGCCCTGATCGCAAACGCACTGGGACACGGGAAAACCGTACTCTTTGTGGCGGAAAAAATGGCGGCCCTCTCCGTGGTCCAGCGCCGCCTGGAGGGCATCGGCATCGGGGCCTTCTGTCTGGAGCTGCACTCCAACAAGTCCAAAAAGCGGGATGTGCTGGACCAGCTGAAGGAGGCCACCGAAATCGTCCGCGGAAAACCCCGGGAGTCCTGGCAGGCCAAGGCGCAGCAGACCTCCGAGCTGCGGGCGGAACTGGACCGGTATGCCAAGGCTCTGCACAGCACCCGCCCCTGCGGATACTCTGTTTTTGAGCTGGTCGACTTCTACGAGAAGAATCAAAATGCCCCGGAACTTCCCCCATTGCCCGCCGCCTTTGCTGAGTCGGCCACCAAAGAGAGTCTGGAGGCGCAGGAACAGCTGGCCGGCCGGCTGGCTGCCGCCGGACGGGAAATCGGCCGGCCGGCCGACCACCCGCTGCGTCTGATGAGCCGCACCGAATGCCCCCCTTCCCTGCGCAATCAACTGCCCGACGTACTGACCGCCTTCCTGGGTGATCTGGACCGTCTGGCGGAGGCCGGACAGGCTTTGGCAGAGGCGACCCAGACGCCTGCTCCCCAGCAGGCCAAACAGTGGGCCAATCAGGACCGCTTTGCCCAAGTCTTGCTGGACTGGCTCACACTCCCTGCCGCGTGGACCCGCGCAGAAGATTGGGATGCCTTACTTGCGCGTCTCCAGGATTTTGCCCAGCACAAGCGCAATGCCCAGCAGGCGGCGCAGCATCTCTCCGCCCGCTGGCAGGACAGTTTTCTCAGTCAGGACCCGGCTGTCCTGCAAAACGCCTGGACACAGGCCGGTCTCAAGTGGTTCCTGCCCCGCCTTCTGGCCCAAGGCCGCATCGTAAAGCTGCTGACTCCCCATGCGAAGGGGGCTGTGGACAAGGCATCTCTGGCCGAGGACCTCGCTCAGTTGGCCTATTTCCAAGCGGAGTCCAGTGCGGCGGAAGCACTTTGCCGTGGGGCGGAGCCCGCCTTTGCCTCCCTGAACAAAGAAGATCCGGACGCGCTCTGCGCCATGGTGGCCCAGGCCCAGGCCCTGCGTGCCGATCTGATGGAGATCTCCGACGCCGATACGCCCACCCGACTGGGCGGCAACGCCCAGCTGGTGCCGCTCGCACAGGCCCTGCGACAGGCCTTTGCCGCGCTGCAGACAAGCTGGGATCAGCTGCAGCCCCTGCTCCAGCCGGAGCAGGCCATGCTGGACTCCATGTCGCTGTCCGATCTGCGCAGCGCCTGCCAGGGAATCCAGGCCAATCTGGAACATCTGAAAGACTGGTGTGTCTGGAACGCGGCCTGCTCCGCAGCCATGGATGCCGGAATGGAGCCGCTGGTGCGTGCCTGCCGCGCCGGGCTCTCCTACGACCAGACCCTGCCGGCCTGGCGGCGTGCCGCTGCCATGGCCCTCATCTCCTCCCTGGTGGAGGAGGACCCGGAACTGTGCCAGTTCTCAGGAGCCGTGTTCAACGAGAAGATCCACCAGTTCCGGCAGTTGGATAAACAGCTCCTCGCACTGTCCCAAACGGAGATCTTCTGCCGTCTGGCCTCCCGTGTGCCCGACTTTACCAAAGCTGCCGCCAACAACTCGGAGGTTGGTATTCTGCAGCGGGCCATCCGCAGCGGTGGCAGAGGCGTCAGCATCCGAAAGCTCTTTGACCAGATCCCCACTCTGCTGCCCCTTCTGTGCCCCTGTATGCTGATGAGCCCTCTGTCGGTGGCCCAGTATCTGGACCCCAAGCATGTCCCCTTCGATCTGGTGGTCTTTGACGAGGCCTCCCAGCTGCCCACCTGTAAGGCGGTTGGCGCTCTGGCCCGGGGCGAACACGCGGTGATCGTGGGTGACCCCAAACAGATGCCTCCCACCAGCTTCTTCAGCAGCAACACGATGGACGAGGGACATCTGGATCAGGAGGATCTGGAAAGCATTCTGGACGACTGTCTGGCCCTCAACATGCCTCAGAGCCATCTGCTCTGGCACTACCGCAGCCAGCACGAAAGTCTGATCGCCTTCTCCAACCGGGAATTCTATGAAAACCGCCTCTACACCTTTCCGTCGGTCAACGACCGGAAGAGCATGGTGCGTCTGGTCCATGTGGACGGCTTCTTTGACCGGGGCAAGACCCGGCAGAACCGCGCCGAGGCTGAGGCTGTGGTGGCCGAGCTGACCCGCCGGGCCCATGATCCCGTCCTGGCGGAAGCGAGCGTTGGCGTCGTGACCTTCAATGTCAACCAGCAGTCCCTCATCAACGACCTGCTGGACGAGGCCTGTGCCTCCGATTCCGTGCTGGAACAGTGGGCCTACCACTCGGAGGAGCCGCTGTTCATCAAGAACCTGGAGAATGTCCAGGGTGACGAGCGGGACGTGATCCTCTTCTCCATCGGCTATGGACCGGATGCCCAGGGCCGTGTCTCCATGAATTTTGGCCCTCTCAACCGGGAAGGCGGCTGGCGGCGTCTGAATGTGGCGGTCTCCCGTGCCCGGCAGGAGATGGTGGTCTACTCCACGCTGCTGGCGGAGCAGATCGATCTCTCCCGCACCTCTGCCCGGGGTGTGGCGGCGCTGCGGGATTTCCTGGCCTATGCGGCCAACGGCACGTTGCCGGAGAGCGCTGACTCGGCCTATCATGCCGCGAGCGCCGGGAGCGGAATCATCCAGGATATCTGCAGCGCCCTGGCCCAGGAAGGGTACCAGACACACTGCATGGTGGGACACTCCAAATACCGCCTGGAGATCGGTGTGCTCGACCCGAATCACCCGGAACAGTATCTGTTGGGCATCCTGCTGGATGGTGAGTCGTACCGCGCGGCCCGCAGCACCCGGGATCGGGAGCTGGCACAGCCTGCCGTTCTGGAAAAGCTGGGCTGGACCCTGCACCGGATTTGGACGATGGATTGGCTGGAACAGCGTGGCAAGGAACTTGCCCGGCTGCTGGAGCATCTTGAGAAACGAAAGGCGGCGTCCACAGCGCCCGCCGCCCCCGCAAAGCACCGCTCGCCCGCGCCTCCTCCCGTCCGAATTGCCGGGATGGTTGTGGAACAGCGCCCGTCCATCGAGACGATCGATATCCAGGCCCCCGCGGCAGAGCCGTATCGGATGGCGCAGCTGCCTGCCCGCACACTCAGTGCGGACGAGTTTTTACAGCCGCAGTATCGCCGTCTGATTCTGGACACTCTGGAGCAGACTGTGACCCAGGAGGGCCCCATCAGCGAGTCTCTGCTCATCCGGCGGGTCATTCAGAGTTTTGGCATGACCCGGTCCGGCTCCCGCCTCCAGGGCCACATCCATTCTCTCCTGACACAGACGAAACTAAAGACCACTTCCCAACAGGGTCAAGCCTTCTACTGGCCACGCAACAAGTCACCGAAAGCCTACACGGCCTTCCGCACCAGCGACGAGGCCGACTACAAGCGGGACGCCAAGGAGCTCCCGGTCCAGGAAATCGCCAACGCCGCTGCCGCCGTGCTGCGTCAGCAGGTCGGACTGCCCGCTGACGACCTGATCCGGGAGAGTGCGCGGCTGTTGGGCTACACCCGGATGGGCTCCGCTCTGCGCCAAGCCATTACGGACGGAATCTCTTACGGTGTCCGCCAGGGCATTTTGGAGCAGAGCCAGCCGGAGTATTTCACGCTTCCTTCGGACGACCGTCTGGGAGACTAACCCCTCCTTTTTGGACGAAAAAGAACCTGTGTGAGAAGTTCTCACACAGGTTCTTTTGATGCCTGCTAACGTATGATGCAAAGCGTGATGCGGAACAGCCTTCCGTTCTGCTCGCTTCTGAGTTCTATCCTTCGGTTTGATACATACAATATGTATGGAAGGGGCCGAAGCCTTCAGGCGCACCCCGTAGCGTCCCCCCTGCCGGACGATCTCCGGCTCCTCCAGCACCAGCTCGTCGGTGCTGGGGATGACGATGCCGTAGCCGGTGTTCTTCACGTCCTCCAGCGCGGCAGAGACCTTGTCGTATTCCCGCTTCACCCCGGCAAGGCCGGTGAGCAGCTCCAGCAGGTCCCCGTCGTCCCGGATGGAGAAGCCGGACTGCTGGGAGAGGGTATCGTAAAAGAGGGCCCGAGGCAGGTCCAGCTCCGCCGCCGCCAGGCCGGTGCCCAGGCTGATGGTGGTGATGCGGGCGCTGCTGACGTTCTCACAGGCGCCGATGGCCTCCACCGCCCCGGCCACGTCCCGGATGCGGTGCATCCCCTCCGCGCCCTCCCGGATGGCCGCATACAGCCCGCTCTTGATGGGGTGGTCCCAGTCCAGCGCGTCCACCCAGGGCGGGAGGTACAGGTCCAGCTCCTTCACCGGGAACTCGTCCAGGACCCCCCGGATGATCCGGGTGACGTCCTCCTCCTCCAGCTCCAGGCAGTTGGCCGCCAGACACGTCACGTCGTACCGCGCCGCCAGCTCCTCCCGCAGCGCCCGGGCCCGGGCCGAGTTGGGCTCGGCCGAGTTGAGGAGCACCAGGAAGGGCTTCCCCAGCTCCTTGAGCTCGGTGATGACCCGCTCCTCCGCCTCCAGGTAGTCCTCCCGGGGGATGTCGGTGATGGTGCCGTCGGTGGTGACCACGATGCCGATGGTGGCGTGCTCGGCGATGACCTTGCGGGTGCCGATCTCGGCGGCCTCCGCCATGGGGATGGGCTTCTCAAACCAGGGGGTGGACACCATCCGGGGCAGGTCGTCCTCGGTCTGCCCCACCGCCCCCGGCACCAGATAGCCCACGCAGTCGATGAGACGCACCGAAAAGGCCGCGCCGCTCTCCAGCGTGACCTCCACCGCCTCCTCGGGGACGAACTTGGGCTCGGCGGTCATGACGGTGCGGCCCGACCCGCTCTGGGGCAGCTCATCCCGGGCCCGCTCCCGGCGGTAGACGTTGTCGATGTTGGGGATCACCAGCGTCTCCATGAACCGCTTGATAAAGGTGGATTTTCCGGTGCGTACCGGCCCAACCACGCCGATGTAGATGTCACCCTCGGTCCGGCGGGCGATATCCTCGTAGATCTTGCGCTCTTCCACTGAAATTCCTCCTTCGGCCGTGCGGGCCCTTCCCGCCCCGGAGCCGGTGTTTCCCTACATGCTATGGGGATAAGCTCCCGTTTATGCCCCGCTCACAGCCCGCCCACCGGGACAAAAAAACACCCGCGGTCCCCCGCGGGCGTCCTCAAAACAAGGTACGCGCACCCTCCAGATCCAGGAGGATCACCTCCAGCCCTCGTTTCCGGGCGTAGGAGATGGTGTACATGGTGCCCCCCAGCAGTCCGTCATACACCGCCAGCAGCCGGGACGAGCGGTCCACCATATACCGGTTGCGCCGGAGCATGCAGCCCCGGTCGTAGTGGTGCTGCACCATAGTCTCCAGATCGCAGTGCCCCACCAGGTCAAAATACCGCGCCCGCTCGGCGTCGCTCCAGCGGGCGGCCTGCTCCTCGCAGGGGATGGCCGCCTCCACCGTCACGCCGCTGCGCCGGTCCCGCAGCTCCAGCGCGGCCTCGCAGAAATACAGGTCCGCCCCCCGGGCCATGCCGCAGATGAAATGGCGGTATCCGTCCCGGTAGGCCTCCTCCACCTCCCGCGCCAGCCGCCCCTTCAGCACCAGACAGCGGGGGTCCTCCTCATCGCCGCGCCAGGGCAGCTTCTCCGGCCGGTGTCCGGTGAAGCAGCAGGTTTCCGCCCGTCGCATCGCCACCACTCCTCTCCCCTGTGTCAGGACCATTGTAGTATATCCCGGAACGGAAGTCAACAGAAATCGAACATCTGTTTTTTACAACTTCCTCTTGCATTCTCCGTCCGGTTCGACTATAATAGTCTCGGGACAACTGAATGAGATGTCTTCAGGGCAGGGTGAGAATCCCGATCGGCGGTAAAGTCCGCGAGCGCTCCGCGCAGACCCGGTGTGATTCCGGGACCGACAGTGACGTACCGAATAACGGTGCGAAGTCTGGATGGAAGAAGATGTGTTACACACACCTCCTGTTTGTGTTGACACCTGAAAGACATGTGCTTTCAGGTGTTACTGACAAAAAGGAGTGTTTTTTATGTCTATGCCCAACACCGCCGCCGTCCGCCCCCGCGGGACCTTCCGTTCCCGGGTGCGGGCCCTCACCGTCACCGCCATGCTGTCCGCCATCGCCTTCGTGCTGATGTTCCTGGACTTCTCGGTGCCCCTGATGCCCGCCTTCGTCAAGATGGACGTGTCCGAGCTTCCCGCCCTCCTGGCCGCCTTCGCCCTGGGTCCCGTGTATGGTGCGGTGGTCTGCCTGGTGAAGAACCTGATCCACCTGATGATCACCTCCACCGCCGGCGCCGGTGAGCTCTGCAACTTCCTGCTGGGCGCCAGCTTCGTGGTCCCCGCCGGTCTCATCTACAAGCTCATGAAGTCCCGCAAGGGCGCGATCCTGGGCTCCGTGGTGGGCGCCGTGGTGATGGCCGTCATCTCCATCCCCATCAACTACTTCATCACCTTCCCCGCCTACGTGGTGGCCTACGGCATGCCCCTGGACGCCATCATCGGTATGTACCAGGCCATCCGCCCCTCCGCCAACGGCCTGCTGGACTGCCTGATCACCTTCAACGCCCCCTTCACCCTGTTCAAGGGCCTGGTGGATGTGGTGCTGTGCTTCCTGATCTACAAGCCCCTCTCCCCCATCCTCCACAAGGACATCTGATTCCATAAGACAAACCGAGCGGCGCCGCAGATGCGGCGCCGCTCGTTGCTTCTCGCCACAGAAAAAAGCCCCCGGGCCGCGTCCGCGGTCCGGGGGCTCTTTTGGGTTCCGATCAGCTGATCTGGATCTCCTTGGCCTCCTCCGGGAAGAAGGAGTTGTCCAGGTCGTACTTGTTGTGGGCGGTGGAGTCCCGCAGCACGCGGCCCTCCAGCGAATAGCAGCGGATGAACCGGCGGCCGTCCACGGTGCTCCAGTGCTCCACGTCCCAGGTGAGATACCCGTCCTCGTCGGTCTTTTTCTCGTTAAGGATCAGGTCCACCTGGCGGTTGTTCAGCATCAGGTCCACCAGACCCTGACGGTCGACCTCCAGCTCTTCCTTATGGATGGTATCATAGGCCTTCATTTCTGTTTCCTCCCGTTACGGAAGCCATGCTCCCGGTGTTTCTCCCATTATAGGTGAGATGCAACCGGATTGCAAGCCCCTTTTACCGCCCCAGGTCCCAGTTTTGCAGGGTGCGGAGCTGATAGTAGTCGGGGTGGAAGCAGTTGGTGCTGTACATGACCCGCTGGTCCGTGATGTCATAGAACACCTGGCGGTTGCCCATGATGGGGCTCCCCTCCAGCAGGTTCAGGCGCTTGGCCTGCTCCCCCTCCACCGACATGGCGTAGTACTCGTTCAGCGCATGGGCCAGCTCACGCCCCATAAAATCCCCCACCAGAACGTGGATCTGGGCGAAGGGCATCTGCGCCACATCCTCCCGCACCAGAAGGGACGCGGGGATGCGGTGGATGGTGTAGATGGCCGGGTACTCGTCCGCCAGATACACCAGACGGTTCACCAGCAGCTTCTCCCCCTCCTGGATCCCCAGCATCTTTGCCTCCAACCCGTCGGCCAGCGCCCACTCCTGTGCAAAGAGCTGGATGCCGGCATGGAAGCCCTTCTTGTGCAGATATTCCGTATAACAGTACGTCCGGTTCTCATAGTCCAGGGTACTGGGATGGACATAGTTTCCCGAGCCGTGCCGCTTGGTGATATAGCCCTCCAACGCCAGCATCATCAGCGATTCCCGCAGCGTCACCAGACTGATCCCAAGGCGGTTGGCCAGCGCAGCCTCCGAGGGCAGCTTGTTTTTTTCAAAAGTCTCGGAACGAAAGATCTCCATGATCTTGTTCTTGATGGCCATATAGGCACTGTAGTTTGTTCTAGACATGTCAGCTTCCTCTCTCCCCCCTTCCCAGAGAAGGGTGACATTTCTGGTAACGTATCCGTTTCTTTTCCATTCACCACTATAATACATCAAATTCTTCCAGATTTCAATAATCATGGATGGATTATTTTGCCGCTTTATTCAATTAAAATGGAAAATCCCCGCCGAACAGAAAATTCAGCGGGGATTCGGTCGTTCCGATATGCAGTCCTATACGAGAGATCAGCCGACAGTGATGCGCTGGGTACGGGCAAAGGAGGCGCCGCTCTCCAGCAGCGTGGCGCCCGGACGCCCCATCAGTTCGTGGCCCGGTCCGGGGTAGCCGGTCCAGGGCTCGATGCAGACGAAATCCGGAATGCCCGGCTTGCTCCACAGCAGCACGAAGGGGAAACCCTTGGTGTCCACCCGCAAATAACGCCCGGTCCCCTTCTCTTCCACCTGCACCCAGTCCGACTTCAGGTCGGGGAAGCAGATGCTGTCGTTGTCAAACACATGCTCGTCCAGGGCAAAGATCTCCGTCCCGTCCAGCGCTTCCGGCTTTTCGAAGCGGATCTGGTAGTCCTGGGGAGTCTTGTCCGGGTCAAAGGGACAGCGCAGGCCCGGATGGAAGCCCAGCTGGATGGGCATGGGACGCTTGTCCCGGTTGGTGACGGTACAGGTGGTCACCAGGCTGTTTCCCTCCAGCTTGTGGCAGGTCTCAAAGGTAAACGACCAGGGCCAGCGCTCCTCGTCGGCCTCCCAGTCGAAGCGGAATTTCAGAACATCCTCCCCCTGCTCCACCAGGGTGTGCTCCACATCCCGGATGAAGCCGTGCTGGCCGCCGTAATAGCGCTTGCCCTTGTCCTCGAACCAGCCCTCATCCAGCTTGCCGCACCAGGGGAAACAGATGGGCGCCCAACGGCCCCACACCGAAGCCTTTCCCTCCCAGAGCCAGCCCCAGGGGGCGCTGCCCAGACCGTGCAGCGACCGGGCCTCGGCGCCGTGGCTGCTGGCGGTCAGGGTCAATTGACCGTTTTGAATGGTATATTCCATGGTGAAACCTCCCTGCGCCCTTGGGGCGCGCGCATGAAAATCAGCCCCCACGCCGCAGCCTGGGGCGCTGTCCGCCGTCCGCTTGGACCGGACCGGCGGGAGACCTCCTCACTCTTGATCCCAATTCTCTTTATCCTGCATATTATACCACGATTTCATGCATCTGGCAATCCCAACCATCGACCGGAAGGCGGCCGTAAAGCGCCATTTCCCGGCGCAGCGCCCGGACCAGTTCCCCGGTGAGGACCCCCTCCGGCACCCGCCAGGTCCAGTTGCCGCCCAGGGTGGAGGGGGTGTTGATGCGCCCCTCGCTGCCCAGGCCCAGGATGTCCCCCAGCGGGGCGATGGCCAGGTCGGCCACGCACCCCCACAGGGCCCGCAGCATCCCCCAGTGCTCCCCCTCCGCTTCATTGAGGCGCAGATAGGCCCGGGCGTAGGCCGTGTCCGCCTCCGGCGCAGAGTTGAGCCAGCCCAGGACGGTGTCGTTGTCGTGGGTACCGGTATAGGCCACGCAGTTTTGGGTGTAGGTGTGGGGCAGGTAGCCGCTGCCGGTGTCCCGGCTGTCGAAGGCGAACTGGAGGACCTTCATGCCCGGGTACCCCACCTCGGTGAGAAAGGCCCGCAGCGCGTCGGTGTGGTAGCCCAGATCCTCCGCCACGATGGCCCGGCGGCCCAGGGCGTCCTCCATGCACCGGAAAAACTCCACGCCCGGGCCCTTCCGCCACACCCCACGGCGGGCGTCCGGGTCTCCGGCGGGGATGGCAAAGTAGGACTCAAAGCCCCGGAAGTGGTCCAACCGCAGGATGTCGTACAGCGAGAGCTGGTACCCCAGGCGGCGGACCCACCAGCGGTACCCCTCCCCCGCCATCCGCGCCCAGTCGTAGAGCGGATTGCCCCAGAGCTGTCCCAGCTCGGTGAAGGCGTCGGGAGGCACCCCCGCCACCTCAGTGGGATGGAGATCTTCGTCCAGCTGGAACTGCTCCGGCGCGGCCCACACGTCAGCGCTGTCCTCCGCCACATAGATGGGCAGGTCCCCCATCAGGGAGATTCCCCGCTCCTTCGCCTTGGCGCGGAAGGCCCGCCACTGGCGGAAAAAGAGGTACTGCACCGCCCGCCAGAAGGCGCACTCCCCGGCCAGCGACGCCCGCCAGACCTCCAGGGTGTCCGCTTCCCGGCGGCGCAGCTCCTCCGGCCACGCCTGCCAGGAGCCGCCGCCGAAGGCCCCCTTGAGGGCCATGAAAAGGGCATAGTCCTCCAGCCAGAAGGAATTTTCCCGGCAGAACTCGGGATAATCCTCCGGCGGCTCGCTCAGAAGCCGCTCGCAGGCCCGCCGCAGCACCGGCAGCCGCAGGTGGTACAGGACGCCGTAGTCCACCCGTCCCGGGTCGCTCCCCCAGTCCAGGTGGGCGTATTCTCCCCGCTCCAGCAGCCCCTCCTCTGCCAGAAGGTCCAGGTCGATGAGGTAGGGGTTCCCCGCGAAGGAGGAAAAGGACTGGTAGGGCGAATCCCCGAAGCCGGTGGGCCCGATGGGGAGGATCTGCCAGCAGGACTGGCCCGCCGCCTGGAGAAAGTCCAGAAAACGCTCCGCCTCCCGCCCCAGCGTGCCCACGCCCCAGGGGCCGGGCAGCGCGGTCAGGGGAAGCAGAATGCCGCCTTGACGTGTCATGCGTCACACCGCCTTTCCAAAAAAGCGGGAGCGGCCTTGTGTCCAAAGCCGCTCCCGCGTCGGGTGTTTGATTAGCCGTTGAGGGCCGCCATGCGCTTGGCGATCTCCTCTTTCACCGCCGCAACCACGGCGGAGAAGTCGTTGTTCTCCCCGAAGGGCAGGTCCATCTTGATGGTCTTGTCCCGGGAGGTGAACTCCACCACGCCGCGGCCGCAGGTCTTGGGGCTCACCACCAGACGCAGGGGGCAGCCCAGCAGGTCGGCGTCGGAGAACATGAAGCCGGCGCCCACGGTGCGGTCGTCGTACAGGACCTCCACACCGGCGTCCTGCAGCTGCTGGTAGAGGGCGTCGCCCTTCTCCTGCACATCGCCCTTGTTGGGGTTCAGAGCGCAGACCTGCACCTGCCAGGGGGCGATGGACATGGGCCACAGGGGGCCGTAGTCATCGTGATGGGCCTCGCACACCGAGGCGGCCAGACGGCCCACGCCGATGCCGTAGCAGCCCATGATGGGGTACTGGCGCTCGCCGTTCTCGTCCAGGTAGGTCATGTTCATGGACTTGGTGTACTTGGTGCCCAGCTGGAAGATGTTGCCCACTTCCACGCCGCGGCTGATGCGCAGGTGGGGCTTGCCGCAGACGGGGCAGATGCCGCCCTCCAGGGTCTTGGCGATGTCCACCAGCTTGGCGTCGGGCAGGTCCCGCTTCATGGACATGCCGCCGAAGTGGTAGCCGTCCTCGTTGGCGCCGCAGTAGAGCATGTTGCACCCGTCCAGAGAGCGGTCAAACACCACGATGACGTTCTCGGGCAGACCCAGAGGCCCGATGGAGCCCGGGCAGATGCCGCTCTCGGGGTCGATGTCCAGAGCGGGGTGGATCTCAAAGCCCAGGTAGTTGCGCAGCTTGGTCTCGTTGACCTCCAGGTCGCCGCGGACGAAGGCGATCACATAGGCGTCGTCGGAATTGCGCTGGTAGACCACCGCCTTGGCGGTCTGCTGGGCGGTGATGTTGGCGAACTGGCACAGGTCGTCGATGGTCTTGACGCCGGGGGTGGCCACCTTCTCCAGGGGGCGCTCCTCCACGGTCTCGTTGGTGACGATGCACTCGGCGGCCTCCATGTTGGCCCGGTAGCCGCAGGAGTCGCACAGCACGATGGTGTCCTCGCCGATGCCGGTGAGGAGCATGAACTCGTGGGAGACGCTGCCGCCCATCATGCCGGAGTCGGACTTGACCGCCACCACCTCGGGCACGCCCACCCGGGCGAAGATGCGGTGATAGGCCTCCAGGCAGCGCTCATAGTACTGCTCCAGGTCCTCCTGGCTGGTGTGGAAGGAGTAGCCGTCCTTCATGGTGAACTCCCGCACCCGGATCAGACCGCCGCGGCAGCGGGGCTCGTCGCGGAACTTGGTCTGGATCTGATAGATCATGAAGGGGTAGTTCTGATAGCTGGTGGCCGCATCCCGGGTCAGCTGCACCGAGGCTTCCTCGTGGGTCATGCCCAGCACGTTGGGGGCGCCGCTGCGGTCGGTGAAGCGGACCATCTCATTGCCGATGCTGCTGTACCGGCCGGACTCCTGCCACAGGGTGGCGGGCATCACCACCGGGAAGAGCACCTCCTGGCCGTCGATGCGGTCCATCTCCTCCCGGATGATGTTCTCGATCTTCCGGGTCACCCGGCGCATGGGCGGATAGAGAGAAAAGATTCCGCTGGAGACCTGCTTGATATAGCCGCCCCGGATCATCAGGATATGGCTGTCAAACTCACAGCCGGCAGGCTTTTCCTTAAAGCGCTTGCCCAGCAGTTGGCTTACTTTCACGAACGCTCACTCCTCAGCTTGTTCTCCGGTCCTTCGACCGCAATTTTACCATTTATCTTACCATAGTTTCGGGCAAATGGAAAGGGCCTGCCGGGAAAATTTCCGGGGAAAAATCCATCCTTGGTCAACGCGCAAGGCGGGAGGTTCCCTTAGGAGCCTCCCGCCTGCTGCTTTCCGGGTCAGTCGTCAAAGTCATCACCAAAGTTCGTCGTCGTCATCGTCATCATCCTCAAACTCGTCCTCTCGGCCCGTGGGGATGATCTCGATGGGAACTGTGACAACCCGGGCCTCCTGTCCGGGGTGGATGTCCACTACGATCAGGGCGTCCGAATTGTGGTAGGCCGTGTCCCCCTCCAGGGAGGGGACCTGGGCCGCAAGGGCCTTCAGCGCCTCTCCCAGAGCCCCGAGTTCCTCCGCTGTGGGGGCATAGGCGCGCAGGCGCACCTCTTGTTCGTACTCCTCATAGACCCAATAGTCCCCTTTGTAGTATCCATCGTCCGAGTCGGCCTCGTTCCGCACGGGGAAGGGCAGCCCGTTGAGCCACTCTGACACCCGCTCCTCTTCCTCCGAATCATACCCCAGATCCAGCGAAAATTCGTCCTCTTCCCAGCCGTCTATTTCGCCCATTTGAAACACTCCGCCGGGCTCGTGCTGGTAGATGGCGTAGTACTGTTCGCCGCACCCGACATAGTCCAGGTCAGCCTCTCCGGAGAAACCGACCTCCGGCAGCTGGGACACCACAAGCCCCAGAAAGTTGAGAATGTCCTCGCACCGCACATCCAGGTCCAAATCCAGGCTATGCTCCGCCGGGTCATAGCTCACCGCACAGTCCCGGAACGAGCGGAAGGAGGCCAGTTCCTCCCCCATAAACTGCTCCAGTTTGGCCAGCGC
This sequence comes from Flavonifractor sp. An92, assembly GCF_002159175.1. GTDB lineage: Bacteria > Bacillota > Clostridia > Oscillospirales > Oscillospiraceae > Pseudoflavonifractor_A. The sequence goes on along the minus strand of NZ_NFGZ01000003.1, from coordinate 30,578 downwards.
CGCCTGGGAGCCCGCAAATCGGATTTCAATGCTGCCGTCCACCTGTGACATGGGATCACGCTCCTTCTTCTAAGATGGGTCCATCATAGCAAATTCAGTCGGGAAATACAATTAACCGGGAGCATAGTGTCCGGGCAAAAAACACGGGAGGCTCCTAAGGGAGCCTCCCGTGTTTTCATCTTTTATTTACAGGCCCTGGACAAAGCTCATGGGCACATAGGTCACGCCGTCGACCACATAGGGGGTGATGGACAGCTCCACCTCTTCGCCGTTCTTGGTGGCGGTGCTGCTGCCGGCCTTCAGGGTGATCTGGTCGCTCCCCTTGGTCAGGGTGACCATGCCGCTGGCGGCGTCCCAGCCCACGGTGTAGCCCTTGAACTGAGCGGCCTCCCGCAGGGCGGTGGTGGCCTCAAAGGTGGTGGGGGTCTTGCCGGAGCTCAGGCCGTTGTTGTGGGTCACCACGGTGAGGAGCTCGGCGTACAGGTGGTCGGCGTTGGCCATCTGCTCGGTCACCATCTGCTCGGCAAGGTCCGTGACGTAGGCGTCGGCCTTGGCCTCGTCCTCGCCGTAGAGGGCCTTGGCGGTCTCCCCCGCCTCCTCCATCTCGGCCTGCATCATGGCCTCCTGGAAGGTCCAGTAGTCCTCCACGCCCTGGGTGTACAGGGTCCGGTCGGTGTCGGCCAGGCCGCAGATCTGCTTAAAGGTCCAGTAGACGCTGTTGTCGATATAGATGGCGCTGTCGGTCTTCCAGGCGTCGGCGGTGTCGGTGATGCCGCTGAACTCGGGCAGGAACACGCTGTGCTCCGCGCCGCCGGGGGCGATCCAGGTCACCGCGGCGTTCTGGGTGGGATAGTCGTCATGGATCTGGACGATGTGGGTCTCAGGGGTGGTGGACACGGCGATGGCCCGCATGTCCTCATTGCCCTCGGCGTCAGCGTCGTACTCGGTGCCCTCGTACCGGTTGCGGTAGATGGACATGACGTCGTCCAGGGTCACCTTCTCGTCGGGAGTGTAGCACAGCTCATAGAAGTAGCCGCTCTCGTAGTCCCCCACGCTGGAGGGAGCCAGGACCTTGTGGCCGATCCAGGTCCGCATGTTGTTGCCGTCGCTCCGGGTCTCGTCGGTGATGGACTTGGCCAGATTGTACTGCCCGTCCTCCATGACCGCCAGGCCCAGCTCGTCGATGGTGGTGAAGAGCTCGTCGGAGAAGATGTAGTTCTCGGTGTCGTTCTGGTCCACGCAGCCGATCATGAACTGGTTGCCGAACACCGCCACGCTGTCGGCGGGCAGCTTCATGGCGGCGTACTGGTGGCCGCCGTAGATCTCCACGATCCAGGCCTCGGTCTGGTCGGCGATGAGGACGATGTTGCCCTCGGCGGAGCCGTACTCATCCACGATCTTCAGCAGGTTCTCCACGCCCTCCTTGGCGGTGGCGGAGCAGCAGGCCACTGCGGCGGGGAGGATGGCCTCCCGCAGGCCCTCGTCCACATAGGGGTCGGCCTCCTTCCACTGGGCGCAGGGAGAGGCGGACACGGTGCCGGTGATGGACACGCCCATCTCGTTGCTGCACACGGCGGGGTAGATGCCATCGCCGGCGGTGGAGTAGTCGCTCATCATGGTGTACTGGTAGGTGGTGGCGGGCAGCGGCATGGAGAAGCCGTTGATATCCTCCAGCACCCGGCCGGGCTGGTTCTCCACGTGGGCGACCACCTTATGGACCTTCTGATAATCGGAAGGGCTGATGTCCTCGCTGCGGGCGATGATGGTGGTGCCGTCGGCACTGGCCTCCTTGCCCACATAAACACCGGTGCAAGCCTGGGCGCTGACGCTGCCCAAAGCCATGGTGGCCGCCAGCGCGGCGCTGAATACCTGAATCGTCTTCTTCATGTCAAAGTCCCTCTTTCTTCGCTGGCGCATGAATAAATAGTACGCTTAATTCGTATATTATATCTTTTATATTCATCCGTCTCTTGATTTCTTGCATATTATTGCATATTAATTCAAGTTTGTCAAGCCCTTTTTGAAAAAATTTCAGGGCCGGGACTCTGGTGAAGTCCCGGCCCCGCGGTCGGTGTGTGTTCGTTACGCAAAATACTCGGTATACCGCCAGAGGTAATTTCCCCCGCCCACATCGTCCCGCCGGAGGGTGAAGCGCCAGTGCTGACGCCGGTTGAAATCATAATCCACATACCCCTCCAGGGTGTAAACCAGATGGTCCTCCGAGGCCTCCAGGACGGTGAAGCTGTCCCAGTCGCAGCTGTGCCAGATGTTGCTTCCCCATTGATCCCGGTGCCACATCTTCCCCTCCAGAAAGACACAGGGCGCGCTGTACCCCAGAAGGGTGTGTTGGTACTCCTGGTCCGCCAGCTTGGGCTCCAGCTGGTTGTAAAGCTGGGTGACAAACTCCTCCCGGCTTGCCGGCGCGTTGGGGATCTCATAGAAGGTGTAGGGCACGTCCTCCCCCTCGTCCCAGGTCCAGCCCGCCGCCATCAGTTCCTCCGTTGTGAAGGTCCGGGGCTGAGAGAGGTCGTCGGGCATCCGCTCCCGGAGGGCTTGCAGGCGCTCCAGCTCGGCCTGCTCGGTTTTGGCCAAAGTCCGCCAGGCCTCGGTCTCCGGGTCCAGGGGTTCGTAAGTCTCCCGGAGCCAGGTGCCGGGCAGCGCCTGCAGGTCGGTATACAGGGTGCGGTACTGCTCCCAGGCCTCCCCCGCTCCGTCAGAGCGGTAATCCCGGAATTCCAGATAGACGTAGCAGCCATCCCGGGAGCCGTCCAGCAGATAGGGCGCGCCGGTCAGGTCGCTGGGCAGGTCGGTCCACACGCCCAGTTCAGCAATGGCGCCGTCCTCCTCCCCCAGGGCGGGGCAGTAGAGAAGGGCGCGGTCGGCGCTCAGCTCCTTCCAGGCTCCATAAGTCCCCCAGCTCTCCGGCAGAGTAAACGTAAAGCCGTAGGTCTCATTGGTGTAGACGCCGCTCCCCTCCCCCAGCGCCTGGAAGGCGTCGGGGCCCAGGAGTTCTTCCGCGTCTTGCAGCATGGTCTGGTACTCATAGGCCACGGCCTCGTCCTCCACGTCGAAGCGCACGTCGGTGACGAACCAGAGCCAGACGGTGTACTCCCCCGTCTCACCCAGCCGCACCGCGTCGCCTCCCATAGGGGGCTCGGCGTTTTCGGCGGTTTTCTCCACGCAGAGGGTGAAGAACTGGCCGTCCCCGTTGCCCGGGTCCTTCTGGTAGAAGTCGAGGAAGGCCTGCTGGTTTTCTTCGCGCTCCACTACCGTGTAGCGGTCCACCCAGCTGACGGGGAGGCGCAGGGAAAAGGCATAGGTCTCGTTCACATAGACCGGGCCCACCGGCAGGCTGTTCTCCAAAAAGGCCAGCTCGCCGCCGCCCATGGCCTCCAGGTCCGCCCGCATGGTCTCCCAGCGGACCCGGGACGGGTCGTCCTCTGCCAGGGCCAGCAGGGAACCGTCCTCCTCCGGGTAGTGGACAAAGACGTAGTATGTGCCGTTATCCCCCAGCAGGGTCCAGTCGCTGCCCCCCTCGATCTCCGAGGTCCAGCAGACCCACAGCTCCATCAGGAGGGCCGGAATCTCCCCGTCGGAGTAAAAGCGGACGGTGTCACCGGTCTCAGCGATGGAGTAGTGCCCCCGCCAGCTCTCCGGCAAAGTGAGGGAGATATGGTGATCCTGGTCCACATAGACCGGTTTCAGCGCCAGGCGGGCCAGCAGGTCGATGGACCGCTCCCCCTCCCCCGCCGTGACCTCCATGGTCAGCTCGGTGAGGGTGCCCGCCGTCTCCGCCGCCAGTTCAAAGGAGTAGCGCTCCCCCGGCTGCCAGTCGGTCCCGTCCAGATAGTGGAGGCTCATGCCGCCCATGCCTTCGGTCACCATCCGTCCGGCGATGTGGAGGTCCCAGGAGGCCTCCCCCTCCGGCAGGGTGAAGGAGACGGTCTGTCCGTCATAGGTGATGCTCTCCTCCAACGCGTCCAGCAGGGCGTCCGGGTCGGTGGGCTCTTTCCGGCTCTCGCAGGCCACCAGGGTCCCCACCAGCAGCACGCAGGCCAGCACCGCCGCCATGAGGGCCCGGCTGTTGCGTTTGCGGGTGAAGAGATTCTGAAGGCGCACTTTCATCTGAGCGGCGCTCCCTCCGAAGCGGGTGGAGAGGGCCGGGCCCTCCTCCGTCTCCGCCGTGGTCAGCAGCAGCTCGCCATACTGGCGGCGGAAAGCCGCGTCCCGCCCCCGCACCACGTCGTCGTCGCAACAGAACTCCAGGTTCCGCCCGGCCACCTTGCTCATCCACCACACCAGGGGGTTGAACCAGTGGAGGGCCGTCACCCACAGGAGAAGGAGTTTATACCACAGATCCCTCCGGCGGATGTGGCAGAGCTCGTGCCGCAGCGCGCCCTCGGCCCCGCCGCTCCCCGGCAGGAGCACCACCGGCCGGAACACGCCCAAGGTCAGCGGGGAGTCCAGGCCCGGATGGAGGCGCACCGCCACCGGCTTCGAAAGGCCCAGCTCCGCCCCCAGGGCGGCGGCCCGGGCGGCGAGCTCCCCGTCCGCGGGACGGGAGAAGCGCAGCAGCGCCCGCCGGGTGAAGAGGTATCCGCTCCCCCGCACCAGCAGCAGCCACAGAACGCCCCCCAGCCACACCGCCGCCGCCAGTTCGGTCAGCGATACAGCGGCCGCCGCTGTATCCGGCGACGTTACAGGCGCCAGCGGCTGGGAATCCGTCCCGTTCTCCAGCGGGGCGAACACCTGGATCGGGGTAGTCCGGTCCTCCCGGGCGGGCAGCGACACCGTGTAGGACGGGGCCTCCACCTTCACCGCCGCCTGGGGCAGGCTCAGATCCACCGGGATGGCCAGGCGCAGAGCCAGCACCATCCACACCACGTACAGCGTCCGCCCGGCGTAGCGGCTCTGGAGCCGGGTGGACAGGAGCAGCAGGGGCAGCAGCACCGCCGAGGTGGTCAGCGACGCCAGCGCCACGGTGAGAAAGAGGTCCTCCATCACATGTCACCCCGCTTATCCAGCTCGTCCAGATAGGCCCGCAGCTCCTCCACCTCCTGCCGGTCCAGGCTGCCGCCGTCGTAGAGCGCGGCGGTGAAGTGGCGCAGGGAGCCCTGGTAGAGCTTGCCCAGCACCGAGCGGCTCTCCTGCCGCTGGTACGCCTCCCGGGTCACCAGGGGCAGGTACTGGTTCACCTTCCCCGCCTTCTCACAGCGGAGGTAGCCCTTCTCCTCCAGGCGCTTCAGGTAGCTGTGCAGGGCGCTGGCGGTGAGGGGCCGCTCCAGCTGGTCCAGGATGGCCGGCGCGGTGACCGGCCCCTCCATGGCCCACACGGCCAGCATGATGTCCAGCTCCGACTCGGGCAGATGAGGCAGTTTTCCCATGGTCCGTTCCCCCTTTCTTCTGCATTTGCAGATCTTCTGATTTCATTGTAGCCGGGCGGCGGACGTCTGTCAAGGGTTATTTCTGCATTTGCAAAAATAGGGGCAAAAAAGGACCGCGGGGCGTGTCCGCTCCGCGGTCCTGCGCTTGTGGAATTACTGGTTGCCGTACTTCTCCTGGAGGTACTTGTCCATGGCGACAGCGGCCTTCTTGCCGGCGCCCATGGCCAGGATGACGGTGGCAGCGCCGGTGACGGCGTCGCCGCCGGCGTACACGCCCTCACGGCTGGTGGCCATGGTCTCCTCATCGGCGATCAGGCAGCCGCGCTGATTGGCGTCCAGGCCGGGGGTGGTGGAGCGGATCAGCGGGTTGGGGCTGGTGCCCAGGGACATGATGACGGTGTCCACTTCCAGCTCGTAGTTGGAGCCGGGGACCTCGCTGGGACGGCGGCGGCCGGAGGCGTCGGGCTCGCCCAGCTCCATCTTCACGCACTCCATGGCGCGGACCTTGCCGTGGCCGTCGTCCAGGATCTTGACGGGGTTGTTCAGGAACAGGAACTCGATGCCCTCTTCCTTGGCGTGGTGGATCTCCTCACGGCGGGCAGGCATGGCCTCCTCGTCGCGGCGGTAGACCACGTACACCTTGGCACCCATGCGCTTGGCGCAGCGGGCGGCGTCCATGGCTACGTTGCCGCCGCCCACGACGGCCACAGCCTTGGAGTCCTTGATGGGGGTATCGTAGCCCTCTTTGTAGGCCTTCATCAGGTTGATACGGGTCAGGTACTCGTTGGCGGAGTACACACCGGCCAGAGCCTCACCGGGGATGCCCATGAACATGGGCAGACCGGCGCCGGAGCCCACGAACACGGCCTTGTAGCCGTCCTCGAACATCTCGTCGATGGTGTAGGTACGGCCCACGACCACGTCGGTCTCCACGTCGGCGCCCAGAGCGGCCAGCTTGTCGACCTCGTTCTGCACGATGGCCTTGGGCAGACGGAACTCGGGGATGCCGTAGACCAGCACGCCGCCGGCGGTGTGGAAGGCCTCGAAGATGGAGACCTGGTAGCCCTTCTTGGCCAGGTCGCTGGCGCAGGTCAGGCTGGCCGGGCCGGAGCCCACGACGGCGACCTTGATGCCGTTGCTCTCGGGCTTCTTGGGCATGGCGTTGACGTTCTCACGGTACCAGTCGGCCACGAAGCGCTCCAGACGGCCGATGGCCACGGGCTCACCCTTGATGCCGCGGACACAGTGGCACTCGCACTGGGTCTCCTGGGGGCAGACACGGCCGCTGATGGAGGGCAGCGCGTTGGTGTCGGTGATGATCTCGTAGGCGGCCTGGAAGTCGCCCTCGGCCACCTTGGCGATGAACTCGGGGATGCGGATATTGACGGGGCAGCCCTTCACGCAGGGCTTGTTCTTACAGCCCAGGCAGCGCTTGGCCTCGTCCATGGCCATCTCGGCGGTGTAGCCGATGGCCACTTCCTTAAAGTTATGATTACGGACGTTGGGGTCCTGCTCCGGCATCGGATTCTTGGTCATGCTCATATTCGGCATTGTGGTCAACCTCCCTTAGTGGATCATGTCCTTGGCGAGCTTCTCCATGCGGCACTCGTGGCGCTCCTTCTCCTTGGCCTCGCGCTCACGGTACACGGAGTTACGGTTCATCAGCTCGTCAAAGTCCACCTGATGGCCGTCGAAGTCGGGGCCGTCCACGCAGGCAAACTTCATCTTGCCGCCCACGGTGACGCGGCAGCAGCCGCACATGCCGGTGCCGTCGATCATGATGGGGTTCAGGCTCACCAGGGTGCGCACATTGAAGGGCTTGGTGGTGGCGGAGACAAACTTCATCATGGGCACGGGGCCGATGGCGATGACCGCGTCATACTGGTGGCCGGCCTCCAGCAGCTGCTGGAGCTTGACGGTGACGAAGCCCTGCTCGCCGTAGCTGCCGTCGTCGGTCATCAGATAGAAGTTGTCACAGGCCTGCTTGAACTCGTCCTCCAGAATGACGATATCCTTGGAGCGGAAGCCCACGATGACGTCCACCTTCACACCGGCAGCGTGGAGGTGCTTGGCCTGAGGATAAGCGATGGCGCAGCCCACGCCGCCGCCGATGACCAGAACGCTCTTCACCTCACCCAGCTCCTGGCTGGTGGGCACGCCCAGGGGGCCGACGAAATCGCGGATGGTGTCGCCCTCGTTCAGATCGCCCAGCAGCTCCGTGGTCAGGCCCACCTTCTGGAACATGATCGTAATGGTCCCCTTCTCGCGGTCGAAATCGCCGATGGTCAGGGGGATGCGCTCACCCTCCTCATCCAGACGCAGGATGATGAACTGACCCGCCTGCGCCTTCTTGGCGATCATCGGAGCCTCGACCTCCAGCAGGGTGACGCTGGGGTTGAGTACCTTCTTTCTCACGATCTTAACCATACTTTTTGACCTTTCCTTTCCTCCGTACCGCAGCCATGGAAAAAGCGCCGCCCCGCCTGCTCCCCACAGGCGGTCCAGGGCCGCGCCGCACCTGCGCTCCGGTGCTTGTTTTGGCCGCTGCCAAGCGCGGCCGAAATCGCATGTTTTCAGACTGTCCAGTTCAGAAAAAGTGACCGTTTTCGCACGCTTTTTCCCCTGCACAGGTCTTACTATATGAAAGATAGCAGTTCCACGGGGATTTGTCAAGATTTTAACACGCATTGACTGCGCGTTTTTCTCCATTTTCCCGTCCCCGCCGCCACATGAGCGTGACGGTGAAACATCCGTCCTCCAGAGCCGCCTCCACCCGGGCGTCCATCCGCTCGCCCAGGGCCTTGACGATGGCCAGCCCCAGGCCGGTGTTGCGCCCGGTGCGCATGCGGTCGGAGGTAAAGAAGCGCTCGAACACGTGCTCCACGTCCTCGGGCGAGAGGTCCGGCGCGGCGTTGGAGACGGCAGTGAACACCGCGTCCCCCTCCTCCCAGGCCCGCACCGACAGGGTGCCGCCGCCGTGGTCCAGGGCGTTGCGCAGAAGGTTGGTAAAGACCCGCAGGCATCCGCCCGGGTCGGCCCACACCGGGCTGAGCCGCTGGGGCAGGTCCACCGCCACGTCGAAGCCCGCATCGGTGAAGTCCCCATAAAAGGAGGCCAGGAGCTCGGCCAGCAGGGCGCGCAGGTCCACGTTCTGCCGCTCCAGGGGGAACTCGTCCCCCTCCAGCCGGGAGAGGTCATAGAAGCTGGTGATGAGGCTCTGGAGGGCCTTGGCCCGCCCCCGCACCACCGCCAGATACTCCGCGCGCTGCTCCGGGGGGAGCTCCGGGTCCTCCAGGAGCTGCAGATACCCCAGGATGGAGGTGAGCGGGGTGCGCAGGTCGTGGGAGATGTTGGAGATCTGCCGCCTCAGCTCCCGCTCCCGCTCCTGGCTGGCCGCCCGGTCGGACTGGCGCAGCTCCAGGATGCGGTTGACCTGGGCCAGCAGCTCCTCCGCCCCGGCGTTGGGGGCGGCCAGGCGCACCCGGACCGCGCTGCCGTCCTCCCCCCGCTGGGCCAGCTGCTTCGCCGCCTGGCGCAGGGAGCGCTGCTGGCTCCAGGACCACACCCCCAGGCCGCCGCAGACCAGAGCCAGAATCACGCACAGGACCGCCATGGTCCTCCCTCCTTCCCAATACGCCAAGGGCGCGCCCCGAGAGGCGCGCCGTGGCGGGATCGTTTTCTTTAATGGATATCCTTCCGCCCCAGAATCAGGAGCCCCAGGACGGTGGAGAACACCAGCCAGCCCAGGCCGATCCCCCAGCACCAGAGCTGGTACTCCCAGGTGAGCCACCCGCTGAGGTACTCGGACATCAGGAGCGTATAGGGCATCAGGATGGCTTCGATCAGGTTCATGATCACGCTGTTGGTATTTCCCTGGAAAAAAGCGTAGGCCACCAGCACCAGAATGGGCTGACCGAAGAAAAAGAGGATATAGTAGCCCGCCGTCCACACCGCGGTGCCCGGGATCAGCAGCGCCGCCATGTGGCACAGCGCCGCCATGCCGCACCAAAGGGGCACCGCCCCCAGGAGCGCAAAGAGCAGGATCTCCAGGCACACCCGGGCGTCCTCCGAGCTGTGGTCGGTGAGGAGCCAGCCGCCCCCCACGCACACCACCAGGATGGCTCCCGCCACCAACAGCCCCGTGACGATCACCGCCGCCAGCTTTCCCAGGTAGACCTGGCTCCGGCTCAGGCCGAAGGAGAGCTCATTTTTCAGCGTGTCCGGGGCGCCGCCGTCCACCTGATGGGCCAGGATGGGCGCCATCAGCATGCCCAGCACCAGCACGATACAGACACCGGAGGCCAAAGCCTCAAAGGTGCCGCCGCTGATCTGGGTGCAGAAGGTCACCGCCAGCAGAAGGAGCACGGCGTAGAACACCATCGTCCCACGGCGGCGGGCGGCCTTCCACAGCTCGGCCTTGATGTAGTTGAGCACGGACAGCGCCCCTCTCTCTCAGCGGATCTCTTTCTTGCGGAACAGGACCACACCCAGCACCGTGGCCAGCAGGGTCCACAGCAGACCGCTGGCCCAGCACATCCCCACATAGGTCCAGTTGAAGGCCTGCGTGGACAGGGCGTCCAGCATGACGGCGGGGAAAAACTGCCGGATGTCCCCAAAGACCGGGTGGATCAGGATGCCCAGCACCTGGAGCACGCTGGGCACGACCGCCAGGATACCGACAGCGGCAAAGGCCGCGGCGGTGGAGTTGCGCACCAGGAAGTAGCACACCATGGCCACCGCCTGGGAGCCGATCCACAGCGGCAGCGCCCCCGCCAGGCAGTACCCCACCAGGGCCCAGGTCCCGCCGTCCGCCGCGCCGTGGGGGAACAGGAGCCAGCAGGCCCCCAGATAAAAGGCCAGCATGATGGCCGCGGCGACAATCGCCACCAGCAGGGCGGTGGTCAGCTTGCCCAGATAGATGACCGGGCGGTCCACGCCGTAGGACACCTCGTTTTTCAGGGTGTTGTTCTTATACTGGTCGGAGAACACCATGTCTCCGGTGACGATGGTGGCGTACATGCCCACAGCCAGCAGAAGAGTCACCATGGAGGCGGTGTTGGCAAAGGTCACCGTCCCGTTGCCCCAGGACCAGGTAAGCCAGTAGCCCAGCAGGAGGAGCCCCTCCCCCAGGAGACAGAACAGCAGGGTGAGATAGACATAGCTGCGGTGGAACACCTTGAAACACTCAGCCGACAGGTAGTTACGCATGGTGCACACCCCCGATCAGGCGGAGGAAGTAGTCCTCCAGGTTGGCCCCGCGGCTCTCCAGTCCGCACAGGCCCACGCCCTCCTCCACCAGGGCCCGGGTCACCGACTCGGGCTGGTCCAGGCGGCTGTACAGCCGGATGGTCTGGGGGTTCAGCACCTCATAGTCGGCCTCGCCCAGGCGGCGCTCCAGCACCAGAGAGGCCCGGGCCGCGTCGTCCACGTGGAGCTCCAGGCAGGCCCGGCACTTCTCCTCCAGGCGCTGGGCGCTGATCTGCTCCAGCATGACGCCGTGGTCCAGGAAGCCGTAGCAGGTGGCGAGATTTTCCAGCTCGCTGAGGATGTGGCTGGAAATGAGGATGGTGGTGTGCTGCTCCCGGTTGAGACGCAGCAGGAGGTTGCGGAACTCCACGATGCCCTCCGGGTCCAGGCCGTTGATGGGCTCATCCAGCAGGAGGAAATCCGGCCGGTTCATCAGCGCCAGAGCCAGGCCCAGGCGCTGCTTCATGCCCAGGGAGAAGTGCTTGAAGCGCTTCTTCCCCGTGTCGGTGAGACCGGCCAGTTCCAGCGCCTCGTCCACGGCGTGTTTTCCGGGGATGCCCCGCTGGATGCGGTAGTACTCCAGATTCTCCCGGGCAGTGAGGTAGGGGTAAAAGCTGGGGGTCTCCACCATGGCCCCGGTCCGCTCCCGCATGCGCTCCAGCTCCCGGGGGGTGCTGGCCCCGAAGAGGGTGATGGTCCCCTCCGTGGGCAGGGTCTGGGCGGTGATCATGCGGATGATGGTGGTCTTGCCCGCGCCGTTGCGGCCCACCAGACCGTAGATCTGCCCCTCTTCCAATGTGAGATCAATGTGATCCGCCGCCAACGCGCTGCCGTAGCGCTTCGTGAGGCCGCGGGTCGTCAAAATCGCGTCCGCCATAACTGGCATCCACCTTTCTTTCGGAACTGAGGTCATTGTACCCGACGAACCCCAACGTCCCATAAAGCAAAGATTAAGAAAGTGTGAAACCTAGTCCGCCAGCTTGAACCCGATGCCCCAGACCGTCTTGATATACTCGCCCTTGCACGCCTTGTTCAGCTTGGCGCGGAGGTTGGAGATGTGGACGTTCACCGTGTTGTCGTCCCCCATATACTCTCCCTGCCACACCTGCTCGTAGAGCTGTTCCCGGGTAAAGACCTTCTTGGGGTGGGAGAGCAGCAGCTCCAGGATGCGGAACTCCCGGGCGGTGAGGCTCACCGGCGTACCGCCCACCGTGACGGCCATGCTCTCCGGGTCCAGGGTGAGGGACCCGTGGGAGAGCACCCGCTCTCCCACCCCGCCCCGGTCGAACTCCTTGTACCGGCGCAGCTGGGCCTCCACCCGGGCCAGGACCTCGTCGTTGTCGAAGGGCTTAGGGATGAAGTCGTCCGCCCCCAGCCGCAGCACGTTCACCCGGTCGGCCAGGCCCGCCTTGGCCGAGAGCACCAGGATGGGCATGGTGCGCTTGCGCCGCAGCTCCCGGATGAGCTCCTCGCCGGTGAGGCCGGGGAGCATCAGGTCCAGCAGCACCAGGTCGTACTGGTACTGCTGGGCCCACAGCTGGGCCTCGCTCCCCGAGTAGGCCGGGCGGCAGTCATAGCCGGCGTTCCCCAGCACCGTGCAGAGCAGACGGTTGATGTCCGGGTCGTCCTCCACCACCAGAATGTGACAGGTCTCCATGGCGTCCTCCTTATTTTACCCGCAGACGGCGGGCCAGATCCCCGTCGGGGTCCACATAGGCGGTCTGGTAGGTGGTGTAGATCACCATACCCGGCCGGGCTCCGGCGGGCTTTTTCACGAACTTCACCGGCGTATAGTCCACCGGCACCTTCTTCCCCTCCCGGCCCTGGGAGAACCAGGCGGCCAGCGCCGCCGCCTCGCTGAGGCTCTGGGCGTCGGGGGCCTCCCCGCCGGTCCAGAGAATGACGTGAGAGCCGTGGATCTTCTGGGTGTGCAGCCAGATGTCCCCCTTCCCCGCCAGGCGGGTGGTGAGCTGGTCGTTCTGGGTGTTGTTCTTTCCCACCGAGATGCGCAAGCCTGCCGTGGAACGGAACTCCATGGGCTTGCCCGCCAGGCGCTTCTCCCGCTTGGCGGCGGTCTTTTGGCGGCGGAGGTAGCCGGTGTCGGTGAGCTCCTGCCGGATTTCCAATAGATCCCGCTCGCCTTCCGCCAGGGCAATGGCCTCCAGGACGCTGTTCAGGTACTCCAGCTCCTTCTCGCCCTTCTCGATCTGGACGGTGAGGACCTCCTCGGCGGTCTTGGCCTTGTTATAATCTTTATAGTATTTGGCCGCGTTCTGCTGGGGCGTTTTCAGGGGGTCCAGGGGGATCTCGATCTCCTTGTACTCCGGGTCGTAGAAGTCCGCTGTCCGCAGCACGCGCATGCCCTTCTCCATGGCGTGGAGGTTGGAGGTGAGGATGTCCCCCAGCTCCCGAAGCCGCTCCCGGCCGTAGGTGGCCTCCAGCTCCCGGCGCTGGTTGCCCAGCTTCCGGGCCACCCGGTCCCGGGCGTTGGTCACCGATTTGATGAGGTCCTGGCCCCGCTGCTTGGTGCGCTCGGCCTGGTCCCGGCTGGCGTAAAACTCGTCCAGGAGCTGAGAAAAGCTCTCCCGGGTCTCGCAGCGGACCTCCGTCCCGTACTGGGTGATGGGCATAAAGGTAAAGTCAAACACCTTGTCATCCCGGACCAGGACCGTGGGAGAGAAGGTTTTCGCCTCTTCCAGTCTGACAAGGTTTTCTACTTCACAGCTAATTTCGGTCCCACTCGTCTCCGCCCGCTCGGCCAGCTCCCGGGCAATAAGGGGGGAGATGCCGGTGAAGGCGTCCAGCAGCAGCTGGTCCGGCCGCTTGTCCATGGGATTGTGGGCCAGGGCCTCCCTCCGCTCCTCCTCGGTGGCGGTGAGCGGGTTGCACTTGCTGGGCGGCTCCGGCAGGCGGTAGAAGAGCCCGGGTAAGAGCTGACGCTTGCCGCTGGCCAGGTCCCCGTCCACCCGGCGGAGACAGTCCAGGATGCGCCCCTCCCCGTCCAGCAGCAGGAGGTTGGCCCGGCGGCCCATGCACTCCAGCACCAGGCGGCGCTTGGTCTTGTCCCCCAGCTCGTCGATGGTCTCGATGGTGAAGTCGATGAGCCGCTCCATGGGGGGCTGGGTGATGGACAGGATGCGCCCGCCGGTCAGGTGCTTGCGCAGGAGCATGCAGAACATGGGGGGCTTGTCCGGGTTCTCCCGGGGGAGGGTGGTGAGCTGGGCCCGGGGCTGGCTGGGGCTGGCGGAGAGCAGCAGCTTCACGTTGCCCGTGTTGCCCCGGACGGCGAAGATCACCTCGTCCCGGCCGGGCTGATAGATCTTGTCGATGCGCCCGCCCTCCACGGCGGTGCGCAGCTCCTCCACCACGGCGGAGAGGCAGATGGCGTCAAGCGGCATGGCTTATTCCTCCATGATTTTCTCAAAAAGCTCGTTGAGCCGGTCGGTGCGGCCCTGGAGATAGAGCCAGCCGAAGAGGGCCTCCAGGCCCGTGGCGCTCTGGTAGTCGGCGCGGCTGGCGTTCTGGGGCACCGAGTGGGGGCTGGTGTTGCGGCCCCGGCGGTACACGTCCCCCTCCTCCTCGCTCAGGAGGGGCAGGATGCGCTCCACCGCCTTGGCCTGGGCCGGGGCGGCCACATAGCGCACGGTGGCCTTGTGGAGGCCCCGGGCGCTGGCCTTGCCGTGGAGGCACAACCAGGAGCGCACCATGACCTCAAAGACGGCGTCCCCCAGGTGGGCAAGGCCCAGATTGCTCAGGCCCGCGATCTGGTCCCGGGAGGCGTTCAAGTGAAAATAGTCCATCGTGATCTCTCCTTATACCACCTGGAAGAGGAAGAATTTCAGATAGTCGGTCTCCGGCACGTTCCAGAGGATGGGGTGGTCGGGGGCCTGCTGGCGGGCCTCGATCTGCCGCAGCTGCACCCCGGCGTCAAAGGCCGCCGAGCGGAGCATCTGCATGAACCGGCCCGTCTCCATGAAGTGGGAGCAGGAGCAGGTGGCCAGATACCCACCCCGGGGGAGCAGCTTCATGGCCCGGTAGTTGATCTCCTTATAGCCCCGGGCGGCGCTGTCCACGGTGCGGCGGCTCTTGGTAAAGGCCGGCGGGTCCAGGATGATGAAGTCGTAGGGGTGGCCGCCCTTGGCCTCCAGGGCGGGCAGCAGGTCGAACACATTGGCCGCCTGGCACTCCATGACGCCGTCCAAGCCGTTGATGCGGGCGTTCTCCCGGGCCAGCTCCACCGCCGCCTCGGACACATCCACGGCGGTGACGTGGGCCGCGCCGCCCTTGGCCGCGTTGAGGGCGAAGGAGCCGGTGTGGGTGAAGCAGTCCAGCACCCGCTTGCCCCGGGCCAGCTGGGCCACCGCCCGGCGGTTGTACTTCTGGTCCAGGAAGAAGCCGGTCTTTTGGCCGTTCTCCACGTCCACCTCATAGCGGATGCCGTTCTCCACGATCTCCGCGAAGGGGCGGCCCGGGTCCGGGCAGCCCTCCAGGGAATACCAGCCCTTGTTTTCCTCCAAACCCTCGTGGGCGCGCAGAGCCACGTCGTTGCGCTCATAGATGCCCCGGATGGTCTGGCCGTCCTCCTCCAGCACCTGCCGCAGGAGGGGGAAGATGACAGGCTTCAGCTTCTCCATGCCCAGGGACAGGGTCTGAGTGACCAGCACATCGGAGAAGCGGTCCACGGTGAGGCCCGGGAAGGAGTCGGCCTCCCCGAAAATGACGCGGCAGCAGCTCAGGTCCTCCTCCCCCATCACGCTCTTCCGATAGGCCCAGGCGTAGCGGACCCGGCGCTCCCAGAAGGCGCGGTCGAAGGTGTCGTTGGCGTTGCGGGACAGAAGGCGCACCCGGATCTTGGAGCTTTGGCTCAGAAGGCCGGTGCCCAGATAGCGGCCCTTGCTGCTGACCACGTCCACCAGGCCCCCGTTCTCCACGTCCCCCTCCAGGGAGACCACTTCCCCCTCGTACACCCAGGGGTGGCCCCCCACGATGGCCCGCTCTCCCTTGGGGGTAATGGTGCATTTGGCATAGCTGCGCTGCTGTTTCATGGCTTCTCTCCTTATCGATTCGATCACTTAACGATTCAGTATACCGCAAAGCGGGAAAAATGACAACCCTCCTACAACGAAGGAGCGCCCCTCCGGAGCCGGAGAGGCGCTCTTTGGGTCCTTTAGCCCTCGGCGGGGGTGGGCACGATAAAGAGCATATCGTTGCCGCCCTCCTCCTCGGTAAAGGAGTTATACATGGTGAAGTTGTAGTAGAACCGCTCGGCGGGATAGATGCCGTAGCCGTCCTGGTTGTGGTCGGTGGTATCGTAGGGGTCGGCCACAATGATGACATCGTCCTGATAGGTCTCGGTGCCCATGGTGTCGTAGCCGATGATGACCTGCCAGTGGCCGCCCCAGTCGTTCCAGGCCACCATGACCGGCTTGCCCTCGGCCAGCCAGCCCCGGATGGTGTCCAGCGTGACCTCGTTGTACACGTCGGCATAGTCCAGGGTGGTAATATAGTCAAAGCCGCCCACGCCGTTAAAAATATCCATGGCCTGCTTCAGCGTAGTTCCGGGGTAGCCCTCCATCTCGGTGCCGTCCAGGCTGTGGCGCAGGGCGGCCAGGCTCTCCTCGTTCCAGTCCCCCAGCGCGTCGTACCAGTTGAGGACCATAAGGGCGCTGGTAACGCCGCAGGACCACTCGCTGGTCTGCTGGATGGTCTCAAAATGGGTGAGCATGGTGAGGGTGTCGGTGGACTCCAGATTGTAGAAATCCGGATGGCTGAAGTAGGGGGAGTCGGCGTGGTCCCCTGCCCGCTCCACAGAGTCGGCTCCGTCCTCGGGCGAGAGGTCCACGGCATAATCGATCTTCATCTCATCGCTGAAATTGCCCGCGGTCTGCGCCGCGGTGGGTGTGGCATCCGCAAGGGATGGGGTGACCGCCCCGGAAGTCTGAGGTTCCGCCGCGTTGCAGCCCGCCGTTACGCCCAGCAGCAGCGCGGTGGCCAGAGCCAGAGTGACCTTTTGTTTCATTTCTCGATCTCCTTCTGCGGGAAGCTGTCCCGCTCCGATTTCGACGCCGTTTTTGGCGCGATGGCTGTTATTATAGCAACCGGAAGGGGCTGGGACAATACACACTTCCTACAAAATGGAAAAATAGTTTTTGTGCGAAATGCAGAAAACAGGCCGGCGGAGCAAATGCCCCGCTGGCCCGTCTCGTTGGTTATCCGTTTCCGTTCAGCGCCTGATCGAAGTGGCTGTCGATCTGCTTGGTGAACTCCAGCGCGGAGTTGTAGCCCATCTTCTTGTGGCGGTTGTTCATGGCCGCCACCTCGATGATGACCGCCAGATTCCGTCCGGGCTTCACCGGCACGGTGGTCACCGGCACGTCCACCTCCAGCACCTTCATGAAGTTCTCCTCCACGCCCAAACGGTCGTACACCGCGTCCTCCCGCCAGGGCTCCAGGTTGATGATCATGTCAATGTTGGACTCCTCTTTGACGGCGCTCATACCGAAGAGTCGCCGCACGTCCACCACGCCGATGCCACGCAGCTCCATATAGTGGCGGATGAGCTCGGGCGCGGTGCCCACCAGATCCCGGTTGTTCAGGCGGCGGATCTCCACCGCGTCGTCGGCGATGAGCCGGTGGCCGCGCTTGACCAGCTCGATGGCGGTCTCGCTCTTACCCACGCCGGAGTCGCCCATCAGCAGCACGCCCTCGCCGTAGACCTCCACCAGCACGCCGTGCCGGGTAATGCGGGGGGCCAGATGGTTGTGCAGCGAGGTGACGATGTTGCTGATAAATTCCGTGGTGGGGATGTTGCAGCGCAGAATGGTGCGGTCATACTGCTCGGCTAGCTCCATGCACTCGGGGAAAGGCTCCATCCCCCGGGCGATGATGAGGGCGGGGATCTCCTGCTCCAGCAGCATCTGGAAGCGGCGGCGGCGCTCCTCCTCGCTCAGGCCGCTGAGGTAGGTGATCTCCACCAGGCCGATGACCTGGAGCCGCTCGGGATCGAAATAGTCAAAAAAGCCGGTGAGCTGAAGGCCCGGACGGTTCACGTCCTCGGTGGCGATGACCCGCTCCTGGTAGTTCTTCGCCCCCCGCAGGACTTCCAGGCCGAACTCATCGATGAGCTTGCTCAGCTTGACGCCGTAATGGTTGGACATGGGCGCTCCCTCCCTGTGGTTGGTAGTTGCCCCTAGTATACCACCCGCCGGAGGCCTTTGGCAACCGCCGCGAAAAAAACAGATTTTTTTGAAAATAAGGCTTGCATTTTTCGAAAGTTTCTGCTATTCTAATAGCCGATGCTTTTACAAGCGTGATATTGAACAAGCGAGGAGGTTCAAGCGAATGGCCAAATGCGAGTTTTGCGACAAGGGTGTCGTGTTCGGGATCAAGGTTTCCCACTCTCACCGCCGCAGCAATCGTCCCTGGAAGCCCAATGTGAAGCGTGTCAAGGCGATTGTCAACGGTACGCCCAAGCACGTGTATGTGTGCACCCGGTGCCTCCGTTCGGGTAAGGTCACCCGCGCTGTGTAATTCATTTTACCAGAGAAAAAACACCCATGCCGATGGCATGGGTGTTTTTGTTTTCTCTTTCGTACATTTCCCGATAAAACTGCCCGTTTTTATCAGCTTTCTTGATTGGACACCGCCCCCTTCCCTACCGTATACTTTTTCCAGGAAGGGCGGCCCCGAAAACGGCCGCCAAACAAGAAAGGAAGCGAGAACCATGAAACGAATCCTTGCGCTGCTCCTCACCCTGTCTCTCTGCCTGGGCGTCCTGGTCGGATGCTCCAAGGAGCCCGCCGCCACCGAAAACCTGGAAGGCGCGGTCGCCTTCAGCGGCGAATACGTGGTGGATGCCGAGTACATCCAGTCCCGCATGGGCGCGGACGACGTGGTCCTGGTAGACACCCGGGGCGAGGACGCCGCCAAGAAGGGCACCCTGGAGGGGGCCATCGCGGTGATCTGGCAGGCCCTGGCCAGCGTATCCGACGGCCAGTCCGGCGACGCCATGTGGGGCACCATCCTCCCCGTGGACCAGCTCAGCGCGGCGCTGAGCCAGTTCGGCATCACGCCCGAGAAGGAGATCATCCTCTTCTCCGCCGGCAAGGACGGCTGGGGCGACGACGGACGCATCGCCTGGGAACTCATCGCCGCCGGTTTCCCGGAGGTGAAGATCGCCGACTGCGGCTATGACCAGCTGGCCGCCGCGGGGCTCCCCACCCAGAAGGGCGCCTCCGACTACACCCCTGCGGAAGTCACCATCTCCTCCATCGATGAGACCCACCTCATCAACACCGACGCCCTGGCCGCCAATTATGACGACTACAAAGTGGTGGACGTCCGGGCCGATGAGGAGTACGACGGCCAGGTCCTCTACGGCGAGGCCGCCGGTGGCCACCTGCCCGGGGCCATCCACATCCGCTTTACCGACCTCTTCAACGACGCGGGCTATCTGAAGTCTAACGACGAGATCACCGCCATGTTCACCGAGGCCGGCCTCACCCCCGACGACACCATCGTCACCTACTGCACCGCCGGCATCCGCTCGGCCTACATGCAGCTCGTCCTGGAGATGTGCGGGTTTGATAACTCCCTCAACTACGACGAGTCCTACTACCGCTGGTGCGCGGTGCAGCCCGTTGAGTAACCCCCCTCTGTTCCGCCGGGCCCTGGCGCGCCGCTATGCGGTGTGCCTGGGCCTGGCCGCCCTTCTGGCCGCGGCGTGGGCCCTCCTGCCGCCCCTCCGCAGCCGGGTCTCCGGGCTGCTGATGCTCTTCACCCAGCGCAGCGTCCTCACGCTGGAGGGCTGGCTGAAGGGGCGGGCCGCCTTCCCCGGTGTGGTGGCCCTGAGCGTCTTCCCCATGCCCCTGCTGCCCCACCTGCCGCCGCTGCTGTGGCTGGCCGCCCGGGAGTGCCTGGGGCCCCTCGCCGCCGTATTCGCCGCCCTTCTGGGCGGGCTGGGCGCCGCGCTGGTCTGGGGCGGCGCGGGCAGCCTCCTCTCCCCCTTCGCCCGGCAGGGCAGACATTCCCACTGGGCGGGGCCCGTCCTCTTCCTCCTGGCCCTCCTCCAGCCCGCCGCCCTGGGGCTGGGTGCGCTGTGCGCCGGTTGTCTCCGGCTCCCCCTCCCCCGCCGTCTGGGTTGGAGCGCCGCCGCCCTGCTGCCCGCCATTCTGGTGCGCCTGGGCTGCTGCACTCCCTACCGCACCCTCCTGCCCGATGGGGCGGTGCTGGGGCTGCGCCTGGCCGCGGCGGCTGTGGCAGTTCTGTATCTCTTCCGGTCCCGGTCTGGAAGATAAGTTTTTTGCCATGCCTCCTGCAAAATCCCGCCTATGTTACTCGAACAGGTGGGATTTTGCATGTTTCCCATCACATTATCAATAATGCCGTCTGTCCCTATCGAGATTCACAATTTGACTTTCCCACATCTACCTTTATACTGGATAGAGGTCTCATATGACTTTATCAGACCAGAATCGATGTGTTTTGGCAAAAAAGGAGTGTTTTTCCATGCAAACCTGGCTGGAATCCATCCAGCGCCTCTTCAGTGTCTCCTATTTTCTGGAGGCCCTTCCCAAGTTGGCCAGCACCATCGGGCTGACCCTTGAACTGTCCCTTATCTCCGCCCTGTTTGCCCTGGTGCTGGGCGTGGCCACCGCCATCATCCGCTACTACCGCGTACCGGTACTGCGGCAGATCACCAGCGTCTATCTCTCGATTTTCCGCAGCACTCCTCTTATGCCTCAGCTCTTTCTCTTCTACTTCGGTCTGGCCACGGTGAGCACTTTCATCCGGGACATGGACGCCCTCACTGCCGCCTGTATCATCATGAGCCTCCACCAGGGCTCCTACATGGCCGAGAACATCCGCGGCGCCCTCATGTCGGTGGACGAGGGCCAGAAGGAGGCCGCCTCCTCCCTGGGCTTCTCCAGCCTCCAGACCATGTTCCACGTCATCCTGCCCCAGGCCGCCCGGGTCGCCATCCCGCCCCTGTTCAACGACTTCGTCAGCATCCTGAAGATGAGCTCGGTGGTCTTCGTGGTGGGCGTCACCGACCTGATGGGCAAGGCCAAGATCCTGGCGGGAAATTCCGGCCGGAATTTCGAGGTCTATGTGGGGGTCATGCTCCTCTACTGGATCATCGTCAATCTGATGAATATCGTGCAGCGCTGGCTGGAAAAGCGCTGTGCCCAGGCCTACTGATCGTTTCCCCGCGGCGCCGTGCCGCACATCATACATTATATGGAATAAAGGAGAATCTGAAATGAACTGCAAACGCATCGCCGCCCTTTCCCTGACCGCCGCCCTGGCTCTGGGGCTCACCGCCTGTTCCGGTGGCTCCACCACCGCCAGCAATCCCCCCGAGGACTCCGCCCCCGTCACCTCCCAGTCCACCGGCGAGACCGGTGAGAAGGAGTCCCTGGTGGTGGTCACCGGCGGCGGCACCTTCAATCCGTACAGCTACACCGATGAGGAGACCGGCGAGCTCAAGGGCTTTGAGGCCGACATGTGGAACGAGCTGGCCAACCGCCTGTCCGACCAGTACGACGTGAGCATCGAGTCCACCACCTTTGACGCCATCTGGGGCATGCTGGACTCCGGCAAGGCCGACGTGGCCGCCTGCTTCTTCGGCATCAACGACGAGCGCCTGGAGAAGTACGACGCCTCCATCCCCTACGCCGGCGACCCCGTGGGCGTGGCCGTCCTCCCCGACTCCGGCATCACCACCCTGGCCGATCTGAAGGGCAAGACCGTGGGCGTGGCCGCCGGCTCCGCCGCCCTGGACGAGATGGAGGCCCGCAAGGACGAGCTGGGCTGCACCGTCAAGACCTATGAGGCCTTCACCGAGGTCATCCAGGACGTGGTCCTGGGCCGTATCGACGCCTGCGCCAACGACATCATCGCCATCCACAGCTACAACACCACCGACACCGACCTGTCCATTCTGGACGAAAAGCTGACCGAGAGCCAGGTGGCCTACTTTGTGCGTAAGGACGACGCCTCCGCCGCCAAGCTGGAGGACATCAACACCGCCCTGCAGTCCATGCTGGACGACGGCACCGTGGCCGAGTACTGCGTCACCTGGTTCGGCGACGACCTGACCGTCAACCGCTGAGCCGTCTGATCCTACGGCGAAAGGAGTCCCTTCCATGGTATCGGTAGAACATCTCACCAAGCGCTTTGACGGGGGCACAGACGTGCTGCGGGATGTGAGCTTCACAGTGGACGACCACGAGGTGGTGGCCATCCTGGGCCCCTCCGGCACCGGCAAGTCCACCCTGCTGCGCTGCCTCAACTATCTGTGCGTCCCCACCGAGGGGGTCATCACCATCGGCGACGCCCGGGTGGACGCCGCCAACCACACCAAGGCCCAGGTCAAGGCCCTGCGGGCCCACTCTGCCATGGTCTTTCAGAGCTACAACCTGTTCAAGAACAAGACCGCTCTGGAGAATGTGATGGCCGCGCCGGTCCTGGTGCAGAAGCGGGACAAGGCCCAGGCCCGGGAGCAGGCCCTGGCCCTGCTGGACAAGGTGGGGATGCTGGACCGGAAGGACTACTACCCCTCCAAGCTCTCCGGCGGCCAGC
The DNA here is from genome assembly GCF_002159175.1 of Flavonifractor sp. An92. Classification (GTDB taxonomy): domain Bacteria; phylum Bacillota; class Clostridia; order Oscillospirales; family Oscillospiraceae; genus Pseudoflavonifractor_A. Next base: position 8,364 of record NZ_NFGZ01000003.1, on the reverse strand, counting down.
AGCAGCGGGTGGGTATCGCCCGGGCCCTGGCCATGGAGCCGGACGTGCTCCTCTTCGATGAGCCCACTTCCGCCCTGGACCCCGAACTGGTGGCGGAGGTGCTGAACACCATCCGGGCCCTGGCGGAGGAGCGGAAGTCCACCATGCTCATCGTCACCCACGAGATCCACTTTGCCCGGCAGGTGGCCTCCCGCATCCTCTTCCTGGATGGCGGGCAGGTGGCCGGCGACGGCACCCCGGAGGAGATCATCGATCGCCCCCAGAACCCCCGTATCCAGCAATTCCTCCAGTTCATCCAGCAAAAGGGATAGCAAAAGCGCGCCGCAGCTGCGACGCGCTTTTCTTTTATTCAGTGGTGTAGTTGTCGAAATAGCCCTGGATGTAGACGATGGGGGTGCCCTTGTCCCCCGAGCCGGAGGTCAGGTCGCACAGAGAGCCGATGAGGTCGGTGAGCCGCCGGGGGGTGGTGCCCTCCGACACCATCTTCCCCACCAGGTCTCCATCCTTCTTCTCGATCTCCGCCTTGATGGCGCTGCGCAGCGCCTCGCCGCTCAGGTGGGCGAAGTCGTTGTCGGCCAGATACTTCAGCTTCAGTTCGTTGGGGGTGCCCTCCAGGCCGGGGGTGTAGGCCGGGGAGACCACCGGGTCGGCCAGCTCCCAGATCTTGCCCACGGGGTCCTTGAAAGCGCCGTCGCCGTAGACCATGACCTCCACGTGCTTGCCGGTCTTCTCCAGCATGGTCTTCTGGATGGCCTCCACCAGACCCTGGCAGTCCCGGGGGAAGAGCTTCACGGTGTCCTCGGTGGACTTGTTGGAGCCCAGGAGGCCGTACTGCTCATTGTAGCCGCTGCCGTTCACGGGGGCGTTGAGGATCTCGTCCATGCCAAAGACCCGCTCGCCGCCGGCGGCCTTCAGGAGACGCTTGGTGCGCTTGCGGGTGTGGATGTCACAGGCCAGCACGTCCTTGGTGTGCTCCAGCACGGCGCGGGGGTCGTTGGCGAAGATGATCTCCGCCTCGGCGCCGCACTCCTCGATGAGCTGGGTATAATAGGCCACGTAGTCCATGCCGGTGAAGGGGTGCTTGGGATAGCCGAACAGGGCCCGGAACTGCTCCAGGGTCAGCACGTCCCGGTAGGGGTCGATGCCCTTCTCATCCATCACGTCGGGGTCAATGAGGTGGTTGCCCACCTCGTCGGAGGGATAGCTCAGCTGCAGGACGATCTTCTTGGCGCCCTTGGCGATGCCCCGCAGGCAGATGGAAAAGCGGTTGCGGCTCAGGATGGGGAACACCACACCCACGGTGCCGCCGCCCAGCTTGGCCTTCACGTCGGCGGCGATGTCGTCCACCGAGGCGTAGTTGCCCTGGGCCCGGGCCACGATGGCCTCGGTCATGGCGATGACGTCCCGGTCGCGGACGGCAAACCCGTCGTCGGCCGCGGCAGCCAGCACGGACTCGGGCACGATCTGCGCCAGATCATCGCCGCTGCGGATGATGGGAGCCCGGATGCCCCGGGAAACGGTTCCGACCATACGGCTCATTGTACAACACTCCTAAACAAGTTTCAGAATTCCCGTACCGCGCCAGTGCGCAGTTACAGCTTATTATACAATAAATCGAGCCGCTTGTAAACAAAACTTTCCAGTCCAGGGGTCAATTCCCCGCTTTTGTCCGGTCGATGGCCCGGTGGAGGGCCGCCAGGGCGTCGGAGAGGCCGCCGATGTGGTCGATGAGGCCGATGGACACCGCCTCCTCGCCGTAGATGACGCTGCCCACGTCGGCGGCCAGCTCCCCGGTCTGAAGCATGAGCTTTGTAAAGGTATTCGCCTTTACATGACTATTGTGGGTGACGAACTGCAAAATCCGCTCCTGGATGCGGGAAAAATAGTGGAAGGTCTGGGATACCCCGATGATGGTGCCGTTGAGGCGCACCGGGTGGATGGTCATGGCCGCCGAGGGGGCGATGAAGGACTCCCGGGCCGACACCGCCAGGGGCACCCCGATGGAGTGCCCGCCTCCCAGCACCAGGGACACCGTGGGCTTTTTCATGCCGGAGATGAGCTCGGCGATGGCCAGCCCCGCCTCGATGTCGCCCCCCACCGTGTTGAGGAGCACCAGGAGCCCGTCCACGTCGTCGCTCTCCTCCACCGCCGCCAGCAGGGGGAGCACATGCTCGTACTTGGTGGTCTTGGTGGAGGCGTCCAGGACCTGGTGCCCCTCGATCTGCCCCACGATGGTGAGGGTGTGGATGGTCCCCCGCTTGGTGCGGATGACCGTGGACCCCAGGTCCTCAATGGTCTGCTGCCGCTCGTCGTTTTGGTTCTGCTCCTGATTCTGTTTGTCCGGTTCCATGGCGCTGCCTCCCTCGTTGATTTGAGGTTAGGTTGTCCCGGTTTTCCCGCTTTATGCGAGCGGCTCTTCCGCTCCGATGGGAATGTACCATTCCCCAAAGGCCACGGCCGTCACTGCTTTCGGGTCGATGGGCTCGTCAAAGCTCCAGCGGACTACGGCCGCCGCTCCCTGAGGATAGGCGTGCCCGTCAGGCGCTTCCACCCGCTGCACCGTGCCGTCTTGCAGATAGACCGTCAGCGCCCCGTTCCACGCTGCGGCGCTCGCCCGGTCCTGGCTCTCTGCCGTGCAGCCCAGGGCGGAGAGGGTCAGGGTCTACCCCTCATCCATCTGGACGGTCCGCACCGGCACGTCCTCCAGCGGGATCTCCAGCGTCCAGTCCCCCTCCAGGGTCTCCCCCCGGAAGCGGGTCCCATATACCTTCTCCACCACGGCGTCCGCCAGGTCCGCCGGGGTCACTCCTGTGGAGATGTCGCAGTACAGTACGCCGTTTTGCCAGAAATACACCCGGGCGTTCTCCCCGGAGCGGTTGTAGCGGGCCTCGGTCCGGTAATCCTCCTCCGCGCCGGTGGCCTGATAGCGGCGGCTGGACACCTGGACGTGGAAGGTGCTCCGCTCCTGGTCCAGCTCCTTCCCGTCCAGCCGCAGCTGGACGTGCAGCACGCCGTCCGAGCCGAAGCCGTAGGACGAGAGGGTAAAGAGATCGGTCTCCGAACAGGACTGGAGGTTCTGCTCCGGCACCAGGACCGTCTCCCCGGACGGCAGCACCTGGCTCTCCAGCGTCTCCCCCGTGGGCTGTGCCAGCGGCGCGCTGCCCCGGCGCACCTCCGGGCTGATGCGGTCCACCGCCAGGGTGAAGGTATCATCGGGCGCGGGCGCGCCCAGGCCGGTGAACTGAAGTCGGAAGAGAGCCACTCCGCTCTCCTCGTCGTACCCCAGGCAGGTATTAGTGAATCCCTCCCCGTCGGTCCAGCCCGCTCCGTCCAGATTGCCGTACAGCACGCCCAGGTCCTCCTCCAGCTCGGTAAAGGGGCCCAAACGCGCCTCCTCCAGGTCCCGGGCCTCCAGATAGACCCAGACCTGATTGCCGTCCGACAGGCTCCGCACCGCCCGGAGCTCCACGCCCTGATCCACGGCGGAGACCCCCTCCACCTCCTGGCTGTACGGGGCAAACTCCCCCAGCAGGGCGTTCACCCGCTCCCGCAGAGTGGGCGACAGCGCCAGTGCCGCCGTGCCCAGAAGCCCACAGGCCAGCGCCGCCGCCAGCAGGACCCGCGCCGGGCCCCTCCACGTGCGCCGGGCCGGTTGGCGCTCCACCGCCTCCAGAATGGCCGCCCGGCGCGCCGCGCTCAGGCGGACCGGCTCCAGCTCCCGCTCCAACTGCCGTTTCAGATCAAGCTCTTCCATAGTACCAACCCTCCAATCGCTCGTAAAGCATCTTGCGCGCCCGGCTCAGACGTACCGTCACCGTGGACACCGGCAGGCCCAGGCGCTGGGCGATCTGGGCGGCGCTCCACTCCCGGTAGTAATAGAGCACGATCACCTCCCGATATTTGGGCGGCAGATGCCCCACCGCCCGCACCAAGGTGTCGTCCGCCGCCTCGGGGGCCTCCACCGCCAGGGTGTCCAGATGCTCCGCCGGGGCTCTCCTGCGCCGCCAGGGGCTGCGCAGCTCGTTCTTACAGACATTGATGGCGATGCGGGTGAGCCACGTCTCCTCGCTGCTCTCCCCCCGGAACCGGGGCCAGGCCCGCAGCGCCCGGAGAAAGGTCTCCTGCACCGCGTCCTCCGCCTGATCCCGGTCCCCCAGGTACAGATAGCACAGCCGCAGCAGGGTATCTCCATACGCCTCCAGCAGCCGCGGGGCGTCCACCGAACCGTCCATGTCACATTCCTCCTTCTTCCTGTTCTGCCCATTAGACACCCCGGACAGGCCTTATGCGACAAAAAATGCGGGACCCCTTTTGCAAGAGGTCCCGCAGAACACAAGGCATCAGTTGCCGTTGTTGCCGTACTGGTTGAAGAAGCGGTCGTGGATGGCCTGGACCGCCCGGTCGGCGTCCTTCTTGGCCACCAGAACCGAGATCTTGATCTCGGAGGTGGAGATCATGTTGATGTTGATGCCCGCGCCGTACAGAGCCTCGAACATCCGGGAGGCAACGCCCGAGTTGTTGACCATGCCCGCACCCACAATGGACACCTTGGCCACCGTGTCCACCACGTCGATGTGGTCGAAGCGGAAGGCCTCCTTCCGCTCCTCCAGGAGCTCCTTGGCCCGGTCCATGTCCTCGTGCTTCACGGTGAAGCTGATGTCCTTGGTGCCGTGGCGGCCGATGGACTGGAGGATGATGTCCACGTTGATCTTTTCCTTGCCCAGGGCGGAGAACACCTTGAAGGCGATGCCCGGCTCGTCGGGCAGGCCGATCACGGCCACACGGGCGATGTCGCTGTCCTTGGCCACGCCGCTGATGTATACCTTTTCCATGTTCTTTGTAACCTCCTTGACTTTGGTGCCGGGCTGGCCGGAGAAGCTGGAGAGCACTTCCAGATTGACGCTGTACCGCTTGGCCATCTCCACCGAGCGGTTGTGGAGGACCTGGGCGCCCAGGCTGGCCAGCTCCAGCATCTCGTCATAGGTGATCTCGTCCAGCTTCTGCGCCCCGGTGACGTGGCGGGGATCGGCGGTGTACACGCCGTCCACGTCAGTGTAGATCTGGCACAGGTCGGCCTGGAGCGCGGCGGCCAGCGCCACGGCGGAGGTATCGGAGCCGCCCCGGCCCAGGGTGGTGATGTCGTCATACTTGTTGATGCCCTGGAAGCCGGTGACGATCACGATGCTGCGCTTATCCAGCTCGGCCAGCACCCGCTCGGGCAGGATGCGCTTGACCCGGGCGTTGGAGTACGTAGAATTGGTGCGGATGCCCGCCTGCCATCCGGTGAGGGACACCACCGGATAGCCCATGGCCTCGATGGCCATGGCGCACAGGGAGCAGGAGATCTGCTCGCCGGTGGAGAGGAGCATATCCATCTCCCGCTTGGAGGCCCTGGGGTTGATCTCGGCGGCCTTGGCGATCAGGTCGTCGGTGGTGTCACCCTGGGCGGAGAGCACCGCCACCACATTATGGCCCCGGCGGTAGGTCTCGGTGATGATGCGGGCCACATTGCGGATCTTGTCGGCGTTGGCCACCGATGATCCGCCGAATTTCTGTACGATAAGTCCCATAGAGCGTTGTACCCCCTAAAACTTCAAGAGTAGCGGAGCGGCGGGGGGTCCCCACCGCTCCGTCCTGTTATCCTATGTCGCCGCGCCCGGCGCCGTCCTCACAGCACCCGCAGCAGCGAGGCGCTTCCGCCCAGAGCGGTGAGCTTCTCCCGCACCGCGCCCTCGGTCATGGGGGCGGTGAGGAAGGCGTTCTCCCCCTCCGGCGCGCCGGGGCGGGCCAGCAGGGTCACCTCGCCAAAGGCGGCGCGGACCGCGTCGGAGCCCGCCTGCACCCGGACGTACCAGGCGCTCTCCAGCTCGGTGGGCGGCACCACCAGCTCGGCGCTGCCCGGACCCCAGTGGAGGTACTTGCGGCCCCGGCGGTGCTTGGCGGCGTCCACCACATCGGCCACCACGGCGGAGGCGGTGGGCAGCTTGCCCGCGCCGCGGCCGTAGAACATCACGTCGCCCACAGCGTTGCCCTTGACGGTGATGGCGTTGAACACGTCCTCCACGCCGGCCAGGGGGTTTTCACTGTCCACCAGGTGGGGCGCCACGTAGACGCAGAGCTTGCCGTCCTCCCGGCGGATGCACCGGCCCAGGAGCTTGATCTTGTGGCCGCAGGACTCGGCGTACGCCACGTCGGCCAGGGTCACCTTGGTGATGCCCTCGGTGGGCACCTGGTCGGGGTAGACGTGCTGGCCGAAGGCCAGAGAGGACAGAATGCAGATCTTCCGGCAGGCGTCGTGGCCCTCGATGTCGGCGGTGGGGTCCTGCTCGGCATAGCCGTTCTGCTGGGCCTCCTTCAGCGCCGCCTCAAAGGACAGGCCGGAGCGGATCATGCGGGTGAGGATATAGTTGGTGGTGCCGTTGAGGATGCCCACAATCTCCTCGATCTCGTTGGCCGCCAGGCACTGGTTCAGCGGGCGGATGATGGGGATACCGCCGCCCACGCTGGCCTCGAAGAGATAGCTCACGCCGTGCTCCTCGGCCAGGCGCAGCAGGTCGTAGCCGTGGGTGGCCACCAGCTCCTTGTTGGAGGTGACCACGCTCTTGCCCGCCTTCAGGGCCCGCTCGGTGAAGTCCTTGGCCGCGCGGACGCCGCCGATGGTCTCCACCACGATATCCACGTCCGGGTCGTTCTCGATGACAGCAAAGTCGTGGACGAACTTGTCCGCGAAGAGGCTGTCGGGGAAGTCCCGCACGTCCAGGATATATTTCAGGCGGATGCTCTCCTCCGCCTTGCGGTCGATCTGGCCGGCGTTACCGGTGAGGACCTCGGCCACGCCGGAGCCCACAACGCCGAAACCCATGATTGCCACGTTGATCATGTCTCGTTTCCTCCTTCTCTTCCGCGGGCCCCTAGCCCGCCAGGATCTCGCACCGGACCACGCCGGGCACCTCCAGCGCCCGGCCCAGCAGGTCCTCCAGCGAGAGCTGGAGGCTGGAGGTCTCGGCCCCGATGGTCACGGCCGCACAGCCATTGACCGGGATGCCCTGATTGATGGTCAGAATATTCCCGCCGCTCTGGGCAAAGATATTGAGGACCGCCGAGAGCACGCCCGGCTCGTCCTTCAGCAGGATCTGGAATGTGACGATGCGCCCGTGGAGCATGTCGTTGAAGGGCCGCACCGCATCCTTATATTTATAAAATGCGCTGCGGCTGATCCCCACCTTCCGGGTGGCCATGTTCACGGTGTCCGCCTCGCCGGTCTCCAACATCCGCTTGGCCTCCGCCACCTTGAGGAAAACCTCCGGCAGCGCGGAGGCATCCACGATAAAATAATTCGGTGTTCTGGGCATGTGGTTCTCCCCTCCCATGATGTCCTTGTGCCAAAGGCATTTGTAATGGTGTGGCTTACATTTTAGCACAAGAAAGCGTTGAATGCAACTGAGAAAACATTCAAAGTCCACACAAGAAACCGGGTAGAAATCCGCTTAATTTTGTCGCTTTTTACAGAAGCGGCGGAAAGGAGGCCCTTTTGCGCCCATTTCTCCGTCTGACACACCAGTATCCGGTGCTGCGGCCGGTTCTGGCCGCGGCTGTTTTTTGGCTGTTCCTGCGGTGGGTTTTGCCCTGGTGCGCCCCCCTTCTGGCAGCCTGGGCCCTGGCCGCGGCGCTGGAGCGCCCGGTGCGGGGGCTGTGCCGGCTGGGTCTGGCCCGCCCGACGGCGGCCGGGGTGATATTCACTCTATTCACCCTGTTTGTGTGCGCCGGGGCGGGGCTGTTTCTCTGGTGGCTGGCCGGGGAGGGCGCGGCCCTGCTGGAGCGCCTCCCCCTCCTCCTCGCTGGGGCCCAGGGCTGGACCGGGCTGGGGAAGGACCTGGCAGACCGGCTGCTGGTGGGCGCGCCGGTCCCCCTCCAGGAGCCCCTGCGGCAGGCTCTGGAGGGGCTTGCCGACGGGGTGGGCGAGCTGCTCACCGCCGCGGCGGCGGAGCTCGCCCGGGCGGCGGGCCGGTGGGCCTCGGACCTGCCGGGGCTGGCCTTTTCCGCCGGCACCGCCCTGCTGGCCGGTGGGCTCTTCAGCGCCCAGCGGCCGGAGGTCAAGGCCTTCTTCCGCCGACAGCTCCCGCCCCGCTGGCAGGAGAAGCTGGACCGGGCCGGTGAAGCCCTGCGCGCCGCCTTCGGGGGCTGGCTGAAGGCCCAGGGCACCCTGATGCTCCTCACCGCTTCCCTCCTCACCGTGGGGTTTCTGCTGCTGCGGGTGAAGGGCGCGCCGCTGTGGGCCCTCTTCACCGCTTTGGTGGACCTGCTGCCCGTGCTGGGCTCCGGCGCGGTGCTCCTCCCCTGGGCGGCGGGGGCCCTGCTGTGGGG
>NZ_NFGZ01000029.1 GCF_002159175.1 Flavonifractor sp. An92 | reverse complement strand
GCCTGGCGCTGGGGCTGGCCGCCCTGTGGGGGACGGTGTCCCTGGTGCGGGGGGTGCTGGAACCCCGGCTGGTGGGGCGGCAGGCCGGGCTCCCGCCCCTGGCCGCGGTGACCGCCTTCTATCTGGGCTTCACCGCCGCCGGGCCCGCCGGGATGCTCCTGGCCCCCCTGGCCGCCCTGGCCCTCAAGGTGCTCCACGACCGGGGCGTTATCTCCCTGTGGCGCTGAAAAAAGCGAGGAGGAATCGTTCCCCCTCGCTTTTCCCTATGTCATGGTAAAGCCGTTGACCACACAGCTCAGGACCACTACGCCGTCGGAGCTGATCTCCCCCCGCAGCAGGGCGTGGCTCTCCGCCCCCAGCCAGAGCTGGATCTCCCGCCCCTGGCCGGGCGTGCCCTCCGCGTCCCGGACGGTGAGGTGGAGCACGTCCTCCGCCTCGCCCTCCTCCAGCGTGCTCTGGGCCACATAGCCCTCCCGCAGCGCGGTGAGCAGAGCCGGAAAGGCGTCCATGGGGCTGAGCCCCGACGGGTCCAGCGGGCCCGTCTCCACATACACGCCGTCAAACTCCAGGGCGGTCTCCCCCTCCAGCACGCGGCCGGTGACCCCCGCCACCTCCTCCGGCGCGGTGAGGGTGAGGGTCAGTCCCCCGTCCCCCGTCCAGACCGCGTCCATGGCGTAGTCATACACCCGGCTGCCGTAGTCGGCGTGGACCTCCAGCGAGGCCGAGCAGCCCGCCATCTCCAGGTACTCCCCCCGGATGGCCAGGGCCAGGTCGTCGGCCTGCTCCCCCTTCTCTCCGCAGCCGGTCAAAAGCAGCAGCATCAGCAGTACAGTGGTCCCGATCCGGCGCAAGCGCACCCCTCCCCTTCTGGATGGGGCTCAGCTCCGCCGTCCCTCGCACTCCCGCAGCACCCGGGGGATGCGCTCCACCAGGTCGCCGGGGAGCATGCCGTACTCGCCCAGGTCGGCGGCGGCCAGATCCCCCGCCCGGCCGTGCATCCACACGGCCATGGGGGCGGCCTCCCGCACACTAAGGCCCTGGCCCATGAGGGCCAGGAGCATGCCGCCCAGGATGTCCCCGCTGCCCCCCTTGGACATGCCGGGGTTGCCGGTGGTGTTCACGAAGGCCTGCCCGTCGGGCAAAGCGGTGATAGTGCGGTAGCCCTTCAAAATCAGGCAGCACTGGTATTCCTCCGCAAAGCGGCGGGCGGCGGCGAGCCGGTCCCCGTCCGACAGGTCCCCGCCCAGGCGGGCGAACTCCCCGTCGTGGGGGGTGAGCACGGTGATGAGCCCCTTACGTGCTTCCAGAATATCCATATGCCCTTCCAGCGCGTTTATGCCGTCGGCGTCCAGGATGAGGGGCCCGTGATAGGCCCGGATCAGGTGGCGCACCACCGAGGAGGCGCTGTTCCCCCGGCCCAGGCCCGGCCCGATGAGGGCCACGTCACAGGCGGACAGGTGGTCCATCACCGGCTCCATGGCCTCCAGGGAGAGCATGCCCTCCTTCCCGGCGGGCAGAGGGTGGGGCATGGCCTCGTCCAGCTTGGCCGCCGCCACCGGCCACACCGGGGCGGGCACCCCCACCGTCACCAGCCCCGCGCCGGTGCGCAGAGCCGCCTTGGCCGCCAGCACCGGCGCGCCGGAGTAGCCCACCGCGCCGCCCAGGATATACACCCGGCCAAAGTCCCCCTTGTGGGCGTCCCGGGGCCGCCGGGGGAGGAACAGGTCCTCCCGGGTCACCGAGGAGAACTGGTTCTCCTCCGCCCAAAGGATCAGGTCCAGCGGGATGCCGATGTCGGCCACCTTCAGCTCCCCGGTGTGCAGGCCGCCCTGGCCCAGGAACTGCCCGGCCTTGGGCAGGGAGAAGGTGACGGTCACGTCGGCCTGGACCGCGTCGCCCAGCACCTTGCCGGTGTCCGCCTCCACGCCGCTGGCGATGTCCGCCGCCACCACCGGGATGTCACAGGTGTTCATCATCTGCACCGCCGTCCGGGCGTTCCCCCGCAGCTCGGTGTTCAGACCGATGCCGAACAGGGCGTCCACCATCACGTCAGCCTCCAGACACCAGAGGGCGAACTCCGGGGAGTTGGGGTTGAAATCCTCCAGCTGGCCGCCCAGGTCCTCCAGACGGCGCTCCATCTCCCGGCAGTCGGGGGTCATCTTCTCCCGCTTGCCCACCAGCACGGCCCGGACCTCCAGTCCGGCCTCCAGCAGCAGGCGGGCGGTACACACGCCGTCGCCGCCGTTGTTGCCCGCGCCGCAGAAGCACACCGCCCGGCCGGGGCCTTCCTTTCCCTTCCGGTGTTTGGCCGCCAGCTCCAGCGCCGCGTCCGCCACCGCCCGGGCCGCCGTCTCCATGAGCTGCACCGAGGGGATGCCCCGTTCCTGGATGGCCACCCGGTCCATATCCCGCATCTGTTGTGCCGTTGCGATCTTCATAGCTTCCCTCCTGTACCCAAGGGGCGGTTCCCTGCCGCCCCGCTGTCGTTGCCTTCCGTTATGATTCCGCGCCCTCAAAGGCGGCGCGGTGTTCCTTGAAAAATTGATAGTACGCCCGCATGTTCTCCAGCTCCGTCCAGGGCTTCACCGTTGCCGGGCGGCTGTCCAGGTCGTACACCCGCGCCCCCGGCAGGGAGAGCAGGAAGGGCGAGTGGGTGGCGATGACCAGCTGGCAGCCGAAAAAGCGCACCGAGTCAGCCAGAAACTGCCGCAGCTGGAGCTGGAAGCCCACCGCCATGCTGTTCTCCGGCTCGTCCAGGAGATAGAGGGCGTTTTCCTTGATATGCTCCGTAAAGTAGAGGAGCGCGCTCTCCCCGTTGGACCGCTCGGGGGTGTCCACCATCCCCTCCCGCTTCACGAAGCGGGAGCCGGTTCCGCTCTTGGCGGCGTTGCTGCGCCTTAACTCCTCCAGGTCCTCCAGGGACCGGAGCTGATAGGGGGTGCGCCGCCGTTTGGCGTACTCCTCCAGCAGCTCCCCGCGCCGCCGCTCCACGCCGTCGTTGAGGCTCCTGAGGTCCAGCACGAAGTCAAAGACGTCGTCGCTGGCGATGAGCCTGCTCCCCTTCGGAGCGCCCGCGCCCTTCCAGCGGCAGGCGGCGGCGAAGTCGTCGAAAAAGGCGCTGCGGTTGAAGGGCGCCCCCCGCTCCACCCCCAGCACCTGGGCCATGAGGCTCAGGAGGGTGGACTTCCCGGAGCCGTTGCCGCCATATAGAATGGTCACCGGCGCGCAGGAGACCTCCGAGAGCTGCCGGGGCGGAAAAATGCCGAAGGGGTAGTAGGAGCCGTAGCAGGTCCGCTTGCTCTCCGGGTTGTCGGCCAGAAACCGCCCCTCCCAGCCCTCGCCGGGCAGCCGGAACGCGTCCAGATACATGGCCCCTCCCCCTTTCCTTCGTACTGGTATCATCCTACCACAGCTCCCCCGCCCGTGGCAAGTCTCTACCTGTTTCACCAAGGGCCCTCGCCACCGTTCCTTCGGAAGTTGTAGGAACCTACAAAAATCAACCCCCTCCCTTGCATTTTGTTTCGGGAGCTTATATCATATATTTATTCTTTTTTCGATAGGGGGAGCGGTCATATGGGTTGGTTCCTCAGCCAGCGTATTTTCGAGTGGTTTGAGGGCCGCCATGCGTCCAATTCCGTGGGGTAAGTGCATCAGGGTATCCGTGCAGCGGGTACCCTGATTTATTTTTTACCGCCCTAACTTTTTGTTAGTTCCCCTGTCCCGGTGTGTTCACCAAAGGAGGTCGTTTTTCGTGAAAAAGGTCGCCGTCATCATGGGCTCCGACAGCGATTGGCCGGTGGTCCAGTCCGCCTGCAACCAGCTGAAGGAGTTCGGCATCCCCTATGAGGCCCACATCCTCAGCGCCCACCGCACCCCCGCCGCCGCCGCGGACTTCGCCAAGAACGCCCGTCAGAACGGGTTTGGCGTCCTCATCTGCGCCGCCGGCATGGCCGCCCATCTGGCGGGCGCCTTCGCGGGCAACTCCACCCTGCCGGTCATCGGCATCCCTATGAAGGGGGGCGCCATGGACGGTCTGGACGCCCTGCTGGCTACGGTCCAGATGCCCAGCGGCATCCCCGTGGCCACCGTGGCCATCAACGGCGCCAAGAACGCCGCCGTCCTGGCCGCCCAGATCCTGGCCGTGAGCGACGACGCCCTGGCCGCCAAGCTGGACGAGGCCCGGGTCAAGATGGCCGCCCAGATCGCGGAAAAGGAGCAGAAGCTCCAGGCCCAGCTCTAAGATCCCACAAGTCCTGTCACACCCGACATGTTTGAGAAAAAGGAGAGGTTTATTATGGAAAAGCGCGAGCAGCTGTACGAGGGAAAAGCCAAGAAGGTCTACGCCACCGACGACCCCAGCGTGGTCATCGTCTCCTACAAGGACGACGCCACCGCCTTTGACGGCCTGAAGAAGGGCACCATCACCGGCAAGGGCGCCATCAACAACCAGATGACCAACTTCCTCATGCAGCAGCTGGAGAAGGCCGGCGTCCCCACCCACTTCGTGGAGGAGCTCAGCGATCGTGAGACCGTGGTGAAGAAGGTCTCCATCGTCCCCCTGGAGGTCATCATCCGCAACATCTCCGCCGGCTCCTTTGCCAAGCGCTACGGCGTGAACGAGGGCATCGTCTTTGACGAGCCCACCATCGAGTTCTCCTACAAGAACGACGACCTCCACGACCCCCTCATCAACGACTACCACGCTGTGGCCCTGAAGCTGGCCACCTGGGACGAGATCGACACCATCAAGAAGTACGCCTTCGCCGTCAACGACTTCCTCAAGAAGACCCTGTTGGAGTGCGGCGTGACCCTGGTGGACTTCAAGCTGGAGTTCGGCAAGACCGCCGACGGCACCATCGTGCTGGCCGACGAAATCAGCCCCGACACCTGCCGCTTCTGGGACTCCAAGACCGGCGAGAAGCTGGACAAGGACCGCTTCCGCCGCGACCTGGGCAACGTGGAGGGCGCTTATCAGGAGATGAGCCGCCGCCTCATGGGTAAGTAAGCGCAGACACACGAAGGAGGAACACGAGCACAATGGGAGGCTTTTTCGGCGCCGTCTCCAAGCGGGACGTGACGCTTGACATCTTTTTCGGGGTGGACTACCACTCCCACCTGGGCACCCGCCGGGGCGGCATGGTCATCCATGACGCCCAGGATGGGTTCCAGCGGCAGATCCACTCCATCGAGAACACCCCGTTCCGCACCAAGTTCGAGCGGGACCTGCACGAATTCCACGGCTGTTCCGGCATCGGCTGCATCAGCGACACCGACCCCCAGCCCCTGCTGGTGCGCTCCCACCTGGGTCTGTACGCCATCACCACCGTGGGCATCATCAACAACGCGGAGGAGCTGATCGACCGCTACTTCTCCGACCACGGCCACCAGTTCATGGCCATGAGCTCCGGCAAGGTCAACGCCACCGAGCTGGCCGCCGCCCTCATCAACCAGAAGGACAACCTGGTGGACGGCATCCTCCACGCCCAGGACGAGATCCAGGGCTCTCTCACCCTGCTGATCCTCACCGAGCACGGGGAGATCATCGCCGCCCGGGACAAGGTGGGCCGCCTGCCCGTGCTGGTGGGCAAGAACGAGGAGGGCCACTGCGTGTCCTTCGAGTCCTTCGCCTACCACAAGCTGGGCTACACCGACGCCTACGAGCTGGGCCCCCGGGAGATCGTGCGCATCACCGCCGACGGCTGTGAGAGCCTCTCCCCCGCCGGAGAGAAAATGCGCATCTGCGCCTTCCTGTGGACCTACTACGGCTACCCCAACTCCAACTACGAGGGGGTCAACGTGGAGGTCATGCGCTACCGCAACGGCGAGATCATGGCCCGGGACGAGGTGCAGAAGGGAAAGCTCCCCAAGGTGGACTATGTGGCCGGCGTGCCGGATTCCGGCCTGCCCCACGCCATCGGCTTCGCCAACCGCAGCGGCAAGCCCTTCGCCCGCCCCTTCGTCAAGTATACCCCCACCTGGCCCCGCTCCTTCATGCCCGAAAACCAGGCCGTCCGCAACCAAGTGGCCAAGATGAAGCAGATCCCCGTGCCCGAGCTCATCCAGGGCAAGAAGCTCCTCTTCGTGGACGACTCCATCGTCCGCGGCACCCAGCTGCGGGAGACCGTCGAATTTCTCTACGAGTCCGGCGCGGAAGAGGTCCACATGCGCTCGGCCTGCCCTCCCATCATGTACAGCTGCAAGTACCTCAACTTCTCCCGGGGCAACTCCGACATGGACCTGCTGGCCCGGCGCATCATCCAGGAGCTGGAGGGCGACGAGGGCCAGCAGCACCTGGACGAGTACGCCGACTCCTCCACCCAGCGGGGCGGGTGCCTGCTGAAGGCCATCTGCGACAAGCTGGGCTTCGAGTCCCTGGGCTATCAGTCCCTGGACGGACTGCTGGAGGCCATCGGCCTGGACCGGGATAAGGTCTGCACCTACTGCTGGGACGGTAGAGAGTAATACCATCTATCGGAAAGGAGTATCTGTCTTGGAATTGGTCCAAACCTTGCAGGAACTCCATACGAACATGGAGACTTTAGATCGGTATCTGAACCAGAAGAGAGAGCCGACTTATACCTTCGCACTCAATCTCATCAAGCACGGAACTTGTTTTGTCGCTGTTGAGATGTCAAACGGCTTTCGTTTCTATCCCAGTCGTTTTCTCGGCTATGCTGCAAACACGATGAGTTCTCATCTGAATAATGACCAGAAAGATGGGCGGGAGACGAATCCTGTGATCTCGGATTTGCTCGGCCACAAACCTAGTGAAAACGCTCATTTGGAGCATGCTTATCAAACATACTGCGAGACACTGGGGTTTACCGCCCAGGCGACCGGCGCTTTTGGTGTTGTCCGGAAGTACTGGACACTCCCGTAGTCTTTTCTTCCCTTTCATATATATCGTGGAGGTTATTGGATGAAAAATTCTCATTCCGCTTCCTACGCCGCCGCCGGCGTGGACGTCACCGCCGGTTACGAGGCGGTGGAGCGCATCAAGCCCATGGTGGAGTCCACCTACATCCCCGGCGTGCTGGGCACCCTGGGCGGCTTCGGCGGTGTGTTCGCCCCGGACCTGGCCGGTATGAAGAAGCCGGTGCTGGTGTCCGGCACCGACGGCGTGGGCACCAAGCTGCGCCTGGCCATGCTCCTCAACAAGCACGACACCATCGGCATCGACTGCGTGGCCATGTGCGTCAACGACATCATCTGCGGCGGCGCCGCGCCCCTCTTCTTCCTGGACTACATCGCCTGCGGCAAGAACGACCCCGTGCGCATCGCCGAGATCGTGGCGGGCATCACCGAGGGCTGCCGCCAGTCCGAGTGCGCCCTGGTGGGCGGCGAGACCGCCGAGCACCCCGGCGTCATGCCCGATGAGGACTACGACGTGGCCGGGTTCTCCGTGGGCATCGTGGACGAGGAGAAGATCATCGACGGCAAGGCCCTGGCTCTGGGCGATACCCTCATCGGCCTGGGCTCCACCGGCGTCCACTCCAACGGCTTCTCCCTGGTGCGGAAGGTCTTTGACGTGGAGCACGCCGACCTCACCTCCCCCGTGGAGGAGCTGGGCGGCAAGAGCCTGGGCGAGACCCTGCTCACCCCCACCCGCATCTATGTGAAGGCCATCAAGGCCCTCCTGAAGAACGGCGTGAACATCCACGCCGTCAGCCACATCACCGGCGGCGGCTTCTATGAGAACGTGCCCCGCATGATGACCGAGGGCCTCACCGCCCGCATTGAGCTGAACTCCTTCCCCCGCCTGCCCATCTTCGACCTCATCCAGAAGAAGGGCAACATTCCCGAGCGTGACATGTACAACACCTTTAATATGGGCATCGGCATGATCCTGGCGGTTCCCGCCGGTGAGGCCGACCAGGCCCTGGAGCTGCTCCAGGCCGCCGGGGAGAAGGCCTACCGCATCGGCGAGGTGGTCTCCGGCGACGCCGGCGTGGAGCTGGTGTAAGCCATGGGAGAGAAACGCATCGCCGTGCTGGTCTCCGGCGGCGGCACCAACCTGCAGGCCCTCATCGACGCCCAGCGCCGGGAGGAGCTGGGGGGCGGCGTCATCGCCGCGGTGATCTCCTCCAAAGCCGGGGCCTACGCCCTGGAGCGGGCCGAGAAGGCCGGGATCCCCGGCTATGTGGTGGCCCGGAAGGACTACCCCTCCAACCAGGCCATGACTGTGGCCCTGGTGGAGAAGCTGAAGGAGCTGTCCATCGACCTGGTGGTACTGGCCGGCTTCATGCACATCCTCACCGGTGAGATGGTGGCGGCCTACCCCAACGCCATCCTCAACGTCCACCCCGCCCTCATCCCCTCCTTCTGCGGGAAGGGGGCCTACGGCCTCCACGTCCACGAGATGGCCCTGGCCTACGGCGTGAAGGTCACCGGCGCCACCGTCCACTTCGTCAACGAGGAGGCCGACGGCGGCCCCATCGTGCTCCAGAAGCCGGTGGAGATCCTCCCCGGCGACACGCCGGAGACCCTCCAGCGCCGGGTCATGGAGCAGGCCGAGTGGCGCATCCTCCCCCGGGCCGTGTCCCTCTTCTGCCAGGACAAGCTGAAGGTGGAGGGCCGGATCGTTCACATTCTGGATTCTGTTTTGGAGAAGGAGGTCCTTTGATATGAACTCGTATTCCCTCCCCGAGCTGCTCGCCGCCAACCCCTACCCCGGCCGGGGCATCGCCCTGGGCCGCACCGCCGACGGCAAGCAGGCCGTTATGATCTACTTCATCATGGGCCGCAGCGCCAACTCCCGCAACCGCGTCTTTGTGGAGACCCCCGACGGCATCCGCACCCAGGCCTTTGACCCCGCCAAGCTGGAGGACCCCTCCCTCATCATCTACGCCCCCGTGCGCCGCTTCGGCACCTCCACCATCGTCACCAATGGCGACCAGACCGACACCATCCGGGCCGGTCTCGCCGCGGGCGAGGACTTCGTGCAGGCCCTGCGCAAGCGCACCTTTGAGCCCGACGGCCCCAACTTTACCCCCCGCATCTCCGGCATCGTGGAGGACAATGGCGACTACGCCCTCTCCATCCTGAAAAGCGCCGACGGCGACCCCGCCTCCTGCCGCCGCTATTTCTTTGAATACGCCTCCCCCCTGGCCGGTCAGGGCCACTTCATCCACACCTATCAGAGCGACGGAAGCCCCCTGCCCTCCTTCGCCGGGGAGCCCACCCAGATCACCGTCCCCTGGACCACCCCCGAGGAGTGCGCCCAGGTCCTGTGGGAGAACCTGAACGAGGAGAACAAGGTCTCCCTCTTCGTCCGCTTCCTCGACCTGGAGAGCGGCGAGGGCAAGAGCGTCATCGTCAACAAAAACGCGTAAAGGAAGTGTTCCCATGACCGAACTGGAACTGAAATACGGCTGCAACCCCAACCAGAAGCCCGCCCGCATCTTCATGGCCGAGGGTGAGCTGCCCCTGAAGGTCCTCAACGGCAAGCCGGGCTACATCAACTTCATGGACGCCCTCAACTCCTGGCAGCTGGTCAAGGCCCTCAAAAAGGCCACCGGCCTCCCCGCCGCCGCCTCCTTCAAGCACGTCTCCCCCGCCGGCGCCGCCCTGGGCCTCCCCCTCTCCGATGTGGAGCGCCACATCTACTTCGCCCCCGAGGGCGACCTCTCCCCCATCGCCTGCGCCTACATCCGCGCCCGCGGCGCCGACCGGCTGTGCTCCTTCGGCGACTGGGCCGCCCTCAGTGACGTGTGCGACGCCGACACCGCCAACTTCCTGGCCCATGAGGTCTCCGACGGCATCATCGCCCCCGGCTACACCGACGAGGCCCTGGAGATCCTCAAGACCAAGCGCAAGGGCGGCTACAACGTGGTGGAGATCGACCCCAACTATGAGCCCGACCCCGTGGAGCGCCGCAGCATCTACGGCATCACCTTCGAGCAGGGCTACAACTCCCTGGACATCAACGAGGAGATGCTCCAGAACATCGTCACCGCCAACAAGGACCTGCCCCAGCAGGCCAAGCACGACATGCTCCTGGCTCTCATCACCCTCAAGTACACCCAGTCCAACTCGGTGTGCTACGTGAAGGACGGCATGACCATCGGCGTGGGCGCCGGCCAGCAGAGCCGCATCCACTGCACCCGCCTGGCCGGCAACAAGGCCGACATCTGGTGGCTGCGCCAGCATCCGAAGGTCCTCTCCCTGCCCTTGGTGGAGGGCATCCGCCGCCCCGACCGGGACAACGCCATCGACATCTACATCTCCGACGAGCACGACGACATTCTGGCCGACGGCGTGTGGCAGAACACCTTCACCGAGAAGCCCGAGGTCCTCACCGCTGAGGAGAAGGCCCAGTGGATCGCCAAGATGAGCGGCGTCACCGTGGGCTCCGACGCCTTCTTCCCCTTTGGCGACAACGTGGAGCGGGCCCGCAAGAGCGGCGTGCAGTACATCGCCCAGCCCGGCGGCTCCATCCGGGACCAGCAGGTCATCGACACCGCCGACAAGTACGGCATGGTCATGGCCTTCACCGGCATCCGCCTGTTCCACCACTAAGGGATGGCTTCGCTGCGTGAGAAGGGGCTCAGCGCGTCGGCCCTGAAATATCTGGCCGCCGTGTTCATGGTCATCGACCACGTGGGGATGCTCTTCACCCCCCTGGCCCCCTTCTTCCCCACCGATGACCTGCGCTACTACCTCTTCCGCTACCTGGGGCGGCTGGCCTTCCCCATCTTCGCCTTCTTCGTGGCGGAGGGGTGCCGCCACACCCATAACTACCGGGCCTACCTCACCCGGCTGGGGGTGTTCGCCCTGGTGACCCAGGTGCCCCTGGTCATCGTGCAGCCCCACGGCGGGCGGAGCATCGTGGTGACCTTCTTCCTGGCCGCGCTGGGCATTGGCTGCTGGGAGGAGGGAATCCGCCGGGGCCGGAGAGCCTTGGGCGCGGTGCTGCTGTGCGCCTGCGTCCTGTCCGCCCAGCTTTTGCAGGGAGACTACGGCTGGCTGGGAGCCGCCACGGTGGTGGCGGTGTACCTGGCCGGTGAGGACCGGCGGCGGCAGCTCATCGCCCTGGGGGCCTCCCTGGTGTGCTACTATTTGCTGGGTACCGTGTGGGCCTACTGGGACCCCGCTGTGGCCCTGCTGCCCAGCCAGGGCTGGGCGGCCTTCCTGCTGGAGCTGAACCACCGCATCCCCTACTTCCGGCGGTTCTACCTCCCCTATTCCCTGCTGATGACCGCCTTCGCCTGCCTGACCCTCCTCCCCCTGTCCCTCTACAACGGGCAGCGGGGCAAGGGCGGACGGTGGTTCTTCTACTGGTTCTATCCGGGACATCTGGTGGTGCTGTGGCTCATCCAGGTCCTCATTTCGTCAATGTAAAGGAGCGAGCGACATGAATGTTCTTGTTGTGGGCGGCGGCGGCCGCGAGCACGCCATCGTGTGGGCCCTGTCCAAAAGCCCCAAGGTCACCGGGCTCTTCTGCGCCCCCGGCAACGCCGGGATCGCCCAGCTGGCCCAGTGTGTGGACGTAAAAGCCACCGACGTTTCCGGCATGGTGGCCTGGGCCAAGGAGCACCACATGGACTTCGTGGTGGTGGCCCCCGACGACCCCCTGGCGCTGGGCATGGTGGACGCCCTGGAGGAGGCGGGCATCCCCGCCTTCGGCCCCCGGGAAAACGCCGCCGTCATCGAGGCCAGCAAGGCCTTCTCCAAGGACCTGATGGCCAAGTACCACATCCCCACCGCCAAACACCGCACCTTTACCGAGCTGGACGCGGCTCTTTCCTACATCGAGGAGCAGGGAGCCCCCATCGTGGTCAAGGCCGACGGCCTGGCCCTGGGCAAGGGCGTTGTGGTGGCCCAGACCGTGGAGGAGGCCAAGGAGGCCGCCAAGTCCATGATGGCCGACGGCAAGTTCGGCGCGGCGGGCGCCTGCGTGGTCATCGAGGAGTGCATGACCGGCCCCGAGGTGACCGTGCTGGCCTTCTGCGACGGGGAGCATCTGGTCACCATGCCCGCCAGCCAGGACCACAAGCGGGCTTTCGACGGCAACCAGGGCCCCAACACCGGCGGCATGGGCGCCATCGCCCCGGTGGCATGCTACTCCCCCGAGGTGGCCAAGCGCTGCGAGGCGGAGATCTTCCGGCCCACCGTGGCCGCCATGGCCGCCGAGGGCCGCCCCTTCCAGGGTGTCATCTACTTCGGCCTTATGCTCACCCCCCAGGGCCCCAAGGTGGTGGAGTACAACGCCCGCTTCGGCGACCCCGAGTGCCAGGCCGTCCTCTCCCTGCTGGACAGCGACCTCATGGACATCTTTGAGGCCTGCCGCTCTGGCAAGCTGGACCAGGTGGACGTGCGCTGGAAGGACGGCGCGGCCTGCTGCCTGGTGCTGGCCAGCGGCGGCTACCCCGCCTCCTACCCCAAGGGCCTGCCCATCACTGGGCTGGAGGAGGCCGGGAAGTCCGCCGTGGTGTTCCACGCCGGCACCGCCCGGAACGAGGCGGGCGACATCGTCACCAACGGCGGGCGGGTGTTGGGCGTCACCGCCGTGGCCGTCGATCTGGAGGGCGCCATCGCCAAGGCCTACGCCGCCGCGAAGCCCATCCACTTCGACGGAATGCACTTCCGCACCGACATCGGCCACGCGTTTTAACACACAAAAAGGCCGGGAGCATTTGCTCCCGGCCTTTTTTTATTTCTTCTTCGCCGGCTCCTCCAGGGGGAGAGGGTCGGGCATCTGGGGGCCGATGGCCTCCTCATAGGTGCGCATGAGGGCCTTCAGGTCGCCATCCCGCTGGTCCAGCTCGGCGGTCACGCCCTCCATGGTGCGCTGGACCTTCTCCAGCTCCCCGGAGGCGTGGGACAGGGTGGCCTCCACCTCGGTACGGAGCTGGTCGTACCCGGCCTGCACCCGGACCACCCACTGCTCCAGCTCCCGGCGGGCCTTGTCCACCTGCACCAGCGCCGCCGCCTCCACCGCCTGGGCCCGGCAGTGGGCCTCCAGCTCGATGCCGGCGGTGCGGTCCTTGATGCGCTCGTAGGCGTCGGCGGCGTGCTCCGCCTTCTCCAGGCGGCCCTCCAGCTCCGCCACACGGGCGTGGAGGCGCTCCAGCTCCTCCTCCCGCTCCGTCCGGTCCTTTTGGGCCTCCTCCAGCTCGGCGGTGAGGGTCTGCACCTTGGAGGACAGCTCCACGTTCCGGCTCTCGGCGCTCTCCACCCGGTCGCGGTACTTGTCCCGCTCGCCGGCGGCCTGGCTCAGCTCCTTCTGAAGCCCCTCCATCTGCCGCTGATGCTCCCGGTTGGACCGGTCGATGTAGTCCTGCACGTCCTGTTTGGAAAATCCGCCGAAGGTGGCGGTACGAAACTGAATGTCCGCGGTATCCACTGCGTCTCCACGCTCCTTTTCACGGCTGTCCACGCAAATACAGCCTGGTTCATGCCATTGTACCATATTTCCGCCCCCGGCACAACGGGGATTCTATTTGACGATGGGATTTTCCGATGATATAATAACCTGATTGTATGGAATATCACGACATAGGAGAGGTCAGACCATGTGGATTGCGACGCAGTGGAAGGATTATGAGCTCATCGACTGTTCCCGGGGGGAGAAGCTGGAGCGGTGGGGCTCCCATGTGCTGGTGCGGCCCGACCCCCAGGCCATCTGGAATACCCCCCGCCGCCACCCCGGCTGGAAGAAACACGACGCCCGCTACGCCCGCTCCTCCACCGGCGGCGGCCAGTGGGAGAAAAAGAACCTGCCCGAGCGCTGGACCGTGCGCTACGGCGACCTTACCTTGAATATCAAGCCCATGAACTTCAAGCACACCGGCCTCTTCCCCGAGCAGGCCGCCAACTGGGACTGGGCCCGGGAGCAGATCCGCAAGGCCGGACGGCCGGTGAATGTGCTCAACCTCTTCGCCTACACCGGCGGAGCCACCGTGGCCTGCGCCGCCGCCGGAGCCAGCGTCTGCCACGTGGACGCCGCCAAGGGCATGGTGTCCTGGGCGCGGGAGAACGCCAGGAGCTCCGGGCTGGAGGAGGCCCCCATCCGCTGGATCGTGGACGACTGCGGCAAGTTCGTGGAGCGGGAGATCCGCCGGGGCCGCAAGTACGACGCCATCATCATGGACCCCCCCAGCTACGGCCGGGGCCCCACCGGCGAGGTGTGGCGGCTGGAGGAGAACCTCTACCCCTTCGTGGAGCTGGTCAGCGGCGTCCTCTCGGACCACCCCCTCTTTATCATCCTCAACTCCTACACCACGGGCCTGGCCCCCAGCGTGCTCACCTACATCCTGGAGAGCATCGTGAGCAAGAAGTTCGGCGGCCACACCGAGAGCCAGGAGTTGGGCCTCCCCGTCACCGAGAGCGGCCTGGTCCTCCCCTGCGGCGCCACCGGCCGGTGGATGTGCGACTGATCCCCTTGAGGTGAACGATATGAGCCAAGACATCATCCGGGCCGAAGAGGTCCGGTTCTCCTACACCACCGCCGAGGGCGTGGCCCCGGTGGTGCTGGACGGGGTGGACCTCAAGATTGAAGAGGGCTCCTTCGTGGCCGTGCTGGGCCACAATGGGAGCGGAAAATCCACCCTGGCCAAGCATATGAACGCCATTCTGCTGCCCACCGGCGGCGCCGTCTACGTCAGCGGCATGGACACCGCCGACGAGGCCCATCTGCTGGACATCCGGCGCACTGTGGGCATGGTGTTCCAGAACCCCGACAACCAGATCGTGGCCAACGTGGTGGAGGAGGACGTGGCCTTCGCCCCCGAGAACCTGGGCGTCCCTCCCGAGGAGATCCGCCGCCGGGTGGATGACGCCCTGAAGGCCGTGGGCATGTACGAGTTCCGGGAGCACGCTCCCCACCTCCTCTCCGGCGGACAGAAGCAGCGGGTGGCCATCGCAGGCGTCATCGCCATGCAGCCCCGGTGCATCGTGCTGGACGAGCCCACCGCCATGCTGGACCCGGTGGGCCGGCGGGAGGTCCTTACCACCATCAAGAACCTCAACCGCACCTCCGGCGTCACCGTGGTCCTCATCACCCACCACATGGACGAGGCCGCCCAGGCCGACCGCCTGGTGGTCATGGCCAGGGGCAAGGTGATTGCCGACGGGACCCCCAAGGAGGTCTTTCAGCGGGTGGAAGAGCTGAAGGCCGTGGGCCTCACCGTCCCCGAGACCACTGAGCTTCTGTGGGAGCTGCGCCAGGACGGGCTGGACCTGCCCCTGGACGCCCTCAGCGACGAGGAGTGCGCCGACGCACTCTATCAGCTCCTCCAGTGAAGCGTTTCCGGGCGTCATCCCTCGGGAGATGCACCACTTTTCGCAAAGGAATGAAGTGATTTGGAACCGATCATCCAAACCGAACATCTCAGCCATATCTACTCCACCGGCACGCCCTTCGAGCGGGCGGCCCTCACCGACGTGGACTTCACCGCCTACCGCGGGGAGTACCTGGGCGTCATCGGCCACACCGGCTCGGGCAAGTCCACCCTCATCCAGCACCTGAACGGACTGCTGAAGCCCACCTCCGGCGTGGTGCGCTTTGAGGGGCAGGACATCTGGGAGACCAAGGAGCGCACCCGCCAGACCCGCTTCCAGGTGGGTCTGGTGTTCCAGTACCCGGAGTATCAGCTTTTCGAGGAGACCGTCTACAAGGACATCTCCTTCGGCCCCAAGAACATGGGCCTGGACGAGGGCGAGGTCGACCGCCGGGTGCGGGAGGCCGCCCACTTCGTGGGCCTGCGGGACGAGCAGCTGGAGAAGTCCCCCTTTGAGCTCTCCGGCGGCCAGAAGCGCCGGGTGGCCATCGCGGGCGTGATCGCCATGGAGCCCAAGGTGCTGGTGCTGGACGAGCCCACCGCCGGGCTGGACCCGGTGGGCGTGGAGCAGATTCTGGGCAACATCCGGGACTACCACGACGCCCACGACGCCACCATCATCCTGGTGTCCCACTCCATGGAGGAGGTCGCCCGGACCGTGGACCGCCTGGTGGTGGTCAACGACGGGACCATCCCCTTCGCCGGTCCCCCCCGTGAGGTCTTTCGCCACGGGGAGGAGCTGGAGCGCATGGGCCTGGGCGTGCCCCAGATGACCCGGGTGTTCCACCGCCTGCGGTCCATGGGGCTGGACATCGACCCGTCGGTCTACACCATCGAGCAGGCCCGTCAGGCCGTGCTGGACTACCTGGCGAAAAAGGGGGCGGAGTAAATGGCGCTGAAAGACATCACCCTGGGGCAGTATTTCCCCGGAAACACCATCCTCCACCGCATGGACCCCCGGACCAAGATTCTGCTGACGGTGCTCTACATCGTGGCCCTCTTCCTCTCGAAGCAGGTGGTCTCCTACGTGGTGGTCATCGCGGTGCTGGCCGCCGCTGTGGCGATCTCCAAGGTGGGCCTCAAGGCCATCGTGGGCGGCATGCGGCCGGTCCTCATCATCGTCATCCTCACCGGCATCCTGAACCTCTTCTACACCCCCGGCGAGGGTGACCCCCTGGTGCAGGTCTGGGTGCTGAAGATCTACCCGGAGGGCATCTGGTCC
The DNA here is from genome assembly GCF_002159175.1 of Flavonifractor sp. An92. Classification (GTDB taxonomy): domain Bacteria; phylum Bacillota; class Clostridia; order Oscillospirales; family Oscillospiraceae; genus Pseudoflavonifractor_A. The sequence goes on along the minus strand of NZ_NFGZ01000029.1, from coordinate 21,492 downwards.
GCTATTTTCATGATCCTGCGGATCATCCTCCTCATCACCTGCACCTTCCTCCTCACCTACACCACCTCCCCCATCCTCCTCACCGACGGGCTGGAGAACCTGCTGGGCTTCCTCAAAAAGGTCCGGGTGCCGGTCCATGAGCTGGCCATGATGATGTCCATCGCCCTGCGCTTCATCCCCACCCTCATCGAGGAGACCGACAAGATCATGTCCGCCCAGAAGGCCCGGGGCGCCGATTTCGAGAGCGGCAACCTCATCCAGAAGGCCCGGGCTCTGGTGCCCCTGCTGGTGCCCCTGTTCATTTCCGCCTTCCGCCGGGCCGACGAGCTGGCGGTGGCCATGGAGTGCCGCTGCTACCACGGCGGCGAGGGCCGCACCCGCCTGCGCCAGCTGCGCTATCGGGGCATCGACTACGCCGCCCTGGCTCTGGGCGTGGCTCTGGTGGCCGTTGTGGTGGTGCTGAGGAAGTTTGGTCTGTAAGCATTAAAGGAAATTTAAGCCAATTTTAACACAACTCGCCCTCCCGTTGTGCTACACTGAGGGCATGGGAGGTTCTATGAGAAACATCGCGTTACAACTCATGTATGTGGGCACCGCCTACCACGGCTGGCAGGTGCAGAAGAACGACATCACCGTGGCCGAGACCCTGGAAAAGTCCCTGGCCGCCGTGGTGGGCCACCCGGTGAAGTGCACCGGCGCGGGCCGCACCGACGCGGGCGTCCACGCCGAGACCTATGTGGCTAACTTCCGCACCTCCTCCCGCATTCCCTGCGACCGCCTGCCCCTGGCGGTGAACACCCGCCTGCCCGACGACATCGTGGTGGTGCGGGCCTTCGAGGTGCCCGACTCCTTCAACGCCATCGGCTCGTGCCTCAAAAAGGAGTACACCTACCGCATCTACAACTCCCGCATCCGCAATGCTTTTTATGTCAATCGCGCCTGGTTCTACCCCAAGCACCTGGACGAGACCGTCATGCAGCGGGCCGCCTCCCACTTCGTGGGCACCCACGACTTCGCCGCCGTGCAGTCGGTGGGCACCGAGGTGCAGTCCACCGTGCGCACCGTCCATTACTTCGACATCGAGCGCCATGGCGACCTCATCGTGTGCCGGGTGTGTGCCAATGGCTTCCTCTATAACATGGTGCGGGCCATGGTGGGTACCTGCGTCTACGCCGCCGAGGGGAAATTCTCCGCCGACGACGTGCCCACCATCCTGGAAAACCGCAACCGTACCGCCGCCGGTCCCACCGTGCCCCCCGGCGGCCTGTACATGACCCGCCTGTGGTACGACACCCCGCCCCTGGGCGAGGTGGTCCCCGTTTTGTAACACGCGGCTTTTGGAGGTCAACATGGAACTTCTGGAACCCAAATCCCCCCCGCCCAAAAAGCGGCCCAACCTCTTTGTCCGCTTTCTCGCCTTCCTCACCACCCTGGCCCTGGTGGCCGGGGCGGTGTTCCTTGTGGCCAATCGGGACAAGTACAACCTGGACAGCCTCCGCCGCTGGATCAGCTATCTGGGCGTGGAGCGCAGCGAGAGCGGCCAGACCGACTCCTTTTCCTATGAGGGCGGCAGCGCCAACTCCTTCGCCTCCCTGGACGGGGGGCTTTTGGTCTGCTCCCCCTCCTCCATCCAGCTCTACTCTCCCGGGGGCGAGCTGGTGCTGAGCAAGACCGTGTCTACCATGGAGAATCCGGTCATCGACGCCAATGAGCACACCGCCCTGGTCTACGACGCCGGCGGGCGGGACCTGTTCGTCTTTTCCGGCACGGAGGAGGTCTTTTCCCTCTCCCTGGAGGAGGGCGAGAGCCTCCTCTCCGCCCGCATCAACGACAACGGCTACATCGCCGTCACCGCCCAGACCAGCGGCTACAAGGGCGCGGTGACCGTGTACGACCCGTCCTACTCCCCCAAGCTGCGCATCAGCCTCTCCAGCCGCTTCGTCACCGACGCGGTGGTCTCCCCCAGCGGAGACGCCGTGGCCCTGCTCACCCTGGGCCTGGACAGCAGCACCTTCGGCACCCAGCTGGAGCTCTACCGCACCAACCGCGGCGAGGAGGACGTGGAGCCCGACTACACCGCCCAGGTGGGCAACGACGTGATCCTGGACCTGAGCTGGGAGAGCGACGGCATCTGGCTGGTGGGCGAGAGCACCCTGTCGGTCTACTCTTCCAAGGCCGAGCGCACCGGCTTCTACGATTACAGCGGCAGCTATCTGAAAAACTACTCCCTGGACGCCTCCGGCTGCGCCGTGCTGCTGCTGGGCAAGTACCGCGCCGGCAGCGACGCCGTGCTGCGCACCGTGGACGGCGCCGGTGAAGTGATGGCCGAACACAGCTACGGCGAGCAGGTCCTCTCCCTGTCCGCCAAGGGCAATTACATCGCCGTCCTCACCGCCGGAAAGCTGGAGATCTTCACCCGGGATCTGGACTCCTACCGCTCCCTGGACACCACCCAGGGCGCCCGCCGTGTCCTCCAGCGCGCCGACGGCTCCACCCTGCTGCTCAACGCCGATTCGGCCCATCTCTACGTTCCCAATTGATCGGAGGTTTCGCTATGTCCCTTGTTCTGGATCTGATCGTGGTGGCCGTGCTGGCCCTCTTCCTGTGGCGGGGCGCCTCCAAAGGTCTGGTCGCCTCGCTGTGCGGGCTGCTGGCCTTTGTGGTGGCCTTCGCCGGAGCCGGCCTCGCCGCCCGTACCCTGTCCCCCATGGTGGCCGACGCCATCGAGCCCCACTTCGCCTCTGCCATCCAGGAGCAGCTGGAGGCCGCCGTCCCCGACACCGGCACCGCCCTCCCCGAGGGCGAGGACGGGGATCTGCCCGCTATTCTGGAGGCCCTGCGGGGCCTGGGGCTCTATGAGAGCCTCATCGACGCCGTAGACCAGGCCGTGGGCCAGGGCGTCACCCAGGCCGCCGCTGGGGCCGCCGCCGCGGTGGCCTCCTCCATCGCCCAGTCGGTGGCCTACCGGGTCATTTTCACCGTGGCCTTCGCCCTGCTGCTGGCCGCCTGGAGCATGGTGAGCCGCACCCTCAACCTGATGACCCGGCTGCCGGTGCTCCACTTCCTCAACAAGACCGGCGGCGCCGCCATCGGCCTGGTGGAGGGCGTGGCGCTGGTGCTGCTGGCCGTGTGGCTGCTGGAGGTGCTGGGCCACGCCATTCCCGAGGAGGCCGTCCGGGAGACCCACCTGCTCAAGCTCTTCCTGGATGTGCCCGGTCTGCTGCTCCGGAGGGGCGTGTAACCCCCTCCTCCCTTCCTGCGAGGTGATAGAAAGATGAACCTTCCCAATCTGCTCTCTCTGATCCGGCTGTTTCTGGTGCCGGTGTTCGCCCTGGTCTTTTTCGGGGATGAGCCCAACGCCCACCGCTGGGCCGCCGCCGTCTACGCCCTGGCCTTCTTTACCGACATCGCCGACGGCTGGATCGCCCGCCACTTCAACCAGATCACCCGGCTGGGCCGGGTGCTGGACCCCCTGGCCGACAAGCTGATGACCTTTACCGTCATCATCTGCATCACCGTGGACGGCACCATCCCCGTGTGGGCCGTGGTGGTGTTCTTCCTCAAGGAGGCCGCCATGGGGCTGGGCGCGCTGTCCATGTACCGCAAGGTGGACGACGTGATTCCCTCCAACTGGCTGGGCAAGGCCTCCACCGGCGTCTTTTTCGTGGTCTGCGCCGCCCTGGTCCTCTTCCCCGAGATCCCCCGGCACTGGGCCACCGGCCTCATCTCCTTCGCCCTGGCCCTGACCATCGCCGCCTTTGTGGGCTACCTGTGGCAGTACCTCACCGTCACCGGCCGCAGAAAGTCCAAATAACCGGGTAAAATACGGGATATTCATACCCAGTTCATAATTTCGAATTAGAATCATCATCCGGGAGGTACTGCCCTCCCGGGCGCGGCCGGACAGGCCGCGTGAAAAGGAGTTGAATCACCATGCAGCCGACCCTTTGTTCCCGTTGTCACAAGAACATCGCCGTGGTCTTTATCCAGAAGCTGGAGAACGGCGTTTCCAAGACCGAAGGGCTGTGCCTCAAGTGCGCCAAAGAGCTGGGCATCCAGCCCCTTCAGGATATGATGCAGAAGATGGGCATCACCGAGGAGGACCTGGACAACCTCACCGGGGAGATGATGAACGCCATGGGCTCCCCCGAGAGCCTGGCCGGACTGATCCCCACCGAGTCCGACGAGGAGGACGATGAGGAGGACGGCAAGACCGCCACCTTCCCCTTCCTCAACAAGCTCTTCGGCGCGCAGAACAACAGCGGCGACGCCCCCAACAGCGACACTCCGCCCCGGCAGAACCGGGAGGAGAAGAACGCCAAGGGTGAGCGCCCGCCCAAGCGGAAGTTTTTGGAGAACTACTGCATCTCCCTGACCCAGAAGGCCGCCGAGGGCAAGCTGGACAACATCATCGGCCGGGAAGAGGAGATCCAGCGCACCATCCAGATCCTCAACCGCCGCCAGAAGAACAACCCCTGCCTCATCGGTGAGCCCGGCGTGGGCAAGACCGCCATCGCCGAGGGGCTGGCCCAGCGCATCTACAACAAGCAGGTACCCTACAAGCTGCTGGACAAGGAGGTCTACCTCCTGGACCTGACCGCCTTGGTGGCGGGCACCCAGTTCCGCGGCCAGTTCGAGAGCCGCATGAAGGGCCTCATTGACGAGATCAAGAAGCTGGGCAACATCATCCTGGTCATCGACGAGGTCCACAACATCGTGGGCGCCGGCGACGCCGAGGGCTCCATGAACGCCGCCAACATCCTCAAACCCGCCCTCAGCCGGGGCGAGATCCAGGTCATCGGCGCCACCACCCTCACCGAGTACCGCAAGCACATCGAGAAGGACACCGCCCTGGAGCGCCGCTTCCAGCCCGTCATCGTGGAGGAGCCCTCCATCGAGGACGCCGTGAACATCCTCAAGGGCATCGCCCCCTACTATGAGAAGTACCACTTCGTCTCCATCTCCCCCGAGATGTGCCGTCTGGCCGTGACCATGAGCGAGCGGTACATCACCGACCGCTTCCTCCCCGACAAGGCCATCGACCTCATCGACGAGGCCTGCTCCGATGTGAACCTCCACAACGTCAATCTGGCCCGGGAGGCCCAGGTGCGCAAGGACCTGGAGGAGCTCAACCAGGAGCGGGACCGGATGGTCAGCGAGGCCAACGACCGGGAGTACAAGCGCCAGAACAGCCTGAAGGTCAACGAGCAGAAGCAGGCCGAGCTGCGCCGCCAGCTGGGCAAGCTCAGCGACGAGCGCGCCGCCCTCACCTCGGTGGAGGGCCAGGAGGCCGGCCTGCGGGACAACGAGCGGGAGACCGCCCGCCTCCAGCGGGAGCTCTCCGCCCTCAACAAGGAGCACGTCTCCATCTCCTCGGAGAGCGACGGCAACCAGTACGAGCGTCTGGCCGAGATGAAGAGCCGCCAGCTCCAGCTGGAGGGTGAGCTCCAGAAGCTGGAGAGCCAGAGCGCGCCCCCCCTCACCGTGGAGCACCTGGCCCGGGTCATCGAGCTGTGGACCAAGATCCCCGCCAGCTCCATCCAGGAGGCCGAGTACGAGCGCCTGGCCAAGCTGGAGGACCGGCTCAAGGAGCACATCATCGGCCAGGACGAGGCCGTCAAGGCTGTCTCCGCCGCCGTGCGCCGGGGCCGCGTGGGCATCGCCTCCAAGCGCAAGCCCGTGTCCTTCCTCTTCGTGGGCTCCACCGGCGTGGGCAAGACCGAGCTGGTCAAGCGCCTGGCCCAGGACCTCTTCCACTCCCCCGAGTCCCTCATCCGGCTGGATATGTCGGAGTTCATGGAGAAGTTCGCCGTCAGCCGCATCATCGGCTCCCCCCCGGGCTATGTGGGCTACGACGAGGCCGGTCAGCTCACTGAGAAGGTGAGAAGAAAACCCTACTGCGTGGTCCTCTTCGACGAGATCGAGAAGGCCCACCCGGACGTGCTCAACATCCTGCTCCAGATCCTGGACGACGGCCACATCACCGACGCCCAGGGCCGGAACGTGAACTTCGAGAACACCGTCATCGTCATGACCTCCAACGCCGGCAGCGACACCAAGTCCGCCGGAGCGGTGGGCTTCGGCGGCACCGCCAGCGACCAGGGTAAGGAGCGGGCCATGAAGGCTCTGGAGTCCTTCCTGCGTCCTGAGTTCATCAACCGCATCGACGAGATCGTCTACTTCAACAAGCTCAGCGAGGAGAACTTCAAGGCCATCGCCTCCATCATGCTGGGCGAGCTGCGGGACACTCTGGCCGACAAGGGCATCACCTTCACCTGGGACGAGTCCCTGCTGGACTACCTGGTGAAAAAGTCCTACTCCCTCACCTACGGCGCGCGGAACCTCCGCCGCCAGATCCAGAAGGACCTGGAGGACGCCATCGCCACCAAGCTCATCGAGAGCTATCAGCACCCCTTCACCCAGATGAAGGCCACCGCCGACGGCGATCAGATCCAGCTTCTCACCCTGTAACAGCAGCAAAAAGCCCCCCGGACCGATGGTCCGGGGGGCTTTCTTGTTTGAGTTTATTCCACGGTGCGGCCCTTGGTGATGGCGTCCAGCAGCATCCGGGCGCCGTGGCGCAGGAACTCGTCCCGGCTCAGACCCAGGGAGCGGCCCATATAGCCGTTCTTGCTGTCGGCCATGCGCACCATGCCGGACAGCGCCGCCCAGAACAGCAGCACCGTCTCGTTGGGGGACAGCTCGATGCGCACCACGCCCTCCGCCGCGCCGCGGCGCAGGAAGTCGGCCAACATGGCGTTGGTGGCGTCCCCCACCTGGAGGATATCCCGCAGTCCCTTGTCCATCTTGTCCGGCTCCACATTCACCGGCACTTCCCAGATGGCGGTGTCATAGGCGGTGGGGTTGTCGCCATAAAATCGGATGATGGCGTCGCACACCGCGTCGTAGGCCTGGATCCAGCTGCCGTAGTGCTCCACCGCCGCCTGGATCTTCTTCTGCAGCAGCACCATGCTGCTGAGCAAAATGGCGTTGACGATCTCTTCCTTGCTCTGGAAATAGACATACAGGGTGGCCTTACTGTACTCCGACTCCCGGGCAATGTCGTCCATCGTCGTCTTTTCCGTACCCTTGGCCGCAAAGAGCCGCTCCGCCGCTGCCAGGATCGAACCGCGGTGGAATTCTGTCAGTGCCTGCTTTTTGCTCATGCTTTGATCACACCCTCAGTCTTATTTCTTATATGACTAGTTTACTTCCTTATCATACTATATTTTTGCCGTTCTGGCAAGGGTTCCGGGGTATTTTCTCAAAAAATTCCGGCTTATTTCAGGCGCAGCGTGTAGCAAACCACGTTCTTGCCCTCGATGGAGATGACGCCGTAGCTGGCGCCCTCCCAGCCGCCGCGGACGGTGCCCGGGTTCATGACCCACAGCCCCGCCTCGTACTCGCACAGGGCGTCGTGGGTGTGGCCGAAGAGCAGCACCTCGGCCCGCTGCTCCCGGGCGGCCAGCACCGCCGCGGTGAGGCCGAATTTCACGTCCCGGGTGTGGCCGTGCATCATCAGGACCCGGTGTCCCTCCAGGAGGATCAGCTTCTCCTTCTCCAGGTCCCGCCGCAGGCCGTCGCAGTTGCCGCACACCCACTCCATGGGCAGGTCCGGAAATTTCGCCTGGAGCGCCCGGGCGTCGGAATTCACGTCCCCCAGGTGGAGCACCAGATCCGGTTTGTCGCGCTGCACCGCCTCTTCCATGTAGTGGGTGTTGCCGTGAGAATCGGAAAAGACCAGAACTTTCATCATCAAATCACCTTTCGCCCCGCGGGGCATATACTGTGGTAAGGCACAGCGTCCGCGCAGGCGCGCGTCCTGTGCCGCTCATCTCGATGGATGGAGGGAGATCCCATGACCGATCCCAGACAAGGCGCCCCCAAGGGCGTATCGTCCTCGCTGCTCCAGGCCAGACGTCTGATGGAGGACCGGGGGGCGCTGGAGGCCCTCCTCCGCTCCCCCAAGGCCCAGGAACTGGCCCAGCAGCTCCGCCAGCAGCCCGGCGACGATCTGCAGAAGGTGGCCGAGGCCGCCGAGCGCGGGGACACCGCCCCGCTGCAGGCGCTGTTTCAGTCCCTCCTGAGGGGGCAAAAGGACTCATCCGGGCGCTGACCGCCCGGTCGGAAAGGAGGCCCCGCCGTGGCCGAGCTGGAGGACAAACTCAACGCCATTCTGGGCGATCCCCAGACCATGGGACAGATCCTGTCCATGGCCCGGGCCCTCAGCGGCGGCGGCGAGGACCCGCCCGGGGACGGCGCTGCGGAGGAGACGCCCCCGCCGGAGCCCGACCAGGGGGCCCCGCTGTCCCCCGCCGGCGAGGCGGGCGACCTGCTGGGGGATCTGGACCCGGAGCTTCTCCAGAAGGGCATGCTGCTCTTACAGGCCTACCGCACCGGCGACCGCCGCCGGGAGGCCCTGCTGGACGCGCTGGCCCCCTACCTCTCCCCCCAGCGACGGGAGAAGCTGGAGCGGGCCAAGCGCATCGTGCGGCTTTCCAAGGCGGCGGCTCTGGCGCTGGGGCTCTTCCGCCCCGGTGGAGAGGAGGAGCCCCATGTATAACCGCTACATAACCCCTCCCCCGCCGGAGCCGCCCCGTCCGCCTTCCGGCGGGCTGGGCCGGTGGCTGCGCGCCCTCCTGCCCGACGAGGGACAGACGGAGGACCTGCTGCTGCTGGTCCTCCTGCTGCTGTTGGCCCTGGAGGAGGACGAGACGGAGCTCCTCCTCACCCTGGGGCTGGTCATTCTGATGGGACTGGACTGACCGCCGTCTCGCCGCCCTGGACGGTGTGGAGCACCGTCCCGTCCGGCAGGGCGAATTCGGTCCCCGCCGGAGCCGGCTGCTCGGCGGCGGTGGCCGTCATGGTGAGCACCGTCTCGCCGTTGAGCTCCCGCTCGGCGGCGATGAGCAGCCCACTGTGGTCGTCCACCCAGTAGCGGGTCTCCCCGTCCAGGCCTTCGTCGGCCACCGCCACGAAGATGCAGCTCACGCCGTCCCGCTCGCCGTACTCGGCCTGGGTGATGGCCTCCACCGGGGCGTCCAGCACGTCCTCATAGGTGGGGATCTGGACCGTCTCCACCTCGGCGCTCTCCTCCGAGAGGGGGGCGATGTACCAGGTCCGGCTGCCGCTGTACCAGTAGTAGAGGGTCCCCTCCCCCGCCAGCGTGCAGCGCAGCTGCCCGCCGGGGAGCTGGGTCTCCGCCCGGGTCCAGCCGCCGTCCACCCACTGGTGGGACCGCGCCACGCTGCCGCTGGCGGAGTAGGTCACGGTGATCTCCCGGGTGTAGCTCTCCGGCCGCTCCAGCGCGGCGATGACGCTCTGGACCGTCTCCGGCGTCACCGCCACCCGCACCGCGCCGCCGGCGTCCTCGCCGCTCTGGCCGCTGTCGTCCGGGCCCTCGCTGGGCGAGAGGGTGGGCAGGGAGATCTCCGGGATCCCGCCGGCGTACAGCTCCACGCCAAAGCTGGAGAACACCGCCACGGCGATCACCAGCACGATGAGCACCACCAGGATATTACGGCTTCTTCGCTCCACGCCCTGCCCTCCTTTCTCGGATCAGGCCTTGAATTCCTCCGGGCGCTCCGGCCGCAGGCCGAACTGCCACTCGATGGCGTCGGCAATGCGCCGGCAGGCGTGGCCGTCGCCGTAGGGGTTCACCGCGTGGGCCATGGCCCGGTAGGCCCCCTCGTCAGTGAGGAGCTCGCTGGCCATGGCGAAAATGGTGTCGGTGTCGGTGCCGGCGATCTTCACGGTGCCGGCGGTGACGGCCTCGGGCCGCTCGGTCTCCCGGCGCAGGACAAGCACCGGCTTGCCCAGGGCGGGGGCCTCCTCCTGGAGTCCGCCCGAGTCGGTCATCACCAGGTAGGACCGGGCCATCAGGTTGTGCATCTCCTGGGCGTCCAGGGGGTCGATGAGGTGGATGCGGTCGTGGCCGGAGAGGTACTTCCCCGCCGCCTCCCGCACCACGGGCGAGAGGTGCACCGGGTACACCAGCTCCACGTCCTCATAGGTCTCGGCCACCCGGCGCAGGGCGGTCATGATGTGGGCCATGGGCTCGCCGTAGTTCTCCCGGCGGTGGCAGGTGACCAGGACCACCTTTTTCCCATAGTCCAGCTGATTGAGAAGCTCGGTGTGGAAGGTGAAGTCGTCCCGCACGGTGGTCTTGAGGGCGTCGATGACGGTGTTGCCGGTGACGAACACGCCGTCCTGGATGTCCTCCCGGGCCAGATTGGCGCGGTTGGCCTCGGTGGGGGCGAAGTGAAGGTCCGCGATGTCCCCCACCATGCGCCGGTTCATCTCCTCCGGCCAGGGGGAGTACTTGTCCCAGGTGCGCAGGCCCGCCTCCACGTGGCCCACCTTGATCTGGTGGTAGAAGGCCGCCAGCGCACCGGCGAAGGTGGTGGAGGTGTCGCCGTGGACCAGGATCAGGTCGGGCTTGGCCTTCTCCAGCACCTCCTCCATGCCCAGCAGGCACTTGCTGGTGATGGTGGACAAGGTCTGCCGGGGCTCCATGATGTTCAGGTCATAATCCGGGGTGATCCCGAAAATGTGCAGCACCGAGTCCAGCATCTCCCGGTGCTGGGCGGTGACGCAGCAGATGGATTCAATATCAGGGCGGCTGTCCAGCTCCTGCACCAGGGGGGCCATCTTGATGGCCTCCGGGCGGGTGCCGAACACGGTCATGACGCGGATGCTCATGATTCTTTGTCTCCTTTGTTCTCGTCGTTCTCCGCCGGCTTGGCCGGCTGGTCGTGGTGGTTCTGGCCGCTGTTGTTGTGCAGGAAGATGCGCACCGACACGCCGCCCGTCACGCACAGCGCGAAGAGCAGCAGCATGGCCCGCACCGGGCTCAGGGTGGTGAGCACCACGGCGGACAGGCCCAGAATGGCCGAGATGATATACAGCACCGCCACCGCCTGCTTCTGGCTCAGGCCCATGTCGATGAGCCGGTGGTGGATGTGGCTGCGGTCGGCGTGCATGGGGCTCTGCCCGTGGGCGATTCGCCGGATGAAGGCAAAGCAGGTGTCAAAGATGGGCAGGCCCAGCAGCAGGAAGGGCACCACGAAGGAGATGAGCATGTAGTACTTAAACAAACCCTGGATGGACACCACGCCCAGCACATAGCCCAGGAAGGTGGAGCCGGTGTCCCCCATGAAGATCTTGGCCGGGTTCATGTTGTACGGGAGGAACCCCAGGCACGCACCCGCCAGGGCGGCCATCAGCACCGCCACCTCCGGCTCGGCCATGGCCAGGGCAATCACTAACATGGTCATGGAGCTGATGGTGGACACGCCGCAGGCCAGGCCGTCCAGGCCGTCGATGAGGTTGACCGCGTTGGTCACACCCACGATCCACACCACGGTCACCGGGTAAGAGAGCCAGCCCAGCTCCCAGTACAGCTCGCTGGAAAAGACGTTGGGGTTGGAGATGACGGTGACCAAGTTCCCCGACCCCACCGCGATCACGGCCGCCACGATCTGCACGATCAGCTTGGGCAGGGCGGGCAGGGCGTAGATGTCATCCAGGATGCCCAGCACCACGATGATGACCGCGCCCAGCAGCATGCCGCGGATCTGGAGGCTGATCCCGTCCCCGCTCAAAAAGGGCAGGAACAAGATCACGCTGAGCAGGAAACCCAGGAAGATGGCCAGACCGCCCATCCGGGGGATGGGGTGGTCGTGCATACGCCGGCCGTCCTTGGGCACGTCCACCGCCCCCCACTTCTGGGCCAGGTTCTTCACGATGGGGGTGGTGATGAGGGCCACCAGCAGGGCGGCCACCAGCGCACCGGCCACCAGGCCGATGCTCTCGATCGTCATAGACATGAGAACGGTTTCTCCTTTTGCTCCGGCGGGAGCGGGCCTCAGCGGGCCACGAAGCCCACCTTTTTATAGACTTTGCGCAGGGTCTTGTTGGCCACATAGGAGGCCTTTTCTGCGCCGGCGCGGTACACGCTCTCCAGATAGGCCTTGTCCGCCAGGATGCGCTGGGCCTCCTCCCGGATGGGACGCAGGGTCTCCACCACGGCCTCGCCCACGGCGGGTTTGAAGACGCCGTAGCCCTTGCCGTCAAACTCCTGCTCGATCTCCTCATAGCTCTTGCCGGTGACAGCGGAGTAGATCTGCATGAGGTTGGCAACGCCCGGCTTGTTCTCCCGGTCATAGCGCACGCAGTGCTCGGTGTCGCAGTCGGTGACCGCCCGCTTGAACTTGCGCATGATGTCCTCCGGCTTCTCCATCAGGAACACGCAGCCCTCGGGGGCGGACTTGCTCATCTTGCCGGTGGGGTCGCTCAGGCCCATCACCCGGGCGCCCGCCTTGGGGATGTAGGGCTCGGGCATCTTGAACACGTCGCCGTAGATACCGTTGAAGCGCTGGACGATGTTCCGGGTCAGCTCCACGTGCTGCTTCTGGTCCTCGCCCACCGGCACGTAGTCGGGCTGATAGAGGAGGATGTCCGCCGCCATCAGGGCCGGATAGGTGAAGAGGCCGCCGTTGATGTTGTCCTTGTGCTTGGCGGACTTGTCCTTGAACTGGGTCATGCGGGAGAGCTCGCCGAACATGGTGTAGCAGTTGAGCACCCAGCCCAGCTCGGCGTGCTGGTGGACGTGGGACTGGATGAAGAGGGTGTTCTTCTCCGGGTCCAGGCCGCAGGCGATGTACTGGGCCAGCTGCTCCAGCGTGCGCCGGCGCAGGTCGGCGGGGTTCTGCCGCACCGTGATGGTGTGCATATCCGCCATGAAATAATAGCAGTCAAATTCCTCCGCCCGGGCGCCCCAGTTGCGGATGGCGCCCAGATAGTTGCCCAGGTGCAGGTCGCCGCTGGGCTGGATGCCCGAAAGCATGACTTTTTTCTCGTTTTCCATGTCTGAAACACCTCTGTGTGTCGTTTTCCATACCAAGCCAGTATACCACACTCTTATTTTCTTTACAATCCTTCCCGGCCAATTTCAGCCTGTCCCGCATTTTACATTTTTAAACTAAGAGTTTACAATTTAGACATGAATTCTGTTTTCATTTGGTGTATGCTGAAAGCATCCCGGCGGTCCACCGCCGCCCCACTTCAGAAAGGATGAGTCAAGATGTCTCTGCTCACCGATAAAATCGCCGTGGTCACCTCCTCCACCCGCGGTATCGGCAAGGCCTGTGCCGTGCGCCTGGCCCAGGAGGGGGCCAAAGTTTATCTCGCCGTCCGCCGCCTGGAGGCCGGACAGGCCCTGGCCGAGGAGATCGCCGCCGCCGGCGGTCAGGCCGCCGTGTGCTACTTCGACGCCTCCAAGCCCGAGACCTTCCGCACCTGCGTGGAGGAGGTCGTGGCCAAGGAGGGCCGCATCGACATTCTGGTCAACAATTACGGCGCCACCGACGTGCGGAAGGACTTCGATCTCCTCCACACCGACGCCGAGGACTTCCTCGCCATCGTCAACGACAACCTCCGCAGCGTCTACGACACCTGCCGCGCCGCCGTGGCCTCCATGGTCAAGACCGGCGGCGGCTCCATCGTCAACATCGCCTCGGTGGGCGGCAAGTACCCCGATATGTACCGCATCTCCTACGGTGTGGCCAAGGCCTCCATCATCTTCCTCTCCCAGAACATCGCCACCCAGTACGCCCACGCCGGCGTGCGCTGCAACTGCATCCTCCCCGGCTTCATCGCCACCGACGCCGCCATGGACAACATGTCCCAGGAGTTTTTGGACACCTTCCTGAAAACCGTGCCCATGGGCCGAGCCGGTCAGCCCGGCGACATCGCCGACGCCTGCCTGTATCTGGCCAGCCCCCTCTCCTCCTTCGTCACCGGCGAGGCTCTCCCCGTGGCCGGCGGCTTCGGAATGCCCTCCCCCATGTACAGCCACTACGGCGACATGAAGTCCAAGGGTTAAACACAAACGGCCCCCGCGTCCTTCGGGAACGCGGGGGCTTTTTTCGCTCTGGACGGCGGCAGTGCGCCGTGGTATGCTGGAAAAACGAGGTGAACGCCATGCAGACCACATTTGAACACGCCCCCTACACCGCCCAGCGCCTGACCGACGGTGTCTGGCACATCGAGGACGCCACCCGGGACCGCCCGCCCGGGCTCCAGCGCGACGGCTCCTTCCACGGCCCGGGCAGCGTCTATGTCCTGGAGGGCACCGACGCCGTGCTGGTGGTGGACCTGGGCTTCTCCTACCCCGGCCATGCCCTGCGGGAGATCGTAGACCGGCTGGCGGACGGCCGGGCCATCCGGGTGGCCCTCACCCACAACCACTTCGACCACACCGGCGCCCTGCCCCAGTTCCAGGACGTGCCCATTTACGTGCCCGTGGACGACCCGGTGCCCGGCGTGGCCCACCCCATCCCGGTCCGGCCCGGGGACACCATCTCTTGGGGCGGGCTCTCCCTCCAGGTGCTGGACGCCAGGGGCCACACCGCCGGCAGCGTCCTCTACTACGAGGCCCAGCGGGGCTGGCTGGCCACCGGCGACGCCTTCGGCTCCGGCTACGCCTGGCTCTTCTTCCTCCCCGATGTGCTTTCCGTCTACCGGGAGACTTTGAGGCGCACCTTGGACTTTTTCCGGGACAAACCGGAGCCCCTCTTCCTGTGCGGCCACCGCTACCAGCAGCAGATCACCCCCGTCCCCGGTATGGACCCCCTCACGCCGCGGAATCCCGATCTGGGTCTTGCCTACCTGGAGGACATGCTCACCCTCACCGAGCGGATTCTGGCGGGCTCCATCCAAGGCAGGCCCTATGAGGCCCTGGGCCGGACCGACCTGCTCACCTACACCTACGGCCGGGCCGAGATCGACACCTACCCCCTCGGCTCCGCTCCCCTGTCCATCTGAATCCGGCACCACTTTCCCCCCACCTCCATAGAATGGCTCGGAAGCAATTCCGACTACTCTGTTAGGAGGTATGGCAATGCCTGAAAAGGTCGCTCCCGGCCCCGTCCATGATGCCCACTGCATCCGCGAGGCCGTATGCATCGACACCAAGAAGATCTTTGACAGCTGTAAGGACAAGGACTGTATCGAGGACCTGCGGTTCTACCCCACCCAGGACTCCCAGTGTGCCATCGACCGGGCGGTGAACGTGAAGCCCTGCAAGGCCGAGCTGCTCTCGGTGTACATCGACGTGGAGCCCGTCTGCTTCAACCGGGGGTTCTACACCGTGGATGTGCGCTACTACTACCGCGTCACCGCCGACGCCTTCGTGGGCGCCGCCCGCCCCGTGGAGATCTCCGGCCTGTGCGTCTTTGACAAGCGGGTCATCCTCTTCGGCAGCGAGAGCAGCGCCAAGGTCTTTACCTCCCGCGCCAGCACCGACGGCCCCGACGAGCAGATGCGCAAGTGCAGCGTCCCCACCGCTGTGGTGGAGGCCGTGGACCCCATCGTGCTGGGCATGAAGCTGGTGGACGTGTGCGAGTGCCACCACTGCGACTGCGAGATCACCGAGATCCCCCCCTGCATCTGCGCCTGCTTCGGCAGCGAGCTGTGCTTCAGCCACGAAAACCGCCGGCTCTATGTCACCCTGGGCCAGTTCTCCCTCATCCGCCTGGAGCGGGACACCCAGCTGCTCACCCCCATCTACGACTACTGCGTGCCCGAGAAGGAGTGCGCCTGCGGCAGCGGGTCCTGCGAGGACGATCCCTGCGAGATCTTCCGCCACGTGAAGTTCCCCGTGGATGAGTTCTTCCCCCCCAACCAGGCCACCCAGGGCGAGGGCTGCTACCGCGAGATCAAAAACTGCTGCTGCTGAGCCAGCAAAAAACCGCCCTGCGGGACCAAGCGGTCCCGCGGGGCGGTTCTCTTATTCCATCGATAGCAGCAGCTCCGGCTCCGCGACGACGACCCCGCCGCCCGCCGACTTGGCCCGGTAGAGGGCCTGATCCGCCCGGGCCACCAGGGCCTGCCCCTCCATCTCCGGTGAGAGCTCGGCCACGCCGATGCTGATCCCCATCCGGTAGCGCCGGTGGAGCTCCGAGCGCTCCATGGCCGCGCCGATTTCCCGGCAGATCTGGGCCGCCTGCTCCCCGCGCTCCCCCGGAAAGAGGATGCAGAACTCGTCCCCGCCGTAGCGGAAAATGGGGCGCTCCCCCGCCACCTCCCGCAGCAGCCGGGCAAAGCGGCTGAGGCACTGGTCCCCCCGCAGATGGCCATAGGTGTCGTTGAGCTGCTTGAAGCGGTCCAGGTCCATCATGGCCAGGGCCGCCCCGGCCTGCTCCGCCCGCAGGCGGTCCAGCGCCTCCCACAGGGCCTTCCGGTTGTAGACCTGGGTCAGGGTGTCCAGGCGCAGGGCCTGTTCCAGATGGTACTGCTCCTCCTCTGCCCGGAGGATGGCCTCGTTCTTCGCCCGCTCGTAGCGGATGATGGCCAGACACAGCAGATACCCGCCCAGCAGGATGAGGGCCTCCAGGAGGAAATTCACCAGGCTCACCGTGTTGGCCTGGACCGGCGCCTTGGACCCGTCCCAGTGGAGAAAGAGCCCGCTGAACAGCAGTCCCGCCATACTCAGCGCCGCCGTCACCGTGGTGAGGAGGTAGTCCCCATAGATGGCGGTGAGGAGCACCGTCACCAGAAAGAGGGCCGCGGCGGCCGAGAAGATGCTGTGTACCGTGTACAGCACCAGGGACACCGCCAGCATCCCCAGGGAGACGGCGTACCGCCGCACCCCCACCGACACCGGCATCCACCGGGACAGAGCCTCCAGGACCGCCAGGATGCACAGATTCACTCCGCTGGGGATCAGGAGGTATTTGATCAGATAGCCCCACAGGCTGCTGGTCTGGAAGCTGCTGGACTGGACCGAGACCAGCCCCACCACTGCCTCCACCAGCGCCGCCGCCAGCACCAGCAGCTCCACCGCGCCCCGGTGCATCCGCAGCCACCGCTGGAGGATGGCGTCCTGTTTCTGGCGGACCTGCTCAAAAAAAGACATCGGATCTTGCTCCATGGGTCCGCTCCTTCTCTAGTCTTCTGCCGGGATGTGGACGTACCGCCGGTAGAGGCTCTCCAGCGCCCGCAGGCGATAGAGCCGCCGGTGGGCCTCCATGGCTGCGTCCCGGTCGGGCGTACCGGCGGCGGACCAGCCCAGCATGGCGTAGCGCACCGAGAAAATGTACGCCTCGTACCCCAGGTCCCCGAAGCCGTTGCGCTCGTAGAACGCCAGACGGCGGCGGCGCAGCTGCTTCTCCTCCTCGGAGACCCCCGGCTCCACCGCCTCGGCCTCGGCCAGCAGCCCTGCGGTATCGGCATAGCGCTCCTTGAGCCCGGTGAGGATGGCGCTGCCGGTGCCCTGGTTCCGCTTGCCCTGGCAGGCCGCCAGGTAGTCCAGCAGCACGAAGGACCCCTCCCGCCGCAGCAGGGCGTACCCCAGCAGCTCCTCCCCCCGGAAGAGCCCCAGGGCGTCACACTCGCCGCGCTTCATCATGCTCAAAATGCTCCAGAGGGGCTTGAGCTCGGCGGGCGGGAAGGCCTCCTTCATCTCCCAGCGGTAGATCCAGCGCACTTCCTTCCGGCTCAGCGGGCGCAGTACCTCTCCCCCGCTCACCGGTCCCACTCCCGGGTCAGGAGGAGGGCGTCCTCCTTGGGGTCGTCATAGTAGTCCTTCCGCCGTCCCACCTCATAGAAGCCGTGCTTCTCATAGAGGGCAATGGCGGGGGTGTTGCTCGCCCGCACCTCCAGAGTGAGGAAGGCCAGCTTCTCCGCGCCGAAGCGGCAGAACACGTCCAGCAGGGCGTCGGCCACCCCCTGGCGGCGGTACCGGGGGTCCACCGCCACGTTGTCGATGTACCCCTCGTCCAGGATGACGTGGAGCCCGGCATAGCCCAGGACGGTCCCGTCCTCCCCCTCGGCCACCAGGAAACAGGCCGTGTCGTTGTAGAGCTCCTCGCTCAGGGCCGCCTCGCTCCAGGGGCGGGAGAAGCACTCCCGCTCCAGGGCGGCGATGGCCGGGATATGGCTGCGGTCCATGGGGACCACCTGATAGTTCATGAAAATCGCTCCTTTTTAATGGGCTTCGGCCCAGCTGCGGCCGGTGTGGGCGTCGGCGATGAGGGGCACGGCCAGTTTCATGACCCCCTCCATCTCCCGGGTGAGGAGGGCCTCCACCTGCCCGGCCTCCCCCTCGGGGCACTCCACGATCAGCTCGTCGTGGACCTGGAGGACCAGTTTCGCCTCCAGTCCGGCCTCCCGCAGGGCGGCGTCCACCCGGATCATGGCCAGCTTGATGATGTCGGCGGCGGTGCCCTGGATGGGCATGTTGAGGGCCACCCGCTCGCCGAAGGACCGGGTGTTGAAGTTGGAGGACTTCAATTCCGGCAGCCAGCGGCGGCGGCCCAGGATGGTGGAGACATAGCCCTCCTCCCGGGCCTTCTCCACCACCGCGTCCATATAGGCCCGCACGCCGGAGTACTTGTCAAAATACCGCTGCATATAGTCCTTGGCCTCGTAGGTGGGCACCCCGATGTCCTGGCCCAGGGAGAAGGCCGAGATGCCGTAGACGATGCCGAAGTTCACCGCCTTGGCCGCTGAGCGCATCTGCTTGGTCACCAGCTCCGGCGGCACCCCAAAGACCTGGGCGGCGGTAAGGGTGTGGATGTCCTCCCCCGAGCGGAAACCGGCGATCATGTGCTCATCCCCGGCGATGTGGGCCAGAAGCCGCAGCTCGATCTGGGAGTAGTCGGCGTCCACCAGCACCTTGCCCTCCGGGGCCACGAACATTTTCCGGAGCTCGGCCCCCAGCTCGGTGCGCACCGGGATGTTCTGCAAATTGGGCTCGGTGGAACTGAGCCGCCCGGTGGCGGTGACCGTGTTCTGGAAGGAGGTGTGGATGCGCCCGTCGGGGGCGATCACCTTGGTGAGGCCGTCCACGTAGGTGGATTTCAGCTTGGTGAGCTGCCGGTAGTCCAGCACCGCCTCCACAATGGGGTGCATCCCCTTCAGCTTGTCCAGCACCTCGGCGCTGGTGGAGTAGCCGGTCTTGGTCTTTTTCACCGGCGGCAGGCCCAGCTTATCAAACAAAATCTTGCCGAACTGCTGGGTGGAGTTGATGTTGAAGTGCTCCCCGGCCAGGTCGTAGATGGCGGCCTCGTCGGCGGTGATGCGCTCCTCCAGCATCTGGCCGAAGGCGGTGAGGGCCGCCCGGTCCACCAGCATCCCGGCGTGCTCCATCCGGGCGAGCACCGGGCACAGGGGGAGCTCCACCTCGTAGAAGAGCTTGTCCATCCCCAGCTCACGGAGCCTCGGGGCCATGGCGTCTTTCAGCGCGGCGATGAGGGAGACGTGGCTCACCAGGGCGTCGGCCACCGCGCTCCCGTCCGCCAACGGCGAGAAGGCGTCGGCGGCCAGGTAGGTCTCCTTGGCCTTGGGGAACTCCCGGTTAAACCAGCTGAGGCCCAGCTTCTCCAGCTCGTAGCTGCCGTCGGTGGGGGCCAGCAGGTAGGCCACGATGGCGGTATCAAAGACGAAGTTGTTCCCCTCGATGCCCTCGGCCAGCAGCCGGGACAGGAGGGATTTGACGTCGTGGGTGGTCTTTTTCGTGTCCCCGGCGAAGAGGTCCTTTATAAGCTCGTTATACCCCTCCAGCCGGTCGGCCCGGAGGACGGCGGCATGGGGCTCCTCCCCCTCCTGCCACTCCACCGCCACGGCGTCCAGGTCCGGGTGGGCCAGCACCGAGACGCCCTCGGCGCTCTGCCACAGCGCCAGCAGCTCTTTGGCCCGGGCCATGTCGGCCACCACCTCGCCGGTGGGGGCGGTGGGAGCGCCCTCTGCCTGGGGGACCTCCCCCTGGGGGGCTTTCAGGCCGTATTTGTCGATGAGCTTCTGGAATTCCAGCTTCAAGAAGAGCGCATAGAGGGCGGCGCTGTCCGGCTCCTTCCGGCGGTTGGCCTCCGGGTCGAAGTCCAGCGGCGCGTTGGTGCGGATGGTGGCCAGGTCGTAGGACATCCGGGCCGACTCCTCCCCCTCCCGCAGCTTCTTGAGCATGGCGGGCTTGGCCTCCAGGGTGTCCGCGTTCAGGGCGGCGTAGATGGCGTCCACGCTCTGGTAGCGCTGGATGAGGTCCATGGCGGTCTTTTCGCCCACCCCCTTCACGCCGGGGATGTTGTCGCTGGCGTCCCCCATGAGGGCTTTCAGGTCGATGATGTGGATGGGGTCGAAGCCGTAGCTCTCCCGGAAGGCCTCGGGGGTCATGTTGCGGGTGGTGGTCTGGCCCATGCGGGTGGTGACCAGCTTCACCGTGGCGTGGTCGGTGATGAGCTGGAGGGAGTCCTTGTCGCCAGTGACGATGACCGTATCCCACCCGGCGGCGGTGTCCTTCACCGAGATGGTGCCGATGAGGTCGTCGGCCTCCCAGCCGTCCATCTCGTACCGGGGGATGTTCAGCGCGGCCAGCACGTCCTTCAAAATGGGCAGCTGCACCGCCAGCTCGTCGGGCATGCCCTTGCGCTGGGCCTTGTAGCCCTCGTAGGCCAGGTGGCGGAAGGTGGGGGCCTTCCGGTCAAAGGTGCAGCACAGAGCGTCGGGCTTCTCCTCCTCCAGGAGCTTTTGCAGGATGGTCAGGAAGCCGTACACCGCATTGGTGGGGGTGCCGTCCTTGGTGGTGAGCATCCGAATGCCATAAAAGGCCCGGTTAATGATGGAGTTGCCGTCGATGACCATGAGCTTGTTCATAGCGCGCCTCCCGCTTGGTAAGTGTAGTCTGGCATCTTATTAGTATACCTGTTTTTTCGCCCGGAGACAAGGCGTATATTCCGCTTTCCGCCGCCCACACTAGGGTGGAAAGGAGTGATCGTATGTTCAAGCACGAAAAGCAGCTCTTCCACCCCGTGGCGGTGGAGGAGCCCAACCCCCGCTATGCCGTCCTCCTGCAGGAGCAGCTGGGCGGCGGCAACGGCGAGCTGAAGGCCGCGCTGCAATACCTCTCCCAGAGCTTCCGGGTGAAGGACCCGGAGATCAAGGACCTCTTCCTGGACATCGCCGCCGAGGAACTGGGCCACATGGAGATGGTGGCCCAGACCATCAATCTGCTCAACGGCCACGATGTGGACGCCTCCGCCGTGGACGCCGGGGAGATCCAGACCCACGTGCTGCTGGGCCTCAACCCCGGGCTCATCAACGCCTCGGGCTACTCGTGGACGGGGGACTATGTGACGGTGACCGGCGATTTGTGCGCCGATCTGCTGTCCAACATCGCCTCCGAGCAGCGGGCCAAGGTGGTCTACCAGTATCTCTACCGCCAGATCTCCGACAAGAAAGTCCGGGAGACCATCGACTTCCTCCTCAACCGGGAGGAGGCCCACAACGCCATGTTCCGGGAGGCCTTCAACAAGGTCCAGGACAGCGGCTCCAACCGGTCCTTCGGCGTCACCCCCGACTCCCGCATCTACTTTGACCTCTCCTCCCCCTCCCCCAAGCACAGCTTCGGGGACACCAAGGCAAAGCCCATCTCCTTCGACCCGCCCAACTCCTGACCCCGGACCCCAAAAGAGCCGTGGGAGCACTCGCTCCCAC
>NZ_NFGZ01000028.1 GCF_002159175.1 Flavonifractor sp. An92 | reverse complement strand
TGCGCTTCAAAAAGTCCTTGAAATCCACCTGATGGAGCATCCCCTTGATGTAGGGCATCCGAATCTGGAAGGAGGTGTGAGTGTGGCTGCCGCAGCAGGCCTTGTCCACTACCTCGGCGTACTCTTTGGAGATGAGGCCCACGCCATCAAAGCAGGTGATGTCCAGATCTTCCAGTGTATCTGCCCGGTAAAAGGTTCCCGGCTCTCTGCCTTCCCG
This sequence comes from Flavonifractor sp. An92, assembly GCF_002159175.1. GTDB lineage: Bacteria > Bacillota > Clostridia > Oscillospirales > Oscillospiraceae > Pseudoflavonifractor_A. The sequence continues at coordinate 38,456 of NZ_NFGZ01000028.1, read as the reverse complement.
CAGGGTGATGACAGGTGCTCGCTCCACTCTCTTGGTTGGATTGTCTATGACGATGACCCGGTGTTTTTTGTCAATGCGGATGCCGTCCACCCGGGTTCCGCTGGAGAACATGAGACCGTTGTAGGCGTAGAGTTTACTGAGCTGGCAGCGATCCAGTTCCATGTTCAGCATGATCCGCTGGCGCATGGGCTCATACAGATCCGCCCGGATGAAGGAGAGACGGGACTGACGGCTCATGCTGGCGGAGCGCTCAAAGGCCACATAGCGGTGTAGACCGCTGCCGAAGTCCAGGGTGATCCCCTCGGGGCGGAACATGTCTCTGGCCTTCTCCCGGCGGGCCTGCTGCGTCTTTCCGGTTCCGCGCCGGTCAAAGATTCCGGCGAAGTCCATATAGAACAGCACATCGGAAAGCGATGTGACTTTCTCATCGCTACGCTCCCGCCAACCCTCCCCGTGGAGTTGGTACATCAGCTGATGGAACATAGCGCAGCTGTCCTGCTCGTGCTTGGCACCCGGTACCTTGCAGTGCTCGGTGGCACTGCGGTTCAGAGCAAAGGTGTAAACACCGTCTTGCTCCGCGGCATAGCTCATCACCGCCCGGGCAGAGAGTTCGTAGATCTGATAGGTCGTCATTGGCTCACCTCCGTTTGCTCTATTCTACCACAAACCATTTCAAAATCAAAATGAATACTACTCCCACTTCTTTTGAGGTGGGAGCTTTTTGTATTCAAATTCTTGAAATGGAGGTACTAAACATGAACAACAAAATGAACCATCCCCTGATCACAGTGGACGGCAGAACCCTGATGGATCGTCCGCTGGAGCCGCCCAATTTTGTGGTGGACACCCTGATCTCTCAGGGGTTGCACATCCTGGCTGGCTCACCAAAGGTGGGCAAGTCCTGGCTTGCACTGTGGCTGGCGGTGACAGTTGCCAAGGGAGAACCGGTCTGGAACATGAGCACCAGGCAGGGCACCACTCTCTATCTCTGTCTGGAGGATTCCGTCCTCCGCATCCAGAATCGACTCTTTGAGATCACCGAGGACGCACCAAGCAGCGTCCACTTCTGCACGGAGTGCGCCCTCATTGAACAGGGGCTGGAGGAGAAGGTGGACGCATTCGTCGCCGCACACCCCGACACCGTGCTGGTCATCATTGATACCTTGCAGATGATCCGTCCGATCCACGACGCCACCTACGCCAATGACTACCGGGATCTGTCTGTGCTCAAGCGGCTGGCGGACAAGCACGGCATTGCCATCCTGCTCATCCACCATCTGCGAAAAGAAAAGGCGGAAGATGTGTTCCACCGGATCTCCGGGACCACCGCCATCAGCGGCGCGGTGGATTCCAGCTTCACACTGGTGGAAGAAAAGCGGGGCAGCGGCAGAGCAAAGCTCTTGTATTGGTCGTGACATTGAATACCGAGAGCTGACGCTGGAGCGCAACGGTGAAAATGTGTGGGAACTGGTGTCAGACAGCCGGACACAGCCGGAGCTGCTGGGCAATCGCATCGTCTATCTTCTCTCTGAACTGATGCGTGACCGAAGCGAATTTATCGGCACTCCCACAGAGTTGTCTGAACGAATCGACCCTGTGGGTGTGGAACGCATGTCACCCAAGAAAGTATCCCGACAGATTCTGCAAAACCTTGACGCACTAAGGAAAATCGGCATTTCCGCTGTGGTGCACCGCAGCAACGGAAGGCGGCTCATTGAGCTGCACCGTGCCGAAAGTGACAATGCCCAGGGTGTCCCGGCGGTCGACCCTGTTGACCCTGCCGGGTCGCTGCGCGGCGATTTGCGGACAGTTTCCGAGCGTAGCGAGTAAACCCCCGCAGAGCAAGAAAAACGCCGTGTTGGGCCGTTTATGGCCGAAGGAGGAGTGCGGGTGTCCGGCGCGGGGAAATCACCTCCTTGGAGGTGGCCAGCATCGCGTTTGTCTGGTCGCCGGCAAAGCCGCCGCCCACCTTCCGCCTGTTTGCGGGGCGCTGCCCCACACCCCATTTTTACGAAAGACTGGAGGAAACGACATGAAAAAAGATATCAAATTCAGCACCCGGATGGCATACGCAGACCGGGAGGCCATCAAGGAATTGGCAAAACGCTCCGGGATGTCCATGAGCGACTATGTGACGGCCTGCTGTTCGGTGACAAATATCTGAAGGAGAATATGGAGTATGAATTCAGGATCAGAGAAGAAATTATCTATGGACGAGCTGTTGGAAAAGAACCGACCTGCGCAGATGGCACAGCCTCCGGCGCAGGAGCTGACACCGCCTCCCGAAGTGCATCCCACGAAAAAGGAGTGGGAGGATCTGCAGAACCACCTCTGCACACTGAGACACCACACCGAGAGACAGATCGGCTATCTGAAAAAGATCAACGAACTGCTGGTGCAGCTCCCCACCCGGACACAGATGGACGAACTGCTGAAAGCGGTGAAGCATCTGGAGCAGATGAGCGAACAGGCTGGGAAACAGAGCGAGAAGCGTTTTTCTCTGCCCGGCATCAGGCCACCCAGACCGAGTCTGCCGGACATTCCATGGACCAGTTTGCTGTTGGGACTGGTGGCCCTGGCGCTGACTGGGCTGGTGCTGTGGGTGGTGTGGTCCAGCTTGGACACGCTCTGGAGCGCGGCCAGGGGCCTGCTCCTGTGATGGACGCTACCACTACGCACCACCACACCGACAGCAAGGCCCTCCGGAAAGAACGACAAAAGAAAATCGCCCAAGGCCACGCCGAGGACGATCACGAAGAAGAACAGACTTGGCAGCAGACTATGTGACGGTCTGCTATTTTTGTTATCTGGATTATGTCTGGAGGAAAGGAGTTCTATGAGAAGAGAATACGAGAAATACCGTGACACCGGCATGCTGGGCGGATACGATCCAGGCAGAGCACTGCTGCAGGAAACAGAAAGCGGAGAGGTGCTGACCAGTTTTCGTGACACCTGCTACCAGCACCAGGGCGATCACAATATCAATCAAAGGGAGATGCTCATTGGAGGGAAGGTCTTTCATGTGACCTCTGTGTTCCCGATGGAGGCCACAGCGACCCCCACAGACAAGCTGCTCTCGCTCATTGACACAGACCTAAAGAAGGAAGCCCACAGCGCGTAAAGTTTCCGTGGACTTGTGCAGGCCGGTGGGGTATACTGTCCGTACCCCATACCGGCTTGCCCCAGTAAAAGGAGGTTACAGATATATGGCAAGCCAAAAATACAACATCTTATACGGAAGACTCAGTCAGGAGGATGAGCGGCAGAGGGATGACCGGCAGAAAGAGTCCAATTCCATCCACAATCAGAAACTCTTCCTGGAGCAGTACGCGGCGGATCATGGATTTGAAAACACACTGTTCCTGGCGGACGATGGCTACTCCGGTACAAACTTTGACCGTCCGGCTTGGAAGAAAATCATAGAAATGGTAGAACGAGACGAGGTGGAGACCATCATCGTCAAGGATCTCAGCCGCCTGGGACGAGAATACCTTCAGGTGGGACAGTACACGGAAATACTATGGACAAGGGCACAAAGGGCAGACCGTGAAACGGGCTGCTGACAACAAATAAAGGCTGAACATCAAGCACAGGAAAGTGCGAGGTGTTCAGCCTGTTTTGTTGTCTGGGGTTTCCAAAGGGGGGCACCCCTTTGGCACACGACTTTGCTTGCAAAGTGTAGTGTGTTATACCTGCTGGCGTGGCTGACGGGGAAAACGAGGTGCGGTGCTTCATGCGCCCTGTTTGCTCCGGCAGGAAAACAGACTGAATTTTTGCGAATGGGAATGAGCAAAAAATCGGGCTGTTTTCAGAGAACGGCGGCAGGTATATGAAAGCTCCCGTCCCTCGTCCTACGCTTCGACTTGTGGACAAAGTGTCCCGAAGTGTGGCCACACTCCCGGAAAAGTAGCGGAACAGCGGGCAACCGTCAAGGCTGAAATGAACGGGTTTGCTCCCGGCCTTGACCGCCGCACGCCGTCCCGCTGAATGGGTGGACAAGGCGGCCAATCCCTCAAAGTGCTTGGCCGTTCTCTTTCTGATTTTGGCGCGTTTCTTTTCCCAAAATTTGAAATGGGCGGGAAGCCATTTTAAGGCTTTCCCGCCTTGATTACCCTTTAGCAAAGACAGGCGGGACTGTCAACGGCGGCGCATGAAATGCGCCGTTCATCTTGACCGTTGACTGGCTCGGCTGGCTTTGCTATTTCCCCGACAAACTGAAAGTTGCCCCACGAAAATGTTTATAGTGTGTGCAAATCATCCAGTGAAACAGTATATCCGTTTCCCTTTTTCAAAAATTCAATCTGGAGTGTTAAATCGTTTATTTTACCATCCGTTGTTAAATCATAATCCATGCAATATCCGCTTCCGTCACGAAAAGTAAATAAATCTATTTTTTGATTTTGGCTCTTTACCTGTTTCGGGTCATCAATTTTCAGCACAGGTCGGGTTTCATCCAAATATTGCAGTGCAAAGATTAAATCTTGTTCCGTCAATATTCTACTACTGTCAAACACAGCTAAAAATTCTTGGTACTTTTCTTTTGCCAATATTCCTAAAGCCTTTTCTACAAAGTCAATAAAACAATCCTGTTCCTTTCCTTTTTCTGCATATATCATAAAATTATGGCCCCCTATAATTTCAGATTTACCGCTCTCTTACTTTCTCCCCCGCTGGGGCTTTGGATTTTTCAGCAAGTCAGACTTTTGTGCAATCCGTTTCAGCCACTTCTTTTCTTCCTCGGACAGCTTCTTGTAATTCAGTTTGAGCCGCTTGCAGATAAACATCATGGCCGCCTGCTCTGGGTCGCTGCCCTCTCTGACTGTTTCCTCGGCTGTCTGCAAAAAATCTTCCAGTGGGTTGTCCTCCGGGACGCTGAAAAAATCGTCTTTATGGGCTTCCCGCAGGTCGAGGGCTATCTTGTTTATGTCCTGCTGTATCACATAGCGGCAAAAGCTGTCATCGTCAATATGGGCGGTAATAAGCTGCCTTAACTGCGGGTCGGTCAAGCCGGGATTGTGCCGCTTCATAATCGTTGCGCTCACAGCGTCCACAATGGCGTTTGCGCTCTGCACCTGCTTTCCGGCCACACCGTTCACATAGATTTCAAGGTCAGCCATGAGCCGGGGAAAATCCGGGTGCGTTGCCAGCTCACACAAGAGGGAATTGTCCACCAGCCCGCTTTTCAATAGTTCAATCATATCATCACTCAAACGCAGGTCTGCAAGATCGGCGTTTGGGTGATTTCTTGTTTGGGAACGGCCCAGCAGATAATCAACGGTCACTTCATAAAACTTTGCCAACTCAATAAGGGCATAGTGGCTGATGTCCTTGAAATTGTCCCCCTCGTAACTGCCTAAAGCAGACTTGGAGAGGTGGGTCTGCTCCGCAAGCTGTTCCAGCGTCAGGCCACGCTCTACACGCAGGTCTTTCAATCGTTCTTGTATGGATAGTTCCATGCTCTCCCTCCTTGTCTGTTACCCGATAGCTACCAACCCCGTTCTTGAATGGTTCTCGTCTATTAGTTCTGTTTGATTGTTGGTCAGCTTTGCTCTACAAAGCGCACTTGATTTCCTCCAATTTCAAATTCCAGCTTTACGCCATAATCATCCGCCCAGGGCTGGCACTTGCTGAGCAGCTCCACCACCAGCTGGTCAGGTTCTTCATCAAACGTGACCCGCAAAATCACGAGCCAGTCCTCATATTCCTTTCGAAATTCTTCGCTCTGTGTATGATTCAGGTAACCTTCCATCTTGTCCAGCAGGGCCTTTTGTGTTTCCGGAGAGCCATCAATGAAGCCATTGCAGACTAAGACCATCAAAACTTCTTTGCTTTCGCGTTTCTCCGCCAGAATATCGATCTTGTGCAAATCCCCGAACATATCTTCAATCGTCATAGTCTTCACCTTTCCTTTTTGATTCAATCTTTCATCTTGAATACTTGATGTACTCACTCTTTAAGCCGTCCCATTAGCAGTTTCTATTTTCATTCTACCACAATTCCGAGAGCGTGGAAATAGCTTGTTTTTTAGGCCGATTTCCTACCTTTCGGATATACGGGACGGGCGGTCATTTAGGTGTAGACTTAGATTAGTTCATCGATGGACAGCACCTTGAAAACAAAATGACCGTCCGAAAAGGAATACCCCGGCTGGGGAAGCACCGCAAGGAGCCGGACTTCTGGACACTTTGTCCAGAGGTCACTTCGGGACAAGTTGTCCCGAAGCTGCGGGGAGCGTGCCAACGTCGGAACACGCCGCAGGAATGGGGCAGGAAGCCTTTTCGGTGAGAACGGCAAAGCGAAAAATGGAGGGAACGCATGAGAGATAACCCCTATAAAGACTTGCCGCCGCTGGAACGCAGGCTGGACGGTTCCCTTTACCGCATGACACCGGCGCAGAGGAAACAGGCGGCCAGCCTGATACGCCGGGAGTGCTGTTGCTGTGAGGACGGCAACTGCATTGCCCTTGACGATGGGGACACCTGCACCTGCCCGCAGACGATTTCTTTCTCGGTCTGCTGTAAGTGGTTCCGCTGGGCGGTCTTGCCGCTGGACGGGACGCTGGAAGCGGAGATTTTCCGGGATAAGGACTTGAAACGCTGTTCGGTCTGCGGGGCGGCTTTCGTCCCACGCTCCAACCGGGGAAAATACTGCCCGGACTGCGCCGCCAGAGTTCACAGGCGGCAGAAAACAGAAAGTGAACGGAAAAGGAGGTCTGCTGTGGACAGTTAGGAGCGAAAAAAGCCTTGATTTTCAAGGCTTTGCAAGCTCTAAACCGGGGCAGGTGGTATAAAGTATCGCCCGCCCCGGAAAACGGGCTTCTAACCGTCCACAAAACGAACTATGACAAATACCATCTATATCCATCAGCCGGAAAAGGCGTTCAGCTTCACCCGGCTCCCGAATTTTCTCTTTGAAGCCCCAACATTCCAGCCCTTGTCCAACGAGGCAAAGCTGCTGTATGCCTTTATCCTGCGCCGGACAGAGTTATCCCGCAAGAATGGGTGGGCGGATGACTGCGGACGGATTTTCCTGTATTACCCTATCTGTGAGGTGGTTGACCTGCTCCGCTGTGGGCGGCAGAAAGCGGTGAACACCCTGCGGGAGCTGCAATACGCCGGGCTGGTTGAGATCCAGAAGCAGGGCTGTGGAAAACCCAACCGCATTTACCCCAAATCCTATGAAGCGGTTCCAAACACCGACTTCAAGAAATCCCGTTCTGGTACGCCGGAGGACTGAAAACCATATCCATGAAGTACGGAAATCACTCCTGAGAAGTACGAAAACCGGACGGTATATAGAAATACAAAGATAAAAAGATTGATTTATATTCTATCCATTCCAATCCTATCCGAGCTAATTTCTGCGGGATTTTCCCTGTGGAAAACCCCGGATAGGAAAGGAATGGGGAAAGGAGCAGAATGGCACAACACGCAATTTTGCGGTTTGAGAAGCACAAGGGCAACCCGGCAAGGCCGCTGGAAGCCCATCACGAACGGCAGAAAGACAAATATGCCAGCAATCCCGACATTGACACAAGCCGGAGCAAATACAACTTCCATATCGTCAAGCCGGAGGGACGCTACTACCACTTCATTCAGAACCGTATCGAGCAGGCGGGATGCCGGACGAGGAAAGACAGCACACGGTTTGTCGATACGCTGATAACCGCCAGCCCGGAGTTTTTCAAGGGGAAATCCCCAAAGGAGATACAGGCGTTCTTCCAAAGGGCGGCGGATTTCCTCATTGGCCGGGTAGGACGGGAAAATATCGTGTCGGCGGTGGTACACATGGACGAGAAAACGCCCCACCTGCATTTGACCTTTGTTCCGCTGACAAAGGACAACCGCCTGTGCGCAAAGGAGATTATCGGCAACCGGGCAAACCTGACGAAGTGGCAGGACGATTTTCACGCCTATATGGTGGAGAAATACCCCGACTTGGAGCGTGGGGAGAGCGCCAGCAGGACAGGCCGGAAGCATATCCCCACCCGGCTTTTCAAACAGGCGGTTTCCCTCTCCCGGCAGGCCAGAGCCATTGAAGCCACGCTGGACGGCATTAACCCGCTGAACGCCGGAAAGAAAAAAGAGGAAGCCCTCTCCCTGCTGAAAAAGTGGTTCCCGCAGATGGAGAATTTCTCCGGGCAGTTGAAAAAGTACAAGGTCACAATCAATGACCTGCTGGAAGAAAATGAGAAGCTGGAAGCACGAGCCAGAGCCAGCGAGAGCGGCAAAATCAAAGACCGCATGGAACGGGCAAAGCTGAAAAGCGAGTTGGACGATTTACAGCGGCTGGTTGACCGTATCCCGCCGGATATACTGGCGGAACTGAAACGGCAGCAGCGGCATTATGGAAAGGAAAGGTGATTTTATAAGTACCAATATCAGATACAAAAAGGAAACAGAAGTCGTGACCTTTCAGGGCAGGGAAATCACGCTGGAAAACCTCTCCCCGGTGTTCACGCCGGAGCAGGAAGCGGCCAAACGCCGGGAACTGGAGCAGCAGCTTTATGAGGTGTTCCGCAAATACGCCGATAAGCGGCAGAAAGAGGAAGCCGGGGCGTAAGGTTTCCCGAAGCCATCGTTGATTTGCGGGGCTGCTGGCGGTATAATAGAATTGTCAGCAGCTCCGTTTCTTTTTTAAGAAAAGGAGCGACAAAATGAATAATAGGATAGACGCGATCTATGCAAGGCAATCGGTAGACAAAAAGGACAGCATTTCCATTGAAAGCCAGATTGAGTTTTGCAAATACGAATTGAAAGGCGGGAACTGCAAGGAGTACAGGGATAAAGGGTATTCCGGGAAAAATACGGAGCGGCCGGAGTTTCAACAGCTCATGCGGGATATTGAAAGCGGCCTTGTGCGGAAAGTGGTGGTATACAAACTTGACCGTATCAGCCGTTCCATTCTCGATTTTGCGAAGATGATGGACTTCTTCCAAAAATACGATGTGGAGTTTGTGTCCTCTACGGAGAAGTTTGATACCTCTACCCCGATGGGGCGGGCCATGCTGAATATCTGTATCGTGTTCGCCCAGCTTGAACGGGAAACGATACAGAAGCGGGTGCAGGACGCATGGCACTCCCGCTGTCAGAGGGGCTTCAAAATGGGCGGCAAAACGCCCTACGGCTTTCGGACAGAGCCGTATGTGATGGACGGCATTCGTACAAAGAAGCTGGTGATTGAGCCAACCGAAGCGGCCTTTGTCCGGCAAATGTATGAGATGTACGCCGACCCGCAGGTATCGCTGCATGACATCACAAGGAAGCTGACGGCAGACGGTATGCGTACCAATCGCGGCAGGCCGCTGTCAAGGGCTACTTTGAGCGTCATTCTCCGCAACCCGATTTATGTCATGGCTGACCTCGACATATACGAGTTTTTCAAAAGCCAGGGGACGGATATTTACAATGACGCCGCCGACTTTGCGGGGACAAACGGCTGCTATTACTATCAGGGCAAGGGCAACACGGAGGACAAGCACAGGCACCTGCAAGGGCAAACGCTGGTGCTTGCCCCCAGCGAGGGATTTATCCCCTCGGAGCTGTGGCTGAAATGTCGGAAAAAGCTGCTTGCCAGCCAGAGCTACCAGCCCGCAAGGAAAGCCCGGAACACTTGGATGGCGGGAAAAATCAAATGCGGGAAATGCGGCTATGCGCTCATGTCGGCGCACTCCAACGGTATTCTTTACCTGCGCTGCACCGTCCATGCGGACAACAAGGCGTGTCCCGGCTGCGGCTGTGTGAAGCTCCACGAACTGGAAGCGGTGGTCTACGGGGCGATGGTAAAGAAGCTGAAAGATTTTAAGACGCTGACAGGCAGGAAAAAGGCGGCGAAAATCTCCCCGAAGCTGGCGGCAAAGCGGCTGGAACTGGCGCAGGTAGAAAGCGAGATTGAAAAGCTGCTTGACACGCTGACAGGCGCAACCCCGGTTTTGCTCTCCTACGCAAACAGCAGGATTGAAGAGCTGGACGCAAAGCGGCAGCTTATTTCTGACGAGATTGCGAAGCTCTCTGCGGACGCTGTGCCAGCCGAAAAGATAGAAAGCATTTCCGGCTATCTGGACGACTGGGAAAATGTCAGCTTTGAGGACAAGCGGCAGGTGGTGGACGCATTGATAACCGTTATCCGGGCTACCAATGAGAAAGTAGAAATCGAATGGAAAATCTGACGGGCTAACCCCCGCCGTACCTTATCCCTTTGTGCCCTTGTCTATATCAGCGAGATCTACTTTCCGGAAAAGGGTGTCCGCTTTATCGCGGTCAATGATGGCGTGGATTCCCTGGTGGAGAGCAGCAACGACTTCAACCCCATCCGAAACTGGGCCAACGAACTCCACGCCAAGGACACCAGCAAGAAGGTGCGTGCTATCAAGAAAATGCAGGCGGAGCGCGGAGAACGGCTGGGCGGCAAACCGCCCTACGGCTACAAGAAAAAGGACAGGGACTCCAAGGAGATCATCCCCGATGAAGAAACCGCCCCCATCGTGCGTCGGATCTTTGATCTGTGCGCTGCGGGAAGGGGACCGAACCAGATCGCCAGAATTTTGACCAGAGAGCAGGTGCTGAATCCCACCAACCAGTACTACCAGGCCACCGGCACTGCCTGCACCAATCTGGATACCACACGCCCCTACACCTGGTCCGGAAAAACCGTAGCCAACATTCTGGAGAACAAGGTCTACATCGGGCACACGCTCAACATGAAGAAAACAACGCTCTCCTACAAAAACAAAAAGCAGATCCAGAAACCGGAGAGCGAGCAGATCCTTGTGGAGAACACCCATGAGCCACTCATCTCAATGGAGGTCTGGGAGATCGTGCAGGATGTGCGGGAGCACAAGCGGCGGCCACCCAAGCACATGGAGGACCCGAATCTGTTCTCCGGATTGGTCTACTGCGCCGACTGCGGCAAATACATGGTGCTCTGCCGGACCGAGAAGATGCGGGAGGATCAGTACTATTTCCGGTGCTCCACTTACGGCAAGCGCGGGAAAACCGCCTGCTCGCCTCATCAAATCCGTGAGGCGGACCTGAAAGCCATTGTGCTGGATGACCTTCGCAGGGTCACGCACTTCGCACGGATGAAGGAGTGGCAGTTTGCCCAGTACATCAATCAGAAGAACACCGCAGAACTGCGCCGGGAGATCAACCGTCTGCAGAAGGAACTGGATTCTATACGGCGGAGATACGATGAGTTGTGTGCGCTGTTCAAGCGTCTCTACGAGGACAATGTTCTGGGGCGGGTGAGCGATGAACAGTTCCGCATGCTGTCCGCAGACTACAACGCTGAGCAAAAAAATCTGTCTGCAACCATTCCGGCCAAGGAGGAACAGTTGGAGAAACTGAAAGCCTCAGCCGCCAATGTGGACGCCTTCATTGAGAAGGCCAAGCGGTACACTACCATTGACGAACTGACGCCGGAACTCCTGCGGCTCTTTATCCAGCGGATCGAGGTGGGAGAGCGGAGCCAAAAGTATTCCCGCTCTGCTGGACAAAGTATCAGGATCGTGTACCGAGACATCGGCAGAGTGGATAGCCCTATGCAGGAGGGAGAGCACGCACCGCATATCACAAAGCAGATCACAGATATTGAAGAAATCAAGCGATTGCTGGCATAAAACACAACAGGCGGACAGCTTCCGCTGTCCGCCTGTGTGCCTGACAATTCAGTGGGTTCAAAAAGTGTACCTGTGGGAACTATCAGAAAGCGTGTCCTTCTTTTTTGGTTCCGCCGCCTGACGGGCGGCTCCACCCTCCGGGATTTCACATGCTCGGGGCAAGTGAATTGCCCCTGCGCCAAGGTTTTTCCTTCCGAAAAACGCTTGTACGGCGCAAAAGCACCGCGGCCCAGAAGGGCCGTTTTCTGCAACGGCTTTAACCTCACATTTTCGAACAGGAGGACATCCACACGGATGTCCTCCTGTTTTGCTTTTCCCGGTCGGAAGGCCGTTTTTTATTGGGCCAGCTGCTCCTCCAGCAGCTCCACCGCGTCGTACACCATGCGGTCACAGTGGGGCTTGCGCGCCTCCCCCCGGTCCTTGGCAGCCTTCAGCAGCTCGGCGCAGTTGAGGGCGCCGTTCTTCTCCCGGAACTTGCGCAGCAGCGCCATGGTGGCCGCCTCGTCCGCTTCGGCCATGCCCAGCACCATCAGCGCCCCGGTCACCGCGCCGCACATGCCGCCGCAGCGCATGCCACTGCCAAAATGCGCGCCCAGATTGCGGGCGGTCTCCCGGTCCACGCCGCAGACCTCCCGGAAGGGAATCAACACCGCCTGGGCGCAGTTGTAGTGTACCTCTGTGTCGCCCCGCAGGGCCTTGCACTCTTCCATCCGATCCATGATGGTCATTTCTCCTTTATATAGAACTCTCTCACTTGGTCTCGCCGGCGATCTGGAGGTCCCCCTCCAGCACCATCTGCCGGTACTCCAGGAAGCGGAAGCCCAGCCGCTCATAGAGCCGGATGGCCCCGGCATTGGCGTCGGTGACCTCCAGGCGCACCCGGCGGTGGTTGGGCCAGCGCTCCTTCAGATAGCGGAACACCTGGGTGCCGTAGCCCTTGCCCCGGCACTCCGGGCGGAAATACAGCTCCTCAAAGAAGAGGCAGCGGCCGCCCACTTCGCCGGAATAGCACTCGGTCACATAGGCATAGCCCACTGCGGCCCCGTCCTCCTCCAGCACCAGGCCGGTGAGCAGGGGCTCGGTGTGGTCCACGGCCGCCTGGAAGGTGCGCTCCAGCACGGCGGGGTCCACCTCGTGCTCCACGGCGGGGCTGTGGTAAAAGGTATCCACCATGGGCATCACCGCGTCCCGGTCGGCGGCGGTCATCTCACGAATGGTCAGCATATCAGTTTCCTCCTAATTGAATCGTTCGGCCTGCTGGGTGAACAGGCGCTGGATCTGCTCCCGCAGGAGCCGGTGCTCCGGCTCGTCCAGGCCGGGGTCCCGCGCCAGCAGGGCGGCGGCGGCCTCCTGGGCCTCCTTGAGCACCCGGGTGTCCCCGGCCAGGTCCGCGATGCGGAGCTGCGGCAGGCCGTGCTGCCGCGCCCCGAAGAAGTCGCCGGGGCCCCGCAGTTTTAAATCCTCCTCCGCGATGCGGAAGCCGTCGGTGGTGCGGGTGAGGGTTTTCAGGCGCTCCCGGGTCTCCGGGTTGCGGTTGGAGGTCACCAGGACACAGTAGGACTGGTGTTTTCCTCGTCCCACCCGGCCCCGGAGCTGGTGGAGCTGGGAGAGGCCGAAGCGCTCGGCGTTCTCCACGATCATCAGCGAGGCGTTGGGCACGTCCACACCCACCTCAATGACGGTGGTGGACACCAGCACGTCCAGCTCGCCCCCGGCAAAGGCGGACATGACCTTCTCCTTGTCCCTGGGCTTCATCTTGCCGTGGACCAGCCCCACCCGCAGGTCGGGAAAGACCTCCTCCTGGAGCTGTTTGGCATAGGTGGTGGCCGCTTTCAGCGCGGCGGCGGAATTGGGGTCGTCCTCCCCCTCCTCCACGGCGGGGCAGACCAGGTAGACCTGCCGCCCCTCGCCCACCTGCTTGCGCACGAAGTTGTACATCCGCTGGCGCTTGTCCTCCCCCACCAGAAAGGTCTCCACCGGCGTACGGCCCGGGGGGAGCTGGTCGATGACGCTCACATCCAGGTCGCCGTAGATGATGAGGGCCAGGGTGCGGGGGATGGGGGTGGCCGACATGACCAGCACGTGAGGCAAAAAATCCGCCTCGCCCCCGGCCTTCTCGGCCAGGGCCGCCCGCTGGCCTACGCCGAAGCGGTGCTGCTCGTCGGTGATGACCAGGCCCAGCCGGGCGAAGTCCACCCCCTCGGAGAGGAGGGCGTGGGTGCCCACCACAAGGTCGATCTCCCCGGCGGCCAGGGCCGCTTTTACCTTCCGCTTCTCTGCCGCCCGCTGGCCGCCGGTGAGAAGCCCCACCCGGATGCCCAGCGGCTCCAACACCCCGGAGAGGGTGCGGAAATGCTGCTCGGCCAGCAGCTCGGTGGGGGCCATCAGGGCGCTCTGCCACCCGGCCCGGCCCGTCAGCAGGGCGCAGGCGGCGGCCACCATGGTTTTACCGGAGCCTACGTCGCCCTGTACCAGGCGGTTCATGGGCGTTCCGGAGGCCATGTCGGCGGCCGCTTCGGCAATGGCCTTTTCCTGGGCCTCCGTGAGGGCGAAAGGCAGCGCCGCCCGGAACTCCGCCAACCCCGCCGCCGGGATGACCGGCCCCACGCCGGTGCTCCGCCGCTCCCGCAGGAGGGCCAGGCCGCAGGAGAGGGTAAAGAGCTCCTCAAAAATGAGCCGCCGGCGGGCCAGGTCCAGGGCTTCCTCGTCTGCCGGGAAGTGGATATGCTCATAGGCGTACCCCGCCGCCGCCAGACGGTGCTCCTGCCGCACCGCGGCGGGGAGAAGTTCGGGCATGTCCTGGGCGCAGCTCTCGGCGCAGCGGAGGGTGAGCCCGGCCAGCAGGTTGTTGGACACCCCCGCCGTCAGGGGGTACACCGGCAGGATGCGCCCGGTGAAGCGGGTCTGGTCCTCCCGCTCAAAGACCGGGTTGGTCATCTGCCGCCGGGGCGGGAAGCCCTCCACCGTACCGTAGAAGATGTAGCTCTCCCCGGGGATGAGGGCGTTTTTCACATAGCTCTGGTTAAAAAAGGTAAGCTCCAGGGTGCTTCTGGCGTCCACCGTCTTGACCTTGGTCAGCTCCAAGCCCTTGCGGAGGTAGGAGTGCCGGGGCGTCTCGGCCACCATGGCCCGGATACACACCGGAATTCCCGGCAGAGCCTCGTCGATAGCGCAGACCTTCCGCCGGTCCTCGTAGCTGCGGGGGAAGTAGCGCAGCAGGTCCTCCGCCGTGTGGAGGCCCAGCTTCCCCAGGGCGGCAGCGCGCACCTTCCCCACCCCGGGCAGTTCCTCCACCCGGGTCGAACGGCGGATCTCCATGGCACTCCCTCCTCTCCGCGAATGGGACCAGTGTACCACATTCCCCGCCACCCGGCAAGTGTGCGCCCGGGGCGGGCAATTTTCCCCAAGGAGAGGCCCTTTTGCCGGGGGCTTTCCTGTACACTCCGCCTTTTTTGCAATTTTGTCAAAAATCGCTTGCAAATTAACTCGCCCACCTTTATAATACCAGATAGAGCATGTTTTCATTAAGTTTTCGCTTAAGTCATTTGAAAGTACCTTAGTATCTAACTTGCATATCTCATAGTGTATCTAAGCTCAGACTAAAGCCGTTTCAGGCTACAAGAAAGGATGAATGAGCGACATGGCAGAGCACACCTTCCAGAAGGTCCTGGTAGCCAACCGCGGCGAGATCGCCATCCGCGTGTTCCGCGCCTGCTACGATCTGGGGCTGCACACCGTGGCCATCTACTCCAACGAGGACACCTTCTCCCTCTTCCGCACCCGCGCGGACGAGGCCTACCTGATCGGCGAAAATAAGAGTCCTTTGGGGGCATATCTGGACATTCCGGCCATTATTGACCTGGCAAAGCGCCGCAAAGTGGACGCCATCCATCCCGGCTACGGCTTCCTGAGCGAGAACGCCGACTTCGCCAAGGCCTGCGAGGACGCGGGCATCGCCTTCATCGGGCCCTCCTCCAAGATCCTGGGGCAAATGGGCGACAAGCTCACCGCCAAGGCCATCGCCAAGGCCTGCTGCGTCCCCACCATCCCCGGCTCCGAGTCTCCCCTGAAGGGCGGGGCCGAAGCCCTGGAAAAAGCAATTTCCTACGGCTTCCCCGTCATTTTGAAGGCGGCGGGCGGCGGCGGCGGCCGCGGCATGCGCCGCTGCGACACCCCCGAGGAGGTCATCCCCGCCTTTGAGCTGGTGAAGAGCGAGGCCAAGAAGGCCTTCGGCAACGAGGACATTTTTATTGAGAAATATCTGGTGGAGCCCAAGCACATCGAGGTGCAGATCCTGGGCGACCAGTACGGCAATGTGGTCCACCTGGGCGAGCGCGACTGCTCCCTCCAGCGCCGCTACCAGAAGGTGGTGGAGTTCGCCCCCGCCTTCAGCGTGCCCGAGGCCACCCGTCAGAAGCTCTACGAGGACGCCGTGAAGGTGGCCAAGCACGTGGGCTATGTCTCCGCGGGCACCGTGGAGTTCCTGGTGGACAAGGAGGGCAACCACTACTTCATCGAGATGAACCCCCGCATCCAGGTGGAGCACACCGTCACCGAGATGGTCACCGGCATCGACCTGGTCCGGGCCCAGATCCTGGTGGCCGAGGGCAAGCCCCTCTCCACCCCGGAGATCGGCATCACCTGCCAGGACGACGTGCGCATGGACGGCTACGCCATCCAGTGCCGGGTGACCACCGAGGACCCGGCCAACAACTTTGCCCCCGACACCGGCAAGATCACCGCCTACCGCTCCGGCGGCGGCTTCGGCGTGCGGCTTGACGGCGGCAACGCCTACACCGGCGCGGTCATCTCCCCCTACTACGACTCTCTGCTGGTGAAGGTCACCTCCTGGGACCGCACCTTTGAGGCGGTCTGCCGCAAGGCCACCCGGGCCATCAGCGAGGAGCACATCCGGGGCGTCAAGACCAACATCCCCTTCATCACCAACATTCTGGGCCACCCGGCCTTCCGGGCGGGCAAGTGCCACACCAAGTTCATTGACGAGACCCCCGAGCTCTTTGAGTTTGAGAACAGCCGGGACCGCGCCACCAAGGTCCTCAAGTACATTGCCCAGATCCAGGTGGACAATCCCTCGGCCGAGCGCCGCCAGCTGGACATCCCCCGCTTCCCGCCCTTCGAGCATACGCCCCCCAAATGTACCGGCCTCAAGCAGATGCTGGACCAGAAGGGCCCCGAGGCGGTGCGGGACTGGGTGCTGGGGCAGAAGAAGCTCCTCATCACCGACACCACCATGCGGGACGCCCACCAGTCCCTCCTCTCCACCCGGGTGCGTACCCGCGACATGGTGAAGGGGGCCGAGGGCACCGCCGAGATCCTGAACGACTGCTTCTCCCTCGAAATGTGGGGCGGCGCCACCTTCGATGTGGCCTACCGCTTCCTCCACGAGTCCCCCTGGGAGCGGCTGGAGCTGCTGCGGGAGAAGATCCCCAACATCCCCTTCCAGATGCTCCTCCGCGGCGCCAACGCCGTGGGCTACACCAACTACCCCGATAACCTCATTCGCGCCTTTGTAAAGGAGGCGGCCAAGACCGGTATCGACGTGTTCCGCGTCTTTGACTCCCTCAACTGGATCCCCGGTATGGAGGTGGCCATGGACGAGGTCCTCAAGCAGGGCAAGCTCCTGGAGGCCACGCTGTGCTACACCGGCGACATCCTGGACCCCAAGCGGGACAAGTACACCCTCAAATACTATGTGGACATGGCCAAGGAGCTGGAGAAGCGCGGCGCGCACCTGCTGTGCATCAAGGACATGTCGGGCCTCCTGAAGCCCTACGCCGCCCAGAAGCTGGTGTCCACCCTGAAGCAGGAGGTGGGCCTGCCCATCCACCTGCACACCCACGACACCTCCGGCAACCAGGTGGCCGCCTATCTGATGGCCGCCGAGGCCGGCGTGGACATCGTGGACTGCGCCATTGACTCCATGTCCTCCATGACCAGCCAGCCCTCCATGAACGCGGTGGTCTCCGCCCTCCAGGGCCAGGAGCGGGACACCGGGCTGGACCCGCAGAAGCTCCAGAAGCTCAGCGACTACTGGGCCGACGTGCGGGAGCGGTACGCCGGGTTCGAGGCGGGCATCAAGAACCCCTCCACCGACATCTACCGCTACGAGATGCCTGGCGGCCAGTACACCAACCTGAAATCCCAGGTGGAGAGCCTGGGTCTGGGCCACCAGTTCGAGGCGGTCAAGGAGATGTACAAGACCGTCAACGACATGCTGGGCGACATCGTGAAGGTGACCCCCTCCTCCAAGATGGTGGGCGACCTGGCCATCTTCATGGTGCAGAACCAGCTCACCGCCGAAAACATCGTGGAGCGGGGCGAAGCCCTCACCTTCCCCGACTCTGTGGTCAGCTACTTCAAGGGCATGATGGGTCAGCCCGCCTGGGGCTTCCCGAAGGACCTGCAGAAGGTGGTCCTGAAGGGCGAGGAGCCCATCACCTGCCGCCCCGGCGAGCTGCTGCCGCCGGTGGACTTCGAGAAGGCCCGGGAAGAGGTGCGCAAGTTCTACCCCGACACCTCCGACCGCACCGTCATCTCCTGGTGCCTCTATCCCAAGGTGGTGGAGGAGTTCTGCCGCCACCGGAAGGAGTACGGCTACATCATGCGCATGGGGAGCCATGTGTTCTTCAACGGCATGGCCCTGGGCGAGACCAACAAGATCAACATCGAGGACGGCAAGACCCTGGTCATCAAGTACCTGGGCCTGGGCGACCTGAACGAGGACGGCACCCGCAATGTGCAGTTTGAGCTCAACGGCATGCGCCGCGAGGTAGCGGTGCCCGACAAGAACGCCGTGTCCCAGGTGCGGCCGGTCACCCTGGCCGACCCGGAGGACAAGAGCCAGATCGGCGCGTCCATCCCCGGCATGGTGTCCAAGGTGAACGTGAAGAAGGGCGACCACGTGGAGGAGAACCAGGTGGTGGCCGTGATCGAGGCCATGAAGATGGAGACCAGCGTGGTGGCCCGCAGGGCCGGCGTGGTGGAAGAGGTCCTCATCAAAGAGGGCGGCTCCGTCAAGGCCGGCGAGCTGCTGATGACCATCCAGCTGAGCTAAACGTAAAAAAACACACCTTCCCGCACGGGAAGGTGTGTTTTTTGTTTGCTTACATGGTGGCCAGCTGGGCCTCCAGCTTCTCGATGAGGGCGCGCATCTTCTCGGCACGCTCCCGCTCGGCCTCCACCACGTTGGCGGGGGCCTTGTTCACAAAGCCGGGGTTCTGGAGCTTGCCCTCCAGACCGGCGAGCATCTTGCGGTTCTTCTCCAGCTCCTTCTGGACGCGGGCCTTCTCCTTCTCCAGGTCCACCAGCTCGCCCAGGGGGATGGAGATCTGGGCGGCGTGGGTGGCGATAACCACCTGACCGGCCTCCTGCTTGGCCTCGGTGATGGGGATGATCTCCACCTCACTGGCGGAGGCCAGGCGCTTGAGGAAGGGGATACCGGCGGTAAAGACCTCCCGCTCCAGGGTGGCCACGGTGAGGTGGGCCTTCTTGGAGGGGGGCACGTTCATCTCGGCGCGGCGGGTACGCACGGCGCGGATGGCGTCCATGATGAGCTCCATGGCCTTCTCTTCCTCGGGGAAGGCCAGATCGATGTGGAACTCCGGCCACTGCTGGAGCATCAGGTAGTCGCCCTCGTGGGGCAGGGCCTGCCAGATCTCCTCGGTGATATAGGGCATGAAGGGGTGGAGGAGCTTCAGGATCTGGGTCAGCACGTAGCAGAGCACCTGCTGGGCGTTCTCCTTGGCCTCCTGGTCCTCGCCCTGGAGGCGGGCCTTGGTCAGCTCGATATACCAGTCGCAGTAGGAGTCCCAGATGAAGTCGTACACCTTCTGAGCGGCCACGCCCAGCTCGTACTTCTCCATGTTCTCGGTGATCTCGGGGATGACGCTGTTGAGCTTGGAGAGGATCCAGCGGTCCTCCAGCTCCAGGTGCTTGGGCAGCTCACACTTCTCGATGGTCAGGTTCATCATCAGGAAGCGGGAGGCGTTCCAGATCTTGTTGGCGAAGTTGCGCATGGCCTCACACCGCTCGGTGTAGAAGCGCATGTCGTTTCCGGGGCTGTTGCCGGTGACCAGGTTAAAGCGCAGAGCGTCGGCGCCGTACTGGTTGGCCATCTCCAGGGGGTCGATGCCGTTGCCCAGAGATTTGGACATCTTGCGGCCCTTGTCGTCCCGGACCAGGCCGTGGATGAACACGGTGTGGAAGGGAGGCTTGCCGGTGTGCTCACAGCCGGAGAAAATCATCCGGGCCACCCAGAAGAAGATGATGTCGTAGCCGGTGACCAGCACGTCGGTGGGGTAGAAGTACTTGAAGTCCTCGGTCTCCTCAGGCCAGCCCAGAGTGGAGAAGGGCCACAGGGCGGAGGAGAACCAGGTGTCCAGCACGTCCTCCTCCTGCTTGATGTGCTTGGAGTGGCAGTGCTCACACTCGGTGGGGTCCTCCTCGGACACGGTGATGTGGCCGCACTCCTGGCAGGTCCAGGCGGGGATCTGGTGGCCCCACCAGAGCTGGCGGGAGATACACCAGTCGTGGACGTTCTCCATCCAGTTGGTATAGGTCTTGGAGAAGCGCTCGGGGACGAACTTCACCTCGCCGTCGTTGACCACCCGCAGGGCCTCCTCGGCCAGGGGCTTCATCTTCACGAACCACTGGGCGGAGATGAGGGGCTCCACGTCGTTGTGGCAGCGGTAGCAGGTGCCCACGTTGTGCTGGTGGGGCTCCACCTTGACCAGGTAGCCCTGCTCCTCCAGATCGGCCACGATGGCCTTGCGAGCCTCATAGCGGTCCATGCCGGAGTAGCGGCCGTAGCCCTCCACCACCTTGCCGTTGTCATCCAGCACCCGGATGGTCTCCAGGTTCTGGCGCAGACCGACCTCAAAGTCGTTGGGGTCGTGGGCGGGGGTCATCTTCACGCAGCCGGTGCCGAACTCCATGTCCACATACTCGTCGGCCACGATGGGCATTTCCCGGCCCACCAGGGGCAGGATGCACTTCTTGCCCACGATGTCCTTGTATCGCTCGTCGTTGGGGTTGACGGCCACACCGGTGTCGCCCAGCATGGTCTCGGGACGGGTGGTGGCCACGATGACATAGCGGCCCTCCTCGCCCTGGATGGGGTAGCGGATGTGCCAGAAGTTGCCGGGCTTGTCCTGGTACTCCACCTCGGCGTCGGACAGGGCGGTGACACAGTTGGGGCACCAGTTGATGATGCGGCTTCCCTTATAAATGAGGCCCTTCTTGTAGAGGGAGACGAACACGTGGCGCACGGCCTTGGAGAGGCCCTCGTCCATGGTGAAGCGGGAGCGGCTCCAGTCGCAGGAGGCGCCCAGCTTCTTCTGCTGCTCCACGATGCGGTTGCCGTACTTGTTCTTCCAGTCCCACACCCGCTCCAGGAATTTCTCCCGGCCCAGGTCGTAGCGGGTGAGGCCCTCGTTCTTGCGCAGCTCCTCCTCCACCTTGATCTGGGTGGCGATACCGGCGTGGTCGGTGCCGGGGACCCACAGGGCGGCGTAGCCCTGCATGCGCTTGAAGCGGATCAGGATGTCCTGGAGGGTGGAGTCCATGGCGTGGCCCATGTGGAGCTGGCCGGTGACGTTCGGGGGCGGCATGACGATGGTGAAGGGCTTCTTGTCGGGGTCCCGGTGGCCCTCGAAGCAGCCGTTCTTCTCCCACATCTCATAGATGCGCCCCTCCACCTCCTGGGGCTCATAGACCTTGGGCAGTTCTTTCTTCATACGAAAAACACTCCTTGTTCTTGTGTGTGCTTACATCTGGGTAACGGCCAGGCCGGTTTTCTCCCGCAGCAGGGAAAGCAGCTCCTCTGCGGTACCGCCGGAAATCCCGCCCTTGTCGTAGATCTGGGCGTGGCGGTCGCTGAGGGCCAGGACGATGAACTCCCTTCCCTCTGCAATGGCCCGGATGCTCTCATAGCTCCAGCGGGTCTGGGCGTTCTGGACGGCGGCCACATAGTTGGCGTCGGTAAAGACGGTCTCCACCTCACGGCTGCCGGGGAGGACCTTCCGCCCGGCGAAAAAGCCGTTGACCCGGTCCTCGGTGAGGAGGACCATCAGCAGCACCGCCGCCACGGCCAGGTCCACCCATCCCTTCCAGCCAGGATTCAGAGCCAGGTCTCCAACGCCGAACAGCAGGGCCAGCACCACCAATACCCAGCCCACGATGTGGCTGCGGCGGCTTCTCTTCCGGCGCACGGTTTTGCGCAGGCCCCGGGCCATGGCCGTGAGGGCCCTCTGGTCATAGACCGTTTTTACGTGGATCTCCATATCGCGCTCCTTTCCGGAAAAACAAAAAACGCCCCGAGCCACTGGCTCAGGGCGAACGAACCGTCCGCGGTACCACCTGAATTCGGGTGTTCCCACACCCGCACTCTCCCCCCTAACGCGGGGACACGCCAGGCCCTACTTTCCTTCAGACCCGGAGCTCCGGGGCGACCTTCTCCACCTTCCTTCGGGGGCCTCTCAGCACAACGGCCCCTCTCTGCACCCGGAAAATGGGTACTCCTCCCCATCATCGCTATTCTGAACCTGCATTATAATGGAGTTTGTCCGCCTTGTCAAGTTTTATGCCGGTTTTGCATTTTATGAAAGTTTTCTATTACTCTTGACTTTCATAAAATGAAAGTATATATTTAAGATTGTAAAAGGAGGTGGTCCCATGGCCCTGGAATTCCTGCCCCCCTGGCTCGCCGGGCTCAGTGAGGAGGAGCTCTCGTTTCTCCGCCGGTTCGTGCTGGCCTCCGGGTCGCTGAAGGAGGTGGCCGGGGAGTACGGCGTCAGCTATCCCACGGTGCGCCTGCGGCTGGACCGGCTCATCCAGAAGATCCGCCTGGCCGAGCAGGAGCAGGCGGACCCCTATATCTCCCTTATCAAGCGCCTGGCCCTGGAAGAAAAGCTGGACCTGGACACCGCCAAGGTCCTCATCGCGGCCTACAAGCAGGCCGCCCGCAAGGAGGAATTGAAATGAGTGGCGTCAATACAATCGCTGTTTCCGTTCTGGCCATCCCCGTCTTTCTCTTCTCCATCCTGCTGCCGGTGGGGCTGGTGCTGGTTCTGCAGGTATTCCTCTGCCGCAAGGGGAACCGGCTGGGCCTCATCCTGCCGGTGCTGAGCTTTCTCCTCAGCCTCCTCCTCACCCTGAGCGTGGCGGCCTTCACTATGATGGGGGCCGGAACCATCACCACGCAGACGATCTCCAATGACGGCCATGTGGTGAAAACACAGGTGGAAGAGGTCGAGGCGCCTCCGGTGGAGCCTCAGCAGCTCCTGATGGTGGGCGGGGTGTTCCTGGTGACCAACATCCCCACCGCTGTGCTGACCGGCATCTGGGTTTACCACAAAAACCGCCGGGACTGGCGCAAAGAGCTGGAACAGATGGACATTCAGGATCTGAGCTGAAACGAAAACGCGCCCCCGGACCCTTGGGTCCGGGGGCGCGTTGTATTTGAATCAGTGGTAGTCCACCTCCACCAGGGCGAGGCCCCGGGCGGGGGCGGTGGCTCCGGCGGCGGCGCGGTCCCGGGCGGCCAGGATGGCGGGCATCTCCTCCGGGGAGCGCTCCCCCCGGCCCACCTCCAGCAGCGTCCCCACCAGGATGCGCACCATATGGTAGAGGAACCCGTCCCCGTGGAAGGTGAGGGTGAGATCGTCCCCCTTCCGGCGCAGGACGATGGAGTCCACCGTGCGGATGGAGGATTTTTTCATCTTCTTGTTTCCGCAGAAGGAGCGGTAGTCGTGCCGCCCGGTGAGGTAACCGGCGGCCTGCTCCATGGCCTCCAGGTCCAGCTCCTCGTCCAGATGGAGCTGGAAGCGGCGGCGGAACACGTCGGGCGTGGCTCCCAGGCGGATGGAATAGCGATAAGTCTTGCCCGCAGCGTTGAGCCGGGCGTGGAACCGCGCCCCGGCCTCTTCCACGGCAGCGACGGCGATGTCGTCGGGCAGCAGGCGGTTGAGGGCCTGCCGCAGCTCCTCCGGCGGAACGGCGTGCTCCAGGCGCACGCTGGCCACCTGCCCCAGAGCGTGGACCCCCGCGTCGGTGCGCCCGGCCCCGTGGAGCTCGGCCCGCTCCCCGGTGGCCTGGAAAAGCGCCTCCTCCAGCTTACCCTGGATGGTCTCGTCGGTGTTGCCCTGGCGCTGCCAGCCGTCGTAGCGGGTACCGTCATATTGGATGGTCAGTCGGTAATTCATCGCCGTCCCCCCTTTTTTCCCCATTGTACCCAAATCTGCCCCCGCCGTCAATCGGCCCTTGCGCACCGGTTTCCGATGCGGTACACTGGTGTCAATTGGAAGAGAGAAAGGATGAGTGTTATGCCCTTCAAACGCATAGCAGCGTTGACTCTGTCGGCGCTGCTCCTGGTCCCTGCTCTCCCCGCGGCCGCCGCGGCGGGAGAGGCCGCTCCTCTGACCCGGGAGCAGTCGGCTCAGCAGGCCATTGAGGCTGCCGCCCAGTACGGCGGCGCGGTGAGTATCCAGTACGCCCTGTGGGAGGACGGGGAGATCACCATGACCGGCCACGCCGGGACCTTCTCCAAGACGGAGAACCGTGCCCTCACCGACGGCGATCTCTACGGCATCGGCTCGGTGAGCAAGCTCTATACCACCGCCGCCATCCTTCAGCTGGTGGAGGACGGCAAGGTGGACCTGGATGCTCCGGTGACCAAGTACCTGCCCGACTTCACCATGGCGGATGAGCGGTACATCGACATCACCGTGCGGATGCTCCTCAACCACTCCTCCGGCCTCATGGGAGACTCTACCCGCAGTGCCTTCCTCTTTGATACCTACACCGGCGCGGGCACCGACGATCTGCTAGAGCGGCTGTCCGTCCAGCGGTTGAAGGCCGACCCCGGCGCGTACAGCGTCTACTGCAACGACGGCTTCACCCTGGCCGAGCTGGTGGTGGAGGCGGTCTCCGGGGTGGATTTCACCACCTATGTCCACCAGAATCTCCTGACCCCCGCCGGGCTGGAGGCTACCTACACCCCGGTGGACACCTTTGACCGGGACGCCCTGGCACGGGTCTACCAGGGGAATGATACCCGAGCCCTGGCTACCGATACACTGAACATCATCGGCGCAGGCGGGCTGTACGCCACCGCCTCGGACCTGGCCGCCTTCGGCGCCCTCTTCTGCGGGGGAAATGATCTTCTCACCGACGCCTCCTGGCAGTCTACCGCCGCACGGGAGTACGAGCGGGGCCTGTGGGCCGAGGAGAGTGAGGATGACGTGCTGGCCTACGGCCTGGGCTGGGACAATGTCCACATGTACCCCTTCAACGAAAACGGCATCACCGCCCTGGTCAAGGGCGGCGATACCCTCTACTACCACGCCGGTCTCATCGTTCTGCCGGAGGAGGATCTGGCGGTGGCGGTGGTGTCCTCCGGCGGTGTGAGCACCTACAACGAGTTGGCGGGCGTGCAGATCCTCATGGATGCTCTGGCGGAAGATGGAGTGACTGTGGAGCAGCCCACCGCCCTCCCCGAGGCCCAGCCCGCCGCCCTGCCCCAGGGTCTGGCGGAACAGGTCTCCGGTGTGTACAGCGGTCTGTCCGCCGCCCTCACCGTCTCCCCCAGCGCCGATGGGAAGGGCATTACCCTCACCGCCGTGGCCGCTCTGGGCGGCAACAGCACAAACCTTGTCTATTACAGCGACGGCAGTTTCCGGGACGCGGCCAACACCGTCCGCTACCGCTTTATCACGGAGGAAAACGGCCGCACCTACCTCTATGAGCAGACTTACACCGTTCTCCCGGGGCTGCCCGCCGTGTGCTCCGCCAACTACGCTCTGGAGCGGATGGAGGACAATCCCCTCACGGACGAAGTGGCACAGGCCTGGGCCCAGCGGGGCCAGAAGGCTTACCTCATCGTCAACGAGGATTACCGGGCTGAGACCTATGTGACTTCCAGTCTCTTCGCCTCCCTGGGCCTGATGGACGAAATGCCCGGATACGCCGCCAACTGCCGCATCGTGGATGAAAACCACGCCCAGGCCTACCTGACCCTCCCCGGCACCGGCTCCCGCAGCGCCTCCGACCTCACCTTCACGGTGGAGAATGGCGTGGAGTATCTCCAATTCGGGGAGTACCGCTGTATGGATGCTTTCGCCGCTCCCGCTCTCTACACCGGCGCAGGCGCCACCCTCACCATCCAGGCCGACGGCTACGCCCGCTGGTGTCAGGTAGGCTCCTCCGCCGGAAAGGCCATCCGGGTGGATATCACCGGCGCAGGCGGCTTTACCGTCTACGATGTCAACGGCCTGGTCACCGCCAGCTCGGTGGCCTGGGGTGATTCCACCGTCACCCTGCCGGAGGGCGGCTGGATCGTCTTTGCCGGCGACGCTGGGACCCGTTTCACCCTCTCCCAGGTGCAATAAAACAAAATGAGCGGCGCTGCCGGTTGGCAGCGCCGCTCGTTTCTTCGCTTAGATTAGAAATACTTCTTGATGCCCTCGGGGGCCAGCTCCTCATCAGCGCTGATGGTGACGGTGAACTTGATGCCGTTCTTCTCGGAGAAGCTGTTGAGCCAATCCAGGAACTGCTCGGTGCTCTGGTCGTTCAGGTCGGCGCCCACGATCTTGGTCAGGCTGTCAATAAAGACATGGGTGATGTCGTAGTTGCCGGCATACAGACCGCTGATGAAGCCCTTCATGAAGTCATAGGTGCCCATATCATACTGGCTGGCTTCCACCAGGCGGATCTTGGAATGGATGTCATAAGTCAGCTTAGCGCCACGCTCGATGCAGACCACGTTGCCGTGCTCGCTCTGAACGGCGGAATTAATGAGTTCGATCATCTGCTTCGTTTTGCCGGTGCCCTTGACACCCATGATCACTCTCACCATATGTTATCACTCCTTAACTCGTGCGCCGGGAGTGTCCCGGTCGTTTCTAACATGTTACCATGTTTACTCCGGGATTGCAACCGATTTGAGGAAGTTCACAGGAAATTTGAAAATACGCCTTCCGCCTTTGGGCAAGTTTTCTTCACAAACCTCTTGGTGTGGAGGCTTACAGGCGGGCCTCCAGCGCGGCGCGGTGCTCCTCGTATCCGGGCTTGCCCAGCAAAGCGTACATGTTCTTCTTGTAAGCAATCCCCCCGGTCCGAACGGACCGGGGGGACCCCATTTCTTTCATCTGCTCGGGCGGAGTGAATCCGCCCGGCAGCAAGGTTTTGCTGCGCAAAACGCTTGGTGTGGAGGCTTACAGACGGGCCTCCAGCGCAGCACGGTGCTCCTCGTACCCGGGCTTGCCCAGGAGCGCATACATATTCTTCTTGTAAGCCTCCACGCCCGGCTGGTTGAAGGGGTTGACCTCCAGGAGGTAGCCGCTCAGGCCGCAGGAGTACTCGAAGAAGTAGATCAGCTGACCCACGGTGCGGGCATCCCGGCGCAGGGCCTGGATGAGGATGTTGGGCACGCCGCCGTCCACATGGGCCAGGAGGGTGCCGCGGAGGGCCTGCTCGGCCACGAAGGTCAGGGGCTTGCCGGAGAGGAAGTTCAGGCCGTCCACATTGTCGGGGTCGTGGGGGATGGTGTAGCTGCCCTTGGACTCCTGGAAGCGGACCACGCTCTCGAACATGAGGCGCTGGCCCTCCTGGATATACTGACCCATGGAGTGGAGGTCCGCGGTGAACTCCACGCTGGCGGGGAACAGGCCCTTGCCGTCCTTGCCCTCGCTCTCGCCGTAGAGCTGCTTCCACCACTCGGCGAAGAAGCGGAAGGAGGGCTCATAGCCCACCAGGATCTCGGTGCTCTTGCCGGCGGTGTACAGGGCGTGGCGAGCGGCGGCGTACTGCCAGGCGGGGTTCTCCAGGCCGGGCACAGCCAGGGCCTCCATGGCCTCGGCGGCGCCGCCCATCAGCTCGTCCAGGTCGATGCCGGCCACAGCGATGGGCAGCAGGCCCACGGCGGTCAGCACGGAGAAGCGACCGCCCACGGCGTCGGGCACCACGAACTCCTCATAGCCCTCGCTGTCGGCCAGGCCCTTCAGAGCGCCCTTGTGGGCGTCGGTGGTGGCGTAGATGCGCTTGCGGGCCTCTTCCTTGCCGTACTTCTCCTCCAGCAGGTTCTTGAAGATGCGGAAGGCCACGGCGGGCTCGGTGGTGGTGCCGGACTTGGAGATGACATTCACCGAGAAGTCCCGGTCCTTCACCAGCTCGATGGTCTCCAGCAGGGCGTCGGTGGACAGGCCGTTGCCGGCAAAGTAGATGTCGGGGGTGTCCTTCTTCTTCAGGTTGTAGTTGGGGGACTGAATGAGCTCCACCACGGCGCGGGCGCCCAGATAGGAACCGCCGATGCCGATGACCACCAGGGCCTCGGAATCGGACTGGATCTTCTTGGCCGCCTTCTGGATCCGGGCGAACTCCTCCTTATCGTAATCGCGGGGCAGGTGCACCCAGCCGGTGAAGTCACCGCCGGGGCCGTTGCCCTCTTCCAGCATGACGCGGGCCTGCTCCAGACGGTCCTTACGGGACGTCAGCCAGTCCTCGGGCACAAAGGAACGGATAT
This sequence comes from Flavonifractor sp. An92, assembly GCF_002159175.1. Taxonomy (GTDB): domain Bacteria; phylum Bacillota; class Clostridia; order Oscillospirales; family Oscillospiraceae; genus Pseudoflavonifractor_A. The sequence goes on along the minus strand of NZ_NFGZ01000028.1, from coordinate 10,302 downwards.
TGCTGAGATCAAGCTGAATCATGATAGCATGTCCTCCTTTTATGGGTATACTGGAGATAGTATACACCTTTTTTCTGGCATTTCCTAGGTGCAACCGGGTCAGACGCGGATTTTTTCACATTTGCAACAAAGTGCGGGCCCGTTCCAGGAGCTTGGTGTACACTCCGTCCATCTGCCACTCGTTGGTCCAGGCGGTGAGCTCCTCCGCCGGGAGCCAGCCCACCCTGGTGTTCTCCTCCAGCCGGGGGGCGATGGGGTCGGTGTCGTCGGCCACCAGCAGATAGCTCACGTTCAGGTGCTGGTGGGCACAGACGTAGCGCCCCCGCTTCACATGCCCCCACACCGGCAGGATGTCCAGGGAGGCGATGGCGGTGGAGAGAGGGCGGATGTGGGCGATGCCGGTCTCCTCCCGGGCCTCCCGCAGGGCCACGGACAGCAGGTCCTCCTCCCCGTCAGCGTGGCCGCCGGTCCAGGCCCACACCCGGTAGATGTTGTGGTGGGCCATCAGGACCCGGCTGGCGTCGGCATTGACCACAAAACCGGAGCTGGTCAGGTGGGCGATGGCGTTGTCCCGGGTGAGGATATCGTCGGGAAAGCGGCGGATGTAGTCCAGGATCATGGCCTTGTCGGCCTCCTCCTGGGGAGTTTGGGGCACATAGGCCCGGATGTCATCCACGTACATGGCGGTCCCTCCGATAGGTCATATAGCGGTAGGTGAGGCCGTTCTCCTCCAGGGGCTCCCCCTCCTCCTCGGCCGTCCAGCCGCCCCGGGCATCCAGGTTGGGGAAAAAGGCATCACACCCGGGGAAGGCGGCGTCGATGTGGGTCACATACACCGTGTCGCACCAGGGGAGGAGGGCCTCATACACCTGGCTCCCCCCCACCACAAAGGCGTCCTCCGGCGCGGCGGCCAGGAGGTCCTCCACCCGGTGGAACACCCGGGCGCCCTCCACCTGGAGATCCGGGTCCCGGGTGAGGACGAGATTGTCCCGCCCCTTCAGGGGCCGCCCACCGGGGAAGGTGGCCAGCGTTTTTCTCCCCACGATGACGGCATGGCCCGCCGTCAGGGTCCGGAAGCGCTTCAGGTCCTCTTTCAGGTAGACCAGCTGGTCCCCCTCCCGGCCGATGGCCCAGTTTCGATCCACTGCCACGATGGCGTTCATTGGTATTCCTCCCTTTCTCCGCCCCAGGCGGACATACGGGGAGGCCGCGCGGCGCGGCCTCCCCGGTCGGTGTTATTCCAGTTCATCCCATAGATAGGCCTGGTAGGGCAGCCGCTCCGACAGCTCCACCAGCACCGGCTGGAAGCCGCCGGTGGGGTTGTAGCCCATCCGGGGGGTGCGCAGCTCCCCCGGTCCGCTGTGGTCCAGGGGCAGCGACAGCACGGCCCGCCGGCCCCGCTCCTCGCTCCGCTCAAAGACCAGCGTGGCCCCGAGAGCCTGGGCGATGGCCCGGGTCAGCTCCGCCTCCAGCCCATACCGCTGGGTCAGCTGCTCCTCCAGCGGACCGGTGGGCGCGGCGTTTTCCTGTTCCTCGCCGTCGTCCCACACGGTGATGCGGAAGCGCTCCCCCTCCGTCCAGGCCCGCAGGCCGGTGTGTCCGCCCCGGCCGGTCCGGCGCAGCGCCCCGTCCACCAGCAGCAGAATGAGCCGGCGGAGCATAGCGGGGTCGGCCTGCACCATGGCCTCTTCCCCCGCGCACTCCCATCGGAAGGTGACGCCCATGCTCCCGGCGAGGCCCCCCACCTCCCGGCACAGTGACCGGCACAGCTCCGCGGCCTCCACCCGCTCCATCCGGCAGGGCAGCTCCTCCTGCCGCAGCAGGTCCATATGCTCCGTCAGACGGAGCAGGCGGTATAATCCCTGGTTCAAAATCGCCAGGTATTGGTCATATTTTCGCTCCTCCTGCTCCCGAATGGCGGGGGTGAGGAGCTGCGCGGCGGCCATCAGGTTTCCCACCTGCTCCCGCAGCTGTTCCACCACCTGAGCCTCCCGCTCTTTCTGGTCCATATCCAAGGCAAATCCTCCCACTATTCCCTTCAAACAACCCGTAAGACAGCCGTTGTTAGCATATGCAGGACCCAAGCGGGTCTTTCACCCTGCCAGTATACCAAATACTGCTGAGCCGGACAAGGTTAAAAGTCAGCTAGTGGTGGATTTTGTCTCTTTTTGTTGGATGCGTCACCACCTTTTGGGGGGCTAGGGCTATTTTTTTGCAATTGACCTCTTTTCTTTTCGCATTAAGTGGGATATAATAAGGATGCGCGAAGGAAAACCTACAAAAACTTTGTGAAGGAGAGATTCCCAATGAGCATCAAAGTTGGTATTAACGGTTTCGGACGCATTGGCCGCCTCGTGTTCCGCGCTGGCATCGCCCGCGATGACATCGAGTTCGTCGGCATCAATGATCCTTTCATGACCCCCGACTATATGGCTTATATGCTGAAGTACGACACCATCCATGGCCGCTTCCAGGGCACCATCAGCTATGACGATGAGTCCATCACCGTCAACGGCAAGAAGGTCATGTTCTACGCCAAGATGAACCCCTCCGAGATCCCCTGGGGTGAGATCGGTGCTGAGTACGTCGTGGAGTCCACTGGCCTGTTCCTGACCCAGGAGAAGGCTCAGGCTCACATCGACGCCGGCGCCAAGAAGGTCGTTATGTCCGCTCCCTCCAAGGACTCCACCCCCATGTTCGTCATGGGCGTGAACCAGGACAAGTACACCAGCGACATGACCTTCGTCTCCAACGCCTCCTGCACCACCAACTGCCTGGCCCCCATCGCCAAGGTGCTGCACGAGAACTGGGGCATCACCGACGGCCTGATGACCACCGTGCACTCCGTCACCGCTACTCAGAAGCCCGTTGACGGCCCCTCCAAGAAGGATTGGCGCGGCGGCCGTGCGGCTACCTACAACATCATCCCCTCCTCCACCGGCGCTGCCAAGGCCGTGGGCAAGGTTATCCCCGAGCTGAACGGCAAGCTGACCGGTATGTCCATGCGTGTCCCCACCCTGGACGTCTCCGTGGTCGACCTGACCGTCAACCTGGCCAAGCCCGCCAAGTACGACGAGATCTGCGCCGCCATGAAGAAGGCCTCCGAGGGTGAGCTGGCCGGCGTGCTGGGCTACACCGACGAGGACGTGGTTTCCTCCGACTTCATCAGCGATCCTCACACCTCCATCTTCGACGCCAAGGCCGGCATCGCTCTGACCGACACCTTCGTGAAGGTCGTGTCTTGGTACGACAACGAGTGGGGTTACTCCAACAAGGTCCTGGACCTGATCGCCCACATGTACAGCGTGGACCACAAGTAAGATTCCTTCGCGGATCCGACTTGAAACAAAAATCCCCCTGCCGCACGGCAGGGGGATTTTTTTGCGTCTTTCAAATGGCCACCGGGATCTTGTCCTCCAGCGGATGGGCCTGATAACCCTCCAGCGAGACGCTCTGGGGGGTAAAGGCATAGAAATCGGTCACGTTCTTGTCCAGCCGGAACTGCGGCGCGGGGTAGGGCTCCCGCTCCAGGAGCTTTTCCACGATGGGCACGTGCCGGTCGTAAATGTGGGCGTCGGCGATGACGTGGACCAGCTCTCCCGCCTCCAGCCCCGACACCTGGGCCAGCATGTGGACCAGCACCGCGTACTGCATCACGTTCCAGCCGTTGGCGGTGAGCATGTCCTGACTGCGCTGGTTGAGGATGGCGTTGAGGGTGTTGCCGGTGACGTTGAAGGTCACCGACCAGGCGCAGGGATAGAGGGCCATCTCGCTCAGGTCGTGGTGGTTGTAGAGGCTGGTGAGGATGCGCCGGGAGGTGGGGTTGTGCTTCAGGTCGTAGAGCACCCGGTCCACCTGGTCAAACTCCCCCTCGGGGTAGCGGTGCTTCACCCCCAGCTGGTAGCCGTAGGCCTTGCCGATGGTGCCGTTCTCATCCGCCCAGGAGTCCCAGATGTGGGAATTCAGGTCCTGGATGCGGTTGGACTTCTTCTGCCAGATCCACAGGAGCTCGTCCACGGCGCTCTTCAGGTACTGGCGGCGCACCGTCAGGATAGGGAACTCCTTCCGCAGGTCGTAGCGGTGGACCACGCCGAAGCGCTTGATGGTGTGGGCCGGGGTCCCGTCCTCCCAGCGGGGGCGCACCTCCCGGTCGGTGTCCCAGGTCCCCTGCTCCAGGATCTCCCGGCAGGTCTGCAAAAACAGCGTATCGGCGTAGCTCATGATGTAGCAAATCCTCCCTGATTTTTCAAATTTCTCTTTCTTCCTAACAAATAGTATGGTATACTAAAAATAAATTTGAAGCAAGCCGGTTCCCCCCGCCCCGGCAGACCTGTGACAGGAGGAATCCCCATGGACGGCCGCAAGCCCCTGCGTCTGCCCCATATCGGGCTGCGCAACCTGAAAACAGCCCTCTCCGCCTCGCTCTGTGCCTTTTTTTACTACTTTATCGACCGCAATCCCACCTTCGCCTGCATCGGCGCGGTGTTCGGCATGGGCACCGACATCGAGCACTCCAAGCTCCACGGCGGCAACCGCCTCTTCGGCACCATCATCGGCGGCTTCCTGGGCATCGCCCTCTTCTGGGTGTACCTGCTCTTCTACCCCGACGGGAACACCCGCCTGGCGCTGGTGCCGCTGCTGTTCGTGGGCATCGTGATCCTCATTCTGCTCAGCCAGAAGTTCTGGGTGGGGGCGGTGCAGCCGGGCGGCGTGGTGCTGTGCATCGTGCTCTTCAACACGCCGGTGGACAGCTATGTGCCCTACGCCCTCAACCGCATGTTTGACACCGCCATCGGCGTGGCCATGAGCCTGCTCATCAACCACCTCTTCCCCCGGGAGCGGCTGGTGGTGTGGCGTTCCTGGCTCTATGAGCAGCTCGCCCGCCTCAAGCGCTGACCCCTTGCGCCGCGTAAGCGGCGCTTTTTTAATACATCCGCCGCAGTGTGCCGCCGCAGCGGCAGCGGTAGCGCTCCGGGTGGCGCACCAGGGCGGAGGCCACCGCCCGTGGGAACTCCTTCCCACAGCTCTGGCACACCAGCAGGTGGCGCACCGGGCGCACATCGGGGATCTCCAGCTCCTCGCAGGTGCCGGTGCGCCGGATGTCGTAGCCGTAGGCCTCGTTCATCCGCTGAGCGTACCCCTTCCATCGGACGCCGTGGTTGCGGCAGCCCGGGCAGGTGTGGAGCACCTCGTGGGCCAGGGTCTGGAGGCAGGCCCGCTCGGGGGCCTCCAGCAGGCGCTGGGTGAGCTCGATGTGGTACTGCCCGTCCCGGCACACGCAGCAGCCGAAGCGGGTCACCGCCCGGCGGTTCACCACCACATGGGGGGAGAGACGGGGGGAGACGGGGATGGACAGGGCCTCCGCCTGGGCCCGGACCCGGGCCAAAAGCGCATCAAAATCGTTCATCCGCTCCCTCCTTCCGCCAAAGCGCAATTAAATTGTATACTATCACAGATTTCCCCCCGGCGCAACCGTCATCCTCGGCCCGCCGCCCCTTTCGCCTTGGGCTTGGTTATGCTATACTGTTGCCGGAATCCCCATTTTTCCACAAACGAGGTTCAATTATGAGTGAGACGCATAACCTGCGGGTGGTGGCCCGCATTCACACCGCCTTTCCCACCAAATTCGGCGTCCCCCGGCAGAGCGGCCTGGTGGACGCGCTGAAAGCCCAGGTGATCTTCGAGCCGGAGTACCGCAACCCCGACGCCCTGCGGGGGCTGGAGGAGTACTCCCACATCTGGCTCATCTGGCAGTTCTCCGGCGCCGTGCGGGAGAACTGGTCCCCCACGGTGCGCCCGCCCCGGCTGGGCGGCAACACTCGCATGGGGGTCTTTGCCACCCGCTCGCCCTTCCGGCCCAACCCCATCGGCCTCTCGTCGGTGCGTCTGGAGCGGGTGGAGCTCCACACGCCCCAGGGGCCCATCCTCCACGTGGCGGGGGCCGACCTGATGGACGGCACCCCCATCTACGACATCAAGCCCTACATTTCTTACGCCGACAGCCACCCGAACGCCACCGGCGGATTCACCACCGGGCTGGATGAGCGGCTGCTGGAGGTGGATTTCCCGCCCCGCTGGCAGGCCCTGGTGCCGCCGGAGGAGCTGGAGGCCCTGGTGGGGGTGCTCTCCCACGACCCCCGCCCCTCCTATCAGAAGGACCCGGAGCGGGTGTACGGCCTGCCCTTCGGGGGGCTGGATGTGCGCTTCACCGTGGCGGAGGGCGTGCTGACCGTGTGTGAGGTCCGCCCCGCCAACCACCGGCCGGAACGCTGACCGGCAGAAAGGATGCATCATGTACAATACGCTCTATGAGCTGCTCTGGTTTTTCCTGCTCTACTCCTTCGCGGGCTGGTGCGCCGGCGTGGTGGTGGCCGCCCTGCGCAAGCACGCCTTCGTCAACACCGGCTTTCTGAACCTCCCCTTCTGCCCCATCTACGGCGTGGCGGCGGTGGTGTTCTCCATCTTCCTGCCGGAGCTGGCTGACCGCCCCTTCTTCCTGTTCCTGGCCGGCGCGGTGCTCTCCGCCTTCCTGGCCTTCTTCACCGGCTTCCTGCTGGAGCGCATCTTCCACCGCAAGTGGTGGGACTACACCCGCTACCGCTTCCAGTTCGAGGGCTACATCACCCTGCCCCACCTGATCGCCTGGGGCCTGCTGGCGGTGGTGTGCATCCGGGTGACCAACCCGCTCATCCGCTCCCTGCTGGCCCTGCTGCCGGTCCATGTGGCCCGGACGGCTTTGCTGGTGGTGCTCCTCCTGCTGGGCATCGACCTGGCCCTCTCCCTCACCGCTGTCCTCCAGTTGCGCTTCCGCCTGCGCCGCCTGGCCGCCCTGCAGGAGGATTTCCGCAACCTCTCCACCCAGTTCGGCAATGCCATCACCGGCCGGGTCCAGCGCCGTATGATGAAGGCCTACCCCAACCTGGAGCCGGAAAAGCTCCTGGACCAGTCCCGGCAGACCAAGGCCGCCCCGGTGGTGTTCGCCCAGGGCTGCTGCTTCCACAAGCTGGTGTGGCTCTTCGTCATCGCCGCCTTTCTGGGCGACATCATCGAGACCATCTTCTGCCGCCTCACCGCCGGGGTGTGGATGAGCCGCAGCAGTCTGGTCTGGGGGCCCTTCAGCGTGGTGTGGGGCCTGGGCGCGGTGCTGCTCACCGCAGTCCTCTATAAATATAAGGATAAGAACGACCGCTACATCTTCCTGGCCGGCACGGTGCTGGGCGGCGTGTACGAGTATGTGTGCAGCGTCTTTACCGAGCTGGTGTTCGGCACCATTTTCTGGGATTACAGCCACATCCCCTTCAACCTGGGCGGACGCATCAACCTGCTGTTCTGCTTCTTCTGGGGCATCGCGGCGGTGGCCTGGCTGAAGGGAATTTATCCCCTGCTCTCCCGCCTCATTGAGCGCATCCCCATCCGCTGGGGCAAACTAGGTACCTGGGTGCTGCTGGCCTTCATGCTGGTCAACATGGCCATGTCCTCCCTGGCGCTGGCCCGCTACACCCAGCGCCACCAGGCCGACCCCGGCCCCACCACCATCGTGTCCCAGTTCCTGGATGAGCGTTTCCCCGACGACCGGATGGAGCGCATTTACCCCAACGCCAAACAAGTCAACTGATCCAAAGGAGGGATCTCTATGCCCGCAGTCCGCGGAATGGTCCTCTATTACAATGCCGCCTCCCCCCAGGAGGGGAAAAAAGCCAAAGCCGTCTTTGCCACCCAGGGCCTACGCATCCGCGCCGTGGCCCCGGAGGAGCTGGGCCGGCCCCTGGGCTCCTTCACCGGCGTGCTCCCGGTGCCGGAGGAGGCCCCTACCCCCCGGGAGCCCATCGGCGAGAGCCTGATGGTCTTTTCCGGGATCGGCGGGCCCCAGCTGGACCGGGTGCTCTCCGCCCTGCTCCGCGCCGGGGTGCCCCGCGCGGTGTACAAGGCCATCGTCACCCCGGGCAATGTGTCCTGGGATTTTTACCAGCTCTATGAGGAGCTGAAGGCCGAGCGCGCAGCGGTAGAGGGTGGCTCTGCGCCGTCGGAAAAAGTTTGATGGAATTTGACCTGGGGGGACAACTTTTTCCTTGCCCCGCGCGTCAAAAAGAGGTAAGCTAAGCTGACCGGAGGGCGTGCGCCCTCCCGCCCCCCACATTTTCGACTGTGCGGAAAGGCAGGTGTGCTTGACTTGCAGGAATCCTACGATCTGCTTCTGGACCTGAGCTCGGAGCTGGGCTATCGGATGATGGTCACCGGCGCGGAGATCTACCGGGTGGAGGAGTCGGTGCAGCGGGTGATCCAGGCCTACGGCGTGGACAGCGGCGAGGTCTTTGCCATCCCCAACTGCATCAACGTCAGTCTCTGCGACCCGTCCGGCCAGACCTCCACCCGCATCCGGCGTATCCCGCCTCACGACACCGACCTGGATCTGCTGGTGGCCTACAACGAGTTGTGCCGCCAGGTCTGCCAGGACCCGCCCCCGCTGCCGGAGCTGCGGCAGCGGATGGAGGACATCCGGAGAAACCGCCGGACCTATTCCGCTTCCATGCGCCTGCTGGCCTGTTTCGTGGGCGCGGGGGCCTATGCCATGTTCTTCGGCGGCAGCCTGCGGGACGGCTTGTGCGCCGGGCTGTGCGGTGTGGCCATCGGCCTGTGCGGTCGGTGGATGGATTGGCTGCTCACCAACCAGTTCATCCGCACCATTGCCGGCGGCGCGGTGTCCGCCCTGTGCGCGCTGCTGCTGGTGGCCCTGGGCCTGGGCGAGAGCGTGGATTTCATCATCATCGGCGCGCTGATGCTCCTGGTGCCCGGCCTCATCTTCACCAACGCCATCCGCAACATCATGTCGGGCGATCTGATCTCCGGCACCAACCTGGTGGTGCAGGCCCTCCTCATCGCCACCGCCATCGCGCTGGGCACCGGCTTCGTGCTGAGCCTGGCCGCCTCGTTCTGAGGGGGTGGCGCGCATGGACTGGACCTATTTTCTCCCCTGCCTGTACGCCTTCATCGGCGGGCTGGCCTTCGCCGTCCCCTTCAATGTCCACGGGCGGGAGGTCCCCCTGGCCTCCCTGGGCGGCGCGCTGGGGTGGCTGGTCTATCTGCTGGCTCTGCCGGTGCTGGACAGTGACGTGGCCGCCTATTTCGTGGCCGCGCTGGCCCTCTCCCTCTACTCGGAGATCATGGCCCGGGTGCGCAAGCGCCCGGTGACCGCCTACCTGCTCATCTCGGTCTTTCCCCTGGTCCCCGGTGCCGGTATCTACTACACCATGCAGTATGCCATCCAGGGCGATGCCAGCCGCTTCCTCAGCCGGGGGATGCACACCCTGGGACTTTCGGGCGCCCTGGCGCTGGGCATCCTGCTGGTATCCACCGCTATGCGCATGTGGCAGGTGTTCCGCCGCCGCCGCGCCCGGGAAAGGAGCTGATCGTATGCCCCGCTATGATTATCTGCTGTTTGACGCCGATCACACCCTCTTCGACTTCGACGCCGCCGAGCTGCGGGCCCTGCGGACCACGCTGCACGCGTACGGTTACCCGGAGGGCCCGGAGGTGGAGCGCTTCTACCGCTCCCTCAACCACCTGCTCTGGCACCGGTGCGACCTGGGTGAGATCCGCCGGGAGGAGCTGGTGGTGGAGCGCTTCGCCGTCCTGGCCCGGGTCTTGGGCAAGAAGGACGACCCCAGCGCCCTGAACCGCTTCTACCTGGACCGCCTGGCCGAGGGGAGCGAGCTCTTCCCCGGCGCGGAGGAGCTCTGCCGCGCCCTGGCCCCGCACTGTACCCTGGCCATCGTCACCAACGGCGTGGCCTCTGCCCAGCGCGGCCGTTTTTCCCACTCCGCGCTGGCCTCTGTCATCCCCTGGCTGTTCATCTCCGAGGAGGTGGGCTCCCAGAAGCCGGAGGCCGAATTCTTCCGCCGTGTCCTCTCCGCCATGGACATCACCGATCCCTCCCGGGCGGTCGTCATCGGCGACAATCTGTATTCCGATATACAGGGAGGAATCAACGCCGGTCTGGATACGATCTGGTATCACCCCCAGGGAGGTGAAAACACCTCCGGCATCCGCCCCACCCACACGGTGGCCTCCTACGAGGAGCTTCTGCACTATCTGCTCTCCCCCTGATTTTCTTTGGAAACGAGGTCGTTCAACATGTCTTACCGCCGCCGCCGTCGCCGCGGCCCCTCCGTCCCCCTGCTGCTGGCCGGTCTGGTGGTCTGCGCCGGGCTGCTCATCGCGCCCAGCCTGACCCGCGCCCTGCGCTCCGACCACCAGCCCGATCCCACCGCCGCCTCCTCGGCGGAGCCCTCCCCCTCCATCACC
>NZ_NFGZ01000027.1 GCF_002159175.1 Flavonifractor sp. An92 | reverse complement strand
ACACCGCCATTCGCCTGGATTTCACCAAGAACGTGGTGAATCTGACGGTGAAGGACAACAATAAGACCTGCTTCTCGGTCACCGACTCCACCGGCGCGGCGGTGCCCATAGAGGTGCCGTTCTTGGCCATCAGATCCCCTGAGATGGTGAGGGTCAGGGTCTCCCCCGCCGGCCACGCCTGGGCCGGTGAGACGTAGATGGTATTGCGCACGTCCCGGTCCACCTGGTCGTCCCCCATGCTCACCACGATGGGCACCGCCGCGCCGGTGGAGTCGGTGACCGAGAAGCAGGTCTTATTGTTGTCCTTCACCGTCAGATTCACCACGTTCTTGGTGAAATCCAGGCGAATGGCGGTGTCCGCCGCCACATTGGTGGCTCCGTCGGCCACGCTGCTGCTGCTGAGGGCCAGGGGCTGGGCCTTGCCCGCCCCGTCCTCCGCCGAGGCGGCGGTGGTCAGCAGGCATAGCGCTGCCAGCAGGGCGAAAAGCGCACGTCTCATGTCTCTTCCTCTCCTTTCCGCATACAGACGAAGGACTCCACGGTCCAGCGCCGGTAGCGGCAGTTGTAGCAGGAGACGGTGTCGTCCTCCGTCTCCTCCTCGTCGTCCCGACGGTACTGGGCGCACACCGCCGCCCGGGCCTCCTCCGGGGCGTGGCGGCCGAAGCGGAAGGTCCGCCCCGCCGGGGTATGTTCAAAAGAGCCGCTCATACCAGAAACACCTCCGGCAGGTCCTGCTTGGCCAGCAGCTCCCAGGCCCCGTCGGGCCGGGGCTTCGCCACCGCCAGGCGCAGGCCGCGGCGGAACACCGCCTTGCAGGGCCGGGCAAAGACCAGCGGGGTGTCGCCGGGGAGAACCTTCCCCTCCGGGTCGGCCACACAGTCCACGCCGCCCCGGGCGATGAGCTCCGCAGCGGTGAGGCTCTCCCCCACTGCGCTGGGGTAGAGCTTGCCCCGGCAGCGGCCGTCGGTCCCGCTCAGGCGCAGGCCGCACCCGGCCAGCGCGCCGATGATGCCCTGCCCGGTGCCGCCGTGCTCCGAGAGGAAGATCCCCTCCGGTTCCCGTTCCGCCAGGGCCCGGGCGTCGTCCTTGGTGAGGACCCGCTCCTTGGCCGCCTGACCGAAGGCCAGCAATCCCGCCGGGTCCGCCAAACGCTCCGGAAATACCGCGCACAGCCCCGGGTCGGAGCCGGGGACCCAGGTCCGCTCCAGAAAAGCGCGGGCAAAGGCGATCACGCCCACCCCGTCGCCGGTGCACACCTGGGTACACATGGAGCTGTTGTGGGAGGTGTAGGGGATGTCGGGGTGGACCAGCAGCTGGTGCCGGGTGATGAAGGAGCCCTGTCCCAGGCCCTCCTCCGCCAGGGCGGCCAGCAGCGTGTCCAGCACCTCGCCGGTGCCGGGAGAGTCCAGAGTGTCGGTGTCATCAATGCAAAGCAGCAGCTTCTCTTCCACAGCTCATTCCACCTTTCCGCCGGTCTTAGGGGTGCGCATCCCATCGCCGGACAGGACCGCATCCAGTTCCTCGTCGCTGATCGTATAGTCAAAATAGGTCTGATAAAAGTCCCGGGTCTCCTTTTCCAGGTCGATGTCGGACTCCTCCGGGTAGAGAAGCTCGGTGAGCCACAGCACCGCCAGGGGAGTCTCGATGCTGTTGGGGTGGCCCCAGCGGCTCAGGCCGATGGGCATCTGGTACACATCGCCCCGCTCCACGGCCCCCAGGCCCTTCCACTTCTCATCGGTGAGGATGTAGTCGGCCACTCCAACCTCGTTACAGATGATGAGGTCCGGGTCCCAGACGAAGATCTGCTCCAGGGTGGTGTAGGCGCTGCCCCCCTCCATGGTGAGGCCGCCCTCCAGCGAGACATTCTCCGCGCCGGTGGCGGCGATCCACTGGGCGGGAAGGCTCCCGGCGTAGTCGGTGCGCACCGCCTCGTTCACCGAGTGGTAGAGGCGGGGCCGCTCCTCCTCCGGGATGGCGGCGCTGACCGTCTCGGCCCGGTCCAGACAGTCCCGGTACCAGGTGATGTACTGCTCCGCCTCCTCGTCGGCGTGGAGCACCTCCCCCACCAGGGCTACCGCCTCCAGCGCCTCGTCGATGGTGGCGTTGCCCACCACCAGGTAGGGAATGCCGGTGGCGTCCAGCTTAGCCCGGCTGTCCGGGTCGTCGTAGCTCTCCCGGTCCAGCAGGATCAGGTCCACTCCCAGGCTCAGCAGGGCCTCGGCGTTGACCACACCGCCGCTCTTCACCACCTCCGCCTCCTTGAGGGAGGGGCAGATGGACTGGATGAGCACATCCCGCTGGATGGAGGGAATGGTGGCCTTCACCTGCTCCCCGTAGCCGAAGGCCACCACAAAGGGGGCGCAGAAGGGGTCCAAGGCGCAGATGCAGGCGGGCTCCTTGGGAATTTCCACCGTCCGGCCCACCAGATCGGTGACCGACTGGGTCTCGGTAGTGCCGGGGCCCTGCTGCTTTCCCGTGGGGGCACAGGCGCACAGCAGGGTCAGACAGAGCAGCAGGCAAAGGGCAGACGTGCGCAGCTGTTTCATGCCGGTTTCCTCCTCAGAGAATGTGTCGGGGGGCGATGCGCCGCAGCGTGGGCTGTCCGGGGACGCGCCCCTCCAGCACTGCGGCCTCCACCCCATAGACCTGGGCCAGAGTGGGGGGCGTCAGGGTCTCCGCCGGCGGTCCGGCGGCAAAGAGCCCCCCGTTGGCGATGAGGGCGGCGGTGACCGGTAACCCCTCTTCCTCCAGGTAAAAGGCGTGGTCCGGGTCGTGGGTGGCCATGAGGACACCGATGTGCCGCTCCCGGACCAGGCGGGACACCGTCTCCAGAAAGAGCAGCTCGTTGCGCAGGTCCAGATGGGCGGTGGGCTCGTCCAGCAGCAACAGCGGAGTCTGCTGCCCCACCGCCCGGGCCAGCAGCACCAGCTGCAATTCCCCGCCGGAGAGCTGGTGGTAGGGGGCCTCGGCCAGGTGCAGCAGCCCCACCTGCTCCAGCGCGGCGTCGCACATAGCCTCGTCCGCCTCCGTGGGGCCGGAAAAGAGGGAGAGGTGGGCGGTGCGGCCCATGAGCACCACCTGGCGCACCGTATAGGGGAACATGGGCTGGTGCCGCTGGGGCACCAGGGCCAGCACCCGGGCGATCTCCCGCCGGGAGCACGTTTTCACGTCCCGTCCCTCCAGCAGCACCCGCCCGGCCAGGGGGCGCTGGAGCCCCAGGACCGTGTTCAAAAGAGTGCTCTTTCCGCAGCCGTTGGGGCCCATGAGGCAGAGGATCTTCCCGCGGTCCACCGCCAGGGAGAGGTCCCGGAAGAGGGGCGCGCCGTAGCCGCAGCTCAGCCCCTCCAGGCGCAGCAGCTCACTCACTCCAGCCGCCCCCTCTCGTCCGCTTCAGAAGAAAGATAAAGAAGGGGGTGCCCACCAGGGCGGTGAGGATGCCCACCGGGATCTCGGCGGTGCTGAGGGTCCGGGCCAGCACGTCCATCACCACCAGGAAGGAGGCACCCAGAGAGAGGCTGGCCGCGATGAGGCGGCGGTTGTCGTTTCCGAAGAGCATCCGGCAGATGTGGGGCACCACCAGCCCCACCCAGCTGATGACCCCGCTGATGCACACCGCCGAGGCGGTGGCCAGGGTGGCGCCCCCTACCAGCAGGAGCTTGTACCGCCCCAGGTCCACTCCCAGGGCGGCTGCCTCCCGGTCCCCCATGGAGAGCACGTTGATCTGCCACCGGCACAGCAGCACCAGCAGCATCCCCAGACCCATGGGCAGGAAGGCGATAAAATGGCGGTAGTGGACGTCGGCGAAGCTGCCCATGAACCAGAAGGTGATGGCGGGCAGCTGGGAATAGGGGTCGGCGATGTACTTTAAGATAGAGGTAAAGGCGCTGAAAAAGGCGGAGATGATGACACCGCCCAGGATCAGAGTCAGATTGGTGGCCGACCCGGCGATGCGCCCGGCCAGCACGCTCAGCAGCACCGCACCGATGGCGAAGAGAAAGGCGCAGGGGTAGATGGCCGCGCCACCCCCCAGGGCCACAATGGCCAAAGCCGCGCCGAAGCCCGCCCCGTTGGACACACCCAGCATTCCGGCGTCCACCAGCGGGTTGCGGAACACTCCCTGGTAGGCCGCGCCGCTCACCGACAGCGCGCCCCCCACCATGGCGGCGGCCAGGGTGCGGGGGAGGCGCAGCTGCCACACCACGCTGACCTGGGCGGCGGGGGCCATCTGGGGCTGGAAAAGGATGGTGAGCACGTCCCCCGCGCTCAGATCGTACAATCCGATGAACAGGCTCCCGACGATACACGCCAAAGGGAGCAGCACCAGCGCCGCCCCCAGCAGACCGCGTCCACCACGCCGCTTCACGACTGCTCCACCTCCCTGTTAGACGGACCGGTTTAGACAAGAACTGTAAAAATTATAGCATACTTCCCATAAAAGACAAGAGGCGCCCAAGCGTCGATTTTCTTGGGGAACTTTTCCTCAGACCCGCCGTCTAAGAGGACAGAGCAAGCAGCCCATCCAACCCACTCTGTTTAAAAAGGAGCGATCCGTATGAAAAAGCAACTGCCTGTCCTGATCCTCAGCGGCGCGCTGGCCTGCGCCATGGCGCTGCCCACTTTGGCAGCCGAACAGGCCGTCCCCATCTCCGCCCCGGTCTCTGCCGAGGAGACGGTGGCGAATCCCGGCTATGTGCTGTACTACGGCACCATCCAGCAGATCATCCGGGATGAAAATGGCGTCCCCACTCAGCTCCGGCTGGACTCGGAGCGGTACGGTGAGTATGTGATGCACCTCTCCGCCGAGACCGTGTGGATCGACAGCGGCAACCGCGTCCAGGATGACCCCGCTGACCTGGCCGAGGGCGAGGGCGTGTACGTGTTCCACAGCGCGGCGGCCACCCTGTCTCTGCCGCCCCAGTCCGCGGCTCTGGCCGTGGTGCGCAACATCCCCATGGACGCCGGATGCGCCCAGTACCATGTGGTCGAGGCCGTCTCCCAGGAGGGCGAGACCCTGACCATCACCACCGATGCGGGGACTCTGCGCCTGACCGCCGACGGCGAGACCGGCTGCTCCACCTATGAGGGCGGCACCTTCACCCTGTCCCAGCTCCAGGCCGGCGACCGGGTCATGGCCTGGCACGGCATGTCGACGGAGCAGGAGGCCGGCACGGCCTACGCCGCTCACCTGATGCTCCTGCCCGGCGAGGAAGAGGGCGACACCGAGAGCGACCAGGTCCTCACCCGGGCCGGTCTGGTCTCCATGCTCCACGAGCAGGCTGGCGCTCCCGTGGTGAACTACGCCATGCAGTACCCCGATGTGGACCAGAGCGCCGACTACGCCGAGGCGGTCCGCTGGGCCACCAGCGAAAAGCTGGTCAGCGGCTATGACAACGGCTCCTTCGGCCCCGAGGACCCCATCACCCGGGAGCAACTGGCCGTGATCCTGTACCGCTATGCCCAGAGCCAGGACCAGGGCTTCACCGGCGCCTGGGCCTTCCCCCTGGACTACACCGATGCCGATCAGGTCAGCGAATACGCCTATGAGGCCATGTGCTGGATGACCATGCACGAGATCCTGGGCGACGTGGGCGACGGCCGCCTGGCCCCCCGCGACACGGTGACGGTCGAGGAGGGCTCCGCCATCCTGGCCCAGTTCATGGAGCAGCTGGAGGGCTAACGCGCCCCCCTTCCGCTGGAAAACCAACAGCAGCCCCCGGCTTCGGGGGCTGCTGTTCGTTTTTGCATGGGCAAAAAGCACAAAAAAAGACCTTATTTTTAGTATAGAACAGGGATAGACAGCCGCTGAAAAAGCGACTATACTTAGGTCTGCAATTGAATGAGGACGGATTGTCACTGGTAATGCAGGCAAGACCACAGTAGAACCTGGAGAGCAGGTTTCTTTGTGGTGCCTGCTTTTTTTGCGCCCATTTTTCAAAACGGAAAGGGAGGGGCTCCTGTGGGAGTTTACATCATCCGGCGCATTCTGAATAACAACGCCTTTGTTTCCACCGACGAGCAGGGCAAAGAGATCGTGGTCATGGGCAAGGGCATCGCCTTCCAGCACACCAGCGGAGACCGGGTGCCCCAGCAGCGGGCGGAGCAGGTCTTTCGCCTGTCGGAGGAGAACTCCGGCCGGTTCCAGGAGCTGGCGGCGCGCATTCCTATGAGCTACGCAGTGCTCAGCGAAAAGATCATTCAGCAGGCGGAAAAGCGGCTCAAGGGCCCCCTGAATGAGAGCATCTATATCACCATCACCGACCACATCTACTCGGCGGCGCAGCGCTACCGGGATGGGCTGGTCATCAAGAACACCATGCTCTGGGAGATCCAGCGCTACTACCCCGACGAGTACGCCGCCGGTCTGGAGGCCGCGGCCACGGTGCGGGAGGCCCTCGATCTCCCCTTCGCCGAGGATGAGGCCGCTTTCCTGGCCCTCCACTTCGTCAACGCCGAGCTGGGGGTGGAGATCAACCAGGTCTACGAGGTCACCGAGCTCATCCAGAGCGTGTGTGACATCGTGCGCCGCCACTTCTCCATGGAGTTCGACCCCACTTCCATGGCCTACTACCGCTTCATCACCCATGTGAAATTCTTCGCCCAGCGCCTGATGCTGGGTTCCTATTACGAGGAGGACGACAGCGAACTGCTGGACGCCATCCGAGCCAAGCACCCCGACGCCTATGCCTGCACCCGGGAGATCACCGACCTGATCGAGCAAAAACGGGGCTACCGCCTGGGCAGCGAAGAGGAGCTCTATCTCACCGTGCACATCGCACGGGTCACCAAGCATTGAAAGAGGCCGCGCGCCGGCGCGCAGGAGTGCGGACCTTTCTTTGATACTTTATGTGAGCAAGAGAACAGAAAGGCTGAACAGATATGGATTGGAAAGACACCGCAAAACAGATCGTCGCCCAAGTAGGCGGCAAGGAGAATATCCAGGGTGCGACCTACTGTACCACCCGCCTGCGTCTGACCCTGGCGGACGAGAGCAAGGCCAACGACGAGGCCGTCTCCTCCATCCCCGGCGTCATCGGCGTGGCCCACGGCAGCGGCCAGTATCAGATCATCATCGGCAATCGGGTCCCCAGAGTGTACGAGGCCATGCAGGAACTGGGCGTGCTGACGAAGAACGTCCAGCCCCCCCAGGAACAGAAGAAAAAGAGCATCCCCGCCCGGATGATGGACGGTCTTCTGGGCTCCATGACCCCCATCATCCCCGCCATCATCGGCTGCGCCATGATGAAGGTGCTGCTGGTGCTGCTGCCCATGCTGGGCGTCCTGTCCACCGACAGCTCCACCTATCAGGTCCTCAATGTCATCGGCGACGGCTCCTTCTACTTCCTTCCCATCCTGGTGGCCGCCTCGGCCGCCCAGTACTTCCACGCCAACCTCTTCCTCAGCATCACCATCGCCGGCATCCTCATCCACCCCAGTCTCCTGGCCCTCTTCAACGCCGGTGACGCAGTGAGCCTGTTCGGCATCCCGGTGACTGCCGCCAACTACCCCTACTCCATCCTGCCCGCCATCATCATGGCCTGGGTCGTCTCCAAGGTGGAAAAGCTGGTCGACCGGGTGACCCCCGCCATCACCAAGACCTTCCTGGACCCCATGCTGGTTGTCCTCATCTGCGCCCCCATCGCCCTGTGGGTGGTGGGCCCCGCCGGCGCCATTGCCGGTGAGGCCATCTCCGGCGGCCTGGAGTGGATCCAGGTGAACCTGGGCTGGCTGGCCGTGGGCATCATCGGCGGTATCTATCCCGTTCTGGTGCTCTTCGGCATGCACCACGTCCTCACCCCCATTGCCATCGCCTCCATCAGCTCCCTGGGCTTTGACAGCCTGGTCATGGTAGCCCAGCTGGGCGCCAACCTGGCCCAGGGCGGCGCCTCCATGGCGGTCGCCCTGCGCTCCAAGAACAAGAACATGCGCCAGACCGCCGCTGCCGCCGGCTTCTCCGCTCTGGTGGCCGGCATCACCGAGCCCGCCATGTACGGCGTCACCCTGCGCCTGAAGCGCCCCTTCATCGCCGTGCTCATCGCCTCCTTCGTTTCCGGCAGCTTCGCCGGGCTCATGCAGCTCAAGAGCTTCTCCACCGCCTGCCCCGGCCTGGTGACCACCATCCAGTACATCGAGGCTGACCGCACCAGCTCCATCCTCTACATCGCCCTGACCTGCCTCATCGCCGTGGCGGTCTCCTTCCTGCTCACCTTCATTCTGGGCTTCAAGGACCCCGTGGAGGCCGGTGCCGCCGCGGATGCCACTCCGAAAAAGGACGAGAAGGCCCCCGCCATGGAGAAGGGCTCCCAGGTGGAGCGCCGCACCGTGGACAGCCCCCTGGACGGCAAGGTGATCCCCCTCAACCAGGTGGACGACGAGACCTTCGCCTCCGGCGTGCTGGGCGCGGGCGCGGCCATCGTGCCCGCCGACGGCAAGGTGTACGCTCCCTTTGACGCCACCGTGGAGACCCTCCCCGACTCCCGCCATGCGGTAGGCCTGCGCAGCGCCGACGGCGTGGAACTGCTCATCCACGTGGGCAAGGACACGGTGAATCTGGCCGGCCAGCACTTCACCGCCCATGTGAAAGAGGGCGACACGGTAACGAAAGGCCAGCTGCTGCTGACCTGTGATCTGGAGGCCCTGCGCGGGGCGGGCTACGACGTGACCACCCCCGTCATCGTCACCAACACCGACGAGTTCCTGGATGTGGTCCCCGCCCAGGAGGGCGCGATCACCCACGGCAGCCGCCTGCTCACCATTCTGTAAGGAGGAACCAACTATGAACCGCTTTCCCGAAGGCTTTCTCTGGGGCGGCGCCACCGCCGCCAACCAGTACGAGGGCGGATGGAACGAGGGGGGCCGCGGCCCTTCCATCGACGACGTGTTTACCGGTGGCTCGGTGAACACCCCCCGGCGCATCACCATCCCGCCGGAGGAGGGCGCCTTCTACCCCAACCACGAGGCCACCGACTTCTACCACCACTGGAAAGAGGACATCGCCCTCTTTGCCGAGATGGGCTTCAAGACCTACCGCATGTCCATCTCCTGGTCCCGCATCTTCCCCAACGGAGACGACGCGGAGCCTAACGAGGAGGGTCTGGCCTTCTACGACCGGGTCTTTGACGAGCTGGCCAGATACCACATTGAGCCCCTGGTCACCCTGTCCCACTATGAGAATCCCCTCCACCTCACCACCGCCTACGGCGGCTGGAAGGACCGGCGGCTCATCGACTGTTTCCTCCGCTACGCCGACACTGTGCTGCGCCGCTACCGGGGCAAGGTGCGCCGCTGGCTCACCTTCAACGAGATCAACATGCTCTCGGTGCCCTTCGGCTCCTTCATCGCCGGCGGCATGCTCCCCGAAACCTGCACGGCCCAGGACCGCTGGCAGGCCATGCACCACCAGCTGGTGGCCTCGGCCCGGACGGTGCGCCTGGCCCACGAGATCGACCACGCAAACCAGGTGGGCTGCATGATCGCCTATATGTGCGTCTATCCCCGCACCTGTGACCCGGAGGACCTGCTGACCCAGACCGCCGTGGACCGGCTGCACAACCTGCTGCCCGGCGACGTCCACGTCCGTGGTGCCTATCCCTCTTACGCCAAGCGCCTGCTGGAGCAGGAGGGCGTGTCCATCCATATGGAGCCCGGAGACGAGACCGACCTGAAGGCCGGCACCGTGGACTTCTACACCTTCAGCTATTACGACTCCCGCTGCGTGGGCAAGGCCCAGGAGGGCGACCCCTCCACCGGCAACGGCGCCCTGGGCGGCCTGCGCAATCCCTACCTGAAGGCCACCCAGTGGGGCTGGCAGATCGACCCGGACGGCCTGCGCTGGTCCCTCAACCACCTCTACGACCGCTATCAGATCCCCCTGATGGTGGTGGAGAACGGCCTGGGCGCCGTGGATGAGGTGAGTGAGGACGGGGCCATCCACGACAGCTACCGCATCGACTACCTGCGCCGCCACATCGAGGCCATGGCCCAGGCCGTGGCCGACGGCGTGGACCTGATCGGCTATACCCCCTGGGGCTGCATCGACCTGGTCTCCGCCTCCACCGGCGAGATGCGCAAGCGCTACGGCATGATCTATGTGGACAAGCACGACGACGGCACCGGCGACCTCTCCCGCCGCCGCAAGGACTCCTTCCACTGGTATCGGAAGGTCATCGCCACCAACGGCGCGGATCTGGACTAAATATTGGAAAAAGCCGCGGAGCACAGCCCAAAGGGCTGTGCTCCGCGGCTTTTCTCATCGCTCCTGACGGAACGCGTACACTCAGGGGTCGGAAAAATACTGGGTTTTCAGCTCGTGCAGCTCCTTGAGCTTCCGGGCGCCCCGGGTCCCCAGCCGCCCGGTCACCTCCACCACCAGCGCATCCAGCAGGGCGGTGGGGGCCGCCATGGAGTGGTATTCCCGCTCTCCGCCCCGGTAGGCGAAGAGCTGGATGTCCGCCCGCTCTCCCTCCGCCAGACAGGTCCGCCCCACAAACGCCAGGGTGCGGTACCCCGCCCGGCGGCTCTGCTCCAGCAAAATTCTCCCCTCCCGGGAGAGCTTGGAGAAGCTGAACAGGACCACCAGGTCCTCCCGCCCCGCCTGGACCAGGCCCTCCAGCAGTTCGGAGCCGCCGGTGGGGAGCAGCGTCACAGGGAGCCCCAGCCGCCGCAGGCGGAAATGCAGCATCTGGGCCAGGGCCGCCGAGGCGTTTTTGCCGTGCAGAAACACCCGCCGCGCCGTGATGAGGGCCTCCGCCGCCTGGTCAAAGGCAGCGCTGTCCAGCTGCTCCGCCGTCTTTTGGAGATAGAGCCGCTGCCGTTCCAGCCACGCCGCCGGGGTGAAGGGCTCCTCCTGGGACAAGGTCCCCGCCAGCTTGGCCGCCGGTCCGGAGGCCTGCTCCATGACCAGGCTCTTCAGGGCCTTGAAATCCCGGCAGCCCACATGGCGGGCAAAGCGGGAGAGGGTGGCGTCGGACAGCTCCAGCTGCTGGGCCAGCTGGCCGATGGGCAGGAAGAGAAAGGCGTCCGTATTGGTGTTGATGAAATCCAGGATCTTTTGCTCCGCCCGGGTCAGTTCCCCCGGCGAGACAGGCAGCTGCAATTCCATGGGCTCGACCTCATGTCTGTTGTGTAATCAGCGCCGGATGGAGCCGCCCGTTGGAGGCGAGCACGCCTCCAACGCAGGTCAGCGAGAGCGGCGCGCCGTCCGGGGCGGTCACCCGTCCCCCGGCCTCCTCCACCAGCAGCCAGCCGGCGGCGTAGTCCCAGGGCTGGAGGAAGAGCTCCACATAGCCCTCCAGCCGCCCGCAGGCCACCCAGCACAGGTCCAGGGAGGCGCAGCCGGTGCGGCGCACATCCTGGCATTGATCGTAGAGAGCCCGCATCTGGGCAAAGGCGGCGTCGGCCAGCTCCCGCCGGCCGGGGACCGTGCCCACCGCCAGCAGGCTGTCGGCCAGCCGCGCCGCGGTGCTCACCTGAATGGGATGGCCGTTGCAGAACGCGCCGCCGCCCCGCCGCGCGGTAAAGCACTCCTTCCGGTAAGGATGATATACCACACCAAAGACGATTTGTCCACCCTCCGCCAGCGCCAGGGAGACGGCGCTGTGTACAAACCGGTGGATCAGGTTGGTGGTGCCGTCCACCGGGTCCAGGATCCAGAAGGGGCGGCTGGGGTCGATCGCCTCCCGCGCCCCCTCCTCCCCCAGAAACTGCGCCTCCGGGGCCAGCGCCCGAAGCCGGTCCCGGAGGGTCTCCTGCACAGCCAGGTCCACATTGGTGACAAAATCCGTCTCGCTCTTGGCGCGGATGCTGCGGACGGCGTGAGGGTCGGCCAGCAGCGCGCCCGCCTGCCGGACTGCCTCCACCACCTGCCCGGCCAGAGCCTCGGTGAGGAGGCTCATGCGATGGCCTCCTTGGTGAGGATGGAGACATAGTCCCCGCCCAGGGCGTGGATCTCCTTGAGGGAGCGCTTGAGGAGGCAGGCGGTGCGCACCTGGAAGGCGGCGCTGTCGGACAGCCGGATCTCATAGCGCCCCGCCGCCATCTCCCGGGTCAGCTCGGAGAGGGTGGTGCAGGTCTGCTCAAAGACGGTGGTGACACAGCCGTACTGCACCGCCTGGTGGGTGTCGCTGCCCGAGACCACCGGAATGCCCAGCCGCTCCCCCAGCGCGCGGGTCAGCCGCTGGGTGCGCGTACGGTCCAGGGCCAGGTCCTTGCCGTTCAGGTCCAGGAAGGCGAGGCGCCGGAGCTGCTCCTCCGGGAGCTCCGGCACATGGCCTCCGGCGCGGTAGGGGTGTCCGCAGCCCACCAGCACCGGATATTCCGCAAACAGGTCCATCAGCCGGGCAAAGGGCAGAAAGTGCTCCTTCTCCTTGTAGGGCTCCAGCCGGCGGTTGAGCTCCAGAATGGCCTCCAGCGGCCCGATGGACAGAATGTGTCCCCCCTCGGCCACGTCGGTCTCCATGCCGGGGAACACCCGCAGGCCGTTGGAGAGCTCCAGGGTGTCCCCGGTCCGGCGGCTCACCGAGGTAAGATAGCGGTAGAGCTCCTCGAACTGGAGGGTGTTGAAATGCTCCGTGAGGCACAGGGCGTCCAGCCCGGCCCGGCGGGCCTCACCGAAGAGCCAGTCGGTGTAGGCGGTGGAAAAGGGCAGCTTTTTGGCCAGCTTGCCATGGGTGTGAAAATCGAGCTTCAATGCAAAAACCTTCTTTCGATCACAGCAGGGCGGCGCACAGGGCCGCCAGAGCCGTCCACAGGGCGGACAGGGCCAGGAAGAGCAGGTCGTTCCAGGTCACCTTCAGCGCCGAGAGGCGGATCTTCTTCACCGCCTTGTCGGCGGCGGCGTAGCGGTAGCCCCGCAGCTCCAGCGCCTCCACCGTGGTGCGGGAGCGCTTGGCGGTGTTGAGCATCAGGGGATAAAAGGACTCCACCACGATCCGCACCTGGTAGATGAGATAGCGCACCTTGCCCAAAAGGGTGTCATGGGCCGGGGGATTGCCCCGCAGGCGGTAGGAGAGGAGCACGTTCTGAAACTCCTCCATCAGCATGGGCAGCATCCGGTAGGCGTAGGAGATGGAAAAGCTCAGCCGCTCGGGACAGCCGTACCACATCAGGCCGTTGCTGAGCCGGTCCGGGTCCAGTCCGGAGAACACGGTCACCGAGGCCAAGGAGATGGTGGCCACCTTCAGGGTGAGGACCAGCAGCGGAGCCACCGCCGAGGCGTCCCCGCCGAAGAGCAGGGTGGCCAGGAAGAGATAGCCGGTCTGGGAAAAGACGCCCACGGCAAAAAGGAAGAGCACCAGTCCGGCCACCCGGGCCAGCAGGGTGGTGACCATCACCAGCAGGAAGCACCCCAACAGAAAGGGGAGGTCCTGGACGAACCAGGGCACCACGCCGAAGAAGAGATACCAGGCGATGAGGACCCGGGGGTCCAGGCCGGCGATGACGGTGTCGTCGTTGCCGTAGGCGTTTTTCAGCACCTGATTGCGGAGAAAATCCATGGAGAATTTGTCCAACAGGTTCTCCGAGAGTTTATTCATGACCTTTTCCACCTCTATGCCTCCCCAAAACAGCGCGTAAACGCGTCGATGGTATAACAGCGCGCATCCGGGTTTAGGGCCCGGGCCATGGTGAAGATCTCCGGGGGCCGGATGCCCACCTGCCCGGCCAGCTCCGGGCGGGCGAAGATCTCGTCCCGGCTGCCGTCGGCCACCAC
Source organism: Flavonifractor sp. An92 (assembly GCF_002159175.1). GTDB lineage: Bacteria > Bacillota > Clostridia > Oscillospirales > Oscillospiraceae > Pseudoflavonifractor_A. The sequence goes on along the minus strand of NZ_NFGZ01000027.1, from coordinate 25,115 downwards.
CTTGCCGCCGCAGAGCACGATGATCCGCTGGGCCCACTGGCACACCAGCTGCATGTCGTGGGTGGCGATGACGGCGGTCTGAATGAGGTCCTGCATGTCCTCCAGCACCCCCAGGATCTCCCGGCGGGTGGCAATGTCCAGGTTGGCGGTGGGCTCATCCAGGAGGAGGATGCCCGGCTCCAGGGCCACGCCGATGGCCAGGCTCCCCCGGCGCATCTGTCCGCCGGACAGGAGCCGTCCGTCCCGGTCTTGGAGCCCGGTGAGGCGGAAGCGCTCCAGCAGGGCGTCGGTGCGCGTCTCCCAGTCCGGCACGCCCCGCACCTGCATGGCGTAGGCGATGTCGGCGCGGACCGAGTCCTTGATGAACATCTCCTCCGGGTTCTGGTAGACCAGGGAGATCTGGCGGGACAGGTCCTCCGCCCGCTTCTCGCCGATGTTCGCCCCGAAGAGGGACACCGTGCCGCTCTTGGGCTTCAACAGTCCCACCATCAGCTTCATCAGGGTGGATTTGCCCGCCCCGTTGGAGCCGATGAGGGCCACCCGCTCGCCCCGGCGGATGTCCAGGTCCAGGCCGTCGAAGATGGTGCGGGGCTCCCCCTTTACCGAGCGGTAGGACAGGGAGACCTGCTTCAGGGAGACCGCCGTCTCCCCCGCCCGCTCCGCCGCCGGAGCGGCGCCCTGGGGGTGAAGCTTCAGCGCGGCAAAGGCCCGTTTTCCCTCCTCCACCGTGGTGGGCAGAGGCGCCCCGGCGGGCAGGACCCCCATGGCGCGCAGGCGGTGGGCCGCCTGGGTGACCTGGGGCGGGAAAATGTTGCACGCCTCCAGCTCCTCCACCCGCTGGAGCGCCTCCCGGGTGGGCAGGAGCCACTGCACCTGGCCGTCCTTCATCAGAAGGACGTGCTTGCAGTAGTCGGCGATGTACTCGGTGTGGTGCTCGATGACGATGATGGTCTTGCCCTGCTCCTCGTTAAGGGCGCGCAGCACCTCATAGATGCGGTCGGCGTGCATGGGGTCCAGCTGGGCAATGGGCTCGTCCAGAATGAGCACGTCCGGCCGCAGGGACACCGCCCCCGCCAGGGCCAGCAGATGGGTCTGGCCGCCGGAGAGCTGCCAGACATACTCCTCCTCCCGGCCCTCCAGGCCGCACTGCCTCAGGGCCTCCCGCCCCCGCTCCCGGTAGTCCGGCAGGGCGTAGTTCAGGCAGGCATAGGAGGCGTCGTCCAGCACCGTGGGGCGGACGATCTGGTTTTCAAAGTCCTGGTAGACATAGCCCACCTTCCGGGCCAGAGCGCCCACGTCGCTCTCCAGGGTGTCCTGCCCCTCCACCCGAACCGCTCCCTCGAACTGCCCCGTGATGAAATGGGGGATCAGACCGTTGAGGACCTTACACAAAGTGGACTTCCCGCAGCCGTTGTTTCCAACGACCGCCAGGAAGTCCCCTTGCTCGATCCGGAGCGAAATGCCGTTCAGGGTGGGCTGAGAGGCGCCTGGATAGGTGTAGGTCAGGCTGTCGATCTCAACCGCGTTCATATCAGCAGGCCACGTTCCTTTCGCTGTTCTTCCGGATGACCAGCAGCGCGGCCACCGCCAGAGCGGCGGCGCACACCATGCCGATCGCCAGGGCGGTACCGCTCTCGGCCCACTCGGCCTCCCAGTCGATGAGGGACATGCCGGCGGTGGCGGCCAGCTCCGCCGCGACGGCGCAGAGGAAGGCCACGGCGCACCCTGCCAGGATCTTGGGGCTCAGGCCGGCCACGGGGCTCTCGGCGGTGCGGGGGGCCATGCCCAGCAGGGGCTCGATCTTGCCGTACAGCCGGGGCACCAGGTAGAGGGTGGGCAGCAGGCAGAAGAGAATGCCGGAGAAGAGCAGGTCGTTGAGGAAGGCGAAGCCCTCGGTGGCAAAGACGCTCTCGGGCAGGCCCTCCACCGCCTCAAAGTCCTCCACGGCCAGCTGGACCTTGACGACGTCCACCACCATGCCCATGAAGAGCTGGGCGGCGGTGCCGGTGATGGCGGCCAGACCCACCATGGTCCGGTTCCGGGGGTCCTTCACCAGACGGCCGGCCAGGTACACGCCGATGGTGACCGTCAGGAACTTCTCCAGCTCGCCCAGGCCGCCGAACTGGCCCAGCATGATCTCGCTGAACACCAGCTCGCCGGTGGCCGCGCCCAGGGCGGCGGACAGGGGATCAAAGAGCATGGCCAGGGTCAGCGGGATGAACAGGAAAAATTCCACCGAGAATTCCACCAGACCCACCTGGAATTTGGGGATCAGTTCGGTGAACAGGGTGGCCAGTCCGTACAGGGACATGGACAGGACAAAGATCATCAGCTTCTGCGATTGGGTGGCAGACGTTTTTTGGATGGTACGCATAACTTGATTCCTCCCGATGTTTGGTGTCTCTCACAACACAAGCACAGTGTAACACCGGAATGTAAATATAGCATGCACCGCTTTGTAAAATGTAATTTAATTTTCATTTCAGTCATTTCCGCCGGCAACGCAAAAAAGTACCGCAATCCAATGGATCGCGGTACTTTTTCTGCTTACAGTGTCTTCCGTCTGGACGCAGACGATCTCCTTACGCGAAGGGGTTTTCAGTGGGATAGGGCAGGCTCTTGGGCTGGTTGTAGGCGATATCGGCGATGCCGAAGTACTTGAACACCTCAAAGAGCGCCTTGCCGCAGTGGGCGAAGGCCACCGCGCCGTGGTGGGGATAGCGCTTCTGGATGAGGACGTGGCGGTAGAAGCGGCCCATCTCGGGGATGGCGAAGATGCCGATGCCGCCGAAGGAGCGGGTGGCCACCGGCAGCACCTCGCCCTGGGCGATGTAGGAGCGCAGGTTGCCCTCGCTGTCGCACTGCAGGCGGTAGAAGGTGATGGCGCCGGGGGCGATGTCGCCCTCCAGGGTGCCGCGGGTAAAGTCGGGGGTACCGCCGTTCTCCAGCAGGCGGTTCTGGATGAGCTGATACTTCACCGCGCAGCCAGCGCACATCTTGCAGCTGGGGGTGTTGCCGCAGTGGAAGCCCATGAAGGTGTCCTTAATGTCGTAGTCGAACTTGCCGGCGATGTCCACGTCGTAGATGTACTTGGGCACGGAGTTGTTGATGTCCAGCAGGGTAACTGCGTCGCCGGTGATGCAGGCGCCGATGTACTCGCTCAGCGCGCCGTAAATGTCCACCTCGCAGGCCACGGGGATACCCCGGGCGGCCAGACGGGAGTTCACATAGCAGGGCTCAAAGCCGAACTGCTCGGGGAAGGCGGGCCAGCACTTGTCGGCGAAGGCCACATACTGCCGGGCGCCCTTGTGCTGCTCGGCCCAGTCCAGCAGGGTCAGCTCAAACTGCGCCATCCGCTCCAGCAGGTCCGGATAGGTCCGCTCGCCCATCTCCGCCTTCATGTCGGCCACCACCTCGGGGATGCGCGGGTCCCCGGCGTGGGCCTTGTAGGCCACCAGCAGGTCCAGCTCGGAGTTCTCCTCCACCTCGACGCCCAGCTCATAGAGGCCCTTAATGGGGGCGTTGCAGGCGAAGAAGTCCTGGGGACGGGGCCCGAAGGTGATGATCTTCAGATTCTTGACGCCGAGAATGGCACGGGCGACGGGGACGAACTCCCGGATCATGTCGGCGCACTCCTCCGCAGTGCCCACCGGGTACTCGGGCAGGTAGGCCTTCAGGTGGCGCATGCCCAGATTGTAGGAGCAGTTGAGTACGCCGCAGTAGGCGTCGCCCCGGCCGTTGATGAGGTCGCCGTCACCCTCGGCGGCGGCCACGTACATGGTGGGGCCGTCAAACTTCTGGCACAGGAGGGTCTCGGGGGTCTCGGGTCCGAAGTTGCCCAGGAACACCACCAGGGCGTTGACCCCGTGGGCCTTCACGTCGTCCAGGGCCTTCAGGGCGTCGGCCTCATTCTCCACGGTGACGGGGCACTCGTAAAGGCCCTCGCCGTAGGCGGCCACGATGTTCTGACGGCGCTGGGTGGACAGGGCGATGGGGAAACAGTCGCGGGACACGGCAATGATGCCCAGTTTGACCTCAGGAAGATTGGTAAACATAGCAAAAACCTCTCTTTTCAAGAATGTATCGCTTACAGTTCAGCGGCAAGATCCACATTCACACCGTCCAGACGTACGGGCGCGCCCTGGGCGGCCTCGCTGCTCTCGGCGTGGGCCAGCAGCCACTTGTTGCAGGCCCACAGGGTCTCGTCCTCCCCGTTGAGGGGCGTCATGGCGGGCTTGGGGCCGTTGGTGCCACGGGGCAGCACGATGACCACCCGGAACCCGGCGCCCTTGGAAGCGGAGCAGGGGGCGTAGTGCAGCGTGGTGGCGTACACCTCCACCACCGCTCCGGCGGGGGCCCGGAAGGCCTTTACCCGGGCGGTGTTCAGGCGGCCGTCGATGATATCGTCCTCCCGGGCCACCAGGAGGATAAAGTCCTCCGAGCCGATGTTCAGCTCGCTGTCCCGGTGGTACTCCAGGCAGTTGAGTTTGGTATTGTGGCCATTGCACCACCCCAGCTGGATGGGCATGCCGCCGTAGGCGTTGGAGGCAAACTGCCCGGCGATGGGCAGGGCCTCCAGCTCCGGCTGGGAGGGCACATAGTCCACTCCCTCGGGCAGGGGGGTCACGGCCGTTAAGGTGTCCGTCAGAGCGGCGGTGTCATAGCCCTCCAGCACCTTGCCATAGGGGGCAAAGTCGGGATCAAAGACAGAATGGATCAGCATGGTTTGTCACCTCTCCCTTTCCACATTACAGCAGCTGCGGGTAGACATTTTTCAGCGCGGGATAGATCTGGCGGAACTGCTGATAGCGGGCCTCATACCGGGCCGACCGCTCCGGATCGGGCTCCACGGTCTCGGACACCCGCACCAGGTGGTCGCACACCGCCTCCACCGAGGGGTAGGCCCCGCAGGCCACCATGGCCAGCATGGCCCCGCCCATGCCGGGCCCCTGCTCCGAGGCGGGGAGCTCCAGCGTCACGTTGAGCACGTTGGCCAGGATCTCCCGCCACAGGGGGCTCTTGGCGCCGCCGCCGCAGAGCTTGCTGCGCCGGATGTCCAGCCCCAGGGAGCGGGCCACCTCCAGGCTGTCCCGGATGGCAAAGGCCACGCCCTCCAGCACCGCCTGGGTGAGGTCGGCCCGGGTGGTGTCCATGGTCATGCCCACAAAGGCGCCCCGGGCGTTGGTGTCGTTGATGGGGGAGCGCTCCCCCATCAGATAGGGCAGGAAATAGACGTGGTTCTCCCCCAGCTTTTCCCGGTCAATGGCCGCCTGGGCCCCGGCGTAGTCGGAGGAGCCCAGAATGCGGTCCATCCACCACTGGTTGCAGCTGGCCGCCGAGAGCATGCACCCCATCAGGTGGTAGTGCCCGTCGGCGTGGGCGAAGGCGTGGAGGGCATTGTTGGGGTCCACGCCAAAGTGCTGGCTGGAGATGAAGAGGGTGCCCGAGGTGCCCATGGACAGGTTGCAGGCCCCCTCCCCCACGGTGCCGGTGCCCACGGCGGCGGCGGCGTTGTCCCCCGCCCCGGCGCAGACCACCACATTCCCGGGGAGGCCCAGCTGCTGGGCCAGCTCCGGACGGAGGGTCCCCACCGGCTCATAGCTCTCAAAGAGCCGGGGCATCTGGTCCTCGGTGATGCCGCAAATCTCCAGCATCTCCCGGCTCCAGCACCGGTGCTCCACATCCAGCAGCAGCATACCGCTGGCGTCGGAGCAGTCGGTGCAGTGGACCCCGGTGAGGATGTAATTGATGTAATCCTTGGGGAGCATGATCTTACGGATGCGGGCGAAGTGCTCCGGCTCGTGCTTCTTCATCCACAGAAGTTTTGGGGCGGTGAAGCCGGCGAAGGCGATGTTGGCGGTGAGGGCAGAGAGCTTCTCCTTCCCCACCACGCCGTTGAGGTACTCCACCTCCTCGGCGGTGCGGCCGTCGTTCCACAGGATGGCCGGGCGGATCACCTGGTCGTGCTCGTCCAGCACCACCAGCCCGTGCATCTGCCCGCCGGCGCCGATGCCCGCCACCTGGGACTTGTCAAAGCCCTCCAGCAGGGTGCCAATGCCCTCCAGCACTGCGCGTTTCCAGTCCTCCGGGTCCTGCTGGCTCCAGCCGGGCCGGGGGAATTCCAGGGGGTATTCCCGCGAGATCTGATTGCAGATGGTCCCCTCCCCGTCCATCAGCAGGAGCTTGACGGCGGAGGTACCCAGATCGATTCCAATGTACAGCATAGCTTCCTCCCGATGCCGTTACTTGCCGGACTTGCGGCTGGTCACCACGTCGAAGATGACCGCCACCAGCAGCACGCCGCCCTTGACCACATACTGCCAGGAGTCGCCGATGCCCATGATGGACATGCCCATATTGATGACGCCCAGCAGCAGCGCGCCGATGACCACGCCGCCCACGGTGCCGCTGCCGCCGTAGGCGGACGCGCCGCCGATGAAGCAGGCGCCGATGGCGTCCATCTCAAAGGAGGTGCCGGTGGAGCCGTTGACCGAGCCCACCCGGGCGGCATTCAGCAGGCCGCACAGGCCGGCCAGCAGGCCCATGTTGGCGTAGGCAATGAAGTAGATCTTGTCGGTGTTGATGCCGGAGAGCTTGGTGGCCTTCTCGTTGCCGCCCACCGCGTAGAAGTACCGGCCAAAGGCGGTCTTGGCGGTGATGAAGTTGTAGATGAGGCAGATGGCCAGCACCCACACCAGCATGACCGAGATGCCCCGGTACTGGCTGAGCAGGTAGCAGTAGTAGAGGATCAGCGCGGCGATGAGGCCGGACTTCAGGTAGTCCCACACCGCCTTGTTCTGGCGATAGCCGTTCTTGGCCCGCTCGCGGCGGTTTTTCACGGTGTTAAGGATCACCAGGAGCGCGGCCACCACGCCCACGATGAGGGCCGACCAGACCGTCTCCCCGTCGTCCAGGCCGGGGATCTTGATGTAGGCGGTGAAGATGTTCAGGAAGGTAGAATCCTGAATGGCCACGGTCTTGTTGTCCAGCACCAGACGACCGATGCCGCGGAACACGAACATGCCGCCCAGGGTGGTGATGAAGGGCGGGATGCGCACGTAGCCGATCCAGTAGCCCTGCCACACGCCCACCAGCAAGCCCACGGCCAGGCAGATCACGATGGTCAGAATGGGATTCATGGAGGCGTTGGTGATCATCACCGCGGCCAGGCCGCCCACCAGACAGATCACCGAGCCGATGGACAGGTCGATGTTGCCGCCGGTGAGGATACACAGCAGCATACCGCAGGCCATGACCAGCACATAGCCGTTTTGCAGCATCAGGTTGGACATGTTCTGGGCGTACAGCAGACGCCAGTCGGTGAGAAAGGCAAAGAGGATGAACACCACCACAAGGGCGATGACCATGGCATATTTGGTCAGGAAATTGACGACCCCCCGCGAGGTCCGCTTATGAGAATTTCTGATTACGGTACCATTCATGGCTGTACCTGCTCCTTCCTTATCAAGACTTCGCCGTATCCCGGATGATGTAACCCATGATGCTCTCCTGGGTGGCCTCCGCCGCGTTGACCTCGGCCAGCAGCCGGCCCTCGTTCATGACGTAGATCCGGTCGCACATGCCCAGCAGCTCCGGCAGCTCCGAGGAGATCATGACCACCGACTTGCCCCGGCTGACCATATCGTTGATGAGACAGTAGATGTCGTATTTGGCGCCCACGTCGATGCCGCGGGTGGGCTCATCCAGGATGAGCACATCGGGCTCGGTGAACATCCACTTGCCCAGCAGCGCCTTCTGCTGATTGCCGCCGGAGAGGTTGCCGATGTGCTGCTCGATGGTGGGAGTCTTGGTGCCCATCTCCTCCTTGATGTCCTCGGCCACCTTGACCTCCCGGTCCCGGTCGATGACGCCCCGGTCGCAGACCTTGTCCAGCCGGGCCAAGGTGGTGTTGAAGCGGATGGACTCTCCCAGGATGAGGCCGTTGGTCTTGCGGTCCTCGGTGACATAGGCCAGCTTGTGGCGGATGGCGTCCTCGGTGTTCTTCAGCTGGACCCGCTCCCCGTTGAGGTAGACCTCGCCGGAGATGTCCGTCCCGTAGCTGCGGCCGAAGATGGACATGGCCAGCTCGGTCCGCCCGGCGCCCTGGAGGCCGGAGAAGCCCACCACCTCGCCCTTGTGGACGTGGAAGGAGACGTGGTCGTCCACCACCCGCTCGGGGTACAGGGGATGGTGCACGGTCCAGTTGCGCACCTCGAAGCTGACCTCCTCCTGGACATTGTGCTCCCGCTTGGGATAGCGGTCCTCGATGGGCCGGCCCACCATGCCCTTGATGATGCGGTCCTCGCTGAACTCGTCCACGCCCTTGACCAGGGTCTCGATGGTGGAGCCGTCCCGGATGATGGTGGCCTTGTCGGCGCAGTAGATGATCTCGTTGAGCTTGTGGGTGATGATGATGGAGGTCAGGCCCTGCTTTTTGAACTCTATGAGCAGGTCCAGCAGCATCTTGGCGTCCTCATCGTTGAGGGACGAGGTGGGCTCGTCCAGAATGAGGAGCTTCACCTTCTTGGAAAACGCCTTGGCGATCTCCACCAGCTGCTGCTTGCCGGTGCCGATGTCCTTGACCAGGGTCTGGGCCGACTCGTTGAGGCCCACCTGCTTCATGTGGCGCTCGGCCTCATAATAGGTCTTGTTCCAGTCGATGAAGCCCGCCTTGGTGCGGATCTCATTGCCCAGGAACATGTTCTCACCAATGGAGAGCAGCGGGATGAGGGCCAGCTCCTGGTGGATGATGACGATGCCCACCGCCTCGCTGTCCTTCTGGGTCTTGAACTGGCAGAGCTTGCCCTCGTAGTAGATCTCACCCGAGTAGGACCCGACGGGATAGGTGCCCGAGAGCACGTTCATCAGGGTGGACTTGCCCGCGCCGTTCTCGCCGATCAGCGCGTGGATCTCGCCCGGCTCCACCTGGAGGTTCACGTTGTCCAGCGCCTTCACGCCCGGGAACTCCTTGGTGATGTTTTTCATCTCCAGAATATACTTTGACAAAGAGTTGTTCCTCCTTTCGACCTCTGCCGCTCAGCAGAATGGGCGGGGCAGAGTGCCCCGCCCATTGGCTGAACTAAACGGAAATTTTGCTTTGGATCAGGCCGCGGGATGGAGGTAACCGTCGGCGTCCTGGGTGTAGTAACCGGTGTCCACCAGCTTCTCCATCATGTTGTCCTTGGTGACCACGTCGGGCACCAGCAGGAAGGAGGGGCAGTTGTGGCCGTCGGAGGTGGAGTAGGACTCGGTGTCGAAGGAGCAGTCAAACTCCCAGCCGGAGGCGCTGATCAGGCTCTCGTCGATGGTGTCGCCGTTCAAGATGGCCTTGCCCAGATCCAGGGTGACCACGGCCTCGTTGGCCACGGCCTTATAGACGGTCATGGACTGCAGGCTGTCCACGATGTTCTTCAGGTTGGCCTCGTCGCCGTCCTGGCCGGTGATGATGGGCTGGTTGGAGCCGGCGTAGTCGGACTGGATGGCCTGGGTCACGCCCAGAGCGGTGGAGTCGTTGGAGCAGAGCCACACGTCCACCTGAGTGCCGTCAGCGTAGTAGGAGGCCAGCACGTTCTGGGCGCGCTCCAGAGCGGTCTGGGTGTCCCACTTGTCGGTGGCCACGGTGTCAAAGTCGGTCTGACCGGAGACCACGTTCAGCTTGCCGGAGTCGATGTAGGGCTGGAGCACGTCCACCGCGCCCTGGAAGAAGTAGCCGGCGTTGTTGTCGGCGGGGTCACCGGCGGTGAACTCCATGTTGAAGGGGCCGGCGGCGTTGTCCAGATCCAGGGTGTCCACCACATACTGGCCCTGGAGGGTGCCCACGGTGTAGTTGTCGAAGGACACATAGTAGGAGACGTTGTCGTTCATGATCAGACGGTCATAGTCGATGATGGGGATGCCCGCCTCGCCGGCCTCGTTCATGACGGTGTTCAGCGCCTCGCCGTCGATGGCGGCCACCACCAGAAGGTCCACATCCTCGGCGATCATGTTCTGGATGTCGTTGACCTGGCGGTTGGTGTCGTTGTCGGAGTAGGTGAGGATGGTCTCATAGCCCGCGTCCTTGAACTGCTGGTCCAGGTAGGAACCGTCGCGGTTCCAGCGCTCCAGAGACTGGGTGGGCATGGAAATGCCGATCTTCTGGGTGCCGCCGCCCTCGGGCGCGGTGCTGCCGTCAGCGGGAGGGTTGCTGCTGGTGCTGGTGCCGCCGCCGCAGGCGGTCAGAGACAGAGCCATGGTCGCGGAGAGAGCCAGTGCAAGAACTCGTTTTTTCATTTACCCTCCCGCCGTAAACCGGCGGTCTGGGTTGTGCCCATGTGCCTCACTATGAGAAATAACTTTTGTAAAATTACTTCTCTTAACTTACTGCTATATTAGCCAAAATAACTTTATTTGTCAATGGTCCCTTCATACATTTTTCACATTCAGCAGGTGCAACAAAACCGCTCCTCATTTTTTTGCTATTTTGACTCTAAACTTTTCGGTATACTTTTCCGTCTCTCCTCTGTCTGGGCATAAAAAAAGCGCGGCCCCATGATTTCCATGGGGCCGCGCAATCACTCGGGTCAAACTGTTTCAATAAAGTCGCTGATGAATCGGACCGCTGCGCCTACGCAGTTGGTCTTGCTGTGGTTGCGGCAGAAGTGGAAATACTCGCCCTGGCTTGTCATCGGGTCCTGCGCCCGGATTTTCGCGCGGAGCCGCTCCTCATACGCCGGCAGATACTGAGAGACCGAACCGCCGATGACCACATCACAGTCCAGCATGATATGGATGTTGCTCAGTGCCGCCGCCAGGTCGTTCAGATATTCCTCCCAGCGGTGCTGGTAGCTCTCGTTCCCGTTCTGCAATTCCGCAAAAAACTCATCCAGCGTCAGGTCCAGGTCGGTGGAGAGCCGCGCCGAGGAGCAGTAGGCCTCCAGACACCCCCGCCGCCCACAGTCGCACAGCCGCCCGCCGGGATGGATGCACATATGGCCGAATTCCGCCGAGCGGTGGTTTTCCCCCGCATACAGCCTCCCGCCCATCAAAATGGCTCCGCCCACGCCGCGGCCCAGGGAGAGATAGGCCATATTCTCCCGGTTCGGCTTGTTCCACCACTCGCCAAAACCGCCGCAGGTGGCGTCGTTGTCCAGCCGGTGCGGGTAGGAAAAGGGCGCAGTGATCCGGTTCTCGGTAGGTTCCCGGATCCCCATGGTGGGGGCATATTCAATGGTGCTCTGGTCGGCGCTGATGATCCCGGGCAGGGTCAGCCCCACCCCCAGGAGCTTGTCCGCCTTCAGCTCGTGCTCGCTCAGGAAGTGCTCCAGCAGCGACAGCAGGCGGCGGCCATACTCCTCGGTATTCTCAAAGCTCTGGTTCAGGACCTGGAAGGCCAGCTCATTCTGCTGAATGTCCACCGCCACCATGCGGATATGTCCGCTGGTCAGCTCGATCCCAACGGCATAGCGGGCGTCCGGAATGGCCGCGATCAGCTTCGGCCGTCTCCCACCGGTGGAATCCGTGGTGCCGGTGCTGCCGATCAGCCCGGCCTGGGCCAATTCCCTCATATTCTGCGTAAGAGTCGGCAAGCTCATGGACAACTGATACGCCAGATCCTGCTTGGTGATGGGTTCAGGCAGAGCAATCAGATGCCGGTAGACCCGGTTCCGATTCTGCTTGCGTACCTCCACAGTAGAAAGCGTAGCCGGTTTACTCACTTACTTTCACACCTAACTTTTATAAAAGTTCTTAATATAATATACCATATCCGTGGCTCGAATACAACAAAAGGTCACTATATCTTATCAGGAATCTCTCGGCGCCACAGGTTTGTTCTATTATACTGCGGACACCTCTTTCCGGCAAGAAGTGTCCGCCTGCCACGGCACTTTTTTCACGCTACCGCCCCGAAACAGCCGCCTCAGCCGGGTATCGTCCGGCATCGCTCACAGGTTGAGCAGCACCAGGGCCCCCAGGATCATCCCGGCCGCTCCCATCTGGCAGCGGTTCAGCCGCTCCCGGAACAGGAAGAAGCTGGCCACGCTGATGACCAAAATCACCCCCACGCTGTAGCACGGGTAGACCAGGAAGGCGGGCAGCTTGGTCAGGGCGGCCAGAAGGAGCCGGGAGGAGACGAAGTTGGGAATGCCCACCAGAACGCCCCAAAAAACATCCTTTCTCGTCAGTGCCTGGCGTCTCTTGACCAGCAGCACCAGCGTGGCCAGTCCGGCGAACACGAAGATGTAGAACATAAAGAGCCCATCGTCCTGCCGGCGGCCCAGCTGGGTAAATACCTTGGACATGGTGTCGCTGCTTCCGTTGAGCAGCAGGGCCAGGATCAGCGGCAGCAGGTACACCTTGTGTTCTTCGGACGTTTTCTTCCCGCTCCCGGGGCGGCCGTTCATCAGTACGGCCGCCGCCACGGCCAGCGCCACGCCCAGTCCCTGCAGAATGGTGGGACGCTCGCCAAACAGGGTCACGGACACCAGAATGGGCACCAGCACCCCCAGGCGGGTGAACACCGAGGAGAGGATGGCGCCGTTTTTATGGATGCTGTAGCCGTTGGCGGCCAGGGCCGCCAGGTAGATCAGGCCAGTGATCGCTCCCAGCCAGCATGGGGTGAGATCACCGCTGCAGAGCACTTTCGGCTCCATGGCGGCAAAGGCCAGCAGCCCGCAGACGATGTAGTTGACCAAAAAGACTCCATACGGGCGGTCGGAGTTCAGATATTTCAGGACGATGGACAGCATGGAGCTGAACAGGATGGCCAGTAACAGGAACAGCATGTGTGGGCCCCTTTCTCTCTTTTCGAATGACACACAATACGGTCAAGGCAAAAAAGTACCGCAATCCTTTGGATTGCGGTACTTTTTCTGGTTGCGGGAGGAGGATTTGAACCTCCGACCTCCGGGTTATGAGCCCGACGAGCTACCAAGCTGCTCTATCCCGCGATATGGTGCCGGAGACCGGGGTCGAACCGGCACGGGATTTGAGTCCCACAGGATTTTAAGTCCCGGGCGTCTACCAATTCCGCCACTCCGGCATATCCGGTTTCACATGCATCTCGCTGAGTGCTAGAATAGAATACCATATCTGATACCCCTTGTCAAGCTTTTCTTGAAAAATTTTTTTCACACGCCGCTCCGCCCGGGCCGAGCCCGCTCAGCTTGCACCGCGGCGGGTTGTGTTGTACAATGTGCGGGAGGATTTTTAATGATATTTTAACCCGCACTAAAGGCCCCTTTGGCCGGAAGCGGATATACTGGAGCTACCAATGGGAGAGGAGGGATCACCATGGATGCCACACAGGAGCGCGCGGCGCGGCTGCGCCAGGAGGCGGACCTGTCCCGGGAGGAGGCCGCCCGGCTGCTGGCCGCCCATGACGGGAGCCTGCTGGACACGCTGCTGGATCTGGAGCGGCAGGGGCGGATCTCCTCCGGCCGGGGCGGCACCTACTCCACCCGCCCGGGGCAGGCCCCTCCCCCCTCCGGCGACGCCCAGGCACCTGAGCCCGAGCCGGAACACGGCGAGCCGGGCTATGCCAGGCGCCTGCGGGAGGGCGTGCGGGCCATCCTGCATATCTTGGACCCGCGGGTGGGCAACCAGGTGGAGATCTGGCGCAAGGGCCAGCTCCTCACCGCCGTGCCCCTTCTGATCCTGGTCATCGCGGTGGCGGCGGTGTTCCGCATCGTGGCCCCGCTTCTGATTCTGGGGCTGCTGCTGGGGTGCCGGTACCGCTGCGCCGGGCCGGATCTGGACCGCAAGGCGGTCAACGATGTACTGGGCGCGGTGGCCGACGCCATCGAGGACCTGAAAACAGGGCGCAAAAAACGATCTTGAACAGCTTGGAGGAATGGGAACATGGCAGAGCGGATCCTGCTGGTGGAGGACGAGGAAAAGCTGGCCCGCATGGTGGAGCTGGAGCTGCGCTATGAGGGCTACGAGGTGGAGAAGGCCTTTGATGGCCGCACCGGGCTGGAACAGGCCCTGAGCGGGCAGTTCGACCTGGTGCTGCTGGACATCATGCTCCCGGCCCTCTCGGGCATGGAGGTGCTGCGCCGCCTGCGCCGGGAGAACGACGCCCTCCCCGTCATCATGCTCACCGCCCGGGACACGGTGGTGGACAAGGTGTCCGGCCTGGACTCGGGGGCGGACGACTACATCACCAAGCCCTTCGCCATTGAGGAGCTGCTGGCCCGCATCCGGGCCGCCCTGCGCAAGCGCACCGCCGCCGCCCAGCCCTCCAACACCCTGCGGGTGGCCGGGCTGGTGATGGATGTGGACCGCCACGCCGTCACCGTCCAGGGCACCGGGGTGGAACTGACCCGGCGGGAGTTCGACCTGCTGCACTATCTGCTGGAAAACAAGGAGAAGGTGATCTCTCGGGAGTCTCTGCTGGACCATGTGTGGGGCTTTGACTACGCCGGTGAGACCAATGCCGTGGATGTGTATATCCGCTTCCTCCGGGCCAAGCTGGAGGAGCCCTTTGGGGAGAAATTCATCCACACCGTCCGGGGTGTCGGCTACGTCATCCGGGAACAGGCCTAAGGAGGAGACTGCCATGCGCCCCAGCGCCATCGTCTACACCAGCGGCACCGGCTTCACTGCCCGGTACGCCGCGCTGCTCTCCCAGGCCGCCGACCTGCCCGCCTACGACCTGCGGGAGCCGGAGGGGCCGCCCTCAGGCAGCGCGGTGCTCTATCTGGGCTGGCTGCGGGCCGGCTCCATCGTGGGTCTGCGCCGGGCCCGGAGCCGCTACCGGGTGGCGGCGGTGTGTCCGGTGGGCATGATGGAGGGAGACGCCGCAGGTCTGGCCAAGGTGACCGCCTCCAACCACCTGGAGAACACCCCCCATTTCTACCTCCGGGGCGGCTACGCGCCGGAAAAACTGCGGGGCCTGTCCAAGGTGATGATGACCCCCATGAAAGCCCTTCTCACCCGGAAGGCCCCGGCGACCGAGGCCGACCTGGCCGCTCAGGAGGCTCTCCTCCACGGGGCCGACTGGGTGGAGCCCCAGCAGCTGGAGCCGGTGCTGAACTGGCTCCGGGCACAATGACGAACAGGAAGGGGCAATGCCCATGTCCAATACATCCCAACGCTCGGCCGGGCGTCTGAAGTCCTCCATCGTGCTGCGGCTCAACACCCGGCTCTTCTTCCGCCTTTTGGGCATCTACCTGGGGATGGACCTGCTGCTTATCGCCCTGAGTCTGGGCGGGCTTCTCTTCTGGGCGGAGCACCAGTGCGCCGACCTGGCCGCTCTCGTAGATGAGCGGGGCATCCCCTCCGCCGAGACCTCCGCCTGGATGGCCGCCGGGGACTACACCATCACCGCCCTGGATCGGGACCCGGAGGGCTATGTCTATCCCTTCTTCTCCCCGCTGGAGGGCCTGGAGGACGCCCGGCACACCCTGGACTTCCACGGAGGCTTCGCCACCGGCAGCGGTCCCCAGGTCACCCGGGCGGTGTACACCGTGGAGCTGACCACTGCCGCCGGGGAGCCCTACGCCATCACGCTGGACATCCAGGGTCCGGTGGGGGTGATGAGCCTGGCGCTGCGGATTCTGCTGGTGTGTCAGGCCCTGTCGCTCCTGTGCAACCTCTTCAAAAACGCCGGCACCATCCGCAAAACCCTCAAGCCCATCCAGGAGCTGGCCGCCGCCGCCCGGACCCTGGGCAGCGGCAGCGCCATGTCCCCGGAGGAGTTACAAGCCCTGGCGGGCAAGCTGGACCAGATCAACGCCACCCACTTGGACCGGCGCATCTCGGTGCCCGGCACCCAGAAGGAGCTCCAGACCCTGGCCGCCGCCATCAACGCCATGCTGGACCGCATCAACGCCGCCTACCGCTCCCAGATGCGCTTCGTCTCTGACGCCAGCCATGAGCTGCGCACCCCCATCGCCGTCATCCAGGGCTATGCCAACCTCCTCAACCGCTGGGGCAAGGACGACCCGGAGACCCGGCAGGAGGCCATTGACGCCATCCGGGGCGAGGCCGACTCCATGAAGGAGCTGGTGGAACAGCTTCTCTTCCTGGCCCGGGGAGACAACGACTCCATGCACATTGAGATGGAGACCTTCGACCTCACCGCCGTGGCCGCTGAGGTATTCAAGGAGACCGAGATGATCGACCAGACCCACCGCTTCTCCGCCGACTGGCAGGAGGCGGTGCCGGTACAGGCCGACGTGGGACTCACCAAGCAGGCCCTGCGCATCCTGGTGGACAACGCCATCAAGTACACCCCCGCCGGGGGACGCATCACCCTGTCGGTGCGCCGCCGGGGGGACACCGCCCGCCTGTCCGTGCAGGACGAGGGCCAGGGCATCGACGCCGCCTCCCTCCCCCACATCTTCGACCGCTTCTACCGCACCGACGAGAGCCGCACCCGCCAGACCGGCGGCACCGGCCTGGGGCTGGCCATCGCCAAGTGGATCGTGGAGCGGCACGGGGGCTGGTTCGAGGTAGCCTCCTGGGTGGGGGTGGGCACCCGCATGACGGTGGTGCTCCCGCTGGACCACGCCGCCAGCCGCCCCAGCAAGGACCAGAACCACCCCGCCGCGTAAGAAAACAGCGCCCGCCGCACTGCGTTCAGCAGCGCGGCGGGCTTGTTTGTTACTTCAGAAGCTTACAGACTTTATCCACCGAGAGGACCTGTCCGGCGGCGACGACCTTCCCGTCCACCATGAGGGCGGGGACCTGCATGACCCCCAGCTTCACGATCTCCACCAGATCGTCCACCTTTTCCACCTTGACGTCCAGCCCCAGGCGCTTCACCGCCTCCAGGGTGTGGTCGTAGAGGGCGCCGCAGCTGTCGCAGCCCGCGCCGATGACTTTGATTTCCACCGTTCTCACCTCAGTTGTGCAGTTTCATGGGCAGGCCCACCCGCTCGCGCCAGGCCTGGTCGATGGTGCGGATGACCTGAATGCCCACCTTGGAGAGGAACACCAGATGGGACTCCTCCTTTTCGGGGGCGGGCTTGTAGTCGATGCGCTTGCCCACCACGTCCACCTGGTTCCAGCCGTCCTCCAGGAGGAAAAAGCCCTTGATGCGGTAGCACTGGGGGAGGACCGCCTGCAGGAAGTCCTCCAGCTTCTCCTTGGGCACCACGCCAGGGGCGGTGAGGGAGAGGGTCTTGGGCTTGTTGTCGGGGCTGTTGAGGCTGTCCTCGCACCCGGCCCACTGGAGGGCCATCAGGTCCTCCTCCAGGAAGGAAAAATCCACCGCGCCGTTGGCGCACACCTGCACGGCGCAGCGGGGGTTCACCCCGCGAATGGCCTCCAGCACCCGGCCCAGCTGCTCCTCGTCGATGAGATCGGCCTTGTTCACGATGGCCAGGTGGCAGTGGGCCAGCTGCCGGTCCACCGTGGCCACGTCGGAGAGCTGCTCCAGGAACTGCTCGCCGTCGATGAGGCACAGCACCCCCTTGAGCTCGTACACGTCCCCGGCCAGCACCTTCACGGCCTCCAGGATCTCCTCGATGTTGGAGGGGTCGGCCAGACCGGAGCTCTCCACAAAGACGTACTCCAGGTCCTGCTGGCCCATCTCGGCCAGGGCCTGGACGAAGTTGAGCTTCAGACAGGAGCAGAAGATGGAGCCCCGGCTGATCTCGGTCATGGTGATGCCGTCGCGGCGCAAAATCTCGCCGTCGATGCTCAGCTTGCCGAACTCGTTCTGGATGATACCGATGCGCTTGCCCTCCATCCCCCGCAGCAGATGCAGGAGCACGGTGGTCTTACCCGAGCCCAGGAACCCGGTGAGCACATAGAGTTTCTTTTTCTCCAAGACAGATTCTCCTTCCGCGGGGGGCGTGTATCGTCTGGGCCGCAGGGTCTGGGCCAGGCCCTTCACCGCGCTGCGCCCTCCGTCGGCCAGCGCCCAGCCCGCGGGCCCTCTGGCCGCCAGGCCGCAGCCCGCCAGCACCTCCAGATGGGCCTGGACCGCCTCTGCCGCCAGCCCCAGGCTCTCCGCCAGAGCCTCCAGCGCCCAGGGGCCCCGGTCCAGGGCCTCCAGCACCTGCAGGCGGACCTCGTCCCCCAGCGCTGCAAAGAGCGCCTCCTGTTGGGCCATATCCGCTCCCCCTCTCCTCCCTTGCGGGTTTTGTTCAGCCCTATATTAACTGATAGATTTGCATTTGTCAATGTGTAACCGAAAAATCAGCCCCCCTCCCAGTTCCGGGAGAGGGGCTGTGCTCAGTGGGTGTGTTCGTGGCAGTGGCAGCAGCCGGAGCAGCTCCCGCTGCAGCCGGAACAGCCGCCCTTTTTGTGCTCTTTCCACAGGTGGCGGATGGCCAGGGCCACCACGCCCAGCAGCAGAAGAGAGACGATGACGGTGGGAATCAAACTTTCGGGCATGGTATGCCCTCCTTTCCTTACGATGTCAGGGGATCAGGCCCGGACGGCCTCCACGGCCCGCAGGCGGCAGCTCTCGCCCTGGTAGCCCTTGCGGAACAGGAGATACACGATCCCGGCCAGCAGCAGGAAGGCCACCACGGTGAAGGGGTTGAAAGCCACCTCGCCGGTGATGAGGCCGCCCAGCTGGTAGACGATGAGGGAGATCACATAGGCCAGCAGACACATGTAGCCGATGGCGCCCAGGGTCCACTTGGTGTTGTTCATCTCCCGCTTGATGGCGCCCATGGCGGCGAAGCAGGGGGCGCACAGGAGGTTGAAGATCATGAAGGAGTAGGCCGACAGGGCGGTGAAGTCCAGCGCCAGCATGCTCCAGATCTCGTCGCCGGTCTCGCTGAGCTCCCCGGCGAAGTTGTACACCACGCCGTAGGTGTTGACCACTTCCTCCTTGGCGATGAGGCCGGTGAGGGTGGCCACGGCGGCCTGCCAGTGGCCGAAGCCCAGGGGCTGGAAAATCACCGCCACGCCGCTGCCGATGGCGGCCAGCAGGGAGTGGTTGTTGTCCTCCACGGCCTGGAACACGCCGTCCACGAAACCGTAGCCCTGGAGGAACCAGAGGACGATGGAGGAGAGGAGAATCACGGTGCCGGCCCGCTTGATGAAGGACCAGCCCCGCTCCCAGGTGCCCCGGAGGACATTACCGGGGTTGGGGACGTGGTAGGGGGGCAGCTCCATGACAAAGGGAGCGGGCTCCCCGGCGAACATCTTGAACTTCTTGAGCATGATGCCCGAGAGGATGACGGCGCCGATGCCGATGAAGAAGGCGGACACGGCCACCAGGGCGGAGCCGCCGAAGATGGCGCCGGCGAACATGCCGATGATAGGCATTTTTGCGCCGCAGGGGATGAAGCCGGTGGTCATGATGGTCATCTTGCGGTCCCGGTCCTGCTCAATGGTGCGGGAGGCCATGATGCCGGGCACGCCGCAGCCGGTGGCCACCAGCATGGGGATGAAGGACTTGCCGGACAGGCCGAAGCGGCGGAAGATCCGGTCCATGATGAAGGCCACGCGGGCCATGTAGCCGATGTCCTCCAGGATGCACAGCAGGAGGGACAGCACCAGCAGCTGGGGCACGAAGCCCAGCACCGCGCCCACACCGGCCACGATGCCGTTCTGGATGAGGCCGTAGAGCCAGTCGGCCACGATGGGGTCGCCGGCGGCGTTCAGGAGGAAGCGGTCAAAGAAGCCGGGGACCCACACGCCGAAGAGCACATCGTTGGCCCAGTCGGTGGCCACACGGCCGATGGAAATATCCCAGCCGCCCATGGCGATGGCGTAGACCAGGAACATGACCCCCGCGAAAATGGGCAGGGCCAGCACCCGGTTGGTGACGATGCGGTCGATCTTGTCGGAGGTGGAGAGGCCCCGCTGGGTCTTTTTCACGCAGCGGGAGACCAGCTGGGCGATGTAGGTGTAGCGCTCGTTGGTGATGATGGACTCGCTGTCGTCGTCCATGGCATCCTCGCAGCCCTTGATGAGCTCCTCCAGACGCAGGCGCTGGGTCTGGCCCAGGTCCAGGGATTCCAGCACCTTCTCGTCCCGCTCGAAGAGCTTGACGGCAAACCACCGGGCGTTTTCCTCCGGCACCTGGCCGGACACCAGCTCCTCGATTTTGGTGAGGACCCCCTCCACCTCATCGCCAAAGGTGTGCTGCCGGGCGAAGTGCTTCCCCAGGGCGGCGGACTTGGCGGCCTCGCCCGCGGCCTCCAGGCAGCCCTCGTTCTTGATGGCGGAGGTCTCCACCACCGGACAGCCCAGGGCGGCGGAGAGCTTTTTCACGTCGATGGAGTCCCCCTGGCGGCGGACCACATCCATCATATTCAGTGCGATCACCACTGGGATGCCCAGCTCCATGAGCTGGGTGGTGAGGTACAGGTTCCGCTCGATGTTGGACGCGTCCACCAGGTTCAGGATGACGTCCGGCTTCTCCTGGATGAGGTAATTGCGGGCCACCACTTCCTCCAGGGTGTAGGGCGAGAGGGAGTAGATGCCGGGCAGGTCGGTGATGGTGACATCCTTCCGGCCCTTCAGGCGGCCCTCTTTCTTCTCTACCGTCACGCCCGGCCAGTTGCCTACGAATTGATTGGAGCCGGTCAGGGCATTGAACATGGTGGTCTTACCACAGTTGGGATTGCCGGCAAGGGCAATTGTGATCATGTTATGTTCCTCCTCTTCCACCGCCTTCGCGGTTGTTGTACGCTAACTCCAGGGCAAAAAAGAGCGTCAATCCACCAGGATGTTTTCGGCATCCCCCTTGCGGATCGACAACTCATAGCCGCGGACGGTGATCTCCACCGGGTCTCCCAGCGGGGCCACCTTGCGCACATAGACGGAAGTCCCCTTCGTCAGGCCCATGTCCATGATCCGGCGGCGCAGCGCGCCCTCCCCGGTCAGCTTCCGCACGGTCACGGTCTGGCCGCACTTGACATCTCTCAGCGTTCCCATCGTTGCATCTCCTTCCACACACCAAAACACGTCCTTCGGACGTGCTCAGACCAGGATCCGGTTGGCCATGCCCATGCTCAGCGCCACCCGGGTGTCCTTCACATGGACGATGAGGTTGCCCCCCATCTGGGAGATCACCGTCACCGGCGTCCCCTCCACGAAGCCCAGATTGCCCAGAAAGCGGCGGATCTCATCCTTTCCGCCCACCTTTTTCACCGTGGTCTCCACCCCGGCCGATACCATCGTCAGCGGCATTGCCATAACACTCCCATCCTTCAGGTCATGAAGTTAGTTCTATCTAACTCTCTTGGAACGGCGTTAGTTTACCACAGCTAACCTTAGTTGTCAATGGCTAACTGGAAAAATTTCTTTGTCTTGTCTCACTTGTCCCTTTATGCTAAAATAGAAATAGTATACTCTGATAAGACATGTCGCATCGGACAGAAGGAGCAGCTGGATGAAGATACAGGAATCCGCCGAAAACTATCTGGAAAGCATTCTGGCTCTGAAGGAGGAGAAGGGCGCGGTCCGCTCCATCGACATCGTGCACCACCTGGAATTCTCCAAGCCCAGCGTCAGCCGGGCCATGAGCCTCCTGCGGGAAAACGGCTACATCACCATGGACAAGGAGGGCTATATCGAGCTGACTGAAGCCGGCCATGAGATCGCCTCCCGCATTTATGAGCGCCATCAGCTCTTTACCCAGTGGCTGATCCGCCTGGGCGTCTCCCCCGAGACCGCCGCCGCCGACGCCTGCCGCATCGAGCACGACGTCAGCGACGAGACCTTTCAGAAGCTCAAGGCCCATATTTCCGGCAACTGAAAAACCGCCGGAGCGGGAAATCCCGCTCCGGCGGTTTTTTCGGTTTACAGGGCCAGGCTGGCGATGAACTGCCGGGCCACACGGGGGGTCCGGCCGGGGTGGTGCATCTCCCAGCGCACGGCGCCGGCGCGCAGCTCCTCCCGGTCCATCTCCACGCCGTAGAGGGCAGCCATGCGCTCCACCATATCCAGGAAGTCGGCCTTGTTGAGGGCCAGATAGGGGATGCGCAGGCCGAAGCGCTCGGACAGCGAGGTTTTTTCCTGGATGGTCTCGAAGGCGTCCACCTCGTCCCCTGCCCGGTCGGAGAAGGTCTGCCGCACCAGGTGGCGGCGGTTGGAGGTGGCGTAGATGGCCACGTTGGCGGGGCGGCGCTCCAGGCCGCCCTCCAGGATGGTTTTCAGGGCCGAATAGGTCCGGTCGTCCTGGTCGAAGGCCAGGTCGTCGATGAAGAGGATGAACTTCCGCCGCCGGCCCGCCAGGGTGCGGATCAGGTCGGGCAGGTCCCCCAGCTCCTCCTTCTGCACCTCGATGAGCCGCAGATCCTCGAACCCGGGCAGGGACAGCAGGGACTTCACGGTGGCGGACTTGCCGGTGCCGCTGTCGCCGTAGAGCAGCACGTTGTTCACCAGCTTCCCCTCCAGCATAGCCCGGGTGTTGGCGATGACCTGGTCCCGCTGCCGCTCATAGCCCAGCATCTCCTCGGGCTTGGGGCTGTCCGGGTCGGCCACCGGCCAGAGCTGGCCGCTCTCCCACAGGAAGGCGTGATACTGGGCGAAGCGCCCGGAGCCGTTGGCCCGGTAGAAGTCGGTGAGCTCCTCAAAGGAGAAGTCCTCCCCACTGACCCACTGGGGCAGGCCCTCCACCACGCCCCGGAAGCCCTCGGGCAGGCAGGCCGCCAGGGCTTCGGTGAGGCCGCGGCACTCCAGCCGGGCCAGGGCGGACAGGGTCTCGATGTCCCGCCGGGCGGCGCTGGTGAGCACAGGGTCCTCGGGGCCCTTCTCTACCATGCGGGCATAGGGCGACTCCTGGTAGCGCAGGGCGTCGTGGAGCCAGGAGCCCAGGCTCTGGCTGCCCTCCTCCTTCAAGGTATAAAACAGCCGGGTATAGCTCTCCAGGGCCTCCTCGCCCCGTCCGGCGCTCAATGCGTCCAGCAGCTTCTGCACCAGCGCCATCACCGGCGCATCCATCAAATGCTTATAGGCGGAGACGCCCCGCAGGGCGCACCGCAGTTCCATCCAATCCACGGTCTTGTCCTTCCTTTCTGCCCGGTCCGCGGCGGATGCCGCCTCGCCGGTTGAAATTCATTGTAGTCCCCCCGCTTTCCGCTGTCAACGCTTGACTTCCGTACTACTTTCGGGTATCCTTCCACTTAGGACAGATGCAGTTTTTTTGTCGCTGAGAGGGGGATGGTCGTGGAAAATCGCATCACGGAGGGCTCCATTCTGCGCCCGCTGCTGACCTTCTTTTTCCCCATTCTGTTGGGGACTTTTTTTCAGCAGCTGTACAACACGGTGGACGCCATCATTGTGGGAAACTTTGTGGGAAAAGCCGCGCTGGCAGCGGTGGGCGGCCCCACCGCTGCGCTCATCAACTTTCTGGTGAACCTCTTTGTGGGACTCTCCTCGGGCGCCACGGTGATCGTGGCCCAGTACTACGGCGCCGGGCGGGTGGATGAGGTCCGCCGGACGGTCCACACCTCGGTGGCGCTGGCGCTGGCCGCCGGCGTGGCGGTGATGGTGCTGGGCGTGCTGCTCTCCCAGCCGCTGCTGGCCGCCATGGGCACCCCCACGGAGGTCATGGACTACGCGGTCACCTATCTGCGCATTTACTTCCTGGGCTCCATCGCGTCCTTCCTCTATAACATCGGCTCCAGCATCCTGCGGGCGGTGGGTGACAGCAAGCGGCCTCTCTACTTCCTCATCGCCGCGTGCCTGACCAACATCGTGCTGGACCTGCTGTTTGTGGTGGTGCTGGGGCTGGAGGTATTCGGTGTGGCGCTGGCCACAGTGCTCTCCCAGGTGGTGAGCGCGGTGCTGGTGATGATCGTGCTGTGCCACCCGGGCTCCATCTTCTTCCTCAAGTGGCGGGAGATCCGCTTCCACGGGGACATCCTCAAGTCGGTGGTGCGCATCGGGCTCCCCACCGGGCTCCAGTCGGACATGTACACCCTGTCCAACATCCTCATCCAGGCCTGCATCAACTCCTTCGGCACCAACACCGTGGCAGCCTGGACGGCGCTGTCCAAGCTGGATGCCTTCTACTGGCTGGGCTCCGGCGCCATGGGCGTGGCCCTCACCACCTTTGTGGGACAGAACTTCGGCGCTCAGAAGTACCGGCGGGTGCGCCGCGGCACCTGGGTGGGCGCGGGCATGCTGCTGGTCATCACGCTGCTCTGCAGCGTAGTGTTCTGTGTGTTCTCCCATCCGCTGCTGCGCATCTTCTCCAGCGACCTGGAGGTGCTGGAGATCGGCTCCCGGATGGTGTGGATGATGGCTCCCTTCTACTGCACCTTTATCCTCATCGAGATCCTCTCGGCCACCATCCGTGGCACGGGCGACTCCATCAAGCCCATGCTCCTCACCTGCGGCGGCGTGTGTGTTCTCCGTGTGGTGTGGATCTTCACGGTACTCCCCTTCCACAACACACTGGACACCCTGCTGCTGAGCTACCCCATCACCTGGGCGCTCACCTCCTTCCTGTTCCTGATCTACTACCGCCGGGGCAACTGGATGCGCCGGCAGATCGCCAAGTACAGCTTCCCGCCCGAAGAAGCATAAAAAAATCCCCTGCGGATCATTCCGCAGGGGATTTCTCATTTACTGGTTGGGCACCACGGCGA
The DNA here is from genome assembly GCF_002159175.1 of Flavonifractor sp. An92. Classification (GTDB taxonomy): domain Bacteria; phylum Bacillota; class Clostridia; order Oscillospirales; family Oscillospiraceae; genus Pseudoflavonifractor_A. The sequence goes on along the minus strand of NZ_NFGZ01000027.1, from coordinate 627 downwards.
AGAACACCAGATCGGCGTCGCTGTTGTTGATGAGGCTGTGGCTGTGGCCCTTGGGGCAGTAGTGGCACACGCCCGCCTCCACGTCCTCATAGGCGCCGTCGTAGAGCACGGTACCCTTACCTTGGAGGATGTAGATGATCTCGCTGCTGGTCTCGTGGGTGTGCAGGCCGATAGACGCCCCAGGCGCCAGCGTCCCGTGCAGGATCTTGTTGTACTCGTCCACCTGCATCTTGGCCTTTAATTCCTTCTCGCCGCCGTTGAAGTGCTCCAGCACCTTGGTTTCCATCTGCTCGAAGTTCAGGATCATATTACGTCCTCCTTTTTCCTAGATAGACAAAACGCGGACAGATCGCTCTGTCCGCGTTTGTGTTGGCACTACTTATTTTCCCGGTCCGTCTCCAGACAAGTATTTTCAGCGCAAGTGAGCTTAACTTCCGTGTTCGGGATGGGAACGGGTGGACCCTCACTGCAATCAGCACCAACTTGGTGAAAAGAGCTGGACGAAAATCGTCCAGCTCTGTGTCGGCATTACCTATTTTCCCGGTCCGTCTCCAGACAAGTATCTTCGGCGCAGGTGAGCTTAACTTCCGTGTTCGGGATGGGAACGGGTGGACCCTCACCGCAATC
>NZ_NFGZ01000026.1 GCF_002159175.1 Flavonifractor sp. An92 | reverse complement strand
CCGCGCAGATGCGCGGCGGCCCGGGCGTCTTTTTTAGAAGAGCCGCTGTCCGGCCACGAATTTGGCCGTCACGTCGGCCGACTCGGACAGATAGATCATCTGCTCCAGCCGCTTCGACACGGTGTGGTTATGGGGGCCGGAGAGGCGGGTGTCATCCAGCACCAGGGCATCCAGCTCATACCCGGGCTCGAAGGAGCCCACCTTGCCGAAGAAGGCGCCGCCGCCCGCCGTGCCCAGCCAGAAGGCCTCGGCGGCGGTGAGGGGGGCCAGCTCCTGATCCGTCAGGCGCCAGCGGAGCTTGGACACCTGTACCGCCAGGGCCATGGCCTTGAAGATCGAGAGCTGTGCGCCGCCGGCCACGTCGCTGCCCAGGCCCACCCGCAGGCCCTCGGTCAGGAAGGCACGCACCGGCGCGATGCCGGAGGACAGGTTGGTGTTGGACTCAGGGCAGTGGGCAATGAACACCCCCCGCTCCTTCATCAGGGCGCGCTCCTCGGCCCCGGAGTGGACGCAGTGGGCCATGACGGTGGGGCAGTTCTCCCCGCCGAAGAGGCCAAAGTGGTCATAGGCGTCGCCGTAGCAGGAGGACCAGGGGCACAGCTCCTGGACCCAGGCGATCTCACCAAAGTTTTCCGACAGGTGGCTCTGGACCGGGAGGCCCCGCTCCCGCTGGAGCTTCCCCAGGCCCTCCATCAGCTCGTCGGTGCAGGAGGGGATGAACCGGGGGGTGAGGATGGGGGTGGTGCGGTGGAACGAGCCGCACCCGTCCAGCCAGCGCACCGTCTCCGAGAGGGAGGTCCGGGCGTCGGCCTCCCGGGCGGGGGAGTCGCAGTTGCGGTCCATGTTGACCTTGCCCACCTGGGTGATGAGGCCGCTGCGTTCCAGCTTCTCCATCAGCAGCAGAGTGGCGTCGGTGTGGGAGGTGGCGAAGAGGCAGGCCCGGGTGGTGGGGCTGCGCCGCAGGTCCTCCACAAAGCGGTCATAGGCCGCCCCGGCGAAGTCCAGGTCAGCATAGCGGGCCTCGGCGGGGAAGGTGTGGATGTTCAGCCAGTCCAGCAGCTCCAGGTCCATGCCCAGGGCCCGGTAGGTGTACTGGGGGGCGTGGGCGTGCAGGTCGATCAGGCCGGGAACGATGAGCTTGCCGGAAAAGTCCAGCACCGGGAGGGAGGTATATTGCTCCGGCAGCGTCTCAAAGACGCCGGCGCTGCGGCCCTCCACGCACACCAGATACCCGCCGGGCACGGTACGCCATTCTTTGGGGCTCAGGCTGTACGCCACGTCGCCCCGGAGTACGAAGGAATTTTTCATATAGATGCACCCTTTCTCACAAGGTCGGTGGGGACGAAAAAAGCCGCCGTAGCTGCGCCCATACGGTCCCCATTCCGGAACGGGAGACTGATAGGGCGGCTGTTTACGGCAGCCGGTAGAAACGCCCAACCGATTATGGGCCTATATGAGTCTTCATTCTGTCTTTATTATACCCGCTTTCAGACACTCCGTCAAGAAAAAGCCGGGCGCACTGGGAGCAGCGCGTCCGGCTGGCATCTGAGGCTGGGACCCTGGTCAGTCCAGGTCAAAATCGCTCTGCTTGACCTGGATGACCCCCATCCCGATGAAGCGCAGCTGGTCCAGCACGGCGGCGGGGGCCTTCTCGTCAGTGATGACGGTCCCCATTTTCTCCAGGTGCAGACTGGCATACGTCCCCATGACGCCGATCTTGGTGTGGTCGGCCAGGATATAGTACTGGTTGGAGTGGCTCAGCATGGTCTCATTGATGGCCAGCTCCGTGGGGATGCCGCACAGCAGCTCGCCGTTGGGGGAGATGCCGGTGCAGCCGATGAAGGCCTTTCCGGCCTGTTCCATCAGGAGGTTGCGCATGGTGCAGTCGCCGGTGAGAATGGCGTTCTGCCCCCGGACATCGCCGCCCGACAGGGTGATGCGCAGGTTGGAGGGGTACTTTTTGGCGCAGACCAGGCCGTTGTTGGTGAACACCCGGACCTGCTTCTGCTCCAGGTAGTCCAGCAGACCCAGGGCGGTTTTGCTGCCGTTGATGAAGATGTGGTCCTCCTCCGAGACCAGCGTGGCGGCATAGCGGCTGATGAGGTCACGGTACAGCTTGACCTGGTCGGCCTCCGCGGGCGAGGGGAGGCGCTGCTCCGCCACCGCGCCGCCGTAAAATCGGCTGACCAGGCCGCGATCCTCCAGATGCTGCAGATCCCGGCGGATGGTCATGGGAGAGACGTCGAAGATCTGCGCCAGCTCCTCGACCTTGATCTCCCTGCGCTCCCGCAGCAGGGAGAGGATCTTTGTATGGCGGTCATTGACCGACTGGCGATCGCGTTTCATAATACATCCTCTTTTTCCATGGTTATGGTGTGGGCCCCTCCAGAAGGAGCCCGGGCAGCCGGTCCAGCCGGTCCACCCGCAGGACCCCGGCGGGGGCTTCGGCCTCCGACCCGGGGCAGAACCAGACGGGGCGCATCCCCGCCCGCAGGGCCCCGGCCACGTCCTTTTTGGGGTTGTCCCCCACAAAGGCGCACGCCTCCGCCGGGCACCCGGCCTTCTCCAGGCACAGGGCAAAGAAGTGCTCCCCCGGCTTTTCGTCGGAGGCCTCCTCACTGGTGACCACGAAGTCGAACCAGGGCAGCAGCCCCAGGCGCTCCAGCTTCACATACTGCCAGTCGGCGGTCATGTCGGTGCCGATGCCCAGGCGCACCCCGGCCGCCTTCAGCGCCCGCAGGCAGTCCTCCACGCCGGGGCTGGGGACGGCGGCGTCCACCAGTGTGTTCCAGTAGAGCCGCTCCATGACCGGGGCGTGGGTGAGGGGCTTTCCCAGCTGCTCCAGCAGAAGCTGATAGCGGATGAGGCGGTTGTGGGTGGCGGCGCAGTTGGCCCCGGCGTGGGCCTTGAGGACCTCGTTGGCCGCGTGGTGGAGGGCGGGGAAGTCCTCCAGCGCCACCCCCAGCTCCCGCTGGGCGTACCCGGTGAGGGCGGCGAAGCCCGCGGCGTGGGCGGCGTCGTAGTCGTAGAGCGTATTGTCGATGTCAAAGATGACGGTCCGTATCATAAGTATCACCAGATTCTCTCACAGGATAGCCGGGAGACGGCTCAGAGCTGGAAGGACTGGAACTTCTTCCGGCACTGCCGCTCCATGTACCGGCGCAGGCCGTCAGGGTCGGCCAGGGCGTCCTTGGAGAGAATGTAGTAGGCCTTGCCCTTGATGACGAAGTAGAAGCACCGCTCCGTCTCCAGCAGGCTGTAGATCTGGCTGAACTTGCTGCGGGCGAAATTCTTCTGCCCCTGCAGCTTCATCTCCACGCCGTTCTCGTCGATGCGGAAGGACACCTTCTGATTCAGGTAGTGCTTGCGGTATTTTTTCAGCGTCTCGTCCGACCCGCTGCGCTTCCGGCTGGAGAGTGCCACCAGGATCATCAGCGAGCAGAGGATCAGATAGCCCACCCGAGCGATGCTCAGGCCCTGGGTATAGAGCTCTACGCCGAAATAGACCGCGCCCACCGTGCCCAGCACCCCGCACAGGATGCGCGCGGGGAGGGAGACGGTGCCCTTTTTCCCGTACAGCGCCTCGAAATCCGAGAGGATGGGGTCGGTGTAGGTAAATTCAGCGCGAAAGGCGGACGGCGATGTCTGACTGTGGTCCATGGTGATCCTCCATTGGTCGGTGGTCGGATAGGGGCAAACAGCGGGCGGCACACGGGATCGTGTGCCGCCCGCGCCGGATCAGGTTGACTCTTTCAGCTGCCGCACCGCGGCGGGGACGTCCTTGGCGTTGAAGACAGCGCTGCCCGCCACCAGGGCGGTGGCGCCGGCGGCCACGCACTCGGGCGCGGTGGTGCCGGGCTTCACGCCGCCGTCCACCGAGAGGACGGGGGAGAGGCCCCGGCGGGCGCACTCGTCCCGCAGGGCGGAGAGCTTGCCCAGGGCCCGGCGGTCAAAGGGCTGTCCGCCGTGGCCGGGCTCCACGCCCATCACCAGTACCAGCTCCAGCTGGTCCAGGTAGGGGAACACCGCCTCCACCGGGGTACCCGGATTGAGGGACAGGCCCGCCTTGCACCCGCAGGCGTGGATGGCGGGCAGAGTGGCGGGGAGGGCGTCGGTGGTCTCCACGTGGACGGTGAGGTAGTTGGCTCCGGCCTCCGCGAAGCGGCGGACGAAGCGCAGGGGATGGGCGATCATCAGGTGCACATCCATCACCGCCTCGGGCAGAGCGCGGTGGAGGGACTCCAGCACCGGCAGCCCGAAGCTGATGTTATCCACAAACCGGCCGTCCATCACGTCAAAATGGATCCAGTCGGCCCCGGCCTCCAGCACCCGGGTGCACTCCTCGCCCAGCCGGGCGAAGTCGGCGGAGAGAACGGAGGGACATACCAGTACCATGCTGTCGGCTCCTTTCGCGATTAACCCTTGGAGGTCATCTCCTTGGCCACTTCCACGATGTGGTCGGCGCACAGACCGAACTGCTTGAGCAGAGCGGCGGCGGGGCCGGAGTGGCCGAACTCGTCGTTGACGCCGATGCGCTTGACGGGGGTGGGCAGCTGCTCGCTCAGCAGGCCGCACACAGCCTCGCCCAGACCGCCGATGATGGAGTGCTCCTCCACGGTGACGATCTTGCCGCACTCCTTGGCGGCCTTCAGCACCAGCTCCTCGTCCAGGGGCTTGATGGTGGCCATGTTGATGACCCGGGCGGAGATGCCGGCCTCGGCCAGGGCCTTGCCGGCCTCAATGGCCTCGGGCACCATGATGCCGGTGGCGATGATGGCGATGTCGGTGCCGTCCTGGAGCACCTCGCCCTTGCCGATCTGGAAGTCATAGTCCTCGTCGTGGAACACGGGGGTGGCGGCGCGGCCGAAGCGCATGTAGACGGGGCCCTCCATCTCGTAGGCGGCCTTGACCATCTTGCGGGCCTCCACGTCGTCGGCGGGGCACATGACGGTCATGCCGGGGATGGTGCGCATGAGGGCGAAGTCCTCACAGCACTGGTGGGAAGCGCCGTCCTCGCCCACGGAGATGCCGCCGTGGGTGGCACCGATCTTCACGTTCAGGTGGGGGTAGCCGATGGTGTTGCGCACCTGCTCATAGGCGCGGCCGGCGGCGAACATGGCGAAGGTGGCGGCGAAGGGGACCAGGCCCATGGTGGACAGGCCCGCGGCCACGTTGACCATGTTGGCCTCGGCGATGCCGCAGTCGAAGTGCCGCTCGGGGAAGGCCTTCTGGAAGGTGGCGGTCTTGGTGGCGCCGGCCAGGTCGGCGTCCAGCACCACCAGGTTGGGGGCCACGGCGCCCAGCTCCTTCAGAGCGTTGCCGTAGCTGTCACGGGTCGCGACTTTTTTCACTTCTGCCATGATTACACCTCCAGTGCGGCGCGAGCGGCCGCCAGTTCTGCCATACCCTGCGCGTACTCCTCATCGTTGGGGGCCTTGCCGTGCCAGCCGGCCTTGTCCTCCATGTAGGAGACGCCCTTGCCCTTGGTGGTCTTCATGAGGATGGCGGTGGGCTTGCCGGTGCCCTTGTTGGCGTGGAACTTGGCGAAAGCGGACTCGATGTCCTGGAAGTCGTGGCCGTTGATCTTGACCACGTCGCAGCCGAAGGACTCGAACTTCTTGTCCACGGGCTCGGTGTTCATGACGTCGCAGGTGCGGCCGTCGATCTGCAGGCCGTTCAGGTCCACGATGATGCACAGGTTATCCAGCTTGTAGTGGGCGGCGAACATGGTGGCCTCCCAGATCTGACCCTCGGCCAGCTCGCCGTCGCCCACCAGGCAGTAGACGTTGACGTCCTTGTTCAGGAACTTGGCGCCCTTGGCCATGCCGGCAGCGGCGGAGAGGCCCTGGCCCAGAGAACCGGTGGACATGTCAACGCCGGGGACGGTGTTCATGTTGGGGTGGCCCTGGAGGTAGCTGTCGATGTGGCGCAGGGTGGGCAGGTCCTCCACGGGGAAGTAGCCCTTCAGCGCCAGCGCGCTGTACAGGCCGGGAGCGGTGTGGCCCTTGGAGAGGACAAAGCGATCACGGTCCTCCCACTTGGGGTTCTTGGGGTCCACGCGCATCTCCTTGAAGTAGAGATAGGTGAACATGTCGGCCGCCGAGAGAGAGCCGCCGGGATGGCCGGCCTTGGCGCCGTGGGTGCTGGTGAGCACGCCCTCCCGCACGCTGACGGCGGTGAGTTTCAGGGATTTTTCTTCCGCAGAAGTCATGCGATTTCCTCCTCTATGTAACATGATGGGGTGGGATGCTTAGTGCTTGCCCTGGCCGTAGTAGGCGTTGGGCCCGTGCTTGCGCATGTAGTGCTTGTCCTGGATGCGCTGGGGAGCGGGGGCCGCGCTGGGGTCCACCTGGCGGGTGAACATGGCCATCTTGGCCACCTCTTCCAGCACCACGGCGTGGTAGACGGCCTGAGCGGCGTCCTTGCCCCAGGTGAAGGGGCCGTGGCTGTGGCAGATGACGGCGGGGACGGCCACCGGGTCGATGCCCCGGGCCTTGAACTCCTCGACAATGATGTTGCCGGTGTTCATCTCGTAGTCCTCGTCCAGCTCCTCCTGGGTCAGGTGGCGGGCGCAGGGGATGGGGCCGTAGAAGTAGTCGGCGTGGGTGGTGCCGTAGCAGGGGATGTCACGGCCGGCCTGGGCCCAGCCCACGGCGTAGGGGCTGTGGGTGTGGACGATGCCGCCGATCTGGGGGAAGGCGTTGTAGAGCACCAGATGGGTCTTGGTGTCGGAAGAGGGGTTCATGTCGCCCTCCACCTTGTTGCCCTTCAGGTCCATGACCACCAGGTCCTCGGGGCGCAGCTCGTCATACTCCACTCCGGAGGGCTTGATGACAAAAAGCCCCTTCTCCCGGTCGATGCCGCTGACGTTGCCCCAGGTGTAGGTCACAAGGCCCCGGCGGGGCAGCTCCATATTGGCCTCATATACCTTCTGCTTCAGTTCTTCCAGCATAGATGAACCCTCCATGATTGCCGTTTGAAGGCCGCCCGGCGCGCGGACGGCCCCGCACAGACTATTTTAACACATCTCACACAAATCGAACAGATATTTCTCGATGACTTCGGCGATGCCGTCGTGGTTGTTGTCCCGGGTGGTCACGGCATCGGCGGCGGCCTTGGCCTCGTCGGTGCCGTTGCACATGGCCACCCCCACGCCGGCGGCCCGGAGCATGGACAGGTCGTTGGCCGCGTCCCCGGCGGCGACGGTGTTTTCCCGGGGGATGCCCAGCCGCTGGGCCAGCTGCAGGAGCGCGCTGCCCTTGCTCAGGCCCCGGGGGATGATCTCCAGGTACTGTTCGCAGGAGAAAAAGCTGTCCAGCCGCTCCCCGTAGTGCTCCAGCACCCAGTCCCGGAAGGCGATGAGGGGCTCCTTGTGCTCAAAGTCGATGACCAGCATTTTCGCCGGCTCCCGGGTCAGGGCGTCCACGCTGGGAATGACGGCGTACTCCATCAGAATGATGGAACAGTAGCGGCGCACATTTTCGCTGTCGCAGCGGGGCTCCACCAGCACCCGCTCCTCGTCGTAGGTCTGGATGTGCAGCCCCCGGCGCTCCGCCTCGGCGAAGATGGGGCGGACCAGGTCCAGGGGCACCGTCTCCTTAAAGAGCACCTTCTGTGCGCCCATGTCGTAGAGGATACCGCCGTTGAAGGCGATGAGATAGCAACCGGGAGCGGTGAGCCCCAGCCGCCGGGCCTGCTCGATGGCGCTGACCAGGGGACGGCCGGTGGTGATGACCACCCGGTGCCCGACAGCCAGGGCCTTCTCAATGGCGGCGCGGTTGCCGGGGGTGATCTCCTTCTGGTCGTTGAGCAGGGTGCCGTCCAGGTCCAGGAACAGGGCTTTGCAGTTGCCTTCCATGGCGTAGCCTCCTTTCGGATTCGTTACTCGGTGACGGTGTACAGAGCGATCTCGTTGATCTCCCGGTTGGTGCCCACGATGACGTCCTGGCCCTTGGAGTTCACAAAGTGCATGGCGTTGGCGCAGCCGGTGTTGCGGTCCAGGAAGTCGGCGCGGTAGTTGCCGGCCTCGGCGTCCCAGGTGATGGCCACGGTGTCCTTGGTGCCCTTGCGCCAGCCCACGATCCAGGTGGGCTTGCCCAGAATGGTGTCGGCCCAGGTGGCGTGGAGCATCTCGGTGTCGGCCTCGGGGGCGGGGTACTTCCACTGGGGGATGTAGTGGCCGTGTTCGTTCTCGTGGTAAATGGTGAGCGAGTTGCCGTGGAAGTCGCTGATGACGCCCAGCTCCATCTTGCCGTCGCCGTCAAAGTCCACCATCACGGCGTCGCTGGTGGGGATGTCCAGCACCTTGGTGACCACCCACTCGCCGCCGGGGACCATGGGGGGATCGAAGATGAAAGCGCCCTCCTCGCAGCCCACCAGGGCGGCGTCGTGGCCGCCGTGCTGGAACACGCTGAAGCCGTGGTTCTTGAGCATCCCGTCCTGGAGGAGGGTGAGCTCCAGCTGATTCTCGTCGTTGTAGGCGGACAGGTCCGCGGGCAGGACCGTGCCGTAGGTCTCGCCGGGGAAGCGCCAGTCGTTCTTGTATTCATGGCCGGACTTCAGGCAGCAGACGATCAGGTAGTTGATGCCGCCCCGGTTGAGGATGCCGAAGCGGTGGACGAAGGGGGCGCGGCAGAGGGTGCGGATCTCCCAGTCGTTCTCGCCCTTGGGGGTGGCGATGACGATGGAGGCGTCGGCGCCGTCGTTGGGGCCGTAGAACTTGCGGGTGGCCAGGAACTGCCCGTCGGAGCCGGGGACCTGGATCATGGTCATGACGCCGCCGGGGCCCTGCCACACGGTCTCCAGCTGCTCGCCGTCCTCAGAGAAGAGGTAGCAGGGGTCCTGCTTCTCGGCGGCCACCAGGAAGCAGGGACGGCCCTTGTAGTTCAGAGTGGTGGTGGCGTAGCACTTGTTCAGATTGCCGATGACTTTCTTTTCCACGTTCATGATGGTACTCTCCTCTCTTAGTGCTGCCGGTCCAGCAGCGTGCGCATGGTGTGATTGGCGAACTGGATATCCTCTTTCCAGGTGGGATTGCCCACGTCCCACATCTCGGTGACGAAGCGGCGCACCCCCAGGTCCCAGGCCTTGGAGATGACGGCGGGGAAGTCCACATGTCCGGTGAGGAAGGGGATCTCGCGGAACTTGCCGGGCACGGTCTCCTTCAGGTGGAGGGCCACGATGTGGCCGCGGCCGGACTCCAGATCGTCCAGCACCGAGGTGCCGTAGGTGACGGCGGCGTTGGTCAGGTTGCCCGAGTCGGGGTAGACCCCCAGATAGGGGCTGTTCACCATGTCCACATAGAACATGGACTTCCAGGTGGTGTTCATGAAGTCGGTCTCCATGGTCTCAAAGCCCAGGGTCACGCCCTTTTCCGCGGCCATGTCCACGGCCTTTCGCAGGTTCTCGGCAAAGGCGGCCTTGGTGGCGGGGGTGCTCTCCTCATAGTATACATCATAACCGGCCAGCTGGATGATGCGAATGCCCAGATCGTCGGCCAGCTGGATGGCCTTCTCCATGATCTCCATGCTCCGGGCCCGGACCGTGGGGTCGGACGCGCCCAGGGGGTACTTCCGGTGACCGGACAGGCACATGCTGCGGATGGGCACCCCCACCTCCTTCATCAGCGCGGCCAGCTCCACCCGCTCCGCCGCGGTCCAGTCCAGACGCGCCAGCTTCTCGTCCTTCTCGTCGATGCTGATCTCCACGAAGTCATACCCGCACTCCTTGGCGCACTCCAGCTTCTCCCTCCAGGTCATGGACGCAGGCATGGCTTTCTCATACAACCCGATGCTGTACGCGTTCATTTGAAAGGCCTCCTTTGTTAAATGGTTGAGTTTATGTTTGATGTTTGTTATTGAGGGTGCTTTGTTCGTTCTGTCTGGCTCGATTATAGCGGATTCACTTTCGTTTTGCAAGCACAAACGAACAATTTTAAGTGAGGTTTTTGTGAGAACACGGGAGCGGAAAAATTGGCGTTTTGACGGATAGGGGCGGAGTACTTCAGGGGTAATCGTGCATAATAATGCTAAAATGCCGAAAAAACACTTGGATTGACCGATATATACAAAGGAAAGGTTGCGGTCAATTTGCGCAAAACGAACTTAACATAAAACAAAATAAACATAAAAATGAAAATCAAACATAAAACGCACTTGAAAACGATCATGCAGTTTGGCATAATAACAGTGCAATAGGAAACACGTTCGTTTGAACATAAACGAGCCGAAAGAGAACACGATAAAGGAGGAGCATCCATGAGCAAGATTTCCGAGATGACCCGCGAGAAATGGATCATGTCCACCTTCCCCGAGTGGGGCACCTGGCTGGTGGAGGACATCGAGAACGAGGTGGTCCAGCCCGGCAACGTGGCCATGTGGTGGCTGGGCTGCACCGGCGTCTGGTTCAAGACCCCCGGCGGCGCCAACATCACCATCGACCTGTGGTGCGGCAACGGCAAGCGCACCCACGGCGACGGCAAGATGAAGCCCGGCCATCAGATGGCCAACATGTGCGGCGGGCGCAAGATGCAGCCCAACCTGCGCAACGTGCCCTTCGTCATCGATCCGTTCGCCTTCAAGCAGGTGGACGCCGTCCTGGCCACCCACTACCATCAGGACCACATGTCTGCCGAGTGGGCCGCCCACGTGCTGCAGAGCGGCATGACCACCACCGACGACAAGGGCAATGTCATCCCCGTGCCCTTCATCGGCCCCAAGAAGTCCGTGGAGACCTGGGTGAAGTGGGGCGTGCCTGAGGACCGCTGCATCACCGTCAAGCCCGGCGACGTCATCAAGATCAAGGACATCGAGATCGTGGCTCTGGACAGCTTCGACCGCACCTGCATCGTCACCACCGACTCCACCGGCGAGGACCGGGAGGAGCTGACCGGCAAGTGCCCCACCGACATGGACGAGAAGGCCGTCAACTACCTGGTCAAGACTCCCGGCGGCAACATCTACCACTCCGGTGACTCCCACTTCTCCATCTACTTCGCCAAGCACGGCAAGGACTACGACATCGACGTGGCCTTCGGCTCCTTCGGCGAGAACCCCATCGGTATGCAGGACAAGATGACCTCCACCGACATCCTGCGCATGGCCGAGAACCTGCAGTGCAAGGTGGTCGTGCCCATCCACTGGGATGTGTGGACCAACTTCCAGGCTGACTGCGAGGAGATCAAGCTCCTGTACGATTTCAAGAAGGACCGCAACGAGTACAAGTTCCACCCCTTCTTCTGGCAGGTGGGCGGCAAGTACGTCTATCCCCAGGACAAGGACAAGATCTACTACCACCACCGCCGCGGCTTTGAGGACTGCTTCGAGCATCCTCAGAACATTCCCTACCGCTCCTGCCTGTAAGCAGACCGCATGACCCACCGCGGCGCCGGAAGCTCCGGCCTCCGGCGCCGCCACTGAATCGAATGCCCCGCGTCCGCGGGGAGAAAAGGGGAACAAGATTATGGCAAGCGTCTTGCAGAAAATCGTGGAACGCGGGCATTACAAGTTCGTGGACAGCGTCTCCTCCTGGCAGGAGGCGGTGAAGCTGAGCACCGAGTCCCTGGTCAAGACCGGCTATGTGGACGAGGACTACTACAAGCAGATCGTCTCCTGCATCGAGGAGTACGGACCCTATGTGGTCTTTGACCACTATGTGGCCATGCCGCACTCCCAGGAGGACGCCTCCGGCGTCCACAAGACCTCCGTGGGCTTCATGCGGGTCAAGGAGGATGTGGACTTCGGCGTGGACGAGGACGGCGAGCGGAAGGTCGCCCGGCTGTTCTTCACCCTGGCCTCCTGCAACCCCGACGAGCACACCGACAACATCGCCTCCCTGATGGGGATCTTTACCAATGAGCCGCTCCTGGACGCGCTGATGGAGGCTGAGACCCCCGAGGATATCCTGGCGGCGGAAGAAAAATACCCCTGCGAAGAGGATTTTTAAAAAAGAGCATACCTTGCGCTGAATGCGGAGCAATTCCGCAATAAGTGAAGAAAGTGAGGAGTTCAAGTGATCGTTCTGGATATCCTGAAGGCCATCTGGGAGTTCTTCGCCACCTACATCCTGCGGCAGGCTCCCTACATGATCGGCTTTTTGACCCTTTTGGGCTATGCACTGATGGGGAAAAAGTGGTATGATATTCTGGGTGGTACCCTGAAGGCCATCATCGGCATGCTGATCCTGAATGTGGGTTCCAGCGGCCTGTCCAATACCTTCCGCCCCATCCTGGCCGGCCTGCGGGAGCGCTTCAATCTGACCGCCTGCGTCATCGACCCCTACTATGGTCAGAATGCCGTCACCGCCGGCGTGGAAGAAGTCTTTGGTAAGGGCTTCTCCCAGGCCATGACCCTGCTGCTCATCGCCTTTATCGTCAACATTCTGCTGGTTCGCTTCAACAAGATCACCAAGTGCCGCACCCTGTTCACCACCGGCCACGTCCAGGTGCAGCAGGCGGCCACCGCTTACTGGCTCATCATGTTCGCGCTGCCCGGCCTGCTGGGCTACACCACCGATGTGCCCATGCTCATCGTCATGTCCGTGGTCCTGGGCGCCTACTGGGCCGTGGGCTCCAACCTGACCGTCAAGCCCATGCAGGAGCTGAGCGACGGCGCCGGCTTCGCCATTGCCCATCAGCAGATGTTCGGCATCCGCCTGGGCCACTGGGCCGCCGACAAGTTCTTCGGCACCAACGGCGGCAAGCGCAAGAAGGAGATCAAGAAGGTGGGCGATATGGAGATGCCCGGCTTCTTCTCCATCTTCAATGAGAACATGGTCTGTACCGCCATCCTGATGACCGCCTTCTTCGGCACCATCATGGCCGTCATCGGCAAGGACTTCTTCGTGGCCTCCGGCGCCACCACCGAGGCGGACAACTTCGTGATGTACTGCCTGACCACCTCCCTGAACTTCGCCGTGTACCTGGCCATCCTGCAGCTGGGTGTCCGTACCTTCGTCACCGAGCTGACCGCTTCCTTCCAGGGCATCGCGGACAAGCTCCTGCCCTCCTCCATCCCCGGTGTGGACTGCGCCGTCTGCTACGGCTTCGGCGACGCCAACGCTGTGACCTTCGGCTTCCTGGCCGGCCTGGTGGGCCAGCTGATCGCCATCGCGATCCTGATCTTCACCGGTTCCCCCACCATCATCATCTGCGGCTTCGTGCCCGTGTTCTTCGACAACGCCACCATCGGTCTGGTGGCCAACGAGAAGGGCGGCCTGAAGGCCTGTCTGATCATCCCCTTCATCTCCGGCCTCATCCAGGTCTTTGGCTCCGCCTTCATCGCCGGCTGGGTCGGCCTGGCCAATTACGGCGGATACCTGGGCATGTTCGACTGGGCGACCGTGTGGCCTGCCTTCACGGTCGTGATGAAGTACCTGGGCTATGTGGGCGTGGCCGTCGTGGTCATCGCGCTGCTGGCCATCCCCCAGATCGAGTACCTGATGGACAAGAAGGGCTACTACCTCATCACCGAGGACTACGAGGCCTACAAGGAGTACAAGGGCATCAAGACCGAGGACGAGGCGTACTAAGTCAAATGAATGCACGTCGGCGGACGGCCGGTTTGGGCCGGCTGTCCCCGGCGGAGCTTCTTCCGATTCGCTGCGAGTAACTGGATGATTTGAGATTATTTAAGGAGAATGAAGTATGGCTAACCTGGACAACAAGAAGCTGCTTGCCTGCTGCGCCAACGGCGCCGGCTCCTCTCTGATGATGGAAAAGGCCATTGAGAAGGTTCTGAAGAAGTACGGCGTCAAGCCCGCCGAGCTGCGCCACTGCCCCGTGTCCGAGGGCAAGTCCGCCGCCCGCGGCTATGATGTGCTCTTCTGCGCCCGCACCTTTGAGAAGAACTTTGAGGACGCCAAGAAGGCCGGCACCGTGGTCATCCCCCTGCGCAACGTGATGTCCGCGCAGGAGATCGAGAAGGCCCTGCAGGAGGCCGGTCTGCTCTAAGCGGACCGCCGGGAAGGAGAACCAGACTATGGTGCAGTTCACTTATACCATCCAGGACGAGCTGGGCATCCACGCCCGTCCCGCCGGCCTGCTGGCCAAGCTGGCCAAGAGCTTCGATCCCACCGTGGTGTCCATCACCAAGGAGGGCAAGACGGTAAAAGCCTCCCAGCTGATGAAGCTGATGGCCCTGGCGGTGAAGAAGGGCAACGAGATCACCGTCACCGTGGAGGGCGAGCGGGAGGAAGAGGCCGCCGCCGCCCTGAAGCAGTTCCTGGAGGAAAACCTGTAAAGCCAAACAAGGGGGTACCTGTTCTGACACGCGCCAAATTTGGATACGCGCCATAACAGGTACCCTCTATTTTTATAGGGGGTATTCGTCATGATTTTGATCCAAGGACAAGGTGTTTCCAAGGGCGTGGAAAAGGGTACGCTCTATTTCTTCCAGCGTCCCGACCGGACGGTGGTGAAGGTGGAGAACGCCGACGTGGAGGCGGAAAAGGCCCGCCTGACCGAGGCCCAGCAGAAGTCCATGGAGCAGCTGGAAGCTCTGGCCGACAAGTGCCGGGAGGAGGCCGGAGAGGAGTCCGCCGTCCTCTTTGAGACCCACGCCATGTTCGTGGAGGACGAGGACTATGTGGCCAACATCCTGGAGATGCTGGAGAACGAGAAGTGCAACGCCGAGTACGCCGTACAGGTGGCCGGCGAGCAGTTCGCCGGGATGTTCGCCGCCATGGACGATGCCTACCTGCGGGCCCGCACCGCCGACATCAAGGACGTCACCCAGCGCATCCTCAACAACCTCATGGGCATCGTGGAGGGCGGCATCGACTCCGAGGAGCCGGTGATCCTGGCGGCCGACGATCTGGCCCCCTCTGAGACCCTCCAGCTGGACAAGAGCAAGATCCTGGGCTTTGTCACCATGGGCGGCTCCGGCAACAGCCACACCGCCATCCTGGCCCGTACCATGGGTATCCCCGCCATCTGCGGCGCGGGGGAGGCCCTCCAGAACGAGTACCACGGCCGCCTGGCCTACATCGACGGCGAGACCGGCCAGGTGGTGCTGGACCCCGACGAGCTCACCCTGGCCGCCCTGCGGGACAAGCACCAGAAGCAGACCGAGATGAAGGAGCTCATGCAGACCATGAAGGGCCAGGAGGATGTGACCCTGGACGGCAAGCACATCAAGCTCTACTGCAACATCGGCTCCCCCGAGGACGTGGCGGCGGTGCTGGCCAACGACGGCCAGGGCATCGGCCTGTTCCGCTCCGAGTTCCTCTACCTGGCCGCCAGCGACTATCCCACCGAGGACGAGCAGTTTGAGGCCTACAAGACGGTGGCCGCCGCCATGAACGGCAAGCGGGTCATCATCCGCACCCTGGACATCGGCGCCGACAAGCAGGTGGACTACTTCCAGCTCACCAAGGAGGAGAACCCCGCCATGGGCCTGCGGGCCATCCGCATCTGCCTGAACCGGCCCGAGGTGTTCCGTACCCAGCTGCGGGCCCTGTACCGCGCCTCCGCCTACGGCAAGGTGGCCATCATGTTCCCCATGATCACCTCGGTCTGGGAGGTCAAGGAGTGCAAGCGGGCCTGTCAGCGGGTCATGCAGGAGCTGACCGAGGAGGGCATCCCCTTCAACCCCGACACCGAGATCGGCATCATGATCGAGACCCCCGCCTCCGTGTTCATGGCCCCCGATCTGGCCAAGCTGGTGGACTTCTTCTCGGTGGGTACCAACGACCTGACCCAGTACACCCTGGCCTGCGACCGCCAGTGCAACGACCTGGGCAAGTTCTTTGACCCCCACCACCCCGCCGTGCTGCGGGCCCTGAAGCAGGCCGCCGACGCCGCCCACGAGGCGGGCATCTGGATCGGCATCTGCGGCGAGCTGGGCGCGGACCTGTCGCTGCTGCCCACCTTCCTGGCCATCGGCATCGACGAGCTGTCGGTCTCCCCGTCCTCCGTGCTGCCCCTGCGGGCCGAGATCCGCAAGAGCATCGCCCAGACCTGTACGCTGGATCTGCTCAACTAAAGACACGCCCCCCGAAAAAGGGCGGCAGATATGGAAAAAGTCCGGCTTTGGCCGGACTTTTTTCGACCCCTGTTGACCGGGTGAGGAATACACCTGTTCGCCTCTTGCAACACGTGGGGAAAAGAACTATAATGAACTCACCCTGCTGGGGAAAATAAAAACAGGAAAAGAGGAGATCCTATGGCAAGCCACAAGAGGACCCTGCGCCGCCTGACCGCCGGCGCTATGACCGCCGCTCTGCTGATGAGCTGCGCGGGCGTCAGTGCCCTGGCGGCAGAGAAGGATACCTTCACGCTGGGTATCTACTCCACCACCGACATGCACGGCAAATGCTACGACCTCAACCCCATCGACGGCAAGGAAGTCAAGAACAGCTACCTGAAGGTGGCCACCGCCATGAAGGAAGAGCGGGCGGCCATGGACGGCACCATCCTCATCGACAACGGCGACATCATCCAGGGCAGCTCCATCATCAGCTACAACATGAACATGGAGGGCGGCGTGGACAACCCCATGGCCATCTGCCTGCGCTACATCGGGTATGACGCCTTTGTCCCCGGCAACCATGAGTTCAACTTCGACATGGAGACCCAGCAGATCTTCTATGACATGCTGGCCGACACCAGCGACAAGTACCCCGGCACCCCCGTGGACGCCCTGTGCGCCAACTACATCAACATCGAGACCCAGGAGCCCAACCTGAAGCCCTACAAGACCATGACCTTCGACGTGGGCGGCCAGGAGTTCAAGGTGGGCATTCTGGGCTTCGAGAACGTCAACGTCCCCAACTGGGACCTGCCCACTCACTACGAGGGCTCCGACTTCGTCCACAAGGACAACACCGAGCGGACCTATGCCTATGAGTGGGTCAACTACTGGCAGAAGGCCCTGCGGGAGGACGAGGGCTGCGACTTCGTCATCGTGGCCAGCCACTCCGGCGAGGACAGCGGCCTGGTGGGCGCCGGTGACGGCGACGCCGTGGAGACCGGCAAGACCGACTTCTCCCCCGAGAACCAGGTCCGCCACCTGGTGGAGAACACCACCGGCATCGACATGGTCATCGCCGGCCACAACCACAAGGTGGGCGTCACCGAGATGAAGAACGCCGACGGCCAGACCGTCCCCTGCGTCAACGGCGGCACCTCCACCCTGACCAAGACCACCGTCACCATCGCGGCCGACGGCTCCTTCACCATCGGCCAGAGCGAGAACCTGGACCTCACCACCTATGAGAACGACGCCGGCCTCAAGGAGCTCATGCAGCCCTACTACGACCGGACCCTGCCCTTCATCACCGAGCAGATCGGCACCCTCTCCGGCGACTGGGACGATGAGACCGACCTCTTCCATGTCCAGAGCGACACCATGAATCTGGTCCACGAGGCCCAGCTCTGGGCCACCGGCGCGGACTTGTCCCTGGCCTCCCCCGTGGCCAACAAGGACTTCTGCATCGGCCAGCTCCTGAACGGCGCGGAGAGCGCCCCCATCAGCCTGAAGGACTGCTACTCCTTCTACAAGTATGACAACAACCTCATCTACATGATCGAGATGACCGGCAAGCAGATCAAGGACTGGCTGGAGGACTGCACCAAGGACTACACCGTGGAGGCAGACGGCACCATCACCGGCGGCGGCTTCGGCACCGACCAGCTCTACGGCATGGACTATGACATCTACATGGGCAACCCCGAGGGCAGCCGCGTGGTGAACCTCACCTACCAGGGTAAGCCCGTCACCGATGACCAGACCTTCAAGGTGGCCCTCAACTCCTACCGCCTGTCCGCCAACGCCGCCGGCGACGAGTTCGGCTGGTACGCCACCACCGGCATCACCATGGGCACCGACGCCGTGCTGTGGGACGGCTCGGTCTCCGAGGAGTTCGGCTCCATCGGCGGCTCCGTCACCCTGGTCATCGCCGAGTACATCAAGGCCATGACCGCCGAGGGCAAGGACATCACGCCTCCCAAGGCCAAGAGCCACTGGACCCTCAACGCCGGTACCGCGCCCGCGGCCGACACCGTGACCCGTCAGGCCTTCGTGGAGAAGCTCTTCGAAGCCCAGGGCCTTGACCCTGTCCCCGAGTTTGCCAAGGCCCCCTTCTCTGACGTTACCAGCACCGCCGTGGACTGGGCCGCCAGCGAGGGCATTGTCTCCGGCGACGGCGCCGGCAAGTTCAACCCCAACGCCCCCATCACCCGGGAGCAGGCCGCGGTCATGCTGATGAACGCCGCCACCGTCCTGGAGAAGGGCCCCACCGGTATGTGGGCGGTCCAGATCACCTACGCCGACGCCGACTCCATTGCCTCCTGGGCGACCGACGGCGCCATGTGGAACATCATCCAGAAGTACATCCCTGTGGGCGAGGATAACCTCTTCAACCCCCAGGGCACCATCACCGCCGCTGAGGCCGCCGCCATGATCGCCGCTCTGATGGCGTAAGTTGTCCTACCCGGACAGGGCCCCATTTCTTTTTGCGAAAAGAAATGGGGGAAAGAAAAAGCGGAGAGGGGAACTTCTCGTTCCCCTCTCCACTCCCCTCCAAAGGGGCGGCCTTTCAGGGGCCGCCCTTTTTGCCGGGGTACAACGCTTTCCGGATAGGCGGAAAGCCTGGAATTGGCCACGCCGTACTTTGGAAATACCGCCGCAGCAGAATGAAAGCCGGGATGCGTTTTGGGGGAGTGCAGAGGGGGGTATCCCCCCTCTGCGCTTTCTTTCCCACCGCTTTCTTTGCAAAGAAAGCGGTGCCCCGTCCGGGTAGGACGCCCGCGCGGCGAGCGCAGATCTTCCGGGCTCCCCGGAAAGCAGGGGCCCTACAAACTCTCCCCCTCGTTGGCCTCTTCCTCCACCACCGCGGCGGCGACTTCCTCCTTGGGGAAGGTCACCTGAAAGACCGCCTGGGGGCGGTTGACCTGGATGCGGGCGTGGCGGTCCTTCTCCCGGGCGACGTCCTCCAGCAGTTTCACCAGCTCTCCCAGCACATCGGCGGTGAGAGGCCCGCCCCGCCAGTGGAACACCAGGGTCTGATCCTTCCGCATGGCCTGCCGGGCCCGGGAGGCCACCTCCTCCGGCTTGGTGAAGGAGCGCTTGGCGGTCTTGTAGTAGAATTTGCCGCTGTCGGTGCAGGTGGGCACCGGGTAGAGGGCGGGCAAATGGTCCCGGAAGGCCCGTTTGTCGTCCAGAAACAGGTAGTCCCGTCTTAACTCCCCGCCCTGGCTGAGGGTGTTATCGAAGGTGGCGTCCAGGTGGTAGTACTGCCCGCCCAGCTTCACCAGGTTCCAGGCGTGACGGTATTTCACGCCGTGCTCCGGGTCGGCCTCGCTGAGGACCAGGATGCACCAGATGCCCAACGTGTCGCACAGGAGCTTCACTGACTTGGCAATGCCCTCGCATACCCCGACTCCCTGGGTCAGCGGACCGATGACCTCGTGGGAGTAGGGCTTTTTCAGCTTATCGTAGTGGACCGTGGTGCAGAGAAGGTCGTGGATGGCCTCCGCCTGCTCCCAGGGGGACTTTTTCTGCAAGGGACGGCACAGCCGCTCCACCCGGGCCTGGATGGCCTTTTGGTGGGTGAGGACCTTGGCCTTGGGGAAGAGGTACTCGGGCAGCACCTCCACATGGCTCCCCGCCGGGTGGAAGCGGTAGGAGAACCCGGTGACATAGAAGAGCTCCGGCAGGTCCAGCCGCAGCTTGAAGAGCACATCGCCCAACGCCTTTCCCTCCAGCCGGGGCACGACCACGGTGGGGCGCACCTGACTGAGGCCTTCCCGCAGGGCCCGGTACACCTCCTGCTCCAGAGGGCTCATATGGTGGTAGTAGTAGAGCTCCATGTCCATCCTCCTTGCTCCCGCTCCGGCGGGACGTTCTCCCCATTGTACCCCAGAAGGGAACCGGGGACAAGGCGTGAACCACAAAGTTTTGCCTTTTGGCTTGTCCCTCCTTCGGGCGGTATGATATAATGTCTGATACATTGTGATGACTCGGGGCGGACCCCTCCGCCCCGGAAACTGGAGGTTCACCCCATGGACAAAGCTCTGCTTCAGCAGCTCCCCAAGATGGATGTGCTTCTGACCTGCCCCGCGCTGGTGGAGGCCCAGAGCGAGCTGCCCTACCACGCGCTGAAGGAGGCCGCCCGCGCCCAGCTGGACGGCCTGCGCCGGGGCATTCTGGACGGCAGCATTACCGCCCTCCCCGAGACCGCCGTGCTGGCCCAGGCCGCCATCACTCAGGCCCGGGCCGCCTGCCGGCCCCACCTGCGGCGGGTCATCAACGCCACCGGCGTGGTGCTCCACACCAATATGGGCCGCGCCCCTCTGGGCGAGGAGGCCGCCAAGGCCGTGTACGAGGCCGCCCGTGGCTACTCCAATCTGGAGTACAATCTGGACGAGGGCCGGCGGGGCAGCCGCTTCTCCCATGTGGACAAACTCATTTGCTCCCTCACCGGCGCGGAGGGTGCCCTGGCGGTGAACAACAACGCCGCGGCGGTGTTCCTCATGCTCTCTGCCCTGGCCGCCGGGAAGAAGGTGGCCATCTCCCGGGGCGAGCTGGTGGAGATCGGCGGGTCCTTCCGGGTGCCCGAGATCATGGCCCGCAGCGGCGCGCACCTCATTGAGGTGGGCACCACCAACAAGACCCATCTGTCCGACTACCGCCGGGCCATCGAGGAGCAGGGGGCCGAGATCCTGCTGAAAGTCCACACCAGCAACTTCAAGCTCATCGGCTTCACCGAGGAGGTCTCTACCGAGGACCTGGTGGCCCTGGGCAAGGAGTACAGCGTCCCTGTGTTCCACGACCTGGGCAGCGGCGCGCTCTTCACCGACCAGGTCCTGGGCGTCCCCGACGGCCCCACCGTGGAGGACAGCGTGAAGGCCGGAGCCGACGTGGTGTGCTTTTCGGGCGACAAGCTCCTGGGCGGGCCCCAGGCGGGCATCGCCATCGGCAAGAAGGAATACATTGAGGCCATGAAGAAGAACCAGTTCGCCCGGGTGGTGCGCATCGACAAGCTGACCCTGGCGGCGCTGGAGGCCACCCTCCGCTTCTACGAGGACCACGCCCTGGCCGCCCGGCGCATCCCCACTCTCTCCATGCTGGGGGCCACCCGGGAGGAGCTGCGGTTGCGGGCTGAGGCCTTTGCTGCGGCGCTTACCGAGAAGCTGGGGGCGCGCTGCACCGTCACCACCGCCCCCGATACCGGCGAGGTGGGCGGCGGCAGTCTGCCCGGCGTGCCCCTGCCCACCTGGGTGGTGGAGCTCGCCCCGGTGAACTGCTCCCTGGACGCGCTGGAAAAGGCCCTGCGGGCCTGGGAGACCCCCATCGTGGGCCGCATCCGCCACGAAAAGTACGTGCTGGACCCCCGCACCCTCACCCATGAGGACGGGGAGGAGATCGTCCGGGCGCTGGACGCCATTCTGAAATAAAGGAGCGCTTGCGCTATGAAGCATATCATCATCGGTACCGCCGGCCATGTGGACCACGGCAAGACCTGCCTTACCCGGGCCCTCACCGGGGTGGACACCGACCGGCTCAAGGAGGAGCAGAAGCGGGGCATCACCATCGAGATCGGCTTTGCCCAGCTCACCCTGCCCAACGGCCAGACCGCCAGCATCATCGACGTGCCCGGCCATGAGAAGTTCATCCGCAACATGCTGGTGGGCGCGTCGGGTATGGACGTGGTCCTCATGGTCATCGCCGCCGACGAGGGGTTCATGCCCCAGACCCGGGAGCACCTGGGCATCCTGTCCCTGCTGGGGGTGCAGAACGGCATCATCGTGGTCACCAAGGCCGACATGGTGGACGAGGAGTGGCTGGAGGCCATCGAGGAGGAGGCCCGGGAGACCGTCCAGGGCACCTTCCTCCAGAACGCCCCCATCATCGCCGTGTCGTCCTACACCGGCCAGGGCATTGAGGAGCTCAAGCAGCTCATCGTGAAGCTGGTGGAGGGCGCCGAGCAGCGCAACCAGGACCGGCCCTTCCGCCTGCCGGTGGACCGGGTGTTCTCGGTGGACGGCTTTGGCACCGTGGTCACCGGCACCCTCATCGAGGGCTCCATGAAGCTGGGCGAGGAAGTGTCCATCTATCCCAGCGAGAAAAAGGCCCGCATCCGCGGCCTTCAGAACCACGACCAGCCCGAGGAGCGGGCCAGCGCCGGTATGCGCGTGGCGGTGAACCTGTCCGGCATCGATAAGGCCGACGTGAAGCGGGGCGACACCATCGCCAAGCCCGGCTCCATGGTGCTCTCCCGGCAGATGGACGTGCAGCTCACGGTGCTGAAAGACTCCCCCTATCCCATCAAGAACGACACCCAGCTCCACTTCCACCACAGCAGCCGGGAGCTGGTGTGCAAGTGTGTGGTGCTGGGCAAGGACCAGATGGAGCCCGGCGAGACCGGGTACGCCCAGCTCCGCTTCCAGGAGGACGTGGCGGTGAAGAACGGCGACCACTATGTGGTGCGCTTCTTCTCGCCCCTGGTGACGGTGGGCGGCGGCGTCATCCTCAATGCCGCCCCGGGCCGCCACAAGCGCAACGACCTGGCGGTGCTGGAGGGCCTGGCCGCCCGCGCCTCCGGCTCGTCGGAGAAGCAGGTGCTGGAGGCCCTGCGCCAGGCGGGTACCAGCCTGCCCAAGCACCACGACCTGGCCAAGCACGCCGGTCTCACCGACGGTGAGCTCACCGAGTCCATCACCCCCATGCTGGAAAATGGTTCGGTGGTGGAGCTGGTGGGCCGCTACATCAGCCACGAGGCCCTGGAGGGCCTGTGGGAGAAGTGCGTCAAATTCCTGGGCGACTACCACAAGGCCCAGCCCCTCCAGCCCGGCATGAACCGGGGCGAGTTCCGGGGCAAACTCCTGCCCACCGCCTCCCCGGCGGCCATCGACGCCCTCATCGACTACTTTGCCGAGCACCGGGGCCTGCGCATCGAGGGCCCCACCGTGGCTCTGCCCGACTTCCAGGTGGTATGGAACTCCTTCTACACCGGCCTGAAGGACCAGCTGCTGGACCTCTACGGCAAGGCGGGTTTGGCGCCGGAGAATCTGGACGACATCGTGGGCTCCTTTGGCAAGAAGCAGGACGGCGCCCGGCAGGTGGTCCAGCGCCTCTTCTACGACGGGGATCTGGTGCCCCTCAACGCCCAGATCGTGCTGCGCAAGGATTATTACCGGCAGGCCGCCGACGCCCTTATCGGCCTCTTCGATCAGAAGCCCCAGCTCTCCCTGGCCGAGTTCCGGGACGTCCTGGGCATTTCCCGCAAGTACGCCCTGGCCCTGCTGGAGTACTGGGACAGCGAAGGCTTTACCAAAAAGGAGGGCGACAGCCGCGTTCTGCTGAAAAAGCCCTGAGAAAAAGCGGGAAAGCGGTTGACGACTTTATCATTTTACGCTATAATTACATCTGCTGTCCGGGGTGGTCATCCATAGACCCGGGGCAGATGTATCTGGGGATAGAAGGGTATCTGGTGAGCCCCGCGGTCTTCAAAACCGTAGAGGGCGGCGTTCCCGCCTTGGTGAGTTCGATTCTTACCTGTCCCCGCCAAAACGCCCGCGCTCAATCGAGCGCGGGCGTTCTTTTTTATGCTTATGTATATATTTCTCCCCGGGGAGCCCGGAGGATTTGCGCTCGCCGCGCGGGCCGCTTACCCAGCGGGGGCCCGATTTCTTTTCGCGAAAAGAAACCGGGGAAAGAAAAGGCGGAGGGGGGAACTTCTCGTTCCCCTCTCCACTCCCCTCCAAAAGGGCGGCCTTTTAGTGGCCGCCCCATATTGCCAGAGTACAACGCTTTCCGGATAGGCGGAAAGCCCGGAATTGGCCACGCCAGGGTAATGAAATCCCTCCGCAGCCGGATGGAGGCCGGGATGCGTTTTGGGGGAGTCCAGAGGGGGGTATCCCCCCTCTGGGCTTTCTTTCCCACCGCTTTCTTTGCAAAGAAAGCGGTGCTCCCGCCGAGCAGGCGGCCTGCGCGGCGAGCGCGCAATCACAGCACCTGAATTCGGGTACACAGCCGCCGGAGCAGAGCGTCACTATGGCTGACGATGAGAAGCCCCAGATTCCGCCGCTCCGCCTCTTCCAGTAGGAAGGCCCAGAGCTGGGCCTGAGTGATGAGGTCCAGCATGGCGGTGCTCTCATCGCACAGGAGGTACCGGGTGGCGGGCCTCAGCGCCCTAGCGATGCAGAAGCGCTGGAGCTCGCCGCCGGAGAGCTCGGCGGGGTAGCGCCTCAGCCACTCGGGCCGGATCTGGAGGGCCTCCAGCAGCCGCTCTTCCACCGGTCCGCCCTCCGCCAGGGTGCGGCCCAGGGGAAGCAGCGGGTCCACCGCCAGCTCCGGATTCTGCCACAAAAGCTGCACCGAGTTGGGCCGTCCGCGCTTCACGGTTAGGGGCGCGCCGTCCAGCAATACCTGGCCGGATTTCGGACGCTCATACCCGGCCAGCAGGCGACACAAAGTGCTCTTCCCCCGGCCGCTGGGGCCGGAGAGCCCCAGCCGTTCCCCCGGCTCCAGGGTCAGATCGACCCCCTGGAGCACGGGGGAATGTTTTTTCTTGGGGTAGAAAAAGGTGAGATTTTGTCCTTCCAGGCTCACAATGCGTCTCCTCCTTCCCAGGCGTGACAGCGGACCCGGCCCAGGGGCGTTTCCCGCCAGGGGGGCAGCGCCCCGGACCGGCACTCCGGGCGGCAATGGGGACAGCGTGGGGCGAAGGGGCAGCCGTCCAGGACCTCCCCGGGCCCGGGCTGTGCTCCAGGGAGGGGGGTGAAGCCGTTCTGGGGCAGGGCGTCCCACAGGGCCCGGGTGTAGGGGTGGGCCAGCTGCCCGGAGGAAAAAGCGTCCACCGCCACCTCCTCCACGGTAGTACCGGCGTAAAACACCGTTACCCGGTGGGCTACCGCCAGGGCCAACTCCAGGTCGTGGGTGATGAACAGCACCCCAGCGCCCCCCTCTGCCAGCTCCCGGAAGTGGCCTAACATGCGCCCAGCGGCGGTGGGGTCCAGGCCGGGGGTGGGCTCGTCGGCCACCACAAGCCGGGGGTTTTCCTGCACGGCGCAGGCCATCAGCACCCGCCGGGCCATGCCGCCGGAGAGCTCAAAGGGGTACAAAGTCTCGGTTTCCGGGCCCAGGCCGTAGCGGCCCAGGGCGGCGGCAGAGCGCTGCCGGGCGGCGGGGGAGCGGTCCCCCCGGCGGAGCTGGGGGCCCACCTGCATCAGCGGGTCCAGCCAGGACACCCCTTGGGGAATGAGGACCATCTCCCGCCCCCGGAGGGC
Source organism: Flavonifractor sp. An92 (assembly GCF_002159175.1). Classification (GTDB taxonomy): domain Bacteria; phylum Bacillota; class Clostridia; order Oscillospirales; family Oscillospiraceae; genus Pseudoflavonifractor_A. Next base: position 16,813 of record NZ_NFGZ01000026.1, on the reverse strand, counting down.
GGCTACTCGTTCGGATGTAAGTTCTTCGCCGGCGTAACGGATGGTCCCGGATGGGGCGGCATTGTAGGGCAGAAGGCCCAGCACCGCGTGGGCCAGCAGGCTCTTGCCCGAGCCGCTGCTCCCCACCACTGCCGCCACCTCCCCGGCGCGGACGGTGAGATTCAGGTCCCGGATGGCGGTGAACTGCCTGCGCCGGGACCCCCGGTCGTACTGGGTGAAGGAGAGGTTAAAGTGCTCCACTTCCAGAATCGGATTCATATGTTTCTCCCTCCTTATGCGTGTACGCTGGCCGGGTCCAGCAGGGCCCGCACCCTGTCCCCCAGCCGGGCGAAGAGCACCACCACGCCCACCAGCGCCAGCCCGGGGAACAGGGCCAACCACCACCGCCCGGTGGTGAGATAGCTCATGCTCTCCGACAGGATGACCCCGATGGCGGGCTGTTCGGAGGACAGGCCGAAGCCCAGAAAGGTGATGGAGGCCTCGTGGAGGATGGCGTGGGGGAACTGGAGCACCAGGGCGGTGAGGAACTGGGGCAGCAGGTGGGGGAGAAAGTGCCGCCGGGCGATGGCCAGCCGGGACACGCCCAGGTGTTCGGCCACCCGGATGTAGGGGGCGTTTTTCAGCTGGAGGACCTCACTTCGCAGCAACCGGGCCAGGGAGGGCCAGTGGCTCAGGGATACCGCCGCCACTACCCCTACAAAGCCCTTGCCGAAGGCCAGGGACAGGAGCATCATCAGCAAAATGTGGGGGATGCCCAGAAAGAGGTCGATGACCCAGGAGAGGACGCTGTCCACCCAGCCGCCCAGAGCGGCGGCGGCCACCCCCAGCACCAGGGCCAGCACGGCGCTCACCGCCGCGGTGAGGAGGCCGATGCGGATGCTCAGGGAGAGCCCCGCCAGGGTGCGGGCCAGCATGTCCCGCCCCATCCAATCGGTGCCGAAGAGCCAGGTCAGGGAGGGCGGTAAATTCTTACGGGAGAAGTCGGTGACCATAGCCGCGTCGTGGAGGGCTGTTCCCGCCACCGTCACCAGCAGCAGCACCGCCGCCGCCAGCAGGGCCAGCGCCAGAGTGGCGCGCCGGGAATTGCTGTTCATGCCTTGGCCGCCCCCCTTCGGATGCGGGGGTCAATGACGCCGTACAGCAGGTCCGCTGCCAGATTGCCCCCAAAGACCAGCGCGGCGGTGAGCACCGTGATGCCCAGCAGCAACGGGAGATCTCCGCCCACTCCGGCGGCCACCGCCGCCTGCCCCAGCCCGGGGTAGGAAAAGACCTGCTCCACCAGCACCGAGCCGCCTAAGATCTCGCTCACCGAGGCGAACTGGAGGGTGAGGGCGGGGAGGGCAATATTGCGTAGCCCGTGGCGGAGCACGATGGAGTGGTAGCTCTCCCCACGGGCCCGGGCGAAGAGAACATAGTCCTGCTCCAGTACCTCAATGAGCTTGGCGCGGGTGTGCAGGGCGATGGAGGGCACCCCGGTGATGCTGAGGGTGAGGGCGGGGAGCACTGCGTGGCGCAGCCGGTCCATCAGCGTCACCGACGCCGCGTCCGCCCCGATGGGCACCGACAGCCCGATGGGCAGCCACCCCAGCCACACGGCGAACACCAATAAGAGCAAAATAGCCAGCCAGAAGGACGGAGTGCTGGACAGGAGGAGGCACCAGCCCCGGATGAGCTTGTCCGGGAGTTTATCCCGGAAGGCCCCGGCCACGCAGCCCAGCAGAAAGCCCAGGGCTCCCGCCAGGAGCCAGGCAAAGACCATCAACCCCAGGGAGGCGACGAGCCGCTGGCCGATGACGGTAGTCACCGGCTGGCGGTAGAGGAGCGAAGTGCCAAAATCCCCGTGGAGGGCGGCACTGAGCCAGTTTCCGTAGCGCTCCAGGGGCGGGGTGTTCACCCCCCAGTAGTCCTCCAGTCGGGCAATCTGCTCGCTGCTCATGGTGCCCAGGGCGGCCTGGCCCACGTTGGTGCGCAGGGGGTCCAGGGGGGAGGCCGCCATCAGCACGAAGGCGGCAAAACTCACCCCCAGCAGCAGAAGGGCCATGCGGAGGAGTTTTTTTCCGGCAAAGGCCAGGCGGTGTTTCATGGGATTCCTTCTTTCGGTTTGGGATTCGGTTCAGCTCCGGGGAGACCGGAACAATTGCCCTCGCCGGGCGGGCCGCTTACCCAGCGGGGGCCCGATTTCTTTTCGCGGAAAAGAAACCGGGGAAAGAAAAGGCGGAGAGGGGAACTTCTCGTTCCCCTCTCCACTCCCCTCCAAAAGGGCGGCCTTTTATGGGGCCGCCCCGAGCAGCAGGGTACAACGCTTTCCGGATAGGCGGAAAGTCTGGAATTGGCCACGCCGCACTTTGGAAATACCGGCGCAGCAGAATGAAAGCCGGGGAGCGTTTTGGGGGAGTCCAGAGGGGGGTATCCCACCTCTGGGCTTTCTTTCCCACCGCTTTCTTTGCAAAGAAAGCGGTGCTCCCGCCGAGCAGGCGGTCCGTCCGGCGAGGACACATCCTCCCGGCTCCCGGGGATGAAACATCATCCCCAGCTCCACTGGTCCACGTTGTTGACGATGGACCAGCCGTGCCCATGGGGGTGGATCTTCTGATCGGCCACCTGGAGGCCGTCCCGCACCCAGTAGAGGTGGTTCACGTTCACCAGCCACACCCAGGGGCAGTCCCCGTCCTGGGTGACGCCGGTGGTGCCGTCCCACTGGGCCTTCTGCCAGAGGGTGTAGGACTCCTCCAGGTCGGAGCACTGGAGGGCGGCGTCCATGTAGGCGTCCACGGTCTCGTTGGCGTAGGGGGAATAGAGGGCGGAGCCGGTGTCCGGCTGAGTGTGGTAGAGGTTGTAGAGCTCCATGGGGGTGTGGGCGCCCCAGCCCCACACCAGGGGCTCAGAGAGGGCACGGTCGTAGGCGGTATCCCAGCCCACCCCCTCGATGGTGCAGGAAATGCCCAGCTCGGCCAGCTGGTTGGAGAGGTCGGCGGCCAGGGCCTGGCGCACCGAGTCGCCGGTGGCGTAGAGAATGTTGAGCTCCGCCCGGACGCCGTCCTTCACACGCACGCCGTCCTCGCCGGGGAGCCAGCCGGCCTCCTCCAGCAGGGCCACGGCTCCCTCGGGGTCGTACTCCACCTGGGCGGCGGAATTGTACCAGGGGAGCTTGTCGCACACGCTGTACGCCGGGGTCCCGTAGCCGTTGAGGACGTTCTGAATCATCTCCTCCCGGTCGATGCCAATGTTGATGGCCCGGCGCACCGCCAGATCGGAGGTGACGGGATTTCCCTCGACGGGCAGATTGATCCCGCGGTTGTCCACGCTCTCGCAGGACAGGAGGGAGTACCCTGCCGGAGCCCCGTCGGCGTAGGTGGCGGAGGTGTAGGCCAGATCCACCTGCCCGGCCTGGACCGCCAGATAGGCCGCGTCCTCCTCCAGGAAGAGGATGGTCACCTGCTTCAGCTTGGGGGCCTCGCCGTAGTAGTCGGGGTTGGCCTCCAGGATGACCTGCTGACCCTTGTCCCACTGCTTGAGGATGTAGCGGCCCGAGCCGATGGGGTTCTGGCCATAGGTGGCGCTGTCATAGGCGTGCTCCGGCACGATGCCCACCACCGCCATGGTGTAGGGCCAGATGGAGAAGGGGGTGTTCAGGTGGAAGAGGACGGTGGTGCTGTCCACCGCCTCGGCGCGGTCCAGCATGGTGAAGTCGTTCACCGAGCTGGTGGCCTTCACGGTGTTGTAGGTGAAGGCCACGTCCTCCGCCGTCAGGGGCTCCCCGTCAGTAAAGACCACATCGTCCCGGATGGAGACCGTCCAGGTGAGGCCGTCGTCGCTGACCTCCATGGAGGTGGCCAGATCATAGCCGATGGTGAGGTCGGTGTTGGTGACGGTGAGGGTGGACTGGATGAGGGGCTCGTGGACGTGCTCCCCGGACCCCCAGCCGAAGGCGGGGTCAAAACCGGCCTCCGGCTCGCTGGTGGGGCCCATGGCGATCACCACCGAGTCCCGGGCTCCGGTCTGGGCAGGGGTGGAGGCAGCGTCAGGCGCCCCGCAGGCGGTCAGCAGCGCGAAGAGGAGCAGCAGGGGGAGAAAACGCCTCATACACCCTCCTTGGCGGCCAGCCGGGCGGCGTCCCACACCTGCTGATAGGAGACGCCCTTGGCTCGGGCCAGAGCGGCCACGTCCTCGTGCTCGGGTTTGACGTGGGTGATACCAAAGCCCCGGGCAGTTTTGAGGCGCACCTTGCCCCAGGGGGTCTCCACCTCGCCCACGCCGGGGGTAAGGAAGTATTTCCCGCACCGGCGCACCCGCAGGCCGTTGGTGGTGGTCTCGCTGAGGACGGCTTTGGCCACATCCTCCTCCCGCTCCGGCGGACAGAGGACGGTGAGCACGTGGCCGGGGCGGCCCTTCTTCATGGTGCCGGGGGTGGTATACACGTCCAGAGCACCCCGCTCCAGAAGGCAGGCAGAAGCGAAGGCCAGGGCCTCGGGGGTCATGTCGTCGATGTTGCACACCAGCTCCACGATCTCGCCCTGGTTCTCGTCCGCGCTCTCTCCCAAAAAGACCCGCACGCAGTTGGGCCGGTCAAAGACCCGGCTGCCCACGCCGTAACCCACCTTTTCCGTGGCCATGGCGGGCATGGGGCCGAAGGACGCGGCAAAGTGGGTGAGCAGCGCCGCGCCGGTGGGGGTACACAGCTCACCAAAAACCTCGCCGCCGTAGATGGGCACGCCGGAGAGGAGGTTGGCCGTGGCGGGGGCGGGCACCGGCATCACACCGTGGGCACAGCGCACCGTGCCGCAGCCCACATGGATGGGGGAGACCACGATTTTCTCCGGCTTCAGGAGGGACAGGGCGTAGCACACACCGGTGACGTCGGCCACCGCGTCCAGGGCCCCCACCTCGTGGTAGTGGACCTCACCCACCGGACAGCCGTGGGCCTTGGCCTCGGCCTGGGCGATGGCGTCGTACACCCCCCGGGCGGCGGCCTTCACCTCGGTGGGGAGGGCGAGACCTTCGATGAGACCGGCGATGTGGTCCGGCGTGGCGTGGTGGTGATGGTGGTGCGCATGGTCGTGCTCGTGCTCATGTTCATGCGCATGGTGGTGGTCATGCCCGTGTTCGTGGTCATGGTGGTGGTGTTCATGCTCATGGGTATGCTCGTGTTCATGGTCATGAGGGTGCTCGTGGTTGTGGTCGTCCTCCTCCAGGCCGTGGACCGTCACCTTCATGTGGGTGCCGGAGATGCCGCAGGTCACCGCCTGCTCGGCCTCCAGATGGACCCCGGGTAGTCCCAGGCCGTTCATGGTGCGGAGGAAGCCTTCCTTGTCCTCCAGCAGTTCGTACAGCGCGCCCAGGAGCATGTCTCCCGCCGCGCCCATGGCACATTCGATGTATAGGGTTTTCACGAAAAATCCTCCTTTGTGTCGAGACCTTCCATCTGATTGATGCGGCTGGCCAGAAAACCGGCGCCGAAGCCGTTGTCGATGTTGACCACGCTGCACCCGCTGGCGCAGGAGTTGAGCATGGAGAGCAGGGCGGACAGCCCCCCGAAGCTGGCCCCATAGCCCACGCTGGTGGGGACGGCCACCACGGGGCAGTCCACCAGCCCGCCGATGACCGAGGCCAGAGCCCCCTCCATCCCGGCCACCGCCACCACGCACCGGGCGCTCATCAGCACATCCAGCTTGGACAGAAGCCGGTGGAGCCCCGCCACCCCCACGTCATAGAGCCGGGTGACCCGGTTGCCCAGCACCTCGGCGGTGAGGGCGGCCTCCTCCGCCACGGGGAGGTCGCTGGTGCCACCGGTGGCCACCACGATGTGGCCCAGGGCTTTGCGGGGACCGGGAAAGGCGATGCCCAGGTTGGCCTCCGGGTGGTACTCCAGAGGCACCGTCCCCTCCACCGCCCGGGCCTTCTCCCCGTCCAGCCGGGTGATGAGGATGTTCTGAATGCCCTTGCTCCCCATCGTCCCGGCGATGCCGGCGATCTGCTCCGCCGTTTTGCCCACGCCGTAGATGACTTCCGCGGCTCCCTGCCGGACGCCCCGGTGGAGGTCCACCTTGGCGTACCCCAGGTCCTCAAAGGGCTTTTCTTTCAGGGAGAGCAGCGCCTCCTCCGGGGCGACCGTTCCCCCGGCCACCTGCCGCAGCAGGTTCAAAATCTCCTGTCGGCTGTCCATGTGTTACTCCTCTCCCCGGGGGTTCAGGTCCAGCAGCACCCCGGCAAAATCCGCCCCCAGGGCGGCGGTGATGGTGTCGTGCAGCTCCACGGCCCGTGTAAACTGCGCCGCCGGGAGCTGGAGCCGGGCCAGATCCCCCAGCAGGCGCAGGCGGAAGTTCCGAAAGCCCAGGCGGAAGAGGGCGTTTTCCCCCCGCTCCACCCGCTGGAGATCCGCCGCTGTGATGGGGGTACCGGTGGGCACCCGGGTGGCCAGGCACGCATAGGCGGGCTTGTCCCAGGTGAAGAGCCCCGCCTCCCGGGAGAGGCGGCGCACCTCCGCCTTGGTGAGGCCGCACTCCCGCAGGGGAGAGCGGACCTCCAGCTCCCGCAGGGCCTTCATGCCGGGGCGGTCCCCGGCGTCGTCGGAGGCGTTGGTGCCGTCCAGCAGGAGGGTGTGCCCGTCCTCCTTCACCGCCGCCCACAGGGCGGAGAAGAGGGCGTGCTTGCAGCAGTAGCACCGCTCCGGGCCGTTGGCCGCTGCCTCGGGCACGGCCAGCACGTCCACCTCCACTACATGGAGGGGAATGCCCAGCTCCTCGGTGAGCCGCCGGGCGTCGGAGAGCTCAAAGGCGGGCTGGAAGGGGGTTTTCACATAGTAGGCCCCCACGTCGCAGCCGTAGTGCCGAGCGGCCCACAGCAGAAAGGCCGAGTCCACCCCGCCGGAGAAGGCCACGGCGGCCCGGGGATTTTGGGTAAAAAAGTCCGAAAGCGTCATAACAGCACTCCTTTTTGACCGAAAAAGAAGGCACCTGTCCCCTGCAAGGGACAGATGCCTTCCTGACATCCAATGAAATGGGGGAACCGCGCCGGATGGGACCGAAGGGCGGCGTTGTGCCGCCCGCTCCAACTTCCTGTCGGAGCGTCAGACCGGCTGGTCCAGAGCCGCTACCGCGGCCACGGCGCTCTGCACCAGCTTTCCCATAGACTGGTCCGGAACGCCGACGATGAAATTGTCACAGAGATTGACCGGGATGAGGACCCGTTTGGCCATACTCTGGCCGACCGCCAGGGCCATGGCCGGGGTGATCTCCCCCAGCAGGGAGTCAGCGATGGCGATGCCCACCGGGCCCACGATCACATCGGCCCGACGGCAGGCGACGACCACGGCGTTCTCGCCGGTGGCGGCCTGATGGGCGCCCGCCTTGAGCATGACGCCAGTGGCCAGGGAATTGGTGCCCACCGCGGTGAGGTGGGCGGTGGGACAGGCCTGGCGCAGAGCGGACACCAGCTGGCGGCCCAGGCCGCCGCCCTGTCCGTCCACAACGAGAATGTTCAGGGCCTCTCCCTCCTCCGTTTCTGTGCTGAAAGTCATTATCTCACCCGGGACCGGGTCCAGTCAAGTTCTTTTTAGCTGAACCGCTTCCAGGTCCGGGGGAAGAAGATCAGCAGCACCGGGAAGAGCTCCAGCCGTCCGGCCAGCATGTCGAAGGTGAGGACGAGCTTGGAGAACACCGAGAAGTGGCTGAAATTCTGGGTGGGGCCCACGGCGGCCAGGCCGGGGCCAATGTTGTTGAGGGTAGCGGCCACGGCGGTGAAATTGGTCACCAGATCCTGATTGTCCAGGCTGACGAGAAGGGTGGAGACCACAAAGACCATCATATAGGTGATGAGGAACACGTTCACCGAGCGGATGGTGTCACTGCTCACCGCGTGGCCCTCCAGCCGCAGGCAGCGCACCTCGCGGGGGTGGAGGAAGTAGTGGAACTCCATGCGGATGCTCTTGACCAAAATCAGGAGGCGGGAGACCTTGATGCCGCCGCCGGTGCTGCCGGCGCAGGCGCCGATGAACATGAGGATCACCAGGATGGTGCGGGAAAGCTGGGGCCACTGGTCGAAGTCGGTGGTGGCAAAGCCGGTGGTGGTGATGATGGAGGCTACCTGGAAGGCGGCGTGGCGGAAGGTCTCCTCCACATTCTGATAGATGCGGTAGGTGTTGAACGCGATGACCGCCACCGACGCGGCGATGATGCCCAGGTAGGTCCAGACCTCTTCGGCATACCGCAGCTGCTTGGCCCGGCCCATGAGGATGAGGAAATAGGCGTTGAAGTTGACCCCGAAGAGGATCATGAAAATGGTCACCACATACTGAATATAGGGAGAGTAGCTGGTGATGCTGTCATTTTTGATGCCGAAACCGCCGGTACCGGCCGTGCCGAAGGTGGTGGTCAGGGCGTCGAAGAGGGGCATATTCCCCAGCAGGAGCAGGACCACCTCCACCGCCGTGAGCACCAGATAGATGCCGTAGAGGATCTTGGCGGTGGACTGGACCCGGGGGGCCAGCTTGCTGACCTCGGGGCCGGGGCTCTCAGCCTTCATCAGGTGCATGTGGTACCCGCCGGACAGGGGCAGGATGGACAGGATAAACACCAGGATGCCCATGCCGCCGATCCAGTGGGTGAAGCTGCGCCAGAAGAGGATGCTGCGGGGCAGGCTCTCCACATCGGTGAGGATACTGGCGCCGGTGGTGGTGAAGCCGGACACCGTCTCAAAGAGGGCGTCCACCGGGTGCGGGATCGCGCCGCTCAGGACGAAGGGGATGGCGCCCACGATACTGAGCACCAGCCAGCTCAGGGCCACGATGACCAGACCCTCCCGGGTATGGAACACCTTCTGCCGCAGGCCGCCCCAGGTGCAGGGGATGCCGATGGCCAGACACAGCAGCACCGTGGCCGCAAAGGTCCAGCCGCAGCTCTCCCGGTAAATGGCCGCCACCAGGGTGGGCAGGAGCAGCAGGGCCCCCTCCACGTTCAGGATCCAGCCCAGAATAAAGCGAATCGCTTCCCGATTCATGTCGTACTCTCTCTCCTATCGCCTTGCGTATTCTCAAGCGGGGTCCGGGACATCAGCGCAGAATATCCCGGATGTCGTGGAAGCCCTTGTTGGTGGTGACCACGATGACCGAGTCACCCACCTGGATGCGGTCCTGGCCGCGGGGGAAGATGACCTTGCCCCGGCGGTTGATGCAGCCGATGAGCAGGTTGCTCTTCAGGTCCAGCTCCGCCAGGGAGTGGGCGGTGATCTCCGACTCCTTGCGGACATAGAACTCCAGGGCCTCGGCACGGCTGTCCAGAATGTTGTACAGGGTCTCCACGTTGCTGCCGATGGAGTTCTGGGTGGCCCGGACGTACTGGATGATGTAGTCGGCGGTGAGGTATTTGGGATAAATGACGCTGCCCAGGTCCAGGCTCTCGATGACATCATAGAAGGTGATGCGGTTGACCTTGGCCACCAGCTTGGCCTTGGAGTGCTGCTTGGCATAGAGGGCCAGGAGCAGGTTTTCCTCGTCCATGTTGGTGATGGCCACAAAGGACTCGGTGGTCTCCAGTCCGGCCTCCAGCAGCATCTGCTGGTCGCTGCCGTTGCCGTGGAGGATGGTGGCCTGGGGCAGCTCCTCGCACAGCTCCCGGCAGCGCTCGGGGCTGACCTCGATGATGTGCACGTCGATGCCCATCTCCAGCAGTTGCCGGGCCAGATACACCGCGATGGTGCCGCCGCCCACGATGAGGGTGCTGTTCACCCGGCGGGTGCCCAGGCCGATCTTGCGGAAGAAGGAGGCCGCCTCCTGGGGGGTGGCCATGATGGACACGCTGTCCCCGTCCTGGAGGACAAAGCTGCCGTTGGGGATGAACACGTCGTTCCCGCGCTCGACGGCGCAGATGAGGATTTTACTGTGCAGATCCCCTACGATCTGCTGCACGGTGCGGCCGCCCAGGCCGAAGGAGCTGCGCAGCTTGATGGTAAGGAGCTCCGCCCGGCCCTTGGCGAAGGTATCGATCTTGATGGCCGAGGGGAAGCGTAGCAGCCGCGCGATCTCCATGGCGGTGGTGAGCTCCGGGTTGATGACCATGGAAATGCCCATCTGCTCCTTGATGAAGCCGATCTCCTTGTTGTACAGGGGGTCACGCACCCGGGCGATGGTGAGACAGCCGCCGGAGGCCCGCTTGCCGATGATGCAGCACAGCAGGTTCAGCTCGTCCGACTCGGTGACCGCGATGATGAGGTCGGTCTTGTCGATGCCCGCCTCTTTCAGTACATTCACGCTGGCGCCGTTGCCCACCACGCCCATCACGTCCAGATCGTCTGTGACCTCCCGGATGAGCTGGGGGTTCAGGTCCACCACCACTACATTGTGGCCCTCCGCGCTGAGCTGTTCCGTCAGGGTGTGGCCCACCTTGCCGCAGCCCACGATGATGATCTGCATATCCGTCCCGCCTTTATTCCATACACATTGTGAGCCGCCGGCACTCCGCGTCCATGGGGCCAGCGAGCAAGTATTACCATCATATCACCTTTACGGGATTTTGCAATGGCTATTGCGGATTTTGGGACGGTATGATTCCGGGAAGGCCGGTATGTTTGCGCTCGCCGCGCAGGGAACGCGCCTACTCGGCGGGAGCCCCATTTCTTTTCGCGAAAAGAAATGGGGGAAAGAAAAGGCGGAGAGGGGAACTTCTCGTTCCCCTCTCCACTCCCCTCCAAAAGGGCGGCCTTTTAGGGGGCCGCCCCAATTGCCGGGGTACAACAGGTTATTCATAGGCACCAGGCCTGGTTTTTGTTCCACCAGGGGAAGAAAATCCCTCCGCAGCAGAAGATACGCCGGGATGCGCTTTGGGGGAGTCCAGAGGGGGGTATCCCCCCTCTGAGCTTTCTTTCCCACCGCTTTCTTTGCAAAGAAAGCGGTGCCCTGTCCGGGTAGGACGCCCGCGCGGCGAGCGCACCCCCTCCGGGCCGTCCGGAGACCTACCGCACCGCCGTCCCGGCTTTTTCCCTCCCAGTGCTGGTGATTTCCCTGGGCGAGACTGCCTTCACCGCCTCGCACACCAGGGCCGGAGCCAGCGCCAGCCCCGCCACCGCCAGCCACTGCTCCACGGTCAGCGGGACGGTGCGGAACACGGTCTGAAGGGGCGGCAGACACAGCACCGCCAGCTGGAGGGCGGTCCCGGCCAGAAAGGCCCGGTTCATGGAGCGGTTAGACAGCACGCCCAGCCGCAGCAGGGTGTGCTCCCCGCTGCGCACGTCGTAGGCGTGGAAGAGCTGGGCCAGGGTGAGGGTGGCAAAGGCCATGGTGCTCCCGGCCTCCCGGCCCAGGGGGGAGAGGAGGGCGGAGCAGCCCAGGGTGTAGGCCCCCAGAGCGGCCAGGCCGATGAGAGCCCCCTGCCAGAGAAGGCGCAGGGAGAAGGCACGGTAGAAGAGGGGAGCGTGGGCGCTGCGGGGCGGGCGGGTCATCACCCCGTCCTCCACCGGCTCCACCCCCAGGGCCAGAGCGGGGAGGGAGTCGGTGACCAGGTTGAGCCACAGGAGCTGCACCGGCACCAGGGGGGCCGGGCGCAGGTCCAGCAGCGTCCCCAGGAACACCGCCAGGATCTCCCCGATGTTGCAGGAGAGTAAGTAGTGGATGGCCTTGCGGATGTTGGCATAAATGCCCCGGCCCTCCTCCACGGCGTGGACGATGGTGGAGAAGTCGTCGTCGGTGAGGATCATGTCGGCGGCCTCCTTGGCCACGTCGGTGCCCGAGCGGCCCATGGCGCAGCCGATGTCAGCGGCCTTGAGGGCGGGGGCGTCGTTGACTCCGTCGCCAGTCATGGCCACCACCTTGCCCCGGGCCTGCCAGGCCCGGACGATGCGCATTTTGTGCTCGGGGCTCACCCGGGCGTAGACCGAAAAGCGCTCCACGTCCTGTTCCAGTACCTCCTGGGGCATGAAGTCCAGGTCCTCTCCGGTGATGGCCAGGTCCCCGGGCCGGAAGATGTCCAGCTCCTTGGCCACCGCCAGGGCGGTGAGCTTGTGGTCGCCGGTGATCATCACCGGACGGATGCCAGCGGCGTAGCACTGCTCCACCGCCCCCCGCACCTGGGGCCGGGGCGGGTCCATCATGCCCAGCAGGCCCAGGAAGGTGAGGTCCCGCTCCACCGTCTCCGGCTCCAGCGTCCGGGGGAGAAATTCCAGGTCCCGGTAGGCCACTCCCAGCACCCGCAGGGCCTGCTCGGCCATGGCGGCGTTGGCGGCCAGGGCGGCCTGCCGGGTCTCGCCGTCCACCCGGCAGCGGCTGAGAAGCACGTCGGGGGCGCCCTTCACCACCAGGCGGTAGCCGCCGCCCTTCCGGGGGTGGAGGGTGCTCATCCGCTTGCGCTGGGAGTCGAAGGGGAGTTCCCCCCGCCGGGGGAAGTCCTGCTCCAGGCGGTTCTTGTCGAATCCCTCCCGGGCGGCCAGCTCTACCAGGGCCACCTCGGTGGGGTCGCCGGTGCACACCGCCGCGCCGTGGGCGTCGTAGCGCAGGGCGGCGTCGGTGCACAGAGCCGCGGCGGTAAGGAGCTCCCGCCGCACATCGGACCGGGGGGTCCAGACCTGGGTGACCGTCATGCGGTTCTGGGTGAGGGTGCCGGTCTTGTCCGAGCAGATGACCCCGGCGCAGCCCAGGGTCTCCACGGCGGGGAGGCGCTTGATGATGGCTCCCCGGCGCACCATCCGGGACACTCCCAGGGCCAGCACGATGGTCACCACCGCGGGGAGCCCCTCGGGGATGGCGGCCACCGCCAGAGAGACCGCCGTGAGGAACATGTCCAGCATGGAGCGGTGGAACAGGAGCCCCACCCCGAACATCACCGCGCACACGCATACGCACAGGAAGGAGAGGGTGCGGGAGACCTCCCCCATCCGGCGCTGGAGGGGGGTGTCACTGGTCTCTTCCCCCAGCAGCATCCCGGCGATGCGCCCCACCTCGGTATCCATACCGGTGGCCACCACCACGCAGCGGCCCCGCCCGGCGGTGACCACGGTGGAGGAGAGGACCAGATTTTTCCGCTCCGCCAGGGGGGCATCCACCGCCAGGATGGCCCCGGCATCCTTGGACACGGGGGCGGATTCGCCGGTGAGGGCGCTCTCGTCACAGCGCAGCCCGGCGCTCTCCAGAAGCCGCCCGTCCGCGGGGACCAGGTCCCCGGCCTCCAGCTCCACGATGTCGCCGGGCACCAGCTCGGAGGCCTCCACCCGTAGCTCCTCACCGCCCCGCACCACCCGGGCCAGGGGGGCGGAGAGCTGCCGCAGGGCCTCCAGCGCCCGGCGGGCGTTGTCCTCCTGGGAGAGGGAAATACAGGCGTTGACCACCACGATGAGGAGGATGATGGCCGCGTCCAGCCAGTCGCTTCCGCCGCTGGCCGCCAGAGACAGCCCCGCCGCCCCCAGCAGCACCAACACCATGGGGTCCTTCAGCTGCGCCAGCAGCCGGGCGGGCAGGCTGGGCGGCTTGTGGCTGGCCAGCGTATTGGGCCCGTATTGGGCCCGCCGCCGGGGGATCTGTCCGGGGGAGAGCCCCCGCTTTTCCTCGCTCTCCAGCTCCCGCAGCACTTCCTTGCTGCTCTTGGTGTGCCATCCGCCCATATAACGCGCCCCTTTCCCTTTGAAAATCCATGTTTTTCCAGTTATCCGAAGCCCAGTATAGACTTCGCTCTGGTGGGATTTCAAGGGAAATGTGGCGCTCAGCCGGCACTGTCGGCCCGGCGGCGGAGCTCATGGGCCAGGCACCGGAGAAAGACGCCGTTGGAGGGACAGCGGTCCGGGACGCCGCCCATGACCGCGTAGTAGGCGGGGGAGCCGGTGTCGTGGATGCGCCGGATGACGTCACGGATGTTTTTGTCCACTGCGGCGTAGGTGGAGGCGCTCAGGTGTACGGCGGGATAGTAGGCCTCCTTGAGCAGGATGGGGCGTCCCGCAGCGGCCATGGTCTCTGCCGCCACCGCCAGCCACCGGCGGCCCTGGAGCCGCTCCGGTGCGCCCATCTCTTCCAGCAGGCGGTCGGCCTGACCCCGGCGCAGAGGCTGACAGGGGACCTCCTCCTGGCAGGGACAAAGGGCCTGGATGGCGGTGAGCAGTTCCCCCAAGCGCACCGGCTTCTGAAAGAAAAAGTCGGCGCCCAGATCCAGCACCCGGTCGGCCAGGGCCACACTGCTGACTTGGCTGACCACCAGGATGCGGGGCCGCTGCTCCGGCGGCCGCTCCTGGAGAGCCAGCAGCACCCCCAGCCCGCTGACCCGGGGCATGACCAGATCCAGGATCACCAGATCGGGCTCCAGCCCGGCGATCAAGGCCAGGCCCTCCTCGCCGTCCTCGGCCTCCTCCACCTGGACGGGCAGCTCACTGCCCAGAAGATGGTCCCGCAGCAGCCGGCGGGCCGCCGGATCGTCCTCCACCAGCAGTACCCGCAGCACCCGTTCGCCACCCATGCCAGCCACTCCTTTGCAAAACCCTCCGGCCGGAGCCGGGCGAAAAATGTACCATCAGTATACCATTATCGACCTACTATGGTAAAGCAAAAAACCACCGGCGGCTTTTTTCCCGCACCCCCTTGACAAGTGGGGTTCACTGTGTCTATACTGTACATGCTGAGTATACACAGTAAAACGAGGTGCACCATGGAGATCATCATCCGCAATACCGGAGACACACCCATTTACGAACAGATCACCCGCCAGGTGAAGGGCCTCATCCTGCGGGGAGAGCTGAAGGAGGGCGAGGCCCTGCCCTCCATGCGCCTGCTGGCGCGGGACCTGCGCATTTCGGTCATCACCACCAAGCGGGCCTATGAAGAGCTGGAGCGGGAGGGGTTCATCACCACCGTGCCGGGCAAGGGGTGCTTTGTGGCCCCCCGGAACCTGGAGCTGGTGCGGGAGGACGCCCTGCGCCGGGTGGAGGAACACCTCTCGGCAGCGGTGGAGGTGGCCCAGACCGCGTCCATCTCCCTGGAAGAGCTGAAAGAGACCCTGACGATCCTATACGGAGAGGATTCATTATGAGTTATGATAATGCCATTGAGATCAGACATCTCACCAAGGACTATGGTTCCTTCTGTCTGGAGGATGTGAGCCTGGAGGTGCCGAAGGGGACCATTCTGGGCCTCATCGGCGAGAACGGGGCGGGCAAGTCCACCACCATCAAGTGCATCCTGAACCTGATCCGCCGGGACAGAGGCGAGATCCGGGTGATGGGACTGGACAACCTCCAACAGGAGCGGGAGGTCAAGGCCCGCACGGCGGTGGTCTTTGACGAGTGCCCCTTCCACGAGAATCTGACCGCCGCCATGGTGGGGCAGATCCTGGCCGGAGTGTGCCCGGACTGGAACGAAAAGCGCTACGCCGCCCTGGTGAAAGAGTTCGAGCTCCCCGAGAAAAAGACGGTGAAGGAGTTTTCGCGGGGCATGAAAATGAAGCTGTCCATTGCCGCCGCCCTGGCCCGCAATCCCCAGGTGCTGCTGCTGGACGAGGCCACCAGCGGCCTGGACCCGGTGGCCCGGGATACCATCCTGGAAAAGCTCATGGACTTCGTTTCCGACGGGGAGCGGGCGGTCCTCCTCTCCAGCCACATCACCAGCGACCTGGAGAAGGCGGCGGACTATGTAGCCTACCTCCACAAGGGAAAGCTCCTCCTCCAGGGAGAGAAGGACGTGCTGCTCTCCGAGTTTGGCCGCCTGGTCTGCACCCGGGCGGAGCTGGACCGGGTGGACCCGGCCTTCCTGGCCGGGGTACGGAAGAGCCAGTTCCAGTGTGAGGCCCTGATTCGCCGCCGGGGAGAGTTCAAGCGGCTCTATCCCGAGCTGGCGGTGGACCCGGTGGACCTGGAGGACATTATGGTGTTTACCGTGAGGGGGGAGCAGGCATGATCGGCTTTTGGAAAAAGGACCTTTTCGTTCTGCGCAAGCAGATGCGGACCTATGCATTTATTTTAGCGGTGTATGCTCTTCTGAGCATCAGCGGCGTGTGGGGTACCAACCTCATTGCGGCCATGGTGGCCTTGGTGACCCTGATGTGCCCCCTCACCGCCTTTTCCTTTGACCAGGCTACCCGGTGGGACGGCTACGCCTGTTCGCTTCCGGACGGAGGTCGGGGCGCGGTGGCCGGACGGTATCTGTGTACCCTCACCATCTGGGCGGCCGCAGTCCTGCTGTGCTGTGTGCTGTCGGCGGCGCTGTGGGCCCTGGGCCTGCTGAAAGAAAGCTTGGCAGCGCTGCTGCTGGGCAATCTGTCCTCCGGGACCGTGGGCCTGCTGATGGCCGCCGTTACCCTGCCGCTGTGCTATAAATTCGGCATCGAGCGGGGGAGAGTCATCATGACGCTGGTATTCGTCTGCATCTTTGTGGGGATCATCGGCGCTGCCGGGCTGATGGAGGGTTCGCTTCCCGACAATCTCAACACTACTGCTGCGGTGACCATCGGAGTGGTGAGCTTTGCCGCGCTGGTGGTGGTGGGCCTCTATGGGTCCTACCGGGTGTCCCGGGCCATTTACCTCAAAAAAGAGTGGTAATGAGGACAGAGTGCCCGTCCGGGCTTTTGTGCTCGCCGCACGGGCCGCCTGCACGGTGGGAAAGAAAGCCCAGAGGGGGGATACCCCCCTCTGGACTCCCCCAAAACGCATCCCGGCTTTCATTCTTCTGCGGCGGTATTTCCAAAGCATGGCGTGGCCAATTCCGGGCTTTCTGCCTATCCGGAAAGCGTTGTACCCTGGCAATCGGGGCGGCCCCATAAAAGGCCGCCCTTTTGGAGGGGAGTGGAGAGGGGAACGAGAAGTTCCCCTCTCCTTCTTTTCTTTCCCCGATTTCTTTTCGAGAAAAGAAATCGGG
>NZ_NFGZ01000025.1 GCF_002159175.1 Flavonifractor sp. An92 | reverse complement strand
ATTGGCCACGCCATGCTTTGGAAATACCGCCGCAGAAGAATGAAAGCCGGGATGCGTTTTGGGGGAGTCCAGAGGGGGGTATCCCCCCTCTGGGCTTTCTTTCCCACCGCTTTCTTTGCAAAGAAAGCGGTGCCCCGTCCGGGCAGGACGCCTGTGCGGCGAGGGCAGAATCAGCTTTTACAGCAGGCCCAGCAGGTGCTGCATCCCCAGGCTCACGCAGGTGATGCCCACCCAGCAGCAGAAGCCCATGAAGATGGGCTTGCCGCCGGTCTTGACCAGCTTGACAATGTTGGTGTTCAGGCCGATGGCCGCCATGGCCAGGACGATGAAGAACTTGGACAGCTCCTTCAGGGGGGAGAACACGGCGGCGCTCACCCCGGCGGATGTGGCCACAGTGGTGATGATGGAGGCCAGCACGAAGAAGAGGATGAAGGTGGGGAACACCTTTTTCAGGGAGAAGGACCCGTTGGAGGTGTTGCCGCCCCGCTTCACCTGCCAGGTACGCCAGAAGGCCAGCACCAGGGTGATGGGGATGATGGCCAGGGTGCGGGTGAGCTTGACGATGGTGGCGTACTCCAGCACCGCGCCGTTGGTGCCGTGGAGGGTGTCCCAGGTGGAGGCGGCGGCGGTGACGGAGGAGGTGTCGTTGACGGCAGTGCCGGCGAAGAGGCCGAAGCCCTCATTGGTCAGGCCGATGGCCCCGCCGAAGGTGGGGAAGATGAGAGCGGCCAGGACGTTGAAGAGAAAGATGACCGAGATGGCCTGGGCGATCTCCTCGTCGTCGGCCCCGATGACCGGGGCAGTGGCGGCGATGGCCGAGCCGCCGCAGATGGAGGAGCCCACACCCACCAGGGTGGAGATGTTGGCGGGCATCTTCATCAGCTTATAGAGCACGAAGGAGATGATCAGGGAAGTGGCGATGGTGGAGCAGATGATGGGCAGGGACTGGGCGCCCACCTTGGCGATCTCCGACAGGTTCAGGCCGAAGCCCAGGAGGATGACGGCGTACTGGAGGATCTTTTTGGAGGTGTAAGCGATGCCCGCCTGGAAGCGGGTCTTGTCGGTGAGGACCAGGGTGATGACCATGCCCGCCAGAATGGCGAACACCGGGCCGCCCACCACGGGGACGAGCTTGCCCAGGAACCAGCAGGGCAGGGCGATGACCAGACACAGGAGCAGGCCGGGGAGCTTTGCTTTGACCGAGTGCATGTTGAGATCCCTCTCTCATTCCAAATTTCACCTTGTATTATACCCGCCAAGTACGATAAAATAAAATGATAAATTTTTATTTATCCATTATTTTAATTGATAGGTGAGTGCCATGCTGGACCCCCGTCTTGAGACCTTTCTCACGTTATGTCAGACCATGAACTACACCCGGGCCGCTGAGCGGCTGTGCATCACCCAGCCCGCCGTCACCCACCAGATCCGCGCCCTGGAGGAGCACTACGGCTGCCGTCTGTTCTCCTACCGGGGCAAGACCCTCTCCCTCACCCCCAAGGGGGAGCAGCTGCGGGACCTGGCCCGTTCCCTGGCCTACAACAGCCGGAAAATCGAGGAGGCCCTGTCCGCCTCTGCCCCCGTGTCCCTGCGGGTGGGAGCCACGAAAACCATCGGGGAATTTGTGGTCGCCCCGCTGGTGGAGCGCTTTTTGCGGGAAAATCCCGACGGCGCCCTCTCCCTGACGGTGGAGAACACCCAGCACCTGCTGGGCGCGCTGGAGGAGGGCGCGCTGGACTTCGCCCTGGTGGAGGGCTTCTTTGACCGGGAGAAGTACCAGTCCACCCTCCTCCGGCGGGAGGAATTTTTCGGGGTCTGCGCCCCGGACCACCCCATGGCCGGGCGGCAGGTCCCCCTGGAGGAGCTGATGGGGGAGCGGCTGCTGCTGCGGGAGAAGGGCTCGGGCACCCGCGCCATCCTGGAGGCCGCCCTGCTGCGCCGCCACCGCAGCCTGGACAGCTTCGCCCGGGTGACGGAACTCAGCGACTTTGCCACCATCAAGACCCTGGCCGCCCATGGGCTGGGGGTGTCCTTCCTCTACGCCCCGGTGGTGGTGCGGGAGCTGAAGGACGGGACCCTGGCCCGCTTCGACCTGGAGGGGGAAGCCCTCAGCGGCGCGTTCCACTTCGTCTGCCTCAAGGACAACCTCTTCGCCCGGGAGTGGGCCGGGTGGCTGGCGCCGTAAAATGGCAGGGCGGCCGGATGGCCGCCCCGCTCCAAGTCGCTCAGATCTGTTTGCCCAGCTGATAGGCCTCCTCCAGCGCAGGACTGCCCTGAATGGCCCCCGCCTCCAGCACGCCGCCCGCCAGCACCTTGCCCCGGTCGGTCCAGCTCAGGTGCTCCATCAGGCGGTCGTACCAGTAGACGCTCTCCTCGAAGCCGTAGCCCTCCGCCGCCATGAGCAGCGCGCACTCCTTGCGGGGGTTGGCGTAGTCCGCATTGCACTCGGCCACGGCGAACAGGCGGTCAAAGGCGCATTTCAGCTGTCCGCTGATGGTCCAGTAGTACAGCGGCGAGGCCAGACACACCATGTCCGCCGCTTTGTAGGCCGGATAGATGCGCTCCATGTCGTCCTTCTGCACGCAGGGGCTCTCCGGGTCCTTACCCCCGCCGCAGCAGCCCAGACAGGGGTGGATGTTCAGCTTTTGCAGGTCAAAGCACTGTACCTCATGGCCGGCCTCCTCCGCGCCCCGGGTAAAGGCCCGGATCAGGGCCGCCGTATTCCCCGCCGCACGGGGACTCCCGTTGAGGATGACGATCCGCTTTCCCATACCGCATTCCTCCTAAAAATACCGTTGTGTTATGCCCACGGTGTGGTATAGTGTCATTGTATCAGCCACCGAAAAGAATACAAGTACTGACATTAAAGTTAGATACTAACCCAAAGGAAAGTGTATGCCATGATCAAGAAGTACATCGAGCAGGCCAATTTCGAGGATACCGGCTTCAGCTACACCCTCTCCCTCATCAGCGGGAAGCACAAAATGGTGATCCTGTACTGTCTGATGGAGTTCGGGCCGGTGCGCTTCAACCAGATGAAGCGGTATCTGAAAACCGTATCGGACCGGACGCTGAGCGCCAATCTGAAGGAACTGGAGGCCGACGGGCTGGTCTGCCGCAAGGAGTACCCCCAGATCCCGCCGAAGGTGGAGTACAGCCTCACCGAGCGGGGCCGGTCCCTGATGGTGGTGCTGGACCAGCTGTGCATCTGGGGCGAGGAGCACCGGCCCTAGGCCGCCGGGCGCCCCGATTGCCTTTTTTCGCCCCTTCGTGTATACTGGGGGAAGTCACCACAAAAAGGAGCATCTATATGCTGTTATCGGCGCAATCCATTACGAAAACTTACGGCACCCGGGTCCTGCTGGACCACGTGTCCCTCTTCCTGGAGGCGGGGGAGCGCGTGGGCGTGGTGGGCGTGAACGGCGCGGGCAAGTCCACCCTGCTGCGGATGCTGGCGGGCGTGGAGGAGCCCGAGACCGGCGAGGTCACCCGCTTCCCCAACGTGCGCCTGGAATACCTGCCCCAGAATCCCGACTTTGCCCCCGGCATCACCGTGCTGGAGCAGGTGCTGCTGGGCCTCTCCTCCGACGCCCGGGCCCTGGCCGAGTATGAGGCCAAGACCATCCTCACCCGCCTGGGGGTGGACCGCTTCGACCAGAAGGTGGACGAGCTCTCCGGCGGACAGCGCAAGCGGGTGGCCCTGGCCGCCGCCCTAGCCCGGCCCTGCGACGTGCTCATCCTGGACGAGCCCACCAACCACCTGGACAGCGAAATGATCGCCTGGCTGGAGGAGTGGCTCCAGCGCTTCGCCGGCGGGCTCATCATGATCACCCACGACCGCTACTTCCTGGAGCGGGTCACCAATCGCATGGTGGAAGTGGACCGGGGCCAGCTCTACTTCTACGAGGGGAGCTATGAGGACTTCCTCCGCCGCAAGGCCGAGCGGGAGGAGTCCGCCAAGGCCAGCGAGCGCAAGCGGCAGTCCATCCTCCGCCGAGAGTACCAGTGGGTCATGCAGGGGCCCAAGGCCCGGGGCACCAAGAGCCGGGAGCGGCTGGAGCGGTACGAGGCCCTGAAAAACCAGACCGGCCCCGCCCAGCGTGCCTCTCTGGAGCTCAGTTCCATCTCCAGCCGTCTGGGGAAAAAGACCATCGAGCTACAAAATGTCTCCAAATCCTTTGAAGGCCGCACCGTAGTGAAGGATTTCAGCTGCATGCTGCTGCGGGACGACCGCATCGGCATCGTGGGCGTGAACGGCTCGGGCAAGTCCACCCTCCTGAATCTGATCGCCGGGCGTCTCTCTCCCGACTCCGGCCAGGTGGTGGTCGGCGAGACGGTAAAGATCGGGTACTTTTCCCAGGAAAACCCGCCCATGGACCCCGACATGCGGGTCATCGACTACGTGAAGGAGATCGGCGAGCGCATCGAGACCCCCGAAGGGGTGCTCACCGCCAGCCAGCTGCTGGAACAGTTCCTCTTCCCCGGCGACGTGCAGTGGAGCCCCATCGGCAAGCTCTCCGGCGGCGAGAAGCGGCGGCTCTTCCTCCTGTCCATCCTGGCCGCCGCCCCCAACGTGCTGCTGCTGGACGAGCCCACCAACGATTTGGACATCGAGACCCTCACCATCCTGGAGGACTATCTGGAGACCTTCCAGGGGGCGGTGGTGGCGGTGTCCCACGACCGGTATTTTCTCGACAAAGTGGCCTCCCGCATCTTCCTGGTGGAGGGGAACGGGCAGGTCACCCCCTATGTGGGGGGCTACACCGACTACCTGGAGACCCTGGCCCAGCGGCGCAAAGAGGAGAAGAAGGCCCAGCGCCCGGCGGAGAAAAAGGAGGCGCCCCGCTCCTCGGGAAGTCAGAAGCTGAAATTCAGCTACAAGGAACAGCGGGAGTACGAGACCATCGAGGACGACATCGCCGCCCTGGAGGGGAAGCTCTCCGACAATCAGGCCCAGCAGGCCGCCTGCGGCAGCGACTACCTGGCCCTCCAGAAGCTCCAGGAGGAACAGGGGCAGCTGGAGGCCGCCCTGGACGAGAAGATGGAGCGCTGGGAGTATCTCAGCGACCTGGCCGAGCGCATCGCCGCCCAGTAAGACGAACGCCGCCCCGGACCCATGGGTCCGGGGCGGCAATATACACGTGTATTGGCGCGTTAGCGCTGGTCCAGAGGCACAAAGGTGCGCATAGGGGCCACCGCCTTGTAGGCGGGACGGATGATGCGGTTGGCGGGGGAAGTGACCTCCTCGATGCGGTGGGCGCACCAGCCCACCATACGGGCCACGGCGAAGAGGGGGGTGTACAGCTCCTCGGGGATGCCCATCATCTGATAGACAAAGCCGGAGTACAGGTCGATGTTGGCGCAGACCACCTTCTTCTCGCCCTTTACGTCCACCAGCACGCCGGGGGTCAGGCGCTCCACCGACTCCAGCAGCTCGAACTGGTCCACAATGCCCTTGGTCTCGGCCAGCTGGCGGGCAAAGCGCTTGAGGAGCACCGCGCGGGGGTCAGACAGGGTGTAGATGGCGTGGCCCATGCCGTAGATGAGGCCGGAGCGGTCGCCCGCCTCCTTGCGCAGGAGCTTGCCCAGGTACGCGCGGACCTCGTCGTCGTCCTTCCAGTCCTTCACCTCGTCCTCGATGTGGTGAAACATCTCCATCACCTTCTTGTTGGCGCCGCCGTGACGGGGACCCTTCAGGGAGCCCACGGCCGCGGCGATGGAGGAGTAGATGTCGGTGTTGGAGGAGGAGAGCACCCGGCAGGCGAAGGCGGAGTTGTTACCGCCGCCGTGCTCCGCGTGGAGCACCAGGCACAGATCCAGCAGCCGGGCCTCCTGCTCGGTGAACTGGTTGTCGTGGCGCACCGAGTAGAGGAAGTTCTGGGCCACGCTCAGCCCCGGCTGAGGCCGGTGGAGGTAGAGGGACTCGTCATCGTAGTAGTGGCGCTTCACCGCGAAGGCGTGGGCCACGATCACCGGCACCCGGGCGATGAGCTGCACCGCCTGGCGCAGCTGGTTGGCCAGGGACAGGTCGTCAGGGTTGTCGTCGTAGGAGTAGAGGGCCAGCACCGAACGGGCCAGCTTGTTCATCACGTCGGGGCTGGGGGCCTTGATGATCATATCCTCGGTGAACATCTTGGGCAGGGTGTGGTTCTCCGACAGGATGTGGTTGAAGTTCTCCAGCTGCTCCCGGGTGGGCAGCACGCCGAAGAGGAGCAGATAGGCCGTCTCCTCAAAGCCAAAGCGGCCCTCGCCCACGAAGCCGTTGATGAGCTCCTCCACGTCGATGCCGCGGTAGATGAGCTTGCCGTCCATGGGGTAGCGCTCACCGTCCTGCACATAGTAGCCCAGGACGTTGCCGATCTGGGTCACCCCCGCCAGCACGCCGGTGCCGTCGGCGTTGCGCAGGCCCCGCTTGACCCCCCAGCGGGCATAGTACTCCGGGTCGATGTGGTTATGCTTCTGGTACTCCTCGCATAGACTCTCAAAGAAGCCTGCGTTGTCGTTGGGGGTAGTCTGCATGGTGTCGCGCTCCTTCTTCCAGATTTGTTTTTCCATTTTAACACACAAAAGTTTGTGACATCAACCGCAATTGCATACAAAACCGCGCTATATGCACTCTCCTGTATTTGTATGCACTGTCGTTTCTGAATTATAAATTGCATGTTTCCACTCATCAGCTTGCAAAACGGAGGTACTTATGAAACAAGTGGCGGCAACCGCCCTCATCCTGCTCCTGCTTCTCTTCCTCATCCCCCTGCTGTTTTTCCGGGGCGGCTCCCTGCTCGGAGGCGAGGAAGAAGAGGAGATCCCGGTCCTCACCCCCGCGCCCTCGGGGCCGCTGGACACCGAAACCACCATCACCGTCTCCCAGCCCGACGGCACGGTGGAGACCATGGCCCTGGGGGACTATCTGTGGCGGGTGGTGGCCGCCGAGATGCCCGCCTCCTTTGAGGAGGAGGCCCTGAAGGCCCAGACCGTGGCCGCCCGGACCTACGCCATGCGCCGCATGGCCAATCCCCCCGCCGCTCACCCCGACGCGGCGGTCTGTACCGACCACACCTGCTGTCAGGCCTACATCACGCCGGAATCTGCCGCCTCCAACTGGGGTGACAAGGCAGAATACTATACAGCAAAAATCAAGAACGCCGTCTCCGGTACCGACGGCGTGGTGGCCCTCTACAACGGCGCGTATATCGACGCGGTGTTTTTCTCCTCCGCCGCCGGGCGGACGGTGGACGCGGTGGAGGTGTGGGGCAACTCCGTGCCCTACCTCACCGGCGTGGACTCCCCCGAGGGGGAGGAGGTGCCCAACTGGCACTCCACCGTCACCATCACTGCCCAGGAGTTCAAAGACACCTTCCTGGCCGCCCACCTGGAGGCCGACCTGAGCGGCGAAGCGTCCGGCTGGTTCGGCACGCCCGAGTACAACTCCGCCGGTGGCGTCAGCACCATCCCCGTAGGGGGCGTCACGGTGAAGGGGACTGAGATGCGCGCCCTCTTCTCCCTGCGCTCGGTGAATTTCACCGTAGCGGTCTCCGGGGATGAGATCACCTTCTCGGTCACCGGCTACGGCCACGGCGTGGGCATGAGCCAGTACGGCGCCAACGCCATGGCCAAGGAGGGCAAGACGTATCAGGAGATTTTGCAGTGGTACTACACCGAGATCACGCTGGATACCATTTCCGATTCCTGATTGGATGCGCTCGCCGCGCAGGCCGCTTACCCAGCGGGGGCACCGCTTTCTTTGCAAAGAAAGCGGTGGGAAAGAAAGCCCAGAGGGGGGGATACCCCCCTCTGGACTTCCCCAAGGCGCATCCCGGCTTTCATTCCGCTGCGGCGGTATTTCCAAAGCATGGCGTGGCCAATTCCGGGCTTTCCGCCTATCCGGAAAGCGTTGTACCCTGCCAATCTGGGGCGGCCCCCGAAAAGGCCGCCCTTTTGGAGGGGAGTGGAGAGGGGAACGAGAAGTTCCCCTCTCCGCCTTTTCTTTCCCCCATTTCTTTTCGCGAAAAGAAGTGGGGCTCCCGCCGAGCAGGCGGCCCGCCCGGCGAGGGCAAATCCTCCCGGCTCCCCGGAAAGCGACAGAGCCGTTGCAGAAGGAACTCCCTCCGCAACGGCTCTCTTTTTCATTTATGAGATTCTCACCCGGGCCTTGGGCCGGCCTACCGCCGCCCACAGACCCCAGCCCAGTCCTGCTCCCAGCACATTCAGAAGCAGGTCCTGCACATCCAGAAAGCGTCCCAGCACCAGCTGGACCACCTCGATTCCCAGCGACAGGGCCAGGCCCGCTAGCAGGGCATCCCGCAGCCGCTCCCGCCGCCACAGCACGGGCATCAGCAGCCCCAGGGGCAGGAACAGCAGGACATTCCCCACCAGCATGGTCCACTCCCAGACCCCTGTGGGGAGGACAAAGGGAGACAGATTGACCCCGCCTCCAAACCACCAGACCGTCCGCGTCAGCCCATAGCGCAGGGGAAACCACCAGTAGGTGGACAGCTCCAGGGTCAGGGACAGTACCCCCGCCAGCCACAGGACGAACACCGCTAGCCAGACTTCGTGGGCCCAGGTGGTGCTCCCACCCCGGCGTCGCAGGGAGGCCCGGCGAACGGGCGTACTCAGGACCAGCAAAACCAGCCCCAACACCAGATCGGGGCGGCTCTGGCGGACCATCACGGTGAGATAGGCCATCTCAGGCCTCCATGTCGGCCACCTTTACCTGGGGCAGCAGGGCCTCAGCCTCGCCCCGGCGGGCCAGCTCCTCTGAGAAGGCAGTGGCGCTTCCGGTGGCCACGGCCAGGCGGAGAGCCTCGTCATATTTCCCGGTACGCTGCCACCCGGCCAGGAATCCGGCCACCATGGCATCCCCGGCGCCCACCGAGTTGCGGACCTGCCCCTTGGGGGCGGCGGAGCGGTGGAACCGGCCGGTCTCGTCCAGCAGGAGAGCGCCCTCGCCCGCCATGGAAACCAGCACGTTCCGGGCGCCCTTGCCCTGGAGCTCCCAGGCGGCGTCCATCAGCTCCCCCTCGGTACGGAGGATCTGACCCACCATGTCGCCCAGCTCCCGGTGGTTGGGCTTGATGAGGAAGGGGCGGTAGGCGAGGGCCTCCAGCAGCAGGTCCCGCTCGGCGTCCACCACCGCGTCCACGCCCTTCCCCTCCAGCTGGGAGAGGATGCGGCGGTACACGTCCTTGGGCACCCCGGCGGGCACCGAGCCGGCCAGCACCAGCACGTCCCCCTTCTTCAGGCGGCCCAACTGGAACAGCAGCATCTCCAGGTCGTCCGGGTCGATGACCGGCCCCTGGCCGTTGATCTCGCTCTCGGTGCCGGTCTTGATCTTCACATTGATGCGGGTGAACCCCTCGTGGAGGCGGATGAAGTCGGTGCGCACGCCCTCGGCGGTGAGGCCCTCCTCCAGGGCCCGGCCGGTGAAGCCCGCCACAAAGCCCAGCGCGGCGTTCTCCACCCCCAGGCGGCCCAGGACGATGGACACGTTCACTCCCTTGCCGCCGAACTGGAGGGACTCCTGGGTGGAGCGGCGGATGCTGCCGGGCTTGAAATCGGGGATATGGACCACATAGTCGATGGCCGGATTGAAAGTCACGGTATAGATCATGGTATTCTCCTCTCTCCGGACAGGCCCCAAACCGGGGGGCTTCCGGATGTACACGCTTGTCTATATCATAGCTCGCTCCGGCGCTTTCTGCAAATAAAGTTTTCGTTTTCTAGGAAAACTGCCCAGTTTTATAAAATCTCGCCGCTGGTGGAGAGGGTGACCACCCGCAGGGGAATGTCTTGGCCGGACTGCTCCACTGCCTGGCGCACGGCCCGCTCCATACCGCCGCAGCAGGGCACCTCCATCCGCACCAGGGTAATGTCCGCCACGGCGTTGCGGCGGAAGATCTCCCCCAGCTTTTCGGCATAATCCACCCCGTCCAG
Source organism: Flavonifractor sp. An92 (assembly GCF_002159175.1). Classification (GTDB taxonomy): domain Bacteria; phylum Bacillota; class Clostridia; order Oscillospirales; family Oscillospiraceae; genus Pseudoflavonifractor_A. Next base: position 33,102 of record NZ_NFGZ01000025.1, on the reverse strand, counting down.
CTTGGGGCAGCCCACCAGGGTGATCCGCCCGGCCATGAAGTCCCGGTGGAAGGAGGCGTAGGCGTAGGCGGCACAGTCGGCGGCCACCAGTACATGGGCGCCCTCGAACCAGGGGGCCTGGACGGGCACCAGCTTGATCTGCACCGGCCACTGCATGAGCTGGCTCTCCTCAGGGCCTCCGGCAGCGGGAGCCTTGGGCGTGCGGAGGGTACGGGCGGCGCTGCCCGGGCAGCGACAGGAGGCCGCCTGGGCCTTCTCCGCCTTTTTCTGCTCCACGGCGGCGGCGTCATAGGGTTTCGCCTCCCGCTCCACAAAAGTGATGGCCCCGGTGGGACAGGCGGGCAGGCAGTCTCCCAGCCCGTCGCAGTAGTCGTCCCGCAGCAGGTGGGCCTTGCCGCCGATCATGCCGATGGCCCCCTCGTGGCAGGCGGCGGCGCAGGCCCCGCAGCCGTTGCACTTCTCCTGGTCGATGTGGATGATTTTCCGGATCATAGGACAATTCCTCCTGATTTTCTCTTGACTTTGTGGGGTGATTATACTATGTTGAGCATGAAGAAATCGGTTGTATTTCCAACGGAGGGCCTATGAACGAGACAAATCTGATCCAATTGCCCTGCCCTCTCTTTGCGGGCATCTCCATGGAGGACCGCGCCGCTCTGGTGGGGTGCCTGGAGCCCAGGGCAGTGCCCTGCCGGAAGGGACAGCTCCTCTGGCAGGAGGGGGAGCGCACGGGGAGCCTGGGGATCGTGGCACAGGGCGCCCTGCGCATCCTGCGGGACGATTTCTGGGGCAACCGGACCATTCTGAGCCTGGCCGAGCCGGGGGACCTCTTCGGGGAGGCCTATGCCTGGGGCGGGGAACCTCTGGGGGTGAGTGTGGAGGCGGTGGAGGACAGCCAGGTGTGGCTGCTGGATGTCTCCCGCATCCTGAGCCCCTGTACGTCGGTGTGCGCCTTTCACAATCAGCTCATTGGGAATCTGGTGGCCATCCTGGCTCGCAAAAACCGGATGCTCAGCTCTAAGATCGACCACCTGTCCCAGCGCTCCACCCGGGCCAAGGTGCTGTCCTATCTGTCCGCCGAGGCGGCCAAGCAGGGGAGCGACACCTTTACCATCCCCTTTGACCGGCAGGGCATGGCCGACTATCTGGCGGTAGACCGGAGCGCCCTGTCTCTGGAGCTGAGCAAAATGCGGAAGGATGGGCTATTGGAATTTCACAAGAACCGGTTTCATCTGCTGGAGGGACGTCCGTAGGGGGCCACCCCGGGAGGGGGTGATTGCCCTCGCCGGGCGGGCCGCTTACCCAGCGGGGGCCCGGTTTCTTTTCTCGAAAAGAAACCGGGGAAAGAAAAGAAGGAGAGGGGAACTTCTCGTTCCCCTCTCCACTCCCCTCCAAAAGGGCGGCCTTTTAGGGGGCCGCCCCAAGCAGCAGGGTACAACGCTTTCCGGATAGGCGGAAAGCCCGGAATTGGCCACGCCATGCTTTGGAAATACCGCCGCAGCGGAATGAAAGCCGGGATGCGCCTTGGGGGAGTCCAGAGGGGGGTATCCCCCCTCTGGGCTTTCTTTCCCACCGCTTTCTTTGCAAAGAAAGCGGTGCCCTGTCCGGGTAGGACGTCCGCCCGGCGAGGGCAAAATTCTCCCGGAATGTCCGGGACATATCACACGATCTAAGGAGGGCATCCCATGCAAGGCACCTATACGCTCTATCTCCTGGGACCAAAGGCGGCGCTGGCACAGCTTCTGGACGCGATGGACGTGGGCTGCGACCTGACCTGGGGCGACGCGGACGTACTGCGGGCCTGTGACCCCGCCCTCCTGGTCCCGGAGACCTTTTTTGACGCCCCGCCGGAGGCCTTATTCCACATCGCCGTGGTCCAGGAGCGGCCCTGTAACCTTCTTCTCGCCAGCGAGGAGGCCGAAGAGCTCCACCGGCAGTTCCCCGACGTGGAACTGCTCTATGTGGAGTCCCGGCAGGAGACCCCATACATGGGCCATTTCCTCCACGGCCCCGCCGGAGTGGAGACCTGCCGGGCCTTTGATACGGTACGGGACGGCCCAGTCTTTCCCGTGGACTGGGAGCAGGGGACCATTACCGTTGCGGACGGGGAACTTCTCTCCTTCGACTCCGGCGGCGGGGAAGCAGCCCTGTGGGACGCCTTCTCCCTCTGGTGTGAGGCACACGGGGCCGACCCGGAGCGATGGGGCTATGCCTCCATTCCGGAAGAGCTGATCTCCTGCGACGGGAACTGGAAGCTGGACGGCCCGCTGGCCGCTCTGGCAGACCTCCGGCTATAAAAAGGCCGGGGCGCGGAAGATACCTTCCACGCCCCAGCTGTTTCGTTTTTCTTACACGTTGAAGCGGAAGAGGACGATGTCGCCGTCCTTCATCACATACTCCTTGCCCTCAGACCGCACCAGGCCCTTTTCCTTGGCGGCGGCCATGGTGCCGTTGGCCTTCAGGTCATCGAAGGACACCACCTCGGCGCGGATGAAGCCCCGCTCGAAGTCGGTGTGGATCTTGCCGGCGGCCTGGGGGGCCTTGGTGCCCTTGACGATGGTCCAGGCCCGGCACTCGTCCTCACCGGCGGTGAGGAAGGAGATGAGGCCCAGGAGGGCATAGCTGGCCTTGATGAGCCGGTCCAGGCCGGACTCCTGAATGCCCAGGTCCTCCAGGAACATGGCCTTCTCCTCGCCCTCCAGCTCGGCGATCTCAGCCTCCAGCTTGGCGCACACGGGGATGACCTGGGCGCCCTCCTTGGCGGCCAGCTCGGTGACCTGCTGGTAGTAGGGGTTGGCGGCGCTGTTGGCGAAGCCCTCCTCGTCCAGGTTGGCGGCGTAGATGATGGGCTTGAGGCTCAGCAGCTCGCTGGTGGCGATGAGGGCGGCGTCGTCCTTGTCGCACTCGAAGGAGCGGGCAGAGTTGCCGTCGTTCAGCCAGTCCCGCAGCTCGGAGAACACCTCCACCTCGTGGAGGTACTTCTTGTCGCCCTTGGCGGCCTTCTGGGCCTTGTCGATGCGGCGGGTCACCATCTCCACGTCGGCCATAATGAGCTCGATGTCGATGACGGCGATGTCTCCGGCGGGGTCCACGGGCACGTTGGTGCTGGTGTCGGCCACCACGTGCATGATGTTCTCGTCGTCAAAGCAGCGCACCACATGCACAATGGCGTCGCACTCGCGGATGTTGGCCAGGAACTTGTTGCCCAGGCCGTTGCCCTGGCTGGCGCCCTTGACCAGACCGGCGATGTCCACGAACTCCACCACGGCGGGGGTGGTCTTTTTGGGCTTGTAGAAGTCGCTCAGCCAGTCCAGGCGGCTGTCGGGCACGGCCACCACGCCCACGTTGGGGTCGATGGTGCAGAAGGGATAGTTGGCGCTCTCCGCACCGGCGTTGGTGATGGCGTTGAAGAGGGTGGATTTGCCCACGTTGGGCAGGCCCACGATACCGAGCTTCATATCAAAGACGTCCTTTCGGTGTGAAAATACAGGTTAGCTTCCTTACATTATAACGGACAACCCCCCGGAACACAAGTCCCCGCCCCCTTACGGGAGGCGAATCCAGAGGAAAACCACCAGAATCACCTGCACCGCCAGCAGGGCGGGCAGGCCGTACCAAAAATACCAGTGTTTTGTCTTGTGGCGGAAGTGCCGCATGCCCAGGATGGCCCCCAGGGTGCCTCCCAAAAGCGCCACCAGGAAAAAGGTCCGCTCCGGGATGCGCCAGGCGTCCCGCTTGGCCCGGCGTTTGTCCACGCCCATGAGGATGAAGTCCAGCACATTCACTGCCGCCAGCCAGCCCAGAACCACCGGCCAGAACTGCAAGATGAGGTCGCGCATGTCCATCCCTCCTTTCCTGCGGGCCAGTATAACAGGTTTTTCCCCGGCGGTCAAAGCTGATTTCTCCACAAATTTGTGCTATACTGTGGAAAACCAGCCGGGGAGGGAACTCTTTCCACGGCCCTGCGTCTAACCCTATATCCATTTCACTGAGAGGAGCAGATTCCATGAAACATACGCTGCCCCGCGCTCTGGCCCCTCTGGGTCTGGCGCTTGCCCTCACTCTGCCCGTCGCCGCCGCGGGCATGAGTTCCTTTGTCCCCAAGGTGGAATACACCCCCTTCTCCGACGTGGACGCCAACGCCTGGTACGCCGCCGATGTGGAAAAGGCGGTGGAGCTGGGCCTCATGAAGGGCAAGGGCGACGGCCGCTTTGACCCCCAGGGCACCCTGTCCCTGGCCGAGGCCATCACCATGGCCGTCCAGGTCCACGCCACCTACACCGGCGAGAGCTTCACCCCCGGCGGCTCCACCTGGTACCAGAACGCCGTGGACTACGCCCTGGAGAACGGTCTGGTGCTCCAGGGGGAGTACAACGATTACACCGCCCCCGCCACACGGGCCGACATGGCGGGCATTTTTGCCTACGCACTGCCCACCAGTGAGCTGGAGCGTATCAACCGGGTGGCCAATGTGCCCGATGTGACCTCCTCCACCGATTACGCTGAGGCCATCTACCTCCTCTATAATGCGGGCGTGCTGGCCGGCACCGGCAACGGCAGCTTTGCCCCCGACACCACCATCGACCGCGCCAGCGCCGCCGCCATTCTCAACCGCATCGCCCTGCCCGAGAGCCGGGTGGAGCTGAACATGGACACCCCCGCCAGCGGCACCACTGTGGAGAGCCCGGACAAGGCCTTCCGCCTGACCTTCGGCGCGGGGGACTGGAAGGAAATCACCGAGGACGGGGCTTCCGGCCTCACCTTCACTGACCAGAGCGGCACCATTCAGGCCCTGTCCTTTGCCAAGGCGGACGGCGGCGCCAAGGACCTGGAGACCTTCTCCGTAGGCCGCCTCACCGCTCTGCGGGATGAGCTGGGCGGTGTGGAGCTGCTCCAGCAGCCCGGCGTGGTGTTGTTCCGGGGCCTTCCCGCCGTGTCCTGGCGGTATCAGGTGGTTAACACGGTCTATACCGTGTTCTGCGTGGAGAACAGCGGCTCCTATGTGGAGCTGACCCTCTCCCATGCCTCCGGAGCCAGCGCTGACACCGCCTATCAGCAGCTTCTGGCCACTGCCTATACTCTGGATCTGGCGCTGTAACAAGTTCGCCCGGGGCGGGCGGGGATGTTTTGCCCTCGCCGCGCGGGCGTCCTGCGCGGACAGGGCACCGCTTTCTTTGCAAAGAAAGCGGCGGGAAAGAAAGCCCAGAGGGGGGATACCCCCCTCTGGACTCCCCCAAAGCGCTCCCCGGCTTTCATTCCGCTGCGGCGGTATTTCCTTAGTATGGCGTGGCCAATTCCGGGCTTTCCGCCTATCCGGAGAGCGTTGTACCCTGGCAATATGGGCGGCCCCCTAAAAAGGCCGCCCTTTTGGAGGGGAGTGGAGAGGGGAACGAGAAGTTCCCCTCTCCGCCTTTTCTTTCCCCGGTTTCTTTTCTGCGAAAAGAAATCGGGCGCTGTCCGCGCAGGACGCCCGCCCGGCGGGGACACGATCCCCACGCCCCGATTGGGACGTTTTTTTCATCAACTTAATATCAGCCCTGTAAGGTCCGTTTTTTCCTCCAAAAACATCCCGCCCCCGCCCCGGTTGCTTCTTGCAATTCCCCGGGGCAGTTGGTATGATAGGGGAGAAGGAGCGGGCCATTTCCGCGCTATTTCTTAAGCTGATGTTAGAAATTTCCCCCGCACCGGGGGCAGTATGATTGTTCAGGAGGGATCCCTTATGATGGAACGGTATCAGGGTCAGAAGGTACAGTGGACCGTCGGCTTCACCACCGGCGGTAAGGAGGGCCAGAAGGTCCAGCCCGGCGGCGAGGGCTGCATCCTGGCCGTGGAGCTGGGCGAGGTTGAGAAGCTGACCGCCGAGCAAGTCCGGGTGGCGGCGGCCAAGGCGGCCAAGACCCTCCGGGACCTGGGCGCGGCGGCCGTGGTGCTGGACGCGGCGGCCGTGGTGGAGGCCCTGGGCCCCCAGGGCGCGGCGGCCATCGCCCAGGGCGTGGAACTGGCCCTGTACCGCACCGAGTCCTGGAAGGACACCGAGAACACCGACCCGGTCTTTTACCTGGACGCCCCCGCGGAGTGTGAGGACGCCCTGAAGGAGGCCGACGCCCTCACCCGCGCCATCTGCTTGGCCCGGGACCTGGTAAACTGCCCGGCTAACAAGCTGACCCCCAGCGACATGGCCGCCCGGATGGTCAAGGAGGCCCAGGCCCTGGGCATCGAGACCGAGGTGCTGGACGAGGACCAGGCCCGTGCTCTGGGTATGGACGCCTTCCTCACCGTGGGCAGCAGTGCCAACCACCCCGCCCGCCTCATCGTCCTGCGCTACAAGGGCGGCAAGGAGGGTGACGCCCCCATCGCTCTGGTGGGCAAGGGCGTCACCTGCGACACCGGCGGATACTGCCTGAAGCCTGCCTCCTCCATGAAGGGCATCAAGGGCGACATGGCCGGCGCGGCGGCGGTGTGCGGCGCTCTGCTGGCTCTGGCCGCCAACCATGTGAAGGTCAATGCCACCGTGGTCATCCCCTCGGTGGAGAACCGCATCGCCCCCGACAGCTACATCCCCGGCGACGTCATCTCCTCCATGTCCGGCAAGACCATTGAGATCGGCAACACCGACGCCGAGGGCCGCCTCATTCTGGCCGACGCGGTGACCTACGCCATCCAGAAGGAGCACGCCGCCAAGGTGGTGGACATCGCCACCCTCACCGGCGCGGTCGTGAGCATGTTCGGCTTCACCACCGCCGGGTTCCTGTGCAACGACGAGGACTTCTGCGCCGCCTTCCAGGTCGCCTACGACCGCAGCGGCGAGCAGTATTGGCGTCTGCCCGCCTTCCCCGAGTACCGAAAGATGATCGAGAGCCCCATCGCCGACGTGTCCAACGTATCCAGCGACGGCTGCGGCACCATCACCGCGGGCCTGTTCATCGGCTCCTTCGTGGAGGAGCGGCCCTGGATCCACCTGGACATTGCCGGTACCGCCTGGGTGGACTCTCCCCGCCGGGACTACCAGACTGTGGGCGCCACCGGCGCCGGCGTCACCACCCTGTATGAGCTGTGCAAGCACTACGCCGTGGAGGACTAAACATGAATTGGACCAATGAACTGCGCACCGTCGCCCCGGAGCACCGCCCCGCCCTGGAGTTTCTCCGGGACCACCTGCCCGAGAGCGACCTGGACTGCTACCCCTTTGATCTCTTTCTGGAGTTTGCCGGCCACGCCATGATGCTGCGGGAGATGGCCCCCTGGTGCGCCGCTCTGGACGAGGAGATCTTCTATCACTATGTCCTCTTCCCCCGGGTGAACGACGAGGACCTGTCCTTCCACCGGGCCCTCTTCCACCGCTCCCTGTGGCCGCGGGTGAAGGACCTGCCCACCGTGGAGGAGAAGGTGCTGGAGGTCAACCGCTGGTGCCATGAGAACGCCTCCTACCAGTTCCAGGACGACCGCACCGCCTCCCCCCTCACCGTGTTCCAGAGCGGCAGCGGCCGCTGCGGCGAGGAGTCGGCCTTCCTGGTCTCCGCCCTGCGCAGCGTGGGCATCGCCGCCCGGCAGGTCTACTCCCCCCGCTGGGCCCACTGCGACGACAACCACGCCTGGGTGGAGGCCCTGTGCGGCGACACCTGGCACTTCCTGGGCGCCTGCGAGCCGGAGCCCATCCTGGACCGGGGCTGGTTCAACACCGCCGCCTCCCGGGCCATTCTGGTCCACTCCCGGCTGTTCGGGAAGGGCACTTCCCCCCTCCACGGGACCCCGCTGGGCACCGACGGGGCGGTGACCTGGTACAACCAGACCGCCCGCTACGCCCGCACCCGCACCTATACCTTCCGGGCCACCAAGGACGGCGCTCCCGCCGCCGGGGCCGCCTTCCAGCTCCAGGTCCTCAACGAGGCCAGCTACCACACCATCGCCACCCTCATCGCCGATGAGAAGGGCGAGGCCACGGCGGAGCTGGGTCTGGGCGACCTGCATGTGCTGTGCACCCTGGACGGCCTGCGGGCCGAGGGGGACTGCGCCGACGGCGCCATTTCCCTGGAGCTGAAGCACGTAGGCGTGGGGGATACCGCCTGGACCGAATTCGACGTCCACGCCCCCAAGGATGAGCCGGTGAACCCCGCCCTCCTCACCGACGAGCAGAAGAAGGACCGTGCCGCCGAGCTGGTGCGGGGCGCCGAGCTGCGGGAGGAGCGCATCGCCTCCCACTATCAGCCCGGTCAGGGCAAGCCGGAGTGGGAGGACCTGCTCAAAGCCGCCCGGGGCAACGCCCGGGTGCTGCTGACCTTCCTCCAGCGGGATGAGGACCCCCGGCGGGAGGCCCTGCTCCGCTCCCTCACCGCCAAGGACCTGCGGGATGTCACCGACGACGTGCTGGAGGACCACCTCCAGCATGCGGTCCCCCAGGGAGACCTCCCCGAGGACCTGTATATCTCTTACGTCCTCTGCCCCCGGGTGCAGATCGAGCTGCTGACCCCCTGGCGGAGCGTGCTGAACGCCGCCCTCTCCGAGGGGGAGCAGAACACCTACCGCGCCCACCCCGCCGCCCTGTGGACCGACCTCCAGGCCCGGATGGACACCACCCCGGAGCACGTCTACGCCGGGGCCATCACCGGCCTGGTGTGGACCCCCGTGGAGGCCTGGAAGGCCCTGCGCTGTGACGAGCGGAGCCTGCGCATCCTCTATGTGGCCCTGCTGCGCACCCTGGGGGTGCCCGCCCGGCTGCGGGAGCTGGACGGCATGCCCGAGTTCTGGCAGGACGGCTCCTTCCACCCCGTGGAGGAGGCCGGGATGGGCACCCTGGTCCTCACCCACACCGAGGGACCCGCGCCCCTCTACCGGCAGAACTGGTCCCTCTCCCGCCGGGTGCCCACCGGCTGGGTGCTGCTGACCCTCTCCGACGAGGATTGGAGCGACGGCCGCCGCACCCTGTCCCTCCCCGCCGGGCAGTACCGGCTGATGACCTCGGTGCGCCTCCCCAACGGCAACCAGTTTGCCGCCGGGCGGGAGCTGCTGATCTGTGCCGGGGAGGAAGCTTCCTCCGACCTGCGGCTGCGGCCCTTCGCCCTGGAGGACCTGCTGGGCTGCCAGGACCTGCCCCACATGACCGGCCGCACCCTGTGCACCGACTCCCCGGAGACCGTCTCCGTGATCCCCGAGGACGGGCGGCCCACCCTCCTGTTCTGGCTGGAGGAGGGCAACGAGCCCACCGAGCACGTGCTCAACGAGCTGGCCGCCGGACAGGAGGCCATTGAGGCTCTGCCGGTGAACGTGGTGTTCCTCCTGCGGGGCGAGGAGAGCCTGAAGCAGCGCACTCTGGCCGGGGTGCTGGCCAAGTGGCCTGGCATCCGGGTGCTGGAGGACGACTGGGCCTTCGACCTGGAGACCGTGGCCCGGCACCTGACCTGCGACCCCGACCGGCCCCCGCTGGCGGTGGCCTGCAACCGGAAGGGCCAGGCCGTCTACGGCGTCAGCGGCTACCATGTGGGCTCGGTGGAGCTCCTGACCCGCATCGCCGCCCATCTGGCCGGTGAGGCCTGAGCCGGAATCAGGAGGATGCATCTTTATGGATGACAGGACCGCCATGCTGTTGAACCGCCAGCAGCAGATCTGGAACAACTGCTTTTCCGACCGCAAGGACCTGTTTGGCGCCGAGGCCAGCCTGCCCGCCCGCCGCACGCTGGAGCAGCCCGGCCTGGCCCCCGGCCAGCGCGTGCTGGAGCTGGGCAGCGGGCAGGGGCGGGACACCCTGTTTTTCCTGCAGCAGGGGTGTGCGGTCACGGCCGTGGACTACTCCTCCGCCGCCCTGGCCGACCTGAAGGCCAAGCTGGACCAGGCAGGCTGGCAGGCCGACCTGCTGGAGCTGGATCTGCGCCAGCCCCTTCCCTTTGCCGACGGCTCCTTTGACCTGTGCTACTCCCACATGCTGTTCTGTATGGCGCTGACCACCGACGAGCTGACCGCCCTGTGCCGGGAAATTCGCCGGGTGCTGCGCCCCGGCGGCCACTGCGTCTACACCGCCCGGAATCAGCGGGACCCCCACTTCGGCAAGGGGCGCCATCTGGGGGACGGCCTGTACCAGAAGGGGGCCGTGGTGATCCACTACTTCTCCCCTCAGCTGGTGCAGCTGCTGGCCGATCAGGGCTTTTCGCTGGTGGAGTGTGAGGAATTTGAAGAGGATATCCTCCCCCGAATCCTCTATCGGGTCACCATGCGCCGGGATTAACCGGGCGCAGGGACGGGCTTGCTGCAATATGCCGGTTTCCGGTCCAAATAGAACATTTTTTAAATCGAAAAAGTGCGTGAGATCCGCCAATTCTGCGGCTCTCACGCACTTTTTTCTTTATGCCTGGGCGAAAGTGGTCTGAACGAAGTCCTTGACCTCGGCCTCGGTGTCGAAGCAGGCGATGGCCACCTGGTTGCCCATGGCCCCGGAGAGGGCGTCGGGCATGCGGGTGAAGAGGCGGATGTGCGCCCCGTAGCACTCCAGCAGGGCGTCGGTGGACAGGGCATAGTGGACCCTATCCCGGCGGCCGGTGTAGACGCAGTAGCTGTGGCCGCCCTCGTAGGTGTGGCGGCGCTCGTCAAAGGCCACCATGTCGGCCCAGATCTGGTACACGTCCACGCTCTGGGAGAAATTGAGCATATCGGGGGTGAAGCCGCCGGCGGGGCGCATGTTGACCTCCAGGGCCACGATGTCCCCGGTCTTGCCCAGGCCCTCCTTGTCGGCGGTGAGGCGGAAGAACTCCAGGTGGAAAAAGCGGCGGGTGGCGCCGAAGGCCTTCAGCACGGCGCGGCCGGCCTGCTCCACCTCAGGCGGGACCTCCTTGTCCACATAGTAGCAGCAGGGGACCCCCTCGTTGACCATGTCCATGATGGAGTCGGGGGAGATGTGGCTGGCGGCAAAGAGGACCTCTCCCTTGGAGTTGCACACGCCGTCGTAGGTGGTCACCACACCGGGGACGAACTCCTCCATGAGATAGGGCTCCTCCGGCAGGTGGTCAAAGAAATACCGCACATCGTCGTCGCTTTTGAGCTTGTAGGTGGCGGTGGCGCCCACGCCGTTGTCCGGCTTGACCACCACCGGGTAACCCACCTCCGCGGTGAAGCCCAGGGCGGCCTCCAGGGAGGTCACGGCGGTGCAGCGGGCGCTGGGCACCCCGGCGGCCCGGAAATACTCCTTCATGAGCTGCTTGCTCTTATATTTCACGATCTCATCGGCCTTCAGGCCGGTGGTGATGTTGAAGTCGGTGCGCAGGGCGGCGTCCAGCTCCAACCAGTACTCGTTGTTGCTCTCCACCCAGTCGATCTTGCCGTACCGGCCGGTGAAGTGGCCCAGGGCCCGGACCATCTCGTCATAGTCCTCCAGGCTGTCCACCCGGTAGTACTCGGTGAGGGCCTCCTGCAGGTCGGGGTGGAGCTCCTCATACCGGGCATCCCCCACGCCCAGGACGTTGACGCCGTTCTCCTTCAGACGGATGCAGAACCAACGGTAGGCCTCGGGGAAGTTGGGCGATACAAAGACAAAATTCAACACACTCATCCTCTCTTCTGCGCCCTCACGGCCCGGCACCGGCTGTTCAGCGCTTCCTATCCGCACATTATAGTCGAGCGCCCCCCCGCCTGCAAGAGTAAATAGTGCCAAAAACATCCAGTCGCGCCCTTGATGAGGGGTAAAATTTATGGTAGGATAGCGAAAAAGGCCCCTAAGGGCCATGTTACCGGGGAGGGGAAGCCTATGTACATCGAGTACCACAAGGAATACAGCCTCCACCTGGGCCGGGATATGGAATTCAAGGTCTACGGCCACGGGGGAAAGCCCGTGCTGGCGGTGCCCTGCCAGAACGGCCGCTTCTTCGACTGGGAGAATTTCGGCATGCTGGAGACTCTGGGGGACTATCTGGAAAACGGCAAAATCCAGCTCTTCACCGTGGACACCATCGACGCCGAGAGCGTCTCTGACCAGTGGGGCAACCCCTATTACCGGGTCCGCCGGCATGAGGCTTGGTACAACTATGTCATCGAGGAGCTGCTCCCCCGCATCCGGGAGATCAACCGCAGCGGCCAGCCCCTGCTGGCTACCGGCTTCTCCATGGGCGCCTACCACGCGGCCAATTTCTTCTTCCGCCGCCCCGACCTCTTCGACAGCGTCATCGCCCTCTCGGGCGTCTACGACACCCAGGACATGTACGGCGGGTATATGGATGAGGTGGTGTATGCCAACGACCCCTGCGCCAGCCTCTCCGGCATGTCCCCGGACCACCCGTATATCTCCATGTTCAACCAGCGCATCCTCATTTTCTGCGTGGGTCAGGGGGCCTGGGAGGACCAGCTCCTGGCGGGCACCCGGCGGCTGGAGGGGGTGCTGCGGCAGAAGGGCATCCACGCCTGGGTGGACTACTGGGGCACCGACTCCGACCACGACTGGCCCTGGTGGAAGCGCCAGATCCGCTATTTCCTGCCCCATGTGGTGGGCAATCCATGAAGAGACAACGAAACGCCGCCGCCCCAAATTGGGGCGGCGGCGTTTCGTTATCCGGGCAGGAAGCCCAGATGCTCCAGCAGAATTTTGCAGCCCATGAGGATGAGCACCAGGCCGCCGAAGAGCTTGGCCCGGGCCTGGAAGCGCTCGCCGACCACGCCGCCCAGGTACACGCCCACCGCCGAGAGCACGAACGTGATCACGCCGATGAAGCTGACGGCGGGGACGATGTCCACCTTCAGGAAGGCGAAGGTGACGCCCACGGCCAGGGCGTCGATGCTGGTGGCCACCGCCAGGGGGAGCATAGCGCGGGGGGTAAAGGAGGCGTCCACTTCCTCTTCCTCGCCCTTGCGGGACTCCCAGACCATGCTGGCGCCGATGAGGAAGAGCAGCACAAAGGCGATCCAGTGATCCACGTTGGTGATGAGGGCCTGGAAGCGCTTGCCCAGCGCCCAGCCCAGCAGGGGCATCAGGGCCTGGAAGCCGCCGAACCACACCCCAGCGGTGAGGGCGTGGCCGGGGCGCACCCGCCCGGCGGACAGTCCCTTGCAGATGGAGACTGCGAAGGCGTCCATACTCAGTCCCACGGCGATGACAAACAGTTCCCAGAGATTCATGTACGTTCTCCCTTCCTTTGCCCGGTCCTCCGGGCACAGCAGGCTTTCAGTATACACCCATCGTCCTGTCTATGCAACGCGAAGCGGGCAGAAAGACCCGCCGGGCCAGGCCCGGCGGGTCTTTTGCGTGTCGAGTCACCTCGACACGCTTCTCAAACATGCAAGCATGTTTTCGAGGGGACGCAGCCCGCTGCGTCGCACGCGCAGAACGCGCACGCTTGCGGGCTGAGACGTGTTTTTCCCGAGGCGCATGTCCCCGGGAAAAACAGATTTCTATTTTATTTTGCCGCCTCCGGGCGGCAAAACTCTGCCGAGGGCGATTCCTGTACCGGAAGCTGCTTTCTTGCCGCCCAGCCTTTGCCCATTTCAGCAGTCTGCGTTACTCCTTCACGAAGAAGGCAAGGCCCCCGGCGCCGGGGCCCACGTGAGTACCCACCACCGCGCCGATGTCGCTGGGCAGCAGGTCCGCCCTGGCCAGCTTGGGACCGAAGTAGGCCATGCACTCCTCCATGACCTGGGGCGCGTTGGAGTGGCCGAAGGTGACGGGGAGGGAGGTGTCCGGGGCCTCCTTCTCCTGGAGCCACTTGTCGATGAACTGGAAGCCCGCCTTGCGGCCCCGGGTCTTGCCCACCGACACCACCAGGCCGTCCTGGATGGTGATGATGGGGGTGATGCCCAGAATGCCGCCCACCACGGCGGTGGCGCCGGAGATACGCCCGCCCATCTTCAGGTACTTCAGGGTGTCCACCACCGCCAGCAGGCGCACCCGCCCGGCCAGCTCGGTCAGCTTCTGCTCCAGCTCGGAGAGCGAGAGGCCCTGGTCCCGCAGACGGCAGGCCGTCTCCACCAGCAGACCCAGGCCGAAGGTGACGGTGCCGGTCTCCACGATGGCGATGTTGTCCTCATCCACGATGCCGCGGGCGATGTTGGCCGACTGGTTGGTGCCCGACATGGCCCCCGAGATGAAGAGGCCCAGCACCTGGTCGCCCCCCTCGGTGAGGCGTTGGAAGACCTGGATAAAGGTCTCCGGCGGCACCTGGGAGGTGGTGGGCAGGGTGTCCACCTGGGCCAGGCGGGTATAGAACTCCTCTTTGGTGATGTCCACGCCGTCCCGGAAGGTCTCCTCCCCAAAGTGGACGGCCAGCGGCACCACCTCCACCCCCAGCTCGGCGGCGCGCTGGGGCGAGAGATCGCTGGTGCTGTCAGTCACAATACGGATCATAGGCGAAATTCATCCTTTCTTGGCCGAAACGGCCGTTCATGGCGAACGAAACGCTATACTCGCCGCTATTATATCGGAATCCGCAGAAATGTCAAGCACCCCCCGAGCCCGGGCAGAATGGGTTCTGTTCCGGCGGCGGCGCGCATAGGATAGCGCTGAGACGTACAAGAGAAAGGAAGGGTCCGATATGGGACGGAGACCGATTTTGTGGAAACGACTCCTGCGGCGGTGCGCCGCGTTTTTCCTGGGCACGCTGGCGGTGGTGGCCCTGCTGGCCGGGGCGGGCGGCGGGCTGGGACAGGCCCTCCTGGCGCTGGGGGGCGAGCCGGAGTTTGCCGCCGCCCTGCTGCGCTCCGAGCTGGGGGCCGCCGCCGGGCAGGGCGGCGTGATGGACGAGCTGGACCTGTGGGAGCGCCTGGTGGTGGACCAGTCGGCCCTGCTGCGGCGGGGTCTGTCCGGGGCGGGGGAGGAGGAGCCCGAGGAGGGCACCAACCTGGACCTGCTGCCCCAGGCCAGCGCCGCCGCCACGCCGGAGCCCGCCCCCACCGGGAGCCCCACGCCCGCGCCGGCGGGGGAGAGCGTCCAGGCGGTGGAGCGCACCCTGGTGGTCAGCGGGGGAGAGGGGTATGAGGAGGCCGAGGGCCTCTACCTCTACAACCGCACCGACCTCTCGGTGGACATGGAAGCCGCCTGGAACGCCGGGGTGGACATCACCCTGGACGACTCGGGGCCCCAGATCCTGCTGGTCCACACCCACGGCTCCGAGGCCTACGCCCCCGAGGGGGAGGACGTCTACGTCCCCAGCGACGGCAACTCCCGCACCCTGGACGAGAAGTACAATGTGGTGCGGGTCGGAGACGAAATGGCCGAGGTGTTTACCGAAATGGGCCTCACCGTCCTCCACGACCGCACCCTCTACGACTACCCGGAGTACAACGGGGCCTATTCCCGCTCGGGGGCGGCCATCCAGTCCTATCTGGAGGAGTACCCCTCCATCCGCCTGGTGCTGGACATCCACCGGGACGCCCTGGTGGGGAGCGACGGGACGGTGTACAAGGCGGTGACCACCGTGGACGGGGAAAAGACCGCCCAGGTCATGCTGGTGCTGGGCAGCGGCTCCGGCCACCCCAACTGGCAGGAGAACCTGGCCCTGGCCCTTCGGGTGCAGAAGAGCCTGGACACCCTCTATCCCACCCTGGCCCGGCCCATCACCCTGCGCGGGTCGGTGTACAACCAGGACCTGTCCCCCGGGTCCCTGCTGGTGGAGGTGGGCACCCACGGCAACACCCTCCAGGAGGCCCTGCGGGCCGCCCGGTGCTTCGCCCGGGCCGCGGGGCAGGTATTTCTAAATTTAAAATAAAATTCATAAAAAATTCCCGATTCTTTCCACCGACCGTGCTATACTGGTCTCACATGGCTTTTGTACCGATGATAAGGAGGAACTCTGCATGGAAACACAGGAATTATCCTGGCGGGAACGTGGGAGACTATGGGCACGCCTGGGCATCCGGCTGGCCCTGGTGGCGCTGGCGTGGCTGCTGCTGATGCGGGTGGGCCTGCCGCTGCTGTCCCTGCTGATGCCCTTCGTGCTGGCCCTGTGCGCAGCGTGGCTGCTCAACCCGCTGGTGCGCACCCTCCACCAGCGGCTGGGCGTGTCCCGGAAGCTGACCTCGATCCTGCTGATCCTGCTGATCCTGGCGGTGGCAGGCGGGCTGATCGTGGTCTTTGTGTGGAACATCGCCCAGGAGACCGCCGCCCTGGCCGCCGACTGGAGTTCCCTGGAGCGGGAGCTCAGCTCCACCCTGGACGCCATCAATACCTTCTCCCAGGGCGTGTTCACCCTCCTGCCCGAGCAGGTGGGGCTGGCCGCCCAGGAGGCCCTCAACGGTCTGGGGGAGGATCTGCTGACCTGGGCCTCGGACACCCTCCCCGATCTGGTGACCGCTCTGGCCGGCGGCGCGGCGGGGCTGGCCTCTTCGGTGCCCTCCTTCGCCGTGGCGGCGGTGGTGTTCCTGATGGGCTCCTATTTCATCACCGCGGACTATCCCCGGCTGCGGTACCTCGCCACCCACCGGCTGCCCGGGCCGGTGCGCAATCTCCTCTCGGAGGTGCGCGCCGCCGCGGTGAGCGCCTTCGGCGGGTATGTGAAGGCGGAATTCATCCTGTCGGTGGGGGTGTTCTTCATCCTGCTGGCCGGATTCCTCCTCATCGGGCAGCCCTACGCCCTGCTGCTGGCCTTCCTGCTGGCGGTGCTGGACTTCATCCCCATCCTGGGCTCGGGCACCGTTATGGTGCCCTGGGCGGTGGTGGACCTGGTGACCCGGGATGTGCGCCACGCCGTGGAGCTCATGGTCATCTGGGGCGTGGTGGCCCTCTTCCGCCGGGTGGGCGAGCCCAAGGTGGTGGGCGATCAGACCGGTCTTTCCCCCATTCTCT
The DNA here is from genome assembly GCF_002159175.1 of Flavonifractor sp. An92. Taxonomy (GTDB): domain Bacteria; phylum Bacillota; class Clostridia; order Oscillospirales; family Oscillospiraceae; genus Pseudoflavonifractor_A. The sequence continues at coordinate 16,355 of NZ_NFGZ01000025.1, read as the reverse complement.
CCCTCATCAGCATCTATGTGGGCATGCGCCTGGGGGGCGTGCTGGGCATGGTGCTGGGCCCCGTGGTGTTCATGGTGGTCATCAACATCATCCGCCTGGGGGTCTTCCACAACACCGCCGCCGACCTGCGCCTGGCCGCGGGGGACCTGTGGGCCTTTTTCCGGAATCGTCCGGCCGACGAAACAAATTCAAAAAACGTGTAAAGTTTCTTCACGCTTTAGACACATTTTCCGGTTATCCTTAAGGCACATCAAGAGGAACACAGGAAAAAGGAGCGACTTGTATGTATTACGGCAATTATGATCCCAACCGGAACGAGGATCAGAACAACCTCTCCGGCAATCCCATAGAGAGTCAGGATTTTCACGTTCACACCGATCCCTGGGAGGTCTCTGAGGGCGGCGTGCCCCAGCCCCCCAAGAAGAAGCGCAAGGCCGGCGCGGCCCGGATCGTGGCCCTGAGCCTGTGCTGTGCCCTGGTGGGCGGCATCGTGGGCGGCGGCGGCGTGTGGTTCGTCACCGAGCGCCTGGGCAGCAACACCACCATTTATGAGGGCACCCACGAGCCGGTGAACGTGGACACCACCAGCGTCAAGTCCGGCGAGGCCATGACCGCCTCCCAGATCTACGCCAACTATGTGGACGCCTGCGTGGGCATCACCACCGAGCTGGTGGACACCAACACCTACGGTTTCCCCGTTCAGGGCGCCGCCGCCGGCTCCGGCTTCGTCATCTCCTCCGACGGCTACATCGTCACCAACTACCACGTCATCAAGGGCGCGACCTCCATCAAGGTGGCCTTTGTGGACGGCACCAGCTATGACGCCACCCTGGTGGGCGGCGAGGCCGACAACGACGTGGCTGTGCTGAAGATCGACGCCACCGGCCTCCACGCCGTCACCCTGGGCGACTCCGACTCCCTGGTGGTGGGCGAGGCCGTGTACACCATCGGCAACCCCCTGGGCGAGCTGACCTGGTCCCTTACCGACGGCCTGGTGTCCGCCAAGGACCGCACCGTCACCACCAGCGAGGGTGAGACCATGAACATGCTGCAGACCAACACCGCCATCAACTCCGGCAACTCCGGCGGCCCCCTGTTCAACGCCTACGGCGAGGTGGTGGGCATCACCTCCGCCAAGCTCTCCAGCAGCGGCTCCTCCTCCGAGGCCAGCATCGAGGGCCTGGGCTTCGCCATCCCCATCAATGACGTGAAGGGCATGATCACCGACATCATCGAGCACGGCTACGTCACCGGCAAGCCCAACGTGGGCATCCTGATGACCGACGTGTCCTCCGCCGCCACCCAGTACGGCGTCCCCGCCGGTGCCTATGTGGAGGCGGTCCTGGACGGGTCCTGCGCCCAGAAGGGCGGCCTGCAGCAGGGCGACATCATCTGCGCCGTGGACGGCACCGAGATCACCTCCATTGACGAGCTGAAGGCCGCCGTGAAGGAGTGCAAGGCCGGTGACAATGTCACCTTCACCATCTACCGGGACGGGTCCAAGCAGGACCTGACCCTTACCCTGGACGAGGACAATCAGGACCGGCAGGACGCCCTGAGCGACCTGCAGGATGAGCTCAACCAGCAGCGCCAGCAGGCCGTGCAGGAGCAGCAGAGCGGCAGCGGCAGCAGCGGCGGCTCCTACTTCAACTGGCCCTTTGGCTTCGGCTATTGATCCCAGCGCCATTTCCCCCGGAGGGGCGGACTTCCGCCCCTCCGGTTTTTTTGTTTTTCCACCGAAAAAGGGGGACGGCGTGGCGAAAAAATGATATAATGATAAAATCACGCGGCCCCTCTGGCCGTCAGGAGGTACCCCTATGACACAGACTCGTTCCCGGGGCGGTAAGCGGGTGGCCAAGCCCTCCCGGTCTGCCCCTGCCCGCCACCCCTTCCGTCTGCCCCTCATCCTGGCGGCGGTGGTGGTCCTTTTACTGGGCGTGAAGGGCATCCAGCTCTTCCTCATGTCCCACGATACCCCCTCCGAAGTGCCCGACTGGGTGCAGCAGGAGCTGCTGGACGTGAACCCCTACTCCCGCCCCGGCACTCCCCTGGAGGAGGTCAACGGCGTGGTGGTCCACTATGTGGGCAACCCCGGCACCACCGCTGAGCAGAACCGCAGCTACTTCGCCGGGCTGGCCCAGAGCGGTGAGACCTACGCCAGCAGCCACTTTGTCATCGGCCTGGACGGGGAGATCATCCAGTGCATCCCCCTGGACGAGATCGCCTATGCCAGCAGCCAGCGCAACGTGGACACCATCGCCATCGAGTGCTGCCACCCCGATGAGGAGGGCAAGTTCACCGACGCCACCTATCAGTCCCTCCTCCGCCTGGTGCGCTGGCTCCAGGAGGAGTTCCACCTGGACAACAGCCAGGTCATCCGCCACTACGACGTCACCGGCAAGGAGTGCCCCCTCTACTATGTGCGCAACCCGGAGGCCTGGGAGCAGTTCCTCACCGACCTGAGCAACACCCCCGTACCCGACTGACCGGGCGCCCTAAAGTCCCGTTTATGGGACCTCTCTTGCGGTACACTGGACCCAACCTCGAGAGAAGGGAGCGTCTTTTATGAATTACGAGTTGAGATGGGTCTGCGGACATATTGAAGTATACGACAACGCCGGGCGGTTCTGTTTTTCCGCCGACAGCGAGAGCGAGGCGCTCTCCGAGCTCTCGGACGCGGCCTGAGCCCCGGCGCATTGCGGAGGAAAAGGAGCGTACGATGAAAAAGCTGGTCATTCTGGAACCCCTGGGCATCCCCCAGGACAAACTGCTCTCCCTGGTGGAGGAGGCCGTGGCCGGGCGGATGGAAGTCACCGCCTGGGATACCCGCAGCGAGAACCCGGAGGAACTCATCCGCCGCTCCCGGGAGGCCGACGCGGTGGTGCTGTCCAACTTCCCCTACCGGCGGGAGGTGCTGGAGCACTGCCCCAACCTGAAATACATCGACGTGGCCTTTACCGGCGTGGACCATGTGGACCTGGACTGCTGCCGGGAGCAGGGCATCACCGTGTCCAACTGCGCCGGATACTCCACCGTGGCGGTGGCCGACCTGGTGTTCGGCCTGGTGCTGTCCCTGGCCCGGAACATCCCCCAGTGTGACGCGGCCGTCCGCCGCTCCGGCACCAAGAACGGGCTGGTTGGCTTCGAGCTGGAGGGCAAGACCTTCGGTGTGGTGGGCCTGGGCGCCATCGGCAGCCGGGTGGCCGCCCTGGCAAACGCCTTCGGGTGCAAGGTGCTGGGCTACAACCGCTCGGAGAAGCACCTGCCCGGGGTGGAGCAGGTGGATTTGGATACTCTGCTGGATCAGAGCGACATCGTCTCTCTCCACGTCCCCGCCACCGCCGACACCCACCACCTCATTGACGCCGCGCGCATCGCCAAGATGAAGCCCACCGCCCTCCTCATCAACACCGCCCGGGGCGGCGTGGTGGACAGCGCGGCCCTGGCCGACGCCCTCAACGCCGGGCGCATCGCCGGGGCGGGCATCGACGTCTTTGAGACCGAGCCCCCCATCGACCCCAACCACCCCCTCCTCACCGCCAAAAACGTGCTGGCTACCCCCCACGCCGCCTTCGCCACCGCGCAGTCCATGGAGAAGCGGGCGGTGCTGGTGTGTGAGAACCTGAAGGCCTGGCTGGACGGCCACCCCATTCACGTGGTATAAATTCGGTTTCATGCGCAGGCAGCATCTTGCAAATAGTGGTAAAAGGGCGTATGATAAGAAGGAATTTATGTTACTTTTCGCAGGAGGCCCCCATGCTGTTTGATACCCACGCCCACTACTACGACGGGCGTTTTGATTCCGACCGGGATGAGCTCCTGGCCGCCCTGCCCCAGCGGGGCGTGGGCCTGGTGCTCTGTCCCGGCTGCGACCTGCCCTCCTCCCGCGCCTGTGTGGAGCTGGCCGAGCGCTTCCCCCACGTCTACGCCGCCGTGGGAGTCCACCCCAGCGACTGCGCCGGGTGGGACGAGGCCATGCTGGCCCAGGTGCGCGCCCTGGCCGCCCACCCCAAGGTAAAAGCCATCGGGGAGATCGGCCTGGACTACTACTGGAAGGAGAACCCCCCCAAGGAGTTCCAGCAGAACGTGTTCCGTCAGCAGCTGGAGCTGGCCCGGGAGCTGCGGCTCCCGGTGATCGTCCACGACCGGGAGGCCCATGGGGACTGCCTGGCCGTGGTGAAGGAGTACCCTGACGTGACCGGCGTGTTCCACTGCTACTCCGGCAGCGCCGAAATGGCCCGGGAGCTGGTGGAGCTGGGGTGGTATCTGGGCTTTGACGGCCCCATCACCTATAAAAATGCCCGCAAGGCCCCCGAGGTTCTGGCCGCTGTGCCGCTGGAGCGGATGCTGGTGGAGACCGACTCCCCCTACCTGACGCCCGAGCCCTTCCGGGGGCGGCGCAACGATTCCGGTTATGTCTACCGGGTGGCCGAGACCATCGCCCAGGCCAAGGGCATCACGCCCGAGGAGGTGGCGGAGATCACCACCGCCAACGGCAAAAAATTGTTTTGTATCGATTGAGGAGGAGCATGGATCATGATGACCATCTCTTATGAATATGAGGGTGCGCTGTACGTCAACCTCACCAACAAGTGTGACTGTGCCTGTGTGTTCTGCCTGCGCCACAACGGCCACAAGGGCAGCATCTACGCCGACGACCTGTGGCTGGACCACGAGCCCAGCCGTCAGGAGGCCCTGGACAATCTGCTGGCCCGGGATCTGGGCTCCTACCAGGAGCTGGTGTTCTGCGGCTTTGGCGAGCCCAGCTACCGCATTGACGACATCTGCTGGCTCATCGACCAGCTCAAGGAGCGCCTGGGGGAGAAGTTCCCCCCCGTGCGCATCAACACCAACGGCCACGCCAACCTGATCCACGGCCGGGACGTGACGCCTCAGCTCCACGGCCGGTTCGACACGGTGTCCATCTCCCTCAACGGCTCCACCTGCGAGGAGTACTGCGCCGTCACCCAGCCCCGGGACGGGGCCAAGGGTTGGGACGCCATGCTGGAGTTCACCCGCCTGGCCGCCGCGCAGGTCCCCCATGTGGTCATGACCGTGGTGGACAAGGACAAGTCCCCGGAGGACATCCAGCGCTGCCGGGCCCTGGCGGAGAGCCTGGGGGCCGTTCTGCGGGTCCGCGCCTACATCCCGGACTGATCTTTGGGCAGTTTACCCCGTTTCGGCCCAAAAAGCCGGGTAAAATTGTTTGGTAATAAATTGCGTTTTTCTTGGCAAATGCTTGCTAATAATGTTATAATTGTCTTGACAGCCCCCGGTCTGCTCCGGCGGGCTCAGGTCATATTCAGAGGGGGAGTGCGCCATGAAGCGGAACACGGCCAACGCCGCGCCGGTCACCGTTTCAGTGAGCATGCTGGGCGGATTCAGCATGCAGGTCGGTGGAAACGTGTTGACCGATGAGATCAATCGCTCTCAGAAGCTTTGGAACGTGCTTTGTTATCTGATCGTACACCGGGACCGGGACGTGTCCCAGTCGGAGCTGGTGGAGCTCCTGTGGCCCGGTGAGAACAGCTCCAATCCCATCAACGCCCTGAAAACGCTGCTCTATCGGGTGCGCTCCATGCTGGAGCCCATGTTCCCCCAGGAACAGTCGCCCATCCTCTCCAAGCGCGGTTCCTACTCCTGGAACCCCGCCATTGAGTGCCAGCTGGACACCGACCGGTTCGACGCGCTGGTGGCCACGGCCCGGACCCCCGGCCTGTCGGATGAGGAGCTGATGGACTGCTATCAGGAGATGACCCGCCTCTACCGGGGCGATTTTCTCCCCAAGCAGAGCGGAAATCTGTGGGTGGTCCCGCTGAATGCCCACTACCACGCCGCCTTCCTGGAGCATGTGAAGAAATACGCCGCCCTGCTGGAGCAGCACGGCCGCTTTGAGGATATGACCCAGCTGTGTACCCGCACCGCCGAGCTGGACCCCCTGGACGAGGAGGTCCACATCCTGCTGGTGCGCTCCCTGATCCACCAGGGCAAGGAGCAGGCCGCGCTGGAGGCCTATGAGCGGGCCACCGACATCCTCTACCGGAGTCTGGGCGTCAGCCCGTCGGAGGAGCTGCGCTCCCTCTACGCCGCCATCATGGACACCGAAAAGAGCATGGAGACCGACCTGGCCGTCATTCAGCAGAGCCTGAAGGAGACCGCCACCCGGCCCGGCGCTTTCGTGTGCGAGTACGGCTTTTTCCGGGAGGCCTACCGGCTGGAGGCCAGGCGCGCCGCCCGCAACGGCACCTGCGTCCATCTGGCGCTCATCACCGTGTCCCTCCCCGGCGGCGGCATGCCCGAGCTGGGGGTGCTCAACACCACCATGGACCAGCTGCTGGAGATCCTCATCAACGGTCTGCGCCGGGGCGACGTGGTCGCCCGGTACAGCGGCGCCCAGTATGTGGTGATGCTCCCCTCGGCCAACTACGAGGACGCCACCATGGTCATGGAGCGGATCGTCTCCTCCTTCTACCGCCAGCACCGGCGCAATTTCCTCAAGCTCTCCTGCCGGGTGCGGGAACTGGAGCTGGCCTGATTTTCGAGGTACATACGCACCATGAACAAACGTAAGCTTTTGGGCCTGCTGTGCTTCCTGGTGGCCGCCGCCGCGCTGGCGGCCGCCATCCTGCTGTACGGTCAGAGCCGGCAGGCCGCTGTCCTGCCCACACCGCGCCTTACCCCGTCGCCCACGCCGACGGCGGAGCCCTCCGCCACCCCCTCGCCGGAGCCCACGCCCTGGCCCAGCGCCGACGACGGCGGCTTCCCCCAGGACAAGGTTTTCATTACCGAGGCCCGGGAGGCCTATGTCAGCGGTACCATGCGCCTGATCGTCCCCAAGCTGGAGATCGACATCCCCATTCTGGACGGCACCAGCGAGTCCACCCTGCTCCAGGGCGAGGGGCTCTATGACTATGCCCAGATGCCCCAGGAAGTGGGCGGAAACGTGTCCATTGCCGGCCACCGCAACTGGATCCGCAACGGACAGATCACCGATGACGTGCCCTTCTACTACCTGCACCTGCTGGGGCCGGGCGACACCCTGTACCTGGTCTACGAGGACGTCATCTACCAGTATGTCTGGGATAAGACCAGCATCGTGGAGCCCGACGACTGGAGCGTCATCTACTGTCAGGGCTTTTCCTGCCTGACCCTCACCACCTGCACCCCCATCGGCGTGGCCGACCACCGCTATGTGGTCCGCGCCCGGCAGGTGGATTCCTTCCCCTACACGAAGGATTACGATTACCCCGATTATCTGAACATCGGGACGGCCGATCCGTCCCCCATCCCCACTGAGGAGGTCACACCTTGAAACTGATTTCTGTGAAGAAGCGAGTCGTGGTCCTGGCCCTGGCCGGCGTGCTGGCCGCCAGCGCCGTGGGCACGTCCTATCTCCACGCCCAGGCTGCCAACATCCCCACCGTGACCACGGTCCAGACCGGCGTGAAGGTCCTGTCCAACAACAAGGCCGTCGTGGATGCCTCCAACCTGTCCGAGGGCTTTGTCATGGTGAAGTACACCGGCGGCAAGAATGTGCGCATCAAGGTGCAGATCACCAAGAGCGGCGGCACCACCTACACCTACAACCTGAACAACACCGGTACTTACGAGACCTTCCCCCTCACCGAGGGCGACGGCACCTACTCCATCAAGGTCTACGAGAACACCAGCGGTACCAAGTACTCCACCGCTTACAGCACCAGTGTCACCATGAAGCTGCGGGACCCCTTCCTGCCCTTCCTGTACTCCAACCAGTACGTGAACTTCACCGACACCAGCGCCACCGTGGCCAAGGGCAAGGAGATCACCAAGGGCAAGACCACCGATCTGGCCAAGGTGGAGGCCATCTTCAACTGGGTGACCAGCAACTTCACCTACGACTACGATCTGGCCGCCAACCCGCCCACAGGCTACCTGCCTGATGTGGACAAGGTGCTGGCCAGCAAGAAGGGCATCTGCTTTGACTACTCGGCCGTCATGGCCGCCATGCTCCGCTCCCAGGGTATCCCCTGCAAGCTGGTCATCGGCTACGCCGGCAAGATCTACCACGCCTGGATCGACGTGTACATCCAGGGTGTGGGCTGGGTCAAGAACGCCATTTACTTCGACGGCAAGAACTGGACCCTGATGGACCCCACCTTCGTCTCCACCGGTAAGGGCAGTTCCTCTATCATGAAATACGTTACCACCTCCAGCAATTACTCCGCGAAATACGCCTATTAAAGGGAATGGGAGATGACGCCATGAAGGCAAGCAAACACACCCCCCTGGGCATGGATGAGCTGTCGGTATTCTGTTATCAGCTCTCTCTGATGGTCCGGGCGGGCATCGGTTCGGAAGAGAGCATCGGCATCCTGGCCGATGACGCCCGCGCGCCCCGGCAGCAGGCCCTGCTGCGGCAGGTCCACGACGTCCTGGTGGAGGGGCAGTCCCTCTCCAGCGCCTTGGAGCAGACCGGAGTGTTTCCCCCCTACATGCTGCGCATGGTGGAGATCGGTCAGATCTCCGGACGGCTGGATCAGGTCCTGACCGCCCTGTCCACCTTCTACCGGCGGGAGGCTGCCCTGCGGCAGAGCCTCCGCCGGGCCATCGCCTACCCCGCCGCCATGGCCGTGCTCATCGCGGTGGTCTTTCTCGCCTTGGTGTCCCGGGTGCTGCCCGTGTTCCAGCAGGTGTTCAGCCAGCTGGGCGTGAGCCTGTCCCCGGTGGCCCAGGGCTTGATGCGCTTTGGCACCGTGAGCCAGTATGTGGCCGGCGTCTTTGCCGTGGTGCTGGTGCTGGCGGCGGTGTACCTGCTGTGGCTGTTCCGCACGTCCAAGGGCCAGGCCGCTATGAGCCGCCTGCTCTCCTCCACCGCCTCCGCCAAGTCGGTGGACCGCAGCCGCTTCGCCTCCGCCATGGCCCTCATGCTCTCCAGCGGCCTGCCGCTGGACGAGTCGGTCACCCGCGCCCGGGAGCTGCTGGAGGGGACCGCCCTGTCTCCCGCCCTGCAGCGCTGCCAGGAGCAGATGGACGCCGGCTCTCCCTTCTCCAAGGCTGTGGAGGAGTGCGGCATCTTTACCGGGCTCCAGGCCAGCCTCCTCTCCGCCGGTTTCCGCTCCGGCGCGTCGGAGCAGGCCATGGAGGAGCTCTCCCGTCGCTGCCAGGCCGAGGCCGATGAGCATCTGGCCGTCCTGCTGGGCCGGTTCGAGTACACCCTGGTCATCGTGCTGTGCACCGCCGTGGGCCTGGTGCTCCTGTCGGTGATGCTGCCCCTGCTGGGCGTGCTCTCCGCCATCGGCGGTTAACCCGCCTCATTTGCTCCGGGAGGGATCGTTATGTTCCAACGCAGAAATATCCTCCGCGCTCTGCCCATCCTGCTGCTGATCCTGCTGCCCCTGATCCTCTGGTTCAGCGCCCAGGAGCTGGGCGGCAAGGCCGACGCCGAGGGGCTGGAGCTGGCCGAGCAGTCCATCCGCCGGGCCGCCGTGCAGTGCTACGCCCTGGAGGGGGTCTATCCCACCTCTCTGGACCACCTGAAGGAGGTCTACGGCGTGAGCGTGGACGAGAGCCGCTACTTTGTGGACTACCAGTACATCGCGTCCAACCTGATGCCGGACATCACCGTCCTCCCCCTGGAGGGGCGGGAATCGCCCACATTCTGATCCAGTGAAGGAGGACCGCTTATGAACCCATCCAAATCGGGCCGCAGTCTGCGCACCGCCCTGGTGGTGGTGCTCTGCGCGCTGTTTTTCGTGCTGGCCATGGGGATCACCCTGCTGGGCAGCAGCGTGTACCGGGGGGTCGTGGCCGCCTCGGACCGTAACTACACCCAGCGCACCGCTCTGTCCTACCTGATCAACCAGGTCCGCCGCTCTCCCAGCGTGGGCGTGGGCTCCTTTGAGCTCTGTCCCGCCCTGGACCTGGGCGGCTCCGGCGAAGAGGCCGATTACCACACCGTGCTCTATGTGTATGACGGGCAGCTGCGGGAGCTCTATACCCAGCGGAACTCCGGCCTGACTCCCGCCGACGGCACCGCCATCCTGCCCCTGGAGGACCTCCAGGTGGCCCTGGAGAACGGGCTCATCACCCTCACCGTGACGACGGAGGACGGGAAGTCCTATTCCGCCAGCGTGGCGCCCCGGGTGGGCGCCGTCTCCAGCGGGGAGGTGACAGGATGAACGGGCCGAAACGCGCCAATCTGTTCCTGATCGAGCTGCTGTTCAATCTCTTTATCTTTGCGCTGTGCGCCGCAGTGTGCGTGGGCCTGCTGGTCCACGCCCGGCGTATGAGCCTGGAGAGCACCCGCCTGACCCAGGCCGTCTATCTGGCCCAGTCCACCGCCGAGGCCATGCGCCTGGGCCAGCACGGCCCCGACGTGCCCCAGGGCTATGAGATCGTCCCCACGCTGTCCGCCTCCGGCGGGCTGGTCTCCGGCGAGATCGCCGTGGCCTACGAGGGACAGTCCGTGTACACGCTGTCCGTGGCCTGGGTGGACGACGGCTCCTTTGAGGAGGTGACCACACGTTGAAGCAGGAAAACAGCGCTCCCTCTCCCTTCGGCGTGGGCATCATCACCATCATCACCGTGCTCCTGGTGCTGACCCTGTCCATTTTCGCCGCCCTGACCCTCACCAGCGCCAAGGCCGACCTGGCCCTGTCCCAGATCAACGCCGACACGGTGAGCGCCTACTATGAGGCGGACGCCCAGGCGGCCCAGCTCTATGTGGACTTTGCCGCCGGGACCGAGGCCCAGCTGGAGCAGTACATCCCCATCGACGAGAGCCAGTCCCTTTACCTGAGCCTGCGCCGCATCACCAGCGGGGAGCAGGCCGGCAGCGTGGCCATTGACCACTGGGAGGTCGTCACCGCCGAGCCCGACGAGGACGAGATCCAGAACCAGTGGAACCTGTGGGACGGCGAAACGGGGGAATAAGGCCCCCCGCCGCCACCGGAAAGAGGGAAACAACGTATGAATATCCGGGAAATCCTGGAACGGGCGGTCCAGCAGTCCGCCTCCGATATCCTCATCATCGCCGGTATGCCGGCGGCCTATAAGATCCACGGCCTCCTCCAGCGTGAGGGCGAGCGCCTGCTGCCCGACGACACCCAGAAGCTGGTGGAGGAGATCTACCAGCTGGCCGGGAATCGCAGCATGGACACCCTGCAGGCCTGCGGCGACGACGACTTCTCCTTCGCCGTGTCGGGCCTGTCCCGCTTCCGGGTCAACGCCCTGAAGCAGCGCGGCTCCCTGGGTCTGGTCATCCGGGTGGTGTCCTTCCACCTGCCCGACCGGGAGGCCCTGGGCATCCCCGACAACGTCATGTCCTTCGCCGAGTTCACCCGGGGCATGGTGCTCATCACCGGCCCCGCCGGCAGCGGCAAGACCACCACGCTGGCCTGTCTGGTGGACGCGGTGAATTCCACCCGCAACAGCCACATCATCACCATCGAGGACCCCATCGAGTACCTCCACCACCACAAGATGAGCGTGGTCACCCAGCGGGAGCTCTCCACCGACACCGACTCCTATGACGCGGCCCTCCGGGCCGCCCTGCGGGAGGCCCCCGACATCATCCTGCTGGGCGAGATGCGGGACGCGGCCACCATCAAGGCCGCCGTCACCGCCGCCGAGACCGGTCATCTGGTCATCTCCACCCTCCACACTGTGGGGGCGGCCAACACCATCGACCGTATCCTGGACTCCTTCCCGCCGGAGCAGCAGCAGCAGATCCGCACCCAGCTGGCCATGGTGCTGGAGGGCGTGGTCTCCCAGCAGCTGGTCCCCACCCGGGAGGGCGGGCTGGTCCCCGCCTTTGAGGTCATGCGGGTCAACAGCGCCATCCGCAACCTGGTGCGGGAGTCCAAGGCCCATCAGCTGGACAACGTCATCGCCCAGTCGGCGCAGGAGGGCATGATCTCCATGGACCAGAGCCTGCTGAAGCTGGTCCAGTCCGGGCGCATCACCCCGGACATCGCCCTGCGCCACAGCCTCAACAGCGAGTGGATGCAAAAGCGCCTGAGCACACTGCGCGGATAAGGGGGGAGCTGCCATGCCGGCCAAAATGAATCACTATGACGCCGCCATCCGGGTCTGTGTGGACCAGATGACGGACGGGCGGGTGAGCGGTTTCCTCACCAGCCGCCGCCTCACCGCCCCCGTGCCCTTCACCGACCTGGGCAGCCTGGTCCTCCAGATCGAGGAGATCCTCAACCGCCAGTGCTTCCCCCAGGCCTTTGAGCGCACCCGCAGCTTCGCCCCCGCCGCGCCCGGACGCCTGCCGGTGGCGGAGGACCTGAACAGCGGGCTGTCCAAGGAGGACGTGGACGCCGCCCAGGGACAGGCGGCTACCTTCCTGCTGTACGTCATCACCCGGCGCAACACCACCTGGCAGGGCTTTGTGGACTGGCTGGACGGCACCCGGGACGACTACTCCAGCGCCCTGGAGCTGCTGCGCCTCATCGACCACCGCCTCTCCGCCCGCACCTGATCTGACCCGCCTTCCGCGGCCGCCTTCGGGCGGCCGTTTTTGTTTGCTTTTCGTACGACTTTTTTCCCGCCCCGTCGGCCTGCTTCGGCAAAAGGGCCTGATTATGGTACCGCCGCGCTGTCGAATCCTTTTGGGGCATGTCGAAGCGCGGCGTTTTCTGCGACCGATTTTTCTTCCCCCGGTGCACAAAATCCAATATAATGACCATGGACGAGAAAAGTAAGGAGGGAAGTACCAAACATGAGGGAACTGTACATCGGGCGTGCAGAAGAAGCGGGGGAGGAGGGACCGTCATACCGCTTCGACTACTACATCCTGGTGGATCAGATGGAGTTTCGGGAAGGCCTGTTCTGTGAGAGCTACGGCATCAAAGTGATCTCCCCTGATACGCAGGAGGAGGAAGCCATCCCCAACATCACCATCAGCGTCAGCCGCATCGACGAGCTGGCCCAGCTGATGCTGCGCAACGGGGTCTCTCCCGCCACCGCCCGAGACGTCGTTTTGGACTGGCTATGAATCTGCTCGCACAAAAACAAAAACCGGGCGCCGACCTCTTGCCTCCCCAGAGGGGGAGCGAAAGGACGGCGCCCGGTTTTCTTCTCTCAGGAGCGGCGGCCCCGGCGGTCCAGCCGGCCGCGCAGCTCCTCCAGCGCGGCGGCGTAGCGGGTGGAGGTCATGTGGGGGAAGGCTTTCAGCAGGCGGCGCTGCCCGAAGCGGTAGGTGGACAGCAGCTCCTCGTTGGCGGCCTTCAGCTCGGCCAGAGCGGCCTCACGGCGCTTGAGCGCCGCCTCACGGGCCTGACGGCGCTGGGCCTGTTCCTGGTCCCGGGCGGCCTTTCGGTCGCTCAGATCCTCTCTCAGGTCGGTCAGACGCTCCGTGAGCTCGGCACCCCGCTCGGTCAGGTCATCCCGCAGATCGGTGAGGCGCTCGGTGAGCTCCGCGCCCCGCTCGGTCAGGTCCTCCCGTACCTCGGCGCCCTTCTCAGAGATGGTGAGTACGCCGGCCGACAGGTTCTCACCCAGCTCGTTGGAGGCGGCGCGGATCTTCCCCGCCAGCTCCTCCAGCTGCCGCAGCTGCCGGTTCAGGCCCACCATGGTGGCCACAGTGGCCGCCAGGTCGGCCACCAGCACCACGCTGAACACGCTCAGCAGGACCACGCCCACCATGTGGGGGATGTTATCCACCAGACCCGCCACCATGGGGTGGATCACGTCCATCACCAGGAGGCACGCGATGCCCCACAGCACCGAGAACATGGGGCAGATGTACCCGTTGAGATTAAAGGGCATCTCGGAGTAGTCCCACCACTTCTGGTGAAAGAGCTTCTCCAAGACAAAGCCGGTGAGCCACTCCAGGGCGCTGGTCAGCAGCACCGAGCAGACGAAGAGGAGAAACACGTTCTCCCGCACCGGCGTCAGCAGCAGGATGACCACCACCACGCCCACGCCGTAGATGGGGCACACGGGGCCGTTGAGGAAGCCACGGTTGACGAAATGCCCCGTGCGCAGGGCCGCATAGCACACCTCGGCGCACCAGCCCAGCACGGCGTAGACAAAAAAGTACCATAAGATGAGATAGAGATCCATGCAACGCTCCTCCGTTCGTTTCGGTTTCGCCATTGTACCACAGCGCCCCGGAAAAAGAAAGGCGTGTCGGTCGGCGCGGAAAATTTTGCGGGAGAGGGGGAACTTTTCCCCCCGCCCGCCGTCTAAACCAGGGAATACCAAAAGCCGCCCACGGCGGCGTAAAAGGAGAATGAATTTATGAAACGCATCGGCGCTCTCGCCCTGGCCACGGTCCTGGCCGGCAGCCTGACCGGCACCGCTCTGGCCGAGGAGCCCACTCTGGTCTCCGCCCCCAACGCCTACGCCACTGCCATCACCGTCAACGGTACCGCTCTGGATACCGCCGCCCTGCCCGCCGCGGAGGGCATCCCCATGCGCCTGGTGGCTGAGGCCGACCACGGCTCCGCCGCCTGGTTCCAGGAGGAAAACTCCGGTTCCTTCTACTTCAGCGAGCAGAGCATCCAGGTCTCCTTCACCGACGGCTCTGTGAAGGTCAATGACGAGCTGGTGGAGGGCGTTACCGCCCAGGTGGTGGACGGCATCACCTTCCTGCCCGTGTCCGTCCTGGAGGGCCTGGAGGGCATCACCGTGGAGGAGGCAGAGGGCTCCCTCACCATCACCACCCCCAACAACGATCCCCTGGTGCAGCTGGTCTACACCGTGGCGGACGCCGCCGGCGTGGCCTACGGCATGAAGGCCGACCAGGAGGCCCTGTCCATGTACGGCATCGACGGCTCCAACTTTGAGACCGTCACCGGCTTCTTCCCCATGATCACCAGCCCTGACACCGTCATCATCGGCAAGGTGGCCGACGGCAAGCTGGACGCCGTCACCGAGCAGCTGGAAGCCTACCGTCAGCAGCAGTACGACACCTTCTCCTGGTACCTGTCCCAGAACCTGCCCAAGGTGGAAAACGCCAAGACCGTCACCTCCGGCGACTACCTCCTCTTCGTCATCGGCGAGGACCCCGACGCCGCCGTGGAGGCCTTTGAGGCCGGCGTGGCCGCTCTGGCTGAGTAAGCAGAAAAGCGCCGCAGGATGTGCCTGCGGCGCTTTTTTTAGCTTTTTTCCTCGAAGCTCACGCCGCAGCTGCGGCAGTTGATGGTGATGCGGCCCTTCCCCCGGGGCACCCGGAGGTACTGTCCGCAGTTGGGACAGCGGAAATAGCGGTGTTCCCGGTCCCGCAGGATGGTGCGGCGCATCTTGACCCAGCGGATGGCCGGACCGGCCAGCGATAAAAACCGGGCGTTCTCCGCACGCCGGCGGTCATACCGGCGGGAGAACATGCGATAAAAGGACCACACCAGAACGGCCAGCGCCGCCCAGGACAGGATCCCCAGGTAGGGGAGACCCGACAGCAGGGACAGCAGCACATAGACCGCCAAAAGGAACCAGGAGAGCTGATCACCGCCATAGCGCCCGTACATCATTCTTCTCAGCCAATTCATGGAATGCCCTTCCTTTACTCAGAAATTGCTGACGCCGGAAAGCGGTCAAAATGGGCCCCGCGGCCCATTGTTGTTCTTACAGTAAATAATATAGCGCCTGCAAATGAACACGTCAAGAAAGCAAACGTAAACAAAATGTGAATTGTCCTTGCGCATCCCCGGAAACGGGGTTATACTGGATGAAAAAGTGTCAAGGAGGCGGGCCTGTGGGACGCATCGACAAGGAGAATTATTATTTGGACATCGCGGAGACCGTGCTGGAGCGCTCCACCTGCCTGCGGCGGACCTATGGGGCCATCATCGTCAAGAATGACGAGATCCTCTCCACCGGCTACAACGGCGCCCCCCGGGGCCGCAAGAACTGCGCCGACCTGGGCTACTGCACCCGGGAGGCCATGAACATCCCCTCGGGGGAGCGGTACGAGCTGTGCCGCTCCGTCCACGCCGAGGCCAACGCCATCATTTCCGCCGCCCGCAGCGCCACCATCGGCGCCACCCTCTACCTGGCTGGGCGGGACGCCAAGACCGGGGAGCTTCTCTCCGACGCCACCTCCTGCTCCATGTGCCGCCGGCTCATCATCAACGCCGGCATCGACCGGGTGGTCATCCGGCGTACCAAGACCGAGTACAGCGTGGTCCATGTGGAGGACTGGATCCGGGAGGATGACTCCCTGCCGCCCACCGTCAGCTGTTGCTGAACATGTCCCTGCCGGACAGATTGCCTGCCCGGCAGGGGTTTTTTTCGCCCGGGAAGCCCGGGGGTTGTGCGCTCGCCGCGCGGGCCGCCTGCTCGGCGGGAGCACCGCTTTCTTTGCAAAGAAAGCGGTGGGAAAGAAAGCCCAGAGGGGGGATACCCCCCTCTGGACTCCCCCA
>NZ_NFGZ01000024.1 GCF_002159175.1 Flavonifractor sp. An92 | reverse complement strand
TGCTGGGGCAAGAGTGGCGGCAGCTGGTATGGGATTATCTCGATCTCTGTGATGATGAGCACTCCCACTTACAGGAAAAATTCCTCCGGGAGTATGTGAAACAGTTCGGCTTTACCGCCGATACCGTCCCTGTATTTGTCCGTGGGGTGCTGTCCATGCAGAACATGAAGTATTCCAAGGACTATGCCGCGTGGATGGCAAACGCAGAAAGCCTGGACGCTCTGCTGGAGGCAAAAATCCACCTGTCCGAGATCATTCCAAGCGGTTTTTCCTCCGACGAGGATGACGATGATGACGAGGGCGAGGAACCCGCCGAAGAAACAGAAGCCAGCCCGGAGGAAGTGCTGCAATACGCATGGGAAACGGTCTGCTATGTGATCTGGGGCAAAGCCAGCGCCAAAGGTGGTCAGAAAGTGGTGGAAGCCGCTCCAGAGGAACTGAAGGAGAAATATCAGAGCATTTTCAGCCAAATTGATCCCGTGATTGGGGGAATGCAGCAATGACAAAAGAACAATTCCTATCTCTATGGAATGCGGACAGCTGGGAGGTAATGAGCTGCGGGGTCTACTTTACGGCGCACCGGGCGGGGAAGGAACTGCATATCAACTGCAATGATTATACCGAGGCAGAGATTCTGGCCATGCCCTTCTGGGAGCGGCTGGTCTGGGAGCTGGACGAGCTGGACCGGCAGGCCCACGCCATTTTGCAAAAGGAATTCCCCGATGACGAGGAGATCCCCGACCTGCCCCTCACCGACATTACGATAGACAAGTCCGGCTGCTACGGGGCGTTTTCCCTCTGTTACGATACTGGGGATTCACCGGCTGGGGAACTCTATCTCAATGTGTCCTTTGACGAGCAATTCATACCCAGCCCGGAGGTTGGCTACGACACCTTTTGATACAGGGAGGCTGCCCTATGGCATTAAAATTGAACTTTCGTGAAGTCACCCCGGAAGATACCGAAATTCTTCGTATGATAGCGTTGAGAAACGGGAAAGCAGAAGATTACCTCTGCTGCGATGTTACTAATGAGGATGGTGTAACACAGACTACCTGGTATAGTAAGGCGGATGTGGCCCTCTGGGGGGAGGATTATATCCGGGCGAACACCACAATGAAGTACAGCGATTATAGCGGATGGATCATCATTCTGGATATGGAGCCGTTGAACGATGCACAGGCATCACCACGAAAAAAGAAGAAACGGGATTCCTTTCCCCAAATCCCTACCTGGCTGGAGGGCCATGTCAAAGAACGGAAACAAAAGCGCCTGCCCACCGTGACCCTCTGCTCCTCTGCCGGAAATGAACTGCTGGAAGTGTGGTATTACGGAGATTTGCTCACAGTGAAGGGAGAGTCCCAATTCTATATCATAGATGGAGGCGAGGCCCCCGGACTGGTGGAAGCCCGCGACCCAGAGAGCGGCGAGGAGTTCGTCATCTTCGACGGTGGGCAGCATGGTTATGATAATATGTTCTGCGATGAACACAATCCAGCTCAGCTGGCGCACCGCCCCCTCCAGCGGTATGAGATCCCTGCCTCCAAGTTGGTGCTGGAACTGGGCTACAATATCGACTATGAGGATGAAAAAGAGAGCTTCGAGGTAGACGAGGCTGATACCGTGGAACTGGTTAACGGTGAGCGGATGCCCTGGGAGCAGGTCAAACGGGACGGCATTGACTACATTGCACTTTACTATGTGAATGATAAAGGAAAACAGGTGCAGATTTTGGATGCGGAACTGGCATGAGTACAATAGGACTGTTTTGGTAAGAATTTGATGATTACTGGTGTTGATGATGTAAGCCGAGAAAAGAAGTAAGGTGTGTGATCAATGATTACTGGAAAGTATTTGGAGAATCCTGCGTTATATAGTCCCGATGAACTTGAACGATTGGACAACCATATCGAAAAATATTTTGGAAAAGCCACAACAGTGGTTCATGAGTTTTTCAGCGAAGATATTCATGTTGATGTCTCCATCATTCCGCCCCATGAGGAACACAACTATTATACTTTGGTAACCACAGGCATGGGTGCGTTTTCGATGAAGATCCCAAGTGAATATCAAGAGGATGGCCTTCCCTCTCGGATAGAACTGATGATGTGCCTTCCGCCTGAGTGGAACCCTGAAAGTAAGGAAAGCCAAGAAAATTGGCCAGTAGAGCTGCTTCGCTATTTAGCAAGATTTCCAATCATAGAAAGCACTTGGCTGGGCTATGGGCATTCTATTCAAAACGGAACACCATACGCAGATAATACATTGCTGGCAGGGTGTGTTCTTTTAGGCGTACAGGATGCGCCGGAGGGTGCTGCCGTCTGTAAGCTCTCAGATGGAAGTTGGGTCGGTTTTTATCAGGTGATTCCTCTGACAGAGAACGAACTGGAATACAAGATTCAACATAGTACAGATGAAATGCTGGAATACATGGAAGATGTAGACCATGTTGTATATTTCCAAAGACCGGATACCAAGTTTGAATAACACAGAAGAATAAGGAGAGAACGCAACATGGAACAGGCATATTGCACCGCAGTTTTCTGGCGCGGCGGAGAAAAGATTGATCTGAATGGGCGAAAGCCGGATGCGGTACGGTGCCTATCTGTGACGGGAGAGCGGAAGGTGAATCTGTCCTTCCTGCGAGATTATCCCAATCTGGAGGAACTAACCCTAATGGAAAAGTGTGAGGGTGTAGAAGTTCTCTCCGGGCTAAAGCAGCTTCATACACTGTCCCTATGGCTGTCGGCCCCTGTTTCCTGGGACAATGTTTCTCTCCCCGGCCTGCGTGTTCTCCACCTGCGTGGGGAAAAGAATGGCGACATCACCCCACTTCTCACCAGCATTACCTATCTCCATTTGGAGGAAATGCGGAAAACGGAAGATCTTGCCGCTTTCCTGACTCCAGCGACCCGGCTTCAGAAACTCTATCTCCAATCACTCCCAGCTGTGCAGGAACTACCGGCTCTGGATGGGCTTCCTTCCCTTTATGCCCTGAAACTCTATGAGCTGCATAAACTAAACGATTTGTCCGCCCTCTCTCACAGCCATTTGCGCTACTTTGCCGCCTCTCTGATCGGGGATAAACTCTCCGCCCAGGCGCTGGCAGATGCTGTGATGGCGATTCCCAATCTGGAGGCAGCCGCGCTCCAGCTGGCGGATCGCTCCGAGCGGCGCTATGGCGGTGTCCAAAAAGCCTTTGCCGCCGCTGGGAAATCCGCATTGCTGTGGGAGGAAATTAGTGCTTTGACCACATGGCTGTCGCTGTAACCTGGGGATTGGGGCAAGAATGATATGGAACAGTTTTTTGAACATTCCGATTTGGGATTGGGAGCACTGACCTTTCAGAAAGGACCAGGGACCATCCACTGCTGGACTGGAAGAATCGCAGACACAGAGATCCTGTTTTCCATTATTTTGAACACATCTGAACTCCGGTCGGCAAACCTGGATTTTATCCGTTCTGTGCTTCAAAACTGGCGGGAGTATCTTTCAAAAGCGGAGCATGAGATTCAGGCGCAGATTGGTAAAAGCCCTGAGAAGTTTGGATTGCAGCGCGCTCCATTCCCTGAAACGGAGATTCCCGCCGAGCAGCCGCAATTTCTGTTTTATGATGAGACAGAATGGGGCCTGCACTTTGAGATTTGTACCCTTCCTGTGGGGGAGCCATTTGGACTTATGGTTGAGTTTTCAGGGGATACGCCAACGGATGTATATGGCTTGTCGGAAGCGGAAGAAATAGAAGCGGACATGGAATAATATAAAGGAGCCGATCAGATTGTGTGAGAATGCGAAAATTCTTTGTCCTTACTGTTTGACGAGAGAAATTGACCCGGCACAGGCGATATGCTCTGCTTGTTATTCAAAAGAGGATAAATGGGAGCGAGGCAGTTGGGATGACCTACGCAAGCGCAAGAATGCCGATGAAATCCAGATGTTTACCATAGCCAAAAAAGTAGATGAAGCGTTCCAGATACCAGAAAATGAAGCTTATGCCTGTATAGAGAAACACGAAATGATTCAGGCTGAGGCCTTGGAACGGGAAATGGAGGCTTTTCACCGGCGGCGCATCCTTTGTATGGTGGAGATATTTTCCAAGATTGATTGCGGCATCCTCTTTTCTGGCTATGTAGAACTGGATACCTATTTTAAGAATGTGTGGGATTATGCCCATCAGCGCATTGCCGCAGAACAGCTCAGAGAGGTTCAGGAGTATCTGCGGTCACAGATTCCATGGAAATCCCTATCCAGTCAGCGGATGGATCTGGGGGCAGAACTTCTCAACTTTTGGTGCGGAGAAGATGAGTTGGATTGGGGCTATTCTCAATATTTTGAGATTGCAGCAGGTAATCTCAAGCCGTTTCTTGCAATGACCTTATTCACAGAGATTCTGTGTAAGCATTTTCCAGATGTAATGTCTGCGCCAGTCAAGCGGCTGAGCAGCAAACTTTGAGGCACTAAAAAGGGGGTACTTTCATGCCAGACTGGGCACAAATCATATCCGATGCGCTGGACATTCTAAAATTTGACGGAGCCGTACAGGACACTCTGGCGGAACTTCGGAGAAAGTGGGGCGCACAGGTCCCGGCGCTGCTGGAGGAACGATTGGATATGGTGGCTGTCCAGTATATGCGACTGCCACATGAGAAAGGGGCGGCAGCGTTGGGACAGGAGCTGTCTGCCTTCGGCTGGGCACTATATAACCTGGACGATGAGGACGAGTATCTGTTTGCCTTGATCCCAGAGGGAGACCGCAACGAATGGGAACGCTACTGCAAAAAGCATGGGCAATATTGCCACCTAATGAAACAGCAAGGACGAAAATGGGGCGGCCATGCCAAGGAGCAGGACACTGGGAAGCTGATGCCCTGCGAGGAATACATCCTCCAGGATGAGTACGATTATTTCTTCAACTCCCTGGCGGGTGATTTTGCGGCGGGCGAATGGAAAAACCAGGATGCAGAAGAATGGAAAAACGGCTGTGTGGCCGATCTGCGCCAGCGTCCGCCCCAGGTGACCCGCGCCCACAGTTTGCCACACCTTGGGTGCCTCACTTATTCCGCAGAAAATGGACTCTATGCCGCGTCCAGAGCCGCTGGCAGCGGGACTATTGGGCGGGCATTACTGAGCAAGAATCCGGCTACCCTCAACTGGTTCGAGCCGTCCCCCATTGGATATGACGGTCCGCCCCGGACCCTGTGCTGGGTTGACCATTCCCTCTGGGTGGGCGATCCCACCAACGCCACACGGATTGAACTCACCGACCGGGGCACCTGTCAGGATGTGAAAAACTGGCCCCTGCCGGAAGATGGATGGAGCATCAAACACCATTGTGGCATCGTGGCAGACGGGCTGGGCCGGGTCTACTTTTCCAACGGGTGGTACAAGGGGCAGATTTACCGCTGGGAAAACGGCAAGGTAACAAAACACCCCTTCTCTCTGGATGGATACGACCATCTCTCCGAGGCCATTCCCGTTCCCGGCACAGGCCGCATTACCATGATCCACGCAGTCAGCGGCAAGGGGCGGATGGAAGAATGCCTGTTGGAACTGGACATGGACACCGGGCGGTGCCGAATTGCCCCCCTGCCTGGAATGGGCGAGGGGCTGAAACTCCGCTGGTTTACAGGGGACTGGCTGCTGGTGCAGGGAAACGGCGAAATCCTCTCCGATGACTTTGCCCAGCTCATCAATAGGAACACCCGTGAAGTGCTGCGTATCTGTCCGGGAATGTTCGGCGGGGAGAAAATGCAGCACATTGGAATACTCACCGATGGCACGGTGGTCATCGTCACCCGGCGGGATATGGTTGGGCCGGTGTTCCGTTACCCCATCGACTTCTGGGGTTTCCTTCGGACGGCAAACAAGCCCAAAAAGCTGGAACCCTGGCGGGAGTACAAGGAAGTGTACCCAAATCTGCCCATCTTTCTGCCTCCCAAGGCCACGGAGCGGAAAATCGTCCTCAAAAAAGACAGCCTGACCATCCTGGGGTCGGTGTTTACGCCGCCGTTTACCCTGTCGCAGCTGGCGGAAAAGCTGGGGCCAGCCCGCATCGTCCTGCAAAATGGAACACGGAAAAGCCCCATCACAGGCCGGGAGAGTCCCTATACCCAGGCCCTTGCTTTGTGGGACGAACTTGGATTGCAGGGCTGGTTGGATGAAGATGAACAGACCATCAAAACCATTGGCGTTCGGGTAGCTGAGCAGGGAGAGTATGCGGTCCGGCAGCCATTTGACGGGGCAGTTTGGATCGGCTCCAAAGATTATCGGGAGGCCAAATGGAAGGATTTCGCCGGCTTTGCCCATACCTTCACATTAGGTGGTTTTACCGTTTACACCCGCCTGCCGGGGCCTGTTCCAGAGGAGCAGTCAGCGCAGAAAGCAAAGCTGGAGGCCCTCTCCGCCATGGTGCAGATCAGCTGGAAAGAGCCAGAGAAAAAGGCGGCGAAAGCGCAGAAATACAAGTTATCCAAGCCGACTGAACCAGTGCTCACCTTTACCAGCTTCAACTTCAAGCTGGCGGTCATGGAAGTCCTGATGTACGAGAAATGCTTACTGGCTCCTAAACTGGATGCCCATGAGTTTGCCAGAGAGTATAGCCGACGCAAGATCGACATTGACGCGGAAGGGTATGAACCCATCCCAGAGATTCGGAAGTGGCTGGAGAAATACCCTGTCCCGGAGCGGCTGGCCCCGGAGGTCACAGAAATCGAGATGGATGGCGGCAGCGAGATTTATACCCAGCTCTGTCCGTTCTGGGATGGCGAGGATGGAGCCTTTGATCTTAATACCATTACTGAGGCGGAACTGCGCCAGTTCCCCAATCTCAAACATATTACTCTCATGTCCTCCAAGCCGGAACAGGTGCTGCCCGTTCTGGAACGGTGCGGTATCAAGGTAGACTTGCTGTGAGGTGAAAGCATGAAAGCGAAACTAAAAGTGATAAAGAACTGGGAGTTCGAGGAATTTGAACTGACGGGAACTTCCTTCAAATACAGCCCGACTGGATGCAAAGGTATGGTAGCCCGCAGCGAGGATGAAATTGTGTTTTGGACCTATCATCTCGTGCAAAAGTGCAGCGGCGTTTTGTGGGTCAAAGGCGAAGTTTCCAGGTGGATTCCCAGCCCGGAGCCGAAAGAGCAGCAAGATGTTTGGGAAGTTCCTGTCTTGCTCTCATGCGACAGAGGAATACTGTTGGTTTGCCCGGCCAGTAAATCCCTTTGGTGGATGCCGCAGATGGATGGAGAGTGGATTCCGATCCCCATGGATAACTGGTGTGCCCAGGGTATTCCCAAGCCGGTGGCAGTCACCGGAAGCCAAAGCGTTTTCCCTATTGTGTGCCGAGTGGACAACTCCGCTGATGCGACCAACAGTTTTACCAGCCTGACGGTAGACTTTGAAACCATGACTGCACACTGGGCAGAAAGCGGCTCTTGCGTATACAGCAAAGCAGGAACCCGACAGACCCATTTGGCGGCGGTAGAGCGAGCTGGCGGCAATTTTGCCCAGGCAGACTTTCACTACAACTATCCTATGATTGGCTCCATACTGGAACAGAACGGACAGTTTTATGCCTTTTTGGAAAGCAGCACCATCAATCCGGCGGGTCTTTCTCTCATGGGCTACTATTGGTATCTGGAACTGGAGGAAAACGGACTATTCAAAAAGAAACTGTGGGGCAAAGATAATTTAAGCCGCCTGCCCGGAAAACACGGGATGCGCGGAAAATTCTCCGGTGACAGGACTTGCCTGATCCTATCTCCCATTTTTAAGAATGATGACTGGAAGGGTAAACAAAAGGTGCTGCGCCTTTCAGATTTGGTGCTGATCGACCTTGCCATGCCCCGTGGATACGCTTCCTTCCATGTGCTGGATGTATGGGGAAACCGGGCATTTCTCAGCGATGAGAAAAACAAGCTGGTTCTTTGTGAAATGACCTTGGAGTAGTTATGGGGGCTGAGTATGCTTTTCAAAAAAAGTAGGAAAAGAAGAATTTAATTGCTGTGAGACGAGGGAAAATGATATGGCATTACAGGAAAAGAAAATAATGCCTCCCCCTTGGCTGGTCCACCGGGAGATCGAGAGATACTCTATTGGCTGGCGCATGGGCTATGGGGAGGATTACATATACCGATTTGGCGATTGGCTGGACACCCTCTCCCCGGATGAGCGGACAGAATACCGCACCCTCTTTCCCGAGCCGGTGACCTGGAAGGGCTGGTGGGATGACGAAGATAGCAGCGAAGTGCTGGAACATGGGGACTTCTGGGTGAATGCGTGGCAGCCAGAAGGAAGCCCTAAGTACACTCGCCAGTGGCTCCAGCAGGAATTTTCCATGGGGAGAAAGCGGGAACTGTGTCTGTTCTGGGGCCATCAGCCTGCCGAGGACGGCCAGCTGACAAAAAGCTGTCTCAGCCAGTGGTGGATGGAGGATTTCTGGTCCGTTGCCAATACCTATCTTTGTATGGAGCAGTATATGATGGCAGGCAAGGCGGAACTGTTCGGCGATCAGGAGATTCGGGAGCAAATTTTGAAATGCAGCGACCCGAAACAGATCAAGGCCCTGGGCCGCAAGGTGCGGGGGTTTGACCAGAAGGTATGGGACAAGTTCAAATACGCCATTGTATTGAATGGCAACTGGTGCAAATTCAGCCAGAACCGCGACCTGCGCGAATTTCTTCTCTCCACCGGAGATAATATGCTGGCGGAGGCCAGTCCCTATGATAACATCTGGGGTATTCGTCTCGCAGCCAGCTCCCCCGAGGCGCAGGACCCGATGAAGTGGCGGGGGCAAAACCTGCTGGGTTTTGCTCTAATGGAGGTACGGGACGAACTGCGCCGGGTCACGCAGAATGAAATGTTGTGCGACTGGAACGCAGTCTGAGGTAAAATGATGGAATTATTTGCAAAAAGAATGACTTGGGAGCTGGACAATGAGGAAGGACTGTCCTGCCTGTCCTTTGAACTGGAGGATGGCTACTTTACACTCTCCCGCAAGACCGGCGCGGAAGCACTCCGCTTGGAAATGAATGATCCAGCCAATGGTCAGTTGATTGACCCGGACTGTTTTGAATATGCCCTTGATAACACCAGGTTTCGTCTAAATATCGTGCGGAACAACCGAAAGGTTCTGCGGTATCTGGAAGAACACCACATCAACACGGAGTTGTATGGAGAAATCGTCCTTCACTACACTCCTCTCAGCAAGCCACAGCTTGAATCATTATCTGCCGTGGTTCTCAGACTGTTTTTCGGTGAACTGCTTTTTTAATTTGAGACAGGATCGCCCTGAATCAGAAAGAGGGAATGGCTATGAACGAAAAACTATTTCGCCCACAATTTGATACATTGAAACTGTCCGATAAGCTCTGGTTGATGCAGACATTGGCGACTCGTTATCATTTGACATTCAAGGAACTATACGCCTTTTCCCGCTGGGGACAAAGCTGCACCACCGGCCTATTTGAAAAAGGAGGCAGGGAGTTTGTCTTTGTCCCGGGCGATACCGTGATTCTTGGTTGGGAGGGCTTTGTTCAAGGGATGGACAAGGCCAACCAAGAGGAACTGGCGGATATGTTTGCGGAAATCGAATATGAGGGCACTGCGGAGGAATTTCTCCGGCAGGGCATGGCCCCGGTACGCCAGGTGACCATCGGCCCCATGTTTGTGGGCAGAAAACTGGAGGAGATCGGCTGGGAAAGCGTACCCATGAACGACCCACGCATCACCGCCCACCCTGACTGGCTGGAGAGCTTACAGAAGTGGGCGGGCCGGAGCGGCCAGAGCTTTGAGATACACCAAACGGTCCGCTTTGAACGCAGTGGGGATAGCTGGCGGGCGTGGCTGTGCCATCCAATGACCTACCCAGAGTTTCAGCGGTCCCTGTTGTGGGAGCTGGCAGCCAGCCTTCCCACGCCGGATGAGTGGGCCTATCTGTGCGGAGGCGGATGCCGCACCCTGTTTCCCTGGGGCGATGGGCTGGACCGCAAGATGAAACTGCACCATTTTGAAGGCCCGGAGGATCAGGGCAAGCCATACGACATGGAGCAGCCCAACTTCTTTGGCCTGTCTATTGCCTACGACCCTTATCAGCGGGAGCTGGTAGACGGGAAAACATTGACCACATGCGGCGGCGACGGCGGCTGCAATATCTGCGGTGGCATGGGACCTTTGCTTGGATATTTGCCCTGTTCCCCTCACTGTAAACCGGAGATTCGGGAGGATAATGAGATCCACAATGACTTTGACTTTTTCCGTCCTGTGATCCGGGTGCAGACCTCCGGGTGGAGAATAGTATCACCCGAAAATGAGAGGTGATATTGATGAAAAGCCGATTGGAGCAATTATTGGACGAGCTATTAAGGCAAATTGATATACCTGCGATGGAGCAAGCCGTGTCCGAGCAGTATAAGAGCCAGATCCGCAGACGCTGGGAACTTCCGGCAGACTATTGGATGCTGTTGGAGCGCTGCTGTGGACTGCGAACCGTGTGGAGCAATGATACCTATGAGGCCCTGGAACTGTGGGGACTGGATACCCTTGTGAAGGGCCAGGAGGGATACGCCTATAATCCTGTGGAACAAAAGGTAATTAAAGATTGGGACGAGCATCTTGTGGTGATTGCGTCTGATGCTGGTGATCCATACTGCCTGGACCTGCGACGGAACGATACAGCCGTGTTCTGGGCAGAACATGGCGCCGGAACTTGGGACTTTCAGCCTGCCTTTGATTGTTTGGAAGATTTTCTCGAAAGCGTTTTGGATGTACCCAAAACGCAGGAATATGAAACAGCATATCCCTATCACTACATCCGCCTGATTGTAACCGGGATTTCCGACACCAAAAAGGCTCTGGTGTTTCTAAAACAGCATTTTGGCGACAGCAGCTTTCAGCAGACAAAAGACAGGCTGAAAGAACTGCCGCTCTTGATCTATTCCGGTCTTGATACCGGAACCGCCCCGCTGGAAAACTCTCTTGACCGCTGGGGATTGATGTACGAAAAACAGCAGATTTCGTTGGAAAAGTTTCTGGAAGATCAAGCATATATCCGCAATCTGTAAGGTCGAAGCTGCGTTGTGCAGGTGCGATTCATCGGCATTGGAGCCCGATAAAGACAATCCAAATGAGCAAAGTACACAATGATGTGATTTTGGGAGGAAGTCATGATCAAAGCAATTATGAAAATCCATACCACTTCTTCTTCGGTTACATTTGTATGTGGCGATGCTGCCATCATTGGAAACGGTGAGTTTCGGGCTTCATCAGGAAAAGTGGATGGTTTTATCCTGTATGCCGACACTTTGCGGTATGAAAACGGGGCGAAGCTCTCACGGGAGGAACAGGAAAATTTGAAGTGCCTGTATCAGCACTTTGTATTGAACCGTGAAGATTTCATAGACTGGGATATTTGAAAAGAGATTTCCCCATGAAATGGTAACAGATTGAGCACAGGAGTAAGGAGGAAAGCTATGGAATGGCCGAAACGGGCGCGGACAGCGGATTGGGAAAACGGTGTCCTGGCCTTAGACAGAGAGAAACAATTTGAAGTCCCGGAGCTGACCATGGAACTCATGGAGCGGCTGGCCAGCTACACCCTGGTGGGCTTCCATGTGAAAGGCTGTCCGGTGACGGATGAACTGCTCGCCCCCTTTGCCGGACATAAAAGCATGGCCAACTTCGGCGTGGAGGACGGGGCGCTCACTGACGCCTGCTTCCCCGTCTTTTCCGCCATGCCCAGGCTGCGCTATCTGCTGCTGGACGGTAACGCCGGGATCAACGGCAGCGGCCTGTCCGCTCTGCAAAGCTGCAAACTGGACCTTCTGACCCTCAACCGCACCAGGCTGGACGATGCCGGTTTGCTCCAGGCGGCCTCCATCCCCAAGCTCTCCCACATCCAGATCGACCACACCGCCGTTACCTACGAGGGCCTGCTGGCCATCGCAGGCAACAACTACATCAAGCCGGTGGCCCATGTGCAGTTCACCCAGGAGCAGATGGAACACTTCTCCCAGCTCCAGCGGGAAAAGGCCAAGACACCCGCCCAGCTGGACGAGCAGGCGGCGGAGGAATGCCGCAGGGTGTTGTCCGCTTTCTTTGCCGAGATGACGGAATGGGAGCAGTATATGGAGCAGGCCGGGTTTGAGGATGCCGAGGCTGTGCCCCGCCTGCTGGCGATCTGGGAGAAGTATGTGAGTGAAAAGCCCCGTCCGGGCTACCGGCCCCTGGGCCTCTCCTACAGTGCCCAGGGCACCTACAACGGGGAAGAATTCCTGGATGCGGAGCAGATCACCAAGAACAAGCTCTACATCTACACCAGAGAGAAAAACACCGGCTTTGACCGCCGCTTCCTCATGA
Source organism: Flavonifractor sp. An92 (assembly GCF_002159175.1). Taxonomy (GTDB): domain Bacteria; phylum Bacillota; class Clostridia; order Oscillospirales; family Oscillospiraceae; genus Pseudoflavonifractor_A. The sequence continues at coordinate 33,645 of NZ_NFGZ01000024.1, read as the reverse complement.
AGCGGGTGGGCAAGGGCTGGAAGATCGACGCCGTGCAGGAGCGGCTGGACGGCTGGCAGCGCGCGGGATTGTGAGGGATACGAAATGACATGGGAATTTGAAACATCCGGTTTGGATGGGCAGTGTGAGTTATTTGGTGTAAATATCTTTCAGTACCGCTGGCGCGACTGCCGGGAAACAGCGGCGGTCATCGATCCCCATTACGGCACGGAAAAGGTGTTTCATGTCTATGAGGTGGAGATCAACGGGAAAATCCACCGCTTTGCCGCCGGAGAGTTCTCCAACTGCGTGTGGGGATTCTATCTGGAAACTCAACCGTAAACGAGGAGGTCATGATATGGATTTATTGAAACAATGCCAGCAATGGTTTGAACAGAATGAAATTCAGAAGGTGATTGATGCGCTGGAGGCTATCCCCGCCGGGGAGCGCACCCCGGAACTGGACAGCGAACTGGCCAAGGCATACATCGCCATTGCAGAAATCGGAGAGGCAGGCCGGGCGCTGTATGAAAAGGCTCTGGAGCTTCTGGCTCCCCATGAGGAGCATTTTGCCGAAGATCACTGCTGGAATTATCGGATCGCTTCCGCTTATTATTACCTGGATGAGGAAGGCCCCGCCCTGCGTTACTTTGAAAGGGCCCTGAAAGCTCGCCCAGGAGACAAAGATACCCAGGAGTACATAGACGATTGCCGCCGCCGTTTGACCCTGCCCCGGTTTGAAAAGAACTTCCGGGAAAGGACGCGGGAATCGTGGGCAGCCTTTACTCAAATCGAGGGGACACTGCGTCAACTCATGGACACAGACAAAACGCACCAGCGCGGCGAGGAACTGATTGAAAAGTGCGGTAACGCACTCAAGACTGCCCTGCGTGATACTTCCTTTGAGCTGGGCTTCAATGGTGAAAAGTATGAACTGATCCTCAGTCCGGAGGGCCTTCGCTCCCGCTTGTTCCCGTTGGTGTACTTCCAGAAGCAGGCCCCAGAATCGGTGCTGGAGCATTGGAATATCTGGGTAGGCCGCCAGCCCTGTGAGGGGTTCGAACTGCGGGCTGGAGACATCAAAGTTCGGGCCGAGGATGTGCAGATGTGGGCAGAGGAAACAGAGGATCAGCGGGTAAGTCTGGTCCTTTGCTGCGAAAAGCTGACGCCGCTTTTGAAAGAGGATACGGACCGGGTCTGGTGGGCGCTGTCCATGCTGGTGGATCAAACCATCGGAGAAGTTTCCGCTATCGCCTTTGTCGCCGGGTTCGATGTTTATGCTCAGCCGAAAGAGGAACCAGCTATGCTCCTTTCCCAGCTGCCGGAACTGCTGCAAAGCATGGGACTCTCCCTCTGGCGGGACGGCAGTGACTACCTGGAAAACAGCTACCTTACCTATGAACTGGAACCGGTGGAGGACCCGGAGGCCGATTGGCGGCTGGATGTCTATACCGGCACCTGCCGTCTCCCGGTAATCATCAACGACTACCTGACTGCCCGCAGTGATGCGGTGGACGAATACCACAAGGACGGCATTGCGGTGGGTTTCCTCTGCTACCCATTAGAAGGCTTTACTGGCGAGGAGCGGAGCAAAGCCATTCTGGACTTCCGGGATGACCTGCGGGATGCCATCCTGCGGGATGCAGGAGCGGAAGCCGTGACCTTCCTGGGCGGGGCCACTGGCCTGTATTGCGGGTATCTGGATTTCATTGCCTGGGATCTGCCCGCTGTACTGACAGCGGCGCAGGCGTTCTTGGAAGAAAGCGGCCTGCCCTATGCCCACTTCCACGCTTTCCGGCGGGATGTGGGCGGTGTGCCGCTGCTGGATGAGGAGGAACCAGAGCCTGACATCCACGAGGAAACCGGCTCCCTGCTCTCGAAAGAAGATATTGAAACGCTGGAATCCTTTGACGAAGGCGTTTCCGGCTATTTTGGGAAAATGCTCCACTGGCTGGAGGATTTTATCAAAAATGGCGTAGAAGAAGGAAGATTCAGCGAAAAGCAGGCCCATCAGGATTTGCAGATCGCCCTCTGGTATTCCTTCGCCTGCAACAATCTGGATGACTATATCCATTATTACCAGGCTGCAGAATGGATGAAGGATTCGGAGAAGAACGCCGCAGGCTGCGCCACCTGGTACTACCGGTATTCTGTGGCGCTGATGTACTGCGGCAGGTTGGAAGAAGCACTGGAATATGCGGAGCGGGGTGCTCAGGAGGAACCGGACTACCCCTGGATCTGGCTGCAGGTGGGCAAGCTGCGGGCGCATTTTGGCGATCAAGCCGGCGCGCTGGATGCCGTCAAGCAAGGATTAAAACTGGAGCCGGGCGATTATGAGTTCTTGACCTTGCAGGAGGAGATTAAAGCCGGAGCAACCCTGGAACAGATGGAGTACCATTGGATCAACCCCGATGCCGACCAACTGCTCCAGCAGGGGCAGGGCCAAGATGTGGATGATAAACAGCGCGCCCTGGCCTGTATTCGGGTGGACGAAGCTGGACTTGCCGAATTTTATGAGCTGTTCCGCCCGGAGCGGTATGGCTATGAGAAAAATTCCCCCTGCTGTGAATTTCAATACCCGGTGAAGGAGCATCTGGTGGAGCTCTCCTTCCGCATGAACGAAGCCGGACTCTCCAAGATGGGAACGGACTGGCTGCGGCAGCTTAAGGAACGGCTGGACAGCGGGGAATGGCTGACCCACACTCCTGAAGGGGAAGCAGAGGGTATCCTGGCGGCGGTGCTTGTGGACCAGACCCGCCGTATCGGCCTTGTCTATCAGCAGCCGGGAGAGGATCAGTATTTTCAGATTTTCCTGAATCCAGACGGTACAAAGGCGGATGCCATCTGGTCCTCGACGGATAGCAGGGGACCGGAGGTTTATACAGAGGATGAGATGTCCGCAATCGAGCAGCACATCAAAAACACCTTTGGTGAGTTTGAGAATGTGTTCCATGAGCTGGTTTCTCCCGACATTCATGTGGACATCTGCGTTGTTCCGCCCTCTGAGGCACGGGACTACTACACGCTGGTGACGATGGGCATGGGGGCCCACCGGATGAATGTGCCAGAGGAATTGGCGGAATACAAGCTGGAGCGGGCGGAGCTGGCCATCGCTCTGCCGAAGGACTGGAAACTGGATGAGGAATCTCTGAAGGATGAGCGGTGGTACTGGCCCATTGGCCTCTTGAAAGTGTTGGCCCGCTTGCCCATTTCCGGCGATACCTGGCTGGGTTTTGGTCACACAATGGACAAGCAGTCGCCGTTTGCGGAGAACACGACACTCTGCGGCGCACTTCTGGTGGGCCCGCAAGATGTTGTCTGGAACGGAGGCGAGGTCTGCACTTTGCCCAGCGGCGAGGAGGTCAACTTCTATCAGGTAATTCCTCTCTATCGGAACGAATTGAAGTATAAACTGGAGCATGATGCGGACGCTCTGCTGGAAAAGATGGCAGGTATCAGTTTTGTGGTCAATCCCATCCGCCAGAATGCCATCACCAGAGGAACGCTTGCAGAGGAGGAGTTCACCGGCGATATGGACGATGCCGCCTGGCACCTGGAATCCATTCAGGAAAAGGGCCTGCCGGTGGATGAGATCAATGCCTACAACCACATGGCGATCTATCTGCGCTGGTGCATGGAGCATGACCTGATGAGCGTGGAATTTATGGAGCGGTACTGGGAGCAGGTGCAGCCACTGATGGCGGATCTGAGCCGCGCCGATCTGCGCAGCTTTATCCGGGATCAGCTGAATGGGCAGCTCTTTGGGGCGCTGTTCAACAAGGAGGGCGCGGCCTTTGCCGGATACTACTATGGGGAAGGAGACAGCCCTTACTTCCCCAGCGACATTGACAACTATGCCTTGGAATATTTCGGCTCAGAGCAATATTATTCTGATCAGTTCCAGGAGGAAGCTTACCTGTTCATTCCCTTTGATGAGGACTATTATCAGGCTATGGCAAAAGTGATTGATAAACGCTTTGCCAACTGGCAGGGACAGGATTTCGATGAGGCCACTCTGGAGCCTTCGGAGCTTGCGAAGGCCATGATGAAATATCTGAACTGTGAATGTACCTATTTCCCCGCAATGACGGATGATGATCCCATCATGTCGGCATATAACTATGCCAAACGAGAAAGTGTCAAAGAGGGCTTTGTGCCGGTTCTGATTAAGGCGGATGACGAAATCCTGTGGGAATGCCTGATTATGAATTCTGACCCTGACAGCGATGGCGAGGACGACTATACTTTCGACCCAGACAAAGTCGCCAAATACCGGAAGAAAATGCTCGCCGCACCTCTCAAGGACGGAAAGACGGTTCTGCAGGAAATGATTGGGCAGTGCAAAGAAGAAGCCGAGGATGACGATATGGACTGGGATGAGGATATCCTGGGCGAGATGGTGGGCGGATATGATAACCGTCGTTTTTCAAGCTACTGGAATTCCGATAGCAAAATGACTTATCCTCTCATTCTGGCTAAAATCCCAGTGAAGAATCCTTGGGAGGTCTTTGCCTATCTGCCCTTTGGTGGCTGGAATGAATGTCCTAACACGCCGAAGTTAATGGCAGTTGCGAAATACTGGTTTGAACAGCATGGGGCGGTCCCTGCTGCCATGACCCATGACGAGCTGGAGTTTACCCTCCCGGCCCCTGTCCCCGAGGAGAAGGCCATGGGGACGGCGGTGGAGCAGTACGGTTTCTGCCCGGACGTTGTGGATCAGGAGGAAGACCCAACGGTGGGCAATCTGGCCGACGTGCTGCGGCAGTCCACCGTCTGGTACTTCTGGTGGGATTGATGGGAGACTGTGTGTGCATCAGGGAGTTCTTCTCTGTTTTTGCCCAGCCTCTGGGGGAGCGAGATAAGGCGGAAAGAATATGCCGACTGCGGAAATCAAAACAAAAGTGAATTACCGGAACCACAAACGGAGCTCCTGCGACAAGGCAGGCGCTCCGTTTTTCTGTCAAAAGTATGTCAAATGGATAAGGTTTTCTCAATAAAGAGTTGCGGTGGATGTTTGCTTGGAGTGGGAGAAACAAAAAAGATATGCCGTGAAACCGGGCGTTTCGCGGCGCATCCCTTGATTGTGTTTTACCGTGATAGAATTCCCTTGTACTTTGGACAATCATCTGGCAAAATAAAAGCAAATAATTTTAGGTGGAAAGCGAGGTAATCATGATGTCGGACAAAGTTGATCCTATGCTGCACAGTGACCAGCAGTTAGAGAGCGGTTCTCCCCCTTCCCTGGCGCCTCAAGTTGGCAAGCGTGAACTGACCGATGATGAGAAGATTGATGCGGCCGCCGCCCGGATTCTGGAAACATACCGAGAGGCGTTCCTGGAGTTAGCGAAATAAAAGGTGTGGCCTATGTCTGGTACCCATAAGCCACACCTTTTTTATTTCCAGTTGAGTTCAATCTTAGCTCGGTCTGTGAATCCGCATGCCGGACAGCGGACAAAGCCTCCTGAAAGTACCTCCATTTGGGGATTGTCGCAATGGGGACAACATGCATCCACACATTCGCCAACATGATCATTTAAGACCCTTTCAGGATGCCGCGAAAGATCCTGTTGAATAGACTTCTTAATGTCTTTCTCCAGTTCCCTCATGAATTTTTTGCTATCAAACTTAAAAGAAGCCATCTTCAGCCCCTCTTTCATTCGCGCGGCAGGTCAAGAAGGTTATCGTGCGTGTAATCATTGGGGGTGGAGCGCACATACTTCTCATCATATTTACTAAGAGCAGGAACTACATCAGGAAAGGGGAAAATTTTCACCTGAATGGTGCCAGGGTTCTCTTTCAAAAAGTCGTACAGGTTAGCCTTTTTGAAAAAGCCGGGATTGTCACAGCCTTCGATGTAAACGGAGTCGATCTCCAGGAGGCTACCGGAACTGTAGCAGCCCGGTTTCATTTTGATTTTTGTTGCGTACATTAAAGTCACATTTCCTTTCTCCGCATAGATGCGGTCATCATTGGTTGTTAGGAGTATCTATTCAAAACAGCCAAAAGAAAAACTCGGCCACAAGGAACAAGTCAACTTCGTGAAATATCCCATATTGAACCGAGCCCAGAAACGTGATATAGTAAATGTGTCTAAGGGAAACACAGTCTATATCATGCTTCTGAGCATCGTATTCTGTGTAGACGCAAGATGCAGCGCAACGGGTACCAGCCGGAGCGCTGTTTTCTTTTGCCTGGAATCTTGGCCTATTATAACAGGGCAGGGAGAATGTGTCAACTATATGTTGTATTTATTTTATATAAATATACTATATATTGTTATTATTCGCCGTTTTCGACCTTCTCAATAAGATCAAACAGTGATGGCTCCCCGGATTTTTCTTCCTGCTCTCGGAGAGCGATAATTGCGTCTAACCTGGTGCCCATTTTCCTGTTGATAAGAGCCGCTGCTTTAAGCTTGTCCAGTTCGCCACTATCAGCAGTTGCCAAAAGCATCTTCATGGAAAACATGTACTGTTCCATGGCCTGTTTAAATGTAATGGACTCAAACATCTTGTGGAAGTCTTGTTCTTTGACTCGTTTTCCTTCAGACTTCTCCGTAAGTTCTTGAGCTCTTGCACTGGTATCAGTTACAATTTTCTTGGCAACTTCGTCCAATTCTTTCTCGTAGAAATACTCCGGACCTATCCCGTAGTAAATCGAGAGCTTTTCCTGGTTACTGCTGGAGGCAACAGATGTGCCGTTTTCCCAGTTTGCCACGGTGACACGGTTCACATTAATGGCCTGGGCGATCTGTTCCTGTGTGGCCCCATACAGTTCTCGGATCTGTTTTAAGTTGTTCATAGGGGTTCACCTCATGCTCTACATTATACACCAAAATGTCGCTTTTGTTAAGACACTACAAAAAATTGTAGTGTCTTGTTAAATTTTAGAGAAAAGCAGTTCTTCCGCTCTCTCCTCGCTGGGGTCATTGGTGCCCAGTTCGCCGCGGAAGGCACGGGCGAGGATGGCTTTTTTGATGAGGTCGATCTGCTCCAGAGCCCTTTCGGTGGATTCCTTAGCTTGCTGCTCTTTGGCGAGGAGATCGTCAAGGATACGGACAATTTCACTTCGCCCATTTATCTTTGGCATATCAAACCTATATACTCCGGTTTTTTTAGCATTAATATTTCCTGCAATCAGTATAGCATCACAGTCAAATGAATATCCGTGACAACGAATTTGCTCTGCAGCACATGTAAAAAAAGGATATTCGCCGTCTACACTACCATAATTGGCATCTTTTTTACCTGTTCGTAGTTTAGATATTGGTTTAAGGTATGCCCAACATCAATTCGCTGGTGCTTTGTATAGCTGCTCCCAATCTGGTACTAATGCTTCCTCCAAGCGCTCTGCAGACCTTAGGTTTTCTTTTTTCCTCGCCATCAGTCCCGCACCTCCAGGGCTCGCAGCTCCTTCACCACGCTCATCAGCAGGTCAACGGCCTCTTCCGCGCTATCCACCGGGTCTGGCTGGTCGTTGTAGTCCAGCACTGAGTCGTCCCGGATGAGTCCCAGGTCCCAACTATTGTCCTTCTCCACGATCTGTTCCCGGGTAAAAACGCTCCACCGCTCGTCCTGCACGGCATGGCGGTCCTCAGCCTCGTAGGCCTGTCTGTCGAAAAAAGGCAAGAAAATCTTCTTCCAAATTATCTATATATAAGTTTAATCTTATTGACAAACACAATATATTGTGGTATATAAAAATTACGATTGATTCTTTGCGCGTACTCGGTGGGACTCCGGGGCAGGATTCACCTGTGAGCGAGAGGGGCATCTCGCATTGCGCACGCTGTTATGTTTGTACGTTTCAGCCGTTTTCCGCCAGGGCAATGCCCTGCGGCTGTTGTCTCCGTTTCAGTGGACAACAAGGGAACCATGTTCATCGGCTGTCTTTCCCTTTGATGATGTGGTGTTGCGCCGAAGATGTTGACTTCTTCTTCGGATGGCCATGAGAAAGAATACGAGCACTTGTTTGAGGGTGCGAAAAGTTTGCTGCCTGTGTAGATCAGGCACAGAAGGAACTTTTCGCACCCTCTTTTTGTGCGTTCATAGCCCCGCACTCCCGATGGGAGTTACACCAGACCCTGCCAGTCTGCGGTATGGTGCCAGAAGAACTTATTCTAAAACATGGCCGTCCCCCTTCTCCGCGTTGAGGTGTGCGGAGTGACTTGGGGTGCTGCACCTCGGAGCCTGTGGCAGCAGGCTCACCCCTCTTTGTTCCGGCACAGTGCCGGTTCGGCAGCAAAGAGGACGCAATTCCCCTGATCCCAGCCGAAGGGATCAACAGACACACGCAGGCTGTGGTTCTTTACCGCAGCTTGCAGCCGAGTTTCAGCGGTTGTGTCGGCAGTCGTCATCGGAGCAATGCCCGCCGATGGCAGGGTCTATCCCCATACTGCGCTCGTACTGACCTGGTTCCAATTGAAAAAGAGACAGAGATTCGCCGTTCATGGCTCGCTTCCTGGAAACGCCTCTGCTGCAATGGGTTCCGAAGCGATTGCCCCCAGGCTCCAGGAAGATTTTCCTGGAGATCCGGCGGAAACAAACGGCTCTGCCAATGGGCGAACTGCGCCCATCTGAACTACCTATGAAAGAAAAGGAGTATTTTACGATATGACACGATCCATTCAAAACAAGGGCCTCTATCTGGCCCTGGTGAGTCAACTGAACAAACTGGCCCGCCATAATCGTCAAGGCAGTTTCCGCACCAAGGATCGCTACTACGAAGCGTGCAAGCGGTTCTGCGGCTACCTGGCTGACGAGTACCACCTTCAGAAACTGAGCAACATCAGTGGCAAGCACCTTGTTGGCTATGTGCTGTATTTGCAGGAGCATGGGAAGTCGGCTTCCACCATAAAAACAGATTTGGCAGCCATCCGCTTCTTCCATGACAAAGTGAGCAACCCCAAGTATGCGCTGCCCACCAACAGCGAACTGGGAGTCGAGCTGGAGCGCCGGCGCTTCGGCGGTGTGGACCGCACATGGAGTACAGAGGAGTTCAACCACATGCTGGGCAGGGCCCTGGCTGCGGAGCGCTGGGATTACATTCTGGCTCTCTATCTGGCCCGTTACGCTGGGCTCCGCATCCACGAGTGTTTCCGCATCGACACCGCCGCGGCAAAGCAGGCCCTTCGGGAGAACGCCGTCACCGTCAAGGGCAAGGGCGGCAAGATCCGCACCGTCCCCATCAACGAGCAGATCGCCATTGCCCTGCGGCGTCAACTGACACGCACCCAGCGGGGCCACAAGTTGTTGGTGCCGGATGATATGCCCACCGACCAGGCCATCCACCGCCTGCAGCTGTTCATCGTGGCGCATCGAAACAGCATTCAAGTAAAATCTGACCTTCCCCTGACCTTTCACGGACTTCGCCACACCTTTGCAGCGGAGAAGTATAAGGAACTGATGGACAAGGGCACGGGCGCTCTGGACGCCCACTTCATGGTGTCCCGGCTGCTGGGCCATGAGCGGGCGGATGTGACCAATGTTTACCTAGCTTCGCTGTCCACAAAAAACATGAAGGACAAGCATTGACGCATATACTGCCTTACCAAGGAGGAGGGTATGTGCGTTGGGCGTTATTATGCATTATCCGACAACTCCGGAAAAGCAGGAAGAACTTTCCAAGAAAGTTGCCGCCGTCCATGCGCAGACTGTCATGGAACAAATCAAAGCCATGCCCTGCCCCGTGGAGCAGAAAGCGGAGTTGATTGAGGCCATCAAACGAATACATCAGCAAAGGGATGGGGCATAACCCCATCCCTTTGTGTTATCCTCTGATTTTCAGTCTGCGCCATGTCTGCTTGCAGATCTGTACCCGATCCTGCTCCCACCCTTGCAGCGTACCAAAGGGGACACCCAGTCGCCTGGCATATTCCACCTGGGTCATCTGACGCCGCCGGCGCATTTCTTTAATCTGTCGTCCCTGACCATTGTAGAGGAACAAATTAAACTCGTCCAGCAAATCCGTGACCGGCACGGCGAACAGCTCCGCAATCTTCTCCATCTTCTCAATGGGGTAGTAGTCCCGCAGGGTATTCTCATAGCCGGAATATGTACTGCGATCCAGACCGGCGTAGTCTGCCACATCTCTTTGCAGCAGACCATGCTGGTATCGGTACCACCGCAGCTTGTCCGCAATCTTGTCGATTTGAGCTGGATCTGTGTAGATAAGATTGAACTTCTCCGCCTCCACCAGCGTGTGGGGCTGGACAAGCCGGAAACTATGAATATACAAGGGCGCGTAACTGACCACATCGAGAGCATAGCGTGTCATGACTATCATGCGTTCCGTAGGTTGGCAAAACACATGCCATTTATCCCTTAAGTCGGTGCGATCCGCCACATGATGGGGCAAAAGGTCCGCTACGATAGTGTAGCATTTTCAATGCAACGGGAGGCGTAGGTGGCCAGCCGGACCTGCTTATCACTTTTAAAGGTGGTGATACCCTTGATGAGCCCTATCGTGCCGATGGAAATGAGATCGTCCTGGTCTCCGTTTGGGGTATAGTATTTCTTGACGATGTGGGCCACCAGGCGCAGATTGTGCTCGATGAGCCGGTCCCGGGCCTCCGGGTCCCCCGCCGCCATAGCCTCCAGACACGCCCGCTCCTCCTCCGCCTTCAGCGGACGGGGAAAGGACCCTTCCCCGCCCGTCAGACGCAGGCTCACAAACAGCCCGTTGAGCATCAGCAACAGCCAAACCGGTAACATAGTGCTCTCCTCCCTCTCCTTTGCGCGACGCAAACAAATCTTTTCCATCTTATTCCGGGATGGCCCGTCCCTATGTACGTTCCTTCCCGGTTTGTCCACGCCTTTCGCACACAAAGTTTTACGAAATTTTGACATCCATTTTATCGGAAACGTACATTTTCGACAAAGTCGATTGGAAGGATTTACGAGCGGTGAAAGAGCGTATATAATTTGTACTGGTTAAACTCGGAGCATTCGCGCCGTTGCGGGCTTGAACCAATGAAAATTAGGAGGATGTCTTGTGAGTGCAACTGATGTGATCGCCATGTTTGGCGCTGTCGCAACCTTCCTGTTTGGCATGTCTACCATGACCGACGGACTGGAGAAGCTGTCCAGCGGACGCCTGGAGAGCATTCTGGAGCGACTGACCAGCAATGTATTCAAGAGCGTGCTGCTGGGCGCCCTGGTCACCGGCCTCATCCAGAGCTCAGCCGCCACCACCGTGATGTGCGTGGGCTTCGTCAACGCCGGGATCATGAAGCTCCGCCAGACCGTCGGTATCATTATGGGCGCCAACATCGGCACCACCGTCACCGCCCAGTTATTGAGCCTGGGCGACATTTCATCGGACAACCTCTTCCTCTCCCTGCTGAAACCCCAGGTGCTGGGCCCCATACTGGCCACCATCGGTATCATCTTCTACATGTTCATCAACAGCGGGCGGAAAAAATGCGTGGGTCAGATCGTCCTGGGCCTGGGCCTCCTCTTCATCGGCATGAAGACCCTGGAGTCCACCGTGGCCCCCCTCCAGGAGCTGCCCCAGTTCCGCGAGATGTTCGTGGCCTTCTCCAACCCCTTCCTGGGCGTGCTGGTGGGTGCCCTGGTCACCGCTCTGATCCAGAGCTCCTCCGCCTCCATGGGTATCCTGCAGGCCATGAGCTCCACCGGCGTGGTCACCTTCAACATCGCCATCCCCCTCATCATGGGCCAGAACATCGGTACCTGTATCACCGCCCTCCTCTCCGGCATCGGCGCCAGCAAGAACGCCAAGCGCACCGCCTGCCTGCACCTCCTCTTCAACGTCATCGGCACCCTCTTCTTCCTGGTGGTGCTCTATGTGGGCAACGCCATCTTCCACTTCCCCTTCTGGCACGACGTCCTCAACCGCAGCAGCATCGCAAATCTCCATCTGGGCTTCAACGTGTGCTGTACCGCCCTGCTGCTCCCCTTCAACCGGCAGCTGGTGTTCCTGGTGGAGCACATCATCCCCGGCGACGCCGACCAGCGGGAGGTGTCCGTGCTGGACGAGCGCTTCCTCTCCTCCCCCTCCCTGGCTCTTGAGAAGTGCCACGACGCCGTGGTGCAGATGGGCCACTTCGCCCAGGAGAACTACCGCCTGGCGGTGGAGCTGCTGGACCACTACGACGGCAAGAAGCTGGAATGCCTCAACGAGACCGAGACCGCGCTGGACAAGCTGGAGAGCACCCTGGACAACTACCTGGTCCGCCTGAGCGACCACTCCCTCAGCGCCGAGGACAGCGCCAAGGTGTCGGAGCTCCTCCACACCCTGTCCGACTTCGAGCGCATCGGCGATTACTCGGTGAACCTGTCCGAGACTGCCGCCATCGTCCATGACCGCGGCATGACCTTCTCCCCCGCTGCCAAGGCCGAGCTCAACGCCATGACCTCCGCCGTCGACGAGACCATCGACAAGGCCATCGACAGCTACACCCAGCGCTCCCGGGAGCTGGCCCTGGAGGTGGAGCCCATCGAGGAAGTGGTGGACCTGATGCGGGACGAGCTGCGCAGCCGCCACATCGAGCGTCTGAAGGACGGCAAGTGCACCGTGGAGCTGGGCACCCAGTACCTGGAGCTGCTCATCAACCTGGAGCGCATCTCCGACCACTGCTCCAACATCGCGCTGTACATCGTGCGGGAGACCGCCGCCAAGGACTCCCTCATCCGCACCGACTCCCACGCCTACATGCACGCCCTGCACCACGGCGAGGACAAGGAGTTCGACGACATGTTCCAGTTCTACCGCACCAAGTACTACGCCCCCATCGAAAAACCCCTGGATTGATGCAAAACGGCCTCCCCGACGGAAATCGGGGAGGCCGTTTGTTATGCCTCGGGCTCGTAATAGCGGATGAGGGCCTGGGTGCCCTCGTTCTCCAGGCCGCGGCGGGCCAGCTCCTCGTAGAGGGAGCACACCGTGTCCAGCATGGGCAGCTCCACGCCCCGCTGGGCGCTCTCGTCCTGGATGATCTTCATGTCCTTGATGAAATGCTTGATGAAAAAGCCGGGGGCGAAGTCCCCCGCCAGCACCCGGGGTGCCATGTTGGCGATCTGCCAGCTCCCCGCCGCGCCGCCGCCGATGGCCTCCAGCATGGCCCGGGGGTCCAGCCCCGCCGCCTGAGCGTACCGCAGGGCCTCGGTGTAGGCGGCGGTGGCCCCCGCCACGGCGATCTGGTTGGCGGCCTTGGTGTGCTGGCCGCTGCCGGCCTGCCCCATGTAGTGGAGGCCGGTGCCCATGCAGGCCAGCAGGGGGCGGACCTCCTCAAAATCGGCCTTCTCGCCGCCCACCATAATGGACAGGGAGGCGTTGCGGGCGCCGCGGTCGCCGCCGGACACCGGGGCGTCCAGCACCCGGATGCCCTTCTCCTTCCCCTGCTCCCACAGGCGGCGGGCCAGCTCCGGCGAGGAGGTGGTCATGTCCACCGCCAGCGTACCCGGTGCGGCGCTCTCAAAGATGCCGCCGGGACCGGCGAACACCTCCTCCACGTCCTTGGGGTAGCCCACCATCACAAAGACGTATTCCGCGCCCGCCACCGCCTGGGCGATGGTGGCGCAGGGCTCCAGGCCCTCCTGTTCCGCGCCGGTGAGCTTCTCCATGTGGCGGCTGTACACCCGCACTTGATGGCCGTGGGCGGCCAGGTGGCCCGCCATGGGCCGCCCCATCACCCCCGCGCCGATCCACGCGATCTGTGCCATGTTACTCTACCTCCCCTTTCGGCTCCCCGCTGAGGGATTTGGGCCCAAAGCCGTAGGGCAGCAGCTCCGCCAGGGGCAGTTTCACAAATTCGTGGTCGCCCCGGGCCACCAGCACGGTGAGATCGGGGGCAAATTCATACAGCATCTGCCGGCAGGACCCGCAGGGCCAGCAGTAGTCCGCCGAATCCCCCACCACGGCCAGCCGGACGAAGTCGTCCCGGTGTCCCTCGCTGACTGCCTTCACCAGCGCGGTGCGCTCGGCGCAGATGGTGGAGCCATAGGCGGCGTTCTCGACATTGCAGCCGGTGAACACCGTCCCGTCGGCGCACTCCAGCGCCGCCCCCACGGGGAAGTGGGAGTAGGGCACATAGGAGCGCTCCAGCATGGTGAAGGCCAGCTCCACCAGTTCCCGATCGGTCATAAAAATCCCTCCTTGGTCTTGGATGTATGCCCATGATAACACAATTTCCCCGCCGCTGGCAAGCAAAACGCCCCCGCCGTACGGGCGGGGGCGTTTTCAATGGGTCGTTCTTACTTCTCGTCGCCCATGAGCAGGTACATGACCGCCTTCTGAGCGTGGAGGCGGTTCTCCGCCTCGTCGAAGATCTCATTGGCGTGGGCTTCAAAGACCTCGGCGGTGATCTCCTCGCCCCGGTGGGCGGGCAGGCAGTGCTGCACCATGCAGCCGGGGTTGGTGAGCTTCATGAGCGCGTCGTTCACCTGGTAGCCCTGGAAGGCGGCGCGGCGCTTGGCGGCCTCCTCCTCCTGGCCCATGGAGGCCCAGACGTCGGTAAAGACCACGTCGGCCCCCTTGGCGGCCTCGGCGGGGTCGCGCACCAGGGAGAACTTGGAGGTGGTGACGCTCTTGGCGAAGGCCATCACGTCGGGGTGGGGATCGTAGCCCTCGGGGCAGGCCACGGACACGTCCATGCCCACCTTCAGGCCGCCCACGATGAGGGAGTTGACCATGTTGTTGCCGTCGCCGATGAAGCACATCTTCAGGCCCTCCAGCTTGCTCTGGTGCTCCCGGACGGTCATCAGGTCGGCCAGCACCTGGCAGGGGTGGGCGAAGTCGGTGAGGCCGTTGATGACGGGGATGTCGGCGTACTGGGCCAGCTTCTCCACCTCCTCCTGGGAGTAGGTGCGGATCATGATGCCGTCACAGTAGCGGCTGAGCACCCGGGCGGTGTCCTCCACCGGCTCGCCGCGGCCGATCTGGCTCTCCTTGCTGGAGAGGAAGAGGGCGTGGCCGCCCAGCTGGAACATGCCGGTCTCAAAGGAGACGCGGGTGCGGGTGGAGTTCTTCTCGAAGATCATGGCCAGGGTCTTGCCCTGGAGGTAGTTGTGGGTAAGGCCGTGCTTCTGATTGTACTTCATCTGGTCGGCCACGTTCAGGATGTGGAGGATCTCCTCCTTGGAGAGATCCAGCAGCTTGAGCAGGTCTTTCATGTCAAATCACCTCAGTCAATGTGATGGAAAATCGCTTAGTCCAGCGCCGCGTCCAGAATGGCCAGGCCCTGGTCCATCTCGTCCTTCGTGATGGTCAGCGGGGGCAGCAGCCGCAGCGCCGGGCCCGCCGTCAGCACCAGAAGGCCGTTTTCGATCAGCTTGGCCGCCAGGGCCTTGTTGGTATACCCCTCTTTCACCTCGACGCCGATCATCAGGCCCAGGCCACGGGTGGCGCCGATGCTCTTCTTCTGGAGCTTTTCGATGCCGGCGCGGAGATAGGCCCCCTTCTCGGTGACGCCCTTCAGGGTCTCCTCGTCCAGCAGGTCCAGCACGGTCAGCGCCGCGGCGGAGCTGATGGGGTTGCCGCCGAAGGTGGAGGCGTGGGTGCCGGGACCCAGAACGGTGCGGCACTTCTCATTCACCAGGAAGCCGCCCATGGGCAGGCCCCCGGCGATTCCCTTGGCGAAGGAGGCCGCGTCGGGCTGGATGCCGTACTGCTGGAAGGCGAACAGGGTGCCGGTGCGGCCCACGCCGGTCTGCACCTCGTCCACCAGAAGGAGCCAGTCCTTCTCTGCGCACAGCTTGGCCACATCCTGGACGAACGCCTTGTCCAGCGGGAGCACGCCGCCCTCGCCCTGCACCAGCTCCACCAGGACGGCGCACACGTCGTCGCCGCCCTGGGCCTTCACGCTCTCCAGGTCGTTGGCGTCGGCGTAGCGGAAGCCCTCCATGAAGGGGAAGAAATACTGGTGGAACACGTCCTGGCCGGTGGCGGTCAGGGTGGTGATGGTGCGGCCGTGGAAGGAGTTCTTCAGGGTCAGGATGGTGCTGCGGCCCTTGCCGTACTGGTCGAAGCTGTACTTCCGGGCCAGCTTGATGAGGCCCTCGTTGGCCTCGGCGCCGGAGTTGCCGAAAAAGGCCGCCGCCATGCCGGTGCGCTGACAGAGCGCCTCGGACAGCTTGGCGTAGGGCTGGGAGTAAAAGAGGTTGGAGATGTGGCCCAGGGTGAGGGCCTGGTCGTAGATGGCCTTGGCCCACGTTTCGTTCCCGTAGCCCACCGAGCACACCCCGATGCCCGAGGTGAAGTCGATGTATTTCCGCCCCGCCAGGTCCCACAGCGTGGCGCCCTTGCCGTGGTCGATGTCCACGTCGAAGCGGCCGTAGGTCTGGAGGGTGTATTGGTGGTCCAAAGCCACCAGTTCGTTGTGATTCATGGCAATTGCCTCCTAGCGCAGCATGGTGCCGATGCCCTCGTCGGACAGGAGCTCAATGAGGATGGAGTGGGGGATGCGGCCGTCCAGGATGATGGTGTCCTTCACGCCGGAGCGCACCGCCTCCACGCAGCAGTCCACCTTGGGGATCATGCCGCCCTTGATGACGCCGTCCTTCACCAGCTCGGGCACCTGGGAGAGCTCCACCTCCGGGATGAGGGTACTCTCGTCCTTGGGGTCCCGCAGCAGGCCCCGCACGTCGGTGAGGAGGATCAGCTTCTCCGCCTTCAGCGCCACCGCCAGCTTGGCCGCGGCGGTGTCGGCGTTGATGTTGTAGGCGTTCTCCCCGTCCACGCCCTGGGCCACGGTGGAGACCACCGGGATATACCCCTGGGTGAGGCTGTCCTGCACCGGGGCGGGGTTGACCTGGACGATCTCCCCCACCAGGCCGTATTTTTCGCTGAGCTGCTTGGCCTCGAAGAGCCCCGCGTCCATGCCGCACAGGCCGATGGCCTTGCCGCCCAGGCGGTTCAGGGTGGCCACCAGGTTCTTGTTCACCTTGCCGCAGAGGATCTGCTGCACGATGTCCATGGTCTCCTCATCGGTGTAGCGCAGGCCGTCCACGAATTTGGACTCCTTGCCGATCTTGTTCAGCATCTCGCTGATCTCCGGCCCGCCGCCGTGGACCACCACCACGTGGACGCCCACCAGGTTGAGCAGGATGATGTCGGAGATGACGGCGTGGCGCAGCTCGTCGGAGATCATGGCGTTGCCGCCGTACTTCACCACCACGGTCTTGCCGTAGTATTTCTGAATGTAGGGCAGGGCCTCGGCCAGCACGGTGGCGCGGGTCACGACTGGGTCAGACATGTTTGGACTCCTTCTTTCCGATCAGGTGCGGTAATCGCCGTTGATTTTGACGTAATCATAGGTCAGGTCGCAGCCCCAGCAGGTGGCGGTGTCCTGTCCCTCGTGCAGGTCGATGTCGATGATGACCTCGTCCTGACTGAGGATGCTCTTGGCAGCCTCCTCGTCGAAGTCCAGGCCCATGCCCTGCTGGCAGACCAGGACCTCGCCCACGTCGGAGGCAAACTTCACGTCCACGTACTCGGGGCGGAAGGGGGCCTTGGAATAGCCCATGGCGCACAGCACCCGGCCCCAGTTGGCGTCGGAGCCGAACATGGCGGCCTTCACCAGCGGGGAGGCCACCACTGCCTTGGCCAGGCGCTCGGCGCTCTCCTCGCTGCGGGCGGAGCGGACGGTGCAGGTGATGAGGCGGCTGGCGCCCTCGCCGTCGCCGGCGATGCAGCGGGCCAGGTACTCGCACACATAGCGCAGCGCCTTCTGGAACACGGTATAGCTGTCATCCTTCCACTCGATCTGGGGGTTCTCCGCCATGCCGTTGGCCAGCACCACGCACATGTCGTTGGTGGAGGTGTCCCCGTCCACCGTCACCCGGTTGAAGGTCTTGGGCACCGTCTCGTGGAGGGCCTCGGAGAGCATCTCGTGGGTGATGGCGCAGTCGGTGGTGATGAAGCACAGCATGGTGCCCATGTTGGGGTGGATCATGCCGGAGCCCTTGGCGATGGCGCCGATGGTGACGTTCTTGCCGCCTACGGTGAGGGTGACGGCGATCTCCTTCTTGGAGGTATCAGTGGTCATGATGGCGTGGGCCGCGGCGTCGGAGCCGTCGGCGCTCAGTCCGGCCACCACCTGGGGCACGCCCTTCTCAATGGCGGCCACGTTCAGGGTCTGGCCGATGACGCCGGTGGAGGCCACCACGAAGTCCCCCGGCTTGCGCCCGGTGGCGGCGGCGGCGTACTGGCACATGAGCTCGGCGTTCTCGTGGCTCATGGGGCAGCAGGCATTGGCGTTGCCGCTGTTGGCGATGACGCCCCAGGCGGTGCCGTCCTCCAGGTGGTCCATGGTCACGTAGATGGGGGCGGCCTTCACGCGGTTCATGGTATACACCGCTGCGGCGTTGCACTCCCGCTCCGAGAGAATGATGGCCAGGTCCTTCTTGTCCACGTTGTGGCTCTTCACGCCGCAGTGGACGCCCCAGGCTTTGAAGCCCTTGGCGGCAGTAACGCCGCCGGTGATCTGTTTCATGGTGGTCACTCCTTGTTCTTGGCCGGACGATCTCTTACAGGTTCAGCCCCGTAGTCTCGTCCAGGCCCAGCATAATGTTCATATTCTGCACCGCCGCGCCGGAGGCGCCCTTGCCCAGGTTGTCGAAGAGGGCGGTGACGGTGGTCTGCTTCTCGTGGCCGCTGACCACCAGCTCCAGCCGGTCGCTCCCCGCCAGAGTGTTGGCCGAGACGAACTCGCCCTCCCCGGCCATGCGCACCGAAATCAGCTTCTGACCGGCGTAGTAGGCCGAGAAAATGTGATAGATCTCCTCCGCCGTGGGCTGGCCCAGGAGATACTTGTTGTGGAGCTGGATGGTGGTGGCCATGCCCTTGTAGTAGTCGTCCACGATGGGGCAGAACACCGGGGGCTGCTTCAGCCCCGCGATCTTCTGCATCTCCGGCAGGTGCTTGTGGTTCAGGTTCAAGCCGTACACCCGGGGGGCGTACAGGTCGTTCCCCTTCTCCTCCCCCTCGTACTGGGCGATCATCTTCTTCCCGCCCCCGGAGTAGCCGGTAAGGGAGAAGCAGGTGACGGGATAGTCGTCGGGGAGGATGTGCAGCTTCACCAGCGGCGCCACCGAGGCGAGAAAGCCGGTGGCGTGGCAGCCGGGATTGGCCACCCGGGCGGCCTGGCCGATGACCTCGCCGGGGTAGCGGTAGAGCTCGGGGAAGCCGTAGGCCCAATCCCGGGCCGTGCGGTGGGCGGTAGAGGCGTCGATGACGCGGGTGTGGTCGTTCTCGATGAGGGCCACCGCCTCCCGCGCCGCCGCGTCCGGGAGGCACAGGAACACGATGTCGGCGGCGTTGAGGAACTTCTTGCGCTCCTCCACGTCCTTGCGCTTGTCCTCGTCGATGCGCAGGAGCTCAATGTCGCTCCGCGCGCCCAGGCGCTCATAGATCTGCAGGCCGGTGGTGCCCTCCTGGCCGTCAATGTAAATTTTCGCTTTCATGTTAATCCCCCTCATAGCCGATCCACCCCTGCTGGGTGTTCACATTGTAGAGTCCCCAATCGGACAGCGTCTCCGGTGCGGCCGTGCCGCTCAGGCCGGTCCAGCCCCGGAATTCCTCCGGCAGCTCTGACACCGGCGTACCGGGCCGGTAGAGCAGCAGCTCCTCCGCGCCCTCGATGCCGTAGGGGGTGGAGATGATGTAACGGATCCCGTCCTCCATATACTCCTCCCCCTCCTCTTTCTCCTGCTCCAAGGACAGGAGAGTGGTGGAGTAGGTATAGGCGTCCACCCGCTCCGGCTGGGACAGCGTACCGCTGAATTCACAGTAATAGCACAGCGGAACCGTGCCGCCCATTTCGGAATCGTGGTATTCTCCGGAAAAACTGCCGTCCGATTCGATGGAGAGGATGGTGCCCCATCCACCCGCGCCGCTGGAGAAGAGGAACTCGTCCGGGAGCTGGTCAAAGACCTCCTCGGGGGCGGGCCCCTGGTCCTCCGCCGTCTCGGTGGGACTGGGAGTAGGGGCGGCGGCGCTGGCCGCCGGAGAGGGCTGGGGGCTGGCGCTGGGCGGTTCGCTGGCGGTTCCGGCGCAGCCGGTCAGCAGAAGCAGCGCCAGCGCTGCGGGCCAGATGGCACGTCTCATTGAAAACACTCCATTCATTTGTTCGTCTGATGGGTTTATGTTCCCATACTACGACGAGATGGAGTGGATTTCAACCAACAATCCGTTACAATTCCCCACGGAGCGGCCGCTGTTTTACTTCCGCTCCGCCAGGAAGGCCTGGATGTTGTCGATCTGCTGCTGCACGCTTTCCGCACTAGGACCACCATAGACTTTGCGCCCGTTGACGCAGGTGTTGAGCTCCAGAGCCTGGTACACGCCCTCGTCGAAGATCTGGGACACGGCCCGGAAGTCCTTCAGCGGCAGGGTGTCCAGAGTCTCGCCGGTCTTGATGCAGAAGTTGACCAGCTTGCCCACAATCATGTAAGCCTCCCGGAAAGGCATGCCCTTCTTCACCAGGTAGTCGGCGCAGTCGGTGGCGTTGATGAAGCCGCCGGAGGCCGCGTTGCGCATGTTCTTCTCCCGGATGGTCAGGGTGTCCAGCATGGCCGCGAACACCGGCAGACACAGCTCCACGGTGTCGATGGCGTCGAACACGGGCTCCTTGTCCTCCTGCATGTCCTTGTTGTAGGCCAGGGGCAGGCCCTTCATCAGGGTCAGCAGGGTCACCAGGGAGCCATACACCCGCCCGGTCTTGCCTCTCACCAGCTCGGCCACGTCGGGGTTCTTCTTCTGGGGCATGATGGAGGAGCCGGTGGAGTAGGCGTCGTCCAGGTCCACATACTTGAACTCCCAGGAGCACCAGAGGATGATCTCCTCGGAGAAGCGGGAGAGGTGCATCATCAGGATGGAGCAGGCGGAGAGGAACTCAATGGCGAAGTCCCGGTCGGACACCGAGTCCATGGAGTTGTCGGTGGGCTTCCTGAAGCCCAGGGCCTGGGCGGTCTGGAACCGGTCCACCGGATAGGTGGAGGTGGCCAGAGCGCCGGCGCCCAGGGGGCACTCGTCCATGCGCTCCAGGCAGTCCTCAAAGCGGGTGATGTCCCGCTTGAGCATGTTGGCGTAGGCCATCATGTAGTGGGCGAAGGTGGTGGGCTGGGCCCGCTGGAGGTGGGTGTAGCCCGGCATGACGGTGTGGAGGTTGGCCTGGGCCTTCTTCACCAGAACCTCCTCCAGCTTGACGATCTGGTCGATGATGACCGGGATCTCCTTCTTCACAAAGAGGCGGAAGTCCACCGCCACCTGGTCGTTCCGGCTGCGGGCGGTGTGGAGGCGCTTGCCCGTGTCGCCGATGCGCTGGGTAAGCATGGTCTCGATGTTCATGTGGATGTCCTCGTTCTCCAGCGAGAACTCCACCTGCCCGGCCTCGATGTCGGCCAGGATGGCCTTCAGGCCCTCGATAATCTTCTCCGCCTCGTGCTCCTCGATGATGCCGGTCTTGCCCAGCATGGTGGCGTGGGCGATGGAGCCGGCGATATCCTCTTTGTACATCCGGGCGTCGAAGGAAATGGAAGAGTTAAAATCGTTTACCAGGGTGTCGGTCTCTTTCTGGAACCGTCCGGCCCACAGTTTCATGGTGATCGCTCCTTATCTGGATTGTGGGCGACCACAGACAGCCTCTACCCGGTGGTAGGAGGCAGCCTGCGGCCGCCCGCAGTGTCATGCGTTTTACTTGTTCAGCTTGCCCTGGTCCCGGAGAGCCAGCACGGTGTCGGGCAGGCCATCCCCAGCGGCACAGCCGCCGGGGGCCCCTTTGATTTCACTTGCGCGGGCGGAGTGAATCCGCCCTTGCGCCAAGGTTTTCGCGCCGCGAAAACGCTTGTGCGGCGCACCCGCGCCGGCCACGGCTCCGCCGTGGACCAGAACGCCGCCTTACTTGTTCAGCTTGCCCTGATCCCGCAGCGCCAGCACGGTATCAGGCAGGCCCCAGAGGTTGATGAAGCCGGTGGCGTCGTTCTGGTTGTAGTCGCTCTCCTGGAAGGTGACGATCTCCTCAGAGTAGAGGGTGTCGGGAGAGGTGACGCCGGAGGTGATGATGTTGCCCTTGTAGAGCTTCAGCTTCACGGTGCCGGTGACGTGCTTCTGGGTCTCGGTGGCGAAGGCGGACAGGGCCTCCCGCAGGGGGGTGAACCACTTGCCGTTGTACACCAGGTCGGCAAAGTCCACGGCCAGCTTGCTCTTCATGTGGGCGGTGTCCTTGTCGATGGTGATCATCTCCAGCACCTCGTGGGCCCGGTACAGGATGGTGCCGCCCGGAGTCTCATAGACGCCCCGGTCCTTCATGCCGGTCATCCGGTTCTCCACGATGTCCAGGAGGCCGATGCCATTCTTGCCGCCCAGGTCGTTGAGCTTGCGGATGATGTCGGAAGCCTTCATCTTCTCGCCGTCCACGGCCACGGGCCAGCCCTTCTCAAAGTCGATGGTCACATAGGTGGCCTCGTCGGGGGCCATGGCGGGAGAGACGCCCATCTCCAGGAAGCCGGGCTTGTCGTACTGGGGCTCGGAAGCGGGGTCCTCCAGGTCCAGGCCCTCGTGGGACAGGTGCCACAGGTTCTTGTCCTTGGAGTAGCTGGTCTCCCGGTTGATCTTCAGGGGCACGTTGTGGGCCTCGGCGTAGTCGATCTCCTCGTCGCGGCTCTTGATGTCCCACTCTCTCCAGGGAGCGATGATCTTCATCTCGGGGGCGAAGCGCTTGATGGCCAGCTCGAACCGGATCTGGTCGTTGCCCTTGCCGGTGCAGCCGTGGCAGATGGCGTCGGCGCCCTCGGCCTTGGCGATCTCCACCAGGCGCTTGGCGATGATGGGCCGGGCAAAGGCGGTGCCCAGCAGGTAGTCCTCATACTTGGCGCCCATCATCATGGAGGGGATGATGACGTCGTCCACCATCTCGTCCACCAGGTCCTCCACGTACAGCTTGGAGGCGCCGGTCTTGATGGCCTTCTCCTCCAGGCCCTCCAGCTCGTCGGCCTGGCCCACGTTGCCGGAGACAGCGATGATCTCGGGGTTCCCGTAGTTCTCCTTCAGCCAGGGGATGATGATGGAAGTATCCAGACCGCCGGAATAGGCGAGTACGACTTTTTTCACTTCAGACATGACGTTGACCTCCTGAATTCCCGCCGCCGAACGGGGCGGTTTTGTTTTGTTGGTGACAGTATACTCCCCTTCTCCGGAAAATGCAATAGTGAATTTGCATAATCATGCGGTTTTCTTCGAGCGGTTTTCATGATTATTCATTATATTCGGGGATACACTGTATAATCCCATTACATATGGAAGCGGCGGCGGACCTCCTCGCGCAGGGAGGACACCCGCCGGACCACCACCAGGGGGATCACCAGGGCCACGCAGACGGTGAGCACCACCAGGGACCACCCCGGCTCCCACCGGCCCAGCACCACCCGGTCGATGAAGATCTCCAGACCGATGAGGAACACGCCGATGGTACCGATGACCAGCGTGATGCTGCTGAGGATGGACCGCTTTCCGCCTCCCATCAGGGCGCCCAGGAAAAAGACGCAGGCTCCGCCCCACAGGATGATGGGCAGCGCCAGGGACAGATACCAGTCCATCCCGTCCAGATCCACCGCGATGAGCAGCACATACACCGCCACCGCCAACACATCCACCAGCAGGCGCACCAGCATGGGCATTCCCCGCAGCAGGAGGGGCGGCACGAACCACAGCCACAGCATCAGGGCCGCGCCGATGATGTATAGGGACCAGGTGCGCTCCGGCACGAAGAAGAGATTCAGAATCCCGCAGCACACCGCCACCGAGGCCAGCATGGCGGAGAGCAGCAGGGCCAGCTCCCACTTGGACACCGGGGGCACCTCTCCCCGCCGGGTGGGGAAGGGCGGCGGCGAGACGGTATCCACCGGCTGCTTGGGGTTGACGACCGGGGTATGGCACAGCGGACAGAAGGACGCGGTGGCGTCCAGCTCCACACCACAGTTGACACAATAGGACATGCTCGACACCTCATTTCTCAAAACATCAGCTCGGACTGGACCGTCCGGTTGCTCTCTACCTTGACATGGACGCCCTCCTTCACCAGGAAGCGGAAGAAGTCCCGCTCGGTGTCGGTCTCCTTCATCGTCCCGGCGAAGGTGATGCACATGGTGTTGCCGTAGCTGATGGAGGCGCAGTGGACCCGGGGGCTGGTGGCCTGGCCCAGGATGACCTCCATGCGCTGGATGTGGGGCTCCATCTCCGGCGGCACCCGGAAGGCGCCCGGATTGGTGTAGGTCCCCGAGTAGGGCCGGCACCCCGCCAGACGGTAGCTCAGAGCCATGACCGGATTTTTCACCCAGATGGGGATGACCTGGAGCACCGGGTTGGTCTGGAAACGGACGTTGCCGGTGAGGAGGGCCTGCATCTCCTTGCGGTTGATGTGCAGGCGGAGATAGTGGTGGACATAGGTGGCGATCTCCTCAAAGGTATACTCCCCCAACTTGGGGTCCACGCAGGGGCGGACCGTGAGGATGAAGTTCCGCAGGGTCTCCGACGGGAACCACCCCCGCAGGTTGATGGGGATGGCCAGCGCCACCGGCTTGGGGCGGGCGGGCCGCTCCCGGGCCTGATTATCCAGGATCACTTTGATGAGGGCGGCGGAGAGGTACTCCGTGATGGACACCCCCAGGGCCTTGGCCCGGGCCTTCAGCGCGTCCACCGGCACAAAGCCCATGGTCACGTTGAGGGTGTAGAAGGGCTCGGCGGTGCCGGTATTCTGATAGGCCTTCTTGTCCACCCCGGCCCGGAGGGGCCGCACCGTGGCGTAGCGGGCGTAGGCGTCCTCCAGCTCCTCTTTCCGGGGCTCCTCGTCCACGTCCAGAATGCCCGGGCCGTTGGGAATGGCGTGGCCCATCTCCCGCAGGTACACCGCCAGCAGGGTGCGGAAAAAGACCAGCGCCCCGCCGCCGTCCGACACGGCGTGAAACACCTCGATGGAGATGCGCCGCTCATAGTAGTAAAAACGCACCAGCCAGCCGTCGTCCTGTTTAAAGCGCACCGGCTGGCATGGGTTGGAGATGTCCTCCTTTACAAAAGGACCGGGGGCGTCGTTGGGCTCGAAGTAGTACCAGAAGGCTCCCTTCTTGATCCGCACCCGGAACCCCGGAAACCGGGGCATGGTCCGGTCCACCGCCCGCTGGAGGGCTTTGGGGTCCACCTTCTCGGTCATCACCGCCGAAAAGCGGTAGATGGCCGAATACTCCTCCCGCTGCAAGGCCGAGTAGAGCACCGCCGCGTTGTCCAGCTTATACCAACTCCGCGCCGGGTCCGTCCGCTGTTTCATGGCTCTCCTTCCCTTCCTCCCGCTGCCGGGACTGGTTCTGGTGTCATTGTAGCATTCCCCCCTGAAAACCACAAGGGGCGGGATTTGCAGTTTCCCGCCTCCTATGATATGATAGGGGGTACTTTAGCAAGGAGGACCCCCTATGAAGCTGCGAAGCGATCACCCTCTCCGTCTGGCCCAGCTCCGGCAGGACACCCGTCCCGCCGAGGAGCGGCGGCTGGCCCCCATGATGAAGGCCCTGAAGGCCATCCACACCGCCACCTCCCCCGAGTCCATGGACCCCGAGGACCTGGAGCGCCAGCGCAAAGGACAGGAGGTGCTGGGCCGTCTGGCCGCCCCCATGGCGGGGATGAGCTGGGAGCCCTTCGACCTCTCCGGCATGAAGGCCGCCTGGGTCCGGCCCAGCCGGGGCCACGACCGCCGCCACGCCATCCTGTACTGCCACGGCGGGGGCTACACCAGCGGCAACCTGGGCTACTCCCGGCCCATCGCCTCGAAGCTTGCCAACGTCACGGGCTACGAGGTGCTGGCCTTTGAGTACCGCCTGGCCCCCGAGCACCCCTACCCCGCCGCTGTGGAGGACGCGGTAAAGGCCTGGGACCACCTGATGTATCTGGGCTACGGCGCCCGGGACGTCATCCTGGCCGGAGATTCGGCGGGCGGCAATCTGGCCCTGGTCCTCACCCACCGGCTCAAGGCCATGGGGCGGCGGCTCCCCGCCTCCCTCATCCTCATGTCCCCCTGGACCGACATGACCGCCAGCGGCAAGTCCTACCAGGAGCGGGCCGCCCTGGACCCCTCCCTCACCAAGGAGTACATCCAGGCCGTCACCGCCGCCTACGCCAAGGGCCAGGACCTGACCTCCCCCTACCTCTCCCCCCTGTTCGGCGACTTCACCGGCTTCCCGCCGGTGCTCATCCAGGCGGGCACCAACGAGATCCTGCTCTCCGACTCGGTGCGCCTGAGGGACCGGCTGGTGGCCAGTGGCATCCCCTGCCGCCTGGAGGTGTGGAAGGACATGTGGCATGTGTTCCAGATGTTCCCCATCAAAAAGGCCAACGAGGCCATGGAGAGCATCGGCCGCTTCCTGCTGGAGCAGTTTTAAAAAAACGCCGCCCGATCGTATGCGATCGGGCGGCGTTTTCCGTCTTTACAGGCAGCGGCGGTAGGTCCGGGTCACCTTGCGCAGGCGGCCGGACACGTCGGGGTTCAGCGCGGCCTCCCGCACCCGCCAGCTCCAGTTCTGGGGGCCCATGGTGCCGGGGGCGTTCATCCGAGCGTCGGCGCCCAGGCCCAGCAGATCCTGGAAGGGGGCGATGGCCAGCCGGGACGGAGCCGCCCACGCGCCGCACACCGCACCCCAGCCGAAGCCCTCGTCCTCCCGCAGGCGCAGGTAGTCCAGGGCGTAGTCCCGCTCGGCGGGACTGGCTTCGTCAAAGAGCCACTGGACGAAGGTAGGGGTGTCGTGGGTGCCGGTGTAGATGATAGAGTTGGGGGTGCAGTTGTGGGGCAGGTAGGAGCTTTCCCCCACCGGGTCAAAGGCGTAGACCAGGATGCGCATGCCGGGCAGGCCGCTGCGGGCGATGAAGTCCCGCACCGTGTCGTCCAGGTCCCCCAGGTCCTCGGCGATGAGAGACAGGCCGGGCACCGACTCCAGCACCTTCACCAGCTCCATGCCGGGGCCGGGCTCCCAGTGGCCCTCCTTGGCGCTCTTGGCCTTGAGGGGGATGGACCAGTAGGTGTGGAACCCCCGGAAGTGGTCGATGCGCACCGTGTCATAGAGCCGGGCCATGTGCTCGCCCCGGGCGCGCCACCAGGCGTATCCGGTCTTTTTGTGGTACTTCCAGTCGTAGAGGGGGTTGCCCCAGTGCTGGCCCTCGTCGGTGAAGGCATCGGGGGGAACGCCCGCCACGGCAGTGGGCATGTAGTCCTCGTCCAGCTGGAAGAGCTCCGGCTCCGACCACACCTCCGCAGAGTCGGGAGAGACGTAGATGGGCAGGTCGCCCAGGATGAGGATGCCCCGGTCGTTGGCGTACTTCTTCAGGGCGGTCCACTGCTGGAAGAAGAGGTATTGCAGGAAGGCGTAGTAGAGGCAGCGGTCGGCCAGCTCCTCTTTCAGGGCCTTCATGGTCTCCGGCTCCCGGGTGCGCACTTCGTGGGGCCAGTCCTTCAGCTCCGCCCCGTCATACTTGGCCCGCACGGCCATGAAGAGGGCGTAGTCCGGCAGCCAGCTCTTCTCCTCCTCCAGGAATTCCTCCACTTTTTCGGTGTACTTCTCCCGGGCCCGCTCCCAGGTCTGGCGCAGCAGGGGGGTGCGGGTCTGGTGGAGCCAGGCGTAGTCGATCCGGTCCGGGTCGGGACAGCGGGCGCTCTCCAGCTCCTGGGGGGTGAGCAGCCCCTCCTCCGCCAGCGCGTCCAGGTCCAGAAACAGAGGATTGCCCGCAAAGGACGACGGGGACATATAGGGCGAATCCCCTCCCCCGGGCGGTACCAGGGGGAGGATCTGCCAATAGTGCTGGCCGGCGGCGGCCAGAAAATCCACAAAGCGGCGGGCCTGCTCCCCCAGCATGCCGATCCCATAGGGACCGGGCAGCGCCGACACGGGCAGCAGGATACCGCTGGAACGGTATTCGAGCATGGTGATTCCCTCCAAAACACGACTGCAACACACAGTCACTGCGGTTTATGGATTTCGACGGAAAGAACCGTCGAAATCCCCCTCGCCATAGGCGATTCGACAGACACCATTATAATTCGTCCCGGAAAGAAATGTCAAGTCAAACCTCCGCCCCCGGTGTGGTCTGGGCGGGGAGGGCCTCCGGCAGGGGCTCCAGCACCAGCTCCGCCCCCTGGGCCGTCAGGCGGCAGCGGTCCCCCGCCGCCAGCTCGCCCCGGAGGATGGCCTCCGCCGCCGGGTCCTCCGCCTTGGCGCGCACCGCCCGGCGGAGCGGCCGGGCCCCGTACTCCGGGTCAAACCCCAGCTCCGCCAGGGCGTCCAGCGCCCCGTCGGTCACCTCCAGCGTGATGCCCAGGGCGGCCATGCGCTCTTCCACCCCACTCAGCAGCCGCCGGGCGATGACCCGCAGCTCGGGACGCTCCAGGGAGCGGAAGCACAGGATCTCGTCCAGCCGGTTCAGAAACTCCGGCCGGAATACCTTTTTCAGCTCCTCCAGAGCCGCACCCCGGCGGCTCTCCTCCGCCGGGACCGCCCCGGCAAAGCCCAGCGGTCCGCCCCGGCCGCTGAGCCGGGCCGCTCCCACGTTGGAGGTGAGGACCAGCACCGCGTTGCGGAAGTCCGCCCGGCGGCCCTGGGCGTCGGTGACCACTCCGTCCTCCAGGATCTGGAGCAGCAGGCCCCACACGTCGGCGTGGGCCTTTTCCAGCTCGTCGAAGAGCACCACCGCGTAGGGGCGGCGGCGGATGGCCTCGGTGAGCTGGCCCCCCTCCTCGTGGCCCACATACCCCGGCGGGGAGCCGATGAGCCGGGAGACTGTGTGGCGCTCCATATACTCCGACATGTCGAAGCGGATGAGGGCCTCCTCGCTGCCGAAGAGGGCCTGGGCCAGGGCCTTGCAGAGCTCCGTCTTGCCCACGCCGGTTGGACCCAGGAAGAGGAAGGACCCCACCGGGCGGTTCGGCTCCTTCAGCCCCACCCGGCCCCGGCGGATGGCCCGGGCCACGGCGGCCACCGCCTGGTCCTGGCCCACCACCCGGCGGCGGAGCTCCCCCTCCAGGTCCATCAGCTTCTCCCGCTCGCCCTGGGTCAGCGCCGTCACCGGCACCCCCGTCCAGCGGGACACCACCGCCGCCACGTCCTCGGCGGTGACCTGGCCCACCGCGTGGCCGCTGGTCCACACCGTCCGGGCCCCCTCCAGCTCCCGGCGGAAGTCCTGTTCCGCGTCCCGGAGCATGGCCGCCCGCTCAAAATCCTGCTTCTGGATGGCCTGCTCCTTCTCCCGGCGGGTGCGGGACACCCGCTCCTCCAGCGCCCGGAGGGTGGGAGGCAGCGACAGCCGCTCCAGTCGGGCCAGGGCGCAGGCCTCGTCGATGAGGTCGATGGCCTTGTCGGGGAGCCGCCGGTCGGCCAGATAGCGTACCGACAGGCTGACCGCCGCCTCCATGGCCTCGTCGCTGATGTGCAGGCGATGGTGGCTCTCGTAGCGCTCCCGCACCCCCCGCAGGATGGCCAGCGCCCCCGCAGAATCGGGTTCCTTCACCATCACCGGCTGGAAGCGCCGCTCCAGCGCCGCGTCCTTTTCGATGTAGCGGCGGTACTCCTCGGTGGTGGTGGCCCCCACCACCTGGAGCTCCCCCCGGCCCAGGGCGGGTTTTAAAATATTGGCCGCGTCGATGGCCCCCTCCGCCGAGCCGGCCCCCACCAGATTGTGGAGCTCGTCGATGAAGAGGATGATGTTCCCCACCCGCACCACCTCGGCCAGGAGATTTTTCACCCGCTCCTCGAACTCCCCCCGGTACTTGGTGCCCGCCACCATGGCGGAGAGGTCCAGGGCGAAGAGCCGCTTGCGGCGCAGGTCCTCCGGCACGTCCCCGGCAGCGATGCGGATGGCCAGGCCCTCCGCCACCGCCGTCTTGCCTACGCCGGGCTCCCCGATGAGGGCGGGATTGTTCTTCCGGCGGCGGGCGAGGATCTGCACCACCCGGTCGATCTCCTCCTCCCGGCCGATGACTGGGTCCAGCTTGCCCCCCGCCGCCAGCCGGGTCAGGTCCCGGGCGAACTGCTCGATGAGCTTGCCGCTCTCGCCGTACTCCCGCTCGCTGCGGGCCCGGCCGCTGGAGTGGAAGGAGGGGGCGGACTCCCCGCCCATGGCCGCCGCCAGCTCCCGCCGCAGCCGCCCCAGCTGGGGCACGCACACCGCCAGGGCGTCCGCCGCCGCGCCGCCCCCGTCCTGGAGGAGCGCAAAGAGGAGGTGGCCCGTGTCCACCTCCCCGGCCTTCCGCCGCCCCACCTCATCCAGCGCCAGGGTGATGACCCGGCGGAAACGGGGGGTCAGCCCCTGGGCGGGTGGGATGCCCGGCGTCCCGCGCCCCACCGCCGTCACCACCGCCTCCAGCAGCTTCTCCTCGGTGACGCCGGAGCGACTGAAGGCCTGGGCCGCCGGACCCTGCCCCTCCCGCAGAAGGCCCAGGAGCAGGTGCTCACTGCCCACATAGCTGTGGCCCAGCTCGGCCGCGCCCGCCGCCGCCAGACGCAGCGCCCGCCGGGCCCCCGGCGTGAACGCCTGCCCTTCCAGTCCCTTTTTGCGGCCCTTTGCCGCCTGACGGGTCCCTTTTTTCAATCCCATCCGCTCCTTCTTCTGTGTATCGCCGCCGGGGGGTCCCGGCGAGCACTTGAAACTATAACCAGTCTGCCTTTATTTTATGATTGATTTTTTCAAAATTCATGTTACAATGTGAGTAGTTCAAGTTTGGAGGTGTTACCTATGGCATACCAGATCAGCGGCGATTGCGTCAGCTGTGGCTCCTGCGCCGGCGCTTGCCCCGTGGGCGCCATCCACGAGGGTGACGAGCACTACGAGATCGACGCCGGCTCCTGCATCGACTGCGGCAGCTGCGCCGACACCTGCCCCGTGGGCGCCATTTCCCAGGGCTAATCGCTACATCTGCGGAAAAAGAGACCCGTCGATGCGACGGGTCTCTTTTTTGCATTTTCGCTAAAAAATTCCATCTACTCCGGCTTTCTGCGTTTTTTGCCCACATTCCTCCCCTTCCGCCGTTTACAATTTGGTCAAAATCGCTTATACTGTTGGGGTACCTTCTGCCCGGTCCGGGCAAACCATCAGAAAGGACGGATTCAAATGGAGCGTTTGAGCAGGCGCGACCTCTTTCTGGTCGGCTTCACGCTGTTTTCCATGTTCTTTGGCGCGGGAAATCTGATCTTCCCGCCCGGCATCGCCGCCCGCGCCGGCACCATGACCTGGTTCGCCATGGTGGGTCTGGCGGTCAGCGCCGTGGGCCTGCCGGTCCTGGGCGTGGTGGCCGTAGCCCGCACCGGCGGGCTCGTCGCTCTGGGCGACCGGGTCCACCCCCTCTTCTCCCGGGTGTTCACCGTGCTGGCCTACCTGGCCATCGGCCCGTGCCTGGCGATTCCCCGCACCGCCACCACCTCCTTTGAAATGGCCGTTCCCCCCTTCGCCGGGGAGGGCGCGCCCCTGGACCTGTACCGTCTGGCCTATGTGGTGGTCTTTTTCATCCTGGCCCTTCTGATGGCCCTGCGGCCGGAGAAGCTCACCGACCGGCTGGGCAAGATCATGTGCCCCATCCTCATCGCCCTCATCCTTATCACCTTTGCGGGTTGCCTCTTCAACCCCCTGGAGGGCTACGGCGCCCCCGCCCCCACCTATGAGGGCGCGGTGAATGCCGTGGCCAACGGCTTCCTGGAGGGCTATCAGACCATGGACACCATCGCCGCGCTGGTGTTCGGCATCATCATCAGCCTGAATATCCGGGCCCGCGGCATCCAGGACGAGCGGGTGGTGGTCCGCTCCACCGTGCGGGCGGGCGTCATCGCCGGCGTGCTCCTCCTTATTATCTACTCCATGCTGGCCCACATCGGCGCCCTGTCCGCCGGAGCTTTCCCCGAGCCCACCGACGGCGCTCAGGCCCTGACCAATCTGGTGGCCGCCCTCTTCGGGCCCATGGGCAACCTGCTGCTGGCCGCGATCTTTATGATCGCCTGCTTCAATGTGTGCGTGGGCCTGATCTGCTCCTGCGGCGAGTATTTCTCCGAAACCTTCCCCCTGCTGAGCTACCGGCAGTGGGCGGTGGTCTTTGCGGTGGTCAGCGCCTTCATCGCCAACATCGGTCTGACCCAGATCCTCACCCTGTCGGTGCCGGTGCTGAACATCCTCTACCCTGTGGCCATCGCGCTGATCCTCCTATCTCTGCTCCCCAAGCGTCTCCAGGGTGGACGGCTGGTCTACCCCCTCACAGTGCTCTTCACCGGCTTGACCAGCATCCTGCTGGAGCTGGAGCGGCTGACCTACTCCGACGTGCTCTCCTTCATTCCCCTGTCCGACCTGGGGCTGGGCTGGATCGTCCCCGCCCTGGTGGGATGGGCGC
Organism: Flavonifractor sp. An92; assembly: GCF_002159175.1. Taxonomy (GTDB): domain Bacteria; phylum Bacillota; class Clostridia; order Oscillospirales; family Oscillospiraceae; genus Pseudoflavonifractor_A. The sequence continues at coordinate 1,307 of NZ_NFGZ01000024.1, read as the reverse complement.
TGGGCTTCTTCCTCTCCCCTCTCGCGTCCCGGAACTGACACTACATTGAAAAACCGCCCGTCTCTCCACAAGAGGCGGGCGGTTTTTTCATGCTCTCCAGCGCAGGGCGCGCAGATGTTCCTTGGTCTCCGGCGGTACTCGGAAGCTCTCGATCGCTTTCTGGATGGTCTTGTTGTGGACCCAGCGGGGCAGGCGACGCTCCTCCAGCCAGAGGAGCGTCGCCTCCGGCTGCTTGGCCAGGGCGGTGGAGAAGTACCAGGCCACCATCATATTGACATAGTACTCCTCACAGCACACGTCCCAGGCCCACATCAGATACTCCGGCCGGAAGGCCTCGTCCAGGTACCAGCGCAGCAGGCCTCCCAGGCCGAAGCGCACGGTATACGTCTCCCCGCTGGCCATCCAGGCCTTGAGCTGGCCGGGGAGCTCCGGCGGGCGGCGGGCGAAGGCCCTGGGGCTGATGAGGTCACAGGTGGCCCAGTTGTCCACGAAGGGCAAAAAGCGCTCCAGGCCGGCCACGGCGGCGGCGTAGTCCTTCTCCTCTGAGAGGAGAAGCCCGTGGAGGTTGTCCTCCTCATAATAGTGGTGTGGCAGCGCCGCTAGAAAGGCGGTCCCTTCCGGCGTGCCCCGCAGTGTTTTCGCCAGCTTCCGCAGGACGGGCGTGCGCACCCCGATGACCCGCGCGGGGTCCACGGTGGGCATGAGCCTGCACTGAAAGGCCCGGTAATTCGTGTCCTGAAGCGCCAGGAGCTGGGCGCGGATGGTTTCCACGGCATCCGGCATGGCGGCATCCTCCTTTCCATCAAAAAAGGGCGGGACGGCCAATGGAACTGCCGTCCCGCCCACAGCGGTTTGGTTTAGTTGGGCTTCACGATCTCGCTGATGTCCACCGGAGTGGCGTCGGCCCACAGCCGCTCCAGGTCGTAGAACTTCCGGGACTCCTCCATAAAGACGTGGACCACCACGCTGGAAAAGTCCAGCAGGATCCAGCCGCCCTCCCGGTGGCCCTCCACATGATGGGGCACCTCGCCCTCATCCTTGAGCATCTTCTCACAGGTGTCGGCCAGGGCCTTGACCTGGGTGGTGGAGGTGGCGGTGCAGAGCACGAAGTAGTCGGCCAGGGTGGTCAGGTGTCCGGTCTCCAGGACCTTGATGTCCTGGCCCTTCTTGCTGTCCAGCGCCTTGACGGCGGCCAGTGCCAGTTCCTTAGGGGTCATATCGGATTCTCCTTTTCTCGGTTACTCCGCCTCGGGAGGGAGGACGACCTCCCCCTCCGCAGGCGCGGTGGTGGGTGCGGGGGGCGGGGT
>NZ_NFGZ01000023.1 GCF_002159175.1 Flavonifractor sp. An92 | reverse complement strand
GGATGGGCGGGGACGGCCTGACGCTCGCCCCGGGGCAGGTCTTTGAGGGCCGCGCGCAGGGCGGCCTCCACCCGCGCGGGCTCGGCGGTGCCGCAGTAGTAGAGCTCCATGGGGGCGGTGGCCAGGAGGGCCTGATACCGCTCCCACAGGGTCTCGGGGGTGAGGGCGGCGGCGTGGGCCTCGTCGCCCAGCCGGTCCACGGCGAAGGGCTCCCCGGCGCACATCTCCTCTTTGAGGCGCTTGATGGCGTAGCTGCGCTTTTCATTCACCTGGGCGCGGATGCGGTCGATGAGGTTGGCCCGCTCGCCGGCCGTGTAGTCAGGGCAGAAAGCCCCGTCCTGGGTGCGGGGATTCAGGAGCAGCTCCCCCAGCAGAGCGGCCGCCGGCTCCAGCACGGCGGAGCCGTCCAGGGTGTAGGCGTCGTCCAGGAAGTTGCCCAGAAAGCCCACGCACTGGATCTCGCCCCGGGCGCGGACCATGGGCTGGATGGAACCGCCGTACAGCTCGTCCAGCGCGGCGGAGATGGATTCCATGTCGGGGTGCTTGGCGGTGCCACGGCGGAGGACCGAGGGCACTAGGGCGTTGGCCGCCGCGGTCTCCGGGGAGAGGGGGGCCAGGAACTGCGCGCCCAGCACGCAGGATTTGAAGGTATTGGTGTGTACCGCCGTCAGGCGGACACCGGGAAAGAGCTCGATACGGGTTACTTGAGCCACGATCACCATTCCTTTCCTAGGGATTTGGCTGAGATACCCTTTATCATACCACAGACAGGGGCGGTTTGACACCTGCCGCGGCCAAAAATTCACAATCTTTTTCCAACTGACAAAAAAAGCCCCCTCCGGGCGGGCCCGGAGGGGGAGGGATGGATTACATCTCGGTGGTCAGGACCTTCTTCAGGTGAGCGAAGCGGGGCAGGGAGTTCTCCTTGGGGCCGTTGGGCTCACCCTGGATGAGGGGCAGCACGTAGTCGATGAAGGGCTGCTCCACGCCGTTGCCGGCAGCGTTGATCCACTCGCGGGGGACCTTCTTCTCGAAGTTGGCCACGATGTCCAGGGGCTGCAGCACGGTCTCGCACTTGTAGCCGCCCTCGCGGGTGCACTTAAAGGCCACCATCTTGTCGGTGGTACCGGCCACAGCGGCCTCCACGGCCACCTTACCGGCCTCGAAGGCCTCGTCGATGTCGGTCTTGGAGCCCACGTGAGAGCCGCAGCGCTGCAGCAGGGACAGCTCGATGCCGCGGACCTTGGCGCCGGTCTTGTTCTTGATGACGTCGGCCAGCTTCACGGCCAGGCCGCCCAGCTGAGCGTGACCGAAGCCGTCGGTGGCGGAGGTCTCAGCCTCGGACACGAAGCGGCCGTCGGCGTAGTGGATGCCCTCGGACACGGCGACCATGCACTTGCCGGTCTTGTTGTAGATGGCGGTGACGTCGTTGATGAACTGATCCATGTCGAAGTCAGTCTCAGGCAGGTACACCAGGTCGGGGCCGCAGCCGGTGAGGGAGGCCAGGGCGGCGGAGCCGGCCAGCCAGCCGGCGTGACGGCCCATGATCTCGATGACGGTGACCATGCCGGTGTCATAGACGTGGGCGTCCTGCCAGACCTCGGCGCAGGAGGTGGCGATATACTTGGCGGCGGAAGCGAAGCCGGGGCAGTGGTCGGTGCCGTTCAGGTCGTTGTCGATGGTCTTGGGCACGCCCATGACGCGGCACTCGTAGCCGGACTTCTGCATGAACTTGGAGATCTTGTTGCAGGTGTCCATGGAGTCATTGCCGCCGTTGTAGAAGAAGTAGCGCACGTCGTACTTCTTGAAGATCTCGAGGATGCGCTTGTAATCGGTGTCGTCCACGTCGGGATCGGCCAGCTTATAGCGGCAGGAGCCCAGAGCGGAAGAGGGGGTATATTTCAACAAATCCAGCTCGGCGGCATCCTCCTGGGACATGTCATAGAGCTTGTCGTCCAGCACACCCTTGATGCCGTTGGCAGCGCCCAGCACCCGAGTGATGCTGTCATTGTCCAGAGCAGTGCGGATAACACCCAGCGCACTGGCGTTAATCACCGCGGTAGGACCACCGGACTGACCAATAATGCACGCGCCTTTGAGTTCATTCATAGCTTAAACCTCCACTTAAATGATTTTGCGAGTTTCTTTGTGCATATTTTTTCTTTTTAGCACTCAAATTTAGATGTTTAGGGTGACTTATCTAAATTTTTCATTATTATATCATGCCCTCTTGTATTTATCAATTCCAAATGGTAAAATCTATTTGTAATTTAAAAAAGGAGTTGATCCTTATGCCTCTCGTTACCACGACTGAGATGTTCAAGAAGGCTTATGACGGCGGCTACGCGGTCGGCGCGTTCAACGTCAACAACATGGAGATCGTTCAGGGCATCACCGAAGCTGCCCGCGAGGTCAATGCTCCCCTGATCCTCCAGGTTTCCAAGGGCGCCCGCGCTTACGCCAACCACACCTACCTGGTGAAGCTGGTGGAGGCTGCTGTCATCGAGTGCCCCAATATCCCCATCGCCCTGCATCTGGACCACGGCCCCGACTTCGAGACCTGTAAGGCCTGCATCGACGGTGGCTTTACCTCCGTTATGATCGACGCCTCCTCCAAGCCCTTTGAGGAGAACATCGAGATCACCAAGAAGGTCGTCGAGTACGCCCACGACCACGGCGTGGTGGTCGAGGCCGAGCTGGGCACCCTGGCCGGCATCGAGGACGACGTGAAGGTGGCCGCCCACGCTGCTTCCTACACCCGCCCCGAAGAGGTGGAGGAGTTCGTCTCCAAGACCGGCTGTGACTCCCTGGCCATCGCCATCGGCACCAGCCACGGCGCCTACAAGTTCACCGCTGACCAGTGCACCCGCAATGAGAAGGGCATCCTGGTTCCCCCTCCGCTGCGCTTCGACGTGCTGGAGGAGGTCTCCAAGCGCCTGCCCGGCTTCCCCATCGTCCTGCACGGCTCTTCCTCCGTGCCCCAGGACTATGTGAAGATGATCAACGACAACGGCGGCAAGATGCCCGACGCCGTGGGTATCCCCGAGGAGCAGCTGCGTAAGGCCGCTTCCATGTCCGTGTGTAAGATCAACATCGACTCCGATCTGCGCCTGGCCATGACCGGCACCATCCGTCAGTTCTTCAACGAGCATCCCGACAAGTTCGACCCCCGCGAGTACCTGAAGCCCGCCCGCGCCAACATCAAGGAGCTGGTCAAGCACAAGCTGATCAACGTCCTGGGCTGCGACGGCAAGGCCTAATCGCCGCTTCTGTCTCCCACAAAGTCCGCTGCGGAACTTCCGCAGCGGACTTTTTTTGTCCCAAAGGCTGGAACGCCCGTTTGACAAGGCAGCCGGGCTGTGGTATCATCCGGGGGAGAGGGGGGAGCGTGGCGTGGACCGGGTCATCCTGCACTGTGACATGAACAGCTTTTACGCCTCCGTGGAGCTGCTGGACCACCCGGACCTGCGGGACCGCCCGGTGGCGGTGTGCGGCGACCCGGAGAGCCGCCACGGGGTCATCCTGGCCAAAAACGAAGGGGCCAAGGCCTTCGGCGTGCGCACCGCCGAGACGGTGTGGCAGGCCCGGCGGAAGTGCCCCGAGCTGGTGCTCCTCCCGTCCCACCGGGAGAAATATGTGTACTATTCCAAGAAGATCAACGCCATCTATGAGCGGTACACCGACCTGGTGGAGCCCTTCTCCATCGACGAGAGCTGGCTGGATCTCACCGGCTCCCTCCACCTCTTCGGCGGGGACGCCAAACAGGTGGCCGACGAGATCCGCAAGCGTGTGCGGGCGGAGACGGGGCTGACTCTGTCGGCGGGCGTCTCCTTTAATAAGGTGTTCGCCAAAATGGGCAGCGACTACAAAAAGCCCGACGCCACCACCGTCATTTCAAGGGAGAATTTCCGGGACCTGCTGTGGCCCCTGCCGGTGAGCGCCCTGCTCTTCGTGGGCCGGGCGGCGGAGCGGACCCTGGCCGAGCACGGGGTCCACACCATCGGGGATCTGGCCGTCACCGACCGGGCGGTGCTGATGCGCCTGCTGGGCAAGGCGGGTGCCACCCTGCGCGCTTACGCCGACGGCAGCGAGCACAGCCCGGTGGTGCCCCTGCGGGACCAGCCGCCCCCCAAGTCGGTGGGCAACGGCTGCACCTTTCCCCAGAACCTGACGGGCTGGGAGGAGCTGCGCTCCGGCGCGGCGGGCCTGGCCGACAGCGTGGCCGAGCGGCTGCGCCAGGTGGGGATGAAGTGTACCACCGTCCAGGTCACCATCCGGGACCCCCAGTTCCGGGACATCTGCCGCCAGCGGCGGCTGGAGGCCCCTACCTTCGTCACCCGGGACATTCTGGAGGCCGCCTGCGCCCTCATCCACGCCGCGTGGCGTCCGGACGCGCCGGTGCGGGCCCTCACCATCACCGCCCAGAACCTGCTCCCCGAGGGGGAGGCCGCCGAGCAGCTGGACCTCTTCGCCGTGAACGCCTCCCAGCGCCGGGCGAAGCTGGAGAAGCTAGAGCGGGCGGTGGACGGGGTGCGCCAAAAATACGGGCACGACGCCCTCTCTCTGGCCTCCGCGGCCCGGGGAGAGGAGAAGCGCTGATTATTATTTTAAAGGAGAGGATCTGCTGTGTCTGCGTCCAAGCGGAGCGGGCGGGATCTGGTCACCGCCGCGCTCTTCGCCGCGGTGATCGCCCTGACCACCGCCTATCTGTTCCACATCCCGGTGCCCACCGGGTACATCCACCTGGGAGACGCCTTCCTGTACCTGGCCGCCTCCCTGCTGCCACTGCCCTACGCCGTGGCGGCGGCCTCCCTGGGAGCGGGTCTGGCCGACCTGCTGACCTATCCGGCCTGGGCGCTGCCCACCCTGCTCATCAAGGCGGCGGTGGCCCTGCTCTTCACCAGCCGGGGGGAGACCTTCCTGTGCCGGCGCAACGTGCTGGCCCTCTTCGGCGCGGCGGTGCTGTCCCCCACGGCCTACGGCGTGGCCTGCGTGGCCATGACGGGGACGGCGCTCTCCTTCTGGCCCCAGTTCGCCGCCACCTTCATCCAGGCCGCGGCCAACGGCGTGGCCTACGCCGTCATTGCCCGGGCCCTGGACTCCGCCCACATGAAAGCCCGCCTCCGTCGGGCCGAGTAAAACAAACGCCCCGTTTCCATCACGGAAACGGGGCGTTGTCGTCTCATATTCAGCTGTTGAGATAGTGACGGACCAGCTCCTGCAGAAGCTCGTCCCGGTCCAGCTTGCGGATCAGCGTGCGGGCATTGTTGTAATTGGTGATATAGGTGGGGTCCTCTGAGAGGATGTAACCTACAATCTGATTGATGGGATTGTATCCCTTCTCCTGCAGGGAGTTATAGACAGAGGTCAGAATGTCTTTAATCTCCTGATCCTTCTCATAATTGAGACTGAATCTGCGTGTGTAATCTGACTGCATGACATCGCACCTCCTTACCATTTCTGCCCTTTATTTTAACCGAAAAGGGCGGGGGTGTAAAGAGGGAGGACGAAAAATTTAGGAAGAATTAAGGACTTGGACTGTCCGCAGCCCATAAGAGGGAGGCGGTGCGGCCCCGCCGCGGGAGCCGTCCGGCGGCCAGTTCCCCCCGGAACCAGGCCAGATCCTCGGGGGTGTCCAGGTCCCGCCGCACCGGACCCAGGGCGGCGGAGCGACCGTGGGCGCGGCAGACCGCCAGTGCGTCCTCCAGCACCGACGCGCCGCCGTAGCGCTGCCCGGAGAAGAGGGGAGGGAAGGCGGTATCCATCCCCACCAGCCAGTACCCCCCGTCCGCCGAGGGGCAGAGCACGATGTCGCACCCGTCCAGCAGTTCCCCGGCTCTGGCCACATCGGCCCCGTCCAGAAAGGGGAGGTCGGAGCCCAGCAGCAGCGCCCCCTCGTAGCCCAGGGACAAGGCGCGGCGGATGGCGTTGTCCATGCGCTCCCCCAGCCCGTCCCCCTCCTGGGGGAAGAGGGGGGTGTCCCCGGTGAAGGGGGACAAAAGTTCCGGCTCTCCGGGCCCGGCGTAAAAGACCAGAATGTCCAGCCCCAGGGGCTTTAGCGCCGCCAGGTCGTCGGCCACCATGGCCCCCTGGAGGGCGGCGCATTCCTCACCGCTGAGGACGGGGAGCAGCCGGGTCTTGCACTGCCCCGGCAGGGGAACCCGGGTAAAGAGCAGGATGGCCCGTCGTGTTTGCATATGCATGGAAAAACCTCCTTACCGGCAGTCCCGGTACAGCTCCTGCAAGCGCTGGGGGGAGACCCCCTTGCGGTAGAGGTGTCGCAGGTAGTACATCTGGAACCCCACCCGCCAGGGCCCCCCGGCCTCGAAACGCCGCACCGAGGCCACGATGGGGCTCTTCACCACCACCGGCGGGATGCGTTTTTGTTTCAGGCGGAGGGAGAGCTCGTAGTCCTCCATGATGGGGAGGTCGGGAAAGCCGCCCATCTCCATAAAAAGGGCCCGGGTGAAGTACATGCCCTGGTCCCCAAAGACGATGTGGCCCACCTTGGCCCGGAAATTGGAGATGCGGATGCCCCCGCAGTAGGGGAAGCGGGTGTCGTCAAAGGTGATGGTGAGGCAGCCCCACCGGGCGCCCTTGTCCACGGCGGCCTGGATGTGGGAGAGCACGTCCTTCTCCACGGCGCTGTCGGCGTGGAGGAAAAAGAGAATGTCTCCCTTGGCGTGGGCGGCGGCCAGATTGCACTGATTGCCCCGGCCCTTGGCCCCGGTGACCACCCGGTATCCAGCCTCCCGGAGAAGGGGCACCGTGGCGTCGGTGCTGCCGCCGTCGGCAAAAATCACCTCAAAATCTCCCTCCAATGCCTTCAGCCGTTCCAGCAGGGCGGGGAGGGCCTTTTCCTCCTGGTAGACGGGGAGGAGCACCGAGATCATGGCCGCTCCCCCTTCCGGCGGGGGAACCAGCCCGACTTCATCCGGTTGAGGAAGGAGCGGGCGCAGTCGGGGGCCTCGTCCACCCCCAGGAGGTAGGGCAGGAGGTGGCGCACCGGCGCGCAGCCGTGGCGGGCGAACTGTCCGGAGCAGGAGGCGCAGTAGGTGAAGAGGGTATCCTCCGACTGCTGTTCCTTGACGAGGGCGCAGAGTTTTTGGCCCGCCTCCGGGCCGTGGGCGGCGATCTCGTGGCGCAGGCCGCAGCAGGGGACCTTCTCCACGCCCCGCAGGCCGTCCAGGGAGAGGAGCGCTCCGGCCTCCCGAAGCCAGGTCCCCTCCTTCCGGTCGGGACAGGGGCGAAAGACTACCCCCTCCGGGGGCACGGCGTGGGAGGACCAGCCCCATTCCTTCAGCAGCTCATAGACGCTTTTCACCGGCACAGACAGCCGGGGGGCGAGATAGGCGGCGCAGTTGGGGCAGAGGGTGTACACCCGCTCCACGCCCAGTGCTTTCAGCCGCTTCTCCAGCGCGGCCAGAGAGTGTGCTGCTCCGGCTTCGTCCCTGGCATCGCCCAGGGGCTTACCGCAGCAGTCGTAGGCCACGCCCACCCCCCGCGCCCGGCAGAGGTCCTCCAGATACGCCATGGTTTTGGGGTACTGCCCCGGGAAGTTGCACCCGGGGAAGAGCAGGGCAGCGGAATGGCCCTTGGGCCAGCGCCGGAAGGGGTAGTGCCGCTTTTCCAGCAGCATGAGCCGCTGTATGAGATGCATGGCGCATTCTCCTTTCGTGGAACGCAGACCAGGCCGCCGCGAGGGGCGGCGGCCTGGTGGAAGTGCGAAGATCAATCGGTGACGGTGTCGTAGGGCCAGCCCTCGCCGCCGCCCTCCAGGATGAAGAGCCGGTCGGCGGACACGCCCTCGTCGATGAGGACGGAGATGGCCCGCTTGGCGCCCTTGTTGCCGGTCTTGCAGACCACGGCGATGGGGTCATCGCTCTCCTGCAGGGTGGGCACGGCGTCCCGCAGCACGTTCTCCAGCTCCAGGGTGTCCACCGGGAAGCAGGGGACGTGGAGGCAGCCCTCGATGTGGCCGGCGGAGTACATGTCGTCCTGACGGGTGTCCAGCACGATCAGGGGCTCACCGGCGTCCAGCTTGGCCTTGGTGTCCTCGGCGGTGATGTACTGCCACTCGATGGCGGCGTCGGCGCGGTCGCCGTCATAGGGGGTGGGCTCCACAGCGGCGTCGCCGCCGGTGCTCTCGCCGCCCAGCACGGTGGGCTCGGCGGGGGAGTCGTTCTCGGTGGTGAGGTAGTCCTCATAGGTCCAGCCCTCGCCGCCGCCTTCCAGAATGTAGAGCTGCTCGGCGGGGACGCCCTGGTCGATGAGGACGGAAATGGCCCGCTTGGCGCCCTTGTTGCCGGTCTTGCAGACGATGACGATGGGGGCGTCCAGCGCCTTCAAGTCGGCGGCGGCGTCCACCAGCAGCTGCTCCAGCTCGGGGGTGTCCACGGGGTAGCAGGGCAGGTGATAGGCGCCGGGGATGTGGCCGGCGTTGTACATGTCGTCGGGGCGGCTGTCCAGAATGAGGACCGGCTCGCCGCTATCCAGCATGGCCTTGGTGTCCTCGGCGGACATGTACTGCCAGTCGATGTCGGCGTCGGCCCGGTCGGGGGCGGTGCTCTCGGTGGCGGTCTGGCCGCCGCAGCCGCCCAGCAGGGAGGCGCACAGAGCCAGGGCCAGGAGCAGGGACAGGGTACGTTTCATAAATTCTCTCCATCCTTTCCGTGGATAAAACAAGTTCCGCCGCGCCCCGGCCCGTGGGTCGAAACGCGGCGGAACGGCACACCACCTATTATAGGCAGGAGGGAGAGAGGTGTCCAATCACAAGTTTCGATGAAAGACACCCAATCTTATCGACGCTCTCCCGCTCAGCGCAGGACGGCGCCCAGCTGGGAGGAGAGGGCCTCCAGGATGCTCTTCACGTCGGCGTCGGCCTCCTCGGCGGTGAGGGAGCGGTCGTCGGCGCGGAGCACCAGGTTGAAGGCCACGCTCTTCTTGCCCTCGGCGATGCCCTTGCCGCGGTAGATGTCGAAGAGCTTGCAGTCCTTCAGCAGGCCCTTGGCGCCCTTGCGGATGCAGTCCTCCAGCGCGCCCACGGTGACGGTCTCGTCACACACCACGGCGATGTCGCGGGTGACGGCGGGGAACTTGGGCAGGGGGACGTACTCGGGCACGGAGCAGTCCATGTTCAGCAGCTGGCCGAAGTCCAGCTCGGCGCAGTAGAACTCGGCGTCCACGCCGTAGTTGCGGGCCACCAGGGGGTGGACCTGGCCCAGCACGCCGATGCGGCGCTCGCCCACATACACGTCGGCCACACGGCCAGGGTGGTAGGAGGGATTGGGCACGCAGGGCACCTCAAAGCGGACATTCAGGGCCCGCAGGTCCTTCAGGATGACCTCCACGGCGCCCTTGAGGGCGAAGAAGTCCATGTCGTCGCCGTAGGCGCCCATGGAGAGCACCTTGTTCTCGATGGCCAGACCGTCGTCGCCGCCGGGCAGGTAGATGCGGCCCACCTCGTAGAGCTTCACATTCTGGTTGCGGTAGTTGTAGTTGCGCGTGAGAATCTCCAGCATAGAGGGCAGCACCGTGGTGCGCATGATGGAGGTGTCCTCGCCCAGGGGGTTGAGGATCTTGAAGGACTCCCGGCGGGCATCGTCGGAAGCCCAGCGGATCTTGTCGTAGCAGGTGGGGGAGATGAAGGAGTAGGTGATGATCTCATCGTACCCCATGGAGCGGCACATGCCGCCCAGCCGGCGCTCCAGCTTCTCCTCCTCGGAGAAGCCGCCCAGGGTGGTCTGGCCCCGCATGAGGGTGGTGGGGATGTTGTTGTAGCCGTGGAAGCGGGCCACCTCTTCGGCCAGGTCCGCCATGCCGATCACGTCGCCGCGCCAGGAGGGGACGGTCACCTGGTCGCCCTCCACCTGGAAGTCCAGCTTCTTGAGGATGGCCACCATCTCGCTCTCCGCGATGTCGGTGCCCAGCAGGCCGTTGATGCGCGCGGGCTCCAGCTTCAGCACGCGGGGCTGTGGGACGTAGTTGAGGATGTCGATGGTGCCGGGGAGGACCTCGCCGGCGCCCAGCAGCTCCACCAGCTCACAGGCGCGGTCCACGGCGGGGAGGGTGTTGAGGGGGTCCAGGCCCTTCTCGAACTTGGCGGAGGCCTCGGTGCGCATGCCCAGGGCCAGCGCGCCCTTGCGGATGCAGGTGCCGTCGAAGCAGGCGGACTCAAAGACCACGTCCACGGTGTCGGCTACGATCTCGCTGTTCTCGCCGCCCATGATGCCGGCCAGGCCCACGGCGCGGTGCTCGTCGGCGATGACCAGGTGGTTGGCGTTGAGCTTGCGCACCTGGCCGTCCAGGGTGGTCAGCTCCTCGCCCTCCTCGGCCCGGCGGACGATGATCTTGCCGCCCTTCACATAGCGGTAGTCAAAGGCGTGCATGGGCTGGCCGTACTCCAGCATGACGTAGTTGGTGATGTCCACGATGTTGTTGATGGGGCGCACGCCCATGGCGCGCAGCCGCTCCCGCATCCACTTGGGGGAGGGGGCGATCTTCACGTTGCGGACCATGCGGGCGGTGTAGCGGGGGCACAGGTCGCTGGCGGGGGTCTCCACGTCCAGCAGCTCCACCAGGGAGCCCTCGCCCTCGGCCTTCACCTCGGGGGTGTGGAGGGTGAGGGGGGCGTCGAAGGTGGCGGCCACTTCCCGGGCCAGACCGATGACGCTTAGGCAGTCGGGGCGGTTGGGGGTGATCTCGAACTCCACCACGTGGTCATCCAGGCCGATGACCGGCTTCAGGTCGTCGCCGGGCTTGCAGTCCTCGTTGAGGATGAAGATGCCGTCGGGGATGCAGTGGGGGAACTCGGCCTGCTGGGCCCGCAGGTCAGTGAGGGTGCAGATGTGCTCCTTCTTGGTGTCCAGAGCCACCAGGTCTCCGGCGTGGAGGTTGGGGCAGGTGGTGGTCACCGAGACGGAACCGGCGTCCACCTCACAGGCCACGGTGTAGCGGCTGTACCCGTCGGTGCGCACGGCGGTGACCTTGGCGCAGACCACGCTGCCGAAGATCTTGTGGCCGGGCTGGATGTCGGCGGGGATGGAGGGCTTCTCGGGGTCCAGGGGCTTGTAGTCGCCCAGGACGGCGGCGGGGTCGATGACGGCGTAGGGGAAGTCGCGGACCTCCAGGCCCAGCTCGCTGAGGCCGCACAGCATGCCGTTGGAGACCACGCCGCGCAGCTTGCCCTTCTCGATCTTCACGCCGCCGGGGAGGGTGGACTTGTGCAGGGCCACGGGCACCAGGTCGTCCACGTGGACGTTCCACGCGCCGGTGACGATCTGGACGGGCTCGGCCTGACCCACGTCGATCTGGCAGACCCACATGTGGTCGCTGTTCTCATGGCGCTTGAGCTCGAGGACGCGGCCCACCACCACGTTGGAGATCTCCGCGCCCAGGTCGGTGGTGATCTCCACCTTGGAGCCGGAGAGGGTCATGGCCTCGGCAAAATCCTTATCATTGGCGTCGACGGTGACGAACTCACCCAGCCATTTTCTGCTTAAATTCATGATGATCCCTCTTTCTTAAAACTGCTCCAGGAAGCGCACATCGTTTTCGAAGATGAGGCGCAGGTCGGCGATCTTGAACCGGCGCATGGCGGTGCGCTCCAGGCCGATGCCGAAGGCCCAGCCGGAGTAGACATTGGTGTCGATGCCGGCCATCTCCAGCACCCGGGGGTGGATCATGCCCGCGCCCAGCAGCTCGATCCAGCCCTCGCCCTTACAGGTGGGGCAGCCCACGCCGCCGCACTTGTGGCACTGCACGTCCATCTCGCAGGAGGGCTCGGTGAAGGGGAAGTGGTGGGGACGGAAGCGGGTCTTGGTGCCCTTGCCGTAGAGCTTCTCCACCACGGTGTTGAGAGTGCCCTTCAGGTCGGCCATGGTGACGCCCTTGTCGATGACCATGCCCTCCACCTGGTGGAACATGGGGGAGTGGGTGGCGTCCACCTCGTCCTTGCGGTAGACCCGGCCGGGGGCGATGATGCGGATGGGGAGCTCCATGGTGTCCATGGCCCGCACCTGCATGGGGGAGGTCTGGCTGCGGAGCATCACCCGGGAGTCCTCGTCAAAGTAGAAGGTGTCGGACCAGTCGCGGGAGGGGTGGCCCTCCTCGGCGTTGAGGCGGTCGAAGTTGTACTTGGCCAGCTCCACCTCGGGGCCGTCCAGCACGGTGAAGCCCATGCCGATGAAGATCTCCTTGATCTCATCCAGGGCGATATACATGGGGTGACGGTGGCCCTCCTTGACGGCCTTGCCGGGGATGGTGACGTCCACGGCCTCGTCCTTCAGGCGCTGCTCCAGGGCCAGGGCCTCCAGCTCCTTGCTCCGGCGCTCCAGGGCCTCCTCCAGGGCGGCGCGGACCTCGTTGGCCAGCTGGCCCATGGCGGGGCGCTCCTCGGCGGAGAGCTTGCCCATCTGCTTGAGAACGGCGGTCAGTTCGCCCTTTTTGCCCAGGTACTGGACCCGCAGGGCGTCCAGCTGGGCGTTGTCCCCGGCCGCTTCAAAGGCCGCCAGGGCCTGGGCGCGGATGTTTGCCAGTTGTTCCTTCATGGTAAAACTCCTTTGTCGGATGTGATGATGTGCGGGGAGGAAGGCAGCAAAAAAGGCCCTCCGTCCCACAAACTGGGACGAAAGGCCGACCTTCCGCGGTACCACCCGGATTCCCGCGCTCCGCGCGGGCACTCTTGCCCGTATAACGGCGGGCGAGACCGTCCCTGTCTCCAGGGCCGCTCCGGGGCGAACCAAGCGGCGCGGCGCCCACATCCGCTCTCAGCCGGTGACGGACGCTCTCTGACGGGCCGGGGACCGCTATTTTCCCCTTCTCTGCATGTAAGAGTATTTATAGCACGTTTTTCCCCAAATTGCAAGGGAAATTTCCGCCTTCCGGGGGCGGCTTGCTTCCGGGAAGCGCGGATGGTATAATGTAGCAAATGAAAGGGGGGAGCGCCGATGATTTGGGTCGTCTGTGTGGATGACCGGAACGGGACCGCCTTCCACGACCGGCCCCAGAGCCGGGACGCGGCTTTGCGGGCGGACCTGCTGGACACGGTGGGGGAGAAGCGCCTGTGGATGGACGCGGCCGCCCGGCGGCAGTTCACCGAGGAGAGCCCCAACCTGGCCGTGGCGGAGGATTTTCCCGAAAAAGCCGGACCGGGGGAGTACTGCTTCGGGGGCGCGGCGCCGGTGCTGCCCTGGCTGGAGCGGGTGGAGGCCATGGTGGTCTACCGCTGGAACCGGACCTATCCCGCCGACCGCTACCTGGACTTTGACCCGGCCAAATGCGGCTGGAAGTTGGTGGAGCAGCGGGAATTCCCCGGCCGCTCCCACCCCAAACTCACGAAAGAGGTCTTTGTGAAATGAATCAGCTCAATACCCTTCTGTCCCTCTTCACCGCCTGCACTGTGCTTTTGAGCGGCTGCTCGTCCATCCCCTCCCAGCTCCCCGGCGACACGGGGAGCACCACCACCGCCGCCGTGGTGACGGGGCTGGAGGACGTGCCCGACTACTCCGGGGAGCCCTATGTGGTCCTGGGGGACAACACCCCTGACTTCCCGGAGGAGGACTTTACCACCAACTCCTTTGAGACCTATGGCGAGCTGGACGACCTGGGGCGCTGCACCACCGCCTACGCCAACGTGGGCGTGGACCTGATGCCCACCGAGGACCGGGGGAGCATCAGCCAGGTGAAGCCCACCGGCTGGCAGACCGCGAAGTACGACTGCGTGGACGGCAAGTACCTCTATAACCGCTGTCACCTCATCGGCTTCCAGCTCACCGGCGAGAACGCCAACGAGCAAAACCTCATCACCGGCACCCGCTACCTGAACGTGGACGGCATGCTGCCCTTTGAGAACCTGGTGGCCGACTACGTGAAGGAGACCGAGAACCACGTCCTCTACCGGGTGACCCCGGTCTTTGAGGGGGACGAGCTGGTGGCCCGGGGCGTGGTGATGGAGGCCATGAGCGTGGAAGATGAGGGCGAGGGCGTGTGCTTTGAGGTGTACTGCTACAACGTCCAGCCCGGCGTCACCATCGACTACGCCACCGGCGAGAGCGCCCTGGACGGCTCCGACCCCGCCGGGGAGACCACCTCGTCCTCCACCCAGGAGGAGCGGTACATCCTCAACACCAACTCCAAGAAGTTCCATCTGCCCGACTGCTCCGGCGTGTCCTCCATGAGCGAGACCAACCGCCAGGAGTACACCGGCACCCGGCAGTCCCTCATCGACGCGGGCTATGAGCCCTGCGGCATCTGCAAGCCTTAAGTTTTACGGAGATTTTACAAAAATGCGCTGGTAGTTTGACGAACGGCTTGCTATCATCAAGCGTATGCGGCATCTTTCCCGTCGAAAGGGGGCGGGAAAGAGCCATTCTGGGAGGGAACGGTCTTGTACTGTGTCATCGACATCGGCTCCAACACCATCCGCCTGGCGGTGTACCGGCGGGATGGGGGCGAGCTGCGCGCCATTCTGAACAACAAGCGCCCGGCGGGCCTGGCCAGCTATGTGGACGAGAAAAACTGCCTCTCGCCCGAGGGCGTGGAGAAGCTCATCGCGGTGCTGCGGGAGTTCCAGAGCATCCTGGTGATGCTCCCAGACTGCCCGGTGTACCCCTTCGCCACGGCGTCCCTGCGCAACATCGTCAACACCGAGCAGGTCCTCCAGCAGGTGAAGGAGGAGACCGGCCTGCGCATCCGGGTGCTCTCCGGCTATGAGGAGGCCACCCTGGACTATCGGGGCGCGGTACGCAGCATGAAGGGCGGCAGCGGCCTGATGGTGGACATCGGCGGCGGCAGCACCGAGCTGGTCTTTTTTAAGGAGGAGCGCATCCTGGCGGCCAAGTCGGTGCCCCTGGGGTCGCTGAACCTGTACAGCCGCTTCGTCTCCGACCTCTTCCCCACTAAGAAGGAGCTGCGGGCCATGGAGGAGGAGGTGCGCCGGACGCT
Source organism: Flavonifractor sp. An92 (assembly GCF_002159175.1). GTDB lineage: Bacteria > Bacillota > Clostridia > Oscillospirales > Oscillospiraceae > Pseudoflavonifractor_A. The sequence continues at coordinate 31,462 of NZ_NFGZ01000023.1, read as the reverse complement.
GCTGGAGGCCCTGCCCCCGGCGGAGGAGTACACCGGCCAGCCCATGGTGGGCGTGGGCGGCACCGCCCGGGCCGCCCTGGCGCTCTACCGGAACGCGGAGGGCGGCGGAGAGGCCGCCCGGGAGTACGAGCGGGCCTTTTTGAAAAAGGTGCTGCACCAGGCGGAGGAGAACCCCCGCAAGCTGCTGCGCCGGGTCCTGAAGATCGCCCCGGACCGGGTCCACACCCTGGTGCCCGGCGTGCTGATCCTGCACACCGTGGCCCAGGTGTACGGAGGCCACACCATCCTGACCAGTCCCTACGGCGTCCGGGAGGGCTATTTGTCCCAGATGCTGGAGCGAGAGGAGGAACATTATGCCTGATACCTTTACTCAGAACCGGGAATTGTCCTGGCTGAGCTTCAATGACCGGGTGCTCAGCGAGGCCACCGACGAGACGGTGCCCCTGCTGGAGCGCCTGAAATTCGTGTCCATTTTCACCAGCAACCTGGATGAATTCTTCATGATCCGGGTGGGAAGTCTCTTTGACCTGATGGAGCTGAAGGACCAGTCCCGGGACAGCCGCTCCGGCTGGACCCCCGCCGAGCAGCTCCAGGCCATCTACGCCGCCGTGCGGCCCCTCTACCACAAGCGGGAGGAGATCTGTCTGGAGCTGGAGCAGCAGCTGCGCCTGCACGGCATCTGCCGCCTGACCTATCCGGAGCTGGCCCCCACCGAGCAGAAGTACGCCGCGCAGTACTTCCGCTCTTCCATCGCGCCCATCCTGTCCCCCCAGATCGTGGACACCCACCACCCCTTCCCCCATCTGAAAAATAAGACCATCCACGTGGGCGCCTGGGTGAAGTTCAAGAGCCGCGAAGTGTTCGCGGTGGTGCCCCTGCCCGACGCGCTGCCGCCGGTGCTGTTCCTGCCGGGGAGCGAGCTGCGCTACATCCACACTGAGGAGCTCATTTTTGCCTTCCTGGAGCAGGTGTTCCCCGGCTACACGGTGCTGGAGAAGGTGGTGTTCTGCGTCACCCGCAACGCCGACATCAACCCGGAGGACGAGGCCTTCGATTTCGACAACGACGACTTCCGCAAGAAGATGAAGAAGGTCCTCAAGCAGCGCATGCGCCTGGCCCCGGTGCGCCTGGAGCTGTCCCGGCCCATCAGCCCGGCCTTCTCGGCCTACCTCCAGCAGCGTCTGCCCATCAGCGAGGAACAGATGTACGTCACCGCCGCCCCGCTGAAGCTGGAGTACGCCTTCTCCCTGGCCAGCCGCCTGCCGGAGATCAAGCGCCGGGCGCTGACCTATCCGCCCTTCACCCCCTGCCTCACCGCCGGCATCCACCCCCAGGAGAGCATGATCCGCCAGGTCATGCGCAAGGACCGGATGCTGTCCTATCCCTTTGAGAAGATGGAGCCCTTCCTCCGCCTCATCAAGGAGGCGGCCAACGACCCGGCGGTCATCTCCATTAAAATCACCATTTACCGCCTGGCCCGGAAGGCCAAGCTGGTGGACTACCTCTGCGCCGCCGCCGAGCACGGCAAGGACGTCACCGTCCTCATCGAGCTGCGGGCCCGCTTCGACGAACAGAACAACATCGACTGGTCCGAGCGGCTGGAGGAGGCGGGCTGCACCGTCATTTACGGCTTTGAGGACTATAAAGTCCACTCCAAGATCTGCCTCATCACCCGCCAGGAGCACGGCGAGATCCGCTATATCACTCAGGTGGGCACCGGCAACTACAACGAAAAGACCGCCGAGCAGTACACCGACGTGTCCCTTCTCACGGCGGATCAGCGCATCGGCCAGGACGCGGTGGAGTTCTTCAAGAACATGTCCATCGGCAACCTGGACGGGGCGTACCGGGAGCTGCTGGTGGCCCCCAACTCCCTCAAGCGTACCATCATCCAGCGCATGGACGAGGAGATCGCCAAGCGGGACAAAGGCCGCATCCTCATCAAGATCAACTCCATCACCGACGTGGACATCATCGAGAAGCTGAAGCAGGCCTCCTGCGCCGGAGTGAAGATCGACATGATCGTCCGGGGCATCTGCTGCATCCTGCCCGGCGTCCCCGGCAAGACCGAGAACGTCCGCATCCGCAGCATCGTGGGCCGGTATCTGGAGCACTCCCGCATCTACTGCTTCGGCACCGGCAGCGAGGAGAAGATGTACATCTCCTCGGCGGACTTCATGACCCGCAACACCCAGCGCCGGGTGGAGGTGGCCTGTCCCATCCACGACCGGGCCGCCCGGGAGAAGCTCCATCAGATCCTGGACTTCTGCCTGGCCGACAACACCAAGGCGCGCATCCTCCAGAGCGACGGCACTTATCGCCACTGCCCCCAGGGGGAGACCCCGGTGGACAGCCAGCAGGCCCTCATGGATGCCGCCCAGCAGGCCGAGGCGGCCGCTCCGGCGGAGGAACATCAGCCCAAGGGGCTGCTGCACACCCTGCGGGGGAAGCTCTTTGGGAAGCGATAATTGCACATCCGCACCCGGGCCCGGAGACATTTGCCTCCGGGCCCGTTCGTTTTGCCGGGGCCAAAAAGCCCTTTTCATTTTTTGCATGGTGTGCTAAAATAAATCGGAGTATACCCATTTCGCAATTCATGCGCACCGAAGGAGGAGCGTCCGTGACCATTCTGGGCATCGATCCGGGCTTTGCCATCGTGGGCTTCGGCGTGCTGGAGGCCCAGGGGCCCCGGGCGCGGCTGCTGGCCTGCGGCGCGGTGACCACCCCCGCGGGGGAGCCGCTGCCCGCCCGCCTGCGGCAGATCGCCGACGATCTGGACTCCCTTCTGGAGCAGTTTCGCCCCGACGCCATGGCGGTGGAGGAGCTCTTTTTCAACAACAACGTCACCACCGGCATCGGCGTGGCCCAGGCCCGGGGGGTGATCCTCCTGTGCGCCGAGCGGGCGGGGGTTCCGATTTTTGAGTACTCGCCCAGCCAGGTCAAGCAGGCGGTGGCGGGCTACGGCAAGGCGGAGAAGCGGCAGGTCATGGAGATGACCCGGCGGCTTCTGAACCTGAAGGCCGTCCCCAAGCCAGACGACGCCGCCGACGCGGTGGCCATCGCCCTGTGCCACGCCCGCTCGTCCACCTCGCGGCTGAGCATCCTGGACTCGGCCCGGCCGGGCAGCGGACGGTACGCCGTGCGCCGGGAGCGGTAAAGAAGGAGTCAAGCTATGTTTTACTATGTCAGCGGCACCGTGGCCCATATGGAGCCCAACCTGGCGGTCATCGACTGCGGGGGCGTGGGCTACGCCTGCCGCACCACCAATCAGACCCTCTCCCAGCTGAAAACGGGGGAGAAGGGGAAGCTCTATACCCACCTCTATGTGCGGGAGGAGCTCTTCGAGCTCTACGGCTTTGCCACCGAGAACGAGCTCAACTGCTTCCGGCTCCTCATCGGGGTGTCGGGGGTGGGGCCCAAGGCGGCGCTGTCCATCCTGTCCGCCGCCACGCCGGAGTCCCTGGCCATGAGCATCATCACCGGCGATGAGAAGGCCCTCACCGTGGCCCCGGGCATCGGCAAGAAGATCGCCCAGCGCATCATCCTGGAGCTGAAGGACAAACTGGCCAAGGGCCAGATCAGCCCGGGCGGGGAGAGCTACGGCGGCACCGGGGTCACCGTCATCCCGGAGGACAAGGCCAGCGAGGCCGCCGCCGCCCTGGCGGTGCTGGGCTACTCCACGGCGGAGATCGGGGTGGCCCTGAAGGGGATCGACCTGGAGTCCCTGGCCCTGGAGGAGATCATCCGGCAGGCCCTCAAGAAGATGGTGAAGGGCTAAGATGTTAAAGGAAGTGAGACCTTGAGCATATCATTTTCCGAGGACGGCTTTGAGACCCAGGAGCCCCTGGTGACCACCTCCTTCACCCGGGAGGACGAGAGCGAGGGCTCCCTGCGCCCCAAGACGTTACAGGAGTACATCGGACAGAAGAAGGCCAAGGAGAACCTGGAGGTATTCATCCAGGCGGCCAAGATGCGCAACGAGCCCCTGGACCACGTCCTGCTCCACGGCCCTCCGGGCCTGGGCAAGACCACCCTCAGCAACATCATCGCCAACGAGATGGGGGTCAACATCCGCATCACCTCCGGCCCGGCCATCGAGAAGCCGGGGGACCTGGCGGCCCTGCTCACCAACCTGGCGGAGAACGACATCCTCTTCGTGGATGAGATCCACCGGCTCAACCGCTCGGTGGAGGAGATTTTATATCCCGCCATGGAGGATTTCGCCATCGACATCATCATCGGCAAGGGCCCCGCGGCCAACTCCATCCGGCTGGACCTGCCGAAATTCACCCTCATCGGGGCCACCACCCGGGCGGGCCAGCTCTCGGCGCCTCTGCGGGACCGCTTCGGCGTCACCCTGCGCCTGGAGCTCTACACCCCGGAGGAGCTGGCTTTGATTGTGAAGCGCTCGGCGGGCATCCTGGATGTGCCCATCGAGGACGACGGCGCCATGGAGATCGCCCGCCGCAGCCGGGGCACCCCCCGCATCGCCAACCGGATGCTCCGGCGGGTGCGGGACTTCGCCCAGGTGAAGGCGGGGGGCGTCATCACCCGGAAGGTGGCCGACGCCGCCCTCACCGCCCTGGAGGTGGACCACCTGGGGCTGGACGCCATCGACCGGCGGATGCTCCACTCCATCATCGAGCACTACGGCGGCGGCCCGGTGGGCCTGGAGACCCTGGCCGCCACCATCAACGAGGAGGCCATCACCCTGGAGGACGTGTACGAGCCCTACCTGATGCAGATGGGCTTCCTCACCCGCACCCCCCGGGGCCGGTGCGTCACCCCCCGGGCCTACGAGCACCTGGGCCTCCCGGTGCCCCGGAGCGCGGCGGGCCTGGACCAGCTGAGCTTTTAGCCTGAACGAACCTTTGATGATTTCGGCAGAAAGAGGTAAGAATATTATGGGTAAACTGTTTGGAACCGACGGCATCCGCGGCGTGGTCAACGCCGGTCTGGACGCCACCCTGGCCTACCAGGTGGGCCTGGCCGCCGCGGTGGTCATGGCCCGGGAGAAGGAGAAGAGCCGCCCCCTGGTGGCCATCGGCAAGGACACCCGGGTGTCTTCCGACCTGCTGGAGTGCGCGCTGATCGCGGGCCTGTGCTCGGCGGGCGCCGACGTGCTGCGCCTGGGCGTGGTGCCCACTCCGGCGGTGGCCTGGCTCACCGTGGACAGCGGCGCCGACGCGGGCATCGTCATCTCCGCCTCCCACAACCCCTTTGAGCATAACGGCATCAAGGTCTTTAACAGCCAGGGCTACAAGCTCCGGGACGAGCTGGAGAACGCCATTGAGGAGATCGTCCTCTCCGGCAATTTCCCCACCCTCCAGACCGGCGGCGACCTGGGCCGGGTGATCCCCGGCGAGGATTTAAGCGAGAAGTACCTGGACCACCTGGCCTCCACCATCCAGGACGACCTGGCCGGGATGCGGGTGCTGGTGGACTGCGCCAACGGCGCCGCCTCCGCCACCGCGCCGGGGCTGTTCCGCCGCTTCCCCAAGCTCCACGCCGACATCATCCACGCCCAGCCCAACGGCGTCAACATCAACAACGGCTGCGGCTCCACCCACCTGGACGACCTGAAGGCCCGGGTGGTGGAAGGGGAGTACCAGCTGGGTCTGGCCTATGACGGCGACGCCGACCGCTTCCTGGCGGTGGACGAGAAGGGCCAGGACATCGACGGCGACCAGATCATGGCCGCCTGCGCCCGGGTCCTCCAGCAGGAGGGCAAGCTCAACGGCAACACCATGGTGGGCACCGTCATGAGCAATCTGGGCCTCCACCGCTTCGCCGCGGACAACGGCATGCAGCTCCTCTGCACCCCCGTGGGCGACCGGAACGTGCTGGAGAAGATGCTGGAGGGCGATTTCGTCATCGGCGGCGAGCAGTCGGGCCACACCATCTTCCGCGCCTACGCCACCACCGGCGACGGCGAGCTGACCTCCCTGCAGTTCCTCCAGGTGCTCCACCGCGCCGGGTGCAAGGCCTCGGAGCTAGTGGCGGACTGCAAGCGCTACCCCCAGGTGCTGGTGAATCTGCCGGTGGAGAGCAAGGAGAAGAAGGAGTCCATCATGGCCTCCCAGGCTCTGAAGGACGCCGTGGCCGCCAAGGAGGCCGCCCTGGCCGGGTGCGGCCGGGTGCTGGTCCGCCCCTCGGGGACAGAAGCTCTCCTGCGGGTGATGGTGGAGGCCGCAACAACGGAAGAGGCCTCCGCCTGCGCCGAGGAACTGGCAAATGTCATAAAAAACCTGTGAGTATAAGACATGCTCTAAAATAATTTGCATAATTACTTGACAAAAGCAGGAACACTTGCGTATAATATGGCATAAGGAGATTCGGAATGGAAGAATTCCAGCCCCAATGGGATCGGCACTCCGACGAGGACCTGTGTAACCGCGTGGCCCAGGGCGACCGGGACGCGGAGGAGGCCCTGGTGCGGCGGTATACCCGCATGGTGCGCATGTGCGCCCGGCCCTATTTCCTGGCCGGCGGCGACAGCGAGGACCTGATCCAGGAGGGGATGGTGGGATTGCTCCACGCCATCCGGGAGTATGATCCCGGGCGGGAGGCGTCCTTCCGGCATTATGCCCAGGTCTGCATCCAGAACCGACTGATCTCCGCGATCAAAGCAGCGGCAAGAGATAAACACACCCCATTGAATAACTACGTCTCCATTGAAACACCCCTTTTTGACGGCTTCACCATCCATGACACCTGTGGGACCGACCACCGGCGCCTGGAGAACCCGGAGGATACGCTGATCGGCCGGGAGGAGGTCCAGGAGCGGATGAACGTCCTCCAGGACGGGTTATCCGGATTGGAAGCGCGTGTGTTAAGACTTTATTTGAGCGGGTTGTCCTATTCCGAGATCGCAGCTGAGGTAAAACGGTCCCCCAAATCGGTGGACAACGCCGTCCAGCGCATCCGACGCAAGCTGGCGCGGCACTTTTCAACCGGCGATGTCAGCGAGAGCTGAGCGCAATATATCAACCGTCCCAGCACATCTCGGATCTTCCGGACCTGGGCAAATGAGTCAAAGAGAGGGTATCATCATGTACGAAGACAAGACTTTGGTATGCAAAGAGTGTGGCCAGGAGTTCGTGTTCACCGCTGGTGAGCAGGAGTTCTACGCTGAGCGCGGCTTCCAGAACGAGCCCCAGCGCTGCAAGGCCTGCCGTGACGCTCGCAAGAACGCCGCCCGCGGCCCCCGCGAGTACTTCACCGCCACCTGCGCCGCCTGCGGCGGCGAGGCTCGGGTGCCCTTCGAGCCCAAGTCCGATCGCCCCGTGTACTGCAGCGATTGCTTCGCCCGCATGCGCGGCGAGCAGCGCTAAGCGAACAGCAGCCTGAACTGGGACGCCCCCTTTTGGGGGGCGTCCCTTTTTTCGCGCCGTTTCGGGAAATTGCGGCCCCTGCGCGATTTGCAGTTGAAAAACGGCGGCGGATAGGATATACTACTCCTGTAATTCACTTTTGTAATGGAGGTCGACCATCATGGTTCAGATCACGAAGGATACTATCATCGGCGATATCCTGGACATCGCGCCCGAGACCGCGCCTGTCTTTATGTCCATCGGCATGCACTGCCTGGGCTGCCCCGCCTCCCGCGGCGAGACCGTGGAAGAGGCCTGCATCGTCCACGGCGTGGACGTGGGCGCTCTGCTCACCGAGCTGAACAACACCATCGCCGCCAACCAGAAGTAAACAACCGCGACCCGGAAAGAGCGGCCTCGTGCCGCTCTTTTTTGGGTTGTGGATCTCCCGGAAACGAGGTGAACCGCCCTTGCATACCATTGAGCTCTCGCCCCGCCTGCTGGCGGTGGCCGGCTGCGTCCCGCCCGGCGTCCGCTTTGCGGATGTGGGCACGGACCACGCCTATCTCCCCGCGTACCTGCTGCAGCGGGGCGTGATCGACCGCGCCATCGCCTCCGACCTGCGCCGGGGGCCCCTGGACCGGGCCCGCCAGACCGCGGACCGCTGCGGCCTCACCGAGCGCATCTCCTTCCGCTTGTGCAGCGGGCTGGACGGCATCTCGCCGGAGGAGGTGGAGGTCATCGCCATCGCCGGGATGGGCGGGGAGACCATCACCGCCATCCTGGCCGCCGCCCCCTGGACCCGCCTGGGGGACTACCGGCTGCTGCTGCAGCCCATGAGCGCCCTGCCTGAGCTGCGCGCCTGGCTCCAGAAGCACGGCTACAAGGTGGAGCGGGAACTGCTGCGGCAGGAGGGGCGGACCATCTACACCGTCCTGGACGTGGTGCCGGGGGAGGAGGCACCCCTCACCCCCGCCGAGTGCTGGGCGGGCCGGCAGGAACACGGCCGGGACGACCCGCTGCGCCCCGCTCTGCTGGAGGGGTTAAGACGCCGGGTGGAGCGCGCCCTGGAGGGCATCTCCCACTCCAGCCGCCCCGAGGACGTGCCCTGGCGGGAGGAGCTCTCCGCCGTGCGGGAGGGCCTCATCACCATGCAAAAGGAGTTGGAAGTATGCCAAATGTAATGGAGATCTACCGCTATCTGGACGGACTGGCCCCCTTCTCCCTCCAGATGGACTTTGATAACGCCGGCTTCCTGGTGGGCCGCGGCGAGCGGGACGTGAAGAAGGTGCTGGTCGCCCTGGACATCACCGAGGAGGTGGTGGCGGAGGCCGTGGAGCTGGGCGCTCAGCTCATCGTCTCCCACCATCCGGTGATCTTCCACCCGGCCAGGTCCATCACCGACGGCGACCCCACCGGCCGGGTGCTGCTGGCCCTGGTGGAGGGCGGCCTGTCCGCCATCTGCGCCCACACCAACCTGGACGCGGTGCAGGGCGGCGTCAATGACGCCCTGGCCGCCGCGCTGGGCCTCACCCGCCTGGAGCAGCTCCACCCCGACGGCGTGGACGCCCTGGCCCGGCCCTACGGCATCGGCCGCGTGGGCGTGCGGGAGGGCGTGCCCGTGTACCTGCCCGCCTTCGCCAAGGAGGTGAAGGAGGCCCTGAACGCCGCCGCTGTGCGGTACGTGGACGCCCGCCGTCCGGTGCGCCGGGTGGCGGTGGGGGGCGGCGCCTGCGGCGACATGCTTCTGGACGCGGTGAAGCTGGGCTGCGACACCTTCGTCACCGCCGACGTGAAGTACAACGGCTTCCTGGACGCCAAGGCCCTGGGCATCAACCTCATCGATGCGGGCCATTTCCCCACCGAGCAGGTGATCTGCCCGGTGCTGGAGAAGTGGCTGAAGAGCGGCTTCCCCGGCCTGGAGATCGTGCGCAGCGCCGTCCATAAAGAGGTGTACGCCTGCCTGTAAGGGCAGGGGTTGCAAAGTGCGGCGGGCTGTGATAGACTAGTTGCGATGATTTTCGGCGCTTACCGCCACGCGGTGGGGCCGTAGGATTTAAGAAGGGAACGATTGTATGTCTGGACATTCCAAGTGGCACAATATCCAAAAGACCAAGGGCGCGGCCGACGCCAAGCGCTCTCAGATGTTTACCAAGATCGCCCGTGAGATGATCGTGGCGGTCAAGACCGGCGGCAGCGGCGACCCCGCCAACAACTCCCGCCTGGCCACCGTCATCGCCAAGGCGAAGGCGGCCAACATGCCCAACGACAACATCAAGCGCACCATCGACAAGGCTCTGGGCGCCGGAAACACCGACAACTTCGAGAGCGTGGTGTACGAGGGCTACGGTCCCAACGGCGTGGCCGTCATCGTGGAGGCCCTGACCGACAACCGTCAGCGCACCGCTCCTGAGGTCCGCCACCTGCTGGACAAGTACGGCAAGGGCCTGGGCGCCACCGGCTGCGTGTCCTGGTCCTTCGACCGCAAGGGCGTCATCGTCATCGAGCGGGAGGACCTGGACGAGGACACCGTGATGATGGACGCTCTGGACGCCGGCGCCGACGACATGCAGGCCAGCGACGAGGTCTTTGAGATCTACACCGATCCCGACGCCTTCGGCGACGTGCTGCCCAAGCTGGAGGAGAAGGGCTACACCTTCCTGGAGGCCGGTGTGCAGATGGTGCCCCAGAACTATGTCACCCTGACCGATGAGGCCGACATCAAGAACATGGAGAAGCTCATCGACCTGCTGGAGGACAACGACGACGTGCAGAACGTCTACCACAACTGGGAGCAGGACTAACAGGAAAACCAAAAGCGCCCACCCCGTTTCGGGGTGGGCGCTTTTTTGCGCTCACGGCTTGGCGATGAGCTCGTACTGGGCGTGGCGGTTGCGGTCGGTCATGCCCACAAAGCGAATGTGGGCGGGGTGCTCCTGCTCCACATAGCGGAAGAACTGCCGGCCGAACACGCCGGATACCCCCCGCTTCATGCCGACCCAGTCGTCGCCGTAGACCTCCGGCAGGGTGAAGCGGTCGCCTGGCGCATACTGCTCAAAAATGCGCGCCACCGCGTCCCTGGGGGTGAACTGGGGGGGCTCCTCGTCAAAGACCTTATTTCGGATGACGTCCTGGATGCTGATGCCCGCCTCCGCAGCCATGTGTTCCAGCTTCTGATAGTAGGTGTCATTGAGGGAGATTTTCACGATAGGCATAGTAGATTCCTCCTGTCACATGTGAGGGCCAACCTGACAAGGCTAGGATAGCATGATGGCCCTCACATGTCAAGGGAGAAAAAATCCGCGGCACGGCAGAAGGTTCTGCTGTGCCGCGGGTTGGTCGCCGCGCTATTCCACAAAGGCCACCGCGGGCTCCTGTTCCGCATAGGTCTCGATGGCCTCGTCCAGCTTTTGGAGCATTTTCTCTTTGTCGCGGGGGAGGAGGCCCCGGACCCGGAAGGGGAGGAAGTCGTGAAAACCGTCGTAGGAGAGCCCGTCGGTCTCCAGCAGCTCCAGGAGCCGCCGCTCCTCCCGCAGGTTTTCCAGCTCGTCGGCGGGGACGAACCGCCCGGCGAGGATGTCCTGGTACAGCGGGGCCCGGCGGTGGAGGAAGAGGGAGAAGTTGACGATGCGGTCCGGCCGCGTGCGGTTGTAGAATTCCGCCAACGCCTGGGCGTTTTCCAGCCCCCGGCCCTTGCCGCAGATGCCGGTCATCATGTGGGCGCCGTAGCGCATGCCCGCCTGATGGAGCTTTTCAATGGCCTCCTCGGCCTGGGCCACGGTCTGGCCCTTGTTCATCTGCGCCAGCACGTCGTCCAGGGCGCACTCGATGCCCAGATACAACGTCCGCACGCCGGCGGCGGACAGGGCCTCCAGCTCCTGGGCCGGTTTGCGGAGAATGTCGTGGATGGTGGCGTCCATATGGACGCTCTCACAGGCGGGGAAGGCCTGGTGGACCCGGTCCAGGATGGCCAGCAGCCGGTCCGTCCGGGCGGAGAAGGCGTTTCCGTCCCCTAAAAACACCTGCTTGGGGTTGCCGCCCACCGAGCGGACCCGCTGGAGCTCCGCCTCGATCTGTTCCATCGGGAGCTCCCGGTAGGTCAGGTGTTTGAAGAGCATGCAGAACCGGCACTGGTTGTAGGAACATCCCACCGAGATGGGGAGCATGAAGGAAGCCCGCTCCATGGGGCCGCGGCAGATCTGACCCTCATATTCCATAACATCGCCTCCTGACGCGTCTGTGGGCGGATGGGAACCTTATAAGACTATTATACCAGACCCGGGTGGATTTGCAAGGACCCGCGCCGGGCGCAAAAAAACCGGAACCGGCAGGACATTTCTCCTGCCGGTTCTGGTTCGTGCTGGCCCCGAGGGGCCGTCTGGTGCAAGTAAGCCTGTAAGCCGGGTTCTGTCCTTTAAGACAGCCATCTATCTCGACGTACCGTTGCCGGCACGCTCCAGCCGCCTCCGCGGGACGGTCGGGCCGACCACATGTCCCTCCACGGCGTTGCTCCGGATAGAGTTTACAGCGACGGACGCTTCCACGCCGTCGGGTGAGCTCTTACCTCGCCTTTCCACCCTTACCCCACAGATGTGAGGCGGTATATCTCTGTTGCACTTTTCCTAGGGTCGCCCCCGGCGGGTGTTACCCGTTATCCTTGCCCTGTGGAGCCCGGACTTTCCTCACAGCGGGGCCTTTCGCCCCCGCCGCGCGGCTGTCCAGCTTGCTTGCAAAGGGTATTGTAACCGATTTGGCCCCGCTTGTCAAATCACAGTATATTCGTAACTCCGGCCCGAAGGGCTTTGACATTTTCCCGGAAATCGTGTAATATAGAAAACCTATGTAAAACTTTTGTAAAGGTTTGGAGCGAGTTTTATGAAATCTCAGATGCGCCGTGTGGTGGGGGTCCTGCTGTTTCTCGCCCCGCCGGTGACGGCCTTTTATCTCATGCAGTTCATCCTGGGGGCGTATCCCTGGCAGCTGGCCCCCGGCGTGGTGCTGGCCAATGCCCTGTGCATCGGCGTGGTGTACTTTCCCCTGTGCGCCCTCACCGGGCGGCGGGTCCTGTGCGGCACGGCGATCCATCTCCTGTGTGGGCTGTGGGGGACGGCCAACTATTTCGTCTCGGTGTTCCGGGGCACCCCGGTGCTGCCCTGGGACTTCACCGCCCTGGGCACCGCCGCGGCGGTGGGCGGGAGCTACAACTTCACCCCCACCGTCCCCATGGTCCTCTCCCTGGCGGCGGTGATCGGCGCCACCGTGGCCCTCATCCGCCTGGGCGGCGTGCCCAAACTGCGGGGGAAGGTGCGGATCTTGTGCCTGGGGGTGGGGGCGCTGTGCCTGATCCCCGTCCTCCAGCCCACCCGGCTGGAGAAGCTGGGCGTCAAGACCGACGTGTGGGACCAGACCGGCGCCTACCGCACCAGCGGCGCGGTGGCCACTTTCCTGTGCAACACCGCCTTCATGGACGTGGAGGAGCCCGACGACGTGAGCCCCGAGCGGCTGGGACAGATCCTGGCCAAGGTGGAGCAGGAGATCCCCGACCTGAGCGGCGGGGTAAAGCAGCCCAACATCATCGCCATCATGAACGAGTCCTGGGCGGACTTTGAGGAGTTCGGCAACCTCTCCCTCAGCGAGAGCGTTACCGACTACATCCGCACCCTGGATAACGCCGTGTGGGGCCACGCCTATACCTCGGTGTTCGGCGCGGGCACCAGCGCCAGCGAGTTCGAGTTCCTCACCGGCAACTCCATGGCCTTCCTGCCCTCGGGCAGCATCCCCTATCAGCAGTACATCCTGGACGAGAGTCCCTCGCTGGCCTCCCTCCTGAAGGCGGAGGGGTACGACACCCTGGCCTTTCACCCGGGAGAGCGCACCTCCTGGCAGCGCAATCAGGCCTATCCGCTCCTGGGCTTCGACGGCTTCAAGTGCGGGGAGGACATGGACGTCCCCCAGACCATGGAGCACGGCTATGTGAGCGACGCCTCCGACTTCGCCCAGATCATCTGGGAGTTCGAGCACAAGGAGGCGGGGGAGCCTCTCTTCCTCTTCAACGTGACCATCCAGAACCACGGGGCCTACACCGTGGCCGACTACCCGGCCCAGGTGCAGCTCACCGACCGGCCGGGCGCCTACCCCATGGCGGAGCAGTACCTCACTCTGGCCAACAAGAGCGACCAGGATTTCCAGGCCCTGGTGGACTACTTCTCCCAGTACGACGAGCCCACCATCATACTTATGTTCGGCGACCACCAGCCCTCGGTGGAGCAGGAGTTCCTGGACCTGGCCTACGGCGTGACCCAAGACGAGATGACTATGGAGCAGTACATGAACAAGTACCGGGTGCCCTTCGTCATCTGGGCCAACTACCCTCTGGACGTGACGGAGGGCCCGGAGAACACCAGCCTCAACTTCCTGGGGCAGTATCTGCTGGCCTACGCCGGGGTGGAGAGCGACGACTACGGGGCCTTCCTGTGGGAGACCCAGACCACCCTGCCGGCGGTGACCTTCGTGGGCTACACCGACGCGGAGGGGAAGGCGTACAGCCACCTGGAGACCAACGACTATACCGCCCTCATTCAGGACTATCAGCGCCTGCAATACGACCGGCTCTTCGGCGAGACCGAGGACCGGGTGCGGCGGTAACAATAAGACGCCCGCGGGAGATTTCCCGCGGGCGTTTCCGTTTACGGCTCCACCGCGTCCAGCAGGCTCTGGGCCAGCTCCGGGTCATGGCGCTTGAGGGCGATGGGGCGGCCCTCCCGGTTGATGAAGCAGTGCTCGCTCTCGCCCTCGGCCCGGAGGACCCCGGTGTCCCGGTCCCGCACGGTGTAGGCCAGGCGGTAGCGGACGTTTCCGAACTCGGTGAGCCGGGCCTGGATGGCCACGGCCTCCCCGAAGCGGGCGGCCTGCTTGTACCGGCAGCGCACCTCCAGCACGGGGCTGAGGAAGCCCTTCTGCTCCATGGCGGCGTAGGGGAGACCCAGCTGGTCCAGAAGGTCCATCCGGGCCTCCTCAAACCAGCGGATGTAGTTGGAGTGGTGGACGAAGCCCATCTGGTCCGTCTCGTAGTATTGGACGGTGTGGATATAGTCCTTCAAAGCGGATCACCTTCCTGTCGATTTGCCTCCATTGTAGCACGGGACCGGGGGCTCTGGCAAAGGGGGACTTGTACAAAGTGGGATTTGTCGTGTATAATACAATATTATGGACGCGTCCGAAGGGGATGCGTCAATCTGAATCACTCGAGGTGTATCTGTGAAAAAACGATTTTTGACCGCCCTTGTGGCCGGCCTTCTGCTCCTGTCCGCCTGCACCGCCCCGGCCTCCCAGCCCACGGCCACGGAGAGCGCGCCCGCGCAGACGGACGACGGGACGCTCCACGTCCTGGCCACCACCTACCCGGTGTACCTCTTCACCACCGCCGTGACCGCCGGGGTGGAGGGGGTGGAGGTGAGCCTGCTGGTGAACCAGCAGACCTCCTGCCTCCACGACTACACCCTGACCGTCAACGACATGAAGGCCATCGACGGGGCCGACGTCATCGCCATGAACGGCGCGGGGCTGGAGGACTTTATGGACGACGCTCTGGCCTCCTCGGAGACGCCGCGCATCGACTGCTCCGAGGGCATCGAGCTCCGCGCGGCGGTGGACCGGGACGGCCACAGCCACGACGGCGAGTACGACCCCCACATCTGGATGGACCCCAACAACGCCGCCGCCATGGTGGACACCCTGGCCGCCCGTCTGGGCGAGCTGGACGCCGCCAACGCCGACGCCTATGTGGGCAACGCCTCCATGGCCAAGGAGTCCCTGACCTCCCTGGCGGAGGAGGGGACGGCCATGCTGTCCTCCCTGAGCCACAAGGAGCTCATCACCTTCCACGACGGCTTCCAGTACTTTGCCCAGGCGTTTGGGCTGGACCTTCTGAAGGCCATCGAGGAGGAGGAGGGGTCCGAGGCCTCCGCCGCCGAGATTCAGGAGATGGTGACCCTCGTCGGGGAGCACGACATCCCCGCCATCTTCACCGAGGTCAACGGCTCGGACTCCACCGCCCAGGCCATTGCCCGGGAAACTGGCTGTAAAGTGTATCAGCTTAACATGATTATGAGCGGCGACGGCACCGGCCTCACCCCCTACCTGGAGGCCATGGAGGCCAACCTGGAGACGCTGATGGAGGCGTTGGGATGACGGTACGCAGACATACCGACTGCGGCGGCGGCTGCGCGGGCAGCTGCTGCCTGAAGGTCACCGATCTGGGGGTGAACTTCGGCGGGGAGGAGGTCCTCCACGACGTGTCCTTCCACCTGCACTGCGGGGAGATCGTGGCCCTCATCGGCCCCAACGGCGCGGGCAAGAGCTCTCTGTTCCGCACCATTCTGGGCCAGGTGCCCCACAGCGGCACCATCGAGTTCCAGCGGGCGGGGGGCGACAAGACCCGGCCCCTCATCGGCTACGTGCCCCAGTCCCCCAGCTTTGACCGGGGGGACCCGGTGAGCGTGCTGGACTTTTTCGCCGCGGCGGTGGACCACTGGCCGGTGTTCCTGCCCATCCCGGCCAAGCTGCGCCGCCGGGTGGAGGCGTGCCTGGAGCGGGTCCACGGGGAGCAGCTCATCGACAAGCGCCTGGGGGCGCTCTCCGGCGGAGAATTGCAGCGGGTGCTGTTGGCCCTGGCGCTGGAGCCCCTGCCCCACATCCTCATTCTGGATGAACCCCTGTCCGGCGTGGACATCGACGGCGAGAAGCAGCTGCTGGACATGCTGGACGAGATCCGCACCCGCTTCGACCTGTCCATCCTCCTGTCCACCCACGATTTCGCCACCCTGGACCAGTACGCCGACAAGGTGATTTTGCTCCGCTCCAGCGTGCTGAAGGTGGGCACCCCCGCCCAGGTCCTCTCCAGCCCGGAATTCCAGGAGGTCTTTCACCTCAACATCACCGGAAGGGGGGAGCGGTAACATGCAGTTCTGGAACGAGCTTCTCTCCGGCCTGCCCTTCGAGTGGGCGGCCTACGACTTCATGCGCTGGGCCTTTCTGGCCATCCTGGTGATCTCGCCCCTCTTCGGGCTCCTCTCCACCATGGTGGTGGAGAGCCGCATGTCCTTCTTCTCCGACGCCCTGGGCCACTCGGCCTTTACCGGCATCGCCATCGGCACCCTCCTGGGGCTGATGGACCCCATGTGGTGCGCCGTGGCCTTCGCGGTGGTGTTCGCCGTCCTCTTCACCTATGTGCGCCGCCACACCAACATGGCCAGCGACACCGTCATCGGCGTCTTTTCCTCCACGGCGGTGGCGCTTGGCATCTTCATCGCCACCCTGGGAGGCGGCAGCTTCACCAAATTCAACGCCCTCCTCATCGGCGACATCCTCAGCGTGGAGCCGGGGAAGGTGGCCCTTCTCTTCGCCATCCTGGTGGTGGTAGTGGGGCTTTGGGTGTGCTCCTTCAACCATCTGATGCTCTCCTCGGTCCATCCGGCTCTGGCCGACAGCCGGGGCATCCGGGTCTTTTGGCAGGAGGCCATTTTCTGCTCCGCCATCGCCGTGGTGGTCACGGTGTCCATGACCTGGGTGGGCCTGCTGGTCATCAACTCCCTGCTGGTGCTCCCCGGCGCGGCGGGGCGGAACCTGGCCAAGAACATGCGGCAGTACCACGCCTTCTCCATTCTGGGGGCGCTGGTGTGCGGCGTGGCCGGGCTGATGACCTCCTATTATGTGGGCTCCTCCACCGGAGCCTGTATCACCCTTTATCTGGCGCTCTGGTTCGCGCTGACCTTCCTGCTGCGGAAGGGGAGGCAGTGAGGGCCGGCGCCCATCTGGAAAGAAGGCGTATTGGTATGAAAACCGGAATCGTGCTGGAGGGCGGCGCCCTGCGCACCATCTTCTCCAGCGGCGTCACCGACGGCCTGTTGAAGGCCGGCGTGGATTTCGACTATCTGGTCGGCGTGTCGGCGGGCATCGCCTACGGCGTGAGCTACATCTCCAAGCAGTTCGGCCGCAATCTGGAGATTCTGAAGCGCTACGCCAACGACAAGCGGTACATGGGCGCCCGGAACCTCTTCAAGCCGGGCAACCGCTGCTATTTCGGCCTGAAATTCACCTACCAGGACATCCCTGACAAGCTGGTGCCCTTCGACTACAAGACCTTTGCCGCCTGGCCCGGCCGGGCCGAGGCGGTGGTCACCAACGTGGAGACCGGCAAGGCCGAGTATCTGGAGGTGCCCCGCACCGACGACGACCACTTCAAGCTTCTCCAGGCCACCTGCGCCATGCCGCTGCTCTTCCCGGTGTACGACATCGGGGGGAAGAAGTACCTGGACGGCGGGGCGGCCGACGCCATCCCGTACCGCCGGGCCTTTGCGCAGGGCTGCGACAAGGTGGTGGTGGTCCTGACCCGGGAGCGGAGCTACCGCCGTCAGCCTGAGAAGCTCCAGAAGGCCATCGACCTGCGCTACCGGCAGTATCCCGCCTTCTGCGAGACCATGCGGGAGCGCTGGAAGGTCTACAACGCCGCCCGGGAGGAGCTCTTCCGCCTGGAGGAGGAGGGGAAAGTGTTCCTCTTCGCCCCCGAGAACACCCAGGGCTTTTCCCGCGTGGAGCGGGACCAGCAGAAGATCCAGGCCCTCTGGCGGGCGGGCTACGACCAGGCCGACGCGCGCCTGGAGGAGCTGCGGGCTTTCCTGGGCGCGTGAACACTCCTGAAATTTCGGCCGCGGATTCACAATCTGGTAACAATTACATGCTATACTGATTTAGAACAACACAATCAGAAACTGCGAAGATCACGCGGCAAAGGAGGAATATCCCATGGCAACGAACCCCAATTACGGACGGATCACGCCGGAGATCGAGGCAATGGCCGAGATGACCCGGAGCAACAGCAGCATCGACCCGGCGGATTACGTGCGCTATGATGTCAAGCGGGGCCTGCGCGACCTGAACGGCAAGGGCGTGGTGGCGGGCCTGACCGAGGTGTCCGACATCATCGCCAAGAAGGTGGTGGACGGCAAGGAGGTCCCCTGCGACGGCGAGCTGTACTACCGGGGCATCAACGTGCAGGACCTGGTGAACGGGGTCCTGAAGGAGAAGCGCTTTGGCTTTGAGGAGACCGCCTATCTCCTGATGCTGGGCCGCCTGCCCAACGCCAAAGAGCTCCAGGAGTTCCAGGCTCAGCTGGCCTATTACCGGTCGCTGCCCAACAACTTCGTGCGGGACGTGATTCTGAAGGCCCCCAGCGGGGACATCATGAACTCCCTGGCCCGGAGCGTGCTGAACCTGGTCTCCTACGACGAGAACGCCGACGACATCTCCCTGCCCAATGTCATGCGCCAGTGCATGCAGCTGGTGGCGGTGTTCCCCCTGCTGGCGGTGTACGGCTACCAGGCCTATCATTATAAGGAGGGCAACAGCCTCTATATCCACGCCCCCCAGCCCCAGCACTCCACCGCCGAGACCATTCTGTCCCTCCTGCGGCCGGACTCCGCCTACTCCTACTGGGAGGCCCACGTGCTGGATATCTGCCTCATCCTCCACGCTGAGCACGGCGGCGGCAACAACTCCACCTTCACCACCCACGTGGTCACCTCCTCCGGCACCGACACCTACTCCTGCATGGCCGCGGCCTTGGCCTCGCTGAAGGGCCCCCGCCACGGCGGCGCCAACATCAAGGTCATCCGCATGTTCGAGGACATGAAGCAGGTGGTCAAGGACTGGAAGGACGAGGACGAGGTGCGCCACTACCTCCAGGCCCTCCTGGACAAGCAGGCCTTTGACAAGTCCGGCCTCATCTACGGCATGGGCCACGCGGTGTACTCCCTCTCCGACCCCCGCGCCAACATCCTCCACGGCATGGTGGAGAAGCTGTCCCGGGAAAAGGGCCGCATGGAGGAGTACGAGCTCTACTCCATGGTGGAGCGGCTGGGCCCCGAGGTCATCGCCGGCGAGCGGAAGATGTACAAGGGCGTGTCGGCCAACGTGGACTTCTACTCCGGCTTTGTCTATCACATGCTGGACCTGCCGCTGGAGCTCTACACGCCGCTGTTCGCCATGGCCCGTGTGGCGGGCTGGGGCGCCCACCGCATCGAGGAGCTCATCAACATGGGCAAGATCATCCGTCCGGCCTACCAGTATGTGGGCCAGCACCAGCCCTATCATCCTCTGAGTGACCGCTGAGGAACTGTAAACCGAGCCGCAGGGCGGGCGCCCCTTTTGGGGCGCCCGTTTTTCTCCTGGGCAAGAAAAAATTTGAGAGAAAAGAGAGAAATTACCTTGAAACGCATCCTGACCCTGGGCATCATTTCGTCCTTTTTCTTCGCCTTTACCTTTATTCTGAACCGGAGCATGAACCTCTCCGGCGGCTATTGGATCTGGAGCGCCTCGCTGCGCTACCTGTTCTCCCTGCCCATCCTGCTGGTGCTGGTGGGGGTGCAGGGAAAGCTGAAGCCGGTCTTTGCGGCCATCCAGAAGGCGCCCGGCGCGTGGCTTCTCTGGAGCACCGTGGGCTTCGGCCTCTTCTACGCGCCCCTCACCTGGGCGTCCGACTTCGGGCCGTCCTGGCTTACCGTGTCCCTGTGGCAGCTGACCATCGTGGCCGGCGTGTTCCTGAACCCCCTGTGGGGCAAGAAGGTGCCCCTCAACAGCCTGGGGGCGGTGCTGGTCATCCTGGCGGGGGTGTTCCTCATCCAGAGCGAGAGCATCCTCTCCGGCGAGGCCGGGGGAGAGGCCCTCATCTGCGTGGGGCTCATCGCCGTGGCGGCGGTGGCCTACCCCCTGGGCAACCGCAAGATGATGACCCTGTGCGGCGAGGAGCTGGACACCCCCCAGCGGGTGCTGGGCATGACCATCTGCAGCGTGCCCTTCTGGCTGGTCCTGTCCGCCGTGGCGGTGGGGCAGAACCGGCTCCCCGACGGGAATCAGCTCTTCCAGGCCTTCCTGGTGTGCCTCTTCTCGGCGGTCATCGCCACGCTGCTTTTCTTCCAGGCCACCAATCTGGCCAAGAGCGACCCGCGGCTTCTGTCGGTGGCGGAGGGCACCATCGCGGGTGAGATCGTCTTTACCCTCATCGGCGGGGTGGTGCTGCTGAAGGACCCCCTGCCCAGCGCGGTGCAGTTCGTGGGCATCGCGGTCATCATCGCGGGGATGCTGCTCAACTGCCGGGCGGCGGCCCGGCGGGCGTAAGAACCGGCCAAACATCGAAAGGGGGGAGGAGCCATGGCAAAGGACCTGGGACTGTGGCGGGAGCGGACCCACCGCTGGTTCCGGCAGTGGAAGAGCACCCTGCCCGCCATTCTGATGGGGGTGGTGCTCTTCCTGGTGTGCATGAACGTGGGCGGGAGAAACGTGTCCTCGGTGGGGATGGTCTTTCTCTTCTACCTGCGGGGGCTGTGGAGCCGGCACCTCTCCTTCAAGGCCTACACCGTGGACTTCCTCACCGTGTCGGTGAGCGCCCTAGTGGGCGTGGCGGCCACGCTGCACTACCCCCTGTGTCTGGTGCTTAACGCGGCCTGGATGCTGCTGGTCACCATCTGGTACGGCGACGATTTCCAGCCCAGGAGCTATTTCCTCTACGGCTTCGCCTTCGTGCTGGGGCAGATGAACCGCTGCACGGTGACCGACCTGGGGCGCTGTGCCCTGGCGTGCGTGCTGTGCGGGGTGCTCATCGCCCTCTTCGTGGCGGTGATGAAGCGCCTGCGCCCCACCCCCGACCCGGGGGAGAAGGCCCTGCTGGCCGCCTTCGCGGAGCTCACCGACCGCCTTGCGGCACTGGAGGGCGGGCCCCGGAGCTACCGCACCATCGTGGCCCCCGCCACGAATTACGCCAAGGCCATCTACGGTGACGTGCTGAAGCAGTGGGGCAAGCTGAACAAGGGTCAGGCGTGGTACTTCGCCACTCTCACCTGCCTGGAGCAGATCCGGCTCATGATCCGGCAGAGCCTGGACCAGGACCGGGTCCTCACCGAGGAGGTGGAGCGCTACTACCAGCGCATGCGGCAGGCCCTTTGGCTCCATGAGGTCAGCGACGAGGCCCTGGCCGCCCTGCGGGACCGGGTGGAAAAGCTCCTGGCCACCCCCGCCCCCCGGCACAGTCACCGCTGGAAGGCGGCGCTGCGGGACCTTCTGAGCCAGCTGGACCTGCGGGAGGACCGGAAGAGCCGCTCCTGGTCGGTGCGCGCCGCCCTGGGGGTGAAGCTGCGGCAGCTGCGCCAGGGCCTGTCCATGGAAAATGCCTGGGTGCGTTTCGCCGTCAAGACCACCGTCCTCAACACCCTCACCTTTGCGCTGGTCTATCCCATGCCCTTCGTGCGCCGGGTGTGGGTACCTATGACGGTGTACTGCATCCTCAACGTCTTTCACAAGGACGAGCGGAAGCAGGCCTACGAGCGCATGGTGGGCACCATTCTGGGCGTGCTGCTCTTTGCCCTGGTCACCGAGTTCATCCCCGGGGACCAGACGGTCAAGAGCATGGTGTTCCTCTTCGTGGGCTTTTCCATCATGTTCTCCATCCAGGACACCCGCATCATCACCCTCATCGGCACCCAGATCTCGGTGCAGAGCCTGTGGGCCCGGTCCATGACGGTGTCCCAGGCGCTGGAGGGCCGCTTCCTCAGCATCCTGGCGGCGGCGGCCTGCGCCTGCGCGGGGGGTTTCATCCTCTTCCGGGTGGAGAAGGGGGACCTGGTGCGCAACCACACCCGGGACACGGCGGACAACCTGCGCCGGCTGATGGCCGGTCTGCGGGACCGGAAGGGCACCGGGGAGGGGGAGCTGCTGCTGCGCAACCTCCTGGCCATCGACGCCACCGAGCGCCTGCTGGCCGGGGAGACCGACCCGGCGGCGGCCCGCTGCCTGGAGGAGCTGCTCCCCAGGAGCTACGCCCTCCAGGCCCGGCTGATCCAGCTCTTCCTGGTGCTGCGGCACCGGACCATCCTGGGCGTGGAGTGGGAGGAGCTCTCCGAGGACATGGAGCGGCTGGACGCGGCCCTGGCGGCGCTGTAAAAACCCCGGACTTTGGCGAGACGGCCGGAAGATGGGACCGTTTCAGGCCAAAGGCTGTGAAAATGTCCCCTTGCCAAGGCGGCGGGGATATGGTAGTATAGAGCAGAACCTCTGGGCCGCGGGGCGGTCAGGGGTGCGGCGGAGCACCGCCGTTCACCGGTTGAGAACAAAGGCGTTCCGGCTCCCCAGGGAGCGGAGCGCCTTTTTTTGGTCTACCGGGCAAGGCTGCGGCCTATATATGGAAATGAGGGAAAGGGGAAGGATACTCATGGAGTATACCAAGGAAGAGATCATCCGCATCATGCGGGAAGAGGACATCAAATTTATCCGGATGCAGTTCGCCGACATCTTCGGCCAGCTGAAAAACGTGGCGCTCACCGCCTCCCAGATCGAGAAGGCGGTCAACAACCAGATCATGTTCGACGGCTCCTCGGTGGAGGGCTTCGTGCGCATCGACGAGTCCGACCAGTGCCTCTATCCCGATCTGAACTCCTTTACGATCTTCCCTTGGCAGGCCCAGTTCGGCAAGACTGCCCGGCTGATCTGCGACGTCCACAACACCGACGGCTCTGCCTTCATGGGCGACCCCCGGAACGTGCTCAAGCGCACCCTGCAGAAGATGCACGACATGGGCTATGACACCTTCAACGTGGGCCCCGAGTGCGAGTTCTTCCTCTTCAAGACCGACGAGCACGGTCTGCCCACCACCGAGACCAACGACGAGGCGGGCTACTTCGACCTGGGCCCCCTGGACCACGGTGAGACCACCCGCCGGGAGATCTGCCTGAACCTGGAGGAGATGGGCTTCGAGATCGAGGCCAGCCACCACGAGAACGCCGCCGGCCAGCATGAGATCGACTTCAAGTACGCCGACGCGCTGACCGCCGCCGACAACATCATGACCTTCAAGCTGGCGGTCAAGCTCCTGGCCCAGAAGAACGGCCTCCACGCCACCTTCATGCCCAAGCCCATCTTCGGCGTGGCCGGCTCCGGCATGCACACCAACATGTCCCTCTTCAAGGACGGCAAGAACGTGTTCTGCGATCCCAGCGATCCCCGCGGCCTGTCCAAGGAGGCCTACTCCTTCATCGCCGGCATCCTGGCCCACGTGAAGGGCATCACCGCCATCACCAACCCCCTCGTGAACTCCTACAAGCGCCTAGTGCCCGGCTACGAGGCCCCCTGCTACCTGGCCTGGTCGGCCTCCAACCGCTCGGCGCTCATCCGCATCCCGGCGGCCCGGGGCCAGTCCACCCGCGTGGAGCTGCGCTCTCCCGACCCGTCCTGCAACCCCTATCTGGCCTTCGCCGTGTGCCTGGCCGCCGGCCTGGACGGCATCGAGAAGGGCCTCACCCCGCCCGACGAGATCAGCGAGAACATCTACGCCATGGACGACGCCACCCGCGCCGCCCACGGCATCGAGTCCCTGCCCGACTCCCTGTCCAACGCCATCCGGGCCCTCCAGGCCGACCAGCTGCTGATGGACACCCTGGGCGACCACGTGGCCAGCTACTACATCCAGGGCAAGCGCAGCGAGTGGCGGGAGTACAAGACCCGTGTGTCGTCCTGGGAGCGGGAGAAGTATATCATGAACTATTAAGCGCCCCGGACCACGGTGTCCGGAGCAACGGGGGGAGAGACGTGGATGGAGCGGGTGCTGCTGGTCTTTGAGAACGAGGGCACGGGGGAGAAGATCCGCGCCCTTCTGGAGCAGACCGGGGCGGCCCGGGGTATCCTCTGCCGCACCGCCGCCCAGGCCCGGGTCCTGGCCGCCCAGCAGGGCATCTCGGTGGTCATCTGCTCCTACCGCTTTCCCGACGGCAGCGCCCGGGAGCTCTTCTACGACCTGCCCCGGGGGAGCGCCATGGTGCTCCTGGCCCGGCAGGACATGCAGGCCCTCTGGATGGAGGGGGGCGTCTTTCGCCTGAGTCCCCCCATCACCCGCCGGGCCCTGCTGGATACCCTCCGCGCCGCTCTGTCCGCCGCCCGGCGGGACACCCGCCCCGCCCGCAGCGAGGAGGAGCGGGCCCTCATCGCCCGGGCCAAGGCCGTTCTGATGGAGCGGCGGGGCATCGGGGAGGGGGAGGCCCACCGCCTGCTCCAGAAGCGGAGCATGGACGAGGGGCGCAAGCTATCCGACACCGCCCGCCTCCTGCTGGAGGAGGCGGAGCGGCGGACCCAATAGGAGGTGTCCATTTGCTGCGGTTCACCAAGATGCACGGCATCGGAAACGACTATGTGTTCGTGGACTGCACCAAAGAGAGCCCGGCCGACCTGCCGGGGCTGGCCCGGCGGATCTCCGACCGCCATTTCGGCGTGGGGAGCGACGGGCTCATCTGCATCTGCCCGTCGGACCGGGCGGATTTCCGCATGCGCATGTTCAACGCCGACGGCTCCGAGGGGGCCATGTGCGGAAACGGCATCCGCTGTGTGGGGAAATTTCTCTACGACCGGCGGATGACGGAGAGAACGGTCTTAACCGTAGAGACCGCAGCGGGTGTAAAGGAGTTGCGCCTGCGGGTGGAGGGCGGAAAAGCGGTGGGAGCCACCGTGGACATGGGGGAACCCACCTTGGGCAAACCCCTTGTGGTTCCAATCGCGGGAAAGGAAATTACCTTTACACCGGTCTCCATGGGCAATCCCCACGCGGTCTCGCTCTGTCCCTGCCCGGAGGACATCAATCTGGCCCTTCTGGGCCCGGCGGCGGAGCACAGCCCCTGTTTTCCCGGGCGGGTGAACGTGGAGTTCGCTGCCGTGGAGAGCCCCCGCCGCATCCGCCTGCGGGTGTGGGAGCGGGGGAGCGGGGAGACCCTGGCCTGCGGCACCGGGGCCTGCGCGGCGCTGGCGGCGCTGGCGTCCCAGGGGCTGTGCGAGCGGGAGGTCACCGCGGTGCTGCCCGGCGGGGCGCTGGAGGTGCGCTGGGCGGATGACGGCCACATTTACATGAGCGGTCCGGCTGTGACCGTATTTGAAGGAGAATACGAACATGGTACAGATGAACGCGAATTTCCAGAAGCTGCCCGGCAGCTACCTCTTCTCTGAGATCGCCCGGCGGGTGAGCGCCTACACCGAGGCCAACCCGGACAAGAAGCTCATCAAGCTGGGCATCGGCGACGTGACTCTGCCCCTGCCCGCCGCCGTCACCGCCGCCATGCACGCCGCCGTGGACGAAATGGCCACCGCCGGTGGCTTCCACGGTTACGGCCCCGAGCAGGGCTACGCCTTCCTGCGGGACGCCATCGCCCGGCAGGACTACCAGGACCGGGGCGTGTCCATCCAGCCCGATGAGATCTTCATCTCCGACGGCGCCAAGAGCGACTGCGGCAACATCGTGGATCTGTTCGGCCTGGACAACAAGGTGGCCGTGTGCGACCCGGTGTACCCGGTGTACGTGGACACCAACGCCATGGCCGGCCGGGCGGGGGATTTCAATGAGGCCACCGGCCGCTGGTCCAACCTGGTCTATATGCCCTGCGTGGCGGAGAACGGCTTCCTGCCGGAGCTGCCCCGGGAGGACGTGGACATGATCTACCTGTGCTTCCCCAACAACCCCACCGGCGCCGCCGCCACCAAGGAGCAGCTTCTGCCCTGGGTGGAGTACGCCAACCGCACCGGCGCGGTGCTGCTGTACGATTCGGCCTATGAGACCTTCATCACCACCCCCGGCGTGCCCCACACCATCTATGAGATCCCCGGCGCCGAGACCTGCGCCATCGAGTTCCGTTCCTTCTCCAAGACCGCCGGCTTCACCGGCACCCGCTGCGCCTACACCGTGGTGCCCAAGGCCCTGGTGCGCCAGGGGCTGAGCCTGAACGCCATGTGGAACCGCCGCCAGTGCACCAAGTTCAACGGCGTGCCCTACGTGGTCCAGCGGGGCGCGGCGGCCATCTACACCCCCGAGGGCCGCGCCCAGGTGCAGGCCAATCTGGCCGTGTACCAGGAGAACGCCCGGGTCATCCGGGAGGGCCTGGCCGCGGCGGGGCTCACCGTGTCCGGCGGCGTGGACTCCCCCTATGTGTGGGCGCAGACCCCCAACGGCATGGGCTCCTGGGCCTTCTTCGACCGCCTGCTGAAGGAGGCCAACGTGGTCACCACCCCCGGCGCGGGCTTCGGCCCCAGCGGCGAGGGGTACATCCGCCTCACCGGCTTCGGCGAGCGGGAGGCCACCCGTCAGGCCGTGGAGCGCATCCGCGGCGTGCTGTAACCAGAAAAGCCCCCCGGTCCTATGGACCGGGGGGCTTTTTGCGCTGGAAGGCGTTGACAGGCTCATGGCCTTCGCTTAAACTAAAGACAGAGGACCGGGACCGCTTCCCGGCACTGCTTCGTGTTTCGAGGAGGGATCGTATGGGACACACTGTCATCGCGCTGAGCCGTCAGTACGGCAGCGGCGGGCGGGAGATCGGCCGCCAGCTGGCCCAGCGGCTGGGCATCGCCTTTTATGACAAGGAGATCATCGAACTGGCCGCGGGCCGGGGAGACATCGAGCTCTCCCGCCTGGAGGGGGCGGATGAGAACCGGAGCCACCCCTGGCTCTTTGAGAGCGTGTACGAGGGCGGCGGTACGGCGGGCCGGGGCACCTCCCCCAGCGACGCCCTCTACTGGCTCCAGAGCGAGGTCATCCGCAAGAAGGCCCGGGAGGAGGACTGCCTGCTGGTGGGGCGCTGCGCCAACCATGTGCTGGCCCGGGCGGGCATTCCCCACATCAGCATCTACATCTGCGCCCCGCTGGAGAAGCGCATCCAGCAGGTGGGCCTGCTGGAGCACGTGGACGAGAAGGAGGCCGCGGCTCTGGTGCGCAAGACCGACAAGCAGCGCCGGGCCTACTATGAGCAGTACACCGGCCGCAGCTGGGGCGCGCCGGAGAATTACGACCTGTGCATCAACAGCGCCCGGTACGGCGTGGAGCGCACGGTGGACCTGCTGGTGCGCTACTGCCATCAGGTGGACTGAGGAAAAACAAAAGTGGGACATCCGTTTGGATGTCCCACTTTTGGTACGGCTGAAGGGATTCGAACCCCCGACCTACTGGTTCGTAGCCAGTCACTCTATCCAGCTGAGCTACAGCCGCATACCGCCGTGCGAGTCGTTCTCGCTGACAGCTCAATTATAATAGCACACTCCCCAGAGGAATGCAACCCCTTTTTCGAAAAAATTCGAAAAAATTTTTGGCGGCAGGGGAGAGGGATTGGAGACCAGAAAAAAGGACACGACATACGTCGTGTCCTTTTTTCTGGTGCCTCCGGCCGGAATCGAACCAGCGACACGGGGATTTTCAGTCCCCTGCTCTACCAACTGAGCTACAGAGGCGTTGCGAAAATAACGGTGTTATTCTACCGCAGCTTCCGCCAAAATGCAAGTGTTTTTTTCAAAAGAACCCAAAAATTTTTTGAGCCCTCACAGGAAGGTTTTCAGGCGCTCCACGTTCTTCTCCTCAAAGGTACAGAGCTCCTCCAGAAGGGAGCGGATCTCCTTCTCGGCGTGGGGGTACTGGCTGAGCTTCTGCCGGGCCTGGACGATGCCCATGCTGCTGCCGATGAGGAGCATCCCCGCCAGGTGGGAGGGGCTCCTGTCGTTGAGGGTCTGGAAGTCCACCATTAAATAGGTCCGCAGCTTCTCGCCCACGGAGAGGCCCTTCTCCTCCTTGCCGTGGCGCTCCAGCAGCAGGCGGGCCTTTTGCTCCAGGTGGTCGTAGCCCTGCTGCTGCTCCCGCATGTGGGTGGCGAAGGGCTCGTCGGGGCAGAGCTTCAACAGCTTGGAGAGGGAGAGAGCGCCCATCTGGGCGTTCTGGGCGGTGAAATCCAACAGCTCGGTATTACCGTTCATCGGGCACACTCCTTTCTCCCATAGGGTCTCCAGCGGGGGTCAAAAATATTTTGAAATTTTTTTGAAAAACCTGTTGACAGATGGGGAAGTCGGTGGTAATATATATCTCGCGCTGAGGCGAACGGCAAACGGCCGAGGCCGAAAGCGAAAGAAATGCGCGAGTGGTGGAATTGGCAGACTCGCTAGATTCAGGTTCTAGTGTGCATTACGCACGTGCGGGTTCAAGTCCCGCCTCGCGCACCAAGGAGAGAAGGACACGCCCAGGCGTGTCCTTCTTTTTTGTTTTCAACAGTTCCGGAGAAGAGGAGCGGATGATATGAAGATACTGGCAGTGGAATCCTCCTGCGACGAGACCGCCGTGGCGGTGGTGGAGAACGGGCGGACGGTGCTCTCCGATGTGATCGCGTCCCAGGCGGACATGCACGCCACCTACGGCGGCGTGGTGCCGGAGATCGCCTCCCGCAAGCACGTGGAGGCCATCTCGGGCCTGGCGGAAGAGGCCCTGGCCCGGGCGGGCATCACCCGGGCGGACGTGGACGCTGTGGCGGTGACCTACGCCCCCGGCCTCATCGGCGCGGTGCTGGTGGGGGTGAACTTCGCCAAGTCGGCGGCTTACGCCCTGCAAAAGCCGCTGGTGCCGGTCCACCACGTCCGGGGCCACATCGCCGCCAATTATATCACCCACCCCGACCTGGAGCCCCCCTTTGTGTGCCTGTGCGTGTCGGGCGGCAACACCATGATCGTGGACGTGCGGGACTACACCGACATGTCCATCCTGGGCGCCACCCGGGACGACGCGGCGGGGGAGTGCTTTGATAAGGTGGCCCGGGTGCTGGGCATCGGCTACCCTGGCGGAGCCCCCATGGACAAGCTGGCCCAGGGGGGAGACGACAAGCGCTACGACCTGCCCCGGGCCCACGTCCATGACGCGCCGCTGGACATGTCCTTCTCGGGGCTCAAGACGGCGGTGCTGAACCTGGCCCACAACGCCTCCCAGAAGGGGGAGGAGCTGGATCTCCCCGGCCTGGCAGCGTCCTTCGGGGCGGCGGTCAGCGACACCCTGGTGCCCCGCACCATGGAGGCGGCCCGCCAGATGGGCTACGGCAAGGTGGCCGTGGCGGGCGGCGTGGCGGCCAACTCCCGGCTGCGCGCCGACCTGGAGCGGGCCTGCCAGAAGAGCGGAAACAAGCTCTTCCTGCCCGCCCTGTCCCTGTGCGGCGACAACGCCGCCATGATCGGCTGCCAGGGGTACTATGAGTTCCTGGCGGGCAAGCGCGGCGGCCTGGACCTGAACGCCTACGCCACCCGGGACATCTCCCTGGGCTGATACCTATATAAAAAAGAGAGCGCCGGACCGCTGTGGTCCGGCGCTCGTTTTGTTTATTCGGCGGTGATGTCTGCGTTGGTGGGGACGATATTTACATAGCTGTTTCCCCGGCCCAGGGTGAGGGGAGAGCCGTCAGTGTTGGTGTACACCAGCTGGGCGTTGCGCCCGGCCTTGCTCCAGCGGATCTCGGTCATCTTGCCGCCGCAGGCGAAGTAGCCCTTGCCGCCGCTGGTCAGGTCCACGGTGATGTGGCCCAGGCTGTCGCCGGTGCTGCGGCAGGCGGTCTGGAGCACCAGCACATTGGTGACCTCCACCTGCTCGCCGGTGTTGCCGTCCACGTAGGCCTTGCCGTACTCCTCCACGGCGTACTTGCCGCTCTCGGAGTTGTAGGTAAAGACGCCGGTCTTGACGTTGGAGAAGGGGACCGTGACCGTGTTGGCGGTGACGCCCCCGGCGGGGGTGCCGTCGTCGGCGAAGTCCATCTCGTAAGAGTACCCGTCCTCGTGGTCCAGGCGGAAGGAGTAGGAAGAGAGCTTTTGGGCGATGTTCTCGCCGGTGGTGACTACGCTGTGCTCATAGCCCATGGTTTTCCGGCGCTGGCTGTCCCGCCACATCAGGTTGGACCCGGGGGAGGAGCCGCAGTAGGGCCCCCGCACCCCGTCCAGGGCGGTGACGCCCCAGGATTTGATTTTCGAGTAGGCGTCCTCGCTGCCGCCGGCGTGGATGTACACGGCGTCGTGGCCCAGGGCCAGCTCCAGATAGTAGGGCCGGGAGGAGCGGATGGAGCCGATGCCGCCGGTGTCGCTGGGGTCCTGCCAGACCCCCATCATGCGGGTGATGCCGCCCTCCACGATGCACTCGTAGATGATGTCGGCCTGGGCCACGCCCAGCTGGGGGAGGGCTACCTTCAGGTTGTTGAGCATGACGGCCACCGGACGGCGGTTCACATATTCCTCGTCCAGGGGCATTCCGGTGAGGGGATTCAGGGGCCCGTTATAGGGAGTTGGCGTGGGCTCCGGCGTGGCGGTGGGCTCTGCGGAGACCGTGGGCACGTCGTGCTCCGGCTGGGGGGAGACGGCGGCGGGCTTTCCGCCGCAGGAAGTGAGGGCGAACGTCAGGGCAAGGCAAAGTGGGAGCAGTGGTTTGCGCATGGCTGGGACCTCGCTTTCTCCGTCGAATGGGGTCGAAGGTACGTTGTATGGATATGATACGCCCGCCCGGGACAAGCTGTCAAGCTGGGAAGGGGCGGGGAGTGCTTGCCAAGCGGGGAAAAATCGCGTATAATGAACTGCGGTATGATCCGCGCACGGGCACGTCCACTTTGGTATATGCCCCCGGGGCGGAGCCTATGACCACGGAGAAGGGGGACTGCGCCATGAGCCGGTTCGGATTCATCCATGACAAGATCGAGATCAAATTCCTGGTGCTCTATATCATGGCCCGGGTGGCCTCGCCCATCGACTTTCCCACCCTGACGGAGCTGACCATGTGCGACGAAGGGGTGGACTACTTCGACTTTGCCGAGGCGGTGGCCGAGCTGGTGGAGACGGGGCACCTGACGCTGGAGGAGGACCGGTACGCCATCACCGACAAGGGCCGCCACAACGGCGAGGCCTGGGAGAGCAGCCTGCCGTACTCGGTCAAGCACAAGTGCAACGCCAATCTGGCCCGGGTCAACGGCATCCTGCGCCGCAACGCCCAGGTCCGCACCCAGGTGATCCCCCGCAAGGACGGCAGCCTCACCGCCCGCATGACGTTGGACGACGAGGGGGGCAACATCATGACCATTGAGCTCCTGTGCGTCAACGAGGACCAGGCGGCCCGGCTGTCCCAGGGGTTCCAGGCCAAGCCCGAGCGGGTCTACAATGAGGTCCTGGCGGCCATTCTGGATAAAAACGAAGAGAGCAAGGACCTCATTGTAGACCCGCTCGGGCTTGGCCTGGAACCCCTGGGACAGCCGGGCCGCCTGGTCCTCGTTGACGCACAGGAGCTCAATGGTCATGATGTT
>NZ_NFGZ01000022.1 GCF_002159175.1 Flavonifractor sp. An92 | reverse complement strand
CCCCAGCCCCCGATCTGCCCCCCCAGGAGCTCTTCCGCCGGTACAGCCGGGGGTTGAGCGTGCTGAAGCTGCGCACCGTTCTGGTGTTCCTGCTGGCGGGCCTCATTCTCTACCTCACCCTGGGGCCCTCCTTCGGCGCCCCGCTCCCCGGACTTCTGCAGGAGAGCTATGCCCTGGTCCTCTACTGCCAGGCGGGCCTGCTGGGCCTTGCCCTGGTGCTGAGTCTGGACGCGGCGCTGTGGGGCATCTTCCGCCTCATTACCTTCCGCCTGGGCATGGACAGCCTGGTGGTCCTCTCCTGCGCCGCCACTCTGGCCGACGCCCTCACTCTGATGCGCCTGGCTGAGACGCCGGAGCGGCAGCCCTACTGCGGCGTGGCCGCCCTGGCCCTGGCCTTCACCATGCTGGGCAACTACCTCAAGCGGAAGGGCCAGCGGGTGGCCTGCCGGACCGCGGCCTCGGCCAGTGAGCCGTACCTGGTCACCCTGGATGAGGGTGCCTGGAACGGCCGGGATGCCTACGCCAAGTGGTCGGGGGAGCCCATCGGCTTCGGCCGGCAGATGCAGGCCCCCGACGGGGCCGAGCGCATCTTCCATGTGATGGCCCCCCTGCTGCTGCTGTCCTGCCTGCTCTTCTCCGTCCTTGCCTCGGTGGGCCGGAAGCGGCCGGAGGATCTGCTGTGGTGCCTGTCCGCCATGCTCAGCGCCTCGGCCTCCTTCTCGGCCACGCTGTGCTACGGCCTGCCCTGGAACGCCCTGTCCGCCCGCCTTGCCAAGAGCGGCGCGGCCCTGGCCGGCTGGGACGGCGTCACCGCCACCAGCGGGCGCAGCGGCATCCTGCTCACCGATTACGACCTCTTCCCCCCCGGCACCGTGTCCCTCAACGGCATCAAGATCTTTGGGGACTTCCCGGTGGATAAAGTAGTGGGCATCACCGCCACCCTGATCCGGGACACCGGCAGCGGCCTGGACAAGATCTTCCACGACCTGCTCCGCTCCCAGGGGGCTACCTACCGCCGCGCCAGCGACTTCTGCTGCTACGAGGGCGGCGGCGTGTCCGCCGTGATGCGGGGCGAGACCGTGCTGGTGGGCACCGCCTCCTTCATGCACCTGATGGAGGTCCCCCTCCCCCAGGGCCTCAATGTGAAAAACGCGGTGTTCTGCGCCATCGACGGGGAGCTGGCCGGGCTGTTCGCCCTGAAATACTCCCTCCATGGCACCGTGGAACCCGCCCTCTTCGCACTGATCCAGAACCGCATCGCGCCGGTGCTGGCCACCCGGGATTTCAACATCATCCCCGCCATGCTCCAGCAGCGCTTCAAGCTCCCCGCCGACCGGATGGAGTTCCCGGCGGTGGAGCGCCGGGTGGAGCTCTCCGCCCGGGACCGGAAGCACAGCGACATCCTCACCGCCGTCCTCTGCCGGGAGGGCGTGGGCCCCTTCACCGAGGCCGCCGTGGGCGGCAAGCGCCTGCGCTCGGCGGTGCAGGCCTCCGCCATCCTCACCTGCCTGGGCTCCTGCGCCGGTGTGGTGCTGGGCTTTTACCTCACCTTTATGGCCGCCTACGACTCCCTCACCCCTCTGAATCTGCTGGTCTTTCTGCTGATGTGGATGGTCCCCACCGTCCTCATCTCTCACTGGATCGACCGCTATTAACTGTCTTGGAGGTCGGAATCATGTCAAAAAAGTTTGCGATGATCATTATGGACCCGGAATTTGACCCCCAGCGGCAACAGGCCCGGCTGGACACCCCCCACACCGAGACCCATATCCGCACCGTCCGCTCCCCGGAGGAGGCGGTGGAACTGGCCGTCCAGCTGGCCGACCAGGGCTTCGGTTCCCTTGAGGTGTGCGGCGCCTTCGGTGAGGAGCTGGCCCGCCGGATGTACGAGGCGGCGGGCCGCCGTCTCACGGTGGGCTATGTGGTCTGTCCTCCCGACCAGCTGGAAGCCAATGAACGCTTCTGGAACTCCTGACCCTTCCGATCAAAACCCCCGGGCGCTCCTCTGAGCGCCCGGGGGTTTTTGCCTACACCACCGGCAGCCGTTGGCCCAGCCGGGACAGTAGCTCGTTGGTGATGGTGCCGCACCGCGCCGCCAGCTCCTCCGCCCGGATGCGCTTTCCGCCGTCCGCGCCGATGAGGGTGACCACGTCACCGGGGGCGGCTTCCGGCACCCCGGTCACATCCAGCAACAGCTGATCCATGCACATCCGCCCCACCATGGGGCAGCGCCGCCCCCGGAGGAGAGCCTCCCCGCCCCGGACGGGCAGGTCCCGGGGCAGGCCGTCGGCATAGCCGATGGTCACCGCCGCCAGCCGGACCGGCCCCTCCGCTCGGAAGGCCAGGCCATACCCCGCCCCCTCGCCGGGGACCAGGGTCCGCACCGACGCCACCCGGGCCCGCAGAGCGAGCGCGGGACGCAGGTCCAGCTCCCGGGCGGTGGGGCTGCCGTCGCTGGTGACGCCGTAGAGGGCGATGCCCGCCCGGGCCCAGGTGCAGGGCTGGGGCGGCAGGTTCCAGATGCCGTAGCTGGCCTGGATGTGGGTCTCTCCCGGGTCGTATCCGTGGCCCCGGAGCCACCGGACCGCGCCGTAAAACCGCTCCAGCTGCAAGCGGGTGAAGGCCATGTCCTCCGCCTCCAGGCTGTCCGACACACACAGGTGGGAAAAGACCCCCTCGATGCGTAGCTGGGGCAGCGCATACAGCCGCTCCAGCGCCCCGTGGTCCTTCGCCGGAATTCCCAGCCGGTGCATCCCGGTGTCCAGCGCCAGATGGACGGCGAGGGGGAGCCCCTGGGCCGCCAGGGCCTGTCCGTGGTGTTCGTCCACCACGGTCTGGGTGAGCTGCCACCGGCAGAGCAGCGGGGCCTCCTCCTGGGGCGTATAGCCCAGGATCAGAATTTTTCCCCGGATGCCCATCCGGCGCAGGTCCATCCCCTCCGCCAGACAGGCCACCGCAAAGGCCTGAATACCCTCTGCCTCCAACCGGTGGGCCACAGAAAAGGCCCCGTGTCCGTAGGCGTCGGCCTTCACCACCGCCATCAGGCGGCAGCCGGGGGCCAGGGCCCCCTGGAGCACCTGGGCGTTGTGAGTCAAGGCGTCCAGATCCACTTCCCGCCAGGCCCGGCTCATTTCTTCACACAAGTTCCTCTCCCCCTTTCAAAATGCGGGGCGGCTGGGCCACCACGGTGCAGCCCGCCGGGATGTCCTGAAAGACCACCGCGCCCGCGCCGATCTTCACCCCGTCGCCGATGCGGATGTCCCCCACCAGCACCGCTCCCGCGCCGATGAGGCAGCCCGCACCCACCACCGGGGCGCGTCGGTTCACCTCTCCGATGGTGACGTTCTGGTAGATGCGGCACCCCGCCCCGATCGTGGCATAGCGGGAGATATAGACCCCGTGGAGCCCGTGGGGCAGCACTGGCTCCCCCAAAATCACCGCGCCGGGGCCCACATAGCCCCCGTGCCGCCGGGCGGAGCGGTTGAGGAGGAAGGTCCAGATGTCCCGGGTGAGCTTGCACTTCGCCCGCCCGCGCAGGCGGTAGAGCCACCAGAAGCCCTGTAACCGGTCTCCCTTGGACCAGTCGGTCAAACATGCCCGCAGTCCCATGGCCCTACCTCCAGGCGGTGACCACCAGGCCGCCGCAGTTGTCCTCCGACACCTGCCGGTAGCGCCCCGGCTCCTCCGGCAGAAGCCCCCGGTCCGCCCCGGCGTAGTAGTGGATGCGGAAGTCCCGGCGTCCGGCGCGGAAGGTCAGGTCCCTGCGGACAAAGTCCCGGCGCAGCAGGTCCACATACTCCTCCAGCGTGAGCCCCAGGCGGACCATCAGCCGGGCGTGGGGCACCCCCACATAGCGGAAGTGCCAGGGCTCGTGGGAAATGCCGGTGATATGCTCTTTCCCGGCGGGGTAGCGCAGGATGAATCCGTAATCCGCCGCCTTGGCCCGGAAGGCCCCGCACACGCCGTCGTAGGGGAAGTTGGGGCAGATGAAGTCGATCTCCTCCGCCGCCAGTCCCAGGTCGATGGCAAGGCCGGTCTGGTGCTCGCTGCACCCGGGGAGGGCCACATACTGCCGGGTAAAGGCCTCCCCCTCTTTGGCCAGGGTGTCGTCCCAGATGGCCTGCTGCTCCTCCCGGCTGCGCCAGCCGGAGACGGGGACGATGGCATGTTCTCCCCCCACCGCCCGGATGCAGGCGTTGAGGAGCCCCGCCGCCCGCCGCTCCAGCTGGATTTCCGGCCAGCGTGGGTCCACACAGACCAGATCCGGCGCGGCGGTGTCCGGCATGGGGTGGGCGGCGTTCACCAGCAGCAGAGAACCAGCGGTCCGGCGATCCCCTCTCATGCGCCCACCTCCGTTTCGATGATGCGGGTGATGAGGGTGGTGAAGTCCAGCCCCGCCGCCTTCATCATGTTGGGGTAGCGGCTGTGGGCGGTGAAGCCGGGGATGGTGTTGACCTCGTTAAAGACGATCTCCCCCGCCGGGGTGAGGAACAGGTCCACCCGGGCGAAGTCCTTGCAGTCCAGGGCGCGGTAGACGGCCTTGGCCGCCGCCTGGATCTCCGCCGCCTGTTCCGGCGGGATGCGGGCTGGGCAGTGAATGGCGGAGGTTTTCAGGGTGTATTTTTCCTCAAAGTCAAAGAAACCCTGGGAGAGCTCGATCTCGTCCACCGCGCCCACGGTGAGCTCGTCGGTGCCCAGCACGGCGCAGCCCACCTCGAAGCCGGGAATGGCCTCCTCCAGCAGGATCTCCCGGTCATTGGCGAAGGCGGCAGCCGCCGCCCCGGCCAGCCCCTCGGGGGCGGTGACCCGGGTGATGCCGAAGGAGGACCCCGCCCGGACGGGCTTCACAAAGAGAGGGTAGCCCAGCCCGTCCGCCGCCGCCTGGATCTCCCCGATCCCCGCGCCCCGGCGGAACACCGCACTGCGGGGGACCCGCACACCAGCCAGAGCGGCCAGCTTGTGGGCCCGGTCCTTGTCCATGCACAGGGCGGAGGACAGGGCGCCGCAGCCGATGACCGGGACCCCCGCCAGCTCCAGCAGGCCCTGGAGGGTGCCGTCCTCCCCGTTCTTGCCGTGGAGCACCGGGAAGGCGGCGTCGAAGGGCAGCTGCGTGCCGCTGCCGTCCAGCAGGATCAGCCGGGACACCCCCCGG
This sequence comes from Flavonifractor sp. An92, assembly GCF_002159175.1. Classification (GTDB taxonomy): domain Bacteria; phylum Bacillota; class Clostridia; order Oscillospirales; family Oscillospiraceae; genus Pseudoflavonifractor_A. Next base: position 41,676 of record NZ_NFGZ01000022.1, on the reverse strand, counting down.
CTGAGGGCCAGGGTGCAGGGAACGCAGTCGGGCCCCTGCCAGCGGTCGGCGGGGATGGCGCCGGGGGCGCCGGTGTAGTAAAGCCAGCCGCCGCTCTGGGTGATGCCCACCAGCAGGGGCTCAAAGCGGCTCCGGTCCAGGTGGGTCAGCACCGCATGGACCGACTGGAGGGACACGCCGTACTCGGTGGAACAGCCGCCGAAGAAAAGTAAGATCCGTTTCATACACAAAAACCTCCCAACAGAAAACGCCTTGTTTCGGTAACAAAATGGTACCAAAACAAGGCGTTCGATGTGTTTGCTTTCCCTTTCGGAGTTCCTGCGTTTTTCTCGGGAAATTCTTGTGATTTTCTTACCGCGGCAGGGTGACGGTGAACAGGACCTCTTCCCCCTCGCTCCGGGCGGTGATGGTGCCGCCGTGGGCCTCCACGATCTCCTTGGCGATGGCCAGGCCCAGCCCGGCGTTGCCGGTGCGGGTGCCCCGGGAGGCGTCCAAGCGGAAAAACTGCTCGAACATGCGGGAGAGCTTTTCCGGCGGGATGGTGGGCCCGGCGTTGCGGAAGGTGAGCACGATCTGCGTCCCATCCTCCCGGGCCGCCACCCCGAGGACCGAGTTGGGGTAGGCGTAGTGGCAGGCGTTGTTCAGGAGGTTATCAAAGACCCGGGCCATCTTGTCCGGGTCACAGACCATCCGCAGCTCTCCGGGCAGGTCCAGCTGGCAGGTCATCCCCCGCTGGGCCAGGACCGGGCCGAACTCGCTGCACATCTGCTCCAGCATCCGCTTGAGGTCGGTGTCCCCCTTCTCCAGCTCCAGATGGGTGAGGCTGAAGCGGGTGATGTCGAAGAACTCATTGATGAGGTCCTCCAGCCGCTCGGCCTTCTCCAGCGCCACGCCGGTGTAGCGCGCCCGCATGGCCGGGGAGAGCTCCGGCTCGTCCCGCAGGAGGGTGAGGTAGCCGATGACGCTGGTGAGGGGCGTTTTCAGGTCGTGGGCCAGGTAGACCACCAGGTCGTTTTTCCGCTGCTCGGCGTCCCGGGCGGCCTGGGCGGACCGCAGCGCCTGTTCCCGGGCCAGATTCAGCTGATCCTCCGCGTTTTTCAGCTCCTGGGGCAGGCGGATGGGGGCGTCCGTGGGATGGGCCAGCTCCTCCGCCCCGGAGAGCAGCCACTCCAGATCCCGGGCGGAGCGGGCAATGAAATAGTAGCTGATGACCACCCAGCCCAGGAGCACCACCGCCATGCCCACAAAGAAGATGTAGTCCCGCGCCCAGTTCAGAAGCTGATAGAGGGGATTGTTCCACGACCAGGACATCTGGGAACACACCATCATACCCAGCACCGCCAGGGCGATCACCGCCGTCACCCAGGCCGTCAGAGCCAGCAGATAGAACCTCCAGGTCCGCAGACCTGCCTGCCTGCCCCGCTCCTCCCGCTCGGTTCGCATACGCTGCTTATTCAATGGTGTAACCCACCCCCCAGACGGTCTTGATGAATTTGGGCCTGCGGCTGTTCTCGTGCATCTTCTCCCGCAGGCGGGCGATGTGGCTCATGACCGTGTTGTTGTTATCCAGATATTTCTCCCCCCATGCCGCCTCAAAGAGCTCCTCGCTGGACACCACCTGGCCCTGGCGGCTGCACAGGTGCCAGAGGATGGAGAACTCCAGCGGCGTGAGGGAGAGCTCCTCCCCGAAGAGGAAGCACTTGTGGTTGGTTTTGGAGATTTGCAGACCCCGGATGTCGTACTCCTGGGGAACCTCCGCGCCGCTGCCCGGGTTGTAGCGGGTGTAGCGGCGCAGCTGGGTCTTGACCCGGGCCACTAGCTCCAGGGGGTTGAAGGGTTTTGTAATATAGTCATCCGCTCCCAGGGTGAGGCCGGTGATCTTGTCCATGTCCTCCACCTTGGCGGTGAGCATGAGGATGGGAAAGAGATGCTCCTCCCGGATCTTCTGGCAAAGGGTGAATCCGTCCACATCGGGGAGCATCACATCCAAAATGGCCAGATCCAGCCGCTCCCGCTCCACACAGGCCAGGGCCTCCCCGCCGGTGCCGCATTTGTGGACCGTGTAGCCCTCGTTTTTCAGATAAACCTCCACCAGGTCGGCAATGGCCGCCTCGTCGTCCACCACCAGGATCTCCGCGCTCATCCGGGCTTCCCACCTCTCCATTTGGTCTGAGTGTCCGGCCCGCAGGCCGTCCGCCGCACCACTATACCATAAACGGCGCACGGTTTCCACTCGCCGGAATGCAAAAATGTCCCTACAGGTCAAACCTGTAGGGACATGGTACGGGTAGTGGGGGTCGAACCCACACGCCTTGCGGCACAGGAACCTAAAGGTGATGTCACCACAGTGATATGTTTTTGTTTGCAAAAAATAGACGATTACTTAGATCCTAAAATCACTTAGACCATATTTTTCAATTAAAAATTGATTAATAGAGCTCATATTGGGCTCATTTTTAAGGTATGTTAGCTCATCGTCTGTAAATTGGGGAACAGAAAAGCGCTGGATGTATTTTTTTTGATAGCACTTATAGTTGCCCTCGATAGCATAGCTGGTTTTTGAAACATAGTAATCCATGACTACTGAATTTAGAATTTTTTGCAAAATTTCCAAATCAAACTGCGGGGATTCCAAAATTGCATAACCATTGCAAAATAATGTTTGCCTACTCTCTTCAAGCATAAATTTTGGATGTAAACTAAAGGTTGGGAAAAGCAATTTTCTGCTGTTGTTTCCTAATCCCTGACTTCTACCGTATGCATACCAAGCTACTGCATTCCCCTTTCCTTTGTCTCTTGTATCCAAAATGGTGCGGCACCGGCACAGGTATTGGTAACATTGAGGATAACGCTGCGCCATAATATGCTCTGGAATAATTTGATAGTTTTTATTTGGGGTATCGACGAGCGAGTATTGCTCTATTTCGGTATACGGAAAAATAATAGCCTGCTTCGCATCAGCCAAAGAGCTTTCGGCCTTAATATTTGAGACTTTATAAATACTGCGGGTAATTTCCGGTTCAATTAGGTATCTGGTTCCTTCAAAAAGTTTATAGTACATCCCTTTCTCTTGATCAAAACCGTCTACAAGATATACATTATCCCTCAAAGTTGCAATACCAACACGAATATATGGCTTAATGGGGGATCCAGCTTGTTCGATTTTCTTGATGTTTGCCCTTTCATTTTCGTCAAGCAACTTCCAGCCAGAAGAATCCAGATCATCTATCGCCATGCAAAGAAAATTGGCATTGTTCAGCGCGCCCTTTACATCGGAACTTTTTTTAATAGTAGCATACATCAGATTCTCGGAACCACAAGCTTTAAGAAATAGCAATGAGTTGTATGTCCTCACTGGTGCAAAAATCATATTTTCGCCAAAATCAATTATTTTTGAAAGATATTTGTTTTCTACTAAATACTTTCGAAGATCCTCAGCCGCTGTAATGGTTAGGTAGTTATTCGGAATGATGAAGCCTAACATCCCATTTGGGGACAAGAATTTCATGCTTTGTTCAATAAAAGCATAAAATATATTAAATGTACCCTTTTGAGTTGTTCTGTAATTCTTTTTTAAATAGGAGATAGTGTCTTTGCTCATATCATGAGTATTGACATAAGGAGGATTTCCGATGACAAAGTGGAAAGTTTTTTTGCCAAACAACTCAAACCAATTTTCTTTTAAGCTATCAGCCACTTTAATATTAAAGCACAATGAATCAGCGGATTCGCCATAAGAGAGGACAAGAAGAGTTAAGAGTTCTTTCGTGCGTCTTACATTATCTTCGCTAAGATCAATGCCAAAAATATTTTGAGAAACAGTTTCAGCAACAGATTTGTTTAATCTCAGAGTCAATTTTTCCGCGGCAAGTACAAGAAAAGCTCCACTTCCACAAGCAGGATCAATGATAACGCTATCTTCTGCCAATTGCTCATTCAGGGTGTTCTCCAGAATATATTCTACAATATAGCATGGCGTGAAAACGACTCCATTTTCGCGTTTTTCGCAATCATCTACTAAAGCTTCAAATACATTTTCAAGAAGTTTGAGCGAAAGATTACCCGCTGAGACACGAGTGATGATTTCGCAGACTTCAGACTCCGCGTGACACAAAATATCATCCAAAAACTGCGAATGATTTATACAGTCAAGCTGATTTTGGCGAAGAAAAGCCAAAATCAAACTTGCCTCGATTTGTAGATTTGAGTATTTGGAAGGTATATGTTTCAATATAATTTCAGCTGTCATTTGATCACCATAACAAAGTATACCTAATTCTATGAAATTTTGCAAAGGTTGTAGAAACTGCTGCGGTATGCTAAACTATTGGTAATCCGATCGAAAAGAGGGATACTATGGCATACATTGACGAGCAGTTGTTCCGATTCAAAACAGAGCTTGAAGCGGCAATTCTTGCTGGAGGGGTTAAAGGGAAAGAGTCTATTATCAGGTCTTCGGCATTGATCAATCTGATTCACGATGCAGTAAAGTATGAATTGATTCAGAACGGAATTGCCCCTTCTCAGATATATCCTCATTTTGAGGAGACTAAACCGGAGATGAAAATCGCTGGTTTTCTGAAGCAGAAAGATCAGGATGTTTGTGTTGTACCTAAAAATGTAGCCCAAGTCAAGAGACGCATTTCCTGGGGCCCTTTGGCAAATGAAAATGTAATCGATGTTTATGGCGAGGAGTATACAAGAAATACCCTAATTATAAATGTCCGAAGCCAAATGAGTAGCATCGCAAAAAATACGGATACCCTCTTTGAACGAACTTTTGCTGAAGCACTTAATCTCCACATGATGTATCGGGATGCTGTTTTGGGGGAGGTATATTTAATCCCGGTTTACGAGTATGATGAAGCTACAATGAATGAAAGAAGAATTACATTTAAGTCTCATCAAACAAATGTGGCCAAATATATCAGCTTTTTCTCTGCTATCAATGGCCGCACAGACTCAAATGATGAACTCTACAAATATGAGCGTTGTACATTGTTAATTGTGGATTTCAAATATGAACGCCCCGTCCTGTACAGATCAACATCTCAGTTAATTGAAGCGGGGCTGCTGCCAAAAGATTTTTCGTTACCTTTGGAGGCGCTATCATTTGATACCTTTACCAGAGATATTCTATCTTCTTATGCACAGCGCTTTGATTTGAATAATTTGAAGCTCCGATGAAATTGAACCTCTAAATAATTCGGATGTCAAGTTTTTATAGCTATTTTCTTTCTGGTGTGGTATTGTGTGTTGCCACTGGGAGGTGCAACACATGAAAACACTACTCAAGGACCTGTACAACTGCTTCTATACCCCACCCGAGTTTTCGGAGCAGAAGCAGGAAGTGGAAGAATGCCACCAAGCACTGATCAAAGCGTTGGAAAAGCCGGAACGGCGGCTGGTGCTTCGAATCATGGATGCCCAGAGTCTGATGGCAGAGGAACGCTCCATGGACAGCTTTATCTCTGGATTTGAGCCGGCGTGGCAGCTCTCCGCGGAACTGAATCAATATGAAAAAGAGCGCTCAGTCTCTCGCTGTACGACGAAGAGATCGGGCGCTCTTTCCATGTCCGGAAAGGAGGAAGCAACATGAGAAAACGAATCATCACTGCCGCAGTGGTCGCCGCCTGTCTGGCCCTGTGTGCCGCTGTATGGCCACAGAACGAACCAGCCGGGGATACACCCGCGCTGCCCATGCCAGCCGCTGTAATCGCCACACAGCCCGAAATTCCGGAGATAGCAGAGATGGAAGAAGTCATACCGCCAGAGGAAGAAAAGGCGGAAGCAACACTGCAGGAACTGGTCGAGGAAACTGACATTGTCCCGGAGCCATCGCCTGCTCAAGCGCCCCCAGAGAGCGAAGTACAGGCTCCCTCTGAACAGGATGCCACACCACAGTAAGAACCGGAGCCTGCCCCGGCACCTGACAGCAAGCCGGACAACATGGTCTATGTGCCAGGCTTCGGCTGGATAGAAAGCCAAGGACCCAACCATGCGGAATACGCCGAGGACATGTACGAGAACGGTAATAAAATCGGGATCATGGGATAAATGAAAAGCAGTGCGGTATCAGGTCAAAGTCTGGTGCCGCACTGCTTATTCTGTTTCCTGCTTCAATGCGTCGCTGAATATCTCATGGACGTGGATCAGCGAAATAACTTCACAGAGAAACCGCTCCGCCAGTTCTTTTTCGTCCAGCCAGGTGGTCTGCGGCGGTACATAGTAACCGGAATCAGCCTCTGCATCCGCTCTGGCTTTGCGAATGGCTTTCTGGATGGAGAGCCACCGACCGTAAGCGCCGCCGTTCAACTGCTTTCTCAGTTTCCGGATGGCAGCCTTATACGCTTTCTCCGCACCGCTGGGGCCGTTGTAGTTGAGCCGGATAGCCAGTTCCTGAAAGGTCATGCTCTGCTCGTTTGGCTGGCCAATTTCAAGATAACAGTGTACCAAATTCAATTCTCTGGGCGTCAGCACCTCCTCCATGCGCTGGAGGAGCAGCGTTCGGCGCATGAAGCGGTCGTAGGCCCTGGCGGGGTCACCTCCACACCCCAGGTCAAAGACACGCTCGCCCAAAGACTCAATCTGAAACACGGTACGGTATTCTTCCAGCAGACGCTTGGCTACTTTGGCGGAGACTGCCAGTTTCTCTTGAATGGCGGGCAGAAGATCCGTTTCAGTGTCTCGCTCATGTGTGGCATAGAGAAATGCCACCTGGCGCAGCTGGTGGTAACGGTCCAGCGGAAGGGACAGAGAAAAAGAACCTTGGGCAGCGCAGTCCCGCATGGCCGTCTCAATGGCAGGGGTCGCGTAGGTCAGCAGCTTTGTTCCATAGGAGGGATCAAACCGCCGTGCTGCGTCCAGCAGTGCCAGCGCCCCCTCTTGCTTGAGGTCGTCCACCAGAAAGTCCTGAGAAAACTGCTCGCAGTAGCTTGCGGCCAGCATGGTCAGGTATCCCTCATTCTGGGAAAGCAGGAGCGGTGCGGCCTGCGGATCGCCGTCCTGTATCCGCAGGGCAAGCTCCTCGTTGCTCGGGCAGAGATCGTCGCAGCGGTACATACTCATGACCCATCCTCCCGGGCAAGGCGTGCTCTCGCCTGGGCGTAAATCGCTTCCTGCTCCATGTCGTGTGCATAGCCGCTGGCGGCATAGTCGTTGTCCATGAGCGCCTTATCCCGGAGGCTCTCCGCCACATACAGCGCTTCATTGCGCAGCTCGTCGGAGATTTTTCCTCTCTGGTGGTGCTTGCGGATGGTGTTGGTGCGGGTGGTGAACAGGCGGTAGACCGGGTGCTGTTTGTTTTGCTCCTTCTGCCGCATCATGGCGCCGTACTGCCGGCAGGTCATGCGGGGATCCTGGGGCGCAATGCCATCGCAGTATTTTGGCATATGGCCGTTGGTGGTGAGAAAGTATGTTCCACAGCCACAGCACCGGCTGGGCGCATGGCCGTGCTGCAGTCCGTTCATCAGATCAAAGATGTAGAAGCTGATGACATGGTCAAAGAAATACCGGTTCACAAATACGGTTTCCTTTTCCTGTTTCGGATTCCTGTTTCGGATGTCGGGCAAAGACATAGGAGGATCTCAGATCCGGCGTGATGGTAAATGGCTCAATATCCGGTACCGGCAAATCACGCATCATATCCCAGAACCATTCACTGTTGAAGCAGTCGTGGGCGGCCATGGCGAAGAAGGTTTCCGTCCGCTTCTTCAGCCGCCGCAGATAGCCCTCCTCAAAATATCGTGCCGCCACGGCGAAGTGCTGGATGCCCAGGGGGATACTGAAGGCAGCGACCAGATAGCGGAAGAAAAATTCCCGGACGGGCGAAGCCGGCTTCAGCAGGTCGTTGTGGGAGGCCGGGGAAAACAGCACCTCCAGTGTGTGCTGTTCCTGCCTTTTGTCCATCAGGCTGTACGGCGGACAGTGCCACAGGGCGTCCAGCAGCTTCTCCAGAGAGGTGCGGGTCCCGTCCAGCAGGTTGATAAATTCACCTCGCCCGGCCAAAGCCAGGGCCTCCACCTGATGGCTGATGGCACCGCCGTGGGTGACCAGTTCTCGTATGGTTTCCTCGGGAACATTCAACAGTTCGGCGGCAAAGTGGCCGGCCGGGTAGACGGTCTCGTTGAAAAAGATCTGATCCTGCCAGACATCCATTGTCAGATGCAGAAAATTGTTGTTCTGCCTGATTCCCAGTGGCATAGGGCCACCTCCTCTGTCCTATATCTGTTTTCTGCCTGTCTTGCGATATTCTCATTTTATCAAAATTCCCCCAATAATCAAGTGAAAGGACAAGAGCCACGGTGGCCGCGTGGTCTCTGTCCTTATCTTTTTACAAGGGGATGATCCTATGAGTAAAACAAAACGACTGCAAACCATTGACGGCGAGAGCCTGATGAGCCTGCCGCTGACGCCGCTCAACTTCGTGGTAGACACGCTTCTGTCTCAGGGGCTGCACCTCCTGGCCGGCTCTCCCAAGGTGGGCAAGTCCTGGCTGGCCCTGTGGCTGTCCGTCATGGTGGCCAAGGGCGAAACCGTCTGGGGGATGTCCGTGAAGCAAGGTACCACCCTCTATCTCTGCTTGGAGGATTCCGTTCTCCGTATCCAGAACCGGCTCTTTGAGATCACCGAGGACGCACCAAGCAGCGTCCACTTCTGCACGGAGTGCGCCCTCATTGGACAGGGGCTGGAGGAGCAGGTGGAAACATTCCTCACCGCCCACCCGGACACGGTACTGGTCATCATCGACACGCTGCAGATGGTTCGTCCAGCTCGTGACGCAACCTACGCCAACGACTACCGCGACCTCTCTGCGCTGAAACGGATCGCAGATGCCCACGGCATCGCCATCCTGCTGATTCATCATCTGCGCAAGGAAACCGCTGACGATGTGTTCAACCGCATCTCTGGTACGACTGCTATCAGCGGTGCGGTGGATTCCAGCTTCACGCTGGTGGAGGAACGGCGGGGCAGCGGCAGAGCAAAGCTCTCCTGTATTGGCCGTGACATTGAATACCGGGAGCTGACACTGGAGCGCAACGGTGAAAATGTATGGGAACTGGTGTCGGACAGCCGGACACAGCCGGAGCTGCTGGGCGACCGTATCGTTTATCTCCTCTCCGAACTGATGAGTGACCGAACTGAATTTATCGGCACTCCCACAGAGCTGTCTGAACGAATCGACCCTTTGGGTGTGGAGCGTATCTCGCCCAAGAAAGTGTCCAGACAGATTCTGCAAAACCTGGACGCACTAAGGAAAATCGGCATTTCTGCTGTGGTGCGCCGCAGCAACGGAAGGCGGCTCATTGAGCTGCAGCGTGCCGAAAGTGACGATACCCAGGGTGTCCCGGCGGTCGTCCCTGTTGACCCTGCCGGGGCGCTGTGCGGCGATTTGCGGGCAGTTTCCAGGTGCGGCGAGTAAACCCCCGCAAAGCAAGAAAAACGCCGTGTTGGGCCGTTTGTGGCCAAAGAAGGAACGTGGGTGTTCGGCGCGGGAGAATCACCTCCTTGGAGGTGGCCAGCATCGCGTTTGTCTGGTCGTCGGCACAGCCGCCGCCCACCTTCCGCATTATTTCCGGGCAGAAGCCCGGGCCCACTTTATCTGCAATATGGAGGAAACGACATGAAAAAGGATATCAAGTTCAGTACCCGGATGGCATCCGCAGACCGGGAGGCCATCAAGGAATTGGCGAAACGCTCCGGAATGTCCATGAGCGACTATGTGACAGCCTGCTGTCTGGGAAAGCAGGTTGTGGTCGTCGATGGACTGAAAGAAGTGCTCAAGGAGCTGAAGTCCATTGGCAGAAATCTGAATCAACTCGTCACCCTGGCGCACATGGGGCGCGTCACGGTGGTCAATCTGGACAGTGTGCGCCAGGCGTTCTCTGAACTCTGCGCTGCTGTCCGGTTGATTCTGGAACGAAAGCGGTGGTGAAAAATGGCGATCATCAGCTTCACTAACTACAAGCGAGGACAGACCACCGGATGCATGGGAGCCGTGATGCGATACACCATGCAGGACAAGAAAACTGAGTTCGATGGGCAACGGCTGGTCACAGGCATCAACTGCCAGCCGGAATCTGTCTACGCGGACTTCATGACTACCAAGCGCCTGCATCACAAAACCGATGGCGTGCTGTTCTACCACATGGTGCAGAGCTTCCCGAAAGGCGAAGCGGTCGACCCGGTCACCGCTCATGCGGCGGCGCTGAAGCTGGCTGAGTACTATGAGGGCTATGAAGTTCTGGTCTGCACCCACACAGACCGGGAACACATCCATTCCCACTTCCTCATCAACTCCGTCAACTTCGATACCGGAAAGAAACTGCACATCGCAAAGGAGCAGCTCCAGCAACTGAGGCAGCGCAACGATCAGGTCTGCATGGAGTTTTCTCTCCCTGTGTTCCAGCCTAAAGACAGGAAGCAGAAAACCAAGACCATGACAGTCGGTGAGTATCACACCGCGGCCCGTGGCCAGAGCAAGAAGCTGCAGCTCATGAATCTCATCAACGACTGTATGCGCCACGCCTCCACCCGTGAGGAATTCATTGCACTGATGGAGAGCGAGGGCTGCAAGGTCTGCTGGGAAACCTCCCGGCGGAACATCACCTACACCACACCCAGCGGCTGGCAGTGCCGTGACCGCCTGCTGTTCGGGGGCAAATATCTGAAGGAGAAGATGGAATATGAATTCAGGATCAGAGCAGAAATTATCCATGGACGAGCTGTTGGAGAAGAACCGACCTGCGCAGATGGCACAGGCCACACCGCAGCCCCCGGCACAAGAGCTGACACCGCCTCCCGAAGTGCATTCCACGAGAGCGGAGTGGGAGGATTTGCAGAACGACCTCTACACGCTGGGGTACCACACCGAGAGACAGATTGGCTATCTGAAGAGGATCAGCGAACTGCTGGCGCAGCTCCCGACTCGGACGCAGATGGAGGAGCTGCTGAAAACGGTGAAGCATCTGGAGCGGATGAGCGAACAGGCTGGGAAGCGGAACGAGAAGCGTTTTTCTCTGCCCGGCATCAGACTGCCCAGACTGTGGCTGCCGCACCTGGATGGTCCCACATGGACAGTCCTGCTGATGGGGACGGGGGCGTTGCTTCTGCTGTGGTGGGGCTTGGATACCATCTGGAGCAGTCTCAGTCTGCTGAGTCTGTGATGGACAGCACCACCATGCATCCGCACACAGACAGAAAAACTCTCCGCAAGCAGCAGCAAAAGAAAATCGCCCAAGGCCATGCCGAGGACGATCATGAAGAAGAACAGACTTGGCAGCAGACCATGTGACGGTCTGCTGTTTTGTTGCCCGAATTGGTTTCGGGGGAAAGGAATGCTATGGGTAGAAAGAAAAAAGAATGCAACATCAAAAGTGTCATGTATTCCTATGTGGGAACAGATGACCAGTTCGATCACTTCCTGAAAATGATGATCCACGACTATCTATCTGTGGATGATCCGTACACAAATCAGCCTGCTGATTCTGTTGGTAAGGTAGAAAATGAAGTGGCCTGATTTGTTTTGATCGCTATTCAAAAACTTGTGTGCTATGGTGTGTCGTGAATGATCGGCACACCATAGTGGAAAGGAACGATTATGAAAGTCTGGCTCTATTACCGCTTGTCCAGAGATGAGGATGAAGAACTCAATTCACTGAACAACCAGAGAAAAATCATATACAACTTTGCCGTCAGCAACGGACATCAAGTGGTTGGCGAATCCTTCGATGACAATGTCAGCGGTATGCACTTCAACCGTGAGGGCATCGACAAAATCTATGAAGTGGTCGAGGCAGGGAAAATTGAAGCCATCATCGTCAAAGACCTGTCCCGCCTGGGCCGGCACCGGACACAGACCGCACTCTTCATTGATTACCTCCGTGAGCGCAATGTGCGGGTCCTGTCCGCAACAGAAAACATCGATACCTTTAACGAGAACGATGATCTCATCATTGGCTTCAAGGGACTGGTCAACGACTTCTACGCCCGTGATGGCAGCCGCCGTGTGCGGACCGGTTACCGGCAGAAGCAAAAGGAGGGCATCGTGACCATTCCACCCTTCGGATATTTCAAGGACAAGAACACCAAGAAGGTCGTCGTTGTTGAGGAAGCCGCCGAAACTGTCCGCATGATTTTCTCCGCCTATACCGGCGGCAGCGGGATGAAAGCCATTGCCCGTACATTGAACGAGCAGAGAAGAAAAACGCCTGCGCTCATGCAGATGGAGCTGCTAAATAAGCGACTGCCCAATACGCAGGATGGGATACTCAAGAAATATCTGTGGGACGCGACGATGGTTGGCCGTATCCTTAAGGATGAGAGTTATATCGGTACGCTGATCTGCCACAAGAGCGAGCGCAATAAAATCAATAAGACCTTCCGCTTCACCGACCCGGAGGAGCAGTTCCGCCATGAAAACTATCTGCCGATGATCGTGACCCGTGAGACATGGGAGCTGGCGCAGACACTTCTGACAGAACGCAAGGCAAAAAATACCCGGGCCGGTACCAACAAGGGTATCCTTCGGTACGGAGGCTTGCTTCGCTGCCAGGACTGCGGCCGGACTTTCATCGGCAAGCGGATCAAGCTGAAGGACGGTGAACGGGTGGTCTATGTCTGTGATACCTACCATCGGTACGGCAAGGAACATTGCTCCTCTCACATGGTGGATGAGGAAGCGCTGGATCGCCTGATCGGCGCGGAGCTCCTGCGGACAAAGGAACTGTACGAAGAAAACTGGTCAAGACTGGAGTGGTTCATTGAAAAATGGACGCCCAAAGCCTCCGTGGCCAGTGCCAAAATAAGCAAACTGCAAGAACACATTCTCCTGCTGGAGGAGGAAGTGGAGGTGATTTTGATGGAACGCATCCGGGATAAGGCCAACGCGGAACGCTATGAGCGAATGATCGCAAAGCGTGAGGAGCAGATCGCAGAGGCCAAAAAGCAGATCGAGGAACTGCAGAACATCTCAGAAATGCTTCGCAGCCGCCAGGCCAAGTTAAAGCGAGACATCAGCCTGATCGACGATATTCTTCAAGACGGCAAAATGTCGGAGGCACATCTGAAAATGCTGGTTGAAAAAATCCTTGTTCATGAGGAGGATGGTAAGCTGGATTTAGAGATCCGGCTGAAAGCGCCCTTCCGGGATCATCTGGACATCTTCGAAAATGGGGAGCAAACGGACTCCATCCTCTCCGCAGATTTCGATTATGACCGGCTGGGCGCAATCATTTATGGTGACTACTATGCGGGATAGGTGATAACAGATGCGGGTATGGATCTATGCGCGACTGTCAAACGATGATGACCAGGAAATGAACTCTCTCCTGAACCAGCAGGAGATCAGCCATGGCTTTGCCGAGCAGCATGGGTACACCATTGTGGGACAGTCTTTCGATGACAATGTAAGCGGCATGAAGTTCAACCGCCGTGGGCTGGACGAGCTCACGGCGGCTGTGGACGCTGATAAAATCGATGCTGTCATCGTAAAGGACTTGTCACGACTTGGCCGCCACAGGACCCAGACCGCACTGTTTATTGATTATCTGCGGGAACATCAGGTGCGGGTGATTTCCGCGACAGAAGGGATCGATACCTTCCGCGACGAGGATGATTTGATCATCGGCATCCGTGGCCTGATGAACGATTACTACGCCAGGGACATCAGTAAAAAGATTCGGGCCGGGTATCGTCAGAAACAGCGGGAAGGTATTGTGATCACACCGCCTTTTGGCTATCGGAAAGATCGCAACACCAATACGATTGAACTCCACCCGGAGGCGTCGGAAACTGTGCGGATGGTCTATTCTCTCTACTTACAGGGGCTTGGTCAAAAAGAAATTGCCCGCAGGCTCAATGCGCTGGGACGAAAGACGCCGGCACAACTCCGGGCGGAGCAATGCGGCAAAGAAGTCTGTGCGGCAAGCAAAACCAGTGATGGGCGCTATGTGTGGACGTATGCCAGCGTAAAAAACATCCTGGTGGAGGAGGCCTATACCGGGGTGCTGATCAATCACCGGTCTGAAACCAACGGCGGCAAGGCAAAGCGATTGGAGCAGGCGGAGTGGTACCGGCACGAAAACTTCTTTCCTGTCATAATTGAGCGTGACATTTGGGAGAAGGTTCAGCAAAAACTGAAAGCGCAGGCCCGTCCGGCCAATGGAAACAAGGCGAAACATCGCTACGCTGGACTGATTCTCTGCAAAGAGTGCGGCAGCCCCTTTGTGCCGATGATCCGGTACTGGAACGGCAAGCGGCGTGTGGAGTATGTCTGTAAGGGATACCATCGGAACGGGAAAAGCTACTGTAGTTCTCACCGAATCCATGAGGAGGTACTGGATGCAGCGGTGCAAGAGTTTGCCCAGACCATGCGGGTCAAGATGGCCGAGAAACAGAAGGAACTGAAGCAGAAGCAAAAAATGTGGGCGTTGAGGAAACCGGTCCTTGACGCCCACATTTTGTTATTACAGGAAAAGGTACTGAAATTTGAACAGGAAATAGATGAGATTGTGATGGAGAAGTTAAGGATATAGAGTCAATAGACTTGCGGATAAACCGCCTTTTTGCTACAATTAATAACAGTGAATCACTATTTTGAGACAGATATGCTTCTGGGGGTGAATGCTTTCTTCTACTTCTATTTTTTTGATGATTTGTATTATATCGAGGATATACAGCAAGCATTTAGAAATGTATGTCTGGACAAAATGCTTTCCGATGGCTATTTCGATATGAGTGCATACATATTTGGACGACTAAAGAAAGAAGATATATATGCACGCCTTGTAGCAAGCAAATCGAGATATGCAGTTTTGTACCAAGGAAGATTTCCCAACAAAAATACGGCTTCTTCTGTTTGGCGTCAAAAAATGGGAGAAGAATCATATAATGACGATACCAATAGCTCCCAGTGCGAGCTTACATATTTAGAATCCAGTGCTATTGTTAACTGGGTCTACAAGACACTGAAAAATTCTGAAGAAAGAAATACTTTCACTAAAGATTTGCTCGGACAGATAAAGGAATTACATGGCATACAAAATGATATCCGTTTTTCAAAAGGTGTAGTATATAATGCAGAAAAAGTTGAGATACATTTTCTCTCTTCTGTTTCAAGTGTAAACAGTTATGTTTCTTCACTAAAGAAAGAGGCAGGAACGCTATTTTTCCGAGGACATGCAGATCCAAACTATATTTTACGTCCGTCAATTATGCGAACCCCGCGCTTATTGCAGAACGAAAGCAAAATATACCACGAACTGATAATTAATTGCCCTGATGACTTTGAAAAATGTCACACTCATCTTGAGAAACTGGTAAAGATGCAGCACTACGGTTTGCCTACTCGCTTGCTGGATATTACAAGGAACCCTCTTGTTGCGTTGTATTTTGCATGTGAGAGTAATCCCGAGAGCTATGGGGAACTGGTTTTAATTTCACCCGAGAACCATGAAATCAAATACCCACAAAGTGATACAGTATCCATATTGGCAAGTCTACCTGTTTTTTCATACGAGAAACAGCAAGAATTTGGACGATTGGCATCAGATCCAACGGTATCACAACATGATTTCAACAAAAAGGTGGCTCGCTTACTTCATGAAGTAAGACTTGAAAAACCTGCTTTTCTGTCTGAAATCAAAAAGGACGATCTGGTGAGTAGCTTCATTGTCTATGCGCTAAAAAATAACGATCGAATTATTAAGCAAGATGGTGCGTTTATCCTATGTGGTTTATCTGATGGCAATAGATCACTGGAAGAATTTCGCTATAGGGAAAATGGGAAAAAGGTAGTTATACTGATTGATGGGAAAAAGAAGTTACTTGAACAATTGGAGACATTTTCAATCAATCGCGCAGCTCTTTTCCCTGAAATCGAATGTGTTGCTGAGTATCTCAAAAACAAGTACACAAGTTGAACGCAAAATGCGGGCGTTGAGGAAACCGGTCCTCGACGCCCGCATTTTTGCGTTGCAGAAGGAAACTCAAAAGTTAGAGCTGAAAATCGATAGATTTTTGATAGAAAAATTATATGTCAAATCTAATTTGATTTATCTTGCAACTCGTAACTTTTCGTTCAGTTATTTTATCATCAGGGCCGACTTCGCCAAAAAGCAAGGGAGAGTCTGGAATGTGCTTGGCAAAATTTGAACACACTGTTTTTTCACTATAATTTGCGTAACAATACTTACAGCCATTACGGCATGTATTATATGCTCCGATATCAATGCTCTCAATGCAGCCGCACTCAAGACGTTGACCTTTATCTTTCCCTATGTCGAGAGGACAATCTAACAGTTTGCTTAGTAAGCGATCATCTATGCATCTTGCATGTTCAATATCGTATTCCTGTAATTCAATACCTTCTGCACAAGTATCAATTAGTAGACCATAGCTATGGGCAATGGCAGCTAACTCTTTCGCAAGACTCTTTTGAGTTTCTTCTGGAAAATCACGTAGAGATAAGCCAGAAACATTTTTTGAGGTATTCCGGTAGAAATCGATAAAGCTGATGGTGCATTTTTTCGTATATGGGCTTAATTCTTTTGCGATTCTTTCGAAATATCGAATATGGTATTCTGGAGTATATGTGTCGTTTAGAAAAATAGGGTCATATCTCCAGATAATACGATCAGGACCAATCATATCCGATAGTTTTTTAAATGCTGGGATAATATGTTTCTGCTTATTAGGAACATGCGTCTCAACGTCCTGTGCATACGAATTAAGTGTAAACTGAAAATAATACATATAATCGCGTAAAACATTCAATTGATTGAGCATTGGAATTGGGTTTTTTGTCCAAAAAACAATCCCATCCACAACATCAGG
This sequence comes from Flavonifractor sp. An92, assembly GCF_002159175.1. GTDB lineage: Bacteria > Bacillota > Clostridia > Oscillospirales > Oscillospiraceae > Pseudoflavonifractor_A. The sequence goes on along the minus strand of NZ_NFGZ01000022.1, from coordinate 24,843 downwards.
GTTCAGAGCTATCTTGCTTATCTGGTGCGCATTCATGGGATTTCGAACCAGTACATAGCCATCCATAATTCGATTAAAAAACCAATTTGAATAGTATGTTGGAATATCTGTTCTTCGACTGGCACTTATAATCACGAATCACGCCTCTTTTCTAAACTCAAATATTTGCCAATGAGCTTGCTTGCAAGTAAGTATTGGCCACCAACTGAGCCTTCGCTTACAATCGTCCTCACAGTGTTCTCCGGTATGACTATATCCAATGCAAGACGAATGCAGTTCCTCTTTTAAGAAATCAACAACTCTCCAAGGGTGGTGAAAATCCTCGTCAACGTCTTTGATTTTCTTTTCACGCCAATCTTCAGAAAAATGACAATACATGTTAGGATCATCACTTGAGCGGAATCCATTTTCAAGCATAGCTCCAAAAAGGGCTTTTGTCCGACACACATCTCGTTCCATGCTGCCTCTGTCTGTGCGTAAGGAAAACATGAAGAAAACTGTCTTGCCCATCGGAGTCTTTTCGCCGAAGAGCTTTCCGATTTTCGACATTGCAATGACAGGAAATTCGCTTATAGATTTCGGGAAAATATACACATCAGAAGAAAGTGTATGTGCCCGAAACAGGCAGTCAATGGCATCATTACGTATGAAACGCACATCGTCTTGAACCCGCGCTTCTATTTGATATGCCCAGTCTATCGTATCTATCCCTCTATAGCGAATCTCACATGACCGAGGGACGACATTCGCGAGTGCCCAATAGTCCAGCATACTTCCGCATCCAATGGAAGTAACAGCTATGTTTTTTCTGAAATTCGTTCTATCGAGCAGAGTTCTATACATGCTTTTGTATTCGAAAGAGTATGCATATGCATAACGAAGCAGATACAGTTGCTGAACATGAATATTTGAATAATCAGGGATTTTTCCTGCATCAAAATGAACACTCTTTAAATCGCAGAGTCTTACGCCGGAATATACATAGTCTTCAAATTCTTCCAAAATATTATCCAAATAGTCGTTGATTGTGAGCATTTAGACACCACCATTCAACATGTTTATTAAATATCTAACGGAAACTGGCTGCTAAAAGCAAAAAGCTACATTTCGTCTTTAAATGGAGAAATGCAGCTTGCTATTTGGTACGGGTAGTGGGGGTCGAACCCACACGGATCACTCCACTGGAACCTAAATCCAGCGCGTCTGCCAATTCCGCCATACCCGCATATTCAGTTTCCCTCTATTTTTACTCGGGGAGGGGATGCCCGAGGCGGAGCGTTGCGCTTGAGCCGCGTCTATAAAAACAGGCCAGGCCCGCTTTTATCTGGTTGATGGGAAATTCTTCACTAAGGTGACAGCACCTAAATCCTGCACGTCTGCCAATTCCGTCATACCCGCATATTCAGTTTCCCTCTATTTTTACTCGGCGATGGGATACCCGAGGCGGAGCGTTACACTTGACCCGCGTCTATAAAAACAGGTCAGTCCTGCCTTTACCTGATTGACGAAAAATCCTTCACTATGGTGACACCACCTAAATCCTGCACGTCTGCCAATTCCGTCATACCCGCTTATACAATTTCCCCTCTACTTTTACTCGGGGAGGGGATGCCCGAGGCAGAGCATAAATTCCGTATTCAATCTACCTATGCCCATTAGCATTACCTAAAAAGGCATATTTGTCAGATTCTCCACGATAGTTACACACTCCCATCCGTGGAGAATTAACTACCGGAAGAATACAATCATGTTCATGCTTTTCTATACACTTTGAGCAGAAAAAAGGAGGTTGTTCCATAGCATTGCATTCACAGCAAATGTATTTCGCTTCTTCCCCACATGTTCCACAAATAAAGTTTAATGGAACATTGCGTCCTAGCACACGAACTGCTACATTTTGCCTACGGCGAAAGCTTGTGCTAAGTACCGTAATTTGTAAGTCTGTTGTACATCCGGAATCATACTCATATGCCAATGTCACACCTATCGGTAGCACTCCCAACTCGGTGCTTTTCTCCACTTCATGGCCTTCACTTAAAAAGAAAGTGCTTTCATGGCCACAACACTCCAACCATATTTCACGCAGAAAATTGTCTAACGTTTTCAACCTAGAAGTAAGAGGCATATCAAGATACAGCCAATAAGCCTTCGTATCGGTATCCTCAACTCTAAGTAGTACACATTCCTGAGCGTTTTTTCCCACGAAGGAATGTTTAGAAGACAAATGTTTTCGAAATCCTGATTTAGCTATGATAGAGCCGCAAAGATAGCAATGTCCTTTTGTTACCTGTTTTGCCATAGCCCATCACATTCTCTTTCTGTAAGGTGACAGAACCTAAATCCTGCACGTCTGCCAATTCCGTCATACCCGCATGGGGGAACTTTTTTCAGTTTAGCATTGAATTGGGAAAAAGTCAATTGAAGTAGCGGGGAAAAAGGGCTATAATGGGCCGTAACTGATGTGATTCCAAAGGAGTGACCCCCATGAAACAGGCGCCCCAGGTGGCGGCCATCCATGACCTGTCCGGCTTCGGCCGCTGCTCCATGGGCATTGTGCTGCCGGTGCTCTCCGCCATGGGCAACCGGTGCAGCACCCTGCTCACCGCCTATCTCTCGGCCCACACCGCCTATCCCCCCTCCGAGCGCTCGGTCTTTCTGGACCTCACCGACCGGATGAAGCCGGTGTGGAACCACTGGGCGGAGCTGGGCGCCCGCTTCGACGCCATTTACAGCGGTTTCCTGGGCTCGGCGGAGCAGATCGATTTGCTGCGCACCTTTCTGGAGCGCTTCCGGGGCCGGAACACGCTGGTGCTGGTGGACCCGGTGATGGGGGACCACGGCAAGCCCTACGCCACCTACACCCCCGAGATGTGCGCCCGCATGGGCTCCCTGGCCGCCCAGGCCGACCTCATCACTCCCAACCTCACCGAGGCCGCCATTCTGCTGGGTGAGCCCTACGAGGCCGCCCCCACCGGCGAGGGGGAGACCGAAACCTGGCTTCGGCGGCTCTCTATGGACGGGCGGCGCTCGGTGGTCATCACCGGCGTGTGCCTCTCCCCCGGACAGGTGGGCGCGGGCTGTCTGGACCGGACCACCGGGCGCATCTCCTTCGCCCAGGCCCCCGAGATCCCCGGCCACTTCCCCGGCACCGGCGACCTCTTCTCCAGCGTGCTGCTGGGGGAGCTGCTGCGGGGCCGCTCCCTGGAGACCGCCAGCGCCCGGGCGGTGTCCTTCGTGCAGAGCTGCGCCGCCTACACCCTCCAGCTGGGCACCCCCCTGCTGGACGGCGTGGAGTTTGAGCCTCTTCTCCGCCAGCTCATGGAGTGAGCTCCCTTTTTTCCACAAACTGTGCTATAATAGTGGAAAACCGATAGGAGGGATGTTCCATGCAGGAAGTCTATGAGTTCTTGAAGAAGTGCGGGACCTACTACCTGGCCACCGACGAGGGCGGTCAGCCCCGGGTGCGCCCCTTTGGTACCATCGACCTGTTTGACGGCCGTTTGACCATCCAGACCGGCAAGGTCAAGGACGTCTCCAAGCAGATGCTGGCCAACCCCAAGGTGGAGCTCTGCGCCTTTGACGGGGAGCGCTGGCTGCGCGTGGCCGCCACCGCCGTGGAGGACCCCCGGGTGGAGGCCCAGGAGCACATGCTGGAGGCCTATCCCTCTCTGAAGGCCATGTACCAGCCCGGCGACGGCAACACCCAGATCTTCGCCCTGGAGCAGGTCACCGCCACCTTCTCCTCCTTCACCGAGGCCCCCCGCACCGTGCAGTTCTGATTCCAAAAATACCAGGCCCCCGGCTGTGCTTTTGCACCGCCGGGGGCCTTTTTGTGGAGATTTGTTACTTCATCAACTCATAGAGCCGCAGCATGGTGGAAATGCTCTGCTCCCGGGTATAGCTGTCCTGGGGGGCGAAGTTGTTGCCCCCCACGCCGCTCATCACGCCGCTCCCCTGCACCTGGCCCACCGCGCCGGAGGCCCAGGCGGAGATGGAGGCGCTGTCCGCAAAGGTGGGAGCCTGGGCGGTCAGGGGCTTGCCCACTGCCTCGGCCAGCCGGGCCAGCATGGCGGCGGCCTGCTCCCGGGTGAGGGTGCCGTTGGGGTCGAATTTGCCGTTGCCCACGCCGGACACCACGCCCAGGGCGGCCATTTTCTGCACGTTCACGTCGTCGGTGTCGGAGAAGGTGGCCCGCTCGGTGATCTCGCTCCCCTTCACCGTCTCATAGAGCCCCACCGCAAGGGCACAGAACTCGGCGCGGGTGGTGGCCTGGGTATACTGGCTCCGGAGGCTTTCCGGCACGATGCCCGCCGCAATGGCCGCGTTCACCTGCTCCGCCGCCCAGGACGAGGGCTGCTCCACCGGCTCGGCGGGTTCCTCCGGCTGCTGAGGAGCGGCCACGCCGCTGTCCACCTTGATATAGGTGTCAAAGCCCTGCATGGTATCGCTCACCACCAGGTGAAAGACCTTGTCCGGCTCGGGGGAATACCGCTCTGTCGCGGAGTAAAAGACATAGTTGGAGCCAAAGGTAATGTCCCCCACCACGCTGGGGTCGTAGGCAGTGAGGGACGTCCAGTCGGCCATGGTGAAGCCGCTCACATAGAACTCCGTCCCGGCGGGGAAGATGTACAACGGCTCCTCCCAGCCGTATTCGGTGGTGTGGGTGGAGACCTCCACCGGGGCATTGGAATAGCCCAGCCAGGGATTGTCCTCCACCTCCAGCGCGGCGGCGGAGACCGTCAGCATGCCCAGGGACAGCGCCAGGGCCAGCAGCAGAGAACCGATGCGTTTCATAAGGGATGCTCCTTTTCTTCAGACTGGGGTGGACGGCGTCCACCCCCTTTTCTGAAATCCTACCTCAGAACGTCCTCAAAAACAATATACTGGCTGCATAGTGTGGCATATTTTTCGCTCAAATATGCCAAAACCCGGACCACCCAACAGGGCGGTCCGGGTCCGTTCTCAGGTGTGGGACAGAGTGGGGAAGCGCATCTGATAGCGGTGGAAGAGGTCCCCGGTGCTCCCCAGGGTGAAGAGGGTCTCTCCGCCCAGCAGGGGCCGCACGGAGCAGCGGGACCCGGCCCGGGGGGTGAAACCCAGCACCGCCTTCTCGGTCTCCGGACGGGCCAGGGCGGACAGCACCTCCTCCAGCTCGGGGCCACGGGGGCCCAGCAGCTCATGGCAGTAGAGGGTGCTCCCGTCGTACTCGGCCACCGCCACCAGGTCATACTGAGGCAGGTAGTACACGTGCTCCCGCAGCGCGCCGCCGCAGTGGAAGAAGAGGAGTCCCGGGTTGTGCTCCCACTGGAGCAGGCCGTAGGGGTTGCCCTTCTGGTAGCTCTTGAGGAGGAGGGCCTTGTCCTGGCTCAGCTCCGGGATGAGCCGCCGCACGGTGGCACTCTTCCCCTCGCTGGGCTGCACCGGCAGGGTGTGGCGGAACTCCCGGGCCTTGGTAAAGCCGAAGCGGGGGTAAAATTCCAGCGTCTCGCGGTTGGCGAAGAGGTAAATCCCGTCGCACTTGCCCTTCCAGTCGGTGAGGACACGGGCCATCAGGAAGTGGATGAGCCCTCTCCCCCGCTCGGCCGGGTCGGACATCACGGTGCCGATCTGGAGGTAGTGCAGCTCCTTCCCCATGCAGCGCAGGTCCATGGGGCTCACCGACACATTGGCCACCACCTTCCCCTCCCGCACCAGGGAGTAGGGGCGGTAGCGGTCGGTCCAGTACCCCGCCCGGTGCCAGGCCTCAAAGTCCAGGCCGAACACCGTCTTTGCCAGGTCGTTGAAGCTCCCCCGCAGTCCGCTCTCCTCCTGATAGCAGGTGCGGTACTCAAAGCGGCTCCCATCCAGCGTGATCTCCATTCCACTCTCTCCTTCTACAACTTACAAATCTTTCCACACAAACACACAAAGAAAGAAGCAGGGAGGGCGGCGGACCGCTCTCCCCACTTCGTGGTGACATACTATTATAACACCATTTTGCCGATTTGGAAATGGTTTTTTACAGGCGGACCACCCAATCGTGGGGATCCTCGGCGGTGCCCCACTGGATGCCGGTGAGGGTGTCGTAGAGCTTCTGGGTGATGGGGCCGATCTGGTTGTTGTTGACCACCACGTGCTGGTCGTTCCAGCCCATCTCGCCCACGGGGGACACCACGGCGGCGGTGCCGGTGCCCCAGGCCTCCTCCAGCTTGCCCTCCTTGGCGGCGTCGAAGAGCTCCTGGGCGGTGATGAGGCGCTCCTCCACCTCCACGCCCCAGTCCTTCAGCAACTGGATGCAGGAGCGGCGGGTGATGCCGGGCAGTACGGAGCCGGTGAGCTTGGGGGTGATGACCTTGCCGTCCACCTTGAACATGACGTTCATGGAGCCCACTTCCTCGATGTACTTGCGCTCCACGCCGTCCAGCCACAGGACCTGGGCGTAGCCCTGCTCCTCGGCCCGCTCGCCGGCGCGGATGGAGGCGGCGTAGTTGCCGCCGCACTTGGTGTAGCCAGTGCCGCCGCGGACGGCGCGGACGTCCTCATTCTCCACATAGATGCGCACCGGGTTGATGCCCTCGGCGTAGTAGGCGCCCACGGGGCAGCAGATGACGCAGAACAGGTAGCTGTGGGAGGCGTGCACGCCCAGGCTGGCGTCGGTGGCAATGATGAAGGGACGGATATACAGGGAGGTGCCGGGCTCGCTGGGGACCCAGTCGGCCTCCACCTTCACCAGAGCCTCAATGGCGGCCAGGGCCTCGTCCTCGGGGAGCTTGGGGATGCACAGACGCTCGCAGGAGTCGTTGAGGCGGCGGACGTTGTCCATGGGCCGGAAGAGCTGTACCCCGCCATCGGGCCGGCGGTAGGCCTTCATGCCCTCAAAGACCTCCTGGGCGTAGTGGAACACCATGGCCGAGGGGGCCAGCTCCAGGGGACCGTAGGGGACGATGCGCCCGTCGTGCCAGCCCTGGCCGGCGTCGTAGTTCATGACGAACATGTGGTCGGTAAAGACCTTGCCGAACACCAGGGTCTTGGGGTCGGGCTTCTCTTTGAGCTGCGCGGCGCGCTGAACGGGGAATGTATACATGATTAGGGCCTCCTAAATGAAAATCAAATTCGGGCGGAAGGGCCCGTTTTGTTCTAGTATGACAGCCCGCGCTCCAAAAGACTGTAAAGCACGCTACAATGTCTCCCGGGCGGGCGTGCAATAAACGCTCTGTATTCCTGCATTATAGCAGTCCACCCTCCCCGCCGCAAGAGTTCGGACACAGAAAATACTACCGCGACCCTATAAAATGTGATATAATATAGTTGATACCGTTTTTCGTCCCCTCAGCGGCCGGTCCGGCCGCTTTCACTCCACCCTGGCCGCGACCGCGGCGGAAGGAGCCATGCCCATGCGAAAGAAAAAACTCTCCCGCCTGCTGGAACCCGGTTTTCAGCTGTATTTTGTCTGTCTGGCCCTGTTCGCCCTGGCCAGCGCCGCCACCGACCCTGTGCTGGCCATTGTGGAAGGGGTGGTGATCCTCGTTCTGTATATTTACTTCCGCCGCACCAACGCCCAGCGGCAGAAGGAGATCCTGAAATACATTGACAACATCACCTGCAACGTGGACGTGGCCACCAAAGACACGATGATCAACGCCCCGCTGCCCATGGTGATTTTCCGCCCGGAGAACGACGAGGTCATCTGGTCCAACGACCGCTTTCTCCAGCTCACCGGCGAGCGGGAGCACCTCTTTGACACCAAGCTCTCCGCGGCGGTGCCCGGGTTCTCCTCCCGCTGGCTCATGGAGGGCAAGACTGAGTGTCCCACCGAGGTGGAGGTGTCCGGCCGGCGCTTCCTGGTGTTCGGCCATCTGGTCCGCACCGATGAGAAGGGGGCCCACAGCTTCCTGGCCACCACCTACTGGGTGGACGTGACCGATTACTCCGCCGTGCGGGAGGAGTTCTACGACTCCCGGCCGGTGTGCGCCATCCTGGTGCTGGACAACTACGAGGAGCTGATGAAGGGCATCCCCGACAACAGCAAATCGGCCATCCTCAGCAGCATCGACGAAAAAATCACCGAGTGGACCTCCCCCACCGGCGGCCTGTGCTGCAAATACGACCGGGACCGCTATCTCTTCTTCTTCGAAGAGCGGTATTTAAAGGAATTGCAGGAGGGCAAGTACGCCGTGCTGGACGCGGTGCGCTCGGTCCTCAACCCCCGGGATATGCCCGCCACCCTGTCCATCGGTATGGGCCGGGACGCCGACACCCTCCAGGAGCTGTTCCAGTACGCCGCGCTGTCGGTGGAAATGGCCCTTTCCCGGGGCGGCGACCAGGTGGTCATCAAGAACAAATTCAACTTTGAGTTCTACGGTGGCCGCTCCAAGGAGCTGGAGAAGCGCACCAAGGTGAAGAGCCGCGTCATGGCCAACGCCCTGGGCGAGCTCATCGCCGACGCCTCCCACGTCTTTGTCATGGGCCATAAGTTCCCCGATCTGGACTGCATCGGCGCCGCCAGCGGCGTGTGCGCCATGGCCCGGAAAAAGGGCACCCCCGTCTTTGTCATCAAGGACCCCAGCCCCAACCCCGCCAGCGACATGGTGGCCCACCTGGGTGAGCTGCCCGAGTACCGGGACGTGTTCATCTCCCCCCAGGACGCCATGATCCGGGCGGACACCCAGTCTCTGCTGGTGGTGGTGGACACCAACCGGCCGGAGCAGACCCTCTCCGAGGACCTGCTCCTCTCCTGCAACAAGGTGGCGGTCATCGACCACCACCGCCGGGCGGCCACCTACATCGCCGACGCCGCCCTCAATTTCCACGAGCCCTACGCCTCCTCGGCCAGCGAGCTGGTCACGGAGCTCTTGCAGTACCTGCTGGAACCGGCCGACCTCCTGCGCACCGAGGCGGAGGCCCTGCTGGCCGGCATGGTGCTGGACACCAAGCAATTCACCATGCGCACCGGCAGCCGCACCTTTGAGGCGGCGGCCTTCCTCCGCCGGGCGGGGGCCGACACCGCCGACGTGCGCAAGCTCTTCCAGAACGACCTGGAGGGCACCATCGCCAAGTACGACATCATCCAGAACGCCCGGATGTACCGGGAGGGTGTGGCCGTGGCGGTGGTGGACCACCTGGTGGGCCGCGTCACCGCCGCCCAGGCCGCGGATGAGCTTCTGAACATCTCCGGCATCGACGCCTCGTTTGTCCTCTTCCCCGACGCGGAGCGGGTCATCATTTCCGCCCGGTCCATGGGCGATACCAACGTACAGGTCATTCTGGAAAAGCTGGGGGGCGGAGGCAACGCCGCCGCCGCCGGCGGGCAGATCCCCGGCTCCATCGACCAGGTGGCCCGGGACCTGCTGTCCGCCATTGACCAATACTTTGAAGAGGACGACTGACCGGCCGCGCCCCGCGGCGACATAGAAAGGATGAAACAACCATGAAAGTGATTTTACAGCAGGACGTGAAGGGCCAGGGCAAGAAGGGCCAGATGATCGAGGCCAGCGACGGCTACGCCCGCAACTTCCTCCTTCCCAAGAAGCTGGCCGTTCTGGCCACCGCCGAGAACATCAACACCATGAAGCAGCAGGAGAAGGCCAAGAAGGCTCAGGAGGCCGCCGAGAAGGCCGAGGCCGAGGCCACTGCCGCCAAGCTGAAGGACATCACCGTGCGCATCACCGCCAAGGCCGGCAACGGCGGGCGGCTGTTCGGCTCCGTGACCTCCAAGGAGATCGCCGACGCCCTGAAGGAGCAGCACGGCATCAACATCCCCAAGACCAAGATCGTCCAGGATGAGCCCATCAAGGCCTTCGGCGGCTACGATCTGAAGTGCAAGCTGGGCTACGAGGTCACCGGCACCCTGAAGGTCATGGTGGTGGAGGCCTAACAGGCCCCCGGAATCTGATCCCCCGTGAGGTGAAACAAGACATGGCAATGGAAGAAGAGCTGCTGGGCCGGCAGATGCCCCACAGTGTGGAGGCCGAACAGGCCGTGCTGGGCTCCATGCTCATCGACGCCCGGTGCGTGCCCGAGGTCATCGAGCTTTTAAAACCCGAGGACTTCTACCTCCGGCAGAACCGGGAGATCTACGAGACCATCTACTCCATGTTCAACTTCTCCATGACCATCGACCCGGTGACGGTGCTGGACCACATGAAGCAGAACGGGGTGTACAACGACAACACCTCCCGCAACTATGTGCTCCAGCTCATGGAGATCACCCCCACCGCCGCCAACGTGAAGGAGTACGCCGGCATCGTCCGGGACAAGTCCCTCCTCCGCCGCATCGCCGAGACGGCCGGCGCCCTCACTGCCATGGTGCAGGAGGGCACCGGCACCGCCCAGGAGGTGCTGGAGGCCGCCGAGCAGCGCATCTATGCCATCCGGCAGGGCCGCAACGTCCAGGGCCTGGAGCACATCTCCAGCGTGATCCTGAGCGTGTACGAGCGCCTGGCCGAGCTGGCCGCCAGCGACCAGGCGGTCCCGGGCCTGAGTACCGGTCTTCCCGACGTGGACATGGCCATCTCGGGCCTCAACAAGTCCGACCTCATCCTCCTGGCCGCCCGCCCCGGCATGGGCAAGACCTCCTTCGCCCTGAACCTGCTGCTCCACGCGGGCAAGTTTTCGGGCAAGACGGTGGTCTTTTTCTCCCTGGAGATGAGCCGGGAACAGCTCTGTATGCGCCTCATCTCCGGCGAGTCCTTCGTGGACAACAAAAAGCTGGTCACCGGGCGGCTCAATGAAGAGGACTGGGGGCGCATCGCCGCCGCCTCCGCCGCCCTCAACAAGACCCAGATCCTCATTGACGACAACCCCTCCCTCTCCGTGGCCGACATGAACGCCAAGTGCCGCCGGGTGGATAATCTGGGACTGGTGGTCATAGACTACCTGCAACTGATGACCTCCGCCGGTGGTACCACCCGGCAGGGCGACAACCGCCAGCAGGTGGTGTCCGACATCTCCCGGGCCCTCAAAATTATGGCCAAGGAGCTGAACGTCCCGGTGCTCTGTCTGTCCCAGCTCTCCCGTGGCCCCGAGAGCCGCTCTGACAAGCGGCCCATGCTCTCGGACCTGCGTGAGTCGGGCGCCATCGAGCAGGACGCCGACATCGTCATGTTCCTCTACCGGGACGACTACTACAACGAGGACAGCGAAAACCACAACCTGGCCGAGTGTATCATCGCCAAGAACCGCCACGGCGAGACCCGGACGGTGGAGCTGCAGTGGCTGCCCGAGTACACCACCTTCTCCTCCATCGACCGGCGGCACAGCGAATAAGGAGACCCTATGCTGGACAACGCCCTTGCCCTCATCGACGAATACGCCATGCTCCCCGCCGGGGGAACGGTGCTCTGCGCCGTGTCCGGCGGGGCCGACTCCCTGTGTCTGCTCCACTTCCTCCGCGCTCTGGCGGAGGAGCGGGGCTTCACCCTCCACGCCGCCCACTTCGACCACCGCCTGCGGGGGGAGGAATCCACCGCCGACGCCGCTTTTGTGGAAAACCGGTGCGAAATGTGGAAGATCCCCTTCCACCTGGGCTCCGGCGATGTGGCGGAGGCCGCCCGGCGGGAGGGGACCGGCATCGAGGAGACCGCCCGCGCCCTCCGGTACGCCTTTCTGGAGGAAATCGCGGAAACCATCGGCGCCGACGTCATCGCCACCGCCCACAACGCCTCCGACAATGTGGAGACCGTACTGCTCCACCTCATCCGGGGCGCGGGGCTCCAGGGCCTCACCGGCATCCCGCCCCGGCGGGGCCATCTGGTGCGGCCCCTCCTCACCACTACCCGGGAGGAGATCGAAAGCTATCTGAAGGAGCGGGACCTGGACTGGCGGGAGGACTCCTCCAACGCCGACGACGCCCACGCCCGCAACTACCTGCGCCTCCAGCTCCTCCCCCGCATGGAGGAGCTCAACCCCCGCTTTCTGAGCGGGATGGAGCGCACCATCCGCCTGCTGCGGCAGGACAACGACTTTTTGAACGCCCAGGCCGCCCAGGTGGCCGCGCTGGGCCGCTGGGCCGAGGACGACCTGGTCATCGAGGCCCGGCACATCGCCTCCGCCCCCGCCGCCATCGCCCCCCGGGCGGTGCGGACCCTCCTGTCCATGCTGGGCAACGGCAGCACCGACTACGCCTCCACCCATCTGGAGGCGGTGGTGGACCTGGCCCGGGGGGACGACCCCTCGGCGATGGTGTTCCTCCCCGGTGGGCTCATGGCCCAGCGGGTCTATGGGGAGCTCCTCCTCACCACCCGGCGGGACCCCCAGGTGCTTCTCCCCTGTCCCCTGGAGCTGGATGGAGAGACCTGGCCGGAGGGCAGCTTGTATGGCTGCTCCTGCCGCCGCTGCGTGTGCCCCGAGGAGCCCGAACCCGGCGTGATGTATTTTTCGGAATTCACCGGCACGCCGGTGCTCCGGCCCCGGCAGACCGGGGACGCTCTGAAACTCCCCGGACGGGACACCAAGACGCTGAAAAAGCGCTTTATTGACCAAAAGATCCACCGCCGGGACCGGGAACGCTGCCCGGTGCTGGCGGATGAGGCGGGCATCCTGGCCGCCGCCCCCTTCGGACCGGAGGAGAGCCGTCTGGCCCGCCCCGGCCAGGATGCCTGGGCAGTGACCTTCCGGTCCCGCAGCACATCCACCACCACAGAGAGAAAGGAACATGATTATGCTGGAACATGACATTGACCACGTCCTCTTTAGCGAGGAACAGCTGAAAACCCGGGTCGCGGAGATCGCCGCCCAGATCGACAAGGACTATGAGGGGAAAGAGCCCCTCCTCATCAGCATCCTGCGGGGCTCCTTCGTGTTCATGGCCGACCTGGTGCGCCAGATCCACGTGCCCTGCACCGTGGACTTCATGGCGGTGTCCTCCTATGGCTCCGGCACCGTCAGCTCCGGCCAGGTGAAGATCGTCAAGGACCTGTCCGAGCCCATCGAGGGGAAGGACATCCTGGTGGTGGAGGACATCCTGGACAGCGGCAACACCCTGTCCTACCTCCTCAAGCTCCTGGAGGCCCGCCATCCCGCCTCCATCCGGCTGTGTACCCTGCTGGATAAGCCCGAGCGCCGCACCAAGCCCGTGGCCGTGCAGTACTCCGGCTTCTCCATCCCTGACGAGTTCGTGGTGGGCTACGGCCTGGACTATGACGAGAAGTACCGCAATCTGCCTTACATCGGTGTGTTGAAGCCCTCGGTCTACGGGGGCAAGTGATCGCCGCCCCCCGTCCCCGGGGCGCGGCAGACTGACAGGCGTGCCGTTCACTGCGGCGCGCCGGGGGGAGTGTCCGCTTTTTGAACAGAAAAGGAAGTATGCGCGACATCGGCTTTTCCCTGCTGGTGATCGCCATTCTGCTGCTCACCGTGTTCGCCATGCGGGACACCGGGAACCAGCCCACGCTGACCTACGGCGACGTGCGGCAGCTCCTGGAGCAGCAGAAGGTTTCGGAGGTGGTGGTGAACGACACCACCCTCATCCTCACCCTGCGGGAGGATGTGGGCTACGGCACCACCCGCCTGACCTATGAGCTGCCCAATTTCTGGGTGTTTTACAACGATTTCAACGACCTGCTGGCCAGCCAGAAGGACGCCGGTCTCCTGACCTACGACTACAAGCCCGGCTTCCAGCCGCCCTTCTGGATGAGCTTCCTGCCGTGGATCGCCGTGCCGGTGATCTTTGGCGCGCTGTGGTACTTCATGCTCCTGCGGCAGAACGGCGGAGCCGGCGGAGGCGGCGGCGTGGAGCGGACTTCCCGCTTCGGCCGGGCCCGCACCCGCACCGGCGACGACCAGACCAAGAAGGTCACCTTTGCCGACGTGGCCGGCGCCAAGGAGGAGAAGGCCGAGCTCCAGGAGATCGTGGAGTTCCTGCGGGACCCCAAGCGCTTCCTGGATCTGGGCGCCCGCATCCCCAAGGGTGTGCTGCTGGTGGGCCCTCCGGGCACCGGCAAGACCCTGCTGGCCAAGGCCGTGGCCGGTGAGGCCGGGGTCCACTTCCTGTCCATCTCGGGCTCCGACTTCGTGGAGCTCTATGTGGGCGTGGGCGCCAGCCGCGTCCGCGACCTCTTCGACCAGGCCAAGAAGGACGCCCCCGCCATCGTCTTTATCGACGAGATCGACGCCGTGGGCCGTCAGCGCGGCGCCGGCCTGGGCGGCGGCCACGACGAGCGGGAGCAGACCCTCAACCAGCTGCTGGTGGAGATGGACGGCTTCGGCTCCAACGAGGGCGTGGTGGTGCTGGCCGCCACCAACCGCCAGGACATCCTGGACCCCGCCCTGCTGCGCCCCGGCCGCTTCGACCGGCAGATCTACGTGGGTCCCCCCGACAGCAAGGGCCGGGAGGAGATCCTCCGGGTCCACGCCCGGAACAAGCCTCTGGCCGAGGATGTGGACCTGAAGGAGCTGGCCAAGGGCACCGGCGGCTTCACCGGCGCCGACCTGGAGAACCTGATGAACGAGGCGGCCCTCCTGGCCGCCCGGCGGCATGAGCGCTTCATCGGCATGACCGAGCTGCGGGAGGCCGTCATCAAGGTGGTGGCCGGCCCCGAGAAGAAGAGCCGGGTGGTCATCCAGCGGGAGCGGGAGCTCACCGCCTACCACGAGGCGGGCCACGCCATCGTCATCCACGAGCTGGAGACCCAGGACCCGGTCCACCAGATCACCATCATCCCCCGCGGCATGGCGGGCGGCATGACCATCTCCCTGCCCAAGGAGGACGTGTCCTTCCAGTCCCGGCGGTACCTCACCGAGCGTATCGCCGTGTGCCTGGGCGGCCGCTGCGCCGAGCAGCTGGCCCTGGGCGACATCTCCACCGGCGCGGGCAACGACCTGCAGAAGGCCACCGCCATCGCCCGGAACATGGTCACCCGCTTCGGCATGAGCGAAAAGGTGGGCAACGTGGTCTTTGACTCCGGCCACGACGAGGTGTTCATCGGCCGCTCCATGGCCCAGACCAAGAACTACTCCGAGGAAGTGGCCGCCCTCATCGACGAGGAAGTGAAGGCCCTCATCGACGGGGCCTACGCCCGCTGCGTGGAGATCCTCACCGCCAAGCGGAAGGAGCTGGAGCGCACCGCGGCCTACCTGCTGGAGTACGAGAACATGGACGCCGAGACCTTCGAGCTGGTGTTCACCAGCGACGAGCCGCTGCCTCCCCCCGACGGGGAGACCCTGGCCCGCCGGGCCCGGACCGACGCCGGTCCCGACCTGCTGCCCCAGGTGGAGGCCGAGAAGAAGCCCAGCAAGACCGATCTCCCCTCCGGGGAGCTGCCCCACTAAATCAAGAACGCCCGGACGGGCCGCGCTGCGGCCCATCCGGGCGTTTTGTTAACCTTGGAATCTGGTGATGGGGATGAGCACCCGGCCGGTGCGGGGCGGGAGCTGGGCGGTGAGGGCGCGGGTCCCCGGCGCGGGGAGCACCTCGCCGCTGAGCACGTCCCGGGCGGGCCAGGGCAGGTCCAGCGTGACCGCCTGGTCGCCGGTGTTCACCGCCACCAGCACGGTCTCCTTCTCCCACGTCCGCCGGTAGGCCAGCACATGGCCGTCGGCCTTTTCGTAGGTGATGGCGCCCTTGCGCAGCGCCGCATAGCGGTGGCGCAGCTGTCCCATGCGGGTGAACCACCGGATGAGGTCCCCGTTCTCCCGGCCCCAGGGATAGGGGCGGCGGTTGAAGGGGTCCTCGAAGCCCTCCATCCCGGCCTCGTCGCCGTAGTAAACGGTGGGGGAGCCGGGGAAGGTATACAGCACCAGGGCCCCCAGGCGGAGGAGCTCCATGCCCCGGGCCAGCTGCTCCGGCGTCATGCGGTAGTCGGCCCGCCAGCTCTTGGTGTACTCCAGGCAGGGGGATCCCACCCCCAGGAGGGTGAGGATGCGGGCGGTGTCGTGGGTGCCCAGGGCGTTCATGGCCGAGTAGTAGGCAAAGGGCGGGTAATTGGCCCTCAACCCCTCCATGGCCTCCTGGAAGAAGCGGGCGTCCTTGCCCAGCAGGAACTCAATGAGGGAGTTGCGGAAGGGGTAATTCATCAGGCCGTCGCAGTGGCCGCCCAGGATGTGCTTGCGGCGCACGCCGTAGGCGATCTTGTTGGAGCCGTCCTCCCACACCTCGCCGATGACCACGCCGTCGGGCTTGGTCTCCCGCACGGCCTCGTGGAGGGCGTGGACAAAGGTATCGGGCAGCTCGTCGGCCACATCCAGCCGCCAGCCATCCGCCCCCGCCTTGAGCCAGCGGCGGACGATGCTGTTTTCATCCCGGATCATGTAGTCCACATAGGCCGGCTCGCTCTCGTTGACGGCGGGGAGGGAGTAGATGCCCCACCAGGAGTCGTACTGGTCCGGCCAGTGGATGAAGTTGTACCACTTGCGATAGGGGCTGTCGGGGGACTGGGCCGCGCCGGGCACGCCGGTGTCGTAGGAGCCGTCGCCGTTGAAGTAGCGACTGACAAAGCCGGTGTGGTTAAAGACGCCGTCCAGCATGATGTGCATGCCCAGGGCGTGGGCCTCGTCGCAGAGCTGGCGGAAATCCTCGTTGGTGCCCAGCATGGGATCGATCTTCTCGTAGTCGCCGGTGCCGTAGCGGTGGTTCTCCGGGGCCTCGAAGATGGGACAGAAGTAGATGGTGTCCACCCCCAGCCCCTTCAGGTAGCCCAGCTTATCCCGCACGCCGTTGAGGCTGCCGCCGAAGAAGTCCCGGTTGCGCACCTCGCCGTGCTCGTCGGGCAGGTAGACCGGCTCCTCGTACCAGCCGGTGTGGACCGTCCGGCCGCCGATCATCCCCTTGGGATCGGGGATGCGCAGGCGGCGGAAGCGGTCGGGGAAGATCTGATAGGTGACCCCCTCGCCGAACCAGGTGGGCACCTGCTCGCGGTCGTCGTACACGGTGAGCTGATATTCCCCCAGCTCGGCCCAGCGGCCGTCCAGCCCCTCCATATGGAAGGTGTACCAGATAAGGCCCACATAATCCCCCACGTCCAGGGTGCCGGAATAGCAGTCCCGTTCCAGGTCCAGGCCGCTCCATGCCAGCTCCAAGCGGACGGTGCGGTTGTCCTGGCCCTCGAAGCGGGCGGACAGGGTCACATGGGAAAAGCCCCACGCCCGCAGAGGGCGGACGGTGAGGTGGACCGCAGTCCCCGACGGGACCGCGCCGTAGGGAGACTTGCAGGCGGGGTCTCTCGGGTCGAAAGTGCGGGGGTCAGTCATAATACGATCAGTCCAATCCTTGCAGAGTTTCGGAAATGGTCAGCGCAGGAGGGTGCCCTCGGACACCACGGTCTCGGCGCTGGTATCGGCGCTGAAATAGGCGGCCAGCACGTCGGCGGCGATGGCGGCCACAGAGGTACCGGAGCCGCCGTGCTCCACCGCCAGGGCGATGGCGATCTCGGGGTCCTCATAGGGGGCAAAGCACACCAGGATGGCGTCGGACTCGGCGGTGGCGGAGCCCACCTGGGCGGTACCGGTCTTTGCGCCCACGGTGACGGGCAGGTCTTTGAAGTAGGAGGAGACGCTGCCCTCGGTACCCAGGAGGTACATGCCGTACTTCACCGCGTCCAGGTTTTCCTGGTCGATGTCGATGTCGTCCAGCGCCTTGGGCTCCTTCTCCAGGATCACCTGAGAGTAGTCGCTGCTCTTGACGGTTTTCAGCAGATGGGCCTCATAGCGGGTGCCGCCGTTGACCAGCGTGGCGATGTAGTTCGCCAGCTGGAGGGGGGTACACAGGGTGTCGCCCTGGCCGATGGCGGCGGGGAGCAGCAGACCGCCGTACCACTCCTGGCCCAGGAGTTTGCTGGTCTCGGGGCTGGCCACATAGCCGGTCTTTTCGGGTAGCTCGATGCCGGTGGGCTGGCCCAGGCCGAACATGGCGGCGTACTCGTTGATGATTTCAATGCCCATGCGGTCGGCCATGGTGAAGAAGAAGATGTTGCAGGAGTCCCGCAGGGCCTCGCTGATGTTCTCCCAGCCGTGCTTTCCGCCGTACTCAAGATAATACCAGCAGGCGGGGTGGTAGTCGCCGTAGGGGTACTTCTGGCCCTCCGGGTACTGGAAGCGGCCGGTGTCATAGATCTCCTCGGTGGTGGTGGTATACCCCTCCTGGAGGGCGGCCACGCCGGTGATCATCTTGAAGGTGGAGCCGGGGGAGTAAGTGCCCCGGGTAGCCCGGTTCACAAAGGGGGTCAGGGGGTCCTGGCTCGCCTCAGCGAACTCGGTGGAATTTTTGTAGATATTGGGGTCGTAGGTGGGATAGGACGCCATGGCCAGCACCTCGCCGCTCATGTTCATCACCACGCCGGCGGCGCCCTCAGTCTGGTCGGTGAGGGTGGGGACCCACTTGGCCAGGGACTCCTCCAGGGCCTCCTGGAGGCGCAGGTCCAGGGTAAGGACCACGTTGTCGCCCGGCTTTGGCTCCAGAGTCTCGCCGGTCTCGCTGTCTACCAGCCAGCTCTCGCCCACCACCTTGCCCTCGGAGTTGGTCTCCACGGCCTGGGTGCCGGCCTCGCCCCGGAGGTACTCCTCAAAGGCGTTCTCTACGCCGTCGATGCCCACCAGGTCGTTCATATTATAGCCGTTCTTCTTGTAGTAGGAGTCCTCCGCATTCCACATATCCCCGGTGATGGCGCCCACCCGGCCCAGCAGATGGGAGGCATAGGAGGTCTTGTACTCCCGGGTGGTGGTGGCGTCGATGGTGACACCCTTCAGTTTATGCTCCTTCACCACACTGATGAACTGCACGTCCACGTCGGTGGCAAAGATGTATTCGGTGGTGGTGGCGTTCTTCTTGCGCAGGCTCAGCTCGTAGAGCACCCCCAGCAGGGCCCGGGCGTCCTCGTCGGAGACGCTGGGGTCCACCTCATAGTACTCCCGCATGGTCTGGAGGAGGGCGTCGGCGGAGATGGCTCCGTCGACGGTAGCGGAGGTCCCGTAGGTCCCGTCCTGAACGGCCTGGGCGGTGTTGCCGATCTCCTCCACGAAGCCGGAGAGGGTCTGCTCCTCCTCCTCGGGGGCCATGCCGATCTGTTCCAGGGCCTCCCGGGCCGGATCGGTCCACTTCATGGTCTCCATAAGGGAGGCAAAGGCCTTTTTCTGGGTATTGGTGGCCTGATCCAGGGTAAAGACGTAGGGCGCGGTCTGGGACACCGGGAAGGTGTCGGTCCAGGTGACCCCCTCGCTGTGGCAGATCTCCAGCAGCTTGAGGAGGTTGGCGTTGCGCTCGGCCTCCTCGCCCATGGCGCTCTCCTTGAGGGTCACCTGATAGGTGGAGCGGTTGGTCACCAGCACCCGGCCATTGCGGTCTACGATTTCGCCCCGGACGGCGTCCACCGTCTCGATCTGGGCGATACGCTTGGTGGAATTCTGGCGGTACTCCGCGCCGTGGATGATCTGGAGATCCCACAACACGGCAATGAAGAGGAGAAACAGCAGGGCCATGACGGCCACCACGGTATATAGTCTGAATTGGAAGTTTTTT
Organism: Flavonifractor sp. An92; assembly: GCF_002159175.1. Classification (GTDB taxonomy): domain Bacteria; phylum Bacillota; class Clostridia; order Oscillospirales; family Oscillospiraceae; genus Pseudoflavonifractor_A. The sequence continues at coordinate 5,417 of NZ_NFGZ01000022.1, read as the reverse complement.
CTATCCATGGATGTGCCCTTTCCTTGGCGGTGCGGTCCGGCCGGGCCGGATCAGAAGTGGGTGCGCTTGGGGACCCGCCGGAATACCCACAGGAAGATGGCATAGACCAGCGGCGTAAAGACCAGGGACCAGAGGATCTCCCCACCGGCCACGCGGAGCATGGCCTCCAGGGACTCCCGCTGATAGAGCAGACGCGGGAGGATGCGGGTCACGTCCAGGATCCCCAAAGAGAGCGCGGAGCAGAGCAGACACCCCAAAAAATCCTGCCGCAGGACGTACTGGGTCAAAAGGCCGGTGCCCAGCCCCAGCAGGGTCATGAGCACCACGAAGCCGCCGCCGGTGTGGTAGTACACCGCGGTGCCCAGCAGCCCCACCCCCAGGCCGAAGCCGGCGCCGCCGGAGGCTCCCTCCAGCACCGCCACCGCCACCACCGCCAGGGGCAGCAGCATGGGCTTGATGCCGTAGAAGGGATAGCGGGCTAGAATGTAGCACTCCAGAAACCAAACCGGCAGCAGTGCCAGGGCGTACACGCCCCACTTGACCAGAAAATCGTGTCGGGTCATCGGTACGCCCCCTTATTCCACGATGTCGAAGTTGGTGATGACGAACACCTGCTGCAAGTCGCTCAGGTCCGCCTCGGGCACCACCACGGCGTAGCGGGTCATGCCGGAGGGGTCGGTGCGCACCTCTTCGATGTAGCCCACCACCAGATCGGAGGGGTACAGGCCGCTCAGGCCGGAGGTGAGCACCTGGTCACCCGCCATGAACTCGCTGTTCTCGGGGAGGTAGGAGAGGCGGAGCTTCCCCTGCCCCATCAGCTCAAAGCTGCCCTCCAGGATGCCGGCGGTGTCGGTGCGGGCGATGAGGCCGCCCATCTCCAGGTCGGAGTCCACGATGGTCATGACGGTGGACCAGTTGGTCCCCACCTGATCGATGAGGCCCACCAGATTGCCGTACTCGTCCACCACGCAGTCCCCCTGCTCCAGGCCGAAGTCGCTGCCCTTGCTGATGGTCAGGGCGGAGTCCCAGTTGTCGGCGACCACGGCGGTGACGGTGGCGGCCTCGAACTGGAGCTCCCGCCGCTTCTCCTTCAGGCCCAGCAGATTGCGCAGGCGCTCATTCTCCTCGGCGTCGCTCTGGGCCTCCCGGAGCTCTTTCTCCAGCTCGGCGTAGTCCTTCTTGAGCTGCTCGTAGTCGGCCTCCAGCTCGCTCTGGCGGAAGGCGGCCTCATACCGGGCCTCGGTCCACTCCACCACGGCGTTGATGCCGTTGCGCACCGGGGTGGTGATGATCCCCACCAGATTGGACAGGGGGTGGGCAAAGCCCCCCATCAGCGCCGAGGTCAGGGCGATGATACACCCCAGCAGCACGGCAATGATGAGGATGAGTCCCCCGTTGTTGCGGAAAAAATCTTTCAAAAGGCGCGCCTCCGTTCTCCTCAGCGCCGCCGGGCGGCCAGCGCCAGACAGTGGACGCCCAGCCGGTCCAGGAGCCGGCCCAGCCGGCACACCGGCAGGCCCATCACATTATAGTAATCCCCCTGGATGCCCTCGATAAACAGGGCGCCGTAGCCCTGGATGCCGTAGGCCCCGGCCTTGTCCATGGGCTCGCCGGTGCGGATATAGTCCTCGATCTCCCCCTCCGAGAGCTCCCGGAAGGTGACGTCGGTGACCTCGTACTCGGTATACGCCTCTTCGCCCCGCAGGACGGTGACGCCGGTATACACCTGATGCCGGGCCCCCGAGAGGGCGGAGAGCATGCGGAAAGCGGCCAGCTCATCGGCGGGCTTGCCCAGAATGGTGCCCTCCAGGGCCACCACCGTGTCGGCGGCGATGACCAGGGCGTCCTGCCCGGCCTTGGCCGCCACCGCCTGGGCCTTCCGCCGGGAGAGGCGGCTGACCAGCTCGGCGGGGGGCAGCTCCTCCCCCAGGTTTTCGTCCACATCGGGGGAGATGACCTGGAAGCCGGTCAGCCCCATGCGCTCCAAAAGCTCCCGCCGCCGGGGCGACTGGGAGGCCAGAATGATGTCCATCGTTTTCTTCTCCTTATTTTCCCGTGGAGCCGAAGCCGCCCGCGCCCCGCTCCGTCTCGTCCAGGGTGTCCACCGGCACGAGGGTGGGCTGCACCACCGGCATCACCGCCAGCTGGGCCACCCGCTCGCCGGGCTCGATGGTGTAGGGGGTGTCGGACTGGTTGATGAGCCCAACCTGGATCTCCCCCCGGTAGTCGCTGTCGATGACCCCCACGCCGTTGGCGAGGGCCACCCCGTGCTTGATGCCCAGGCCCGAACGGGCAAACACCAGGGCCACATACTCCGCCGACGGCAGCGCGATGGCCACCCCGGTGGGGATGCGGACGATCTGGTGGGGCTCCAGCGTCACCGGCGCGTCGATGCAGGCGCTCAGGTCCATGCCCGCCGCTCCGGCGCTGGCGTAAAACGGAAAGGGAATGCTGTCCCCGATGTGGGGGGACACCGCTTTGATCTTCAGTTCCATGGGTCGTTCTCCTATTATTCCACGTCCCGGTAGTAAAGCCCCCGGGTATAGGCGCTGGGGGTCCAGTCCCCCGAACCGGCATACCGCCGGGCGATGGCGGCGCACTCCTTGGGGGACTCCAGGGTAAACATGAGCCGCTGGGCCCAGAGCCCCAGGCGGCGGTAGTCCCCGGCCTTGTCGGCCAGATACACCGGCTTGCCGTTCAAAATCTCGTTGCGGCAGCCCCAGGCCCGCACCACCGGGAACTTCTCCCCCTTGCGGTCGGTGAGGGTATTTTCCCCCTCCCGCTCGCAGGCATGGCGGCACACACCGCCGGTGCGGTTGCGGATGATGCAGTTTTCCATGATCATCAGGGGCAGGCGGCCGTAGGTGATGAGCTCGGTGTCCAGGGCCTTGGAGAGGTCCCGGATCTGGGCCAGCTTCAGCTCAAAGGACACGGTGGCCGAGGCGAGGCCCATCCGTTTGACCTCCTTGAGGGCCTGGGAGTTGTAGAGCTCCAGGCCGAAATCGCCCCGCAGGGTGAAGCCCAGCTCCTCCGGCAGGTCCAGAAGACCCAGATTGCCCACCAGGGCATCCTTCACGCCCATGTCCCGGGCGGCCTTGAGCTGATCCTTGAGGGTATCCCGCTCCTTGTCCCAGGCGATGCGGGGGAGGATCACGCCGAATTTCCCCTTCCCGGCCAGATCCGGGTGGGCGGCCAGCTCCTCCACCGGGACGTAGATGAGGGCCGGGTTCAGGGCCAGGAGCTCGTCGGTGATCTGCTCGGCGTGGCGTACCGACACGGTGAGCACCGGGGCCTCCCGGCGGTTCTCATAGCGCACGCCGGGCTGGAAGTCGCCGGTGCGGCGCTCCCTGGGCTTCACGCGCTGGGCGGAGAGCTCCTCCAGCGCCTGGCGGCGCAGGGCGTTCAGGCTGGCCGCCGAGAGGGCCAGGCCGCTGTCCAGCTTGGTGTGGACGGCGGCACAGCGGTAGGGGGTGCCGCCGGTGCGGGCGAGCTGCTTCTCCACGCCCTCGGCGGTGAGGGGCTTGGTCCGCGCCTCCTGGGGGGCCTCCCCCTCCACGGCGGCGGTGTGGCCGTCCTCGTCCCGGGCGGCCACCTTCACGGTCTCACCCCGGCGGACCACGGCGTAGAACTCCACCGGGACCCGCTGGGCCTCCCCGTCCTCATAGGTCTGCCGGGCCTGGGCGAAGAGCTCCTTGGGCTCCTTCTCCTCCTCCCGGACGCCGAACATGGCCGGACCGGTCTGGCCCTGGTAGAACCCGTCGGTGAAGCCCTGGCGGGAGAAGGCTTTCGTCAGCGCCTGCACCTCCTCGGGCGTGGGCTCCCGCCCCTCCCGGATGGCAGCGGCGTACACCCGGGTGACCACGGCCACGTACTCCGGGCGCTTCATCCGTCCCTCCAGCTTCAGGCAGGATACACCCATTTTCCGCAGCTCCCGCAGGTGCCCGGCCAGGGACATGTCCTTCAGGGACAGGGGGTTGCCGTCGGCCTTGCCGTTCCAGCCGTAGCGCAGGCGGCAGGGCTGAGCACACAGGCCGCGGTTGCCGCTGCGCCCGCCGATGACGGAGGACATGAAGCACTGGCCCGAGTAGCACATGCACAGCGCTCCGTGTCCAAAGACCTCGATCTCGATGGGGGAGCGCTCGCAGATATAGGCGATGGCCTTCCGGTCCAGCTCCCGGGACAGCACCGCCCGGGTCATGCCGAAGTCGGCCATGCGCTTGACGCCGTCCAGGTTGTGAACGGTCATCTGGGTGGAGGCGTGGACCGGCAGGTCCGGGGCGGCCTGCCGCAGCAGGCGCAGGATGCCCAGGTCCTGGACCAGCACCGCGTCCACCCCCAGGGCGCTGGCCCGGACGGCGCAGTCGATGGCGCCGGGCAGCTCCCGGTCGGTGACCAGAGTGTTGAGGGTGAGGTAGAGCTTACACCCCCGGAGATGACAATAAGAAACCGCCGCCGCAAACTCCTCTTCCGTGAAGTTCTTCGCGTTGCGGCGGGCATTGAAGTCGCCGTATCCCATATAGACGGCGTCCGCGCCGTTTTGTACCGCGGCGCGCAGCGCCTCCATGGAGCCGGCGGGCGAGAGCAGTTCCAGCATAGGGCCTCCTTTGTCCGCTTACTTCTTGCTGTTCTGGAGCTTGAAGATCTCCCGCTTGGCCTCGGAGAGCTCCATTTTCAGCTTGGTGCCCTCCTCCAGGTACTCCTTGAGCTGGCGGCGCAGATTCTCCGAGGTCTCCTGTTCCTTGTAGTACTCGTCGGCGATGTTCAGCGCGGCCAGGATGGCGGCGTTGGCCGCCGAAATGCGGCCGTTCTCCAGGACCTCCCGGACCTTGCTGTCCACATGGGCGGCCACCTTGCGGACGTAGCTCTCGTCCTCAGCGGCTACCACGTTATATTCCTGATCGGCGATGGTGACGGTGATGTGATTTCTCATGGTACGCCCTCCCGCGTATATTCGATCGGCCCCGCCGGACGGGCGGGCCGGATGTGTTCAGACTTGTCAATAGTATATCATAAATCCGGTGGAGAAAAAATAGGCACAATGTGAATTTTCCGCCTTTCTTCGCCCCAAATGCGAGCGCACTTTACCCCGCCGCCCCGTTGTGGTATGATGAAAAGACCGACCGCCCATCCCACTCGGAAAGGAGGACCTCCCATGGCGGACCAATTACTCTACCCCGGCAGCGTCCTGGCCCTGCGCGCCGACGCCGCCGACCGTCTGATGGCCTCCGGCAACGGGGACGCCGCCCTTCTGTACCTCCATCTGCTCCGGGCAGGCGGGCCCTTCCGCCCCCAGGGGGCCGTCCACGCCCTCAAATGGGACCCCGGCCGGGCGGAGGAGGCCTTTCAGGCCCTGGTGAAGCTGGGCCTGGCCGACGCCGCCCAGCGGGAGACCACGCCCCCCGCCCCCGCCGCTGAGG
>NZ_NFGZ01000021.1 GCF_002159175.1 Flavonifractor sp. An92 | reverse complement strand
AGCTGAACACGGTGATCTTGATGATGGAAGGGGCCAGAGAGGCCCGAAAGCGTCTGGCGGACGCCGACTGTGAGGGCCTGCTGGCCGGGATCGCCCAGGGTGATCCGGAGGTGTTCGCCCAGTTTTATCAGGCCACCGACCGGGCTATCTACGCCTATGCCCTGTCGCTGACCCGCAGCCATCACGACGCCCAGGACGTGATGATGGATACCTATTTGAAAATCCGTTCCGCCGCCCACCTCTACCGGCCCGGCGGCAAGCCCATGGCCTGGGTGTTCACCATTGTGAAGAACCTGGTCCGGGACCGCTGGCGGCAGGGGGAGCGGGAGGAGCTGATGGGGGACGTGCCGGAGGGCGAGCTGGCCATTCCCGACACCGACCGCAGCGACGCGGCCATGGTGCTGCGCCAGGCCATGCGGGTGCTCAGCCGGGAGGAGCGTGAGATCGTGCTCCTCCACGCGGTGTCCGGCCTCAAGCACCGGGAGATCGCCGCCATGCTGGAGCGGCCCTTGTCCACCGTGCTCTCCCGTTACCACCGGGCGCTGGGGAAGCTGCGGAACGCCCTGGCGGAAGAGGAGGTGTGACCATGGCGAGAAATTGGACTGAGCGGGACGTGGAGGACCTGCTGCGCAAGGCAGTGGGCGTGAGCGTACCCGACGTATATCAGCAGGTGTCCGGCGCACAGGTGGACCCGCTGCTCAACCCCGATCACATCGTCCCCAACCGGAGGCCCCCGCGCAGGCGCTGGGGCAGGGCCGTGGGCGCACTGTGCGCGATGCTCCTGCTGGTACTGGGACTGGGCCTGTACCTCCAGTTCCACACCGCCGCCATCGTCTCCATCGGCGAGGAGCCCGATGTGGAGCTGTCGGTGAACCGCTTCGGCCGGGTGCTGGACGCCCGGGGACGCAGCGAGGCGGGGGAGGCCATTCTGGCCGGACTCTCCCTGAAGGGAGAGGGACTGGACGACGCGGTGGAGCAGGTCGCCTGGTCCATGGCCGACCGGGGCTATCTGGACGGCTCCGATGTGCCGGTCTCGGTGGACGGCGGAGACTGGAAGTACAACCGTGAGCTGGAGGAGGAGGCCCAGGAGGCGCTGGAGGACGTCCTGGAGGACTGGGGCGGCGGCGGCCACGCGGTGATCGCCCCGGTGGACCCGGAGGATGACGGGACCGGCGCGGTCAGCAGCTCGGCCCCCTCCGCGGTCCCAACACCCGCGCCCGTTGCGACGGCCACACCTCAGCCCCAGCCCTCCGCCCCGGCGGCCACCACCGGCGGGAGCGCTCTGCTGAGCAGTGAGGAGGCCATGGCAGCTGCCCTGGCCCATGCCGGGGTCAGCGCCTCCAACGCCACCTTTGACAAGGTGGAGCTGGAGGAAGAAGACGGGACCATGGTGTATAAGCTGGAGTTCTACGGCAGCGGCACGGAGTATGAGTACAAGGTGGACGCCTATACCGGAGCGGTCCGCAAGGCCGAGCAGAAGGGCACTTGCGGCGGAAACAGCAGCGCCTCCATTTCCGCCGCCGAGGCCGAAAACATCGCCTTCCAGCACGCCGGCGTCACGGCCGAACAGGTCAGCGACCGGGAGGTGGAGTTGGAGGAGGACGACGGCCAGCTCTACTACCAGGTGGAGTTCAAGCGCGGCGACATCGACTATGAGTATGAGATCGATGCGGCCACCGGCGCCATCCGAAAAGCAGAACATGATTAAAAAAAGCCCCGGAGGAAGCAATCCTCCGGGACTTTTTTCGGTTACAGGGAAAAATCCTCGTCGTCCAGACGGCTCAAATCCAGCACCGCCGGACGGGGCGGCACCCGCAGCAGCGGGTCGTACCGGAAGGAGCGGCAGTGGCTCCCAGCCTGGACCACGCCCTTTTTCCGGCAGAGGATGGAATCGCCCTCCAGCCGGGTGCCGTGTGCGCAGTAGGCGCAGCGGGGCTCGATCTCTTTTTTGAACAGCACGGTTGTCAGCACCTGCCTTCCGGGGCGATGAGCCCAACATAGTACCTTTTATTATAGCATACGCCGGCAGGTGTGACCAGACTTTTTTCCCAGCGCGGCGGCGGAGAGCAGCAGAAAGGCCAGAAAGGTCACCCAGGCCGCCACCGTGGACAGGGACAGCGCGGTGGAGAAATCCAGGGCGGCCAGATCGTCCACCTGCTGGGCCAGCAGGGCGGACACCGGCGCGCCCAGAGGGAACACCCGGGCCAACGCGGCGGTGAAGAGGGCGGAGAGCACGCCGTGGAGGAACTTCCCCATAAGGTAAGTGCGGGGGGACAGGTCGCTCTCCCCCAGGAAGGAGAGCACCTGGCAGTGGACCGAGAGACCCGCCCACCCCAGCAGGAAGGCCGCCATGGACAGCCGCCCGGTGAGGCTCCCGCCGCTCATCAGGGTGGAGACGCCGGAGGTGAGCTCCAGCGCGCCGGTGAGGAGGCGGCGGCTCCACAGCGCGTCCAGCCCCAGCGGGGCCAGCAGAGCGCCCAGAACGTCGGCCAGCCCGGTGAGCACCCCCGAGAGGGTCAGGAGCCGGATGACCACGGTAAAAAACACCACAAAGGCACAGATGTTCAGTGTAGAGAGAAAGGAGTCCCGCACCGCGGTGGTGAAGGCGGCGGGGAAGGAGGTGGTGCAGATGCAGGGGGGCGCGTGGCCCTCCTTTCCGCCCTTCTCCCGGCCGTAGAAGCGAAAGAGCAGCCCCACGCACACCGACGCGGCGGCGTGGGCCAGATAGATGAGCACCCCCGCCCGGCTGCTGGCGAACACCCCGGCCCCCACCACCCCCAGGATGAAGGCGGGGCCGGAGTTGTTGCAGAAGGCCAGCAGGCGCTGGGCCTCGGTGCGGGTACACAGGCCCTTCTGATAGAGGCTCAGGGCGGTGCGGGCCCCCACCGGGTAGCCGCCGATAAACCCCAGGGCCACCGCCGACGCACAGGGCCCGCCCACCCGGAACAGGGGGCGCATGACCCCCTCCAGAAGTTTTCCCAGATACCCCGCCAGTCCCAGCTCCACCACCAGGGAGGAGAGGACGAAGAAGGGGAAGAGGGAGGGGACGATCACATTGGCACACAGGGTGAGCCCGTCCCGGGCAGCCTCCATGGCCTCCTTGGGCCAGAGCATGAGGGCAGCGGCAGCGCACAGGAGCGCCGCGCCCAGGATGGCGTCACGGACACGGGGCAGGGCCAGCAGGCGGGACATGGGCATTCACCTCCGGCCAAAGCCTATGCGGAGGGGGATTGTCCCTATGCCCGGCGGAATACGTGGATGCGGAAGGAGGCGGTGACGGTGAGAGAGGGGAGGGCCTCCAGCCGCTCCACGCCCTCCCTGGGGGTGTTCCAGGTGTAGGGGGTCATGTGGAAGAGGGCCATCAGGTCCTCATGGTCGGCGATCTCCACCGTTTTTTCCACCGGTACCACTTCCACGGGGGAGAATCCCTCGTAGGGGATGGCCTCGTCGGGGTTTTCGTAGGGGGTGCGATAGAGCACCTCCTTGAGTTCCCACAGGTGCCGGGGGGCGGGGACCACATAGAAGAGGACGCCGCCCGGCCGGAGGACCCGGTGAAACTCACTGGGGGCCATGGGGGAGAAGCAGTTGAGGAGCAGATGGGCACAGTCGGACGCCACCGGCAGGCGGTAGGCCGAGCCCACGGCGAACTCCAGGGACTTGTCCCGCTTGGCGGCGTGGCGCAGGGCAAATTTGGAGATGTCCACCCCCGCGCCCCGGACGGTGCGGCCGCTCTCCCGCAGGGCGGCGGCCACGCCGGCGGTGTAGTAGCCCTCGCCGCAGCCCGAGTCCACCAGCACCGCCTCCCCCTCGGGGGCGTACCGGCAGGCGAGCTCCTGCAGGGCGGCGCACAGGTGCCCATAGTACCCCGCCGACAGGAAGCGGCTGCGGGCGGCCACCATGGCCTTGTCGTCGCCGGGGGCCTTGGAGCGCTTCTGGTTGGCGGGGAGCAGGTGGACATACCCCTCTTTGGCCAGATCGAAGCTGTGGCCATTGGGGCAGGCGTAGGTGCGCTCCTCCCGGGTCAGGGGGGAGGCACAAATGGGACAGAGAAACAGACTCATGGACAGAGCCTCCTTTGGATCGGAGCATTGGGACCCGAGGTCCCGGATTCGATGATACCAGAATCGGCGTCGTTTTGTCGAGAGGACAGGAGCAAAAACCGGAAAACAGAAGCAGAAGGGGGGAAAAGGAAAACTGTAAAGTGATTGTAAAAAGTGATATCCTTTAATTAAATTTTAAAATGTAACCGTTCCTGTTACCGAACGGGTGTATAGTGTATTCCGCTATGGCAATGACGTCCAAATGGACGGAACGCTCAGGATTGAGCATATGGAATCAAAAGGAGTAACCAACGATGAAAAAGCAGATCATCAAGCAGGCCGCGGCCCTCTCTCTGGCCGTGGCGGTCATGGCCCCCGCCGCCTCCGCTCTGAGCTGGAAGGACGGCGCCCCCGCCAACTATCACTTCACCTATGCCGGTGACAACGGCGGCATCGCCAGCGTGACGGCCAGCGATAAGAACGGGACCTATCAGGGCGGCATGGAGGTCGGACAGACCATCACCACCAAGACCGGCACCATCGTCTGGCGGGACAGCTACACCAATGTCACCACCTTCACGGTGGATGTGAAGCCCGGCTATGTGCTCTCCGAGCTGGCCGGCCAGGTGGGCGACGCCCAGTTTACGGCGGTGGACGAGGATACCTACACCTTCCAGTTCACCGACAAGGGCGCCGAGGCCTGGTGCTACGGCGACGATGTGGAGTTCACCCTGCTGACCGAGAAGATCCCCTACACCGTGAACTTCTACGCCGACGGTGAGCTGATCAACCACACCAAGACCACCGTCAACGATCCCCTGGACCTGTCCGTGGTGCCCGAGAAGGAGGGCTACACCTTTACCGGCTGGTATGTGAACGGTGAGAAGCTGACCGCTGACACCCTGACCGAAGACCTGATCAAGCTGGCCGGAGAGGACAAGACCCTCGACCTCACTGCCGGCTTTACCATCAACAACTATGCTGTGCGCGTGGAGTATTATGAGGACAACACCCAGGGCCAGCCCACCAGCGTTTTGGATACCCGCTGCGACTACGGTGATATTCCCACTGTGAGCAAGGACTACAAGCTGGTCGGCGGCGGCGAGGTGGGCCCCATCACCGGCGATACCACCCTCAAGCTGGTGAAGTACAGCCCCGTCGTGGAGGACGATTGGTCCTATGAGTACGGCTTCCTGTACAACAGCAAGGACGCGGGTGTGCAGTCTGTGGAGTACTCCATTGACGACTCCAAGTACATTGCCATCGACGTGAACGAGGGCGTGAAGTTTGAGACCAGCTTGGTCGGCGATAACCACACCCGCACCATTACCTTCCGCGTACAGGTGGCCGACGGCATGAAGCTGGTTCTGGACTCCAACGGCGGCAAGGAAGTCACCGAGGTGGATGGCTGGTATACCTTCACCTTCACCCGCTCCGGCGCCCAGGGCTCCTGGATCGGAAAGAACGTTCCCAACGTGACCTTTGATCTGACCACTGTCGAAAAGTAAAAACTTCCAGTTCCGGCCCGGAGGTTCTTCCTCCGGGCCCTTTTCCTGCCCGGACATGGAAAAAAGGGGCAAAAGAAGGGGCGCTTTCGTGTATTTTTCTCTACCATTCCCAGCGGCGGTATGGTATGATAAATAAGATTGATTTTAGAACGATAAAGGAGCAAGTGCATGATCACCGTTACTGATTTGACGCTGCAATACAGCGGCCAGGCCCTGTTCAGCCATGTGGACCTCCAGTTCACCAAGGGCAACTGCTACGGCATCATCGGCGCCAACGGCGCCGGCAAGTCCACCTTCCTGAAAATCCTGTCCGGCGACCTGGAGCCCACCAAGGGCGAGGTCTCCATTCTGCCCAAGACGCGCATGTCGGTGCTGAAGCAGAACCAGAACGCCTACGACGCCTACAACGTGATGGACACCGTCATCATGGGCAACCAGCGCCTCTACGACATCGGCAAGGAGAAGGAGGCCCTCTACGCCAAGGAGGAGATGACCGAGGAGGACGGCATCCGGGCCTGCGAGCTGGAGGAGGAGTACAGCGAGCTGGGCGGCTGGGAGGCCGAGAGCGACGCCTCCCGCATCCTCCAGGGTTTGGGACTGGGCACCGAGCTGCACTACAACGACATGGCCACCCTGGACGCCCGCCTGAAGGTGAAGGTCCTGCTGGCCCAGGCGCTGTTCGGAAACCCCGACATCCTGCTGCTGGACGAGCCCACCAACAACCTGGACATCAACGCCGTGAACTGGCTGGAGGACTTTTTGCTGGACTTCCCCGGCACCGTCATCGTGGTGTCCCACGACCGCCACTTCCTCAACACCATCTGCACCCACATCGTGGACATCGACTACAACAAGATCAAGATGTACGTGGGCAACTACGACTTCTGGTATGAGTCCTCCCAACTGGTGCAGTCCCTCATCAAGAACCAGAACAAGCGCAACGAGGAGAAGATCAAGGAACTGCAGGAGTTCATCTCCCGCTTCTCCGCCAACAAGTCCAAGAGCAAGCAGGCCACGGCCCGGCGGAAGCTGCTGGACAAGCTCACCGTGGAGGAGATGCCCGCCTCTTCCCGCCGCTACCCCTGGGTGGCCTTTTCCCCCGAGCGGGAGGTGGGTAAGGACATCCTCTTCGTCACCGATGTGTCCAAGACCATCGACGGCGTGAAGGTGCTGGACAAGGTGTCCTTCATCGTGGGCCACGGCGACAAGATCGCCTTCGTGGGCGACAATGAGAACGCCCACACCGCCCTGTTCAAAATCCTCACCGGCGAGATGGAGCCCGACGAGGGCACCGTGAAGTGGGGCCAGACCGCCACCTTCTCCTACTTCCCCAAGGACAACAACGCCTACTTCGAGGGCCACGACGAGAACCTGGTGGAGTGGCTGCGGGAGTTCTCCCCCGACCCCCACGAGAGCTACCTGCGCGGCTTCCTGGGCCGGATGCTCTTCTCCGGCGACGACGTGTACAAGAGCGTCAAGGTCCTCTCCGGCGGCGAGAAGGTCCGGTGCATGCTCTCCCGGATGATGCTCTCCGGCGCCAACGTGCTGCTGCTGGACCAGCCCACCAACCACTTGGACCTGGAGTCCATCACCGCCGTTAACAACGGCCTGGAGGCGGTGAAGTGCAACGTGCTCTTCTCCTCCCATGACCACCAGATGGTCCAGACCGTGGCCAACCGCATCTTCGATTTCACCGCCGACGGCAAGCTCATCGACCGCAAGATGACTTATGACGAGTACCTGGAGAGCCAGGCGGCCAACTGAGCGGAAATTTCCTGACATCTGGCGGAAACTGTGTTATAATGTATCCTTGTACAAGTTCCATCCGGAAAGGATGCTGATCATGCGAAAAGAGATCTTGCTGCCCGTGTCCGCTGTGGTGCTGGGCGCGGGGGGACTGGCCCTGCGCCGGTGGGAGCTGGCCACCGCCTTTGAGGAGACCGGTCTGGTCACCCCGGGCATGCCCTCCACCCTGGCGCTGGGCGCGCTGTCCATCGTGGCCGCGGTGCTGTTTCTGGCGCTGGCGCTGCTCCTCCGCCCCGTGGAGGGAAAGCGGACGGAAGAGGCGACCCTGAAGGGGGATACCCTGGCCCTCTCCTCCACCGTGCTGGGGGCGTTCCTGCTGCTGGGCTCGGCGGCGCTGGGGTGCCTGGAGCTGGGCGCTCAGTTCCGCCAGGCCGCCGCTCTGGCCGCCCAGGGCAAGGGGGGCAACCCCGTGCTGGCAGTGCTGCTGCCCTTTGCGCTGACCCTGCTGTGCCTGGGCAGCGGCGTGAGCCTGCTGTCGGTGGGCAAGGACGCCTACCGGGGCGGCGGAGTGCGCCGCTTCAGCGGCACCGTGCTCCTGCCCGCCTACACCTGCTGCATCTGGCTCATCTCGGCCTACCAGGGCCGGGCCTCCGACCCGGTGGTGCAGGACTACCTCTATGAGCTCCTGGCCATCATCTGCGCGCTGCTGGCCTTCTACTATGTGGCCGGTTCCGCCTTTGAGCATCCCCGCCCGGGCAAGACCATGTTCTTCAGCCTGTGCGCGGTGTATTTCTGCCTGGTCACGCTGGCCGACGAGCACAGCGCGGCCGAGCTGCTGCGGTACGGCGGGTGTGTGTTCGCCCTGATGCCCGCCGCTCTGGGCCGTCCTCTGGGCCCGCGAATGCCCGGGGAAGAGCAGACCATCGAAGAAAGAATGGAGGAACCGCCCCATGAATGAGAAATATTATATCACCACACCCATCTACTACCCCAGCGACAAGCTCCACATCGGCCACACCTACTGCACCGTGGCCACCGACGCCCTGGCCCGCTATAAGCGCCTGCAGGGCTACGACGTCATGTTCCTCACCGGCACCGACGAGCACGGCCAGAAGATCGAGGACAAGGCCAAGGAGGCCGGCGTCACTCCCCAGGAGTTCGTGGACAGGATCGTCACCGGAGAGCGGGGCGTGCTGGACCTGTGGAAGCTGATGAACATCTCCAATGACCGCTTCATCCGCACCACCGACGACTACCACGTGGCCGCCATCCAGAAGATTTTCAAGAAGATGTACGACAACGGCGACATCTACAAGGGTACCTACAAGGGCAAGTACTGCAAGCCCTGTGAGTCCTTCTGGACCGAGAGCCAGCTGGTGGACGGCAAGTGCCCCGACTGCGGCCGGGAAGTGCAGGACGCCGAGGAGGAGGCCTACTTCTTCCGCCTGTCCAAGTACGCCGACAAGGTGCAGGACCTGCTGGAGAACACCGACTTCCTGGAGCCCCGCAGCCGCGTCAATGAAATGGTCAATAACTTCATCAAGCCCGGCCTGGAGGACCTGTGCGTCTCCCGCACCTCCTTCACCTGGGGCGTGCCGGTGGACTTCGACCCCGGCCACGTGGTCTACGTGTGGGTGGACGCCCTGTCCAACTACATCACCGCCCTGGGCTTTATGAACGACCGTTACAACGACTATGAGAAGTACTGGCCCTGCGACGTCCACATCGTGGGCAAGGAGATCGTCCGCTTCCACTCCATCATCTGGCCCGCCATGCTCATGAGCCTGGGTGAGCCCCTGCCCAAGAAGGTGTTCGGCCACGGCTGGCTGCTGCTGGACGGCGGCAAGATGTCCAAGTCCAAGGGCAACGTGGTGGACCCCTATATCCTGGCCGAGAAGTTCGGCGTGGACGCCCTGCGCTTCTTCCTGATGCGCACCTTCCCCTTCGGCAGCGACGGCAACTTCTCCAACGAGCTGCTGATCCAGACCATCAACACCGACCTGGCCAACGACCTGGGCAACCTCCTCTCCCGCACCACCGCCATGGTGCAGAAGTACTTCGGCGGCGCGCTGCCCGAGGGCTGCAAGACCTGGGCCACCCCCGAGAGCTTTGACACCGAGCTCATCGGCATGGCCTCCGGCCTCCGGGAGAAGTATCAGGCCGCCATGGATACCTTCGCTCCCCACAAGGCTCTGGAGGAGATCTTCAAGGTCATCCAGCGGGCCAACAAGTATATCGACGAGAACGCCCCCTGGGCCCTCGCCAAGGACATGGACCAGAACGGCGCCCGCCTGGCCCACGTCCTCTACAACCTCCTGGAGACCACCTGCATCTGCGGCATCCTGCTGACCCCCTTCATGCCCGGCAGCATGGACAAGCTCTTCGCTCAGATCGGCGCCGCCCCCGAGGCCCGGACCTGGGAGAGCGCCGCCGTGTGGGGCTCCCTCAGCGACACCGCCGCCGTCACCAAGGGTGAGAACCTCTTCCCCCGCGTGGACGTGGAGAAGGCCCTCCAGGAGCTGGAGGAGGCCGCCGAGGCCGCCAAGAAGGCCGCTCTGCCTCCCCTGGAGTTTGAGCCCCTGCTGGAGGAGAAGGTGGACTTCGACACCTTCTGCAAGAACGACCTGCGGGTGGTGAAGGTGAAGGACTGCCAGGCCGTGAAGAAGAGCAACAAGCTTCTGAAGTTCACTCTGGACGACGGCACCGGCACCGACCGCCAGATCCTCTCCGGCATCGCCCAGTGGTACAAGCCCGAGGAGCTCATCGGCAAGACCCTGGCCGCCATCGTGAACCTGCCCCCCCGCAAGATGATGGGCCAGGAGAGCCAGGGCATGCTGCTCTCCGCCGTCCACACCGAGCACGGCGAGGAGCGCCTGAACCTCATCATGCTCAATGACGCCATTCCCGCCGGCGCCAAGCTGTGCTGATTGCCTGAATGCAAAACCGCCCGCCCCGAACATATCGGGGCGGGCGGTTCTTTGTTTACTTGCGTAGGGCGAGGATCTCGTCCAGCAGGGCGTGGGCCGTCTGGTCCTTGGAGAGGAGGGGCAGCGCCTTCTCGCCGGTGGGGGAGATGAGGGTCACCCGGTTGGTGGTGCCGCCGAAGCCGGCGCCCTCCTCCTTCACGTTGTTGGCGGCGATGAGGTCCAGGTGTTTTTTCTCCAGCTTCTTGCGGGAGTTTTCCACCATGTCCTTGGTCTCCATGGAGAAGCCGCACAGGAACTGGCCCGGGGCCTTGTGCTCCCCCAGCCAGCCCAGGATGTCCCGGGTGCGCTCCAGCGCCAGGGAGAGGTCGCTGCCGTCGTCCTTCTTCTTGATCTTGTCTCCGGCCACGGTGGCGGGGCGGTAGTCGGCCACGGCGGCGGCTTTGATGATGATATCCTGGGCCCCGGCGCGGACGGTGACGGCCTCGAACATGTCCTGGGCGGAGAGGATGTCCACCGTGTCCACATAGGCGGGGGGCTTCAGATTGGTGGGGCCGGACACCAGGGTGACCTGAGCCCCCCGGGCGGCGGCGGCCCGGGCGATGGCGTAGCCCATGGTGCCGGTGGAGTGGTTGGTGAGGTAGCGCACCGGGTCCAGGCTCTCCCGGGTGGGGCCGGCGGTGACCAGCACCCGGAGGCCCTCCATGTCCTTCTCATGGCTCAGGGCGTGGAGCACGCTCTCCAGCAGGTCCTCGGGCTCGGGCATCTTGCCAAGCCCCACCGCGCCGCAGGCCAGACGCCCGGCGGCGGGGGTGAGCACCTCCCAGCCGTAGTGCCGCAGAGTGGCCAGATTATCCTGAGTCACCGGATTTTCATACATTTTGGTATTCATGGCCGGGGCTGCGATCTTTGGGCAGTTGCAGGCCAGAACGGTGGTGGTGAGCATGTCGTCGGCGATGCCGTGGGCCAGCTTGGCCAGCACGTTGGCGGTGGCCGGGGCGATGAGCACCAGGTCGGCCTGGTCGGCCAGGGCGATGTGCTCCACCTGGTAGGTGTGGTTGCGGTCAAAGGTGTCGGTTACCGTCCGGTTGCCCGTCAGGTTCTCAAAGGTGAGCGGGGCGATGAATTCCGTGGCGTTTTTGGTCATGACCACCTGTACGTTGCAGTGCTGCTTGACCAGCGCGGAGGCCAGCGCCGCGGCCTTATAACAGGCGATGCCGCCGGTGACGCCCAGCAGCACGGTTTTCCCTTTCAGCATGGAAGGTCCCTCGATTCTGCCCCGGGGGGCATTTTTCTCCAGTATAACAAATTCCGCCTCCGGTGTAAACGGCATGGTATAAATTTACTTTTTTCTTGCAATTTGCTGCCGGACTGTCTATAATGGGGTACGGCCAGGACGCGGAAGGTCCCCGCTGTACCCGGATGGGACGGCAGGGGGCCGGACGAAGCGCCACGGGCCGTATTTTATTTTGCGCTGTATCTCCCGGAAGAAAGGGGAGAACGGCAGCAGGAGGTTTTTCAATTGAATACGACAGCAAACGCCACTACCGTCACGCGGAGGACAAACACCAAAGACATGGTACTCTTGTCCATGTTCACGGCCATCATTCTGCTCATGGCCGCCACGCCCATCGGACTCATCGACCTGCCCCTCATCAAGGCCACCATCCTCCATGTCCCCGTCATCATCGGGGCCATCCTGATGGGACCCAAGAAGGGCGCGTTCCTGGGCGCGGTGTTCGGCCTGACCAGCATCGTGAAGAACACCATGGTGCCGGGAGTGCTTTCTTTTGCCTTTTCGCCCCTCATCGCCGCGCCGGGCACCCAGCACGGCAGCCCCTGGGCCCTCTTCATCTCCCTGGTGCCCCGGATGCTCATCGGCCCGGCGGCCTGGGCGGTGTACAAACTGCTCAACCGCTTCCTGGGCCGTAAGCTGGGCCGTCGGGCCCTGTGGCTGGCCATCGCCGCCGTGGTGGGCGCGCTGGTGAACACCGGTCTTGTGATGAGCACCATCGGCATTGTGTTCCGCCAGGCCTACGCCGCCGCCAACGGCATCCCGGTGGAGGCCGTGGTGGCTACCATCCTGGGCGTGGTGGGCACCAACGGCGTCCCGGAGGCCATCTGCGCCGCGGTCATCGTGCCGCTGGTGACCCTGCCGCTTCAGAAGGCTCTGAAGCTGGAGAACGCCTGAGCATAAGTAAGGAGACTGAACCATGATTTTAGCACTGGACGTGGGGAATACCAATACCGTGGTGGGCGGCTTTGAGGGAGATGAGCTCCGCTTCAGCTTCCGGATGCAGAGCGACCGGAACAAGACGGTGGACGAGTTCGTGCTCCTCCTGCGGGGCCTGCTGGCCGAGCAGGGGGTGGACCTGGCCGCCGTGGAGGGCGGCATCCTCTCCAGCGTGGTGCCCGAGCTGCGGTATGTGCTGGGCAAGGCCATGGAGCGCCTGACCGGCAAGACCTTTCTGGTGGTGACCAACCAGATGGATCTGGGCGGCATGCAGATCAAGATGGACATTCCCGGCCAGGTGGGCGCCGACCTGCTGGTGGACGCCGCGGCGGCTCTGTCCCTCTACAAGCCTCCTATGGTCATCTTTGACATGGGCACCGCCACCACCATGTCGGTGCTGGATCGGGAGGGCAGCTACATCGGCGGCGTCATCGTGCCGGGGCTGCGCCTGTCCATGGACGCGCTGTCCAGCCGGGCGGCTCAGCTCCCCTTCATCAATCTGGAGGAGCCCCCCGCCCACCTCATCGGCAAGAACACCGTGGACTGCATGAAGGCGGGCGCCATTTACAGCAACGCCGCCATGCTGGACGGCCTGGTGGACCGGGTGGAGGAAGAGCTGGGCGAGCCGGTGACGGTGGTCGCCACCGGCGGCCTCATGGGCGTGGTCCTGCCGTTCTGCAAACACGAGATCCACTATGACGAGAATCTCCTGCTGGTTGGACTGCGGGAGCTGTACCGGCGCAACCGCCGGTGAGAAAACAAAACCGCCGGGCGGTCCGATTCGGACCGCCCGGCGGTTTTCATGTTGTTTACTGGGCCCGGGCCAGGAGGACGCGGATGCATCCGCCCTGGTTCTGGGCCTTGTCGTAGTAGCCGGTGAGGGTGTAATCCCCGCCGGTCACCCGATCCAGGCTGGAGAGGTAATAGGAGCCGTTGCGCACCTCATAGACCGCCGCGTGCTCCCAGATAGGGAACTTCTGGCTGCTGGAGGTGAGGGCGGTGGTGCCGCTGACCCCGTCCAGCTTCACCTCGGTCAGATTGGAGATGCGGTCGGGGGCCTGGAGGGAGCCCTTGACCACGCAGGGGCCCATCTTCACGCCGTAGACCGTGTTGTTGACCACGATGGGGGTCTCGGTGCCGTTGACGTCCACCGTATAGGAGCCCATGGTGGTCATGCCCACATTCACCTCGTTCACATCGGTGAGCACGCCGTAGGTGTGCATATCGCCGGTGACCTCTTTCAGGATGAGCTGGTCGATCTCACCCTGCTCGTTGGTGGAGTAGTAGCGGACCATGCTGCCGCTGAGCTTCACGCCGGCCAGGCGGCTGGGGTAAATTCGGATGGCGGCGGAGTCGTCATAGGTGTCCAGGATAGCCACGTTGTCGGCCAGGGTATGGCTGCCCAGCCGCTTGCCGTCGGCGGAGACGGTCCCCTCCAGGGAGGTGTTGCTCAGGCGCTTGACCTGGACGCTGCCGCCCTCGGTGGTCACCCGCACCAGATCGCCCTCCTGGAAGCTGCTGTTGGACTGGACGGGATAGGTGGCGGTGGCGCCGGTGGTGGTGATGAGGGTGACGGCCTTCTCGGTGTAGGAGTTGCCCTTCTCATCGGTGTAGGTGTGGTTGCCCACCTGGGTGACCATGCCGTAGACCAGATTGCTGTCGGCGGTGCTGGTGTCCGAACCCAGCACGGCCGCTGCGCCGCCGCTGCGGCCCAGCAGCACCGTCACCAGATCGCCGGTGCGGCAGGTGCCCAGATCGGAGCAGGCGTAGATGGCGTCCTGGGTCTCCAGGGCGTAGGTCTGGCCGGCCACGGTGATGGAGGTGGGGGCGCTGACGTTGGGGCTCACGCTCTCCAGCGTGCCGGTGACCTTCTTGGAGTAGGCCCACAGGGTGCGCATGGGCTCCGACCAGTAGACGACGTCCTGGAGCTGCACGGCGCTAAGGGTGGAGGCCCGGCCGTCCCGGTAGACGGTGGCGGTGTTCACGTCAAAGGGCAGACGGCTCTGCCAGCCGCTCTCAGCCACCATGGGGCCGTCCATGGCGGAATTCACCAGGGCCACCCGGTCCAGGGTGCCGCTGGCATCCACCAGGTTCAGGGTGGGCTCCAGGGTGTTGAGGTAGAAGCTCCCCGTCTTGGTGCGGGCGGTGAGGAGGTTATAGAAGAGGTACAGGGCGTCCTGCCGGGTCATGGCGGAATCCTGCCCGGTGGTGATGCCCTCGTCCAGACCCAGGCTGTGGTAGGCGGCCATCTGCCCGGCGGGCCAGGCGCCGGTGAAGTCGCTCTTCTCGTAGCCCAGGAGGGTCAGGACCATGGTGACGCCCTCGGCCAGGGTGATGGGGTTATCGGGGCGGAAGGTGCCGTCCAGGTAGCCGGAGACATACCCGGCGGACACGGCGGCCTGGACGTAGGCCGCGGCCCAGTGGGTGCGGGGCACATCGGGATAGGGGGCCACGCTGGCGGCAGAGCCGGCGCTGTCCCGGTAGGGGGAGGCGGAGATGACCATGCGGGTGAACTCCGCCCGGGTGATGGTGCGCTCCAGGTGGAGGTCCCCGTTCTCATCCCCTGACATGATGTCCAGCGCGGCGAGGACCTGGGCGGCCTCGTCCTGGACGGGGGCGGCGGCCAGTGCCGAGGTACACAGGCCCGCCGTCAGCACCAGGGCCAGAAACGCGGAGAGGATACGTTTTTTCATATTCGTTGCTCCTTCTGTTCAGGGTTGCCCGGCCTCATTCGTAGCGCAGCGCGTCGATGGGGTTGAGGGCGGCCGCCTTGTTGGCGGGGAGATAGCCGAAGAGAACGCCGATGCCCACCGACACGCCGAAGGCGGTGGCCACCGCCGAGGCGGTGGGGACGGCGGTGAAGGTGACGCCGCTGCCCATGGTGGCGGAGATGAGGCTGCCCGCCACGCTGGCCAGACCCACGCCCAGCAGGATGCCGATGATCCCGCCGATGGCGGAGGTGGTACCGGCCTCGATGATGAACTGGCTGCGGATGGCCCGGCGCTTGGCGCCCAGGGACTTGCGGATGCCGATCTCCCGGGTGCGCTCGGTGACCGAGACCAGCATGATGTTCATGATGCCGATGCCGCCCACCAGCAGGGAGATGGCGGCGATGGCCACCA
Source organism: Flavonifractor sp. An92 (assembly GCF_002159175.1). GTDB lineage: Bacteria > Bacillota > Clostridia > Oscillospirales > Oscillospiraceae > Pseudoflavonifractor_A. The sequence continues at coordinate 35,550 of NZ_NFGZ01000021.1, read as the reverse complement.
GCACCACCATCATGGTGTTGGTCATGGTGTTCATGATGTCCATCATCTCCGCGGAGGTCATGACATAGTAGGCCGTGTCCTCCTGATAGGTCTCATAGAGCCGGTTTTCGATGATGCCCTTGGCCACCGAGGCGGTCTCCTTGCTGGTGCTGGTGAACACATAGACGCTGGCGTCGGCGGTGTTGTTCAGCCGCAGGGCGCTGGTGTAGGGGAGATAGATGATGTCGTCGGCGCTGCCCTCCGAGCTGTCGCCGGACTGGGCCAGGACTCCGATGACGGTGTAGGGCACGCCGCCCATGGTGAGGGTCTGCCCCAGCGGATCGCCCTGGAAATCCTGGGCCAGGTAGGAGCCGATGACGCACACATTCTGGTACCGGTCCACATCCACGAACTTGATGAAGCGGCCCTGGCCCAGGGTCTCGCCGTTCATGGTGGTGCCCCGGTCACTGAGGAAGGCCTCGGACACGCCGGTGATGCGGGTGCGCTCAAACTCGTTGGCGTTGTGGTACACCTTGGCCTGGACGCTCACATAGGGGGTCATGCCGGAGATGTACTGGGGGTACTTTTCCACCAGCTCCTCCATGTCGTCGGGCTGAATGGAGCGGGAGCTGCCGTCCACATAGAAGAGCTGGACCTGGACCAGGTTGGCTCCCAGCTTTTCGAACTGCTCGTTCATCATCACCTGCATGCCGTTGCCCAGGCTGGTGATGACGATGACGGCGGCCACGCCGATGATGATGCCCAGCATGGTCAGGATGGCCCGCATCTTGCTGGTGGCCAGGGATTTCAGGGCCAGGCGGAAGGATTGGGAGATGTTCATGCCCGCGCCTCCTCTCCGAAGCCCTCCAGGGGCTCCAGATCGCCGGAGACGGTGGGCTGCACCACCGCCCGGGGATCGCTGGCGTCGCCGTCGTAGATGATCTTGCCGTCCTGGAGGCGGACGATGCGCTTGGCCTGGACGGCGATGGAGTTATCGTGGGTGATGAGCACCACCGTGTCGCCCTCCTGGTTGAGCTTTTTGAGGAAGCCCAGTACCTCTCGCCCGGTGCGGGAGTCCAGGGCGCCGGTGGGCTCGTCGGCCAGGATCACCGAGGGCTTCCCCGCCAGGGCCCGGGCGATGGACACCCGCTGCTGCTGGCCGCCGGAGAGCTGGCTGGGGAGATTTTTGCACTTGTCGCTCAGGCCCACCCGCTCCAGGGCGGCCAGGGCCCGCTGCCGCCGCTCGGAGGAGGAGAGGCCCGCGTAGAGGAGGGGCAGCTCCACGTTCTCCAGCACATTCAGCTTGGGGATCAGATTGTACTGCTGGAAGATGAAGCCCAGCATTTTGTTGCGGATCTCGGCCTGCTGGTCGTCGTCCATGGTGGACACGTCCACGCCCCCCAGGTGGTAGGTGCCGCTGGTGGGCACGTCCAGACAGCCGATGATGTTCATGGCGGTGGATTTGCCCGAGCCGGACTGGCCCACGATGGCCACGAACTCCCCCGGATCGATGGTCAGGCTGATGCCGTCCAGGGCGTGGACGGTCTCCGAGCCCATCTGATAGATCTTATAGAGGTTCTTCAGCTCGATGAGGTGCTTCAAGGTTTAACCCCCCATCACTGCGATCATGCTGCTGCCCACCGGGTTCTGGATGAGGACCTGCTCGCCCTCGCTCAGACCGTCCAGGATCTCGATGTAGCTGTCGTTGTTGCGGCCCAGGGTGACGGTGCGGGACTCGATGGTGCCGGGGCTGACCAGATTGCCCTCCTTATCGTACACCGCGTCGGGGCCGGGGAGGAGGACGGTGCCGCCGTTCGCACGGTCCACCGCCTCGATGGGGACGCACAGGGCCTGGCCCTGCTCCTCCACGATGATGCGGGCCGACACGTTCATGCCGGGGAGCAGCTCGCCGGTCTCATCCAGGCGGATGGTCACCGGGTAGTTGGTGGTGCCGGAGGTGGTGACGCCGTTGATGTTCACCTTGTCCACGTGGCCGGTGAAGGTCTTGCCGTCCACGGCCTGGGAGGTGATCTCCACCTTCTGGCCCACCTGGATCTGGTTGATGTCCAGCTCGTGGATGTTGATGTCGAAGGTGAGGCCGCTCAGGTCATAGATGACGGCGGGATAGGTGGTACCGGTGGTGCCGGTGGACATGGTGGAGGTGCCGTCGATGTTGTCGCCCACGTCCAGGTTCTTCTCAATGACGGTGCCATCGATGGTGGAGGTAATGGTATAGTTCTCCAGGCTGTCCTGGGCGTTTTTCAGGGTGAGCTGGGCGTTCTCCACCGCGTTCTCTGCGTTCTCCACGGCGATGCGGGCGTTTTCGATCTGGGTGGCCAGGTCGGTCTCCTCAAAGGAGCCGATGACCTGATTTTTGGTGACGTGGGAGCCCTCTTTCACGGTGAGGGTCTCCAGTTTGCCGCTGGTCTGGGCCAGGATCTGGGCGCTGGCGGCGTAGGCGAAGGTGCCGCCGGAGGCGCAGTCCTTGCCGCCCACCGAGGCGGTGCCGGTGGAGGTGTCGGAGAGGGCGCCGGGATTGTTCACCATCAGGGTGACCTCCCGCACCAGGGTGCCGCCGGGGCCCACGCTGTCGGTGGCGGCGATGGAGTCGATGGTGCCGGTGAGGCTCTCGCCGGTGCCGTCCACCCGGATGGTGGCGCTCTGGCCCACATAGAAAGTGGCGGCGTCCACGCTGTGGAAGGAGACGGTCAGCTTCATGTGGTCCCGGTCCAGAAGGTCGGCGATGGGCGCGCCGGCGGTGAGGGTGTCACCGGCCTCCACGTGGAGCTTGGTGATGACGCCGCTGTCGGTGGCCTTGACCTGGAGGTTCTCCTTCTGGTCCTTCTGGTTCTTCAGCAGGTCCTGGTAGCTGAGCCGGGCGCTCTCCAGGGAGAGCTGGGCGTTGTCCACGGCGATCTGGGCCTGCTGGATGGAGTTTTCCACGTCCTTGGCGTCGATGCGGAAGAGGACGTCTCCCTTATGTACCGTGTCGCCCTCCTCAAAGGGGGCCTCCAGGATCTCGCCCTTCACCAGGGTGGTCACCTTATAGGAGTGGATGGGCTCGATGGTGCCGGTACCGGTCACCGAGACGGTGAGGTCCTGCATGGAGGCGGGCTCCAGGCGGTAGGTATTGGCGGAGACCATCCCGCCTCCGCCGCCGCAGCTGCGCAGAAGGAAGATCACCAGCGCCGCCACGACCGCCAGGGCGATGAGACGCTTGACCCATTTGAGCCACTTGGGCTTCTTCTTGGGGGGCTGGAAGGCGGGGGCCGCCGTCTCCAGCTCGGTCTGCTCGGTGTCCTGTTTGACTTGCATCGTTTCCATAGAGCTACTCCTTACTGTTACTGTCGATTTCCCGCCGGGCGGGTGAACCAGGGGCTGCCATGCCCCGCTGCAAAAGCTCCAGCCAGCGCCGGTAGCGTCGCCGCACCGCGGCGACATCGCCCTCCCCCGTCGCGGCGCACAGCGCCGGAAGGGTGATGCCCAGGAGCATCTGGAGCATCTCCCCCAGGTCCCCCTCCTCCCGCAGATCCAGGCGGCTGCGGTCCACATGCTCCGCCAGCTGCTCCAGCAGGCGCTGGGGCTCCAGCGCCTGGAGAAGGACGGCCTGGTGCATCCCCGGATTCTGCCGCAGCACGGCGGAGAGCTCGCGCACCTGCGGGCGGCGCTCTCCGTCGGTGAGCACATCCAGAATGGCCGGCAGAGCCGCGAAGAGGTCGCCGTCCAGCCGGTCCAGAAGGTCGGTGAGCAGCTGGATCAGCCCCTCCAGGCGCAGCTCCATCAGATAGCGGAAGAGCTCCTCCTTGTCGCGGAAGTACATGTAGAAGCTGCCCCGGGGGATGCCGGCCTCCCGGATGATGCGGTTGATGGAGGCGTCGGCATAGGGGACGCGGACAAACTCGTGCCAGGCGGCCTGAAGCAGGGTCTCCCGCTTCTCCTCCGGCAGGCGCAGAAAGGTGGGGGTGGGCATGGCCGCTCCTCCTCTCGATATGACAGGTTGTCATATATCTTAGAAGAGCGGGCCGCCGCTGTCAATCGTCCGGACGGAAGGTTTAAAGATTTTTTACAATCACTGCTGGAAGCATACACCTTTCACCGGGCGGAAGGTCAAGGCTTTTTTGGCGAAGAACGGGCCGGAGCGGTTCTGCATGACATGGTAGCAGATGCGGAAAAAAGCACGGCAAAGAAAGGATTAAGATTCCATTAAATTTTTAAAACCTGCAATCAACTCCGCTAGAGATGATTGCAGGTTTTCTTGTTACTAACTTGGTACTTTTATGGCACAAATAGCCTATTATTGTCTATTGTGCTAATCAAGTTTGTCAATTGCAGCGCGGAGGACAGCGAGCGAATCATGGGTGTACCGCATGGTGATATCGCTCCGGGTGGAGTGGCCCATGAGCCACTTGATGGTGATGGGATCGACACCAGCGGCGTGGAGCCGCGTGGCGAAGGTATGGCGGCACCAGTGCGGTGTGGCCTCCGGCGCACCCAGCGCTTGCACAATAGGCTGGAAGGCCATGCTCCGATACCACCCATCGCTCACCGGTTCATCATCTCGGGTTATGATTGTTTCGCTATTCTGCTCCAGCCAGGACATGAGATAGGGCTTGATCTTTGGGTGGACGGGGATGATCCGGTCCCGGCCTGCCTCGGTCTTTTTGCCGCCCTGGAGATAGTCGCCGTCGGCGTGGTAGGACGCCGGCGTCAGCTCCAGGAACTCGCTGATCCGGAAGCCCGTGTAACACAGGATGAGCACCGTGTCAGCCCATGGGATGTTCTGGGCGGCCATCGTGGTGAGCTGCTCCATCTGCGCCTCTGTGAGAGCCCCTTTTTTGCGCTTGGGGTCCATGGATGGGACGTCCAGATACTTGGAATAGTCCTTGCCGATGATATCCCGCATCATGGCATACTTGCACAATGACTTGATGAGCATCGCGTCATTGTTGACCAGAGATTGGGAGCAGCCGCGCGCCTCGTCCTCGTCCAGGATCGCCTGCCACATGTCCAGGGTAACGGACCGCATCTTTTGCTCCGCATAGCGCCCCACACGGCTCCAGGCTGCTCTGTGGCTGGAGACAGAGGCCGGACCCAGGCGCGGGTACTCTCGCCCCGACCAGGCCTCGTAGACCTCGCCTACCGTCATGGCGAGCCGGTCGGGAGCCGGAGCTGCTCCAATGGCGGCATCCCGGTTGTAGGCATCCAGAGCGGCCTGGGCCTCCGCTGCCTTGGCGTGGTAACTGATGGCCTGCTGCTTGAGCGCGCCGTACTTGTCCCGGTAGGAAACGCGGACCACATAGGGCCTCCGCCGGTTTCCTGACAGCTTCACCACGCTGCCGGTACCATTCGCTCTGCGCATGGATACACCTCCGAAACATACATATGTTCTACAATCGGCTGTAAAAGAAACCGGGGCCGGAGCCCCGGGCCTTTTCGTAAAGTACGTTCAGTTTGCGACATCAATTTGTAACAGGTAAGATGAGGGGACATCTGCCCCAGCGGCTAGGGTCCCGGACAAAGTAAACGTAGCATCGCCAATGGTGGTAGATACAGGATCACCACCAGCAACGGTCTCTATCTGATCCGATACCCATTGTTTTGCTTCCTGGGTATTAGAAGTATCATATGGAACGGTTGCAATGAAGCCAAGATAAGTGGATGCGATGGTGTTAAACGTATCACTTTCAGTAACGCCGTCCCAAGTAACACCAAAAGAGCCGCTGATTAACTGAGAATCCTCATCACCGGTAATAGAATAATCTAGCAGAATCGTAGTGTCAGGAAAGTCCCAAGATTTCGATGCAGTCCAACGATATGGAGCTCCATCAGGGGCGCCATCGGCGGAATCATCGTCCATACCAAAATTGGCAACACCGAGTTGGATGTCTTTGATGTGGGAACCAGGGATACCTGTCAGCATAGCAGAATCAGATGGAGAAGGCGATGGCGTCGGAGCTGGGGCTTCGGTTGGCGTGGAGGTAGGCGCAGGAGACTCCGTAGCGGGTGCGGCGGTACAGGCGCTCAGGCCGAGCAGCGAGACCGCCACCAGTAGACAAGCAATGCGTTTCATCATTCATCCTCCATTTGTTTATAACTTCCCCGACAGTTGTCTCTTGACAAGATACGAACACCTGTTCTATTATATCATCAATGGAAACGACTGTCAAAGGGGTTACGCAGACATTGCGGCGGGGCTGCCCCCGCCGATTGGGAGGGGGAGTGCGCCTTGACACCGCAGGAAATGTTTGAACGGCTCACACCGGAGAATAGGGAGAAGATCATTCACCTGATTGAGACTTTAGCAGCTTCTCAATCATCTGATCCACCAGAGCCCGATTCTCCTCGTTGAGCATATGGTACTTCGTGGCATCCAGCCCGCTCTCAGCAATGGGAGCGGGCTTTTCTTCTCCATTGAGAAGGTATTCCACCGAAGTGCCCAAGACTTCGGCAATCTGTGGCAAGCGTTTCATGTAGGATTCAGACTTCTTTGTACGCCATGCACTGACTACGCTGGGAAGCACCCCAAGTGCGGCTGCAAACTCACGCTGCTCTGTAAACTTTTGGTTTACGAGCAAGAAAATGCGTTCACTAGTATCCAAAAAATCACCTCCATTAGGTGAAGTTTACTAAATTCCTTTTATAGAGGAAAGAAGAAGTAAAAACAGAGAAAATCCAATTCGTGAATTGACAATTTGCAAAACACGAATTATGATTAACGTGTGGTAAACGAAAGGGGGGATGAGTGGTATCTATGGGGCTCATCAGCCAGATTGCTTCGCTCTGCCTTAGTGTCGTAATGGTTTGTATGTCAGTCGAACTGTGCCGGTTCATCCAGGCAATCATTGCCGAAATGCTTCGGGACCGCTTCACGGACGACCATACTTCCGAGTCTGCTCCAGATGTTCCCTCATTTTGTATCCTAGATCACTTACTAGAGCATCGACTTCCGGCGCCCTCGTCGGATTCGTTGACGCCCAATCCAATACGAAAATGTAGAGCTTCTGGGCGTCAGCGGAGATTTCAGAGGAGGCAAAGAGTTGGAGCCGGTACAGCGCGGCGGCAAGCGCATCACGCTCGGAAGCGCCACGGCGGAACACAAACTCGGAGATGCAGGATAGATAGTCAGAATAGGCATTTGCCATCTCGGAGAAGTAGGTCCCAGTCAAGGCGGTCCTTCGGCTCTCACGCACCGAGTAAAGGGAGACGCAGACGGCGGAAAGCGAGATTAGGGCTGAGGCGACTGAAAAGAGCGTATCTAACTCCATGCGCATAGCTCGCCCCCCAAAAAATCATTCACCTAGTGTGAATGATACCACAATCGCCCAGAAAGGGCAACCGGGAAGGAGGGAAACAAGTGCGACTCAAAGAACTGCGGGAGATGCGGGGCTTTACGCTTTCGCAGGCTGCCCAGGCGGCCCACGTCACCAAAGCCGCTGTCTGTATGTGGGAAAGCGGGGCCCGGCAGCCCGGGCTTGCTTCCCTGCTGGCCCTGGCCGACCTCTACGACGTCTCCCTGGATGCGCTCTGTGGGCGCAACCAGCCGGGCGAGACCTAATGAGAGGAGGACGCTTATGGAGAAAGCGCTACTTTACGTTGGGATCGGCGTCCTGGAAGTGATTGTGGTCGGCCTGCTCGTACGTTTTTGGCCCGGCCAGGAAGATCCGCAAGGCAATGCCACGATGGCCATGGTAGCCTGTGGCCTGGGTTATACCCTGTGCTTAGTTCTGCTGAATTTGTTGAAAGGCTACCATTGAGTAGCCTGAGACCATGAGGCTCTGATGCGGAAGGAGGGAGAGTGCTTGCGGCTTTATCGCTGGATGGACTGGTTATTCGACCCACCACCCAAGGAACTGCGCAAGCGCCGAGATCCGGCAGGTGTAAAGCTCTATTACCAGGCCCAGGAGGAAGGTTACAAGCGATACAAGCATCTGTGCTATCGTCATCTGATTTTGAAGTCACTGTTGGCGTTTAGCCTGGGCCTCGTTCTCTCGTTCCTGATCCAGAGCTTCTGAACGACCAGACCATGACCCGTCGGGCAGGTCGATGGACCAATGATACACCCAAGAGGAGGTTTTACTATGCCCAAGAGATCTACGGCCCCCAGGCCGACCGATGAGGAGATCCTCCGGTACGACAACGTGCCCCCCACGGTGGCCGGATTGTACCTGGGGAACAGCTCCACCACAATCGTCCGGGCCCTCCAGCAGGGGCGCGTCCCCTTCGGGTGGGCGGCCCTCAATGAGGACACCGGAACGTACACCTACAACATCAGCCCGGGCGGGCTGGTGGAGTACAAACACCACGGGGGCAGTCCCGTGGATCTGAGCCTCATGCAGGCTCTCATGCGGGAGGCGGTGGACCGCATCCTGGCCGAGCGTCTGAGCGGTGTCCGCGCCGCCATGACCGCCCTGGAGCGGGTCGTCTAGGCCCCCTGTCTGCCCCTATCATACACCCGAGGAGGAGGTTTTACCATGCCGGAGGAGTACCGGAATATCTATAAAATCTGTCGGAAATCGGCCGGTTATACCCAGGAAGCGGCAGCCGAGCGACTGGGCGTCAGTGTGGAGTCCCTGCGGGCCTACGAGACCGGCCAGCGCATCCCGTCCAACGAGGTGGTGGAGCTGATGGTCATACTCTACAACGCCCAGCACCTGGCGGTCCATCACCTGCGGGAGACCAACGCCCTTTACGGCCGCATCGTCCCTCAGGTGGACGAGCGCAGCCTCATGGAGGCCGCGCTGCGCATCCACAACCGGCTCGGCCAGATCGAGAAGCGCGGCTCTCTGGACCGGCTGCTGGAGATCGCCGAGGACAACATCATCGACGACGCCGAGCGCCCCGAGTTCATGGCTATCGTGACGGAGTTGCGGGAGATTGTCCGGGTAGCACTGGAGCTCCAGCTTCACTGTCCGGATGGGGAGGTGGGACCATGCGCCTGGCACTGAGCAAAGAGGCTGTTGCGGCCATCGTCACGGCGCTGCACGCCGCCGTCTGTGACGCGGAGAGCAACGTGGAGGTGTGGGCCCGGGAGGACCTGAAGCTGGACCCGGAGGTCCAGCGGACCTGCCTGGCCTATGCCGAGGAGCGGCTGCGGGAGCGGATGGGCGCCCTGAATGCCTTCCGCGAGGCCGTTTCCAACGGGAGGGGGTGATCCCCGTGATGGAGTTCCACTTCAACGCCGAGCTGGCCACGGCCTACGGTGTGGACGGGGCCATCTTCCTCCACGCCATGGCCTTCTGGGTGGCCAAGAACCAGGCCAACGGCCGCCACTTCCATGAGGGGCGCACCTGGACCTACAACACCCTGGAGGCCCTGACGAAGCTTTTCCCGTTCTGGAGCAAGCGGCAGATCGAGCGCATCACCGGGCGGCTGCGGGAGCAGGGGGCCCTCCTCTCGGGCAATTTCAGTGAGGACAAGACCGACCGCACCCTCTGGTACGCCCTCTCCGACGCCGTCCTGGAGACCTATGGGCTCCGTGCGCCCCCCATTTCACCAAACGGGGAAATGCATTTCACCGAACCGGGACAGCCATTTCCCCATTCGGTGAAATGTAATAAGGAAACAGTTACTGACCAGTTATATTCCCCCCTACCCCCCAAGGGGGAACGGCGGGACAAGCATGACCTGCCTCCGGCGGTTCGTGAGCTGCTGACCGGCTACGCCGGGGAGGACCGGGAGCTGGCCGGGGCCCTGGAGGACCTGATGGAGGTACGCACGGCCAAAAAGGCCGTCAACTCCCCCCGGGCGGTGCGCACCCTGCTGGGCGAGCTGGACCGGCTGTCCGGCCGGCGGCGGGAGGACAAGCTGCTCCTCCTCCGCCAGAGCGTCACCAACAGCTGGAAATCGGTCTTTCCCCTGAAGGGACAGCCACCCCCACCGCGAAAGGAGACGACCTTCGATGTCGAATGAACTGCCGGACGTGAGCCGGTATCTGACCTACGAGCCCCGCTTTCTGGACCCGGCGCTGCCCACCGGCTTCTGGCTGTGCGCCGACGCCGCCGACGTGCTGACCATCCAGATCAACGCCGGTTGCATGGCCGCCGGGGCCTCCTGGGATGACCTGGGCCGGTGCGAGAGCTTCTTCGCCCGGTTCCCCTACGTCCTCCTGGTCTGCCCCGACCCCCAGCGCCGGGAGGCCATGGTGGCCGAGGTCCGGCGGCGGCTCCCCGAGACGGTGCTCCTGGTGGCCAACGACCCGGCCTTCCGGGGCTGCGCCACCGTGCAGCAGCTGCGGGATACCTACGGCCTGGCCGCCGTGGACCACATCCTCCTGGACACCACGGAGCTGCCCGTCTACGGCCTGCTGGACCTGGCCGACGTGAAGCCCCCCGACATGACCGGCATGAAGCGCTGCCTCTCCGGCATCCCCAACCTGGACCGCCGCATCGGCGGCTTCTACGAGGGGGAGCTCTCGGTCTGGACCGGCAAGCGGGGCGAGGGCAAGAGCACCCTACTGGGCCAGCTGCTGCTGGAGGCCGTGGACCAGGGCTTCCCGGTGTGCGCCTACTCCGGCGAGCTGCCCGCCTGGAAGTTCAAATACTGGATCGCCCTCCAGGCGGCGGGCCCGAACTACATCCAGGACCGGAAGGACCCGGTCACCGGCCGGAGCCTCCCGGCGGCCACCCCCTTCGCCCAGCGGGCTATCGACGAGTGGTGGCGGGGCCGCTTTCACATCTACGACATCGGCAACCGCAACACCCACGACGCCGCCGACATCCTGCGCCTGTTCCGCTACGCCAGCCGGAGGTACGGCGCGAAGATCTTCCTGGTGGACAACCTGATGTCCGCCCGGCTCCAGGCCGGCCGGGACCGGGATTTTTACCGGGCCCAGTCCGAGTTCGTCTCCGAGCTGACCGCCTTCGCCAAGAGCGCCGGAGCCCACGTCCACCTGGTGGCCCACCCCCGCAAGACCGAGCGCATCGACGACTCCGACGCGGTGGCGGGCATCGCCGACGTGACCAACCTGGCCGACAACGTCTTTTCCGTGTCCCGGGCCCAGGACCAGGGGGACAAGTATGACACCATGCTGTCCATCCTGAAAAACCGCTTCTTCGGTGAGCGCAGCCGGGCCATCACCCTCAGCTTTGAGCCGCTGAGCAAACGGTTTTACAAGACCGGGACCGGCGACCCCAAAAAGCGCTACGGCTGGGAGCATGTCTACACCCAGATCAAGCTCCCGGACGAGGACGTGTCCCCGGAGGAGGACCCGTTCCCGGACAAATAACACACCCAAACACCACAAAGGAGGTTACATAACCATGAAAACCCTCGCCATCGTGAACCGCAAGGGCGGGGTGGGCAAGACCACCACCGCCGTCAATCTCGCCTACGTCCTGGCCACCGGCTGCCGCCTGCGGGTGCTGCTGGTGGACGCCGACGGCCAGGCCAACGCCACCCAGATCCTGCTCCCTAAGTGTGAATATGCCGGGCTGGGCGCCCTGCTGCGGGGCTACGCCTGCTGCTGGGAGGACCTGGTGGTCCCCACTGACGTGGAGGGCCTGGACGTGTTGCCCGCCTCGGAGGACCTGTGGGCCCTGGACCTGGAGGCCGCCGGCGGGGACCGGGGCCGCTGCTACCGGGCCATCCGGGACATGCGGGAGGCCCTGGAGGAGGACGACGCCTACGACGTGATGGTGCTGGACTGCCCTCCCAACCTGGGCGCCTCCTGCGTGTCCGCCATCCTGGCCAGCGACGGCATCATTATCCCGGTGCTGAGTGACGCCTGCTCCGCCACCGGCGTGGGGGACCTGGTGGACCAGATCGCCAGCCTCCGCTCCCTCCGGCCCGACCTGCGGATCTCCGGCGTGCTGGTCAACCAGTGGCACAGGAGCCCCGTGGTGGAGGACTCGGTGGGCTACCTCCGGGAGGAGGGCCGCGTCCCCGTCTACGACACCGTCATCCGCCGCACCGACAAGGTGCCGGAGAGCTCCTGGGCCCGGATGGCCGTCCAGGCCTGGAGCCCCTTCTGCTCGGCGGCTCGGGATTACCGGGCCTGGGTGGCGGAGCTCACCGCAAAGGAGGGCATCCGGCATGGGAAAGCCTGACCTGGGGCGGCTGATCGCCCAGACCATGGCCCAGCCCGCCGAGGGCAGGACCATCGAGGCCATCACCGGGGACATCCTGGAGGCCAAGCGCACCGGCGGGGAGGCGATTTTGACCATCGGGCGGTGCCTCATCGAGGCCAAGGACCTGCTGCCCCATGGGGAGTGGCTGCCGTGGCTCACTGAACGGGTGGAGTTCTCCCCGCGCACGGCGCAGAACTTTATGCGTCTCGCCAGAGAATGGACAAATACGCAGACGCTTGCGGATTTGGGGGCGTCCAAGGCCCTGTCCCTTCTGGCCCTCCCGCCGGAGGAGCGGGAGCAGTTCATGGAGGAGAACAACGTCATCGACATGTCCGCCCGCCAGCTGGAGGCGGCCATCAAGGAGCGGGACGAGGCGAAACAATCGGCCCAAAAACTCCAGGAGACGCTGCACGACGTACTGGAGGACCGGTCGGACGCCTATCAGCGCCTGGAGCAGCTCACCGAAGAGCTGGACGAGCTGAAAGCCCGGCCGGTGGAGGTGGCCGTGGAGACGGTGGTGGACCAGGAGGCCATCGACAAGGCCAAAGAAGAGACCCGGGCCGAGATGCAGGCCAAACTGGACAAGGCCAGGGAGGCCGCCGCCAAGGCCAGAGACAGACAGAAACAGGCCGAGGCCTCGGTGGAGATCCTGAAACGGTCTCTGGAGGAACGGGAGAAGGCGGAGAAGAAAGCCGAGCTGAGCGCGGACAAGGATCTGGCTCAGTTTGAGGTCCTCTTCCAGCAGGCCCAGGAGAACGCCAACAAAATGCGGGGGATTTTGCTCAAATTCCGCGCCCGGGAGGACCCCGCCGCCGCCCAGGGCGCGGAGAAGGCCCTGAAAGCCCTGGCGGAGGCCATCGGGAGGTGCGTGGAATGACCTGGTACGAGCAGGCCGAGGCCCGTCTGAAAGACGAGTACGGCAAGGTGAAGGGCCAGAAGGAGGGGGTCATGAAGTCCGCCGTCCGGGACGCCCTGCTGGAGTTCTGCCGCCAGAACGAGGAGTTCGCCCAGGCGGTGGCCCAGGGCGGCTCCTTCCCGGACTGCATGACCGCCGTGGCCAAGGGGGTGGGCAGCTCCCTCTCCGATCTTGAGGCCTACCGCCAGGCGGCCGCCTTCTACTTCGACGGGGCCAAGGTCCACTTCACCATGACCATCCAGCTGGAGCCGGCGGAGCCCGAGCCGGAGCGGACCGGCATCCTGCTGGATCTGTCCGACTTCTTCTGAGGGGGGGATCGGCATGAAGTACACGGAGCGGGAGCGGGAGCTCCTGAACGGCTGGCCCACCGTCACCGAGGAAGATTTGACCCGGATGAACGACCTGTTCCCGCACTATCTGTTTTTCCGCAAGGAGGGGGACCTGATGGGCCTGGGCGGGGTGAGGCTGTACGCCTCCTGCTGCGGCCACAAGGAGTACCGGCCCTGTCTGCCCCGGACGGAGACCCCTGAGCACCGGGCACTGCTGGGCCACCTCCGGCACAAGGAGCCGTGGACCTGCCCCTGGTGCGGCCGCGTGGTGACGGTCATCGACCTGGCCAGGGCCCGGGGGCGGAAGTCCCTCCGCTGGACGGAGCTCACCGTGCTGCTCCACGCCCGGGGAGACGCCCTCTATGCCGACGCTCTGGTGCTCCACAAGGACTATGGGGACGAGCAGGCCCTCACCGCCCGGCCCACCGCCTGGTGCTCCAGCGGCTACCGCTTCGCCCCGGGAGAGGTGATGCAGGCCGACTACCAGGTCACCTACCGGGAGCACGAGCCGGTCCTCACTTATGAGCGGGAGCGGCTGGGCCGGCCCAAGCGGGTGACCGAGCCCTTCAAGGACGGCTCCATCTGCTGGTACCACTACGAGCCCTATTCCATCCTCAACCGGGAGGTGCTGGAGGAACACCCCTTCTTTCGCTGGTGCGGCTTCTTCGACCACTGGCAGTACCGCCCCGGCGGGGCCCGGGGCTACGCCGCCCGGTTCGACGACTTCATCTCCTACCTGACCGCCTACGCCATCTACCCCCGGCAGGTGGAGATGCTGGTGAAGTCCGGCCCCTGGGAGCCTCTGAGCGACCTCATCTACGCCCGTAAGCGCAACGCGGCGGCCATGTGCTGGGAGGAGCCGGACCCGCGCAAGTCTTTCGGGCTGAACAAGAGGGAGCTGAGCTGGTTCCTGGCCGTACAGCCGCCCATGGAGGTGCTGGCCCTGCGGAACTATGTACAAAAACACTGGGGCAAGCGCTGGGACCTGCCCTTCTGCGTGTATTTCCGGAACCTGTGGGGCTGCCAGCTGAGCGCCATGGAAGTGCTGCGGTTTTTGAAGCGGTTCCGCCTGGACCCGGAGCGCTTCCTGCGGTATCTGGGCGGGGTGTCCGAGGAGACAGAGGACCACTACGCCACCCTCTTCGAGCTCTACCGGGACTACCTGGAGGCGGCCTGGGCCCTGGGGTACTGCATGGAGCACGGTAAGGTGCTCTGGCCGGAGGACCTCACCGCCGCCCACGACGCCGCCACAGCGGAGCTGGCCCAGAAGCAGGCCGCCGCGCTGCGCCGGGGGGTGGCCGCCGACGCCAGGACCCGGAAGGCCAAGTATGAGTTTGAGCTGGACGGGCTGCGCATCGTCTTTCCCATGACCGCCGCCGCCATCAAGCGGGAGGGCAAGGCCCTGGACCACTGCGTGGGGGGCTATGCGGAGCGGCACATGAAGGGGGTCACCACCATCCTGTTCCTCCGCCGGGTGGAGGCCCCGGCCACGCCGTACATCACCCTGGAGATGAACGGGAACGCCATCCGGCAGATCCACGGCTACCATAACGACACCCTGCCCGGAAGCAAGGACCCCCGGGCGGTACACGGGGCGTTTCTGGATGTCTGGCTCCGCTGGCTGCGGGACGGGAGCAAGCGGGATGAGAGCGGCGCGCCCATTTTGCCCAGGCGCCGGGAGCGCGCCCGGAGCGCGTAAGAGAGGGAGGTTTTCATGAATGTACAGACCTTGTGCTGGAGCTGCGCCAACGCGGTGCCCAGCGCAGACGGGGAGCGGGGCTGCCCCTGGTCCCTGGAAGGGAAGCCCGTGGAGGGCTGGAGCGCCATCCGCCGGGACATCCGGCTCCAGTCCCCGAAGAAGAAGGACAAGGCCCGCAGCGTGGAGAGCTACCTGGTGGTGGCCTGCCCGCTGTACCGGCCGGGATAGGAGGGAAGTACCATGCGCGATGTGCTGATCGTCCGCGCTCCGCAGCTGAAGCGGGAGGGCCTGGAGGAGCTGCGGGACTATGTGGTGGAGAGCCTGCACCAGGGTGTGCTGGTGGTGCCGGAGGGAATGGAGCTGGAGGTGCTCGCCCTTCCCGAGCCGGGAGAGGAGAACGCCGGGCCGGACGCCCCGGAGGAGCCCTCCGCCGTCCCTACCGGCCGGGGCGCCGAGGAGAAGCGGGCTATTCAGGAAAAGCTGAAGGCCTACCGCAGCGCCCATGGGCTGGGGTGCTTCCGCTCGGTGGCCCAGGCGGGGGAGCCGGAGGTCACCGAAACCATGCTCCGCAACATGGCCGCCGGGACGGTGGCCTATCCCCTCAGCGACTGGCGCGCCGCCGGGCGGGCCCTGGATCGGGTGTCCAAGTTGGACACCGGGGAGGTGATGCGGAATGAGCCGTAGGACCAACCAGCGCCGCATCCGCATCCTGGTGACGGCGCAGACCCTGTGGCACCTGGAGGACCTGGCTAAAATCTGCGGCTACCAGGAACTGGGGCGCGTCGTGGATAAGCTGACCCGGGAGAAGATGCTCTCCCTGCGTACCGGGGAGGGGAGACGGGCATGACGGTGGATGTGTATACCATCCTCCGGGTGCTGGCGGAGGGGGGCCACCTTGCGGTGACCTACCCGCCCACCCGGGCGGCCAAGTGTAAGCTGGTCGGCCCCTGGAAGGACCACATTCCTGGGCCATCCTGGACGGCGTCCAAGGCTATGGTGGACAAGCTGGATGCCACCGGCATCCTGGATGAGCCGACCATGAGGATCTTTGAGGACGGCACCAGGATCTATTATTTCCGATTGAGGGGTGGGAGACGATGAAAAACGCCTATGCAAAGAAGCTCCAGGCCGTCATGGACACCAGGCTGGCCCGTCAGCAGATGATTGACATGCAAATGGCCAAGGACGCCGCCCTCATTGCGGCTGCTGAGGTGTTCCATATGGGCCCTGGCCGTACCCCTGCCTATTCGGCGGCCTTCGACCAGGCCATCCACGACATCGCCGCCATGACCGTGGAGGACACCAAAGACATGGAGTACACCAAGACCAAGCTGGACCAGAGGCTCCGGCAGATCTGCGGGGAGCATTTCGTACCCTGGGAGGAGCGGTATGGATAAGAACAAGGCGATTGCCTATTTTGAGAAGGTGATCCGGGACACGGATCAGGTGCTGCCCCACTGCTCAGAGGCCCTGCGGGCCGAGCTCTTGGAGCAGCGGGGGCATTACGAGCTGGCCCTGGAGGCGTTGCGGAAGCCGGAGCTGACCGGGACCCAGGAGGCCCTGCTCCGCATCGCCCAAAAACCGCGGGGATTTTAGGGAGAACAACATGGAACGATTGACTGAAAAACACTATAACGGCGATGGGTACTACATGAAGTGCAGTGAGACCTGTCCCTCCGATTGCAGTGAGATCTGTGATTGCGAGGAGTTGGACAGGATTGTGGACCGCCTGGGTGCCATTGAGGACATCCTGGGCGACGACTACGACCTGGACCGGCTGTCCGTGCTGGTGAACCAGCGCATGACCATGCGGGAGGATGTGGCGGCCAGGATGAAGCTGGTGGGCGGCATCCCTCTGGACCGTCTGCGGGAGCTGGTGGAGGCGTGGAAGGACGGGCCGTGCGCCCTGTGCATGTATCGTCCGCCGTCCAGTACCGACGGAAAGCCCTGTACCATGTGCCCGGCTTCGAGGGGGGAGAACTGACATGGAAGTGAAAGACGCGATCATGGTGCTGGAGCGCCTGAGGCATACGGAGGCAAAGTGGCCCGGCACGGAGGAGACGCTGGAGGCACTGGACATGGCGGTGGTTGCTCTGCGCCTTGCTCCGAGCCCGGAGCAGCTGCGGGGCGTGTGCTGGGTCTGCGGCCACGCCGAGCCTTACGCCAACCGCCCGATGGAGAGTGGGATCGTGACCTGCCCGTATATGCGGGAGCGGGGGATCGCGGCCAGGGGAGGCCGCGGCGGGAAGGACTGTCCGCACTGGACGCTGTGCCAGGAGGAACGCCACGATCCGGGTGACATTACGAAAGGTGGAATGCCCTGCGCGTGGTGCGGTGCTGAGTACACTATCATTGATGATGACTTTGCCCAGCCGGTCCATCCCAATATGGTCAAATTCTGCTGGCACTGCGGCAGGCCTCTGGAAAAGAAAGGGTGAGGTGAGGGGGTGGCCAAGCGACTGAAAACCATCATCGCCGGGCTGCTGGTGGCGGGTGTGTGCTACACCGCGCCCACGGTGCGGGACGGACCGCAGGAGCGGACCTCCAAGGCCCAGATGTCCTCCGCGGCGCAGGAGCGGGTCAACCTGCGCCGCGCCTGGCAGAAGCTGGAGATGATCCTGGCGGCCAACTTCGGCCGCCGGGACCTTCATGTGATCGCCACCTATGACGAGGCCCACCTGCCGCCCAACCGGGCGGAGGCCGTCAAGCGGATGCGGAAATTCATCAAACAGCTCCGGGCCCACCGCCGGGCCCGGGGCCAGCCCACCCGGTATGTCTACGTGACTGAACAGCTCTCCTCGGAGGGCGGGCGGCTCCACCACCACATGGTGCTCAACGGCACCGGCGACGATCTGGAGGTGCTCCGCTCCCTCTGGGTCTGGGGGCAGATCGAGGTGGAGCGCCTGGACCTGTGGCAGGGCTACGAGGCCCTGGCCAAGTACCTCACCAAAGAGCCCAGAGAGGTGGGCCGACCCGAGCCCGGCGCCCGGAGCTGGTCGGCCTCTCTGGGACTCAACAAGCCCAGGACCGAGAGCGAGAGCGTCCCGGACACCGTCACCATCGCCGCGCCGCCCGGGGCCATTATCCTGGACCGGCGGGAAGAGCACAACGAGTGGGGCGACTACCTATATCTAAAGTATCTCATGCCGGATAAAAAGGAGGAGCGAAAAGGAGCGCGACCGCCGCGCAAAAAGCGGACAACCGAACAGCCCTCGCGTCTTGTTCGGACTTGAAACACTCTGTATCATCTGGAAAGCCCCGGAGAAAAGGAGAACAAATGTTGCAACATACCTCAAACTGTGGTAAACTAATCGTACGGGACGGATGGGTCATCTGCCCGGTGTGCGGAAAGGGAAAGCTGCTGCTGACCCGGCCGGACACTGCCGTCCGAAACCTGCCCCGCAAGTGCAAGCGCTGCGGACAGGAAACACTCGTGAATATCGAAGCGCCTGAGCCCGCGTCCATTGTGACCAGCGCCTGAGCCATGACAAGACCCCGTAAGGGGGTGTCGGTGGCTTGGGCGCTTTTTGTTTTGCCCGGAGGTGATAGCCCGTGGCCTTAAAGCCGCTCCGGCCCTGCCGGCACCCGGGGTGTGCCGCCCTAACTCGGGAGGGGTACTGCCCCAAGCACAAGCCGGTCAAGGCGCCCCGCCGGACCTCGGCGGAGTACCACGGCTGGTACAACCTGCGCGTCTGGACCGACGACCTGCGGCCCGCCCAGCTCCTGCGGGAGCCCTGGTGCCGGGAGTGCGCCCGCACCCGGGCCACCGTGGTGGACCACATCACGCCCCACCGGGGGGACTGGCAGCTCTTCATCGACCCGGCCAACCACCAGAGCCTGTGCAAGCACTGACACGACCAAAAGACCGCCCGGGAACAGGCGGAGGAACGGCGGAAACACGCCCGCTCCTGAGCGGCGGGCCGGAGCAGAAGGGGCGGGACGCTTGGGTGCGCGCCCGCGCTCCCGCTGCGCCCGGGCGGGGGCGCGGCAAGCCTGCGGCTTGCGGGAGACCGCCCCGGGCTGGAAATGTTTGGGGGCGAACCGTCCAAGACCGCGCGGCACCCTCCGTGTGAGCTTTTCTCCCCACGGAAAAACCGCGCCCCACACCGGGAGAGGAGGGATGACCATACCCGGACCGAGACAGAGGCTCAGCGTGCTGGAGGGGAACGGCCGCAAGCACCTGAGCAAGGCCGAAAAGGCCCAGCGGGCCGCCCAGGAGGTGGACCTGCCCAAGCCCAAGACCCTGCGCGTGCCCAAGTGGCTGCCCGAAGGGAACCGGAAGGAGTTCCGGGCCCTGGCCAAGGAGCTGCTGGCCGCGGATCTGGGCGCCGCCCAGCTGGACGCCGATACCCTGGGGCGCTACGTGGTGGCCCAGGCCAACTATACCCAGACCCTGGCCATCGTTCACGCGGCGCTGGCGGACCAGGACGGCGACGCCCTCAAGGAGGCCACCAAAGTCCTGGACACCTACTTCAAGCAGGCCCGGGCCTGTGCCAACGACCTGGGGCTCACCATCACCAGCCGCTGCCGCCTGGTGCTGCCGGAGGGGTCCAAGCCAAAGGAGAAAAACGCCTTTGAGCAGATGATGGAGGAGCGGATGCGCCGTGCCTGAACTGCTTCCACTGGGACCGGTGACAGTGTGCGCGCCGGACGACGGCGCGGAGCTGCGCTACTGCCCGGAGGCCGTCCAGGACGTGCTGGACTTCTTCTCCCTCCTGTGCTTCGGGCAGAACGAGTGGGCGGGAAAGCCCTTTGAACTCCTGCCCTGGGAGGAGGAGGCCATCCGGCTCTTCTACGGCGTCCAGGTCCGGGACGAGGACGGGACCTGGGTGCGGTACCGGCGTTTCCTCTACGACGAGATCCCAAAGAAGAACGGCAAGAGCGAGTTCGCCGCCGCGCTGGGGCTCTACCACCTCCTCTTTGACGGGGAGGCCCGGCCCCAGGTGGGGGTCTTTGCCGCTGACAAGAACAACGCCGACATCATCTACCAGTGCGCCAAGTACATGGTGAAGCACACCTGCCTGGGCCAGCCGGAGCACGACCCCGTGGCCTGGGCCCGGGACAGCCGCCGGGAGATCCATACCAAATACGGCGGCGTGCTGAAGGTCTACTCCGCCGACGCCGAGAGCAAGCACGGCTACTCCTTCTCCGCCATCCTCATCGACGAGCTCCACGCCCAGCCCAACCGGAAGCTGTGGGACGTGCTCACCGCCGGCTCCGACGCCGCCCGGCGCCAGCAGGCGGTCATCGTGCTGACCACCGCCGGAGACGACCCGGACCGGAAGAGCATCGGCTGGGAGGTCCATGAGAAGTGCCGGCGCATCCTGGCCTGGCGGCGGGGGGAGCCCGAGCGGGAGCTGGACACCGATGATCCGGCCTGGTGCCCCATCATGTACGGCGTGTCGGTCCTCACCAGAGACGACCCGGAGCGCATCGCGGAGCTGGACATCTGGGACGAGGCCGTCTGGCGGGCGTGCAATCCGGGCCTGGGCCACAACCTGAGCTTGCGGAAATTCCGGGCGGAGGCCCGGGCGGCCCGACAGAGCGAGGCGGCCGAGCGGCTTTTCCGGTGGCTCCGCCTCAATCAGTGGATCGCCACCCACGCGGTGGGCTGGCTCCCCCTGGGGCTCTACGACAAGACACAGCTCAACCGGGAGGAGTGGAAGGCCCTCAACGCCCCCGCACGGCGGCAGGCGGTGCGGGATTTCCTGGCCGGAAAGAAGTGCTTCGGCGGGCTGGACCTGTCCACCACCACCGACCTCACAGCATTGACCCTGCTGTTCCCGCCCCAGGAGGGGCTGGACACCTGGGTGGCCCTGTTCTGGGCCTGGCGGCCGGAGGAGGGCGTGCTGGAGGCCGAGCAGCGGGACCACGTCCCCTACCGGGACTGGGCCCGGGCAGGTTTTCTGGAGCTGTGCCCGGGGGACATGGTGGACTTCACCCAGGTGGAGGATACGGTGGCCGGGTGCGCCGACGTGTTCGACTTGGACACGCTGGGCGTGGACCCCTACCTCTCCCGCACCCTGACCCCCCGCCTCATGGAGCGGGGGGTGGACGTGGTGGAGATCCCCCAGGACATGAAAAACCTGTCCCCCGCCATGAAGGAGCTGGAGCGGCTCATCCGGCTGCACCAGATGCTCCACGAGCACAACACCACCGCCCGCTGGTGCTTCGGAAACGTACGGTGCTACGTGGACGGCAACGAAAATCTGAAGCCCATGAAGAATAAAAGTACCGGGCGCATCGACATGACCGTGGCCTGGATCATCGCCATGGCCACCGCCATGGTCCGTATGCCGGCCGGGCCGGACATCAACGAGCATGTACTGAACGAGGAATGGGGGATCTGATGTGAGAAATGGACTGCGCCGGGTAGGCAGGGCCCTGGCGCTCTATCTGGACGACCTGCTGCTGCTGGCCGGAGGGGTCTGCTTCGTCCGGGCGGCTCTGGACCTGGGCGGGCGTCCTGCCGCCCTGGCCGTGGCCGGGGTGTGCCTGACGGCCTACGCCGTGCTGGTGGCCCGCTCCCGAGGGGGTGGCGGCCGGTGATCCTGAATCAGGCGGTGCGCCCCAGGGCGTCCGTGGAGGAGACCCCCATCCCCTGGGAGGAGCTGACGGGCTGGCTCCGGCAGGTCTTTTCCGGCGGCGAGGAGCTGATGGCTACCCAGACCAACGCCCAGCGCCTCTCCCCGGTGGCGGCCGCCCACCGCATCCTGACCAATTCCTTCGGTCTCATCCCCTTCGGTCTGTACCGGAAGGAGGGGGAGGCCCGGGTGGCGGTGAGCGACGCTGACCTGGACCGGGTGATGAAGGTGCGCCCCAACGACTACATGTCCCCCTTCCTGCTGCGGAAGGTGGTGCTGTCCAACGCCTTCTGGCACGGCTTCGGGGCGGTGTGGAACCGCCGGGACTCCGGCGGCCGGGTGGTGGAGCGCCTGCCCCTGCCCAGCGAGTGCTGCACCCTCCGCCGGGACCGGGACAGCGGGGCGTACTGGTACGACTACAACGTGGACGGGGTGCAGCGGAGTTTTTCCAACTACGAGCTGTCCATCCTGTACTTTGAGACCTACGACGGGCTCCGGGGACGTGGACTGCTGGAGCTGGCCCGGGAGGCCATCGCGGTGGACGCCATGGCCCAGCGGTACGGCAAGAAATTTTACCAGAACGGGGCGCGGCTGTCCGGCATCGTGGAGGTGGGCACCGACGCCAAGCCCGAGACCCGCCGGCGCATCAAGCAGGAGTTCCGCACCTATGCCGCCGACGACGCCTTCGCCGTGGCGGTGCTGGACCACGACATGAAGTTCACCCCTCTGGGCCTGAGCCAGAGCGACGCCCAGTTCATCGAGAGCCGGGGCTTCACCGTGGAGGAGATCAGCCGCTTTACCGGCGTGCCCAAGCACATGCTCCAGACCGGCAAGGAGAGCTACGACTCCAACGCCCAGCAGCGGCTCAACTACGTCACCGACACCCTGCTGCCCTATGTGGTGCAGTGGGAGAGCGAGGACACCTACAAGCTGCCCGCCCCTGCCCAGCGCCAGAGCGGCGTGTACGTCCACGGCAACGTGGAGGCCCTGCTCCGGGCCGACCCCACCACCCGGGCGGACTTCTATGTGAAACTCATCGAGCACTCCGTCCTGTGCCCCGACGACGCCCGGGCCAAGGAGGAGCTCAACCCCATCCCGGGCGGACTGGGGAAGCAGTTCCTGGTGACCAAGAATCTGGGCTCCCTGGAGTCCGTCCTGAGAGGAGAGGATACGAATGGCTGATATCGCGCTGCGGGGGGAGCTGTGGGACAACGACTCCGCCGACGTGCTGCGCTGGTGGGGGTGGCGGGACATCACCGCCCCCATGGACATCGCCGCCGCCCTGGAGGCGGCGGGCGGGGAGGAAGTTACCCTCCTCATCAACTCCCCCGGCGGGGACATGGCCGTGGGCAATGAGATCCGCTCCATGCTCCGGCGCTACCCCGGCCACACCACCGCCCTCTTCCAGGGCTACGGCGCCAGCGCCGCCACCCTGGCCGCCGCCGGCTGTACCACCATCCGGAGCGAACCGGGGGCGCTGCTCTGCTATCACAACCCCAGCGGGGTGGCGGAGGGGGATTTCCGGGACATGCGCCGCTCCGCCGAGGCCCTGCGCAACGCCCGGGACTGCATCCTGGAGGTCTACACCGCCCGGAGCGGCGCAAAGACCCGGGAGGAGCTCATCACCCTCATGGACAAGGACATCTGGATCACCCCCACCCAGGCCAGGGAGTACGGCCTCATCGACGAGATCGTGGGCCTGCCCGGCGGGGAGGAGGACCCGGCGGCCTTCGTGGCGTCGGCCGGGCGGCGCATCCGCCTGACCGCCGCCATGCGGGAGCGGTATCAGGAACACCTCACAGACCGGCGCTCCGGGGAGGAGCGGAACGAGCAGAGCGCACGCGCCCTGGCCAGACTCCGGGCGCTGGCACGATTTTAACGAGCGAAAGGAGACGCACATGGATTTCATGGAGAAGATCACCGAGTTGCGGGCCGAGAAGAGCCGGCTGCTCACCCAGGCCGAGGGCCTGGTGGCGGAGGACAAGTTCCAGGAGGCCGACCAGATCACCGCGCAGATGGAGACCATCAACCAGCAGATCGCCGGCCTGGAGAAGCTGGCCCAGGCCAGCCGGGAGAGCGCCGGGCCGGTCTACGACGGCGCGCTGCACACCCGCCCCGCCCGGGACGAGGGCGAGGGCGGGGAGCGGCCCTTTGCCACGGTGGGCGAGCAGCTGCGCGCCATCTACAACTTCCGCAAGAACCACGTGGAGGACAAGCGCCTGCACCAGGTGAATAACGCCGTCCTGGGCACCAACGGGGGCAGCGGCGCCGACGGCGGCTTCGCCCTCCAGACCGACTTCGCCGGGGCCATCATGGAGAGCGCCGTGGAGCGCAGCCCGCTGCTCAACCGCCTGGACCGCTACACCTGCTCCGCCTCCGCCAACTCCATGCGCTGGATCGCCGCCGACGAGACCGACGTGTCCAAGGCCGTGTTCGGCGGCGTGCAGATGTACTGGGCCGCCGAGGGCGCTGCGGTGAACGCCAGCAGCCCGAAGTTCCGGGAGATGAAGATGGACCTGGAGAAGATGATGGGCTTCCTCTACTGCACCGATGAGATGCTGGAGGACGCCGCCTTCCTCTCCAGCTTCGCCGCCAACTCCTTCACCCTGGCCGGAGACCGGCTGCTCACCGAGGGGGTCATCTGCGGCGACGGCGTGGGCAAGCCCCTGGGCCTGCTCCACTCCAAGGCCCTGGTCACCGTGGCCAAGGAGGACAGCCAGGCCGCCGGCACCTTCCTGGGCGCCAACGCCATCAAGATGCAGGCCCGCTCCATGCCCCGCAACCGGGAGCGCCTGGTGTGGCTGATGCACCCCGACGTGGAGGAGCAGCTGCCCACCCTGTCCATCCAGAGCGGCGAGGCCGCCAAGTTCCTCTGGAACCCCGAGGGCGGCCTGGGCAACTTCGACACCCAGCGGGTCCTCAACAAGCCCGTCCTCTTTGAGGACAGCTGCTCCGCCTTGGGCAGCGCCGGCGATATCCTGCTGGTGGACCCCTACCAGTACATCCTGCTCACCAAGGGCACCGTCAAGCAGGACTGGTCCATCCATGTGGAGTTCCTCACCGACCAGAACTGCTTCCGGGTGGTGTACCGCTGCAACGGCGGCCCCAAGGTGAGCAAGCCCCTGACCATCAAGAACAGCGACAAGACCCGCAGCCCCTTTGTGGCGCTGGCGGCGCGGAAGTAAGGAGGAGACGGCATGAAAAGGATCTTTGAAGAGCTGGCCTGTGCCAATGTGTTCGCCCCCCAGTCCGTGGATGCGTCCACGGACAAGAGCACCTCCTTTGTGGACGCCTCCGGCGTGGGCGAGATCGCGTTTTTCGTGTCCACCGCCGCCCTGGGCGAGGGTAAGACCCTGACGGTCACCCTGATGGGCTCCGAGGAGGAGGGCGGCGGCAGCGCCAAGGCCATCGGTGACGCCGTGGTGTTTACCGACAGCGTGGGCACCCAGCCCCAGCTGGCGGTGGTGAGCTACCGGGTTGACCCCGCCAATCCCCGCTACATCGGCCTGAAATTCCAGCACAATGGCGACGCGGCGGTGGTTTGCTCCGCCCTGGCCGCGGCCGCAGGGCTCTACCGTCCCGCCGCCAACGGCTGGACCCTGGCGGTCTGATGCTGACCGAGACCGAGCGGGCGGCGCTGCTGGCCTACTGCCGCATGGAGGAGCCCAGCGCCGAGGAACTGCTGGTGCTGGAGGGTTTACACTCCGCCGCTGAGGAGTACATGAGCAACGCCGGAGTGGCGAAGCCTGCCGATGGCACCTCCCGGCGGGCGCTCTATGACCTGTGTATTCACTTCATGGTCCTGCGGGACTTCGATCTGAGAGACGCCACCATCACCGGCACCATCGTCAATGACAATCCGGCCTTCCGGCGGATGCTGACCCAATTGAAGCTCACCGAGCCGGCCGGGGAGGAGGAATAGCCATGCCGAAACAGATCGGTGCGGGAGATCTGCGCACCCGCATCACTGTGTTCGACCTGCCCCGGGACGAGACGGGGGAGGTGCTGCGGGACACCGACGGCTACCGGCTCCAGGAGCCGGTGAACGTGTTCGGCCCCGGCGGCGGCCGCTCCTGCAAGTGGGAGGACGCCTGGGGCAGCGAGGTCTACGCCGCCCGCCAGGCCGGCGTCACCGACCCGGCCACCCTCACCCTGCGGTATACCCCGAAAATCACCACCACCTGCACCGTGTTCCGGGGGAGCGATCCCCGGCCCTACGAGGTGATCTCCGTCCGGGACATCGGGGACCGGCACGCCTGGATGGAGGTCAAGGTGCAGCGGAAGGAGGCGGCGAAATGACCCTCAACCAGCGCATCATCGACGCCCTCAGCCCCCTGGGCCTCCCCGTGGTGCCCGACACCGACACGGGGAGCCGGGAGCGGTGCCTGGTGTTCCACTACGACCTGCTGCCCCACCAGTTCGCCGACAACGCCCCGGTGTGGTACCGGGCCCTGGTGCAGGTCCACCTCTTTCTCCCTCTGGGGGAGAACGGCATGCAGCTGTGCCGCCGGGTGGGGGAGGCCCTGGTCCGGGCGGGCTTCACCTGGCCCGAGGTCCTGGACGGGGCCGACGATCAGACCCAACACAAGATTTTTGAGTGCAAAGCGCTCATCGGAAAGGAATGAGGAATATGGCAGGAAAGACCCGTACCAAGGCCGCCGGTTACCACGGCGTCCAGAACATGAAATTCGCCCCCCGGGAGGCCGAGGGGTACGCCACCACCCCTCTGGAGATGAAGTACGCCCAGAGCATCAACCCCTCCGCCCTGCTGGAGGCGGCGGAGCAGTACGCCGACGACCGCCTGGTCTGCCGCATCCCCAACGACACCGGCTACGAGGGCGAGATCGGCACCACCGCCGCCGACCCCGAGATCGAGAAGGCCGCCGGCTTCGCCCTGGAGGGGGCCAACGGCCTCATCACCACCGACATCGTCAGCTATCTGCGGGGCGCGCTGTACTACGAGTACCTGGAGACCGACGAGGACGGCAAGCAGAGCGTGGTGAAGGTCTGGATGTTCAATGTGGAGCTGGGCAAGGGGGCGGCTACCCACACCACCGACAAGAACAGCCTGGAGTTCGGCTCCTACACCTACCCCTTCCGGGCCTACGGCGACCCCCTGAAGGACGCCGAGGGCACCGGCGACTACCTGGACGAGCGGGGTGTGGGCCGCAAGGCCTTCCTCTACACCTGCCGCTACGACGACGTGGGGTATGCCAACTTCGACAAGACCGTCCCCGTGCCCAAGGTGGCGGCGGAGAGCCCCTAAATGGAGCTGGAGCTGAACGGCAGGCGGTATCCGCTGGACACCGCCGCCGTCTCCGCCCTGCGCTACCGCGCCGCCTACGGGGAGAGCGTGGTGGAGGCCCTCCGGCGGCCCATGCCGCCCAGGAAGCGGGAGGGCGTGCTGCTGCGGATGTGCCACCTGATGATCCCCGCGGCTCGCCGCCCGCCCCTTCTGGAGCTGGCGGAGCAGGCCCGGCGGGACGGAGATTTCCCTGCCAAGGGACGGGCGGCCCGGGACGCCCTGCTGGCCGGGGACCGGGCTCTGGAGGGATGGGAGGACGGAGAGCCGGGAGACGGCGCACCCTTCGACGAGTACCGGCTGCTGGCCGCCCTGGTGCTGGCCGGGGTGGACCCGGCCCTCCTGTACGAGCTGCCGCTGCTGCACCTGCTGGGCCTCCTGAAGCGCCTGGCCGCCCTCCGGGACCCGGAGCGCAAGACCTACCGCAGGCTCACCGGCGCGGAAATGGCCCAGCTCTATCCCCGCAGAAGAAAGAAGGAGCGCCATGGCTGACACCATTTCCATGGAGGACTTCGGCCTCTATCTCACCGACCTGTGTGAGAAGGAGGTAATGAACGCGGAGCTGACGCTGGACGAGGTCATCGGAAAGCGGGCTCTGGAGCTGAAGGAGCGCCTGACCAATGTGAAGCTGGAAAAGACCGGCGCGTACCGGAAAGGCTGGCGCATCCGCACCGAGAGGCGCGGCGGCGAGCGGGTCAAGGTGCTCTACAACGCCAACCGGCCGGACCTGACGTACCTTCTGGAGTACGGTACCCACAACCGGGACGGCTCGGTGCGCATGGCGGCCCGGCCCCACATCCGCCCGGCTCTGGAGGCGGAGATCGATCAGATCATGGACGAGCTGCTGGCGCGGCTGTGAGGAGAGGAGCGGACCTATGGCAGTAAGCGCCCGGTATACCAAGGGCATCACCATCGAGATCGGCGGCAACGCCACCAAGCTGAAAACGGCGCTGGATGGGGCCAACCGCTCCATCCGCACCACCCAGTCGGAGCTGGACACCCTGCGCAACAGCCTGAAGCTGGAGTGGGACCCCAGTCAGTTCCAGCGGGCCCAGGAGCTGGCCCGCCGGGCGGTGGAGGAGACCGAGCAAAAGGCCCAGCTGCTGCGCAAGGCCCTGGAGACCCTGGGGGACCCGTCTGGCTTCAGCCAGACCCAGCGGGAGCAGTACGAGGCCCTCCGCCGGGAGCTGAGCTACGCGGAGGTGGCCGCCCGGGGCGCCCGGGAGGAACTGACCAAGGTAAACCGCCTGCAATTCACCCAGCTGGAGGAGCAGGCCAGAGCGGCGACCCAGGCCCTGGAGGATGGGTTGGAGGACGCCGATGCCGCGCTGGACAACACCCGGACCCGCCTGGAGCTGGTGCGGAAGAAGCTGGAGCAGGGCTGGGACACGGAGGACTTTCGCCAAGCCCAGGCACTGGCTGCCCAGGCGGTGGAGGAGACCGAGCGCAAAGCGGAGCTGCTGCGGCAGAAGCTGGCGGCCCTGGAGGAGACAGGAACTGAGCGGACCTGTGCGGCTTACCAGCGCCTGGACCGAGAGCTGGCCGAGACCGAGTCCGCCGCCCGGGACGCGCAGGAGGAACTGACCAAGATAAACCGCCTGCAATTCACCCAGCTGGAGGAGCAGGCCAGAGCGGCGGCCCAGGCCCTGGAGGATGGGTTGGAGGACGCCGACGCCGCGCTGGACAATACGAATACCCGCCTGGAGCTGGTGCAGAAGAAGCTGGAGCAGGGCTGGGACGCCAAGCGGTTCGACCAGGCGCAGGAGCTGGCCCAAAGGGCCATCAGCCAGACGGAGGCCAAGGCGGAGCTGCTGCGGCAGAAGCTGGCGGCTCTGGAGGAGGCGGGGACGGAACAGACCTCCGCCGAGTACCAGCGCCTGGAGAAGCAGCTGCTGGAGACGGAGCAGGCCGCCGAACAGGCCCGTGAGAGGCTCCAGAGCATCAACCAGCTCCAGCTGGACCATCTGAACCAGGGACTTGCGGAGGCGGCCCGGCGCCTGACCGGCGCGGGGACCGCTCTCACCGCCGGCGTGACCGCCCCCCTGACCGCCGCCGGCGTGGCAGCGGTCCGGTTCTCCAGCGACACCCAGGAGGCTATCAACAAGGTGGAGGTGGCCTTCGGCAGCGCGGCCGACCGGGTGAAGGACTGGTCGGACACCACCCTCACCTCCTACGGCCTGGCCCGGGGCACCGCTCTGGACCTGGCCGCCCTGTTCGGAGACCTGGCTACCAGCATGGGCTTTTCCCAGGACGCCGCCGCTGACATGGCCATGCAGCTGGTGGCCCTGGCCGGAGACCTGGCGTCCTTCAAGAACGTGGGCGTGGACCAGGCCATGAACGCCCTCAAGGGCATCTTCACCGGCGAGACGGAATCCCTCAAGGAGCTGGGCGTGGTGATGACCCAGGCCAACGTGGAGGCCTGGGCCCTGGAGCAGGGCATCGAGGCCAGCTACGACGCCATGACCCAGGCCGAAAAGGTGGCCCTCCAGTACCAGTACGTCCTGGCCATGACGGCCAACGCCCAGGGCGACTTCGCACGTACCGGCGACAGCACCGCCAACCAGCTGCGCATCCTCCAGGAGTCGGCCAAGGAGCTGGCCGCCTCCTTCGGCGGGGAGCTGCTGGAGGTGGTCACGCCGGTGGTGGAGGGGCTCAACGGCCTGGTGCAGAGCTTCGCCGACCTGGACGAGGGCAGTAAGCGCACGGCGGTGCAGGTGGCCCTCTTCGCCGCGGCGCTGGGGCCCGCCCTCACCCTTACCGGAGGGCTCAACCAGGCGGTGTCCGCCGGCGTGGGGGTCTATCAGACCCTCCGCACCTCCCTCACCGCCGCCACCGCCGCCCAGGCGGGGCTGAACGCCGCCATGAGCGCCAACCCGGTGGGCGCGGTGGTCACTGCGGTGAGCACCCTGGCGGCGGTGCTGGGGGCCGCGGCCGTCTCCGCCGCCCTCACCAGATCGGCCTGGCAGGACACGGTGGAGCAGCTCCGCCAGGCCGAACAGGCCGCCCTGGACGACGCGGCGGCCAAGAAGGCCCAGCTGGACGCCCTGCGGGAGCTGCTGCCCGAGCTGGAGGCCCTCAACAGCCAGTCCGCCCGCACCGGCGAGGAGCAGAGCCGCCTCAACGGCCTGGTGGCGGTGGCCAACGAGCTCTACCCCGGCCTCATCGGCCAGGTGGACGCCCTCACCGGGGCATATGACATCAACACCCAGGCCATCGAGCGCACCATCGACGCCATGGAGCGGCAGTATGAGCTGGAGGCCTACCAGGACATCCTGGCGGAAAAATATCAGGCTATCGCCCAGCTCAAGGTGGAACTCGCCCAGGCAGAGCAGGACCTGGCCGAGGCGGTGCGGGAGTCCGAGGCGGCCCAGCAGGCCATGAACGACACCACCGACGACGGCTCCTTCGAGGCCCTGACCCAGAACTACCTCAACGCCCGCTCCGCCGCCCAGGCCCAGGCCGACACCGTGGAGGCCCTGAAGGGGCGCATCACCGGCCTGGAGGGGGAGGCCCGGGAGCTTCTCTCCACCACCGCCGGGCTCACCGGGACCCTGGAGGAACAGACCGGGGCCCTGACGGCGAGCGGCGCCGCCGCCGGGGAGGCCTCCGCCAGGCTGGCCGAACTGAATGGGGTGCTGGAGCGCACCCAGGGGGCCTGTGAGCTGCTGGCCCAGGCCCAGCGGGAGCAGAGCGAGGCGGGCTACCTGGAGCTGGACACCGTCGCCAAGCTCCTGGCGGAGTACCCGCAGCTGGCCCCCTACCTGGTGGAGGCGGCGGACGGCTACCAGCTGGCCGACGGGGCGTTGCAGGACTACATCGCCACCCAGCGCGCCGCCTACGAGGTGGCCCTCAACGACGCCCAGCGGGCCGCCGACGCCATCGTCTCCGCCGAGGCCGACAAGATCAACGCCCTCAACCAGACCACCGCCTCGGCCCAGGCCCAGCTCACGGCCCTGGCCAACCTCTACCAGAGCATGGGCGCCAACGCCGAGAACGCCGCCGAAGGGGCGAGCTATTACACCAAGGCCAACGAGTACCGCGCCGCTGCCCAGGAGCTGGAGGAAGCAGCCAAGTCCCTGGCCACCTTCGACCGGGTGAGCGCCAGTTACTTCCGCTCCGCCTCCACGTCCTCCGGGAAGAAGAGCACCACCACCTCCTCCCGGGGCGGCTCCTCGTCCTCCACCGCCGCCAAGGAAAAGACCCCGGCGGAGTTGGAGCTGGAGGCCTACCGGGCGGCGGTGGAGGAGCTGGACCACCAGCGGGCCATGGACCTCATCCGCGAGGAGACCTATTACCAGCGCAAGGCCGCCCTGGGAGAGCAGTACCTGAAGAACAACCGGGACGAGCGCTGGAAGCTGGACGAGGAGCTCTACACCTGGCAGTCGGGGGCCTACGAGCGGGACCTCCAGGCCCTCCGGGAGGCCCTGGACGCCGAGGAGATCACCTGGGAGGAGTACCTGAAGGGGCTCGCCCAGGCCCGGACGGATCACCTGACCGAGGGGGGAGAGGCCTGGCAGGACGCCCTGCGCACCGAGGCGGAGGAGGAGCAGGCCCTCCGGGAGGAGGCCTATCAGGAGCAGCTGGAGGATCTTCAGTATTTCCTGGACCTGGACCTCATCAGCGAGGCCGAGTTCCACACCCGCAAGGCCGCCCTCCGGGACCAGTACCTGGCCGAAAACTCCAAGGCCTGGAAGGACGCCACGGTGGAGCTCTACCAGTGGCAGAAGGAGCAGCGGGAGCAGCAGCTCAAGGAGCTGGAGGAACAGCTCCAGGAGCGCCTGGATGCCGCCAAGGAGGCCTACGAGGCCCAGACCCAGGCCCTGGAGGACCAGCTCAAGGAAGAGAAAGAGCTCCTGAAAGAGCACTACGACGACGCCAAGGCCCAGGCCAAGGAGGCCTACGAGGCGGAGAAGCAGGCGGCCAAGGAGGCCTATGACGCCCGCGTGGCCCAGATCCAGGCCCAGCTGGAGGCGGAGGAGGAGCGGCTCAATGCCGTGCTGGAGGGCATCGACGCCGAGATCCAGGCCCGCCGGGAGCTGCGGGAGGATGAGGAGCAGGACGACGCCATCGCCGCCGCCCGCAAGCGCCTGGAGGCCGCTCAGGCCCAGCTGGCCTACGCCCGGGACGAGGAGCAGCGCCTGGAGTGGGAGAAGGAGGTGCAGCGCCTCCAGGAGGCCCTGGACCAGGCCATCCAGGACAAGGAGGACACCGCCTTTTACCGGGAGAAGGAGGAGGAAAAGGAGGCCGTCCAGGACCAGCTGGAGGAGGTACGGGAGGAGGCCAGCGCTGCCAAGGACGCCGCCAAAGCCGAGTATGACGCCGCCCTGGAGCGCCTGGAGAGCGCCTACGACGCCCGGTTGGAGGGGCTGGAGGAGGAGTACCAGTCCGCCCTTGCCCAGCTGGAGGAGGACTACCAACGCCGCCTGGCCGAGGCCGAGGAGGACTACGACCGCCGGGTGGAGGCCCTCCGGGACCGCTATGAGAACGGCGGAACCGCCCAGAGCGGCGGAGGGACCGCCGCCCCCGCCGTGGACCTGGACAAGCTGGGCACGGTGCTGGGGGCGGTGGCCTCGGGCCTGGCCGCCGTGGGAAACACCATCACCCAGACCATCACCAACCACCGCAGCGCCAATCTGACGTACCAGGTCACCGGCGGCATGACCGAGGGCCAGGTGGCGCGCACGGTCCGCAAGACGTTGGAGGAGCTGGACCGATGAAGGAGGAGATCAGTCATGCGCTCGGTATCCTGGCGCTCGGACAGCGGGCGGATCTGTACCTTTGAGGGGGGCGGGCCCTTTGAGCGGCCCGGCCCCTGGTACTTCCGCAGCCTGACCAGCGACCTCTCGGCCACGGCGGAGACCGCCAAGGCCCCCCGGCAGGACGGCGTGACCACCTTTCACACCGCCCTGGACGCCCCTACCCTCAACCTGACCGGCTCCATGCTGGTCTACGGCAGCCGCCGGGAGAGCGCCCGGGCCGCCTATGATCGGCAGCGAACCTGGCTGGCCCAGACCTTCGCCCCCAACCGCTGGGGCACCCTCACCTACTACCGGGAGGACGGCGCGGTGCAGATCCGCTGCCGCCCTCTGGCCACCCCCACCATCAGCGCCCCGGTGGGCACCTTCTCCACCATCGATCTTTCCTTCACCGCCGACTCCCCCTACTGGGAGAGCGCGGAGGAGTCCGTGGCCGCCGTGGGCGTCATCGGCAAGGTCTGGCGCTTCCCGTGGGCCCCCGTTTCCGCCCCCATGGGTACCTTCAGCCCCTACGCCGCCATCGAAAACCCCACCGACGTGGACATCTATCCCACGGTGGAGGTGTTCACCACCGGGCAGTATGTGACGGTGTCCAAGTTGGACACCGGAGAGCAGGTGACCATCCAGCACCCCATCGCCCCGGGCCAGAAGCTCACCATCGACATGGCCGACGTGACCGCCTGGCTCTGGGAGCAGGACGAGGCGGGGGATTACCAGCGGGGGGAGGACGTGTCCCACTGGATGAGCCTGGACTCCACCCCCTGGGCCCTGACCCCGGGGGAAAACCGCCTGGCGGTGAAGAATGAGGTCCCCGAGGACACCCCCGTGGCGTACATCCGCTGGCGGGTGCCGAGCTTGGGGATTTAAGAATAAGAAGCGCGGAGGCGAGCGGAGCCGCGCGGATGGACCGGAGCGAGGGCGAGGGGAGGGCCGCAAGGCCCGGACGCCAGCCCGAGACGGAGGGAAGCCGCGGGCCGCGCAGCCGCCGGAGCGTGACAAGAAAGGAGAGAGCGAAATGCCGGTGGAGATCCGCATCTTTGATCCCCCCGAGGAGCAGGCCCCCACCTTCCGCTCTGTGGGGCGCTGCACCGCCGCCACCGAGCTCACCCTGGTGGAGCGGCACTGGACGCCGGGGTACTTCACCCTGACTGTACCGGACCAGGCCCGCCACGCCCCCGAACTGGTCCCCGGGCGTCTGGTGCTGGTGGACGGGGCCTTCTGGGGGATCATCGACGACCTCACCCTGGCCCACGACTCCGGCGGCGAGATGCGCACCCTCCGGGGACGCCAGCTCAAGGGCCTCACCCAGGACCGCATCACCATCCCGCCCGGCGCCACGGCGGTGACCGGTGCCCAGGGCTACGACCCGGTGAACGGCTCCACCGAGACCTGCATGAAGCACTATGTCTCGGCCAATCTGGCGTCCCCAACCTTACCGGCCCGGCGGCTGTGGGGGCTGGAGGTGGCGGAGGACCTGGGCCGGGGCGTGGCGGAGGACAAGTACATGAGCCGCCACGAGATCCTCTCCGATGTGCTGGCCGCGCTGGGGGAGGCCTCCGGGCTGGGCTACGACATCACCCCGGACCTCACCCGCCACACCTTCCGGTTTGATGTGGTGGAGGGGGAGGACCACACCGCCCTCCAGAGCGACCGCACCCGGGTCATCTTCGACCTGGACCGCCGCACCGCCCAGGCCCAGACCTATGAGGAGGCCGGCTCCGACGCCCGCAACCTCTTCTACACCACCCTGGCCGGGTCGGAGTTTGCCGATGAGGCCCTCACCGTCTCCTATGTCCGGGACGGGGAGGAGGAGCCGGTGGGCATCCGGCGGCGGGAGACCCACCTGTCCCTCTCGGTGGACGCGCCGGAGCCCGGCAGCGAGTATGACGAGCTGCGCCGTCTGGCCCTCATCCAGGCCGAGCAGTACCGCACCGCCCAGTCCTTCACCTGCGAGATCCTGGACGGGCGGTACGTCTACCGCCGGGACTACCGGGTGGGGGACCTGGTGACCTGCCGGAACCGCGGCTGGGGCGTGGAGACCCACCCCCGCCTGACCGAGATGCAGACCGTCTGGAGCGCCTCCGGCGTGCGGCACACCGCCACCTTCGGCGCCGCGCCCCTGAGCGTGTTCGCCCGGCTGCGCCGGGAGATGAGAGCGAGGTAACCATGAAAAGCTATTTTTTTAACGCTATCCGCACCAGCGACACCACCACCTACCCCAGCGGCTACGACCGGGAGTACGACGCCGACGACCACGCCGCCTTTTTCGCCCCCTTTTTCTCCGAAAAGGGGGTCATGGCAGGGAGCGACGCCGACGCCTGCCGGGTCACCGTCCGGGAGGGAAAGACCCTCCAGTTCCACCCTGGCGCGGTGTATATCCGGGGCCGGGCGGCCATTCTGGACGGCACCGAGACCCTGGAGGTCCAACGGGAGGGCACGGTGGTCTGCCGGATGGACAAGTCCCTGGAGGTGCGCGCCTTCCAGCTGCTGGTGGTGGAGGAGCTCCAGGACACCGAGGACGTGTGCGACCTGGCCCTGGCCGATGTGCGCCTGGAGGCGGTCTCCGGTGGCTATCAGGCGGCGGTCACCGACCGGCGCACCTTCCTGGCCCACATGGGCCAGCCCGCCTATTACCCGCCGGACAGCGAGAGCCTGCCCTATGTGCTCTGGCTCTACACCCTGGGCTTCCCCATGGACGAGGAACAGCGGCGCATGGTGGAGGAGAACCCCAGCCTGATGGCCGTGTTCCACGCCAGCCTGGGCGCGTCCCGGGCCGCCTCGGTGGCCTTCACGGCGTCGGAGTGGCAGGGTGGCAAGCTGACCATCCCCCAGGAGCGGCACGGCCGGCGCTCGGCGGCCTTCGGCTACCAGCTGCGCCACAAGGTGGAGGGGACGCTGGTCACCAACACCTGGGCGGTGC
>NZ_NFGZ01000020.1 GCF_002159175.1 Flavonifractor sp. An92 | reverse complement strand
GTGACCAACACCTTCACCATGGGTAATGTGGACCCGGATGTGGAGGAGAGCTTTGATCCGGATGCTGGAACCAAGAGTGAAATTAAAGTTACCAACAACGGCAGCGTGGAGGCCTATGTCCGCGTGGCGCTGGTCTTTAGCTGGCGGAACGGAGCAGTGGCTGGTCAGTATAACGACGGTGAGCAGCCCGGCGGAGACATCGTAGCCGGTACGCCTATGGAAGGCCAAGACTACGAGATGAGCGAGAATTTGGGTGAAGGTTGGGTCCTGGGCAGCGACGGGTACTACTACTACACGAAGCCCGTGGCTCCGAAGGGGGGCAAAACTGAAACCAGCCTGTGTACCATTACAGTTCTTCCGGGTAGCGAGAAGGCCGCGGAGTACAACCTGGATGTCCAGGTGCTGGCCGACTCCATCCAGGCCGCGCCCGAAACTGCTGTGACCACGATGTGGGGAATTGATAACGACGGTTCGGTTGAAAGGGTCGGAGATAAGGGTGCGCTTGTCATCAAGACTAGTAACTAAAGGAGGTGACCTGCTATGAAAAATCGGAAACTGTACGCCCTGGTGGCGGGCGGTGTGACGGTGGCCCTGCTGGGCGGACTTCTGGCGGTCACCACCTTGGCTGCCGATCCCATCCCCACCGTGACCTTTAACGAGGACACCCGGAAGTTCGAATTCCGCAATGTCAGCAACAACAATACCACAGAGGAAGTGGGTTATCCCAACCTGTTCCAGGCTATGGCCGCGGAGGAAGGCGGCTTGATGCCCGGTGACAACATCACCCAGCCGATCAAAGTCAACACCAGCGGCATGAGCTCCAGCGCCTGGATCGACCTGACCCTGAAGGCCGAAAATGTGCGCCAGGAACTGCTGGATGAAGGCGTTACTCTGAATGTCTACAAGGGTGACGTCAAAGAGGAAAACCTTCTGGCTACCGGCGATCTGGCCAACGGCGTATCGCTGGGCAGCCTGGACCGGGACGATGAACTGAACCTGACTGTGGTGCTGGACATTCCCATTGAGGCCGGCAACGCCATCCAGGGCATCGATGACACCATTGAATGGGTCTTTACGGCGGGCTACCACTCCGGTGGCGGCGGCGGCACCGATCCCGGTGGCGGCGGTGGAACGGATATCCCCGAGCCCTCCACGCCTTTGGGCGACCTGCCGGAGCTGGAGAAGGGCGACCACTTTGCCTACATCGTGGGCCGTGACGACGGTCTGGTCCACCCCGAGGCCGAGATCAACCGCGCCGAGGTGGCCACCATCTTCTTCCGCCTGCTGAAGGAGGAATCCCGGAACTACTACTGGGCCACCACCAACCCCTACACCGATGTGCCTTCCGATGCCTGGTTCAACAAGGCCGTTTCGACCCTGACCAACGCCGGCATCATTTACGGCCGCGGCGCCGGGATCTTTGACCCCAACGCCTCCATCACCCGTGCTGAGTTCGCTGCCATGGCGGTTCGCTTCTTCGGCAGCGGCTACGAGGGCCCCGACATGTTCAGCGACATCGACGGCCACTGGGCTCAGGAGGCCATCAACCAGGCCGCCAACGAGGGCATCATCAGCGGCTATCCTGACGGTACCTTCCGCCCGGATAACAACATCACCCGCGCTGAGGCGATCTCCATCATCAACCGTGTGCTGGATCGCCGCCCCGAGGCGGACCACCTGCTGGACGGCATGACCACCTGGCCGGATAATATGGATACCTCCACTTGGTACTATGAGGATATCCAGGAGGCCACCAACTCCCACAACTTCGACCCCTCTGAGGAGCTGGATGAGAACGGCAACCAGTACGAGATCTGGACCGAACTGCTGCCCATCCGCGACTGGGCCACTCTGGAGCGCGCCTGGACGAACTCCAACGAGTCGGTCAACCCCGGCGACGTCATGTTCATCTCTTCCTCCGACAGCTACGAAGTCAAGAGCTGAGCCTGACCGAGAAAAGCAAAAAAGACGCCCCGTCGAAAGACGGGGCGTCTTTTTGCTGCGTTTTAAGGGATTTGCTCCCGGTCCCAGGTGTAGCCCAGGGCGGCCAGTTCGGTGTCGGTAAAGAAAAGGCCCTCTGAGTGGCTGGGGTCCAGATGGCGATACACGCCATCTTCCAGCGTCACTACGTTCCAGTAGTGAGGTTGACCGTCCAGGGAGCCTTGGACCAGAGAACAGTCCAGCTTGAGCTGCTGGCACAGGAGCTGGAAGGCCATGGCCAGGCCCTCGCTGTCGGCCCGGTTCTCCATCAGGGCGGAGTAGGCGGTGGATGCGCCGGGCGTGCCGGTGGGGAGGACCTCCACCCGCTGCCACAGCAGCGTCTTCAGCGACTGCGCCGCCTCTGTGACCGACTGCCCCACATAGGAGGCGGTGAGCTGCTCGGCCTGCTGCTGGAGCTGGGTGCTTTTGCGGCGGAGGGTCTCCGGCTGATCGGGGTAGGTCAGCAGGATCTCCACGATGCGCTCCGTCCCCGTCTCCGGGTAGAGGGAGATGGTGTACTCCGGCATGCCGAAGGCGGCGGCGGGGGTGTCGTAATAGGCCTGCTGAATGAGCGAGGCGATGTAGTCCTCATCCTCGTTGAAATAGGCGATGTGGAGCACCGACTCCGACGAAAACTGGAGCAGGGCCTCCTGCAGCTCCGCCCGGATGGCGCTGGTACCCGTCACATTCTGGATGGAACGGATCTGCTCCTGGGTGCGGCAGTAGGAGATGGTGATGCTGGCCTCATAGTATTTCACCACTGGTGTGTAGTCGTATTTGATGAAGTCCACCGCGTAGGCGCCGATGGGGGCGTCCAGTGCCACCTCCAGGCAGGCGTTGTTCAGATCGCTCTCCACGTCCCGGGTGTAGTCGATCAGGCGGATCACGCCGCTCTCCGCCCCCTGGTTGACGAAGTAGAGGATGTCGTTCACCAGGTCCTGGTAGGTCTCCGCCTTGAGCACCCCGGAGTCGTCGGCGGTGACCGGGTACTCCGGGTGGTCGGTGACCACCTCATAGGAGCGCTCCAGCATGGCGGAGCAGCCGCTCAGCCCTGCCAGAACCGCCAGCAGCACCGCCGCCGCGCAGATCCGTATCATAGTCCCTCCTATGTCCTTAGAGCCCCAGCTCCTCGCCCACCAGGACCACCTCGGCGTAGCCGATGCCGTTGGGCTTCTTCCAGAGCACGGTGAGCGCCCGGCAGATGCGCTCGGGGCTGTTGCAGTTGTAGCAGCGGTCGCCCTTCTCGGCGCAGGGAGTCTTGCGGTCCAGGCGCTGGGCGTTCTTGGGGGAGGCGATGTTCCGGGCCCGCCAGAGGGCGGCGTCATAGTCCGGGGCGATCTTGTTCACGCCCACGATGAGGTAGAGCTCTTTGTGTCCGAAGATGGTGGAGGCCACCCGGTTGCCGGTGCCGTCGATGTTGATGAGCTCGCCGGTCTCAGCCACGCCGTTGACCGAGGAGAGGTACACCTCGGCCCCGGCAGACTGCTCATGAGTAGCGCCATTCCAGTGGGAGTAGAAGGTATTGTGGGCCGACAGCCGCTCCATCAGACCCAGCTGCTGCACGGTCATGGAGCCGCCCATGCCGATGGTACGCCCGTCCAGCTTGCCGTCCAGATAGTCGGCGGCCTCTTGGGCGGTGGCGAAGTAGGTGGTGTGGAAGCCATTGGCCTCCAGGTTCTTCCGCAGGGCTTCGATGTTGGCCATAACGATTACCTCCTGTAAAATAATATAAAACCGTTACAGATCGTTTTGCTGATAGGAGCGGAATCCGTCGCCCAGCACCTCGTGGGCGTCGCAGACGATGAGGAAGGCCTCCGGGTCGATCTCCTTGACCATCCGGCGCAGGGGGACGATCTGCTTCTGCTTGAAGGCGCACAGGAGCACCTTCTTGGGATCGCCGGACCAGCCGCCCTCGCCGTGGAGGATGGTGATGCCCCGGTCCAGCTCGTCCAGGATGACCTTGGAGATCTCATCGGGCTTGGAGGAGATGATATAGGCCACCTTGGCGCTGTCCAGGCCGTAGAGGACCATGTCCATCACCGCGGTGAAGATATAGAGGGACACCACGCCGTACAGGGCGCTGGAAAGATTGCGGAAGGCCGCGGCCACTGCCACGATGACCGCCAGATCCACCACCATGAGGAGCTTGCCCATGGGGAGCCACGCAAAGCGCAGCTTCAGCAGCCGGGCCAGCAGGTCGGTGCCGCCGGTGGTGGCACCCTGGAGCAGGATGATGCCCAGCGACAGGCCCACCAGGATGCCGCCGAAGATGGTGGCCAGCATGGGGTCCATGGGCTGGAAGGGGACCAGGGCTGCGATGACGTCCACGAACACCGAGGAGATGAACATAGCGTACAGGGAGGAGAGGAGCAGATGTCCGCCCAGCAGCCGCCAACCCAGGAAGAAGAGGGGGATGTTCAGCACGATGACCACCGTGCCGATGGGGGCCCAGGGGAGAACGGCGTTGATGATCTGGGCCAGGCCCGTGATGCCGCCGAAGCCGATGGCGTTGGGGGCATAGCACCAGTCAAAGCCCAGGGCGTAGACCAGTGAGCCCACTGTGATCCAGAAATAGGAAATCAGGAGACGTTTTGCGGTGTTTTTCATAGATTACCTCACAGAGTGCTTAGAGCAACGACAGCTGTTCCTCGCCCCGGTCCTCCTCCCGCAGCAGCATGCCCGCCGCGGGCAGGCTCTTGGCCCGGTAACGGGCGACATTGACGATGGTGGTGCCGGCCAGAGGAGAGACCTTTTCCAGGTGGTATTTGGGCTTGAGGGTCATGACCTGGACGCCCAGGGTGGTGCGGGTGGTCTTGGGCGTCAGGGAGGCGGTGTGGAAGATGAGGCAGCGCCCCTCGCTGGAGAAGAGAGCCAGCTCCTCGTCCTCCTGCAGCAGCAGAGCTGCCGCCAGAGGGGATTTGTCGCTGTACGCGCCGGTCAGGCGCTTGCGGCGGGTCTGGGTCTTGTAGGCCGCCAGCTCCACCCGGGCCACCTTGCCGTTCTCAAAGAAGAAGAACACATGGCCGGAGTAGTCACTGGTGATGCAGGCCCACACCACATTCTCGCCGCTGTCCATGCCCAGTCGGGTGGGGAGGAACTCGCCCAGGACGCTGGCCTTGGTGTCGCCGAAGTCGGAGAGGCGGGTCTTGTAGCACTGCTGCTTGTCGGTAAAGACCAGCAGCTCGTCCCGGTTGCTTCCCTCCCACTGGAGGTAGGGGCCGTCTCCCTCCTTATACTTCTGCTCGCTGGCCATGCGGAGGGACTGGGGGGTGATCTTTTTGAAATAGCCCTCCCGGGACAGGAACACGTGGACCGGATAGTCGGGGACCTCGTCCTCCACCACCACGGCGGAGGGCTCCACAAAGTCGTAGAGGATCTCGGTGCGGCGGGGCACGGCGTACTTCTTCTTCACCGCCTGGAGCTCGGAAATGATGACCTTTTTGAGCCGCTGGGGGCTGTCCACCAGGTCCTTCAGGTCGGCGATCTCCTCGGCCAGGGTGTCGGTCTCCTGGGTGCGGCGGAGGATGTACTCCTTGTTGATGTTGCGCAGCTTGATGTCGGCCACGAACTCGGCCTGAGCCTGGTCGATGCCGAAGCCGATCATCAGGTTGGGCACCACCTCGGCGTCCTCCTCGGTCTCCCGGATGATGCGGATGGCCCGGTCGATGTCCAGCAGGATCTTCTTCAGGCCCTGCAGGAGGTGGTACTTCTCCTCCTTCTTCTTCATGGCGAAGTAGCTGCGCCGGCGCACGCCATCCAGCCGCCAGGCGGTCCACTCCTCCAGGATCTCGCCCACGCCCATCACCCGGGGCATGCCCTGGATGAGGATGTTGAAGTTGCAGGAGTAGGCGTCCTGGAGGGGGGTGGACTTGAAGAGCCGGGCCATGAGCTTGTCCGGATCGGTGCCGCGCTTGAGGTCGATGGTGATCTTGAGGCCGTTCAGGTCGGTCTCATCCCGCATGTCGGCGATTTCCTTGATCTTGCCGGTCTTGATGAGCTCGGAGACCTTGTCCATGATGGCCTCCAGCGTGGTGGAGTAGGGGATCTCCACGATCTCGATGAGATTTTCACTCTTGAGGTAGCGCCACTTGGCCCGCACCTGGACGGAGCCGCGGCCGGTCTGGTAGATCTGCCGCAGCGCGCTCTCATCGTAGAGGAGCTGGCCACCGGTGGGAAAGTCGGGGGCTTTCAGGATCGACAGCAGGTCGGTCTTGGGGTTTTTCAGATAGGCGATGGTGGCGTCGCACACCTCGCCCAGGTTGAAGCCGCACAGGTTGGAGGCCATGCCGACGGCGATGCCCTGGTTGGCGCTCACCAGCACGTTGGGGAAGGTGGTGGGCAGGAGGGCGGGCTCCTTCATCTTGCCGTCGTAGTTGTCTACGAAGTCCACCGCGTCCTGGTCGATGTCCTTAAAAAGTTCGGCGCAGATGGGGTCCAGGCGGACCTCGGTGTACCGGCTGGCCGCCCAGGCCATGTCCCGGGAGTAGACCTTGCCGAAGTTGCCCTTGGAGTCCACCAGGGGGTGTAGGAGGGCCCCGTAGCCCCGGGAGAGACGCACCATGGTGTCGTAGATGGCGGCGTCGCCGTGGGGGTTCAGCTTCATGGTCTGGCCCACCACGTTGGCGCTCTTGGTCCGTGCGCCGCCCAGCAGCTTCATCTGGTACATGGTGTAGAGGAGCTTGCGGTGGGAGGGCTTGAAGCCGTCGATCTCCGGGATGGCCCGGGAGACGATGACGCTCATGGCGTAGGGCATGTAGTTGAGCTCCAGGGTCTCGGTGATGGGCTGCTCCAGCACCTCGGGCCGCAGGCCCATTACATTGGGGTTGTTGACACGTTTTGCCCCGGTCTCCGGGGCTTTTTTCTTAGCCATGGGATTCCATCCTTTTCCGAGGATTGTTCAGACGAGCGGGGCTTTACGAGATGTCCGCCAGCTCCAGATATTTATAGCCGTTGTCGGCGATGTGGTCCTTGCGGCCCTGGAGGTTGTCCCCCAGCAGCAGGTCAAAGACGGCGGCAGTGCGCTCCACGTCCTCCGGCATGACCTTGATGAGGCGGCGGGTCTCCGGGTTCATGGTGGTCAGCCACATCATGTCCGGCTCGTTCTCGCCCAGACCTTTGGAGCGCTGGATGTCGCACTTCTTGCCGGCGAGCTCCTGCACAATGTCCTGCTTCTCCTTGTCGGAGTAGGCAAACCAGGTCTTTTCCTTATAGGTGATCTCGTAGAGGGGGGACTCGGCGATATAGACGTATCCCCGCTGGATGAGGGTGGGGGTCAGGCGGTAGAGCATGGTGAGGATCAGCGTCCGGATCTGGAAGCCGTCCACGTCGGCATCGGTACAGATGATGATCTTGTTCCACCGGAGGTTCATCAGGTCGAAGGCGGCGGTGTCCTTGGCGTGCTTGTCCTGCACCTCACAGCCGCAGCCCAGCACCTTCAGAAGGTCCATGATGATCTCGCTCTTGAAGATCTTGGCGTAGTCGGCCTTCAGGCAGTTCAGGATCTTGCCGCGCACCGGCATGATGCCCTGGAACTCCGCGTCGCGGCTCTGCTTCACCGCGCCCAGGGCGGAGTCGCCCTCCACGATGTACAGCTCCCGCCGCTCGGTGTCCTTGGTGCGGCAGTCCACGAACTTCTGCACCCGGTTGGCGATGTCCACGCTGCCGGAGAGCTTCTTCTTGATGTTCAGACGGGCCTTCTCGGCGTTCTCCCGGGCGCGCTTGTTCACCAGCACCTGCTCGGCGATCTTCTCGGCATCGAAGGGGTTCTCGATGAAGTAGACCTCCAGCTGGGCCTTCAGGAACTCCGCCATGGCGTCCTGGACGAACTTGTTGTTGATGGCCTTCTTGGTCTGGTTTTCGTAGGAGGTCTGGGTGGAGAAGTTGTTGCTCACCAGCACCAGGCAATCCTCGATGTCGGCCCAGGTGATCTTGCTCTCGTTCTTCTGGTACTTGCCCTGCTGGCGCAGGTAGGCGTCGATACCCGAGACGAAGGCGCTCTTTACCGCCTTCTCCGGGGAGCCGCCGTGCTCCAGCCAGGAGGAGTTGTGGTAGTGCTCCACCACCTGCACCGTGTTGGAGAAGCAGAAGGAGACGCTGAGCTTCACCTTATACTCCGGCTTGTCTTCCCGGTCCCGGCCCTTGCGCTCGGTCTGCCAGAACACCGGCTGGGTGAGGGAGGTCTCCCCCACCAGCTCCTTCACATAGTCGATGATGCCGTTTTCGTACTTGAAGTCGGTGGTCTCAAAGCGGTTGACGCCGATCTGGTTGCGGAAGCGGAAGGTCACCCCCGCGTTCACCACGGCCTGGCGCTTCAGGACGTCCAGGTAGTACTCCACCGGGATGTTGATGTCGGTAAACACCTCCAGGTCGGGGAGCCACCGGAAGCAGGAGCCGGTCTTTTTCCGGTCGGTGGGCTCTTTGGTCAGCCCGCCGATGTTCTCGCCCTTCTCAAAGTGGAGGGTGTAGCGGAAGCCGTCCCGGTGGATGACGGCGTCGAAATAGGCACTGGCGTACTGGGTGGCGCAGGAGCCCAGGCCGTTGAGGCCCAGGGAGTACTCGTAGTTGTCCCCCTCGCCGTTGCCGTACTTGCCGCCGGCGTAGAGCTCGCAGAATACCAGCTCCCAGTTGTACTTCTGCTCCCGTTCGTTCCAGTCCACCGGGCAGCCCCGGCCGAAGTCCTCCACCTCGATGGAGTGGTCGGCGTAGCGGGTGACGGTGATGAGGGAGCCGTGGCCCTCCCGGGCCTCGTCGATGGCGTTGGACAGGATCTCAAAAACGGCGTGTTCACAGCCGTCCAGCCCGTCGGAGCCGAAAATAACACCGGGCCGCTTGCGTACCCGGTCGGCGCCCTTCAGGGCGGAAATGGATTCGTTGCCGTAGCCTCTTGGGGTGCTTTTTGCCATGGGTCGTTCCTCACTCCAATTCCTTTGCGATACATACCTTTACAGAATAATCATACCCCAAACCCCGGAGAGGTGTCAAGAAAAGCCGGATACCACGAAGGCCGCCGGAGCGTGGGCTCCGGCGGCC
Source organism: Flavonifractor sp. An92 (assembly GCF_002159175.1). Classification (GTDB taxonomy): domain Bacteria; phylum Bacillota; class Clostridia; order Oscillospirales; family Oscillospiraceae; genus Pseudoflavonifractor_A. The sequence continues at coordinate 45,940 of NZ_NFGZ01000020.1, read as the reverse complement.
TTCCAGGGCCACACCCCTCCTGTCCCCTTCGGAGCGGGTGCGCCCCGTCGGAAAAGGAGATGGTCTGAGAGGACGTTGCCCTCCCGTTGTGCCCGATGCTAGTATGGCTCCGCCGCCGGGGGAGATACCAGGGAAAAACTGGTATAAAAACGGGCATAACCGGCCAAACTGCACATACACTCACACCAGAGACACGGGAAAGGAGCGGCTATGGCAAAACGGGAGCGACACAATGAGGAGCGGCAGACCCTGCTGGAGGGACTGGAGCGGACCCGCAGCGCCATTGCACGGGCGTATGCCGGCTTCAACGGCGCGGCGGACCCGGAGCTCATCGAGTCCTACGTCTATGAGATCAACGCCCTCCAGGCCCGCTACGGCTATCTGCTGCGGCAGGTGAAGGCCCTGGAGAGCGGTGAGGTCCCGCCCCGGCGGGAGGGGGCGGCCTACCGGCCCGCGTGGCCGCGCCTGCTCACCCCCGCCGGGAGCGGAGGCGAAGGGAAGGAGGCCGCTGGATGGAGTGGCTGGTGGAACATCTCTCTCTGGTGATGGCGGGGCTCATCCTCCTCATCGCCCTGCTGGCGCTGCGCCGCACGGTGGGAAGGCTCTTCCGCCTGGGGCTGCGCACCGGCGCGGGCCTGGGGGTGCTGGCCCTGCTGAGCCAGACGGGAGGAGCGCTGGGCATCCACCTGGGGGTGAACCTGGCCAACGCCCTGGTGCTGGGCGTGCTGGGGGTCCCTGGTTTCGGATTGCTACTGCTGCTCAACTGGGCCCTGGCCGGGCCGTAGGAAGGAATACGCCCGGACCCGCGGTACGCGGGTCCGGGCGTTGTTCTGTTTTAACGGGGGGAGAGGGCGGTCAGGGCCTCCAGGCTCTCCAGCACGGAGATCACCCGCTCCTCCGGCACGAGGGAGGAGGGCTGATTCAGCCGGATGCAGGAGAGGAAGTGCCCCAGCTCCGCGGCGAAGGGGTCCGGGACGGGGAAGCCGTGCAGCGCGTGGGGCGGGGCGAAGCTGGGGTATGCGGTGGCCTTTGTCCCGTCAAAGACCACCAGGGCGTCCCGGAAGCATACCCGCCACCGGGCGGAGAAGGGGAGCGCGGTGTGGAGCCACCCGGCCTCCGCCCCCACGGACACCTCGCCGCAGCGGTACTCCATCCGGCACAGGGAGAGGGAGTCATCCCCGGCGGAGGTAAAGGACCGGGGCACGGCGGGGCCGAAGAGGCTCACCGCCAGGTCCAGATCGTGGATGTGCAGGTCAAAGGGCACCAGGCCGCTGCGCTCCTTGTGGAAAAACCACCCCTCCCGGGACCAGCCGGGCCGGGGCCCCAGGCGCTGGAAAAAGGCGTCCAGGGCGGGACCATAGGGGAGCTCCTCCAGAAGCTGGCGCAGCAGGAAACCGTCCTCGGAGAACTGGGCCACCTGGGCCACCAGCAGCTGCCGGTTCTGCCGCCGGGCGGCGGCGAACATGGACCGGGCCAGATCCGCGGTGAGGGCACAGGGCTTCTCCACGATGACGTGGCAGCCCAGCTCCAGAGCGCGGATGGCCTGGGCGGGGTGGAGGTCGGTGGGGGTGCAGAGGTCCACCACATCGGGGGCGGCGCTCTCCACCAGCTCCTCCAGCGAGCCAAAGACCGGCACGCCCAGCCCCTCCCACCGGGCCCGTCCCTGGGAGGAGGCGGCCAGCGCCCCCACCACCTGCACGTCAGAGAGGCGCTGATAAGTCCGGAAATGGGTCATGCCCATCTCCCCGCTGCCCGCCAGGGCCACCCGCACCAGGGAGATCATGCCTTCTTCTCCAGCCCGGCCAGGATCTCCTCCAGGGTGTCCTCCACGTTGGAGCAGTGGCGGGGGAAGCGGCCCTTGAGGTAGTCGTCGCTCCCCTCCATCATGTAGGGGATGCCGACGGCCTCCAGCATGGGCACATCGTTGTAGTGATCACCGAAGGCCACCACCTCGTCGGGGGTGAGGCCCAGGGCGGCGCAGATGCCCCGGATGCCGTCGCCCTTGTCGGCGGACATGAAGTCCAGCCAGCCGGGGCCGGCCAGGGTCATGCGGAACTGCTCCGCCCAGCGGGGGCCCAGAAGGTCGGCGTCGGGCTCGGCGCCGCTGTGGCGGTAGAGGGAGACCTTCAGGATCTCCTCCGGCACGTCCTCCGGCCGGTCCACCAGGGCGGTGGCATTGCCGGTGACGGCCACCAGCTGCTCCCGGAAGGGGGCGTCGGCGGTCATGAGGTAGCTGGTGTTGGCCCCCGAGATGACGATGTGGGCCCCCTCGGGGAGCGCCAGGATGTCGTGGCACAGCGCCAGGGCCTTCTCCTGTTCCATGACGGTCTTGGAGAGGACGGGGGCGTCCTCCTCGGTGCCCGCGCCGTAGAGGATGGCGCCGTTTTCACACAGGAAGGCGATTTCGTTGGCGATGGGGGCGAAGAGGCGGCGCAGGCTGTGGAACTGCCGCCCGGAGGCGGGGCAGAAGAGCACGCCCTGCTCCCGCAGGCGATGGATGAGGGGGAAGAGCCGGGGATCCAGCTCGGTCCGCCCGTAGGGCATCAGGGTGCCGTCGATATCACTGGCGATGAGTTTGATCAAGGGAAGGTTCCTCCTTTGGGATGGGGTAGCGATTTATTTCTCCCGGGCGTCGCGGATCAGCTTGAAGATCTGGATCAGCAGGGTGGGGATGACCGCCAGGCCCACGATCTGGGCGATGTGGACGCCGTCCAGGGCCACCGCCTCAAAGAGGGTGTTGAGCCCGGGCACGAAGAGCACCGCGGCCAGCAGCAGCACGCCGCCGCCGAAGGCGGCCAGGGAGAAGGGGTTGGACTGGAAGCCCAGGTGGAACACCGACTCATGGCCCCGGCAGTTGAAGCCGTGGAAGAGACGGGCCAGGGTCAGGGTGGCAAAGGCCATGGTGGAGGCGGCCGCCGCGCCGCCGTAGCTCAGGCCCAGGTAGAAGGCGGCCATGACGGGGATGGCGATCAGGAGGCCCTGACCGAAGATGCGGCCCAGCAGGGACCGGTCCAGAATGGGGGCCTTGGGGTCGCGGGGCTTCTGCTTCAGAAGGCCCTTGCGGGCGGGCTCCATGCCGATGGCGATGGCGGGCAGGGAGTCGGTGAGCAGGTTGATGAACAGCAGGTGGACCGGCGCAAAGGGCACGCTCAGTCCGGCCAGAGAGGCGTACACCACGCAGAGGATGGCGGCCATATTGCCGGAGAGCAGGAACTGGATGGCGTTCTTGATGTTGGCGTACACGTTGCGGCCGTTGACCACCGCCCGGACGATGGTGGCGAAGTTGTCGTCCGCCAGGATCATGGAGGCGGCGTCCTTGGACACCTCGGTGCCGGTGATGCCCATGGCCACGCCGATGTCGGCCTTCTTGAGGGCGGGGGCGTCGTTGACGCCGTCGCCGGTCATGGACACGATGTTGCCCCGGCGCTGCCAGGCGTTGACGATGCGGATCTTGTGCTCGGGGGACACGCGGGCGTAGACGGAAACCTTGGGCAGGATCTCGTCCAGCTGGTCATCGCTCATGGCGTCCAGCTCCACGCCGGACAGGGCCATGTCGCCCTCCCGGAAAATGCCGATCTGACGGGCGATGGCGGAGGCGGTCACCTTGTGGTCGCCGGTGATCATGATGGTGCGGATGCCGCCGCTCTTGGCGTCGGCCACGGCCTGGATGGACTCGGGGCGGGGCGGGTCGATCATGGACACCAGGCCCACGAAGGTGTAGTCCTGCTCGTCGTCCAGGGTCAGGTCCCGGACGCTGTCCAGGGTGCGCTGGGCAAAGGCCAGGACCCGCAGACCCTCGTTGGAGAGCTGCTCGTTGACCGCCATGATCTCCTTCCGGCGCGCGTCGGTCATCTCAACGGTGCCTTCGGAGGTGAGCAGGCGGGTGGAGCGGGCCAGCAGGGTGTCGATGGCGCCCTTGGTCAGCAGGGTGGGCACGCCGTCCAGCATGTGGAGGGTGCTCATGAGCTTGCGGTCGGAGTCAAAGGCCAGCTCCCGCAGGCGGGGGTGGTACTGGCGGTACAGCCCCTCTTCCACGTCGAAGTGCTTGCCCAGCTGGACCAGGGCAACCTCGGTGGGGTCGCCGATGGAGGCGCCGGTGCTGGGGTCAAAGGTGGCGTCGCTGGCCAGAATGCCGATCTTGAGGAGCAGCCGCTGGGGATCGTTGGCCAGCTCCAGGTCCACGCCATCCAGGAGCTTGCCGTCGGCGTAGATCTTCTGCACGGTCATGCGGTTCTGGGTCAGGGTGCCGGTTTTATCCGAGCAGATGACCGACACGGCGCCCAGGCTCTCCACGGCTTTCAGGTCCTTCATGATGGCGTTCTGCTTGGCCATCTTCTGGGTGCCCATGGCCAGCACGATGGTGACGATGGAGGAGAGGGCCTCGGGAATGGCGGCCACGGCCAGGGCCACGGCGAACATCAGGGAGTCCAGAATGGTCATGTGGCTGCGGAAGATGGAGAGGACGAACACCACAGCGCAGATGGCCATGATGACCATGGCCAGCTTGCCGGAGAAGTCGTCCAGGCTCTTCTGCAGGGGGGTCTTGCGCTGCTGGGTCTGGTTCATCAGCGCGGCGATCTTGCCCAGCTCGGTGTCCATGCCGGTGGCAGTGACCAGCACCGTGGCCCGGCCATAGGTCACCAGGGAGCCGGAAAAGACCATGTTCTTCTGGTCGCCCAGGGCCACCTGGTCGCTGTTGATGGTGCCGGCGGTCTTTTCCACGCCCTCACTCTCGCCAGTGAGGGAGCTCTCATTCACTTTCAGGGAGAAGTTCTCCAGGATACGGCCGTCGGCCACCACCATGTCGCCGGCGTCCAGCAGCACGATGTCGCCGGGGACCACCTCGGCCGAGGGGATCTCCACCCGGACGCCGCCCCGCAGCACCTTGGCGGTGGGGGAGGACATGGCTTTCAGACTTTCCAGGGATTTTTCTGCCTTCAAGTACTGCACCGTGCCCAGCACGGCGTTGAGGATCAGCACCGCGAAGATGACGATGGTGCTCTCCACATTCTCCGACACGGCGGAGATGAGGGCGGCGATGACCAGGATCACCACCAGCAGGTCCTTGAACTGCTCGGCGAACACCATGGCCACCGATTTCTTCTTGCCTTCGCTGAGCTTGTTGGGGCCGTAGGTCTCCGTCCGCTTGGCGGCCTCCTGGGGGGACAGGCCGGACCGGGAGGCATGCTGGGCTTCCAGCGCCTGGTCCGGCGTGCGGTTGAAGTAGGGCTCTGACATGAATCTGCACATCCTTTTCCACATTTTTGAGGGGATTTGGGCTTGGCAGCCGGAGGATCAAAATAAAAAAGACCCTCCAGCGGCTGCATAGGTGGCAACCGCTGAAAAGTCTTGTTACCGAAAACAGGGCTCGGCGTATGCCGCCAGGTCCGCCGCAAGCGAACCGTGATTGTTGGCGGCATCCCCGGACCGGAAGGCCCGGAACTACTCCCTTTTCAACGCACCGCTACTATATCATACCCGTTCCGGGAAGTCAACCGGCATTTTCCATAACAGAGCGCCATCGGGGCCTTAAACTGCCCAAAAGTAAAAAACTGTCCGGTACTGTTCATAATTTTTTAAAGAAAGAGGTGTATAACATATGATAAAATAGACGCACAAATAGACCAGAGGCATGTATATGCAGGATATAATCAGAAGAGGTGGAAGTAACCATGAGATTTGACCGCAAGCGGCGCGCCCCGGCCCGGGTGCTGTGCGCTCTGCTGCTGTGCGCAGGGCTGGCCCTGCCTGCCGGCGCGGCGAGTTTTACCGATGTGAAAGCGGGCTCCTGGTATGAGGAGTCGGTCCAGAATGTGGTGGACGCCGGCCTGATGAGCGGCACCAGCGCCACCACCTTCAGCCCCACCGGGTCGGTGACCCGGGCCATGGCAGTGACGACCCTGTGGCGGCTGGCCGGTTCCCCGGCCCCCAAAGGTACGGACAGCTTCTCCGATGTGCCGGAGGGCACCTGGTACACCCAGGCCGTGGCCTGGGCCCAGGAGAACGGCATCGCCTCCGGCAACGGCAAGGGCGCCTTCCAGCCTGGCAGCGCCGTGACCCGGGAGCAGATGGCGGTCTTCCTCTATCAATATGCCCGCTACGCCGGCCATGACCTGGCCAACGGCGTGCTGGAGCTGTACAGCGACCAGGGCTCCATCTCCAAATGGGCCCGCACCGCCATGGAGCACGCCGTGGGAGCGGGGCTGATCACCGGCAGCAAGGGGAAGCTCTCCCCCAAGGCCACCACCACCCGTGCGGAGCTGGCGGTCATGCTGGAGCGGATGACCACGCCGGTCATGGGGTGAGAACACAGCATCGCATTGACAAAGACCAGATCAGGCGCTATCCTCTTGGTAAGCAGAGCCGAACCCACCGGGCGGATAGCATGATAGAGAATCGAGGGGGGAGAAGAGAATGGATAAGGTACCAAGCGTCCTGATGTCTTACCTGCGGGTGACCCAGCATATGTCCCAGCAGTTCCGGGCCCACTTCGGGCGGCTGAATCTGACATTCCCTCAGGCCCTGGTGCTCAACGTGCTGGGCGAGGAGGGACCCATCCCCATCAGCGTTCTGGCCGAGCGGACCGGGAGTGCCAACAGCACCGTGTCCGGCATCGTGGACCGGCTGGAAAAGCTGGGGCTGGCCAGGCGGGAGCGGTCGGAGCATGACCGCCGGGTGATCTACGTCTCGGCCACGGAGAAATATCATGACCTGCGCAAGAAGGCTGAGACCAATGTGAGCGGCTATTTCAACTCTCTTCTGGACACCATGACTCCAGAGGACAAGGCGCAGGTGGCGGAAGCCCTGCGCAAGCTGGAGGCGGCCCTCGTCGCCAAAGAGGACGAAGGGCAGCAATAGGGGGAAATGACGTTTCATGCGCAATCGAGGATATGGATACGGAGCCTACCGGGGGCGTTCCCGCTCCCGGACGGTGTTAAAGGTCATCATCGCCATTCTGGTGGTGGTGCTGATTTTGGTGGCGGGGTGCTATGTGCTGCTGGAGCGCTTCGGCGTCTACGGCAGCGACGGCAGCTTCCATCTGGACCTGCCCTTCGCCCGGACCAGCCCCACGCCGGAGCCGGAGGAGACGGAGCCCCTGGTGGTGGTCTCCAAGGACCCGGAGCCCACGCCCAGCCCCACGCCGGAGATCGAAGAGGTGCTCCGCGCCGTGGAGCTGCCCCGCAGCGCCCTCACGGACGGCACCGCTCAGAGCCAGGTGGAGGCCGCGGGCGGGAACGCCGCCGTCTTTGACATGAAGGCCGACGACGGCACTCTGGGTTATGTCTCCTCCGTGGAGCTGGCCACCAAGACCGGGGCCTCCGCTACGGACAAGACCATCAACCAGTCCATCCTGGCCCTCAACAGCGGGGAGCTCTACACCGTGGCCCGGGTGTCCTGCTTCCGGGACAACACCGTGCCCTACAATGAGCCGTCCCTGGGGGTCAAGACCAACAAAAACTACAACTTCCGGGACGCCGACGACATCCGCTGGCTGAGCGCCACCAGCACCAAGGCCCAGCAGTATATCATCGACCTCTGTCTGGAGCTGGCCGGGTTGGGCTTTGACGAGATCCTGCTGGACAACAGCGGCTATCCCACCAGCGGCTACCTCAATACCATCAAGGTGGGGGAGGCCTACGATCCCAGCCAGCTCAAAACCGTGGTGTCCGCCTTTTACGCCGACGTGAAGGCGGCGCTGGAGGCGCAGTACCCCGATGTCATGCTGTCGGTGGTGACCGACGAGCAGCTGTTCCACGGCGGGGACGGCGACAGCGGTCAGAGCTTCAACGCCCTGACGACCAACGCCGACCGGGTCTGGGCGCCTCTGACGGAAACGACGCCCCAGGAGGCCAAAGCCTCGCTGAGCGGCGCGGGGATGATCGGCGAGTGCCTGATTCCCATCGTGACCCAGGCCGGAGCGGCGACCGAGAGCTGGGCCATTCTGAACTGACGATTCGGAGATTAGAACGGAATACACCGAGCGCCGGGGGCGCGGGACAATTTGCCCCGCGCCCCCTTTTTTGACCGGAGCGGGGTGATATAGGTGAAAATGCTATATAATGACCTTGTTTTATCGAAAAAAGGTATACATAGGCCGGATAGAGCCGGCTGGATCGTGCCAAAATGAAGGGAGGAAATCGAAACTTCCCGGGCAAAAACCCCGGGGTAACACATCTTTACGACATGTGAACTAACCGGTATACAAAATCACCAAAATTTTGACGGCTCAAAATTCCCCATTTGAGAGCCGGCGGAGGAAATACTGCTTCAAAGGGTTTAAAACCGGCGGTTTAGTCTTTTTTTTAACAAATTTTTGCATAAAACAGGATAGAAACTTGCAAAAAAGGGAACGGCAGAATACACAGGATGCGAAATTTTGAACTTGCAATTCATCTATGATTCGAGTATCATTTCAATAGAATCGGGAAACTTTCCTGTTCCGAACACAGAGCGAAAGGCGGTGAAAAAATGTCTCTTGAGGGTATCAAGCAGGTGACAGAAGCGGAAGAAATGACGCAGCGGCGTAAGGCGGAAGCCCAGGCCCAGGCCAAAAAGACGGTTTCGGACGCCCGGCGCGCCGGCGAGGCGGCCCTGGCGGCGGCCCGCGGAGAGGCTGAGGCGAAAGCGGCCCAGTTTATGAAGGAAGCGGAAGAAAAGGCTTCAAAACAGGCGGAAACCGTCGTGGAGGAGACGAAGCGCTCCTGCGACGCGCTGCGGAAAGCGGCCGGGGGCCGTATGGCAGAGGCGTCGGCACTCATTGTCAGAAGGGTTGTGAATGTCTGATGTCCATCGTCAAAATGAAGCGGCTGCGGGTGATCGGTCTGGAAGAAGAGCGGGACGCTCTGCTCCAGCAGCTGCTCCATGTGGGGTGCGTGGAGGTCACCGAACCCAGTGACAAGCTGGCGGACCCCGAATGGACCGCGCTGCTGCGGAGGGAGAGTTCCGTCCTCAGCGACGTGAAGAGCCGCTCCAACGCCGTCTCGGCGGCGCTGGAGGCACTGCGCAAGTATGCGCCGGCCAAGGGCGGACTGTTCATCCTGCGCCACGACATGCGGGAGAAGGACTTCATGGACGACCGGAAGCTGGAAGCTTCCCTGGAGTGTGCCGAGGAGATCAACCGACGCACCCAGCGCATCGCCCAGCTCACCTCCCAGGAGAACCGGCTCAACACCCAGCGGGTGGCCCTGCTGCCCTGGAAGAGCCTGGATCTGCCGCTGGATACCAGATCCACCCAGCACGTCAAGATCACCCTGGGCGCCTGCCCGGCGGCGGTAACGCTGTCCGAGCTGACCGGAGAGCTCTCCGGCATCGCGCCCAACTCCGAGCTGATGGAGGTCGGCAGCGACAAGGAGCTGCGCTACCTCCTCTTCTGCTGCCACAAGACTGAGAGCGAGGCCGCAGCCGAAGTGCTCAAGCGCTACGGCTTCTCGGCCGCCAACTTCAAGGAGTTCACCGGCACCGCCGCGGAGAATATCGACCGCATCGACGCCGAGCTCCGGCAGAGCGCCGCCGACAAGGAGCGCCTGGCCGCGGAGATCGCCGCCTTTGCCCCCCGCCGGCAGGAGCTGCAGGTGTGCACCGACCGCCTGGAGCAGGAGCTGTGCAAGGCGGAGGCCCGGGAGAAGCTCCTGACCAACGGCACCGTCATTTTCCTGGAGGGGTGGGTGGCCGAGCCCGGCCTGTCCGCCGTGGAGAAGGCCCTGGAGGCTTTCGCCTGCGCCTGGGAGACCGCGGAGCCCCAGGAGGATGAGGAGCCCCCCGTCCTGCTGAAGAACCCCAAGTTCATGGAGCCCATCAACATGGTTACCGAGATGTACTCCATGCCCGCCTACCGGGGCATCGACCCCAACCCGCTGATCTTCGGATTTTTCCTGTTCTTCTTCGGCTTCATGTTCGCCGACGTGGCGTACGGGATCATCATCTGGGCGGTCAGCTTCGCCATCTGGAAAAAATACCACCCCAAGGGGACCATGGGCTACATGTTCCGTCTGGGCCAGTATATGGGCATTTCCACCTTTATCTGCGGCATTTTCACCGGCGGCTTTTTTGGCGACCTGGTGCCCAAGTTCGCCGAGCAGATGCTGGGGATTCCCCTGGAGGGGCTGCCCGTCTGGGTGCAGAAGTTCAGCAACGGCCTGATCGTCAACCCCATTGAGGACCCCATGACCACTCTGGTGCTGGCCATCGTCATCGGCGTGGTGCAGCTGGTCTTCGGTCAGTGCATCCACATCTATATGGGCTTCCGGGACGGCAAGCCCCTGGACGGCCTGCTGGACGTGGTGCCCTGGTGGCTCTTCTTCGGCTCCATCGGCCTGGTGGCCGCGGGACAGCCGGGCTGGTGGATCGGCGTGGGCTGCCTGCTCCTCATCGCCACCCAGGGCCACACCAAGCGGGGCTTTTTCGGCAAGCTCCTGGGCGGCGTGGCCAGCCTGTACGACGTGACCAGCTGGCTGTCCGACGTGCTGTCCTACTCCCGCCTGATGGCGCTGATGCTGGCCACCTCGGTCATCGCCAGCGTGATGAACACCCTGGGCACCCTGGGCGGGCTCACCGCCGGGGGTATGATCCTCTTTATTCTCGTGTTCATCATCGGCCATGTGTTCAACGTGGGCGTCAACATCATCGGCACCTACGTCCACGCGGCCCGTCTCCAGTACCTGGAGTTCTTTGGAAAATTCTACGAGGAGGGCGGCCAGGCCTTCCAGCCCCTGACCTACAACACCAAATATGTGGATATCATCGAGGAGGAATAAGTTATGGAACTGCAAAACCTGATTGGTACCGGCATCGCCTTTATCGGCGCGTGTCTGGCGGTGGGTATGTCCTGTGCCGGATCCGGCCGGGGCGTGGGCATCGCCGGTGAGGCCGCCGCCGGTGTGGTCTCCGAGGATCCCAGCAAGTTCGCCAAGACCCTGATCCTGCAGCTGCTGCCCGGTACCCAGGGCCTGTACGGCCTGGTCATCTGGTTCTGGGCCGTGTTCAACATGGGCCTGCTCAGCGGCGTGCCCACCCTGGATACCGGCGCCGGTATCGCCGTGTTCGGCGCCTGCCTGCCCATGGCCATCGGCGGCTATGTCACCGCCGTCGCCCAGGGCCGCTGCGCCGCCGCCGGCATCGGCATCGTCGCCAAGCGCCCCGACCAGGCTTCCAAGGGCATCTTGATGGCCCTGATGGTGGAGTTCTACGCCATCCTGTGCCTGCTGGCTTCCTTCCTGATGATCTTCTTCTTCACCGCCTGAGGAGTGAACGGCCATGAACGGAATTGAACGGATTACCCAGCGCATGGAGGACGATGCGCAGCGGGAGATCGACGAGATCCTGAGCGCCGCCCAGGCCCAGGCGGCCGAGATCACGCAGAGCTGTCAGGCGCAGGCCGAGCGGGAGGCCCGGGAGATCGTGGACCGGGGCCGTCGCAACGCCGACGAGCGGGAGCAGCGCCTGGCCAGCGTGGCCCAGCTGGAGGCCCGCAAAATGGAGCTGGCCGCCAAGCAGGAGATGCTGGACCGGGCCTTTGACCAGGCGCTGGAGGAGCTGTGCAACCTGCCGGAGGGGGAGTACGTCTCCCTGCTGGCCAATCTGGCCGTCAAGGCCTCTTCCAACGGGCGGGAGGCGGTCATCCTCTCCAAGAAGGACCGCACCCGCTACGGCAAGCAGGTGGTCACCCAGGCCAATGAGCGCCTGAAGGACGGCCATCTGACCCTGTCCGAGCAGACCCGGAACATCAAGGGCGGACTCATCCTGGCCGACGGCGACGTGGAGGTCAACTGTACCTTCGAGACGCTGGTGCGCCTGCAGCGGGGCACGCTGGAGCGCGAGGTGGCCAAGGTGCTGTTCGGCTGAGCGGACCGGGCAGTCCGCCTCCCAATTTAAAGGAGGAATCGGATTTGGCGAAGATCAAAGAAACCGACTATCTGTTCCTGTCCACCCGGGTCAAGTGCCTCGAGTGCAGCCTCCTCTCCCGCGAGCGCATGGAGCGCATGCTGGAGGCCCGCACCGTCGAGGACGCGGCCAAGGTGCTGCAGGAATGCGGATACGCCGAGATGGCGCGGGTGAGCCAGGAGGAGCTGGACCAGGTCATCGCCCAGCAGCGGCACAAGACCATGGAGGATCTCTCTTCCGTGGCTCCCGACCCCCGTCTCATCGACGTATTTAAGATCAAATACGACTACCACAATGTGAAAGTGCTCCTCAAGGCCGACGCCATGGGCGTCAGCGCCGACCGGCTCCTGGTGGACGCCGGACGGGTCAAGGCGGACGTCCTGGCCGACGGGCTGCGCAATGCCGAGCTGCGGGGTGTGAGCTACATCCTGCGCAAGGCGGTGAGCGACGCCCGGGACGTGCTCAGCACCACCGGCGATCCCCAGCTGGCCGACTTCATCCTCGACCGGGCCTATTTCGCCGAGATGTTCGAGCTGGCCAAGGCCACCGGCAGCAGCTTCCTGGAGGGGTATGTGCGCATCAGCATCGACGCGGCCAACCTGCGCAGCCTGGTGCGGGTGCTCCGCATGGGCAAGGGACCGGAGTTCCTGCGCTCCGTCCTCTTCGAGGGCGGCAACATCCACACCTCCCGGGTGCTGGCCGCCTCCGGCGGCTCCATGGAGGAGCTGTACGCCGCCTCTGACCTGAAGGAGGCCGCCGCGGCCGGAGCCGCCGCCCTCAACGGCGGCGGGCTGACCCGCTTTGAGAAGCTGTGCGACGACGGTGTGAACCACTACCTGGCGGGGGCCAAATACGTGGCCTTCGGCGAGGCGCCGGTCATCGGCTACCTGGCCGCCAAGGAGAACGAGTTCACCGCCGTGCGTATCATCCTCACCGGCCGCATGGCCGGCCTGGACGCGGATACCATCCGGGAAAGGCTGCGTGAAGCTTATGTCTAGTTACAAGATCGCGGTCCTGGGCGACAAGGACAGCGTCCTGGGCTTCAAGGCCCTGGGCCTGGATGTGTTCCCCGCCGAGACCGTGGACGAGGCCAAGCGGGTGCTCCACGAGCTGGCGAAGGAGAATTACGCCGTGATCTACCTCACGGAGCAGTACGCCGCCAATATGCAGGCCGAGGTGGACCGTTACAAGGACGAGCTCACCCCTGCCATCATCCTCATCCCCGGCAAGGACGGCTCCCTGGGCATCGGCATGGCCAATGTGAAGAGCGCCGTGGAGCGCGCCGTGGGCGCGGACATTCTGTAAGCGCCGGCATCGGCGCGTCGCGGCATGCAGGGCCGCCGGCATCGGCGGCCGCGCATCCCGCTCCCATTCCAAATTCAAACCTGAAAGAAGGTTGAGTCAAGTTGAGCGGTAAAATCGTCAAAGTCTCCGGACCGCTGGTTGTGGCCACGGGCCTGGCTGACGCCAACATGGCCGACGTGGTCCGCGTGGGCGAGCAGCGCCTCATCGGTGAGATCCTCACCATGAATGGCGACTCCGCCTCCATCCAGGTCTACGAGGAGACCTCCGGCCTGGGCCCCGGCGCTGTGGTCGAGACCACCGGCGCCCCCCTCTCCGTGGAGCTGGGCCCCGGCATCATTGAGAACATCTACGACGGTATCCAGCGCCCGCTGGAGGAGATCATGAAGAAGACCGGGGGCAACAACCTGCCCCGCGGCGTGGAAGTCCCCGCCCTGGACCGGGAGAAGAAGTGGGAATTCAAGGCCGTTGCCAAGAAGGGCGACAAGGTCATCGGCGGCGACGTCATCGGCACCGTCCAGGAGACCAGCGTCGTGCTCCACAAGATCATGATCCCCCCCAAGATGAGCGGCACCATCGAGTCCATCAAGTCCGGCACCTTCACTGTGCTGGACACCGTGGCTGTCCTGGTGGACGACAACGGTGAGAAGCATGAGCTCACCATGGTGCAGAAGTGGCCCGTCCGTGTGGGCCGCCCCTACAAGCACAAGTATCCCCCCCGCAAGCCGCTGCTGTCCGGTCAGCGTATCGTCGACGCCATGTTCCCCGTGGCCAAGGGCGGTACCGCCGCCATCCCCGGCCCCTTCGGCTCCGGTAAGACCGTCATGCAGCACCAGCTGGCCAAGTGGTCCGACGTGGATATCGTCATCTACATCGGCTGCGGCGAGCGCGGCAACGAGATGACCGACGTTCTGCGGGAGTTCCCCGAACTGGTGGACCCCCGTACCGGCGAGTCCCTGATGAAGCGGACCGTCCTGATCGCCAACACCTCCGATATGCCCGTGGCCGCCCGTGAGGCCTCCATCTACACCGGTATCACCATCGCCGAGTACTTCCGCGACATGGGCTACGACGTGGCCGTCATCGCCGACTCCACCTCCCGCTGGGCCGAGGCTCTGCGTGAGATGTCCGGCCGTCTGGAAGAGATGCCCGGCGAAGAAGGTTACCCCGCTTACCTGTCCTCCCGCCTGGCGCAGTTCTACGAGCGCGCCGGCATGGTGGAGTGCATCGGCTCCGATGAGGACCGCCGCGGCTCTCTGACCGCCGTGGGCGCCGTTTCCCCTCCGGGCGGCGACCTGTCCGAGCCCGTCTCCCAGGCCACCATGCGTATCGTCAAGGTGTTCTGGGCCCTGGACGCCTCTCTGGCCTACAAGCGTCACTTCCCCGCCATCAACTGGCTGAACTCCTACTCCCTGTACCTGGACTCCCTGAAGCCCTGGTACGATGAGAACCTGGGCACCCAGTTCATGGTCAACCGCGATAAGTCCATGTCCATCCTCCAGGAGGAGGCCAGCCTCAACGAGATCGTGCAGCTGGTCGGTAAGGACTCCCTGTCCGCCGGCGACCAGCTGACCCTCGAGACTGCCAAGATGCTCCGCGAGGACTTCCTGCAGCAGAACGGCTTTATGGAAGTGGACTGGTACTCCAGCTATGAGCGCCAGGACAAGATGATCCAGATGATCCTGGACTATGACAAGCTCTGCCGTGCCGCCATCGAGAAGGGCGCGCCGGTGGCCGATCTCTTCGCCATCCCGTTCCGGGAGAAGATGGGCCGCGCCAAGAGCGTGCCCGACGATCAGTTCAAGGCCGTCTACGCCGACATGGCGCGGGAGATGGAGGAGCAGATCGAGGAGATCGTGGCCAAGGGAGGTGCTGAGGAATGATTCGTGAATACCGTACCATTCAGGAGATCAACGGTCCTCTGATGGTGGTCCGCAAGGTCCAGGACGTCACTTACGACGAGCTGGCCGAGATCGAACTGCCCGACGGCACCACCCGGCGCTGTAAGGTGCTGGAGGTCAACGGCGACAACGCCGTGGTCCAGCTCTTCGAGGCCTCCGCCGGCATCAACCTGAAGGACTCCAAGATCCGCTTCCTGGGTCACCCCCTGGAGCTGGCCGTGTCCGGCGATATGCTGGGCCGCGTCTTTAACGGCATGGGCCGTCCCATCGACGGCGGCCCCGAGATCCTGGCCGAGGAGCACCGGGACATCAACGGCCTGCCCATGAACCCGGCCGCCCGCGACTACCCCAACGAGTTCATTCAGACCGGTATCTCCACCATCGACGGCCTGAACACCCTGGTCCGTGGTCAGAAGCTGCCCATCTTCTCCGGCTCCGGTCTGCCGCACGCCGCTCTGGCTGCCCAGATCGCCCGTCAGGCCAAGGTGCTGGGTGACGACGCCGCCAACTTCGCCGTCGTGTTCGCCGCCATCGGTATCACCTTCGAAGAGTCCGACTTCTTCGTGCAGGAGTTCCGCCGCACCGGCGCCATCGACCGTACCGTGCTGTTCACCAACCTGGCCAACGACCCCGCCGTCGAGCGTATCGCCACCCCCCGTATGGCGCTGACCGCCGCCGAGTACCTGGCCTTCGAGAAGGGCATGCACGTGCTGGTCATCCTGACCGACATCACCAACTACGCCGAGGCCCTCCGTGAGGTGTCCGCGGCCAAGAAGGAAGTCCCCGGCCGCCGCGGCTACCCCGGCTACCTGTACACCGACCTGGCCACCATGTACGAGCGCGCCGGCCGTCAGCTGGGCAAGCCCGGTTCCATCACCATGATCCCCATCCTCACCATGCCCGAGGATGACAAGACCCACCCCATCCCCGACCTGACCGGCTATATCACCGAGGGTCAGATCATCCTGTCCCGCGAGCTGTACCGCAAGGGCATCAATCCCCCCGTGGACGTGCTGCCCTCCCTGTCCCGTCTGAAGGATAAGGGCGTTGGCCCCGGCAAGACCCGGGAGGATCACGCCGGCACCATGAACCAGCTCTTCGCCGCTTACTCCACCGGTAAGGAGAACAAGGAGCTCATGTCCATCCTGGGCGAGGCCGCTCTGTCTCCCACCGATCTGCAGTACGCCAAATTCGCCGATGAGTTTGAAAAGCGCTATGTCTCCCAGGGCAGCGACGAGAACCGCTCCATTATCGAGACCCTGGATCTGGGCTGGGAGCTGCTGAGCCTGCTGCCCAAGGCCGAGCTCAAGCGCATCAAGCCGGAGTATATCGAGAAATACCTCCCGAAAAAGGAGGGGTAAGATATGCCGGCAATCAACGTGAACCCCACCCGGCAGGAGCTGACCAGGCTCAAGACCCGCCTGCGCACCTCCATCCGGGGCCACAAGCTCCTCAAGGACAAGCGGGATGAGCTGATGAAGCAGTTCATGGACGTGGTCCGGGAGAACCGCGCTCTGCGGCAGAAGGTGGAGGAGGCCCTGATGCGGGCCCATGGTTCGTTCACCGTGGCCAGCGCCGTCATGTCCTCGGAGATGCTGGAGCAGTCCCTGCTGTATCCCAAGCAGTCCGTGGAGCTGGATATGACCTTCCAGAACATCATGTCGGTCAACGTGCCTATCTACCACTTCAAGACCAAGAGCGAGGAGACCGGCGAGATCTATCCCTACGGCTTCGCCACCACCTCCGGCGAGCTGGACGACGCCGTGGACGCCCTGTCCGGCGTGTTCCAGGATATGCTGCGCCTGGCTGAGATCGAAAAGACCTCCCAGCTGCTGGCCGAGGAGATTGAAAAGACCCGCCGCCGCGTCAACGCCCTGGAGTACGTCAAAATCCCCCAGATGGAAGAGGCCATCAAGTATATCTCCATGAAGCTGGACGAGAACGAGCGCTCCTCCACCATCCGCCTGATGAAGGTGAAGGATATGCTCCTCAAGGAAGCCATCGAGGAGAAGCGGGAGGCCGACGCCAGGGCCGTGGAGGCCTTCGGCGGACATCTGGACCCCGACGCCATCTGAGTTTACCAACACCAAACCTCCAAACAAAGCCGCGTCCGGCGCTCCCCTCGGGGAGCGCCGGACGCGGCTTTTTCTGCCATCGGCTGCGGTTACTAGACCTGGATCAGGTACTCATAGGTCTTGGTCTTGTCCGCGTTCCGCGGAATCCCTGTGAGCACATCCGGCTCGTCCACGCCGTAGTGGTAGGTCACCCGGACCCGGGCGGTGCCGGTCCGGAGCGCCTGGACGGTACAGGTCCGGGAGGTGGCGCCGGACAGGCTGACCACACTAGAGCCGCTGAGGATCTCCCAGGAGAAGGTGTCATAGTTGGTGCCGAATTCGGTGGGACAGGTGATGGCGGCGCTTCCGCCGGCCGAGAGGCTGTAGGTGCCGTCCGCGGTCTCCATGAGCTCCACGTCCAGGTCCACGGCAATGAGGGCCTCCACGGTGCGGGGGGCGGAGTCCAGGCCGGCGTAGACATAGTAGACGGCCTCCACACCGGGCTTGTAGTACATGACCCGGACGGTCAGGTCCTGGAATTCGTTGCGCTCACCCAGCAGGGGGGTGATGAAGTCACCGTCATGTCCCAGGCCGAAGAAGAGCGTCCAGCGGTAATCAGCGAACTGGCTGAGGGAGGTGAATTCCTTGCTGTTGACCCAGGAGGCCTCCTGAGTCAGGTCCTTTTGGGTGTACACGTCGCCGGTCATCAGCACGTCCATGGGGGAGCAGAAGAAGAGGGCTTCATTGCGGTAGAAGCTGTCCACCCAGAGCTCGTCCCGGCTCAGGCTCTCGTTGGTCTGGAAGGTGGCCGCCGCCGAACAGGACACACCGTCCCGCAGGACCGTAGCCCGGCCCAGCTGCGTTTTCAGCCGCCCGTCGGAGGTCTCAAAGCTGCCGTCCGCGTTCCGGTAGAGGCCCGCCATGGCAGAGGGACCGGCGATCCCCGTGGAGGCGGAGGCGCTGCCGTACCGCAGGCCCAGATCCACCAGCTCCATACGCTGGGGGACCCAGACGGTCACTTCCAGCTTGCTGCGTTTGATGGTGCCGTAGATGCAGATGGTGGCTTGAGTATCGGTGTAGACCACATCAGTCTTGGCGGTGACGTTTCCAGTGCCGGTGTAGTCCAGGCCCCAGCTGAAGAAGGTGGAGGAATAGTTCTCTTCGTATTCTTCCACCAGCTTGAGGTTGTACCCGCCGCCGGTGAAAACGGCCACATATTCGTCCACAATGGCCTTGTCCTCCGGGGAGCCTTTGAACTTCCGGACCTGGTACACGCCGCTCTGGCTGATGCTGTCATAGGTGAGGCCGCCGTCACAGAACTCCACCAGATCCTGCATCAGGACACTGTCCGCCGTGACGGTATAGTCCAGCGGGTCCTCGGCCAGCGGCTGGGCCAGCAGCACCCGGCCGGAGGAACTGCCGCCGAGGGTAAAGGTGGTGCGGAGGCTGGGGTCGGCCATGCGCCCGGCGATGGTGGCCGCCTCACAGCGCTGGATATGGGCCTGGGGCGCGAAGCTGCCCTGGGCATCCCGACCGGCGAGGACACCGGCATTATAGAGGAGGTAGACGGCATCGGCATAGTCGGCCGTGGCAGGTACGTCGGGAATGAAACCCTTTGACACGGAGTTGATGGCGCTCAGGGCCTCCCGATCCAGAGAGTTGGCCAGAATGGAGGCGAACTGGGCGCGGGTAGCGGCTGCGTTGTAGCTGTGGTACTGGCCGGAGGAGATGATGCCGTTGTCAATGGCATAGTCCACGTAGACCTGATACCAGGGATTGCTGACGCCCAGGTCTGCGCTGCCGGTGTAGTATATGCTGTGGAGCCGGCAGGCCAGGGCGATGGTCTCGGCAATGCTGATGTTTCCGTTGGGGTGGAAGGTGTTGGGGCCGGTCCCCTGGAAGAGACCCATTTCGTAGGCCGTCTGTACGCTTTGCGCGTACCAGGCGCCGGAGGCCACATCGGTAAATTGGCCGGATTTATAGGGGTTGCCACGCTGGAAATTGCCAAAGCCTTTTGCAGAGGCCGCAGGAGTGAGGGTGAGCGTAAGGGCCAGGGTCAGCAGGATGGAGAACATGCGCCGTCTCATCAGAAATCGCTCCTTTTCTTCTTTTTTCGGGGCAGCGGGGCATTCTGCTGGAAGATTGATACTTCTTATACGAATTATATAAGAGCCTCCCGAATTCTGTCAAGGATTCAATTCCCAACAAATTTGGGAAGGACCTGCCGGACCCTCTGTGCTCATCTGGAGGAGCAGTTAAACGCTGGTCACCTCGACACAAGTTCTGGCTTTTACAACCCGGCTGATGACAAGGGAAATCAACCAGGTGACCAGTTCGGAGGTGGGAAACGCCATCCATACCCCCATCACGCCGAAGAACTTTGCCAGCACAAACGCCAGGATGGAGATGGTGACGACCCCGCGGGACAGGGCGATGACCGAAGCCTCGCTCCCTTTCCCCACCGCGCTGTAAAACCCGGACTTGATGATGTTGACCGCCGCCAGCAGAAAACCGACAAAATAGACCCGGATGCCGATTTCCGCATAGGAGGCCAGCTCGGTGGAGTTCTCGCTGTTGAAGATTGCGACGAGCCCATCGCCAAACAGCATCACGAGGATGACCGAGGCCACCGCAATCCCTTCGCCGATTCGGAGCGCGTACTGATATACGCTCTTTTCGTCTCCCGTGTTGGCCCGCCCGTGCATAGAGCTGGCCACCGGCTGAAGCCCCAGAGAGACGCCGTTGAGCAAGGAGGTTCCCACCAAGGCAATATTCGCAATGACCCCGTAGGCAGCCACCGCGATATTCCCGGAGATGCTGAGGAGAATGAAGTTAAAGACCAGAGTCGTAATGCCGCTGGACAGCTCACCCACAAAGGCCGCCACCCCCAGATTGCAGGAAGCGAGCAGCTTTTTCAGGGAGGGAAGCTTTTTGACAAACACGAGGGTGCTGCGTTTCGAGCGGAAGTGGATCATGCAGATGCTCATGCTGACGATGGGAGAGAATCCGGTCGCCAAAGCCGCACCAACCATCCCCATCCCCAGCGGGAACATCAGAAGGTAGTCGAACAGGATATTGAACAGGCCGCTGAGCAAGGTGGCCAGCATGGCCAGCTTGGGGGCGTTATCGTTGCGGACAAAGGCGGTACAGGTGTAATTCAGCATAAAGAACGGGGCAAAACAGAGCACGATTCGGATGTACGAAAATCCGACCGTTAAAATCTCTCCGTCGGCCCCCAGAAGCGTGAGGAACTCACCGGGGAAGCAGATCCCGATCAGCACGAAAATGCTGCTGCACAGGAGCGTCCACCAGATCGAATTGGAGAAGAACTCGTTTGCGGTCTCCCGCCCGGTGGCTTTGCTCAGGGAGTATCGAGTGGCGGAACCAACTCCGATCATGGAACCGAGCGCGTAGATCAAGCCATACACGGGCAGGACCAGGTTCAGGGCGGTGATCCCGTTCGCGCCCTCTGCGATCGAGATAAAAAATGTGTCGGCCAATACATAGCAGGAGGTTCCCGCCATGGCTAAAATATTCGGTGCGATGTACCTTGCCAGCTGTTTTTTCACTTGCTTCCCTCCAAAAAGACAGCACCTCATTTTTACGACTTCTAGGACCTAACGCCGTAAAAACAAGATGCTGTGATCATCTTTCTACCCGGTGGCAGAGTAATTCCGTATGATGGTCCGATACGGCTTTGCGACCGCACCAGCCTTTGTCCCAGTATCTTAGCATCTTTTCTCCTGAAATACAAGAGGCCTGTGAAAGCCGCAGCACAGAAAAACGCCCCGAAAAACCGCAGTTTTTCGGGGCGTTTGAGTATCGTACAACCAGTTGGAAATACGAATCAGCGCTTGCTGAACTGGGGAGCGCGGCGGGCAGCCTTCAGGCCGTACTTCTTACGCTCCTTCATACGAGGATCGCGGGTCAGGAAGCCAGCGGACTTCAGAGCGGCGCGGAACTCGGGGTTCATCTCCAGCAGGGCGCGGGACACGCCGTGACGGATGGCGCCGGCCTGGCCGGTCACGCCGCCGCCGGTGACGGTGGCCACGATGTCCACCTTGCCCAGGGTGTCGGTGGTGGCGAGGGGCTGACGGACCAGCAGCTTCAGGGTCTCCAGGCCGAAGTAATCGTCGATGTCACGGCCGTTGATGGTGATGGAGCCGGTGCCGTTGGGGAACAGATGCACGCGGGCCACGGAGGACTTGCGGCGGCCGGTGCCATACAGGTAAGGCTTCTTGCTCTTATACATGTTCGTTTACCTCCTGCTTAGTTGAAAGCCCAGGGCTCGGGCTTCTGAGCGGTCTGCTGGTGCTCCGCGCCGCGGTAGATGTGCAGGCGGGTCAGGCTGTCCTTGGTCACGATGTTGCGGGGCATCATGCCGCGGATGGCCAGCTTCATGGCCAGCTCGGGCTTGTCCTGCATCAGCAGGCGGTACTTGGTCTCCTTCAGGCCGCCGGGATAGCCGGAGTGGGTGCGGTAGAACTTCTGCTCCAGCTTCTTGCCGGTCAGGATGGCCTGCTCGGCGTTGATGATGACCACGAAATCACCGCAGTCAGCGTGGGGGGTGTACTCGGGCTTGTGCTTGCCCCGCAGCAGGGTGGCGGCGGCGGCAGCGGTCTTACCCAGGGGCTTACCGGCCGCGTCGAGGACGTACCACTTGCGGACGATGTTTCCCTTGTTGGCCATAAAAGTGGACATGGTGAAACCTCCAATTTGCTCTAAGTCTATGTGAAATATGGCTTTACAGAACACATGCCCCGCGTGTAGAATAGAACCTACGAGCGGAGCATGATGCATTATATTACAGGGTTTGCCCGGTGTCAAGGCGATTTTTGAACAATTTTATTTAGAAATAGAAAATCTCTCTCAATCGCGCTCATACTCCTGAATACTCGCGAAAGCTCATGTTCAATTTTTAAATTGTTTTCGGGAAAAAGTGTTCCCGTACGGCCCTTGGGAGGAATGGAATGAACCAGATACTGTCCTATGTCCGCCGCTGTGTGGAGGATTACGATATGATCCAGTCCGGAGACCGGATCGCCGTGGGGGTGTCGGGGGGGAAGGATTCCCTGGTGCTGCTGGCCGCCCTGGCCCGCCTGCGGGAGTTTTACCCCAAGCCCTTTACCGTGGAGGCCGTCACCCTGGATATGGGCGCGGCCGACGGCCGGGAGGGGATGGACTTCTCCGGCGTGGCGCGCTACTGTGAGGAGATCGGCGTGCCCTTCACCCTCATTCACTCGGAGATCCACCACGTCATCTTCGACCTGCGGAAGGAGAAAAACCCCTGCTCCATGTGCGCCAAGATGCGCCGGGGGGCCCTCCACAACGCCCTGGCCGACCTGGGCATCAACAAGATCGCCCTGGGCCACCACTTCGACGACGCAGTGGAGACCTTCTTCCTCTCCCTCTTCTACGAGGGGCGCATCTCCTGCTTCCAGCCGGTGACCTGGCTGGACCGCACCGGCATCACCCAGATCCGCCCCCTCCTCTATTGTAATGAGGGACACATCCGCCACGTGGCCGAGCGGGAGCACCTGCCGGTGGTCTTTAACCCCTGCCCCGCCGACGGCTCCACCAAGCGCCAGGAGGTCAAGGAGCTGATCTACGAGCTGGGCAAGCGCTACCCCAACCTGAAAAGCCGGGTCTTTGGGGCCATGCAGCGCCTGCCCCTGCCGGAGTGGGGCCCGGTGGAGCACCGCCGGATGCCCCCTCTGGAGGAATTGGAGGAATGTAAGGAATGAAACAATCGCTGCGCGTGATCCACGGGGCGGATTTCCACCTGGACGCCCCGTTTTCGGCCCTCCCGCCGGAGAAGGCCGCCCAGCGCCGGGGGGAGCAGCGGGAGCTGCTGCGCCGCCTGGCGCTGCTGTCCAACCGGGCCCAGGCCGACCTGGTGCTCCTGTCCGGCGACCTCTTCGACGGGGGCGAGATCTATGGCGAGACCCTGGACGCCCTGGTGGAGGCCCTGAGCTCCATCCAGGCCCAGGTGTTCATCGCCCCGGGCAACCACGACTTCTGGACCACCCACTCGGCCTACGCCCGCAAGTGGCCGGAGCACATCCATATTTTCACCGAGCCCGCCATCGAGCACGTGGACCTGCCGGAGCTCAATTGCACCGTCTACGGCACCGCCTTCACTGGCCCCTACCGGGAGGACCGGCCGCTGAAGGGGTTCCAGGCCCCTGACGACGGCAAGATCCACATCATGGTCCTCCATGGCGATGTGAACCCGGACAGCCGCTATGCCCCCATCACCCGGGAGGACCTGGAGGAGAGCCGACTGGACTATGTGGCCCTGGGCCACGTCCACACCTGCTCCGGCGTCCAGCGCCTGGGCAAGACCAGCTGGGCCTATCCCGGCTGCCCCGAGGGACGGGGCTTTGACGAGACGGGGGAGAAGGGTGTGCTGTGCGGCGTGGTGGGCTCCGGCGGGGCCGAGCTGGCCTTCGCCTCCCTGTGTACCCGCCGCTACCTCATCCAGGAGGTGGACGTCACCGGCAAAGAGCCGGAGGAGGCCCTCCGCACCGCGCTGCCGACCGAGAAGAGCAAGGACCTGTGTCGGATTATCCTCACCGGAGAGCGGAGCTCTGAGCCCGATCTGAAGGCCCTCAGCGCCCTGGCCGCGCCCTGGTATTACAGCGTCTCGGTGCGGGACCACACCCGCCTGCGCCGGGACCTGTGGAAGCGCGCCGAGGAGGACACCCTCACCGGGCTGGTCCTGCGGGACCTGAAACGGCGCATGGAGGAGGCCCCCTCCGACGAGGACCGGGCCTCCCTGGAACTGGCCGCCCGCTTTGCCCTGGCGGCCCTGGAACATCGGGAGGACCCGCTATGATCGTAAAACGTATGAAAGCCACCTTCGGCCGGCTCCAGAACGAGACCCTGGAGCTGGGGGAGGGGCTCAATCTCATCGAGGCCCCCAACGAGGGGGGCAAATCCACCTGGTCGGCCTTTCTGCGGGCCATGCTCTACGGCATCCCCACCAAGGAGCGGGACAAGCAGGGCTTCATCGCCGAGAAGAACCGCTACCAGCCCTGGAGCGGCGCGGTGATGGAGGGCGAGATGGAGGTGGAGTGGCGCGGCCGCTCCCTGACCATCCGCCGGGGTCAGCTGAAAAACACCCCCTTCGGCCGCTGCGAGGTGTTGGACACCGCCAGCGGCGAGGTGCTGCCCGGCTTCACCGCCGACAACGTGGGGGAGATGCTCCTGGGCGTGTCCCGGGAGGTGTTCGAGCGCTCCGCCTTCGTGGGCCAGGGGGCCACGGCGGTGGACAGCGCCCCGGCTCTGGAAAAGCGTATCGCCGCCCTCATCTCCTCCGGCGAGGAAGACGTGTCCTACTCCCAGGTGGAGCGGCAGCTCAAGGACTGGCTCAACCGCCGCAAGCACAACAAGACCGGCCTCATCCCCCGTCTGGAGGAGGAGCTGACCGGGCTGGACCTCCAGCTGGAGCGGCAGAGCCGGGCCCACCGGGCGGCCCAGGAGTCCAGCCAGACCCTGGCCGAGCTCCGGGAGGAGCAGGCCCTGCTGCTGCGGGAGAAGGCGGTCCTCAAGGCCCGGGTGGAGGCGGAGCGCCGCACCGCCTGGGACCAGGCCCAGAGCGAGCTGGCCGAGGCCCGGGCGGAGGAGGAGAAGCTCCGGCAGGAGCTGACCAAGGACGGCCCCACCCCCGACCGGGAGGTGCTCCGCCGCACCCAGGAGGAGCTCTCCGCCCTGCGCACCGTGGAGCAGAGCGTGAAGCAGGCCAAGGCCCGCTATGAGGAGGCCATCCAGGTGGTGGACGACGCCCGGAAGGCCTGCCGGGACGAGCTGTTCCGCGGTATGACGCCGGACCAGGCCTGGGAGCAGGCCACCGAGGACGCCAAGGAGGCGGACGAGGAGCCCCCCGCCGCAGGCGTCAAGCTGACGATCGGCATCGCGCTGCTGCTGGGCGCGGCGGCCGGTGCGGTGGCCGCCCTGGTGACCCCGCTGCTCTTTGCGGCGGCGGCGGTGCTGCTGGCCGGCGGCGTGGCCCTGCTGGTGCTGGGCATGAAGGCCCGGCGCGCCGCTGACGAGGTCCTGGACCGCCGGGCGGAGCTGCTGGAGCAGTATGATGCCGAGGACACCTCCGACATCCTGGAGCGGGCCCGGACCTATCGCGAGGGCTGGGAGCGCTGCCGCCAGGCCTCCCGGGACTGCGAGGCCGCCGAGCAGGAGCAGCTGGACCGGATGCAGGAGCGGGACGTGCTGCGCAGCCGCATCATGACCCTGGTCCAGTCCTTCGCCCCCGGGGTGAAGGACGCCTTCACCCTCTCTGCCGCCATCTCCAAGGCCCTCTTCCTCCAGGAGAAGCTGGAGCAGGCCGCCCAGCGCCGCCAGGACCTGGAGAAGCTGGCCCAGCGCCTGCCCGCCCCCCAGGGGGACGGAGCCGTGCCGGAGGACCTGGAGCCCCGGTATGACGCCGCCTACACCGGAGCCCGCCTCAGCGCCGTGGAGGGGGAGATCCAGCGCCTCTCCGGGGTGCTGAACACCGCCCGGGGCGAGCTGAACACCCTGGGCGACCCCGCCCTGGCCCAGGCCCGGCGGGAGAGCGCCCGGGAAGAGCTGGAGAACCGCCGGGCGGAGTACCAGGCCATCACCCAGGCGCTGGAGAGTCTGGCCACCGCCAACCAGTCCCTCCAGGGCCGCTTTGCCCCCGCCCTGAACCGGAAGGCCGGGGAGCTGCTGGAGCGGCTCACCGGCGGGGCCTACCAGACCGTGGCCCTCACCCGGGAGTTCGACGCCATGGCCGGGCGGGAGGACGAGGTCCTGCCCCACCGGGCCCTCACCCTGTCCCGGGGCGCCATGGACCAGCTCTATCTGGCCGTGCGCCTGGCGGTGTGCGAGCTGGCCCTCCCCGAGGAGGACCCCGCGCCCCTGGTGCTGGACGACGCCCTGGCCAACTTCGACGACAAGCGCATGGCCCTGGCCCTGGACGTCCTGCGAGAGCTGGCCAGCGAGCGGCAGATCCTCCTCTTCACCTGCCACAGCCGGGAGGGCGCCTGCCTGAAGGACGTCCCCGGCGTGCGCCGGGTCTCCCTGTACGGAAAGGAGGCCGCCCATGCCGGAGCGTGAGGAGTCCCTCTCCAGCGCCGACGCTCTGAAGCAGGACCTGTACCTCTGGCTCCAGACCATGACCCTGGCGCTGGTGACCCTCATCCTGCTGTTCACCTTCGTGGGCCGGGTGGTGGGGGTGGAGGGCTCCTCCATGGAGCCCTCCCTCCAGGACGGGGACCTGCTCCTTCTCCAGAGCATCGCCTACACCCCCAAGCAGGGGGACATCGTGGTGCTGACCAAGCCATTTGGCCATGTGGACGGCGCCATCGTCAAGCGGGTCATCGCCGTGGGAGGCCAGCACGTGGAGATCGACTACGAGGCGGGCACCGTCTCGGTGGACGGCGTGCCCCTGGATGAGCCCTACATCAAGGAGGCCATGGCGGAGCCCCCGGCCGGGACCTATGAGACCATCACCTCGGTGACCGTGCCGGAGGGCAGCGTGTTCGTCATGGGTGACAACCGCAACAACTCCGACGACAGCCGGGACACCCGGCTGGGCACGGTGGACGAGCAGTACATCCTGGGCCGGGCGGTGGCGGTGCTGCTGCCCCTGGGGCGGTTCGGCTCCCTCCTCTGAACCCATGCAAAAACTCCCTCCCCGAACTGGGGAGGGAGTTCGTTTTTGTCGGGATCAGCCCACCACCAGCAGGTCCTTGGGGTGGTGGTTGAGCACCTCGCAGCCGGTCTCGGTGACCAGCACCAGGTCCTCGATGCGCACGCCGAATTTGCCCGGCAGGTAGATGCCCGGCTCCACCGAGAACACCATGCCCGGCTCCAGCGGGGTGTGGGAGGCGCTGCTCACATCGGGGGGCTCGTGGCACTCCAGGCCGCAGCCGTGGCCCAGCCGGTGGGTGAAATAGGGTCCGTAGCCGCCGTCGGTGATGATGTCCCGGGCCACCTTGTCCACCTCGGAGAGGAGCACGCCCGGGCGGATGAAGGCCTCGGCGGCCTCATTGGCCCGGCGGACCAGCTCATAGACGGTCCGCTGCTCCTCACTGACGGTCTTGTAAAAGACGGTGCGGGTCATGTCGCACCAGTAGCGGGAGATGGGGGTGAAGATGTCGAAGGTGATGCTGTCGCCGGGCTTGAGCACCGTGCCGTCGGGGGCGTGGTGGGGGTCGGCGCCGTTGGGGCCGAAGCACACCAGCTGGGGGCCCTCGCAGTCGGCTCCCCGGGCCAGATACTCCCGGTTGATGAGGCTGGCCAGCTCGTTCTCCCGCACGCCGTCGGCAATGGCGGCGATGGCCTGGGCCATGACCTGGTCGTTCATGGCCGAGCTGTGGCGCATGGCCTGCCGCTCGGCCTCGTCCTTGCTCTTGCGGGCCAGGTCCACCGGATCGGAGCCGGGGACCGGCTTCACATCGGGCCGGTGGGCCATGAGGCCCATGAGGAACTTGCTGTACCAGAACTTGTCCACGCCCAGCTCGCCGGGCCGGACCGCCTGGGCCAGCTGCGCCACCGGGTCGTCGCTGTCGGTGTGGACCACCAGGGGGAGCTCCGGCGTGGAGGTGAGGCCGAAGAGCTCGTTGCCGTAGAGCACCGCCCGGCCCTCCGTGTCCAGGTAGAGGGCCAGCATCCGCTCATGG
The DNA here is from genome assembly GCF_002159175.1 of Flavonifractor sp. An92. Classification (GTDB taxonomy): domain Bacteria; phylum Bacillota; class Clostridia; order Oscillospirales; family Oscillospiraceae; genus Pseudoflavonifractor_A. The sequence continues at coordinate 18,142 of NZ_NFGZ01000020.1, read as the reverse complement.
GGCTCCACCCAGTAGCCGGTGAGGTAGTACACCGACGCCGTGGCGGCCACCACGATCTGGGAGAGGCCCTGGGCCTTCATAAGGGCCCGCACCCGCTCCAACCGCGTCTGATCCATATTGAAAAACACTCCTTTCCAAATTGAAACGCGGCCGCCCCGGATGAGGCGGCCGCGTCTTGCTGCCGGGGGTTCAGGAATTGCTGCGGCGCATCTTGGGGTCCAGGTAGTCCCGCAGGCCGTCGCCGATGAAGTTGGCCCCGATGGCCACGCTGAAGATGGCCAGACCCGGGAAGGTGGACACCCACCAGTAGTTGGAGTTCTCCACGCCGGCGCTCACCATGGCGCCCCACTCCGCCGTGGGGGGCTGGATGCCCAGGCCCAGGAAGGAGAGGCCGGAGAACATGAGGATGGCGTTGCCCAGGTCCAGGGTACACATGACCACCATGGAGCCCACGCTGTTGGGCAGCAGCTCCTTGCCGAGGATGCGGGTGTGGGTAGCGCCCAGCACCCGGCTGGCGGTGACATAGTCGTTCTGCTTGATGGAGATGACGATGCTCCGCGTCAGGCGCGCGTAGTTGGGCCACCAGATGATGGCCATAGCCAGCACGGAGTTGGAGATGTTGGGGCCCAGGGCCGCCGCGATGACCATGGCGAGGATCAGGGGCGGGAAGGACTGGATCATCTCGGAAAAGCGCATCATGATGTCGTCCACTACGCCGCCCACATAGCCGGCCAGACCGCCGAAGAACACGCCCACGGCGAAGGAGATGAGCACCGTGATGAGGCCGCAGGTGATGGACACGCGGCTGCCGTAGAGCACGCGGCTGAACACGTCACGGCCCAGCTCGTCGGTACCGAACCAGTGCTCGGCGCTGGGGGCGAGGAATTTGCGGGTCACGTCGCCCAGATTGGGGTCGTGAGGGGCCAGCACGGGGGCCAGGATGGCCACCACGATCCAGGCCAGGCAGATCACGATGCCCAGCTTGAACATGAAGTTTTTCTGCCGCAGCAGATCTCTCAGTGTTTTCATGACATCCTCCCCCCTTACTGATACCGGATGCGGGGGTCAATGACACCATAGAGGATGTCGATGACCAGGTTGACCACCACGTAGACCACGGCGATGAGCAGGGACACGCCGCAGATGGCGGGGAAATCCAGATTGACGGCGGCCAGGTAGGCGTACTGTCCGATGCCCGGCCAGGAGAAGATCTTCTCCACAAAGACCATGCCGCCCAGGAGGTTGCAGAAGCCCATGCCGCTGACCGTGATGACCGGCACCAGGGCGTTGCCCAGGGCGTGGTGGATGACCACCCGGCGCTGACTCATGCCCTTGGAGCGGGCGGTGCGGATGTAGTCGGAGGACATGACCTCCAGCAGGTTCGAGCGGGTCTGACGGGTGATGAGGCCCATGGTGAAGAAGCCCAGCACCAGCGCCGGCAGGAAGAGGTGGGCCAGCACGTCGCCCAGCAGGGAGAAGTTCCCCCAGGAGATGGCGTCCAGGACGTAGAGCCCGGTGCCGCCGGTGGGGTCGTAAAGCCGGGGGTCATACCGGTTGCCGCTGGGGAAGATGGCAAAGACCTTGCAGAACAGGTTCATGATGAGCAGCGAGAACCAGAAGCTGGGCAGGGACACGCCACTGACCGAGATGGCCCGCAGGATCTGGTCGATGGGCTTGTTCTGGAAAATGGCCGAGATGATGCCGAAGGCCACGCCGAACACGATGGCGATGAGCATGGCGAACACCGACAGCTCCAGGGTGGCGGGGAAGTACTGCTGCAGCTCCTCCAGCACCGGGCGGCCGGTGCGGATGGAGGTGCCCAGGTCGTGGTTGACCAGGATGTTCTTCATGTAGATGAGGTACTGTTCCCACACCGGCTTATCCAGGCCCCACTTGGCCCGGTAGGCCGCCACGATCTCCGGATCGTTCAGGGCGGACTGGCTCAGGTTGGCCGCTTCGGGGGAGCTGGGGACGAAGTGGGAGATCATGAATACCAGGACCGAGACGCCGAAGAGCAAGACCACCATCAGGCCCAGGCGTCGGAGGATGTATCGCAGCAAAACAGGCACGTCCTTTCCTCTGATCGCGTAAAGAAAGCGCTGCCGGAGACAGAGCTTTCTTTGCGCGATCAAACGAGAATATTCCCTGCCGGGGGCTGGAACCAGCCCCCGGCAAGGGGATTGGGATGCTTACTTGGCCACCAGCTCGCACAGCTCGATCTTACAGAGGTCGTTGTAGGTCACGTCCTCCAGACGGTCGGTGCGGTAGGCGTAGGTCTTGGGGTGCTGGAGCAGGAAGGCGAAGGGGTTATCCTCCTCAAAGAGCTCCTGGAGCTGCTGGGAGAGCTCGGCGCGCTTGGTCTCGTCGGTCTCCACCTTCACCTGGTCGCCCAGGGTCCACAGCTCCTCGTTGTCGGCGGTGCGCTCCCACTTGGTCCGGTTGCCGTAGGCGGTGCCGGTGTCGCCGGTGCCGGGGAGGAAGGCGTCGATCTGGTTGTTGATGTCGTAGTAGTCGGGGCTCCAGAACATGACGTAGAAGGGCATGGTACCCTGGCGCATCTTCTCATAGACCATGGTGGTCTCCAGCGTCTCGATGTTCACGGTGATGCCGATCTCGGCCAGGTCCTGGGCCACCTTCTGGGCGATGGTGGTCCACTGCAGGCCCTCGGAGTTGTTGTTGGCGCAGGTGAGGGTGACGGTGAAGCCATCGGGATAGCCGGCCTCGGCCATCAGGGCCTTGGCCTGCTCCAGGTCGCGGCCCTGGGTGGAGAGATCCCGCTCCATGCCGCCGGAGAAGCCGTCCTGGACAAAGTTGAGGGGCACCAGGCAGCCCTCGCCGCCCAGGGTCAGATAGCCCTCATAGTCCAGGGCCAGGCGCACGGCCTTCTGCACCAGGGGATTGGACATCTCGGGGGACAGGGAAGCGTCCCGGCTCATGACCAGGAAGGTCATCATGGCGGTCTCACCGGTGGTGAAGGTCACGTTCTCCATGCCCTCCACCTGCTTGGCGGTCTCGCTGTTCAGGCCCAGGATGATGTCCACATCGCCGTTCTGGAGGGCGGTGATCTGGGCGTCCACGCTGGTCATCTCACGGAAGATGATGGTGTCGATGTTGCTGCTCTCGCCCCAGTAGTTGGGGTTTTTCTTCAGCACGAGCTGCTCCTGGGGCGTCCAGCTGTCGATGATGTAGGGGCCGGAGCCGGCAGAGGTGGTGTCCAGCCACTCCTGGGCGGTGTCGCCGCCGGCGTCGGAGCCGCCGTGCTGCTTGACCAGCTCGCTGTCCAGGATGCAGTAGGCGTTGGAGGTCAGCTTCACCAGGAAGGAGGCGTCGGGCTGGGTCAGGGTAAAGACCACGGTGTAGTCATCGGGGGCCTCCACCTTCGCCACGATCTTGATGTTGGTGTAGGCGTTGGACTCCTTCATGTTCAGGACACGGTTGACGCTCCACACCACGTCCTTGGCGGTGAGGGGGTTGCCGCTGGCAAAGACCACGTCCTCCCGCAGCTTGAAGGTGTAGACGGTGCCGGTCTCGTCCACGGTGTACTCGGTGGCCACGGAGGGCTCGGGGGTGCCCAGGGTGCCGCTCTTGACCCGGTAGAGCATGTCATAGGCGGCGTAGGCGATCATGTTGGCATAGGGCTCGTACATGTGGCCGGGGTCCAGGGTGATGAGGTCGGACTGGCCGCCGATGACGATGGTCTTGGCGGTCTCGCCGTCGCCGGCGTTGCCCTGGACATTGCCCTGGACGTTGCCCTTGGTGCCGCCGCCGCAGCCGGCCAGAAGCGCCAGGAGCATGGCCGCGGTCAGGAGCAGGGAAAGCGTGCGTTTCATTTCAATTCCTCCTTCTGTTGCGTGGGTAATGGCTAAGGGCGCGGGCCCTTAACTCCTCGTCAGATGGCCCCAGTTGTGGCAGGCCACGAAGTGTCCCGGCTCCACCTCCTGAAGGGCGGGACAGGTCTTGCGGCACTCCTCCGTGGCGTAGGGGCAGCGGGTGTGGAAGGCACAGCCGGGGGGCGGCGCGGTGGGGCTGGGCAGGTCGCCGGTGAGCACCGTGCGCTGCCGCTCCTCCTCTCCGATGGTGGGGATGGCCGAGATGAGGGCCTGGGTGTAGGGGTGCAGGGCCCTGCGGTACAGCTCCTCCGCCGGGGCAAGCTCCACGATCTTGCCCAGATACATCACCCCGATGCGCTGGCAGCAGTGCTCCACCACGCTCAGGTTGTGGGAGATGAAGAGATAGGCCAGGTCCAGCTGCTTCTGCAGGTCCTCCAGCAGGTTGATGACCTGGGCCTGGATGGACACATCCAGAGCGGACACCGGCTCGTCGCAGACGATGAGCTTGGGGTTGAGGGCCAGAGCCCGGGCGACGCCCACCCGCTGCTTCTGGCCGCCGGACATCTCGTGGGGATAGCGGTCCAGATAGGTGTGGGACAGGCCCACCATGTCGCACAGCTCCAGAGCCTTCTGCTTCCGCTCCTCGGGGGTATACAGCTTGTGGATCACATAGGGCTCCATCAGGATGTCCAGGATCTTCCGCCGGGGGTTCAGGCAGGAGGAGGGGTCCTGGAAGATCATCTGGGCCTTGCAGCGGAAGTCCCGCAGCTCCTTGCCCTTCAGGTGGGAGATGTCCTGCCCGTCAAAGGTGATCTTGCCCGCGGTGAGCGGGTAGAGCCGCAGCAGGGTCTTGCCCAGAGTGGACTTGCCGCAGCCCGACTCGCCCACCAGACCCAGGGTCTCGCCCCGGTGGATGGTCAGGTCCACGCCGTCCACGGCGTAGAGGGTGGCCTTGCGGCCGCGGTCCTTTTTAATGGTAAAATGCTGCTTCACGCCCTCCAGGCGTACCAGCACGTTGGAGTCCTCCATCACTGCTCCCCCTTTCCGCGGAAACATCTCACCTGCCGCCCGTCGGGCAGGGTGGTCAGGGGCGGATGCTCCGCCCGGCAGCGCTCGGTGGCGTAGGGACAGCGGGGGTGGAAGTGGCAGCCCTGGGGCATGTCGCCGGCGTCGGGCACCATGCCCTCAATGGCAGAGAGCCGCTCGGTGGGCTGGCCCAGCCGGGGAAGAGCCCCGATGAGCCCCTCGGTGTAGGGATGGAGCGGCGCGGCGAAGAGCTCCTTCACCGGGGCGGACTCCACCACCTCGCCGGTGTACATCACCACCACCCGGTCGCAGAAGTCGTACACGATCCCCAGGTCGTGGGTGATCATGATGATGCTCATGTCCCGGTCCTTCTTGATGGCCTTCATGAGCTCCAGGATCTGGGCCTGGATGGTCACGTCCAGGGCGGTGGTGGGCTCGTCGGCGATGAGCAGCTCCGGGTCGCAGGCCAGAGCGATGGCGATCATCACCCGCTGGCGCATGCCGCCGGAGAGCTGGTGGGGATACTCCTTCATCCGCTGGTCGGGGTCGGGGATGCCGCACAGCTCCAGCAGCTGCCGGGCCCGGGCCATGGCCTCCTTCTTGGTGGCCTTGCTGTGGAGCAGCACGCTCTCGGCGATCTGCTTGCCCACGGTGTGGATGGGGTTCAGGCTGGTCATGGGCTCCTGGAAGATCATGGCGATCTTGTTGCCCCGGATGTCCTGCATCTCCCGCTCACTCAGGGCGAGCAGGTCCTTGTCCTCGAAGCGGATGGCACCCTTGATGCGGGTGGTCTCGTCGGGGTGGAGACGCATGATGGAAAGAGAGGTGACGCTCTTGCCGCTGCCCGACTCACCCACGATGCCCAGCGTCTCCCGCCGGTCCAGGCTGAGGGACAGGTCCGAGACCACCTCTGTTTCCTTTCCGCCATTGACAAAGCGGATATTCAGATGTTCGATTTCCAGAAGCTGGCTCACAAAAAAACCTCCAACGCTCCCGGTCGGGCACTTTAACACGGTTTCGGTTTAAAGTATCGAACACGGGATGAAAAAAAGAATCCACGGGGAGTGCGCCCGGGAAACTTCAATTTATTGCATAATTCTAACGTACTATGAGACATTTTTCAAGTGTAAATTTGCATGGAAAAGCCCCGGAGGGCGTTCAAACGGCCCTCCGGGAGAGACAGGAATAAACCGGTATTTTTCGGGAAAAGGTCGAAATACCCGAAAATCAGGGAGGAAAGGCGGCAAGGCGGTGGTAAAAAGGAGCAGAGGAAGGTAGAACGCGTTCTGCAAGAGGGAACGCGCGGCGGCTGCAAAATCAGGAAGAAAACTGAAAAAACACACAGTCACACACGGTTTCGTCCGGGGCTCAGCGGTAGCAGCGGAAGGGGACGCTGATGGCCCGCAGCTGCCGGGTCATGCAGGAGCACACCTCATTATAATGGGTGAGGTAGTCCTTTTTGGCCTGGCGCTGTTCCCGCTGCCGGGCCTGGAATTCCCGCCAGTGAGCACAGGTTTTGTGGCAGCCGGGGAAGTGGGAGGGACAGTCGGATTGACAGGGCAACATGGGGGACCACTCCTTCCAATGACGCGGTACAGAACTGGAACCAGTATAGTCCGCCCCGGCGAACCTATGCCACCAAAAGAGCGTAAAATGTGGGTCAAAATTTCGTACTCACGAAATAGAAACGCTTGTTTTACGCGGTGCATTGTGGTATCTTATAGACAGAGCTGGGGAAAAATGGTGCCAAATTTCTCCGAAGCGCACAAATACTGCCTTCTGATTTCAGCATTTTATACACTTGAAGAAAGAGATATGAGGAGTATAATGTAAGAAAAATAATTAGCGATAATTATTTTTATTTTGGGTTGAAAGAGAGGCATACCTATGGCACAACTCCAGCGCGAGAACTCCTTCGTGGTCGAATTGACCCCGGAGGGCGTTCAGGAAATCCAACGGCACAAGAACATCTACACCGAGGACACCGCGCCCATCCCCCTGTCCGGGCGTGAGTGGTCCACCAAGAACTTCATCACCCTCTGGACCGGCATCCTGGTGTCCATCCCCGTGTACATGATGGCCAGCGCTCTGCTCTCCGCCGGTCTGACCTGGTATCAGGCCCTGTTCATCTGCGTGCTGGGCCACACCCTGGTCCTCATCCCCTCCATCCTGCTGGGTAAGTTCGGCTCCCGCTACGGCGCCAGCTTCCCCGTGCTGTCCAAGATGGTCTTTGGACCCAAGGGCACAGCCATACCCACCATCATCCGTGCCTTCATGGGCTGCCTGTGGTTCGGTATCCAGAACTGGATCGGCGGCACCGCCCTGGACGCCATCATCGCGGTGATCATCCCCGGCTACACCGCCCTGTCCTTCCACAGCTTCATCAGCTTCGGCCTGTTCGTCCTTATCAACTTCTACATCGGCTACCACGGCAGCCGCGCCATCCGCTTCCTGGAGGACTTTGCGGCTCCCGTGCTCATCATCCTCAGCGGCGTGGTCATCGCCTGGGGCTTCTGGCTGGCCATCTCCAAGGGCGGCGTGGGCAACCTCTTCACCACCCAGGTGGCCGGCGGCAACGGCGAGAGCTTCTGGTCTCAGTTCTTCCCCTCCCTGACCTCCATGATTGCCTTTGACGCCACCATCGCTCTCAACTTCTCCGACTACACCCGCCACGCCACCAGCGAGAGCGCCCAGGTCAAGGGCCAGCTGATCGGCGCGCCCATCATGACCGCCTTCATCGTCTTTGTGGGCATCTGCGGCACCTCCGGCTCCGAGCTGGCCTTCGGCGAGGCTTTCTGGGACCCCAGCATCCTGGTCTCCCACTTCGACAGCCCCTTCGTCGTGATCCTGTTCTCCCTGTTCATCATCCTGGCTACCCTGACCACCAACGTGGCCTGCAACCTGGCCGCCGCCTCCGTGGTGTTCTCCTCCCTGTTCGGCAAGGTCCTCAACTACAAGAAGGCCGTGGTCGTGGCCACCGTGCTGTCCATCTGCTTCCTGCCCTGGAAGCTGGTTGAGAACCCCGAGAGCTATGTCTACACCCTCAACGGCACTCTGGCTGTGTTCCTCGGCCCCATCACCGGCGTGTGCCTGGCTGCCCTGTGGAGCCAGTACCGCAACCGCCTGCAGCTGGCCGACCTCTACTACCAGGACGGCGGCGCCTACTACTACCAGGGCGGCTGGAACGTGCTGGCTCTGGTGACCATGTTCGCCCTGTTCGTGTTCATCTTCGTCTGCCAGTTCATCCCCGTGCTCAGCTGGATCTACGATAGCTCCTACCTGCTGGGCTGCATCTTTGCCTTCGTGATCTACAGCGCCCTGTGCAAGCGCCAGGGCCGCTAAGACCAAATTGAATACCAGACTGTTCCACACATTGGAAAAGGAGGTTCCCTATGCGCACCATCATCAAAAACGGTACCATCGTCACCGAGTCTGAGACCTTCCGCGGCGACCTGCTCATCGAGGACGGCGTCATCAAGGCCCTGGGCGCCGATCTGTGCGCCGACGGCGCGGAGGTCATCGACGCCGCGGGCAAGTATGTCCTGCCCGGCGCGGTGGATGTACACACCCATATGGATCTCCAGGCCGGCGCCCACCGGGCGGTAGACGACTTCTACACCGGCACCGTGGCCGCGGCCTGCGGCGGCACCACCACCATTGTGGACCACATGGCCTTCGGCCCCAAGGGGTGCAGCCTGTGGCATCAGGTGGAGGAGTATCACCGCCTGGCCGACGGCAAGGCCGTCATCGACTACGGCTTCCACGGCGTGCTGCAGCATGTGGACGAGAAGATCCTGAAGGAGATGGGGGAGATCGCCGAGAAGGAGGGCATCACCAGCTTCAAGGCCTACCTGACCTACGACTTCAAGCTCTCCGACGCCGACATGTTCCAGCTCTTCCAGCAGGCCAAAAAGGACGGCGTCGTCATCCCCATCCACTGTGAGAACGACGGTGTGGTCAACTACCTGCGGGCTTACTACAAGTCCCAGGGCTGCACCGACCCCATCTACCACGCCAAGAGCCGCCCCGCCCGCTGCGAGGCCGAGGCTGTGGGCCGTATGCTCCAGATCGCCGCCATGGCTGGAGACGCCCCCCTCTATATCGTTCACCTGTCCACCGCCGCCGGCCTGGATGAGATCCGCCGCGCCAAGAAGCACGGACAGAAGAACGTGGGCGTGGAGACCTGCACACAGTACCTGGTCCTCACCGAGGACGCCTACAAGGACCCCCAGGAGGGCCTGAAGGCCATTATGTCCCCCCCGCTGCGCACCGAGAAGGACTGCGAGGCCCTGTGGAAAGGCCTGCAGGACGGCGTCATCGACACCGTGGCCACCGACCACTGCCCGTTCAACTTCAAGAAGGAGAAGCAGTTCGGCGTGGGCGATTTCACCGCCTGCCCCAACGGCGCCCCCGGTGTGGAGGAGCGCCTGCCGGTGATGTACTCCGAGGGCGTGGCCAAGGGCCGTCTGTCCATCTGCGACCTGGTGCGCCTGCTGTGCGCCGAGCCCAGCCGCATGTACGGCCTCTACCCCCGCAAGGGTAACCTGCAGCCCGGCGCCGACGCCGATGTGGTCATTCTGGACCCCGACCGCAAGCACGTGCTCACCCACGCCGACATGCACGGCGCGGTGGACTACACCTGCTACGAGGGCCTGGAGCTCCAGGGCGCCATTGACATGGTCCTCTCCCACGGCCAGGTTGTGGTCAAGGACAACCAGTTCGTGGGCAAGAAGGGCGACGGCCGCTACCTCAAGCGCGGCAAGAGCGTTCTCTGCCAGGACTAAACAACAGTAAAACCCGGCCCCCGGAGCACTGCTCCGGGGGCCGGGTTTTTTTGATCTTGGGGGGAATTACTTCAGCAGCTCCTTGGCGGAGATGCCGGGCTCGGTCATGGAGTAGGGATCGAGGATCTTGTTCAGGCTCTCCTCGTCCAGCAGACCCTCGGACAGGATCAGGCTGCGCACGCTCTCGCCGGTGGCAATGGCGCGCTTGGCCACCTTGGCCGCGGTCTCGTAGCCCACATGGGGGCACAGGGCGGTGATGATGCCCACGCTGTTCTCCACCATGGACTTGCAGCGCTCGCGGTTGGCGGTGATGCCCACGATGCAGTGGTCGGTGAGGGTGTTCACGGCGTAGGTCAGGAACTCCACGGCGTGGGTCAGGTTCCAGAAGATGATAGGCTCAAAGGCGTTGAGCTCCAGCTGGCCGGCCTCGGCGGCCATGGTGACGGTCAGGTCGTTGCCCATGATGTTGAAGGCCACCTGGTTGACCACCTCGGGGATGACGGGGTTGACCTTGCCGGGCATGATGGAGGAGCCATTCTGGCGGGCGGGCAGGTTGATCTCGCCGAAGCCGCAGCGGGGACCGGAGGACATGAGGCGCAGGTCGTTGCACATCTTGGACAGGTTCACCGCGCAGGTCTTGACCGCGCCGGACACGGCCACGAAGCCGTCCAGGTTCTGGGTGGCGTCGATGAGGTCAAAGGCCTGGATCAGCCGCAGGCCGGACACCTTGGACAGGTTGGGCACGATGCGGTGGAGGTACATCTCGTCGGCGTTGATGCCGGTGCCCACGGCGGTGCCGCCCATGTTCAGGCAGCGCATCTCGTCCTGAGCGTGCTCGATGCGGGCCACATCCCGGCGGATGGCCTCGCTATAGGCCCGGAACTCCTGGCCCAGGCGGATGGGCACCGCGTCCTGCAGCTGGGTGCGGCCCATCTTCAGCACGTCGTCAAACTCCTCGGCCTTCTTGACCAGCTCCTTGTACAGGCGCTCCAGCTGGATCTGGGCCTTGATGAGGAGCTTCAGCACGGCCATCTTGCCGGCGGAGGGGAACACGTCGTTGGTGGACTGGCCGCAGTTGACGTGGTCGTTGGGGTTCACCAGGGAGTAGTCGCCCTTCTGGCCGCCCAGCAGCTCAATGGCGCGGTTGGCAATGACCTCGTTGGCGTTCATGTTCAGGCTGGTGCCGGCGCCGCCCTGGATGGGGTCCACGATGAAGGCGTCGTGGAGCTTGCCCTCCACGATCTCGTCACAGGCCTTCACGATGGCGTCGGCCACCTTCTTGTCCAGCAGGCCGATCTCGTGGTTGGTGATGGCGGAGGCCTTCTTGATCTCCGCGATGGAGTTGATGATCTCCGGGTGCATGGTCAGGCCGGTGATGTGAAAGTTTTCCGCCGCGCGCAGGGACTGAACGCCGTAGTAGGCGTCCTTGGGAATGGCACGCTCGCCGATGGAATCGTGCTCCGAGCGGAACTCGCCGCTCTTCTGGTTCAGGACCGTGGGATCGCTCATGATGCTTACCTCCATAAACTCCATAAAGCTCGGAGCGGGACCGCCGCGCCGGCGTTAAAATGCAAGTTCTCTGTCACGGTGCCTATCATAGCACTTGCAAATGAAAGTTTCAACTGCAAATGCAGGAATAATTGCACAAAAATTGACCAAGTTTTTTGACGGCTCCAGCAGACCGTGACACAGGCCCATGAGACGTGGTATAATAACCTATCACGTCCCCGCGGCCCCACCGGGGGCGGAAGGATGTGTGGATTTCATTTGATTTAAAAGGAGGCAATGCCAACCGTGAAAACCTTGAAATTGCGTGAGGGATTCTACTGGACCGGCATCCAGGATTACGACCTGCGGGTCTTTGATATCATCATGGAGACCGAGTTCGGCACCACCTACAATTCCTATGTGCTCCGGGCCGGGGACAAGACCGTCCTGTTCGAGACGGCCAAGGCCAAGTTTTTTGACGACTACCTGGACAAGCTCAAAGAGCTGGTGGACGTCACCGCCATCGACTATCTGGTGGTCAGCCACACCGAGCCCGACCACGCCGGCAGCATCGAGAAGCTGCTGGACCTGAGCCCACGGATGAAGATACTCTCCACCGGCTGTGCCGCCGGTTTCCTGAAGGAGATCGTCAACCGGGACTTTGTCAGCATGCCCATCAAGGACGGCCAGCGCATGACCATCGGGGACAAGACCCTGCGCTTCCTGGTGGTGCCCAACCTGCACTGGCCCGACACTATGTACACCTTTATTGAGGAGGAGCAGATCCTGGTGACCTGTGACTCCTTCGGCTCCCACTACGCCCACGAGGGGGTGCTGCTGAGCAAGGTGGAGAACCGGGCCGACTATGAGAAGGCCCTGCGCTACTACTTCGACTGCATCATTGGGCCCTTCAAGCCCTTCATGCTCAAGGCTCTGCCCAAGGTGCGGGCCCTGGATCTCACTATGATCTGCCCCGGCCACGGCCCCGTGCTGGATCAGGACATCCCCTGGATGCTGGACACCTATGAGAAGTGGTCCACCGTCGTCAACCCCAACCCCCGCAAGACGGTCATCATCCCCTATGTGAGCGCCTACGGCTACACCGGCATGCTGGCCGAGAAGATCGCCCAGGGCGTGGCCGACAGCGGCGAGGTGGATGTGCGCTCCTACGACCTGGTCACCGCCGACCCGGCCAAGGTCAATGAGGAGGTCCTCTTTGCCGACGGCATCCTGCTGGGCACCCCCACCATCGTGGGCGAGGCCCTGAAGCCCATCTGGGACCTGACTACCTCCATGTTCGCCGGTACCCACGGCGGCAAACACGCCGGCGCCTTCGGCAGCTACGGCTGGAGCGGCGAGGGCGTGCCCAACATCACCCAGCGCCTCAAGCAGCTGCGCATGAAGGTGGTGGACGGCTACCGGGTCCGCTTCAAGCCCAGCGAGGCCGACCTGGTGGGGGCCTATGAGTGGGGCTATCAGTTCGGCTGCCTGGTGCAGAACAAGGAGCCGGTGAAGCCCAAGGCCCCCGGCACCCGCTCTCTGGTCAAGTGCCTGGTGTGCGGCGAGATCTTCGACTCCTCCCTGGAGATCTGCCCCGTGTGCGGCGTGGGCAAGGAGAACTTCGTCCCCGTGGAGGTGGAGGACACCGGCTACCGCAACGACAGCAAGGAGTTCTACCTGATCCTGGGTAACGGCGCGGCGGGCTTCAACGCCGCCAAGGCCATTCGCGAGCGGGATAAGACCGGCGCCATTACCATCGTCTCTGACGAGCCGGTGAGCGCCTACAACCGTCCCATGCTCACCAAGTCCATCCTGGCCGGCCTCACCGCCGAGCAGATCGCCATCGAGCCCGCCAGCTGGTACCAGGAGCAGAACATCTGCGAGGTGCTGGGCCACAAGGTCGTGTCGGTGGATGCGGCCGCCAAGGAGGCCGTGCTGGACGACGGCACCAAGCTCCACTTCACCCGCCTCATCTACGCCCTGGGCAGCGAGTGCTTCGTGCCCCCCATCCCGGGCAGCGACAAGGAGCAGGTGGTGGCCATCCGCCGCCTGAGCGACGCCCACAAGGTGATGGCCCTCATGGAGACGGCCAAGCACGCCGTGGTCATCGGCGGCGGCGTCCTGGGACTGGAGGCTGCCTGGGAGCTGAAGAAGGGCGGACTGGAGGTCACCGTGCTGGAGGCCGCCCCCGTCCTCATGGGCCGCCAGCTGGATGAGAACGCCGCCGCCCTCCTCCGCCGCGTCAGCGAGGAGCAGGGCATCGCCATCCACACCGCCGCCCAGATCGCCGCCATCGAGGGCGAGGACGCCGTCACCGGCGTGCGCCTGGCCGACGGCACCGTGTTCCCCGCCGAGCTGGTCATCATCTCCGCCGGCGTGCGCGCCAACGTGGCCCTGGCCAAGGAGATGGGCCTGGAGGTGGACCGGGCCGTGGTGGTCAACGAGAAGATGGAGACCAACCTGCCCGGCGTGTATGCCTGCGGCGACTGCGCCCAGTTCAAGGGTGTCAACTACGCCATCTGGCCCCAGGCCGCTGAGGAGGGCCGCGTGGCCGGCGCCTGTGCCGCCGGGGACGAGGTGACCTACGCCGGCGTGTCCGCCGCCCTCACCTTCCACGGCATGAACACCGCCCTCTTCTCCGCCGGCGACAACGGCAAGAACCCCAACCTGCTCTACAAGTCGGTGGAGTTCCAGGATGCCGGCAAAAAGCAATACAAAAAGTATTATTTCCTCAATAATCGCCTGTGCGGCGTCATTCTTCTGGGGGATCTCTCCGAAATGGCCCGCCTGACTCAGGCGCTGGAGGAGCAGGTCCCCTTCCAGAAAGTGCTGGGCTAACCCGAAAAAACCGGGCGCTGCATATGCAGCGCCCGGTTTTTTGGTTGCTTGTGGAAGGATTACTTCGTGTACTCCAGCACCACGGTCTGGCCGGCAGTGCCGCTGCCGGTGTGGGTGGTCAGCTCCTTTACCGCGTCGATGTTGGTGATGACCACGGGGGTGTACAGAGCGTAGCCCTGGCTGCGGATCAGGTTCAGATCCACCCGGCAGATGGGGTCGCCCACGCTCACGGTCTGGCCCACCTTCACCAGGGGCTCGAAGCCGTCACCGGCCAGCTCCACGGTGTTCAGGCCGATGTGGATGAGGATGTCCAGGCCGTCGGCCTGGAGGCCGAAGGCGTGCTTGGTGTCGGCAATGCTGATGATCTTGCCGCTGATGGGAGCCACCACCAGACCCTCGGTGGGCATGACGGCCACACCGTCACCCAGCACCTTCTTGGAGAACACAGGATCGGGCACCTGAGCGATGTTGATATATTCGCCGGTCATCGGGGCAACCAGCTGGGGCTCCACGGGAGCCACGTTCTTCTTCTTGCCAAAAAACATGAGAGAAACCTCCTTCACGGCCGCATGGACCGGCCGACTGCATTTGATGTGGGTGCGGCCAGATGTCTCTCCACCGGCCACATGCTCATTATAATGCGGATAGGTACGGCCTGCAAGCCAGATTCTTCCGTAAAACTGATGATAAAATGGGCTGAAACGGGGCTCATACCCGCAATTTATAACAATCCGGGCAAATCGCGGCAGCAAGAAGAATACAAAGCTCAGTCAAAAAGGCCTCGCTCCAGCTTTAAGGTCAGGATACGCAGCACACTTTCGTCCAGGCGCTCTGCCGGGAGGGTCCCGTCCTCCACCGCCCCTTCTAGGGCGGCCACGGCGCTGTGTAAATCCTCCGGGCACAGGAGCAGGTCTACCCCCGCCTTTACCGCCTTGAGGGCGATCTCGGCGCTGGAGTAGGCGTCGGTCATGGCCTTCATCTGGAGCCCGTCGGTGATGACCACCCCGTCAAAGCCCATCTCTTCCCGCAGCAGCTCCGTCACGATGGCATAGGAGAAGGGGGCGGGCTGGTCGTCCACGTCGGAAACGATGAGGTGACCCACCATCACCATATCGGTCCCCGCGTCGATGCCGGCCTGGAAGGGGACCAGCTCCTCCTGCCGCAGCTCTTCCAAAGTGCGTTCCACATACACTGCCCCCTCGTGGGAGTCGGCGGAGGTGTCGCCGTGGCCGGGGAAGTGCTTGATCGCGGTGGCCACGCCGCCGTCATGGAAGCCGTCCACCGCGGCGGCCACCAGCTCGGCGGCCTGCTGGAAGTCGTCGCTGTACGCCCGGTCGCCGATGACGGTGTTTTCCGGGTTGGACCACACGTCGGCCACCGGGGCCAGATCGGTGTTGAAGCCGCAGGACACCAGGTCAGCGGCGATGGTGCGGGCGTTTTCAAAGGCCACGTCAGTTCCCTGGTCCTTGTAGTCCAGCATGGGCCCCACCCAGGTGGTGCCCACGGTGGACATGAGGCGGTTGACCCGCCCGCCTTCCTCGTCGCAGGTGAGGATGAGGGGAATCTCGGAATAGGTCTGGACCGTGGTGAGCATGTCGGTGAGCTGCTCTTTGCTGACCATGTTCTTCCGGTCGTAGAGGAAGCCGCCCACCGGGTACTCATCCAGGGCCTTCCGGGTGGTCTCCCCGGCGGCGGTCACCCGGGACACGCCGGTGATGGCCTCGGGGTAGACGATGAAGAGCTGGCACACCTTTTCATGGAGAGTCATGCCGGACAGGATCTCCTCCGCCCGGGCCCGCAGCTGGTCCGCGTCATCCGCAGTGGGCTCGGGCGTGGGCTCTACCAGCGTGATGGGGGCAGACGGGGCGGGGGTGGATGCGACGGGAAAGAGGGTGGAGGCGGCCCGGCTCACGGCCCAGACAGCCGCAGCCGCCACCGCCAGCACCACAGCCAGGCCCAGCAGGGTCCCAATCAGGCGGGAGCGGCTCATACGGCACCTCCGGAGACATCCGCGGCGCGGCGGGGGATACCGTCGGCGCAGGGCACCCGGCTCTGGCACAGGCCGCAGCCGTACACCCCGTCAAAACCGAATTCGCCCCGCTTGTCCTGAAAGATCTGCTTGCAGTAGGCGCTGCACTTGGGCTTGTCGTGGCCCTCGGCGGTGATGGCCCCGGCGGGGCAGCGCTGGATGCAGGCCCGGCAACCCTGGTCATAGAGGCAGTAGGCCCGGTAGTGGTCATAGGGCCGGGGGGTGGGGGTCAGGGAGGCCTTCACGATGACCGAGCCCAGGCGCACTGCCTTGCCCCGGGCAGTGATGAGCCCGTCGCACAGGCCAAAGGTGCCCAGGCCGCAGGTGTAGGCGGTGTGGCGCTCGCTCCAGTTGGAGGCGAAACCGAACCGGGGAGAGGTCACCTGACGGAAATCCGGATGGATGGCGGGGCACACGGCGGGGATGCCCTGCTGATTGAGCCACTCCACCAGCCGCCCCGCCATCCGGTTCTGAAAGGCCTGTCCGAAGGCTCGGTTGGCCGACCAGGGCTTGGCGGGGTAACGGCTCTGCTCCCGCTGGGCGGCCTTGGTCTCGGCGGTCTGGGGGAGGACCCAGCTCACCACGCGGAGCTCGCCGGGCGCGGCCTCCACTCCGGCCTTGGCCATCCAGTCCTGGGGCAGGAGATACTCCGGGGTGATGTCGGAGCGGAACTGGGCAAAGAGGGGATCGTCTCCGGCGGCGCAGCCCACCAGGGGGTCGGCGGCAAAGGCCGGGGCGTCCAGGACCTCCAGGGTGTTGTCGGGGGATAAGAGCTCCTGAAGGATGAATTGCTGTATGGAATCCAAAGTGAAGTTCATCGCGCCGTCCTCCTTCTTGTAAGGCCCCGAGGGGCTTGATAAGGCTATGATACACCCGCGGCAGCCCGGGAACAAGTGGCCGTCAGCTCCGGCGCGGGGGCATCAGCCGGGCGCAGAAGAGGGCCACCAGAGGCACCGTGAGCAGGATGCCCACCGAACCGGCCACGCTCTGGATGAGCTCCACCGCCATGCCGTCGCTGTTGAGGATCTGGATGAGGGGGTAGCCGTAGACCTGGAAGAGGATGAGCATGTTCAGCGACGCACCGGCAAAGGCCAGGATCAGGGTGTTGGCCATGGTGCCCATGGCGTCCCGGCCGATGTTCAGCCCCGAGCGGAAGAGCCGCCCGGCGGAGAGAGTGGGGTCCACCTCCCGCAGCTCCCAGCAGGCCGAGGAGATGGACATGGCCACGTCCATCACTGCGCCCAGGGCGGCGATGAGGATGCCGCTGACCAGCAGGCCCCGGATCTCCAGGTCAGAGTCGTAGGCCCGCAGCACCAGCTCCTCTGCCTCGCTCATATTGAAGCCGCTGATGGGGGTGATCTGCCCCACTGCCCAGGCGAAGAGCCCCGCCGCCGCCACGCCGCACACACAGCCCAGGGCGGCGCACAGGGTTTTGCGGGAGAAGCCGGTGAGCATCAGCAGCGAGGCCACGGCGGTGAGGGCCGCCACGGCAATGGCGGAGGGGATGGAGGGGAGCCCCTTCAAGATCATGGGGATGAGGAGGAACCAGACGCCCGCCAGGGTGTAAACTAGTCCCAACAGGGCCATCAGGCCCTTTTTTCCGCCGATGGCCACCAGGATCAGGGCGAATACCGCCAGCATCCCGAAGAGGATGGTGCCACGGTCGTAGTTGGGCACCGACACCACGTAGGGTTCGCCGTTGTCCCCCTCCTCCAGGCGCACGATGATCCGGGTGCCCACCGAGCAGTCCACATTGGCGTAGGCGGTGAGGTAGTTGTAGGTCTCCAGCACCGACCCCTTCCAGGGGCCGCTGAGGACCTCCACCTCCAGAAGCTGGGTGCCCAGGCGCAGGCCCTCGCTCCAGTCGGCGCTGACGGCGTCGTCATAGAGCACGTCGGTGACCTTTGCCGTGGCAAACTGCCGCTTCTGGGCGGCGGTGAGCTCCCGCTCCGCCGGGCGGAGGAGCATCGCCCCCGCCACCAGCAAAAGCAGCAGCACCGCACCCACCACCAGACCCAGCAGGCGGCGGGGCGTCAGTGCGTCCCGGAGGGTGGGGACATCGGGCACAGAGGACTTGGATGGTTTGGCGGACATGGCACTCATCCTCTCGTGAAAAAATCAGGGGGCGGCCCCCCCCCCCCCGGGGG
>NZ_NFGZ01000002.1 GCF_002159175.1 Flavonifractor sp. An92 | reverse complement strand
CTCCGCCACTCCGGTGCAGACCACGGCGTCTGTAACCCCGGCCCCTTCGCCCGCTCCCGCCCCTGTTCCTACCGCGCCCGTTCCGACTGCTGTGCCTACGGCTCCGGCCCCTCAGATCACCCCCGATATGGTGGCCAAGGCCGGCGCGGAGCTCATTCGTGACCACCGCGAGATGATGGGTCCGCTGAACGCCCTGCTCCAGAAGTATGGTGTGCCCGATGCGCTCCACCTGTCTGCCGAGCAGATCGGGCCGTTCGCCACTGAGATGCGGGCCCTGGGGGCGAAGATCTGATATGCGGCTACTATTGGGGGGCTCCCCCTGCACCCACTGGAGCATCGCTCAAACAAAGAACCGGGAGACTGAACCGAGCGGCGTCGGCTGGGATCTGTTCGAGAACTATCTGATTGCTCTGGACAAGTTCAAGCCAGACTTTTTCCTCTACGAGAACAACAAGTCCATGTCAAAGGCTATCCGAGAGGAAATCACCAGGCGGCTGGGCGTTGAGCCTATCTGCATCAACTCCGCCCTGGTATCAGCCCAGAACCGTCAGAGGCTTTACTGGACCAATATCCCGAGCGTACAACAGCCGGAGGACCGTGGGGTCCTGCTCCGCGACATCCTGGAAACTGGAGCCGCCTGGAGAGAGAAGGGGTACACGCTGAGGGCGGCTCACGGTCCTCACGGGGGAGAAAGCAGCGTTATCAAAACGATTAAAGAGCCGGGTAAATTTAGCTTTAACGGAGCCGCTGAGCCCGTGTCTGTATCCTGGAGAGGCCGCGGGTACGTGTCCCAGTTTGAGGCCCGAAACGACGGTAAATCAGCGAGCCTTACGACGGGGCATCAAAACCGCTTTATCGCGTCCCCCGCGCGCGTTGGGTCCTACCCAACCGGAAAGGGGGAGATTGTACAATCGCAGTCAAAAAGGATTTATTCCGTAGACGGAAAAGCGTGCTCTATTTGCGCGTCAGTAACTGGGGGCAACAGCGACACAAGCAGCCCGGCGACAAGGCTTTATGCGGAACCTGTAAGAATTGGGACTATCGAAAGCCACGTCAATAATGAGAACTTTGATAGCCGACAATACCGTGTGTACTCTCCTGACGGGAAGTCGGTAACCCTGTGCGGGCAAGGGGGCGGTGTGGGCGCGAAAACTGGTATTTACGCCGCTCCGTGGGCCGTACCAGAGGCGACTAAACTAGGGCACACTGTCATAGGCCCGGGGGAGTGCGTGGACCTGGCCCAGCCTAACAGTAAGACCAGAAGAGGCCGACGAATGTCCGATAAATCTAACTGTCTTACTACTAGTTGCGCTTTCTATGAGTATTGCGGAACGCTGGACAGACCGGTTTATCACGTAGAAAACGGGCAAATTACCATAAACGGGAAGCAGTACCCAATAAAACTTGCAGATGGGTGCTATATTATCCGCAAGCTGACTGTGGCCGAGTGTAAGCGCCTCCAGACCGTGCCGGACAGCTACGTTTTCCCGGTGTCCGATACCCAGGCGTACAAGATGCTGGGGAACGGCTGGACGGTGGATGTGATCGCCCACATCCTCTCGTACTGCCCCAGAATCACCTCCGAGCCTCTGGACGTGCTTTCTATGTATGACGGCATGGTCTGCGGACACATAGCCCTGGATAAGCTCGGGGCCCGTATCGCGCGATACCGGGCCACCGAGATCGACAAGTACGCCATCAAGACCGCCTGCTATAACTTCCCGGACATTGAGCAACTGGGAGACGCGTTCCAAGTAAGAGAATGGAAGGAGGAATCAGACAATGCCACCTGAGAAACACGCCCTTTTGGGCGCTAGCTCGGCCCACCGGTGGCTTAATTGCCCCGGGTCGGCCCGTTTGACAGAGAACATGCCCGACTCGGTGAGCCCCTACGCGGAGGCCGGTCGTCTGGCCCATGAGATCGCAGAGCTGAAGGCCCGGCAGTATTTTGTGGAGGAGCTGCCCAAGCGCAGCTTCAACGCCAAGCTGAAGAAGCTGAAGGCCTCGGAGCACTACGACAAGTCCATGGACGGGGCCACCGACGAGTACCTGGAGCACCTGAAAGCCCGGGCCATGAGCTATCCCACGGCCCCCACGGTGGCCCTGGAGGTCCAGGTGGACTTCTCCGACATCGTGCCCGAGGGCTTCGGCACCGCAGACTGCATCATGATCGGGTCCGGCATGATCGACGTGGTGGACTACAAGAACGGCTCCGGTGTTCTTGTGAAAGCCGAGAACAACCCGCAGATGATGCTCTACGCCTGGGGCGCCCTGAACTACTTCCGGCCCATCTTCGGTGACAGCATCCACACGGTACATATGTCCATCGTCCAGCCCAACGCCGGCGGCGTGCGGGAGTGGGAAATGGACATTCAAGAGCTGACGCTCTTT
The DNA here is from genome assembly GCF_002159175.1 of Flavonifractor sp. An92. GTDB lineage: Bacteria > Bacillota > Clostridia > Oscillospirales > Oscillospiraceae > Pseudoflavonifractor_A. The sequence goes on along the minus strand of NZ_NFGZ01000002.1, from coordinate 292,037 downwards.
GCCGAGGGAGCCATCGCCCCAGCAGCATACCACGCTTGGCACGGCACACAGGAATTTCATTCCGGCGAATGGTGCCAGTTCTGCAAGGCCAAAGCTACCTGTACCGAGCGGGCCAAGGCCATGTTCGACGTAGAGCCCATGCTGGGCGCATGCCCTGCCGGTGTAGACGACGACCGAGACTACTTTGACCCTAACCACGAAGGAGGGCGCGCCCAGCTTTTAACTGACCATGAGATCGGCGACATCCTCACCCGCGGCAAAGACGTGGCTACATGGCTGAAGGACCTGGAGGCCTACGCTCTAAAGGCCACCCTGGACGGTCGGCCCATCGCCGGCTGGAAAGCCGTAGAGGGCCGGGGCGGCCGGGAGTGGAACGGCGGAAGCGACGCCGCTTTTGAACAGCTCCAGAGCCGCGGTGTGGCCGAGGCCATGCTGTACGAACGCAAGCCCGTGTCCGTCGCTGGGCTGGAGAAGGCCCTGGGCAAAAAGGCATTTGCTGAAGCCGCCGATGGCCTGTGGTCCAAGACCCCAGGCAAGCCCACGCTGGTACCCGAGAGCGACAAGCGGCCTCCGTACAACCCGGCGGCTGCGGCGTTTGGGGGAGGCGATTGAGGGGTGAATAGCCTAGACGCCAGCCGCCTGGTAGGCGGAAACTCCGCGTATGGGAGGGCAAAGTCCGATTTTTACCCAACTCCGCCAGACGCAACACTCGCGCTAGTGAAAGCACTCGGCCTGCCTGCCGGGACCAGAATCTGGGAGCCAGCTTGCGGTGAGGGGCACATGGCAAATGTCTTTAAAAAATGCGGGTACGAAGTTATGGCAACCGACATCCGAATGGGAAAGAACTTTCTTTCAGCGTCGTATGAACCGTGCGATTGGATCATCACAAATCCCCCGTTCTCTATCGCCGATAAATTTATTGAGCGTTGCCTATACTTTGATAGACCATTTGCTCTACTACTTAAATCGCAGTATTGGCACGCAAAGAAGCGGCTTCCGCTATTCAAGGCACATCCACCCACCACTATTTTTCCGCTAACGTGGAGGCCTGACTTCCTGTTCAAAACTAGAGGTGGAGGGTCACCACTCATGGACGTGATGTGGTGCGTTTGGGTAAACGGCGCCGCCATTACCCCACCGTCCTACATTCCACTGGAACGTCCGAGCGACGCAGAGATAGCAGAGGTGACACCCGATGGCTGAGACAATCTACACCAAAGACGGCAAATGCCACACGCTGCTGGGCAGCACCACACCGGCGTCCATCATCCGGGACTACTGCGGCGACGCCGTAGCGGAGTAGGTCGAGCACCAACTTGACCGTGAGGACCGAAAAGAACAGTCTGATCTCGTGGCGTACGAAGCGGACCTAGAGCATCTGCACCGTATGATGCAGGACTGGGTCGATGAGCTGGAGTCCCTGTGCGACCTTTGCGAAAACCGCAAATTTACAAAAGCGACCCTCGCCGCTGGTATACGCGGCGTAATCTACAACATCGAAAAAGAACTGTGAAGGAGACATGACAACATGAGCAACAAAGACGTAACCACCGGCATCGGCCGCATTAGCTACCCCCACCTGTTCCAGCCCGAGGCCGCCCCTGGCCAGACCGAACCCAAGTACTCCGTGACGCTGCTGATTCCTAAGACCGACACGGCCACCAAGGCCGCCCTGGACGCGGCCATCCAGGCCGCCATCAACGACGGCGTCAAGGGCTACACGGGACCCATCATCCTGTCCAAGCCCGTCGTGCGTGACGGCGACGGCCCCCGGCCCAACGGCCAGCCCTACGGCCCCGAGTGCAAGGGCATGTGGGTCATTAAGGCCAAGAGCAAGAACAAGCCCCAGATCGTCGATGGCCAGATCCAGCCCATCATCGACCCCACCCAGATGTACGCCGGCTGCTACGGCCGCGTCGCCGGTTACATGCGTGCCTACGCCATGGCCGGCGCCACCGGCGTGTCGTTCATCCTGAACGCGGTGCAGAAAACGGGCGACGGCGAGCCCTTGGGCACCCCCGCTCCCACCGCCGAGGAGATGTTCGGAGCTCCTGCGGCGACTCCCCAGGTGCCCCAGACCCCGGCACCGGCCGGTTACCCCAGTAACGTGGGCTGGCCCACGAACTCCAGCCCCTGGGGTTAAGCCGTGGGCGCCGAAGTCTGGAAAGACATCCCCGGATATGAAGGACGCTATCAAGCAAGTACCTATGGACGTATCAGAAGCGTAGACCGTGAAATTACGCAGATTGGGCGCTGGGGCCGCCCCTTTACGCGGAAGCTGAAGGGGCGCGTCCTCCGCCCGGCGGCCACAAAAAAGGACCCGCATTTGTACGTCATGCTCGGGCGCGGGGCCAACGGATCAACAGTCCATAGCCTCGTAGCGCGTACTTTCCTTGGACCTCCTTGTGAGGGCGAGGAAGTGCGTCACCTGGACGGGGATGCCGCGAATAATCGGGTCGAAAACTTGGCTTACGGAAGCCGGACCGATAATATCCTGGATGTCTTTCGTATAAATCGCTCATGGCGAAAACTCTCGCTTCAAGATATGAGAGAGATAAAACACAGACTGGACGCCGGAGAAACCGGAGCTAGCGTAGCACGCAGTTTCGGCGTGTCGGCAACCACCATATCCCGAGTAAAGTTAGGGAGGTACAGATCATGCTCCATCATTTGAGTTGCGATTTGGAGACCTACTCTGACGTGGACATCGGAAAAGCGGGGCTCTATAAGTACGCGCAGAGCCCCGCTTTCCAAATATTACTGTTCGCGTACAGTTTGGACGGAGCGCCGGTGGAGGTGCTGGACCTAACGCAAACTGGAGGCCGAGCGCCGGACTGGCTATTTGCAGCGCTGACTGATGATAACACAATAAAGCACGCCTACAACGCTGCGTTCGAGTGGTACTGCCTGTCCCGCCACTTCAATTTGCCACTCGACTTAGCCCAGTGGCGATGCACCATGCTCCACGGCATGTACCTTGGCTACCCAGGCGGCCTAGACGCCTGCGGAAAAGCCCTTGGGCTCCCCCAGGACAAGCAAAAGATGGGCGTGGGTAAATCCCTTATCCGCTACTTCTGCGTGCCTTGCAAGCCTACAAAGGCCAACGGAGGACGCACCCGCAACCTGCCCCACCACGACCCTGCCAAGTGGGAATTATTCAAGACCTACAACGGCCAGGACGTGGTGACAGAAATGGAGATCGAGAGTCGCTTGTCCGCCTACCCGGTGCCCGATGACGTGCAGAAGCAGTGGGAACTCGACCTGACAATCAACGCCCGCGGCGTGGCCGTAGACACAGCCCTGGTGGCCTCTGCGCAGGCCATGGACGCCCAGGTGCGGCAGAGCTATATCCAGGAGGCCCAGGCCATCACAGGGCTGGAGAACCCCAACAGTGTGTCTCAGCTGATTGGGTGGCTGTCTGAGCAGACGGAAGCCGCCCCGACGGATCTCCGCAAGAGCACCGTGTCTCAGCTGCTGAAAGCCGACATACTCCCAGACAAAATGCGTCGGCTGCTGGAAATACGGCAGGAGCTGGGCAAGACCAGCAACAAGAAGTACGACAGCCTGTCCGTGGCCACATGCGAGGACGGACGGGTCCGTGGGCTACTCCAGTTCTACGGGGCCAACCGAACCGGGCGCTGGGCCGGCCGGATCGTACAGCCCCAGAACCTACCGCGCACCTACATCCACGGGGACCTACTCCCGATGGCCCGAGACCTTGTGAAGGCTGGAGAGACGGATGGCCTGAAGTGGATTTTCGGATCCGTCCCCGACACGCTCTCGCAGCTTATCCGCACAGCTTTCGTGGCCTCCCCGGGCAACCTGCTTCTGGACGCCGACTTCAGCGCCATCGAGGCCCGAGTGATCGCTTGGCTGGCTGACGAGGATTGGGTGCTCGATGTTTTCAGAGACACCGGTAAAATCTATGAGGCCACGGCAAGCAGAATGTTCAACATCCCCATCGAAAAAATAAAGAAGGGGAACCCCGAATACGCCTACCGCCAAAAGGGCAAAGTGGCCACTTTGGCCCTGGGCTACCAGGGCGGCGTAGGCGCTATGAGGACAATGGACTCTGGCCATGAGCTCGACAGTCTCTCGGACTCCGAGGTGCAAGAGCTGGTGGACTTGTGGCGTAAGGCAAACCCGAACATCGTGAAGCTGTGGGGGCTGGTAGAAGCCGCGGCCAAGGCCGCCGTGGTCGAAGGGCGCACATCTTTCCTCCAGCACGGGCTGGTCGTAAGCCGCAACCTAGACCCCGACCATGACCTGGATTTCATGGTCATCGGGCTGCCGAGCGGGCGCCGGCTCTACTATCCGAAGCCTGAGATCACCCAGAACCGCTTTGGGCGGCCCAGTATCTCGTACATGGGACAAAACCAAACCACGAAGAAGTGGGAGCGGATCGAAACCTACGGGGGCAAGCTGGCTGAGAACGTTGTGCAAGCCGTAGCCCGGGACTGTCTCTCCGAGGCAATCACCCGCCTGGAGGCCGCCGGGTACCCTGTGGTTTTCCACATCCACGACGAGATCGTGGTGGACGCGCCGCCAGAGCGGCAGGACCTGGAGGCCATGGAGAGCCTTATGGCCGGAGTACCCGAGTGGGCCGCTGGACTCCCGCTCAACGCGGACGGCTGGGTCAACGAATTTTTCAAGAAGGACTGATGGCATGAACGTAGTTGAAAAACAGGTCCACGCGCTTGTGTGCGCCGAGGCCATGGCCGCCGCGTATGCGCACGGCCCCATACACTCCCCGCACGAGGGGTGGGCCATTCTGAAGGAAGAGGTTGACGAAGCCGACTTCGAGATGACTGTGGTACGCGAAAACATCGAGGAGCTGTGGGCGAGGGTCAAGCGGAACTCCGACAAGAACAGCAACTTGATTCGCGACACCAAAGAGCACGCCATTGCGCTGGCCTGTGAGGCCATCCAGTGCGCAGCTGTATGCCGCCGGATCGCCAGCATGGAAAAGGAGGCAATCTAATGCCCAGAAGCTGTGAGAGCTGCGGTCGTTATGCCGACCGCGACCAGGATCTTTCCTGGGCCGACACCGTATGCCCCGGGTGCCCTGGCCCGAATGAGCACGGGTCGATGTGGGTCCCGATGGATTGGGCCCAGAAGCACTTGGCCAAAAAGGAAGCCAACGGATCTGACCCCGTGAACCACCCCGGGCACTATACCGCTGGCGGAATCGAGTGCATCGACGCGCTGGAGTCCATGGCCACTGGCTACAAGGACACCGTGCAGGCCGGACTCGCCTGGCAGATCATCAAGTACATCTGGCGCTGCCCTTTGAAGGGAAAACCGCTGGAGGACGCCAAGAAGGCGGAGTTCTATCTCCATCGGCTGATCGAGAAATTGGAGGCGCGGTAAATGAGCGACGATGTAAAAGGCCTCATTGACACCCTAGGCGCGATGGCCGAGATGTCGATAACGCTTTATCGGTCAGCCCTTCAAGCGGGTGCAACCACCGCAGAGGCCATCGTAATTCTGGACTCTTTCATGCGGGCGTTTATGGGCCGCGGAAAACAGAAAGAAGAGGGTGGCGATGACTGAGAAGTGGGCGGAGATTACCGGCTACGCCCACCGGTACCGCATAAGCACTGAGGGCGTTGTGCAGCAGTACCGGTGGAGCCGATGGGTCACCTTATCCCGCCAGGTCACGCCCCGGAGAACCGAGGTCTTACTCCGCGGCCTGGACGGAAAGCAAAAGCACCTCGGCGTCTTTCGGCTCCTGGATCGTACCTTCTGCGGCGGCTACGCTGAAAAGCATGGGCTCTGCGTAGGGCCCAAAAACGGAGTTCGCCAGGATTGCACACTGCAAAACTTGGCCTACCGAACGCAGGCCGAAATTGGGCGGAAATCGACCAGCAGGCACATGAAAAAACCGGTCATCGTGTATGATCGGCTCGGGCAGGCCGAGATATACCACAGCTTAAAAGAGGCCGCGCTGAAAACTGGCCTCTCCAGGGCGGCCGTCGGTCGAAGAATCCACAAGGGCGTCATGGACGCCAAAGGCCGCCACTTTGAGCTCGCGAACTAATGCAAATCGGAGGTCTGAAAGCTATGAAAATCATTGAGCCTATCGTTGAGCTTATCAATCCCCCGCCCTATGAGACGGCGCTGAAAACCATCGAGATCGCGGGCCGCACCTGCTACCAGAGCGGAGACAAGATGACCGACGGTTCGGCGGAGGACTTCATCCGTCGTATCGTCGAGCGGGGCCACGAGTCCGTGCTGGAGCACATCGGCCTGACGGCCCGCTTTATCTGCGACCGCGGCGTGTCCCATGAGATCGTCCGGCACCGGATCGGGGCCTACTCCCAGGAGAGCACCCGATACTGTAATTATTCCATGGACCGGTTTGATGGAGAAATCACGGTCATTGACCTGGCCAGCGGGTTCAAATATGACCTGAACAATCCGCGGGACCTTGCGAAGTACCAGGAATGGATGGCCGCAATGGATGACGCCGAGCGGCACTACATGCGGATGCTGGAACTGGGGGCGACCGCGGAAGAGGCGCGCTCCGTGCTCCCGTCGAGTCTTAAAACCGCGGTCATCGTGACCTACGACATCCGCGAGTGGCGGCACTTCCTCCGCCTCCGGTGTGACAAGGCGGCGCACCCTCAGATGCAGCAGGCGGCGCACCCTCAGATGCAGCAGGCGGCGAACCTGGCCAAGAATCCGCTGACCCAGTGGGGGCCGGTGTTCTTTGAGGACCTGGAGGTGTAGTTATGAGCTTCGAAGAAAACCTGACGGCTCCTCCGTATTACCCCGTGATGCTGGTGGAGGACGAGCATATGACCCGGGAGTTTAAGGACAGCCTATACCGCATGATGGCGGAGAGCACAGTCCAGGTGGCCAAAAACACCGATAAGTTGCTGTTCGGCGCCGTGAAACAGATTCTCACAGAACACGGCATCCACAACACCTATGTGCTCAATGAGGACTTCATTGTGGAGGCTATCCGCGAAAAGATGGAGCGAAACAACGCGACTAAAAGCCCCGTAGAGAAAAGTGGCAAGTGGTTAGATGCGGGCTGGGACGGGGACAGCAGTTGGCAAATAGACGGCCGCGGACATTGCTGGCATGTATTCAGATGCTCCGAATGTGGAGCGCAACTGTGCGGGTCCCCCAAAACCCCCTACTGCCATATGTGTGGGGCCAGGATGGACGGTGAATGATCGTGAAAAGGTTGACAATTAAGCCGGTACATGACCCAACCGGAAGGCAATTCAGCTGGGCCCTGTGCCACGAAAGGCTTTCATCTATCGAGGACATCCTAGGCGACGACTACGACCTGGACCAGCTGTCCGTGCTGGTGAACCAGCGCATGACCATGCGGGAGGATGTGGCGGCCAGGATGAAGCTGGTGGGCGGCATCCCTCTGGATCGTCTGCGGGAGCTGGTGGAAGCTGACCAGGAGGGGCGGTGCGTAGTGCTGCCGTGTAAGACCGGGGGCCATATGTTTGAGATATTCTGCGGTAAGGTCTGGGAAATCATTGTATGTGGCTTCTCAATTAGGAATAAACGTGAAGTCGTCGATTACATGAGAATGCACGGGGGCTACGTTCAGTGTGCGGCCATTGAAATGGATCTTGACCTATTTACCCGCGAAATGTACAAAACCCGTGAAGCCGCTGAGGCCGCACTGAAAAGAGGGCAGGATGGCCGCAACTGATGCCACACTTGACCGAGCCGCGTTTGAGCTCTGGGTCCGATCTGACGGGGCCGACAATCTGGCCGACCTGGACAGGCTGCGGCATGTCCTGCCGCTGGTGCTGGAGGAGTGCTGCACCGCGACCCAGCAGCTCTACATACAGCGGTACTTCATTGACCGCTGGTCGGTGGCCCAAATTGCCGCGATGTATGGCGTCAACAAGTCCACGGTAAGCCGTGGAATCCACCGCGGTATGGACCGGGCGCACAAGTACCTGCGTTTTCTTTCGCCCCTATTCATGCGTAGCCAGCCAGCGCGTCAGTATTTACGGAGGTGATACACATGGACCGAGAATATGTCTGCGTAGTCTGTGGGGAAATCTACAAGGGCTACAAGGCAGACCCGAGCGGTATGTGCCGCAGATGTCGCCGGCACCCGCATTACCACGGTGCCGATTATCACACCAAGAAGCGCAAGAAAAAGGTGACGCCGCTCTCTGAAGTGGCTGCCGCCGCCCACGCTATGGGCCTCACCTACGGCCAATACGTAGCCCGGGGGCTTGACCGATGATCGACGTTCGCCCAATAATTTCCAAGAAGGACCTGGGCCGCCTCAGCGAGGCCCAGGCCCGTGGAATCGAGATTACGCTAGAGCTGGAGTACCGAGGGGCGCAGGTCCTCCTGAGCACAGTGCGCGCCCCTGGGATATGGGGCAGGAGCTACATCATCCGCATGGAGATCCGCCAGCCCGGCATCTACTCCAGCCAATACTTCGCCTCCACGGAGGATATTATATGACCAATGATCGCAAAATAACGATCACCGTGGGCGCCAGCCGGAACTCTACCGACTGGCGCCCCCAGGTGCTTTTAATCTCCGAGCTCTGGGAACGCCTCCGGGTGCCGCAGCGGAGCACTGAGACCGTGGCCGAATACCTGGCCATGACAAAGGGCCAGCAGGACCAGCTGAAGGACGTGGGCGGCTATGTGGCCGGTACGCTCAATGGCCCCCGCCGCAAGGCATCCTCCGTGACCGGGAGAGACGTCATCACGCTGGACCTGGACAACATACCCAACGGCTCTACGGACGCCGTATGCGCCCGTGTGGAGGCCCTGGGCTGTGGCTACTGCATTTACTCAACCCGAAAGCATCGGCCGGACGCGCCGCGCCTTCGGGTGCTGATCCCCTTGGACCGCACCTGCACGCCGGATGAATACGAGCCGCTGGCCCGTAAGATGGCCGAGATCATCGGCATGGACCTGGCCGACCCCAGCACTTTTGAGGCCAGCCGGCTCATGTACTGGCCCAGCTGCTGCGCCGACGGGCAATACATCTACTACTCCGCCGACAAGCCTCTGCTGTCGGTAGACGGGCTCCTGGCCTCCTACGCCGACTGGCGGGATGTAGCCTCGTGGCCTACGCACCCGGGTGCCACCCCGACCGCTCGCCTGGCCGCAAAGCAGGGCGACCCCGAGGAAAAGCCTGGCGTCGTCGGCGCCTTCTGCCGGGTGTACAACATCCAGGCGGCCATGGATGCCTTCCTGCCCGGGGTCTACTCGGAGACCACAAACAGCGACCGCTACACCTTCTGCCAGGGCTCGACCTACGGCGGCGCCGTTCTCTACGACGGTGGCAAATTTCTCTATTCCCACCATGCCACGGACCCCTGCGGCGGCAGACTGGTCAACGCCTTCGACCTGGTGCGCCTCCATCGTTTCGGCGACGAGGACGACAGCGCCGAGCCCGGGACGCCGGTTAACCGTCTGCCCAGCTACAACGCCATGTGCCACCTGGCGGCCCAGGACAGCAAGGTCACCGGCTTGCTGATGCAGGAGCGGTGGGAGAAGGCGACGGCGGGCTTCGAGGCCGTCGAACAGCCAGCGGATCCGCAGGGCGACGACTGGCGCACCAAGCTCCAGTACAACAAGAACGGTGTGCCCCAGGGCACTATCGACAACGCCTGGCTGATTCTGGAAAACGACCCTGCCCTCGCGGGCAAGTTCGCGCTGAACCAGTTCGCCGGCCGCGGAGAGGTCCTTGGGCCGCTGCCCTGGAACCGCTCCGAACAGCGCCGGCCATGGGAGGACAACGACAACGCCGGGCTCTACTGGTACATGGAGAAAGCCTACTCTATCAGCTCCAATGGAAAGGTGGATGGCGCCCTCTCTCTCCACTCGGCGAAGCACGCCTTCAACGACGTGCAGGCCTACCTGAACGGTCTGACCTGGGACGGCGTGGACCGTCTGGACACCCTTTTCGTAGATTACTTGGGGGCCGAGGACTCCGACTACACCCGGGCAGTTACCCGCAAGGCGTTCGTCGCCGCCGTGGCCCGGGCCATGGAGCCCGGGACCAAGTTCGACCAGATGGTCATTCTCTCGGGACCGCAGGGCCTCGGCAAGTCCACCCTGCTGGATAAGATGTCGAAAGGATGGTTCAACGACTCTATCCGCACCTTTGAGGGCAAGGAGGCCTCCGAGCTCCTTCAGGGCGTGTGGATCGTGGAGGTGGCCGAGCTCGACGCCTTCCGGCGCACCGACGTGTCCCGCATTAAGCAGTTCATCTCCCAGCGCGCCGACCGCTTCCGGGCGGCCTACGGGCGCCACGTGAAGGAGATGCCCCGCTGCTGCGTGTTCTTTGGCACGACGAACTCCGCGGAATACCTCACCGACCGCACAGGCAACCGCCGGTTCTGGCCGGTCAACGTCGGTGTGGAGCCCGCGCGGCTCAGTGTGTGGAAGGACCTTCCGGGTAATATCGACCAGCTGTGGGCTGAGGCTGTGGTGCGCTGGCGCTGGGGCGAACCGCTGTATATCACGGGGGACCTGGAAGAGCGGGCGAGGGCGCAGCAGGAGGGCCACCGGGAGACCGACTTCACGGAGGGCATGATCCTGGAGTGGCTGGAGAAAGAGGTGCCCGAGGACTGGCAGAGCTGGTCTATCGACAGACGCAAGGCCTTCTGGAACGGACAAGTCGCAGGAGACATCAAGCTGGTGCCGCGGGACCGTATCTGCGCCGCGGAGGTGTGGTGCGAGCTTCTGGGCCGCGACCCGAGCCAGGCCAAAAACTGCGACTCGGCCAAGATCAACGGCGTCATCGAGAGCACCGGAAAATGGGGCCAGCGCGGTCCGATCCGGTGCGGCCCGTACGGCGTGCAGCGGGGGTCAAAGCGCCTGTAACACGGGAAAATGGGGCGCGGTAGGCGATTGTTAGTTACACACAAGGCGTAACCGACGTAACGCGGTGTAATTTAGATCGTTGCGCCCGGAATCCATTGCGGCGCAGCGCATAGGCCCTATATGTAACAATGTAACAATCTTTTTATAATATATATATAATTAGAGGATTTAGGGCGCGCGCGTATCGCCTGTACGCCCTACGCCCCCTACGCGTATATATTATAGGGAATTTAGATTGTTGTTGTTTCGGGGCGGCATTTGAGGACGGTGAGAACAGTGTTGGAAAAAGACATCGAAGCGCGATTGAAGCGCGGGGTGGAACAGGCGGGCGGCCTGTGTCTGAAGTGGGTGTCCCCGGGATGCACTGGGGTGATGGATCGGATTGTCCTGCTGCCGGGCGGCAAGGTGATTTTCGTGGAGCTGAAGAAGCCGGGCGGCCGACTGAGCCCCCGGCAGAAGCTGATGGCCACCAAGCTGCTGGGCCTAAGCATGACGGTGTGTCATCTTTGGAACGCGGCGCAGGTGGACGACTTTCTGGAGCGGGAGGTGAAGCGGGCATATGCAGTTCGTACCCCATAACTACCAGCGGGTAGCCATTGAGAGGCTAGTGTCCTCCCCCCGGCTGGCCCTCTTCCAGGACATGGGCCTGGGAAAGACGGTCGAGGTGCTGACCGCGGCCCAGGAGCTCATGATGCGCTGGCGTGTTGGGCGGGTGCTGGTAGTGGCCCCGAAGAAAGTGGCCGAGGCCACATGGAGCAATGAAGCCGCGCAGTGGGATCATCTCCAGGGCTTGCGGGTCGTCCCGGTTTTGGGCACGCTGAAGAAGCGGGTGCAGGCGCTGAATACGCCGGGGGACCTGTGGGTCATAAACCGCGAGAATGTCCCTTGGCTGGTGGACTACTACCGGAACGGCTGGCCGTTCGATGGCGTTGTGCTGGACGAGTCCTCCAGCTTCAAGAATCCGCAGAGCAAGCGGTTTAAGGCCCTGAAGAAGGTGCTGGGCCGGATTCAATGGCTTGTGGAGCTGACGGGTACCCCCGCCCCCAATGGGCTGGAGGACCTGTGGGCTCAGATTTATCTACTGGACGAGGGGGCCCGGCTTGGCCGAACGATCTCCAGTTTCCGGGACGCCTTTTTCGTGCAGGACAAGTCCTATCCGGGGCAGCAGTACCGGACCTATACGCCACAGCCCGGAGCCGACAAGCGGATCGAGGACGCCATTTCGGATATTTGCGTGTCAATGAAAGCCGAGGACTATCTGGAGCTGCCGGAGTACGTGGAGGACATCGTACCCGTGGAGCTGGACGCCCCTGCGAAGAGGGCCTACAAGAAGCTGGAACGGGAGATGCTTCTGGAGATCGACGGAGCGACTATTACGGCAGGGACCGCCGCCGTGCTGAACGGGAAATTGCTTCAGCTGTGCAGTGGCGCCGTGTATGACACGGATGGGAACCCGCAGGAGGTGCATGGGTGTAAGGTCGAGGCTTTTGTGGAGGTCGTGGAGCAACTGGGTGGGCAGCATGCCTTGGTGTTCTACTGGTATAAGCATGAGGTGGACCGACTATTGGACGCGCTGGCCACTAAGTTCCCCGGACTTCGCGTCCGGGTGTACTGCGGTGACGATGATGCAGAGGCGTGGAACCGCGGAGAGGTCGATGTGCTTCTGGCCCACCCGGCCAGCTGCGGCTATGGACTTAACCTCCAGAAGGGCGGCCATCACATGATCTGGTTCGGATTTCCAAATTGGGCCTTGGAAATATATCAGCAAGCGTGCAAGCGCCTGCACAGACAGGGGCAGCAGTTCCCGGTGGTGTCCCACCTGCTGGTGGTGCAGGGCGGCATGGATCAGGCCGTCGTGGCGGCCTTACAGGAAAAGGGCGACGCCCAGGAAGCGTTGATGCAGGCGCTGAAGGCGCGTATCGCCGAAGTGAAGAAAGGAGCATAGGAGTGGCGACTAGAAAGACTAAGAAGGCCGAGGCCGATACCGCGGCCGTAGAGCCCGTGAAGAAGGAACGGCCGCTTCGGGGCCGCGGCGGTACGGCCAATTTCCCCAGCGTGATCTCGGGGGCCAAGAGCGAGGACATCTCGCGGTGCCTGCGCAATTGCCTGACGTTCTACGGGCTCCCCATCGTGCGGGACGACGAGGAGTGCCGGGAGCGGCTGTACTGGTTCTTTGACACCTGCGAGAAAACGGGGCAATTGCCCACCGTCGAGAAGATGGTAATGGCCCTTGGGACCATTAAGCAGACGGTGTGGAACTGGGAACAGGGCATCGGATGTAGTCAAGTCCGCATGGACTTGATTAAAAAAGCTAAGGGATTTATTGCCAGTTTTGAGAGCGAAATGGTAACTGAAGGCAAGATAAACCCCGTGGTTTACATTTTCCGGGCCAAGAACTATTTCGGCATGAAGGACCAGCAGGACGTTGTGCTGAAGCCCGAAAGCCCGCTCGGTGACAAAGTGGACCAGGCGCGCCTGGAATCGACTATTGTCCAGGAGCTGCCGGATCCTGGCGACTATGGGGCCGACTAAGGCCCCAGCGACTATCGACTATCGACTATCGACTATGAGGAGGTACCGACTATGGACCAGAAGAAGGCTTGCCCGCTGTTGTTGGCGGCGGATGTTTCCGGGCGCGAGCTTTCGTCCTATCAGCTGGAGGCAGCCGTGCACAACCTGTTGGAGCCGGGGTGCTACGGGGACGCCGCCCGGCGTGCCGTGGCCTGCCCGGGCCCCTCTTGCGCCTGGTATGACGCGGCCCGGGAATGCTGCGCCCTGGTATCAATCGCGCGGCGCGCCGTGTGAGACCGTAGGCAGCGCGTAGGGCGCGTTTTGTGGCCCTGGGTATGTAGGGATATAGGCCGGCCATAAAAGCCGCTTACAGGCCCACCAGATGCCGCACAGGCGCAAGTGAAAAATTGCGCGGATATAGCGAGAGCCCCCAGAGGCCATAGGCGGCCTCTGGGGGCTCTTTTGTCGCGGGTATGTAGGGATATAGGCAGGGTGCATTTATGGCGGCACGCGGCGCCCTACGGCCTCACAGGCCAGGGCGCAAAGAGGCCCCCGGCGGAACGGGTCTACCGGGGGCCTCTGGTTTCAAGACCTACGCGCGCACTCCAGGATAATTAGGACCGGGAGCGTCAGGATGATGAGAGCTATCAAACGGGTGCATCTTCCTCTCGGGCCAGGTCCCGCGCGGCCGTGAGAATCCGCCGGGAGGCCTGACGCAGCGCGCGGGCCTGCGTGTCAAGCCATTCCTCTTCCCGGTTGGGGCGCCGCTCGCCGTTGCGAGTCTTTCGCAGTTCGGACGGGGTACAGAGGCGGGCGGCAATATCGCCGTTGTAAATGAGGGAGCATCCGCCCCACGAATACTCATACCAGTTAGGCGCCCCGTTGAGAAGGGCCCGTTCCAGGATATTAGGGGCGGCCAGGTCCTCCTCCCAGAAATACCCTCCGGCAATGGCCTCTTCCAGCTCCGCTAAAAGCTCACAGGCGTAGGCGGTTACGCCACGGTTCCAGGCGCTACGGTACGGGATTTCTACCCGATTGCGGATTTCTTGCACGGTCATTTGTGTACCTCCTTGTCATTGGAGGCGGCCCGTGATATACTGGGGCCGCCCTAGTTCGTTCGGTTCGTTCTGGGGTTCTACCCGGCCCCCGCCCTACGTTGCAGCGTTTGGCGGGGGCGTTGCGTTATCTGAAGCACTTATCCCCAACAAAGACGGCGGAAAAAGTGATCTCGGGGGCGTATTGGGTCCGGCCCCTAAGTACCATGACGTTGTTGTACCCTTTCAGCTTATCCGGGTCAACCGAATTGGCCTTAAAAACGCGCCCGCGTACTTGTACCCCGTCAATGGTGAACGTGGCCCGATAGTCGTCGTAATAGCCCGTCATAGCGTGGAGGAGGGCGTCCCACTTAATGCGGCGCTTGCGGCCTGCGGGCTTGCGGGTCTCCTGGGTCTCCTGGGTCTCCTGGGTCTCCCGGGTCTCCTGGGTCTCCCGGGTCTCCTGGGTCTCCTGGGTCTCCTGGGTCTCTTTGGGGCCGATGATGGACGCAAGGTCCATCATAGGATTGTTCGTGCTGTTTTCCTCACGCACGGTGCCGAACTCCGCCCCGGTATCCGGGTTCCTGAAGATCTGGGACCAATAGCAGTCGTCGGTTTTCTGGAATCCGGCGCTGCGAGCGGCAGATTCTAATTTCCACAGCTGCTGGTTGTCACGGTATTCTATGTTTTCCATGTGTTGCGCTCCTTTCTGCTCGGGCTGCCCCGGGCCTTCTTTTATGGTTCCAGTATACACTCACAATTGTAGGTTGTCAAGAGGAATTGTACACATTTGCAAGTTTTTCAATGCGCATTTGTGTATTTTGGACTCCACAAAATAAGTATTTTGTTGAGTTCGCGCCCGGATCCACCCCCGGGGGATAGGGGCTGCGGGCCCAGGCGCCAATAAACACCCCATGGCCCGAAAATTCTAAAAAGCTCTTGACAACCTACGAATGTAGGTGTACACTAAGGCCATACTGAAAACCTACAAAAAGGAGTTGGCCGCAATGATGATGAACCTGCCCTTGGGCCTCGCGATCAAAGAGATCATCCACCAGTGCCGCACCACCCAGATGGCGCTGGCGGAGAAGGCTGGGTACAAATACGTCAGTGCCGTTACGGCCCCCATCGCCCGGAATGACATGCATGTGTCGTCCCTGGTGCGGATGGCCGAGGCGCTTGGGTATGATCTGGTGCTCGTGAAGAGGGAGAACGCGGAGGGCCACCCGAGCATCCGTATCGCCTCCGCCGGGAAAGGAGATAAGCTGAATGAGTAAGAAGAAACTGACGGCCAGGGAGACCATGCTGTACATCCTCGCGGGTGTGCTGATTGGCCTCGGCGTGATCGGGGCGGTCGGCCTTATGGCGACCAGGGATAATGGCCCTGGGACAAGCGCCACCAGCTCCCCCGCTGCGGAGCCCACGGCGGAGGCCAGCTCCACCCCGGCCGCCGACGACGTCCAGGTACTGGTCGAGGACGATCTGGTCCGTATCAGCTACAAGGGCTCTGGCACCGTGGAAGGCGTGGCAGGGACGGCATACGTGTATTTCGAGGTCGAGAATCTGTCCGACCAGGCCTACACGGTGTACCCGATGAACTCGTCGGTCAATGACACGGTGGTCCTGTTGACCTCTGGCGTTCCGGCCTCCGTGGCGCCGGGCAAGACCTATACCTATCCCTGGTCGGTCTACTACCAGGGCGTGGGCATCCAGGAGTATGCAGACCTGAAAAGCCTGGAGACCGAGTTCCAGCTTATGGCAGAGGATGGCACCGTGCTGGAGACCGTCGGGCCGTTCGCTGTTGAGTTCACGCAGTAATCGAATACAGTGCCAAGTGCCGGAGTGCCAAGTGCCTTTTATCCACCAGGATAGGGGGCACTTTTTTTTTATGGACACAAGAGAGCTTGTAAAACTGGCGCTGAAGCGAGACCTGACGGACTGGGGCGCTGCTAGGGACGCCTTCGAGGCGGTTCGGCTGCTGGAGGAGACAGACTTCGACCTTGCGCACCACGTCAATAAGACCATCCGGTCGGTCTCGGCCAGACAAGCCGCGGCCACTGGAGACCCTGATTTTTTCGCGCTGAACAAAAAGGCGCTGCTGTTTGACGCGCCGTATGATTTTGACGCGCACTGCCGGTACATCGAGTGGAACCGGGACCCGGACAAGCGGTTTTATCTGCCCCGGCGCTCCCGGCTGCTCCCCGTCGCGCAGAAGCTCCAGAAATTGGCAGATGGAAAGCTGAAGCTGCTAGCGATCTCCCTGCCGCCCGGAGTGGGCAAAACCACGCTGGCCATTTTCTTTCTGACATGGCTGGCCGGGCGCGAGCCGGACAAGCCGATTCTGGGCGGCTCGCACTCCAACAGCTTTCTCCGGGGCGTGTATGACGAGTGCCTTCGGATCATGGACCCGCAGGGCGAATACCTGTGGAACGATGTGTTTCCCCATGTCTGCGTAACCAGCACCAACGCCCAGGACATGAAGATTGACCTCGGCTCTCCCAAGCGATTCACGACCCTGGAGTTCAGCTCCGTGGGCTCCGGCAACGCTGGTAAGGTGCGCGCGGAGCAGCTGCTGTATTGCGATGACCTGGTTGACGGCATCGAGGCGGCGCTTTCCATTGACCGGATGGACAAGCTGTGGAACCTGTACGCCACAGACCTGCGGCAGCGTAAGATCGGCGATTGCCGCGAGCTGCACATCGCCACCCGCTGGTCCGTCCATGACGTCATCGGCCGCCTGGAGGAGAAGTACGGCGACGACCCCGAGGCCGAGTTCATCCGATTCCCGGCGCTCAATGAAAACGACGAGAGCAATTTTGACTACGGGAACCATGCGGGCTTTACCACCCAGTTCTACCATGAGCAGCGGGACACCATGGACGATGCCTCCTGGCGGGCTCTCTACATGAACGAGCCCATCGAGCGGGAGGGCCAGCTGTACGCCGATAGCGAGCTGCGGAAGTATTTCGAGCTCCCGGACCGGGCGCCGGACGCAGTGCTCGCGGTGTGCGATACCAAGACCACCGGCTCGGACTACGCCTTCCTGCCGATTTTGTACCAGTACGGACAGGACTACTATCTGGAGGCCTGTATCTGCGACAACGGCAAGGAGGAGATCGTGGAGGACCGGATCATAAAGGCGCTTCTGGACCACAAGGTCCACATGGCCCGCTTCGAGTCCAATTCAGCCGGTGGGACCATCGCCCGGAACGTGCAGAAGGCGGTGAAGGCCGAGGGCGGACGGTGCCACATCACGACAAAGTACACGACGGAGAACAAGCAGACAAAGATCATCGTCAACAGCCCTTGGGTCAAAGAGCATGTGCTGTTCAACGAGGAAAAGGCCAAGAAGGACAAGGAGTACCGCCGGATGTACCAGTTCCTCACCAGCTACACCATGGCCGGCAAGAATAAGCACGACGACGTGCCAGACGGGATGGCATGTTTTGCCATTTATGCCCAGGAGCTCTCGGCCGGTACAGTTTCCGTGTGGCAGCGAAAGTTCTAATTGTGGGTTGAATGTTTCCACGGCGGTGATAAACTGGTATGTGAAATCAGCAAGACGGGGGGGTGCCGGAGTGAGAGTGGAAGTGTTTTGCCCCACCTGTGCAGCTGCCGGCATCCGCCGCAAGCTGATGGAGGTGGACAGCGGGGCCAAGGGTGTTGTGTACCCCTATTGCAAGGGGTGCAAAAAGAACGTCAAGATCGAGCTGCCGCTGAAAAAGTGAATACGCGCCCTGGGTAGCTCAGATGGCAAGAGCGCCATCCATGAAAGGTGGGAGCGCGCCGGTTCGAGTCCGGCCCCGGGGCGTGTATCAATATGCCAACGTACGCCAATGGTAGGCGCCCGGTCCAGAAAACCGAGAGGTACGGAAACGTCGTGGAGGTTCGAGTCCTTCCGTTGGCGCCATATGGAGTGTTGCCCGAGTGGGAAGGGGCCGGTTTGCTAACCCGAGGCTAGCGGAGACGCTGCGGTGGTTCGATCCCATCACACTCCGCCATAAGTTAATTTGTGCCAAGTGCCTGCCCGGCGCTACGGGCCTAAGAGTGCCAAGTGCTGATGATCCTACGGGATTGTCAGCACTTTTTTGCTTTTCAGGAGGTGCCAAATGGCGCAGACGACCACGACAACTGAACAGACCCAGGTGAACAGCGCCGGGGAGTACATTGGGCGTCGTAGGATCTACTGCACCACGGACGACATCAACGCCGAAAACGTCGTTGAGATCGTGAACATGCTGCTGCCCATGCACACCCTGAACAGCATGGAGGAGGAGTACCTGTATTGGTACCGGCGCGGCGTGCAGCCCATCCTGAACCGCACGAAGCTGGTCCGGCCGGAGATTAACAACCGCGTGGTTGAAAATCACGCAGCCGAAATCGTGGCCTTCAAGAATGGGTATTTCCTCACGCAGCCCGCTTTCTACGTAGCCCGCCGGGACGAGGAGAACGTGAACGACCGGGTGAAGGTCCTCAATGAGATGCTGTACCTTTCGGGTAAGCAGACAGCCGATAACGAGGTCACGGATTGGTTTCACACGGTCGGCGTGGGGGCCCTGTACGTGGAACCCTATCAGGACTCGGAGTGCCCGGTCCGGGTGTACGCCCTGGATCCGCGTTCGGCCTTTGTGGCGTATTCGCGCCGCCCGGGGAATGAACCGGTCATCGGCGTCAATATGGTTATTTCTGGAAAAACAGATACGACCACCGAGCTTACCTTCGATGTGTACACCAAGGACCGGTATTTTCGGCTCAAAGGCGGCATGACCGGTATGGTCATCACGGGCGACCCGATTGTGGGCACCGCGTATGAGCTGCTGGAAGAGGACGTGAATCGCCTCGGTGAAATTCCGATCATTGAATACCAGTATGAAAACAGCCGTATGGGCGCCTTCGAGGCCGTTATCCCCCTTCTGAACGACCTTAACACCATCGAGAGCAACCGGATGGACGGCTTGGAGCAGTTTATCCAGTCGCTTATGATCTTCTACAACTGTCAGCTCGGCGACGACGACGAAGGGAACCCCATCACGCCGCAGTATATCCGGCAGGCGGGAGCAATTTTCCTGAAGTCTATCGGCCAGGATAAGGCAGATCTGAAGATCCTGTCTGAACAGCTGGACCAGACGCAGACGCAGGTGCAGGTGGATTACATCTACCAGCAGATTCTCACGATCTGTGGCATGCCTTCTACCACAAAGGGCGGCACATCCACAAGCGATACCGGCGCGGCGGTACTTTATCGAGACGGATGGTACCAGGCTGACACGTATGCCCGGAACACCGAGGACCTTTTCAAGGTGGCGAACCGGCGGTTCGACCGCATTTTCACGAAGATCCTCCGCATGAAGGGCGTCGTTGACATCGGCCTGGCCGATTTTGAGCTTCAGTTCACCCGGAACGAGACCGCGAACCTGCTGGTAAAGACCCAGGCGGCTCTGAACCTGAAGAATCTGGGCTTCAGCCCGGAGCTGGCCTTCGGAAAATCCGGTGTGTCCAGCGACCCCGTGGCCGATGTGGCCCTATGCCGGGAGTACATCGACCGCGCGTGGGGCACCGCCCAGCAGCCGGAGCAGATCGACGAGACCAGGACCGACATCCTGGAGTAAGTGGAGGACGACATGGAAAAGTACATCGGCACCAAGATCATCGAGGCGGAGCCCGCCTTTTATTGCAAGGACGGGGGCGGCAATACCGCCGTTGCTCTTACCCGTGATGCCGCGGATACGTACCCGGATGTGCGGGAGGGTTACCGCGTCCGCTACCAGGACGGCTACGAGAGCTGGAGCCCCAAGGACGTTTTCGAGGCGGCCTACCGCCGCACCGACAGCATGAGCTTCGGCCTTGCCATCGAGGCGGCCAAAGCGGGCCACAAGATCCAGCGCGAGGGCTGGAATGGCAAGGGCCAGTACGTTGAGCTGGCCACCTGCATTAGCTACAAGAACGCCTCTGGTGAAGTGGTGAACGTCAACCATGACGCCATCGGCAACGCCGCGTTGGCGTTCGTCGGCACTTCCGGCGTTCAGCTCGGCTGGCTGGCCTCTCAGGCCGACATGCTGGCCGACGATTGGCGTATCGTCGAGTAAAATCGCATATTTTTGTGCCAAGTGCTTAATTGCCGAGTGCCACTGACCCGTAAAAGCGGGCCTGTGGCACTTTTTTTTCGTATTTTACGGCATTTCGCCGCTGAAATCCCGGAGGGAACCGGGTTACCAAACGCGCAGGGTGAAGGAACACCACCAAAAAATGCAGTTCGGAGGCAGCAAACATGAAAATCGACACTACCAAGATCGAGGGCTACGCGAACATGAGCCCCGAGGAGAAGCTGGCGGCCCTGGAAGGCTACGACATGCCTGAGCCGACCCAGGACTCCGGCGAAATCCAGCGGCTCAAAGACGCTGTGAGCCGGGCGAACAGTGAGGCCGCCGATTACAAGCGGCAGCTTCGGGCGAAGCAGACCGATGACGAGGCCAAGGCCGCCGAGGATGCCAAGGCCCGGGAGGCAATGCAGCAGGAGCTGGAAAGCCTTCGCCGTGACAAGGCTGTTGGTGCGTATCAGGCCAAGTTCTTGGAGCTCGGCTACGACGCTACCGCCGCGGCCGACGCCGCCAAGGCCCTCCAGGCCGGGGAGTTCGACAAGGTTTTTGCTGCCCAGGCCGCTTTCATCGACGCCACGAAGAAGGCCGCCGCGGCTGGTGCTCTGGATAAGCAGCCCGGCCTGTCTCACGGCGACCCCGTTGGCGCAGAAGCCAAGAAACAGGCGGAGATCGCCGCCCTTCGGCGGTACATGGGTCTCCCGCCCGAAAAGAAAGGATGATTTGAATGGCTATCGAGAATAGCTTCACCCTTGCGCAGGTGTACCTGCCCCTTATCGACGAGGTGTACAAGCGCGAGTCTCTGACCTCCCGTTTCGATTACACCAGCGACCGCGTGCGGTTTATCGGTGGCAACACCGTCCAGGTCTACAAGGCCACTATGGACGGCCTGGCTGACTATGGCCGCAATACCGGTTTTGTTCAGGGCTCCGTCAACGGCTCCTGGGAGACCATGACCCTCGGTGAGGACCGCGGTGTGTCCCTGACTGTCGATGTCCTGGACAACGACGAGACCATGGGCATGGCCTTCGGCACCCTGCTGTCTCAGTTCCTGCGCACCCAGGTCGTCCCCGAGCTGGACGCCTACCGCTTCTCTCAGATGGCGAGCTTTACCGGTATCGGCAAGGCAGACGCTACCGACATCACCGTCGGCACTACCGATGTCGCTGAGATGCTGGACACCGCAGAGCAGGTCATGGGCGACGCCGAGGTCCCCCTGGACGGCCGTATCTGCTTCATGTCTGAGACCTGCTACGCAGCGTTCAAGGAGAACATCGCCCGCTACCTGGGCAATGACAGCCGCGTGAGCCGCGACGTGACCAACTACAACGGCATGCCCATCGTGCGCGTGCCCAAGAACCGCTTCAACACCGCCATCACTCTGAACGATGGCTCCTCTGAGTTCGGCTACACCATCCCCGCCAGCACCAGCTATCCCATTAACTTCATGATCGTTCAGCCCGATTCCATCGTGCAGATCGTGAAGCATGTGGTGCCCCGGATTTTCAGCCCCCAGGTGAACCAGACCATGGACGCCTGGAAGCTGGACTACCGGATCTACCACGACATCTTCCAGTACGAGAACAAGCAGGCCGGCATCTACCTGAGCGCCGCTGCTACCGCCAACAGCTGATCCTGGGGAGGGTTTGAGTATGGCCAAGAGTTCCTGCGGCAATTCCAAGTCGGGCTCCAAGTCCGGCATGACCAAGAAGTCGGGCTCCACCAAGAAGCCCAAGATGTAAGGAGGCGCCAAAATGGCCAAGGTTAAAGTCCCGGGCGGCCACATGGTCGGCGTTATCCCGGAGGGCTTCGATCCCAACGCGCCGAAGCTCGATACCAAGAAGCCCCGCGGCCGGGGCAAAAAGCAGGCTGGGGACGCTCCCGCTGAGGAAACCGAAGCCCCGCAGGCCGATACCTAACGACGGAGGGAGGGTCAGGTATGACTGAGGATGAAAAGGTCCAGCTGGTTGAGCAGCTTATTACGGACGTGGCCGTAACTACGGCAATGATTGAGTCCTACCTGGCCCTCGCTGCCGACCGTATCTTGCGCAGGGTGTGGCCCTTCGGCGGGGCCCCCGCGGAATGGCCGACGCAGTACGACATGGTCCAGGTTCAACTTACTGTTAGGATGATCGCCCGAAGGGGTGGCGAGGGCGAAATCTCGCACTCTGAGAACGGCGTGAGCCGAACCTATAAAAGCGTAGACGACGAGGACATCTTGGGTCAGCTGACCCCATATGTGGGGGTGGTCTGATGCAGAATTTGGCCAGAAACATGTCCACCGTGTGGTATCAGGTCTACACGGGGCAGACCGAGATTCTGGATGCCGACGGCAACAAGACCGGGTCTTTCCAGGACACGTATGGCCCCCTCCAGTCGGCGCCTCTTATGGTATCCCCGAACAAAGGGGATGCTACGCTGGAGCTTTTCGGCACGCTGTTGGACTATGACCGCACTATGGCAACTGCGGACACGACTCTTCCTATCGACGAACAGACGATCCTGTGGCTCGATGGGGCTGATACATCTGGCCCCTACACCCACTACGTTAAGCAGAGGGCCCCCTGGAAAAATAGCCTGGTGTTTGCTGTGAAGCAGGTGGAGGTGACGCAGGGTGGCTAAACGTGTGCTGACCGTACAGCTCAATTCCAAGTCAATCAGTTCGGCGCTGAAGGAAGTACGGGCCTATAAAGCCTGGGTGGACCGGAAAACGAAGGAGCTGGCGCGAAAGCTGGCCCGTATTGGGGCAGCGGAGACCCGAGTTAGATTCGCCGGCGCCCAGTACGATGGCGTTAAAGACGCCTCGGTCTCTGTGGAGCGGATCCAGGACGGCTACAAAATTGTGGCGTCTGGAGGGTCTGTGTTCTTCCTCGAATTCGGCGCCGGCGTGTACTACAACGGCGCCGAACCGTACCCAGAGCCCAGACCAGCAGGAGTGGTTGGCATTGGCCAGTACGGCAAGGGCAAGGGTAAGCAGAAGGCGTGGGGCTTCTATGACGACCGGGGGGAGCTAGTAGTTACCCACGGCACCCCGGCGGCAATGCCGATGCTTCACGCAGGCCGCGAGATGCGGCAGCAGATCGAGCAGGTAGCCCGGGAGGTGTTTGCGCATGATTGATATTGAGGCCGTGGTTTTCAACCGGGTGGCAAACGCTTTCGATGCTGCCTATCCACACGGATCGCGATACGGGGAGCAGACTACCTCGCCGCCTCGGTTTCCGTGCCTGACTCTGGAGCAGGTGGACAACTACACCTACCAAAAGTCTCTGGACGCCGAGCACCAGGAGCACGACGCCTGGGTCGTCTTTGAGGTGAATGTCTACTCCAATCTCACCAGCGGAGCCAAGCAACAGTGCAAGGCCATCATGCAGCTGGTGGATCAGCAGCTCCAGGGGCTGAACTTCACCCGCATGTTCTGTAACCCGGCGAAAAACGCCGATAAACGGTACTTTCGCATGACCGCCCGTTATCAGGCCGTCGTGAGCGAGGACTACATCATTTACCGACAGTAAAACCATCGGTGCCAAGTGCCTCTGTGCCAAGTGCCACACTTGATAGGAGGTATCACTATGGCAATCGACCTGTCTACCGCCGGCGTCAGCGTGAACTGGGCCGTCGAGACCAGTGCCGGTAAGATGCCCACCACGGGCTTCACCAAGCTCACCGGTATCAAGGCCATCCCCGACATCAACCCTGAGCCTTCCAGCCTGGAAACCACCACTCTGGATGCTACCAAGTGGAAAACCTACATTCCCGGCCTGAAGGACCCCGGCGGCGCCCTGGCCTTCACCGCCAACAACACCGAGCAGTTTCAGACTGAGTGGGCCGCTCTGGTGGAGGCCGCCAGCACGGGCCGGGAGTCCGGCCTGGCCACCTGGTACGTCGTCATCATCCCTGGCCTGACCAAGGCCTTCCTGTTCAGCGGCGATCCCTCTCCTCTCGGCCTGTCTGCCATTGAGGTAGATGCCGTCCTGGAGGTTGACGCCTACATTACCCCCACCGCTATCAGCGGCTGGGGCGCCGCCCCCACCGTGGGCGAGTAAGGAGGAAAATCATGGCAAAGACCGAGAGACCCAACCCCATCAAGATCACTGACCCCGACACCCAGGAGGTCTACACCCTGGACTTCGACCGCGAGTCCGTCAAGTTCGCGGAACGCCGCGGCTTCAAGATCATGGAGTTCCAGAACACCCCCGACACTGGTGTTTCCGACCTCTTCTTCTACGCCTTCCGCAAGAACCACAAGAACGTGGCCCGGGACAAGACCGACAAGCTGCTGGACGACATGGAGGGCCTGCTGCCCGAGGAGGTCAATCGCCTTCAGGAGCTGTACTCTGCCTCCATCTCTTCTCTGAATGTGGAGGGCGGCAGAAAAAACTCCCGGATCAAGGTGGAGCTGTAATCCCCGAGGAGGGGTGCTCCGCCTTCTTCGACGAGGTTTTTCCGTACTACCTGTCCATCGGAATGACCTACGACCAGTTCTGGTATGGGGATGTCTGGCTTGCCGCGGATTACTACCGCGCGAACCAGCTCTCCATCCAGAGACGGTCTGAAGAGATGTGGCTTCAGGGCCTTTATAATTTTGCGGCCGTATCTATTGCGGTCGGAAATGCTATGCGGAAAAAGGGCGCGAAAGCCCGAAATTATCCGCAGAAACCGCTTCGGCTTATTCCGTACACGGAGGCCGAAAAGGCGGCCCTGGCCGAACAGGAACGGCAGAGAACCATCGCGTATTTTACCAAAATGCAAAAGAAATGGGAGCGTGCCAAGTGCCGGAGTGCCAAGTGCTGAAAGGAGGCCTTGGCGTAAATGGCAGAACTAGACAGCCTCGAAATTAGAATCCAGTCGGAGTCTCAGTCCGCGGCGTCGGGGCTCGATAAGCTGACAACCGCCCTTACCCGGATGAAGTCCGCAGCGAAGGGCGGCTCCGGTCTTACTACGTTGGCCAACGGCTTGACGAAGCTGAACACGGCTCTGTCTCAGCTCAATGTCAATAAGAAGGCCTTGGGCGATTTGAAGTCGGGTCTGAACGGCTTGACGAATATCAAGACCAACCTGACGACGACGGCCAATCAGATCACCAAGATCAACGATGCCATCTCTTCGCTCAATGTTGACGAAGCGAAGCTCCAGCACCTTGCCACTGCGCTGAACAGCTTGGGCAGCGTGCAGAAGGCCGCCGGCCTCAGCTCTACCATTACCACGCTCGGGAAAATCCCAAAGATCACCCAAGAGCTCAAAGCCATGGACATGGACGAGTTCGCGCGGCAGATCCAGCGGGCGGCGGATGCCCTGGCCCCGCTGGCTACCGCGATGGAGAAGGTCTCGCGCGGATTCGCGGCTTTCCCGTCCAGGATCCAGAAGCTCATAAAGGCAAATGAGAAGCTGAGTTCGTCCAGCAAGAAAGCGGCCAGCAGCCTATCCCAGCTGGCCAGTCCCATTACGGTTTTGGCCACCAAGCTGGCCTCGTACAGCTATATTCTGGGCCGCGTGGTGGACGTTCTGGCTACCTGCGTCACGTCTATCAACGAGTACGTGGAGAATGTAAATCTCTTCCAAGTCTCGATGGGCGAGTTCTACGACGAGGCCTTCGCCTACGCCCAGCTGGTCAGCGACAAACTTGGCGTGGACCCCTCGCAGTGGATGCGCACACAGGGCGTTTTCATGTCCATGGCGCGAGGCTTTGGTGTTACCGCCGATCAGGCATACGCGCTGTCTGAAGGCCTGACTGAGCTATCCTACGACCTGTCGTCTCTCTATAACGAGGACATCGAGAGCTCGGCTCTTCGGCTCCAGTCGGCCCTTGCCGGCGAAATTGAGCCCATCCGGCGGCTCGGTATCTCTATTTCCGAGGCCACCCTGAAAGAGTACGCGCTTTCTCTCGGCATTGACGAGAGCGTAGAGAGCATGACCGAGCAGGAGAAGGCGTTGCTCCGAACCATGAAACTCATGGAGGGCGCGTCCAATCTCGGCGCCATCGGTGACTTCGCACGCACTCTGGAGAGCCCTGCAAATGCGCTCCGTGTCCTGAAGCAGCAGATCGTGCAGCTCGGTCGGTCTATCGGCTCTGTGCTGCTCCCCATCATTGTGCAGATTCTCCCGTACGTGCAGGCGTTCGTGGAGCTGCTTACCGACGCCATTTCGGCGCTGGCTTCTTTGGTCGGCTTTGAGATGCCCACCTGGGACGCGAGCGACTGGGGGTCCGGTATTTCTGCGGGCGCCACCGAGGCCGAGGATGCTATTGATGGTACTACCGAAGCCGCCGAGAAGCTGAAGGACGCCACCCTTGGCCTGGACGAGCTGAATATCATCTCGCCCAACAGTGGTTCCTCCGGGGCCGGGGGCGCCGGCGGCGGCCTTGGATCTGACTGGGCCGCCGGCCTGGAAATCCCTGACATCTGGGACAAGTTCGATCTGTCTCAAATTACCTCTAAAGCTGACAAGATCAAGCAGGTCATCGAGGATAACATCGGCGAGATCCTGACGGTTATCGCGGGTGCCCAGCTCGTGATTGGCGCCATCCTGGCGCTTACCGGCGTGAATATCCCGGTCGGCCTCGCGCTTATGGC
This sequence comes from Flavonifractor sp. An92, assembly GCF_002159175.1. Classification (GTDB taxonomy): domain Bacteria; phylum Bacillota; class Clostridia; order Oscillospirales; family Oscillospiraceae; genus Pseudoflavonifractor_A. The sequence goes on along the minus strand of NZ_NFGZ01000002.1, from coordinate 264,990 downwards.
GTCCGGCGCCGCCACGCTCGGCGCAGTTATCGCCGTGAACTGGGGCGGCCTGACAAGCGAACTGGCCGGAGTTCTGGCTACTATGCTCGGCATGATTTCTGGATTCGCGTTGGTCATCGGCGCGGTGCTCGCCTTCTCCGGTGTCAATATTCCTCTCGGTATCGGGCTTATGGTAGCGGGCGCAGTAGGCCTCGCAGCTGCGGTAGCCGTTACGTGGAAGGGCATGGAGAACAAGATCGCCGGGGTGCTGTCGATCATTGCCGGTATTGTTGGCGGCGCGCTCATTGCCTTGGGCGCAGTGCTCGCCTTCTCCGGCGCGAACCTGCCTCTCGGTATTGGCCTCATGGCCGCCGGTGCGGTGTCTATCGCCGCGGTAGTGGCTGTTAACTGGAGTTCCATGGACCCCAACATCTCGGGCGCGGTATCCCGGATCACGGCTATTATGTCCGGAGCGGCGCTTGCTGTGGGCGCGGTGCTCGCCTTCTCCGGTGTCAATATTCCGTTGGGCATCGGACTCATGGCCGCCGGCGCTGCTACCCTGGCCGCCGTGACCGCCCTGAACTGGAATAACATGGACGCACAGCTGCGGTCCATCATCACCACTATCACCGGGCTGCTGGGCGGCGCTCTCCTCGTGATCGGCGCGATTTTCACATTCTCCGGCACAAATCTGCCGCTGGGCATTGGGTTGATGCTGGCCGGCGCGGTAAGTCTTGGAACAGCCGTTGCGCTGAACTGGGACGCGGTCCTGACCAAGGTCACCACGGCTCTGAAGGATGTCGGCATTGCCGTCGGCGCCTCCCTTCTGGCCATCGGCGCCATTCTTACTCTGTCCGGCGTTGCGCTCCCGCTTGGTATTGGCCTCCTGGCCGCCGGCGGTGTGTCTCTGGCTTCTGGTGTGGCGCTGAACTGGGATTCGATTGTCACCTCCGTAAAGACCACGCTCGGCAACATTGGAAAGGCCTTCGGCGATTTTGTCAGCGAGTGGCTGTCCATTGAGAAATGGCAGCAGCTCGGTCAGCAGGCCATCGACGGCCTTTTCAAGGGACTTTCCAATATCTGGAGCAATGTGCAGTCCTGGGGCGAAGGCTTGCTGAATGACGTGAAGGATGTTCTGGGCATCCACTCGCCCTCTGTGGAATTTGAGTCCCTGGGAGAATATTCCGTGGCGGGCTTGGCCAATGGCTTTGACCATCTGGACATCGTGACTGAGAAGTTCAAGGCGGAGCTGGCCACCATGCAGGAGCACGCCGATCTCTTCGCCGAAGCTACGCAGCTCCTTGTGGACGCGGGTCTGGACAAGTTCACGGCGGCTATGGACTTCATGCAGGCCAAGACCACGTCCACGCTGGCTGACATGACCGAGCGGTATCAGGACATGGCCCGCCAGAGCAATCTGGCCATCCAGTCCATCATCGACCAGCTGAACGCTATTCCGCGAAACATCACCACCGTCCACACGATTATCACGGAGTCTGTGAGCGGCGGGTCCTCTAAGAGCACCACGAAGGCGTACGCCTCCGGTGGATTCCCGGACCAGGGACAGCTCTTCATCGCGAACGAAGCGGGCCCGGAGCTGGTCGGAACCATCGGCGGCCAGACCGCGGTGGCAAATGCCCAGCAGATCGTGCAGGGCGTTGCATCTGGTGTGGCTGAGGCCAATGCCCAGCAGAACGCCCTCCTGCGCGAGCAGAACGAGCTCCTGCGCGCCATTTTGGCCAAGGAGGGCGCCACGTACCTGGACGGCAAGCGCCTGTACCGGGCCGTTGAGAACGCCTCTCGCAACACCGGCGTGATGATTATGTCTGGGGGTATGGTGTAATGACGCCACTCGTTTCCATCGGGGGCTATGCGGTGCCGGCCCCATCTACATACTCGGCCACCACGGCCACGCTGGTTGACTCCGGCCGAAATGTACAGGGTTATGTGATTGGCGCCGTTATCCGAAATGACATCGCCAAAATCGAGATGTCGTGGAACTTCATCTCCGCCGCGGACTGGGCCGCACTGCTGTCCCAGTTCAGCCCGGCCCGCGGCGGCTCTTTTTACAACGACGTTACCTTTTTCTGTCAGGACTCCAATTCCTGGGAGACCCGGCAGATGTATGTGTCGGACCGTACGGCCAGCCTGTATCTCCGAAATGAGGACGGTTCGGTCCGAGGGTACACCGGCGCTTCTCTATCTTTGGTGGAGGTGTAAGCGATGCAAGCGGTATCTCAGGCGTGGTTTGACGCCCAGCAGCAGACCCTAGTGCCTGAAAGCTACGTTGAGGTGTCGCTTACTGTGGGCGACCCTGACGCGCAGGCCGACGCGACCGCGAGCAGCAACGGAGAACAAACGTTCTCTGGCGCCGCCGCGGTTGTGGGGGACGCAGAGCAGTCGCCCACGCTCTTTGGGACGACTGAGCTCAATATCTGGGGGCTCAATTCAACGGCTGAGATACTGCCGGACGCGCCGCCGTATGGTGACAACGGGTACATCGGAAATGTTCTATCTGGGGCCGACGGCTCCTTCACGGGCGCTATCCCGACCATCACGCTGTCGTTTTCCCAGACCTTTTCGGCCATCATCCCGGGCATCACAATCGTGTGGTCTGAGACCTACGGCGAGTGGGCCTTAGATTTTCGTGTCACGGCGTATAACGGTGGCGCCCAGGTTTTCCAGACGACCATCTCCGACAATGCCAACGTCCAGTCCGTCGTCTCGGCCGACATTCAGAACTACGACAAAATCGTCGTCGAGGTGCTGAAGTGGTCCCTCCCGCAGCATTGGGCCCGAATTGAGCAAATCACTCTCGGCATAGTGCAGGTGTACAACAAAACAGACCTCATGTCGTACCAGCACACGATGACCGTGGATCCTCTGAGCGCAGAGCTCCCGACCACCGAGATTTCCTTCGAGGTGTCGAACCTGAACGGGCAGTATAACCCGGACAACCCGCAGGGCGTTGAGAAATACCTGATGGAGCGCCAGGAGATCACCACGCGATACGGGTATCTCCTGAACGGCGCCATTGAGTGGATCGCGGCCGGAACCTTCTTTGTGTCGGAGTGGAACTGCCCGCAGAACGGCATCACGGCCAGCTTTAAGGCCCGGGACGCCCAGGAGTACATGACCGACACGTATTCCGGTCCGTCCAGTGGTACGCTTATGGCCATCGCGACCGCCGCCTTCCAGCAGGCAGACATGCCCGCGCTGTCGGATGGCAGCGACCGATGGGTCATTGACAGCAGCTTGGGCAACATTGCGGCGGCCACAGGCGCAGACCTGTCTACCAACACCATCAAAGAGGTTCTTCAGCTCTGCGCGAACGCGGCCTGTTGCGTACTGTATCAGGATCGCGCTGGCGTGTTTCACATCGAGCCGCTGGCCGCCGGCACCACAGATTACGCGATCAATCAGTTCAACAGCTATCAGAACTCCGAAATCTCGCTGTCTAAGCAGCTCCGGGCTGTTGACATCAACAGCGGCCAGTACACCCTGAGCGTGGCCCAGGTAGGAGACACGCAGCAGATAAGCAATCCGCTCATTTCGGACTCACAGGCCCCCGTAGTGGCCCAGTGGGTAGCCAACCTGCTGACGAACCGCCGGACCCTGTCTGGCGAATTTCGGGCCGACCCGCGTCTGGATCCGCTGGACCGAGTCGTGAACACCAACAACTTCGCCACCAGCACGGTGCTGGTAACCAGTATCACCTACTCCTACGGCGGCGCCTTCCGTGGGTCGTATGAAGGGAGGGCCGGCGCATGAGCATCATCGACACGCTTGTAACGGACCGCTCCCTGGCTGATGTCCAGCTGTGGCAGACCCTGAAGGCTCTGGGCTGGGGCGCTATGACCCCAGACCAGCAGGCGCTGTGGAGCTCTGGCGCTATGAAGGGTGCCTACAATGCCTCTGACCTGAACCGGGTCATCGAGGCCGTGAACTATTTGACCGGAGTGTTTCAGAGCTATGGGTATGCCCCTGGCGTAAGCCAGCAGACTGCCGATTGGTCCGTGGGACAGACCCCGACGCAAAGCCAGATGCAGGTGTATCTGGGCAATGTCCAGGCGCTTATGGATGCACTGGCCGAGGTCCAGTTTTCGGCCGAGCTTCCGCAGAGCATGGCGCTCCTGTCATATGCGGGCGCGAATAACATCGAGCAGATTCTGGTGGAGCTTGATGCCTACCTGACCGCTATGGGCGGCGTATTCATCCGGGCCGGGATGCCCTGGGCCTATGCCGGAAATGAGGTGTATGTAGCCAATGATTAGTGTTGAAAACCGAGTGCCTAACCCGGGCCAGGAAGGCCGTGTGCTCATTACCCCGGAGAGTGGATCGCCCTTCTACGCCACGCTGGCTATGGCCGACGGCGCAACGCAGCCCGGAACTCCGTGGAACCGGAATACCGGTAATCTGCTGCAAGCCGACATTCGTAACTACCCCATCGCCAGCGGCCAGACCGTGACCGCCGGGCAGGTGGTGGATGTGACGAGCGACGTACCCCCGACCGTGGGCCAGTATGTCCCTGGTTCTATCCAGGTGCAGAACGTCCCCGTTGGCAGCTTCATCACCCGCACTGAGAACGGCGTACCTCAGTATTACCTTGTGGTTCACCAGGGGCTTCCGTCCGAAATGTACGACGCTTCGTGCAACGGAACCTGGGTCCTGCGGCTCAACATTTACGAAAATGGTGCGTGGGACGCGGGGAACTCCAATGTGCTCCCCGGCGCTGATATTTTCACTACTATGGCTGGTATGCTGACCTTGTTCGACGCAGAGACACAAGCGGCCATCAAAACCATCAAAATCCCTTACTGTGTTGGTGGCGGGCAGTCCACCGTGAAAAGCGGTGCTGATGGTTTGGAGTGCAAGATTTTCCCGCTAAGTGCTTACGAAGTCGGTCTTGCACCTCCTGCTGTTACTGAGTATGTACCAGAAGATGGGGCCACTCTTGATTTTTTTAAGCCCGTTTTAGCCAAAGACCCCCGAAGAATAAGCCCGAACGCAAACTGGTGGCTTAGGTCACCCTATATTAGAACTGGGCTTACTTGGGTCTGGTATGAACCACCGACGGGCGGCGGGAGTGGTGCTAGCCCGAATTCTTCTTACGGTATTCGCCCCACCTTTGTCCTTGACCCCACTCTTGAAGTGGACGGATACTACACTGGTTACACCGAGGCCATCACCACCTCCGGCACCCCGTCCCAAGCCATCGCCCTCCAGGGCGGCTCTGCGGGCGACACCATCCCCGTGATTTTCAGCGGAGTGGCACGGCTCTCCGGTGTGACACAAGGCCAGGAAATCACCAGCCCCGGTGTGCAGGGCTTCGGGGCTATGGATGGGTGGCTGAGTGTGTTTCCGTATTGGACACCGGGTGCCAAGATCGCAACCGGTAGCTATGTGGGCGCCGGCACTTATGGGTCCAACAATCCCAACACCCTAGTATTCCCATTCGAACCCAAAATGCTGATGGTGTTGCCCAACCCTGCAAGCGTCACTCCTTCGTACTCAGGATTTTGGTGTTTTGGCAACCCCGGCATTACAGGACAAATTAGCTCCAATTACTCTTCCGGCAGCATTTTGTCTGTATCTGGAACTACTGTTTCGTGGTACAACACTTCAAGCAGTGAAGTACAGTTGAACAACAACAACAAAACCTATTACTATGTCGCCATTGGCTACTAAGAAAGGAGGCCCCTATGAATATCATCCAACTCAATCCCAGCATCACCGGCTCCCGACCTCCTATCCAGTCGTGGCCCGGCTCAGCACCCCCCAGCGGCTATGCCGCCGTTGCGCCGGACTGTGACACCAGCGCCATGCAGACCCACAATGGCCACGTGGACCTCACCATTGAGAATGGGGTGGTCGCGGCTATCATCGGCAACGACGAGGCGTATCAGGCGTATCTCGCCAGCGTAGCGCCCGACATTGAGGTGGAGCTGGCCGAGGCCAAAGCAACCCGCATCCAGCAGAGCAAGGACGACCTGGAGTCGTACCTGGAGGCCCACCCCATCACCTGGACCGACGGCAAGCAGTACAGCATTACTCGGGAGAAGCAGCAGCAGCTCACCTCCAAGATCCTGAGCGCCACCCTGGCGGCCCAGACCTCCACGCCCTATGAGCTGACGTGGAACGCCACCGGCGCGGAGTGTACCCCATGGACCCTGGAGGAGCTGGCGGCCCTGGCCTTCGCCATCGACGCCCGGGTAACAGCGCTGGTGAGCTATCAGCAGTCCCAGGAGGTGGCGATGCAGGCCGCCACCACCATGGAGGAACTGGAGGGGGTGACCGTGGACTATGACACGGTACAGTAAGCCGGTGCTCTCGACGCTCCTGTGGTTCTTCGGTGGCACCCTGTACTTCCTGCTGGAGGTGGCCTACAAGACCGACACCGGCCACCCGCAGCACATCTCCTGGACCATGCTGGTGCTGGCCGTCGTGCTGACCATCCCCGTGGAGAGGTGCGGTGCAGAGCTGCCGTGGGGCTGCCCTCTGTGGCTCCAGGCGCTGTGCTGCGCCGCCCTGGTCACCGTTGTGGAGCTGGCGGCGGGGCTTGTGCTCAATGTCTGGCTTGGGCTGGGCGTTTGGGACTATACCGGCCTACCCCTCAACCTGTGGGGGCAGATCTGCGCCCCGTTCAGTGCGGTGTGGTTTTTACTGTGTCTGGCGTTTATCCCGGTGTTCGACTGGCTGCGCTGGGCCGTGGAGGGCGGCGAGCGCCCTCGTTATACCTGGAGGTGGTAAAGTGAGCAAACAAATCGCGTACATCCCCCTCTCCGGCATCGACAAGCTGGAGATCCGGGTCACCAACTGCAAGAAGTCCATGGCGCAGGTGAAGCAGGAATCCGGCGCGGACTATATCCTCAACGGAGGCATGTGGAACAGCGACGGCTCCCCGTGCCCCATCCTCAAGGCGCGCGGCGCGCTGCTGTCCAAGGTCCCGTGGGGGGCTTACGGCTACGGCTGGAACACCGGGGCCGACATCAGGCTGGAGAGCAACTGGGGGCTTTTTGAGAATTTCCTGAGCTGTACCTGTCTGATCGGCCCCTGGGGCCCCGTGGACCGCCCCAGCTACGACACGGCGCAGGGCGGCACCCGGGGGCGCTCCGCAATCGGCATCAAGGACAACGCCCTGTGTCTGTACTGCACCTCTGACGGCTCCGGCGACGCCAGGACGCCCGAGCAGCTGAGGGAGGAGCTGGTATCCCTCGGCTGGGACAGCGCCGTCATGCTGGACGGCGGCGGCTCCAGTCAGTGTGACTTCAAGGGCAGCAAGATCACCGCGTCCCGCAAGGTCCACAACTGGATCTGCGTCTATCTCAAACAGGCGGCCAACCCGCCGGAGGACAAGGAGGACAACATGAGCAAGTATACGGTCTGCCTGGACCCGGGCCACGGGCCGGGCACGGTCAACGGCTCCCCGGACGGGAGCTACAAGGAGCACGAGTTCGCGTGGGACATGTATGGCCGCATTTCCAAGCTGCTGGAGGCCCGGGGGGTGCATACCATCTGCACCCGCACTGAGGACGCCAAGCCGTCCCTCACCGAGCGCGCCGGGGTTTCCAACCGGGCCGGGGCCACCTGCTTCGTGTCGCTGCACTCCAACGCGGCGGGGAATGGCGGCTGGTACGACGCCGGCGGCCTGGAGATCTACACCTCCGCCGGGCCCATGACCGCCCCGCGCAACATCCTGGCCACGGATTTGGTCAACGCCTTCCATGCTGCCGGTGTTGTGCTCCGCTCTACGCCCATCGTCCACAGCATGGACCTCACCGTCCTGACCAAGACCGACGCCCCCGCCGTGCTGATCGAGTACGGTTTTCATACCAGCAAGACCGATGTGCCCCTGCTCCTGAGCGGGGACTACCGGGACAAGCTGGCCACCGCCACCGCCGACGGTGTGTGCCAGTGGCTGGGGGTGAGCTGGGCCGATGAGCCCCCCGCCGGAGAGACCGACCGGACCATCGTCCAGCGGCGGTTTGGCTTTGCCGACGAGACCATGGACTATTTGGAGGCCTACCAGTACGCCGACGCCCTCCTGGAGCGCCTAGCCACGGCCGACTGAGGAGGGGAGGTGAGACACATGGAGAACAAGATCACGGCGGGCACCATCGCCCGCACCATCTGTCTGGTCCTGGCTCTGGTCAACCAGTGCCTGGGTATGGCGGGCATCCAGCTCATCCCCATCGAGGACGAGACCATCAATACCCTGGTTACCACCCTCTGGACGGTGGGCGCGGCTGTATGGGCTTGGTGGAAGAATAACAGCTTCACGAAAGCCGCCCTTGCTGGCGATGCAGTCATGAAAAAGGCAAAGGGGGAGGACTGATGGACGATACGGTAGTAACCGCTCTGGCCACCGTCATGGTGGCCGTCATCGAATCCGCCGCAGCCTGGGACCGGCGTCAGACCAGACGGGAGCGCCAGCGTGTTGAACGCCGGGCCGCCCGCCGCGCCGAGGAAAGCCGCCTCTCCATGGACCTGATGTCTGCCAACTGCGCCCTCGCCCTCACCACCGCAAAAAAGCTGGCCGGGATGCACACCAACGGGGACGTGGAGGAGGCCATGACCGCGGCCCGGGAGGCCCAGGAGGCATATATAGATTTTATTCATCGGCAGGCGGCGGACCAGGTGGCGAAGGCCTGAAATTTATCCCACCACCATTCCCACCACCAAAAGTCCAAAATGTGGCAGAAAATGAACAGCCGCTCGGGGCTAACATGGAAAACAAAAACCGCCGAAACCCTTGCAATACAAGGACTTCGGCGGTTTTCTTTCTGGTACGCCCGAAGGGACTCGAACCCCCAACATTCAGAACCGGAATCTGACGCTCTATCCAATTGAACTACGGACGCATACTGCTTTTTCAAGCGCTAGATTATTATAGCAGTCTTTTTCCGATTTGTAAAGGGGCTCAGTCCAAATTTTTTAGTTCCCGGCGCACTTCTGGGCCTGCCGGGCCATGCGCTCGCCGTAGGCACGGAAGGTGGCGTCATAGTGCTCCAGGTCGTCGCTGATGGCCACGGGCCCCAGGTGGATGAAGGGCTTGCCCCAGGCACCGCCGCCGGAGTATACCATCATGCCCCGGACCATAAAGTGGGTCAGGATGTTCTGGATGGCCAGGTCGCCGCCGCCGTGGACATAGTCAGCGGTGGCAAACGCCCCGCCCAGCTTGCCCGCCAGGGCGTACTTGCCGCTCTCCTGGTCCAGCCAGTCCTTGACCGGCGCGGCCATGCAGGCCAGATAGGAGGGGGTGCCCAGCAGTACACAGCCGCTCGCCTTCACGAACTCCTCGTCAATGGCGTCCAGAGGGAAGGTGCGCACCTCCACGCCCTCCACCGACGCCGCTCCCGCCGCGATGACCTCCGCCATGCGCTGGGTGTGTCCGGTCTTAGAAAAATACAGAATGGACAGCTTCATCACAATACCTCCCGGTGTGTCAGATTGCTTTTATTATAGGAGGACGTCCTGAAAAAGGCAAGCCTTGCACCCCGGAGCATTTCGATCTATGATATAATAAACGATAATACCTGGAAAAACGCCGGAAAGAGGGGGAACGCCATGCGCATCGCCGATCTGCATATCCACTCCAAATATTCCCGGGCCACCAGCCCGGACTGTGTCCCCGACGCGCTGGACTTCTGGGCCCGGCGGAAGGGCATCCATCTGGTGGGCACCGGAGACTTCACTCACCCCGCCTGGCGGGCCGAGCTCACCGAGGCCCTGGAGGAGGCCGAGGACGGCCTCTACACCCTGAAGGCCGACCGGGTGCGGCCGGGGGCCCTGCCGGTGGAGGAGGCTCCCCGCTTCGTCCTCTCCGGAGAGATCAGCTCCATCTACAAGAAGAACGGCAAGGTGCGCAAGGTCCACAACCTCATCCTCCTGCCCTCGCTGGAGGCGGCCGAGCTCCTCTCCCGACGGCTGGAGGCCATCGGCAACATCCACTCCGACGGCCGGCCCATCCTGGGCCTGGACAGCCGGGACCTGCTGGAAATCACCCTGGAGGCCGCTCCCAACGCCATCTTCATCCCCGCCCACATCTGGACCCCCCACTTCTCCCTGTTCGGAGCCTTTTCGGGCTTCGACACCATTGAGGAGTGCTTTGAGGACCTGACCGACCACATCTACGCCCTGGAGACCGGCCTCTCCTCTGATCCCCCCATGAACTGGCGGCTCTCCGCCCTGGATCGCTTCCACCTGGTGTCCCACTCCGACGCCCACTCCCCCGCCAAGCTGGGCCGGGAGGCCGATCTGCTGGACATTCCCCTGTCCTACATCGCCCTGGAGAAGGCCCTGCGCACCGGCCGGGGGCTGAAGGGCACGGTGGAATTTTTCCCGGAAGAGGGCAAATACCACTACGACGGCCACCGGAACTGCCACCAGTGCCTCTCCCCCGCCGAGGCCGAGGCGGCGGGCGGCAAGTGCCCGGTGTGCGGCAAGCGCCTCACCACCGGCGTGCTCCACCGGGTGGAGCAGCTGGCCGACCGCCCGGAGGGGTACGTCCGCCCCCGGGCCCCCAAGTGGGAGCGGCTGATGCCCCTCCCCGAGCTCCTGTCCGCCACCCTGGGCGGCGGGCCGGATACCAAGCAGAACCAGCGTCGGTATGAAGAGCTGCTCCACACCCTGGGCCCGGAGTTCTGCATCCTGCGGGAGTGCCCGCTGGAGGACGTGGAGCGGGCTGCCGGGCCCTGCGTGGCTGAGGGCCTGCGCCGCCTGCGCAAGGGCAAGGTCCTCTGGGACCCGGGCTACGACGGCGTGTACGGAGCCTGCACCCTCCTCACCCCCCAGGAGCGGGAGGCCTTTCAGGGCCAGGTGAGCCTCTTCCAGTGCGACGCCCCCAAGCAGAAGCGCCGGGCCGAATCCCTTCCCCACCCTGCGGAGCCGGAGGAAAACACGCCCGCCATCTCCTCCGCCCCGGAGCTGGACCCGTACCAGCGCCAGGCCGTGGAGGCCACCGACCGGGCGGTGGCGGTGATCGCCGGGCCCGGCGCGGGCAAGACCAAGACCTTAGTCTCCCGCATCCTCCACCTGCTGGAACAGGGAGAGCGCCCGTCGGAGATCGCGGCGGTGACCTTCACCCACAAGGCCGCCGGGGAGCTGCGGGAGCGGCTGGAACAGGCGTTGGGGGACAAACGGGCCCTGCGGGGCATGACCATCGGCACCTTCCACGCCATCTGTCTGGAGCTGCTGCAAAAGGAGCCGGACTGCCCCCGGCTGCTGGGCGACTACGAGGCCCAGGAGCTGGCCGGGCAGGTGCTGCGGGCCCTGGGGCTGAAGGAGCCCGCCGGACGGCTTTTGTCGGCGGTCTCCGCCCGCAAGACCGGCTTTGGCGAGGTCCCGGAGGAGCTGGAGGGGGCCTGTGCCTTCTACGACCGTCGGCTCCAGGAGCGTGGGCTCATGGACTACGACGACCTCATCGTCCGCACGCTGGCGGCCTGGGAGGGCAAAAGCCGCACCGACGCCCGGAAATTCCGCCATGTGCTGGTGGATGAGTTCCAGGATTGCAGCCCCCTCCAGTACCGCCTGGTGCGGGCGTGGAACCGGCTGGGGCACTCCCTCTTTGTCATCGGCGACCCGGATCAGTCCATCTACGCCTTTCGGGGGGCCGACCCGGCCTGTTTTTCCCATCTGGCCGAGGATTTCCCCGGCGTGCGCACCATCACCCTCCAGCGCAACTACCGCTCCACCCCCCAGGTGCTGGGCTGCGCCCTGTCGGTGGTGGAGGGGGACGGCAGCGCCCCCCGGCTGCTGAAAGCCCAGCGCCCCAATGGTCCCCGGGTGCGCCTGGTGCGGGCCACTCAGGAGCGGGAGGAGGCCTCCTTTGTGGCCAAGGAGATCGCCCGGCTGGTGGGCGGCACCGACATGCTCTCCGCCCAGGCCCTGGGCGAGGACCGGAAGCTCCGGGCCTTTTCCGACATCGCGGTGTGCTGCCGCACCCGGCGGCAGCTTCTCCCCCTGGAGCAGGCCCTGCGCCGGTCCGGCATCCCCTGCGTGGTGGCCGGGCGGGACAGCTTTCTCCAGGACGACATGGTCCGGGGCGCCCTGTGCTTCTTCCGCCTGCTGCTGGAGCCGGAGGACACCCTGGCTCTGGAGGGCGCCCTCCGGCTGGTGTGGCACTGCCCGGCGGACCTGGCCCGGGCGGTGGGAGACACCTGGCGCAGCACCCCTGGCGACGCCGCCCAGCGGGTGAAGGAGATCGAACGGGCCTATGACCAGGTGGGCGTCCTCCGTCCGTGGGTGGACCTGACCGCCTTCTTCGCCCAGCAGGCCGGGTTCGAGCGGCCGTGGAAGCTGCTGGAGCGCTGGGGCACCGAGGTGGGCTGCACCGCCTCCCAGCCTCTGGAGGCCCTGCGGGACACGGCGGTCTTTTATCGCACCATGCCGGAGCTGCTCCAGGGCCTCACCCTGGGCGGCGAGGGGGACCTGTGGCGGCAGTCCGGCGTCCCCGCCTACGAGGCCGGGGCGGTCAGTTTGATGACCTTCCACGCCGCCAAGGGCCTGGAGTTTTCCACCGTATTCCTCTGCGGTGTGAAGGAGGGCGTGGTCCCGCTGGACAGCGCCCGCCACAGTGCCGACCCGGCGGAGGAGCGGCGGCTCCTCTATGTGGGCATGACCCGGGCCAAGGAGGAGCTCATCCTCATCGCGCCGGGAGAGCCCTCCCCCTTCCTGGACCACCTCCCCGCCGCCCTGACGGCGGAAGTGGAGCAGGCTGGACAGAGCCGCGGCCGGAGCGCCCAGCTCAGCCTCTTTTAAGGCAGAAAACGCCCCCGGATGGGAGTAGATCTCCCATCCGGGGGCGTTTTGTCAGGTCTCGGGGCAGCCATGGTCCAGCTGGACCAGACGGCCCTCCCCCGGCCGGTAGAGCCGGTGGGAGATGGAGAGCACCGTCCGCCCCTTCCCCGCGCAGCGCAGGGCGTGGAGCACCGTCTCCTCGGTGGCGGCGTCCAGGTGGGCGGTGATCTCGTCCAGCAGCAGCAGCCGGGGCTGGGCCGCCACCGCCCGGGCGATGGACAGCAGCTGGAGCTGCCCCTGGGAGAAGAGGCCGGGGCGGAAGGGGGTGTCCGCGCCCTGCTCCAGGGCGTCCACCGTGTCCCGGAGACCCACCAGCTCCAGGGCCTGACGGGCGGCCTGGGGCGAGATCCGCTCGTCCCCCAGGGTCACCTGGTCCAGCACCGTCCCCGGCACCGGGCGGAAGCTCTGCTCCACATAGCCCCACAGGGCCCGCTTCTCCCCCTCGGGCACCGCCCGGGCGTCCCGGCCATTGAGGAGCGCCCGGCCCCGCCGGGGGGCGTAGAGACCCAGGAGGAGCTTCATCACCGTGCTCTTGCCCGCGCCGGTGCGCCCGGCCAGGGTGACGGTCTCCCCCGTTTGCACGGCGAGGGAGGCCCCCTTCAGCACCGGCCGGTCCGGCTCGTAGCCGAAGTCCACCCCCCGCAGCTCGGCCGCAGGGGCGCCGGGTACCTCCTGCACGGCCGGGAGCTCGGTCCGCTCCCCCTCGCCCAAAAAATCCCGGATGCGCCGGATACCCGCCGCCGCGGCCTGGATGTTCTGGATCTCCATGCCGATGCTCTCCAACGGTTCAAAGACCTTGCCCACATACGCGATGACCGCCACGGCGGTGCCCACTGACATGCCGAACAGGCTCTGGAACGCCCCGCCCCGGGCGGAGAGGACCATCATCACCGCCACCAGCCAGGTGCTCACCGTCACCACGATGGGGGAGTACACGGCGTCGCAGAAGTTGGTCTCCTCCACCGCCCGGCAGCTCTCCTCCAGAAAGACGCCGTATCGGTTTTCCATGTATGTCTCCTTGCCCAGAGCCCGGATGGTGCGGATGTTCTGAAGGGTGTCGGGGATGTGCTGGTTGGCCCGGGCCACCGCCTGACGGTGGCGGAGCTGGGCCTGCAAGGTCCGCCGCTGCACCCGCCGGGTGAGGGCAAAGAGGAGCGGCGCGCACACCACCAGCAGCACCCCCAGCCCCACACTGCGGGTAAAGACCACCGCCAGGATGCCCACCAGGCTGCACGCGTCGGCGATGAGCCCCACCACGCCCCCGGTGAAGAGCACCTCCACCGTGTCCACATCCCCCACCAGTCGGGCGGTGAGAAAGCCAGGCTCGTTCCGGTCGAAGTAGGAGGCCTCCAGGCGGCTGAGCTTGGCGCACATGGCGCTGCGCAGGCGGTGGGTCACCTGCTGGCCGAAGGCGATGATGAGGCTCTCCTTGGCCGCCTCACACGCCCCCGCCAGCACCAACAGGGCCACATAGAGCGCCACACGCCCCCGCCCCGCCGGGGAGCCGGCGGCCAAGTCGTTCACCAGGCCCTCCAGCACCAGGGGCGGCAGCAGCCCCAGTACCACAGCCCCTGCGATGGCGCAAATCAATCCCCCGCTCAGCAGGGGCCGGGCCCGCAGCGTATCCGCCGCGGCCCGGAGCACCGGGTCATTCCGCCTCATGGCGCGCCTCCTCTCCGGTCTGGGCCCGGTAGAGCCGGGCATATGCGGGGCAGTCCTCCATCAGATGGGCGTGGGTGGAGGTGCGCACCGCGCCCTCCTCCATCCACAGCACCTGGTCCAGCTGGGGAAAGCACCGCAGGCGGTGGGAGAGGAGCAGCACCACACAGTCCCCGGCTAAGGCCCGCAGGTTGGCCAGGATGGCCTCCTCGGTCTGCTGGTCCACCGCGGCAAAGGGGTCATCCAGCACCAGGATGGGCCGCTGGTGGCACAGGGTCCGGGCCAGGGCCAGGCGGGCCTGCTGTCCGCCGGAGAGCCCCGCCCCGTCGCTGCCCACCGGAGTGTCCACACCCTGGGGGAATGCCGCCACCTCCCGATCCATGCACACCGCCCGCAGCCACTCCATGGGGTCCCCCGGGTCTCCCAGGAGGATATTCTCCCCCACGGTGGCGCACAGCAGCTCCGGCCGGTGACCCAGGTACACCGCTGTCCCCGGCGGAAGCCGGGACAGTTCCGCTCCGCCCAGGCGGATGTGCCCCTCATAGGGCTCGTCCCCCAGGAAGAGCCGCCCCAGGGTGGACTTGCCGCAGGCCACCGGCCCGGTGACGCCCACGATCTCTCCCGGTCGGGCGGTAAAGGTCACCTGGGCAAACACTGGCTCTCCGCCGGGATAGCGGAAGGTCAGGTTTTCCACCTCCAGCACCCCCGGTCCGGGGACCTCCTCCGTCTGCTCCTCCACTGGCCGGAGGAAGGGGTGGATGCGCGCCCAGGACACCTGGGCTTTCTGCACGGAGTTGAAGAGCTTGGCCGCCTTGGCGGCCTTGGCGGCCAGGCGGGTGAAGCAGGACAGGAAGGTGGTGAAGGCCGCGATGTCCCAGCTCTGCCAGCCGGTACCCAGCACGTTTTTCCCGCCGAACCACAGCAGAAAGACCACCCCCAGCATGGAGATGCTCTGGTAGAGGGGCTGCATGGCGTTCTCCCACACGCCGGAGCGCACCGCCCGGCGCTCATAGTCGGTAAGGGCCTCCTCATAGGCCCGGTCACGCGCCCCCTCCAGGCCGTACACCCGGTAGAGCATGGCGTTGGAGGTCCGGTCCAGGGTGGCCTGGCTCAGCCGCCCGGCGCTCTCCTTGCTCTCCGCCGCCGCCCGGGCCACCTGCCGGCGCAAACGGCCCGCCGCCAGACCGGCGACGGGCGGAAAGAGGCAGCACAGCAGGGTGAGCCGGGGGTCCAGGGCCAGCAGCAGGGCCAGATAGGAGAGCATCACCACGCCGGTGTCAAAGACCTCAGTGGTGAACTTGCGGATGCCCTCGGTACACACGTCCACATCGGACAAAGCCTTGGTCATCAGGGCCCCCACGCTCTCCTCCTCCAGCTTCCGGGGAGAGCGGCGGACCAGGTCCCGGTAGAGGGCGGCCTTCATGTCCCGGTTGATGTGGTTGGCAAAGCGCCGGACATACCAGCGCTTGAGGAAGCGTACCCCCTGCACCGCCCCCAGCACCACCACGTACCACAGGGCCAGGGGGAGCATGGCCCCCCGCTCTTTCTGGCCGGTCAGGATATCGCAGAGCGTCTGGGCCAGCCGCCCCTCGAACCAGGGGCCCGCCGCCAGCCCCACGTTGTAGAGGATGCCGGTGACCGTCACCGCCGCCAGGGTCCACGCCTCCCGGCGCAGGTAGGTGCTCAGGCGGCCCGGGTCCCCGCTCACGGCTCCCCCTCCCCGCCCAGCCGGGCGGTCACGTGGGGAAATCCGCTGCGGCTCTCCGCCTTGGAGCGGAGGTACAGGGTGTGCAGCACCCGCAGGAAGGCCGCCCGGTCCTCCTCCGGCAGCTCCGCCTCCAGCAGCCACTGGTAGAAGGCGCTCTCCACCGCCGCCTTGGAGTGCTTGAGGGCGTCGGCCTTGGGTGTGGCGTAGAGCCGCTGGCTGCGGCCGTCCTCCGGGTCGGGCGTCCGGGTGAGGTAGCCCTTCTCCTCCAGGCGGGCGGTGCGCCGGGCCACCGCACCCTTGTCCATGTTCAGCTGGCGGCTGATCTCCTTCTGGGAGATCCCCGGCTGGTGGCGCACCAGATGGATGAGGTCAAACTCCCCCGTGCCGATGCCGCTCTCCCGCATGGTGCGCACGGTCAGCTTGGCCGCCTCCCGGGCGATCTTGGTGATCTGGCGCTTTGTCTCGTCCATATTCCCCGCCTCGTTTCGAAAGATGTAGGTTCAACTAAATTGGATGATACTACATCTATCTTTCCCTGTCAACCGGGCAAAAAAAGGCGGGCGCGCCGTGTGGTCTGTCACGGCACGCCCAAGGGGGTTATGGATATGGAATAAAATCAGATTTTTCCGGCGGCCTTCAGGCCGGCCAGCACCCGCGCAGGGGTGAGGGGGAACTCGTGGAAGCGGACACCGGTGGCGTCCTCCACGGCGTTGCCGATGGCGGCCAGGGTGGGGTTCACGCCGCACTCGCCGATGCCGATGATGCCGAACACGCCGGAGGGGTCGGGGTTCTCCACCAGGATGGACTCGATCTCCGGGCGGTCGTCGGCGGTGGGCAACATGTAGGAGTGGAAGCCCTTGTTGTAGAAGCCCTTGCCCTCCACATAGGTCATCTCTTCCCGCACGGCGTAGCCCACGCCCTGGAGCACACCGCCCTCGATCTGGCCGCGGCACAGGGGCGGGTTGACCGCCTTGCCCACATCGTGGGCGGCGGCGACTTTCAGGACCTTGACCATGCCGGTCTCCACGTCCACCTCCACCTCGGCGGCCTGGGCATAGAAGGGCAGACAGTTGGGGGGCACCTGGCAGGAGGAGGCCATGAACTGCTTGCCCTCCAGGTGGGCCTGGGAGGCGAAGTCGGCCAGATTGCCCAGAGGCTTGCCCTCACAGGAGAGGACGCCGTCCTCCAGCTCCAGCTTGGCGGGGTCCAGATCCAGCTTGCCGCCCACCCAGTCGAAGATGTCCTTACGCAGCTTCTTGGCCGCGTCGGCCATGACGTAGCTGACGGTGTAGAGGGTACGGGTGGCGTGGCTGCCGATGTCGAAGGGGGCGGCGTCGGTGTCGCCGAACTTCATGACGGCATTCTTATAGGGCACACCGATGAGGTCGGCAGCCACCTGGAGGCAGGCGGTGGTGGAGCCGGGGCCGATCTCGGGGATGGAGGAGTTCACGAAGAGGGTGCCGTCACGCTCGATGCGGATGAGGATGGTGTCATAGTCCACGCAGAAGGGGGCAGCGTTGCTGACATGGGTACCGGCGGAGATGCCCACGCCCCGGCGGATGCGGCCGGTCTGCTCCTCGGCCTTGCCGTGCTTCTCCTCCCAGCCGATGGAGGCGGCGGCGCGGTCCAGACACTCGTTGGTGCCGCAGGAGCCGGGCGGGAAGGGGAACCAGTTCTTGGTGTCCTCCCGGGTGGAGTTCTTCTTGCGCAGCTCGATGGAGTCCATGCCCAGCTTCTGGGCCATGAGCTCGATGGCGGGCTCCACCACGGCGTTGCCCTGGGGAGTGCCGAAACCGCGCATGGCGCCGGCGGTCATCTGGTTGGTGTAGACCGGCCAGCCGGTGTAGCGGAAGTTGGGGATGGCGTAGGCGCCGGCGGTGCCGCAGGCGCCGCACACGCCCACCAGGTCGGTGCCGAAAGTGGCGTAAGCGCCGGTGTTCAGCCAGGCCTGGGTGTCGATGGCCACGAAGGTGCCGTCAGCCTTGGCGCCCAGCTTGCACTTCAGATAGCCGCCGTGGCGGGAGTCGGAGCAGGTGAAGTCCTCTTCCCGGGTGTAGATGAGCTTTACGGGACGGTGGCACTTCATGGAGAGGGCCGCCGCCAGGATCTCCGCCTTGCCGGACAGGCCGATGCGCACGCCGAAGCCGCCGCCCACATAGGGGGGATTCTTCACCGTGACCTTGCTCACCGGGATGTCCAGGGCCTCGGCCAGGATCATTTTGGTGGGATAAGGGGCCTGGGTGGTGCAGATGACCTCCAGATGGCCGTCGGGGTTGTAGGTGGCCACGGCGCCGTGGGGCTCCATCTGGGCCTGCTTGACCCGGGGCAGGGTGACGTCGTACTCCACCACCGCGTCGCACTGGTCAAAGGCGGCGGTGGGATCGCCGCCGAACTCCAGAATCACGGGACCGCCGCAGATGTTGTGGAACTCGGGATTGGCGTACTTGGGCTGTACATCGGGGGACTCGGGCTTGATGGCCTCCAGAGGCTCGTAGACGGCGGGCAACTCCTGCCACTCCACCTTGATGCGCTTCGCCGCCTCCTCGGCGATGGCCTCGGTGTCAGCAGCCACAGCGGCCACCTCGTCACCGATGTACTTGGGCTCGTCGGTAAAAATGGTCTGATCCAGCACCGGCTTGTGGGGCAGCGGGGTGATGAACATGGGGGCCGCGCCGTTCCAGACCTTCTGGGTGGTGTTGGCGAAGGTACACACCGCACGCACGCCGGGCATGGCCTCGGCCTCGGAGGTGTCGATGCTCAGCACCTTGGCGTGGGCGTAGGGGCTGCGCAGCACCTTGCCATAGACCATGCGGGGCAGATGTACGTCAAAGGTGAACTGACCACGGCCGGTCACCTTGTCAAATCCGTCGTTGCGGGGAATGTTTTGTCCGACGTATTTCATGGGCCGCTCACTCTCCTTTCCGCATCCGGTCCGCCGCCGCTTCCACGGCCCGCTCGATGTTCACATAGCCGGTGCAGCGGCAGATATTGCCGCCCAGGGCCTCCCGGATCTCCTCCTTCTCAGGCTCCGGGTTCTCGTCCAGCAGGGCCTTGGCCGACATGATCATGCCGGGGGTACAGAATCCGCACTGCACCGCGCCCTGATTCACAAATTCCTCCTGAAGGGGGTGGAGCTTCTCGCCCCGGGCCACGCCCTCGATGGTCTGAATGACCGCGCCCTCGGCCCGCAGGACCGGGATGATGCAGGAGGTCACCGCCTTGCCATCCATGATGATGGTGCAAGCACCGCACTCACCCTTGCCGCAGCCGATCTTGGTGCCGGTGAGATACATCTTCTCCCGCAAAAACTGGGCCAGGGACTGGTCGGGGTCTACCTCGGCGACGACGTACTCGCCGTTGATGGTCGTATGCAGCTCTGCCATGTTCCATTCCACCTTTCTCAATTCAGCTGCGCCCGGCACGCTTCCAGAGCCCGGCGGACAATCACCGGCAGGGTCTCCAGACGGTACTCCCGGCTGCCGCGCAGGGGGTTGCTGCGGGGGTTGGCGTTCTCCAGGGCCAGCTCACCGGCCCGGGCCAGGACCTCGTCGGTCAGCTCCTGACCGGCCAGGTACTCCTCCGCCGCAGTGGCCCGGACGGGACCCACGCCCACAGGGGCCATGGTGATCCGGGCCCAGGTCACCTTGCCGCCCTCCACATGGACCATGGCGGCGCAGTTGAGCATGGGCAGGGACAGGGACTTGCGCAGCTCCAGCCGGACAAAGGCGGCCGCCTCGCCGGGCTTGGGCAGGGGGATGGAGATCTTGGTCACCAGCTCCCGGCTGTGGTCGATGGTGCTGCGGGCAAAGCCGGCGTACATCTCCCCCATGGAGAGCTGCCGCTCGCCGTCGGCGGACAGCACGGTAAAAGTGGGGTCCAGGGGAGCCAGGGACATGGCGCCGTCACCGGCGGGCTGGGCGCTGACCACGTTGCCCACCAGGGTGGCGGAGTTGCGGATCTGAAGGGAGCCCACGGTGCCGCAGCCCTGAGCCAGGGACGGGAAGTACTTCTTCACCAGCGGCGAGCGGGCGATGGTGGTCAGGGTAGTGGCCGCGCCGATGACCAGCTTGCCGTCCTCCTCGGTGATGCCCACCAGGTCAGCCGCGCGGGTCACGTCGATCCAGACGGTGCTCTTCACCTTACCGGCCTTGTAGTCCACCATCAGGTCGGTGGCGCCGGCCACGATGACACCGCTGCCGTCCGCCTCCAGCAGCGCGGCGAGCGCCTCCCGGGCCGAGGATGCGTTGATATATTGCATGCAGATCCCTCTTTTCGATCAAAAATAGAACGAAGCGTTTTCTATATTGAACTGTGCATTTATTTAATCACACTTATATAATTCTGTCAAACACCCCTCCAAGGCCGCTTCGGCACTTTGTCAGCCTTTCGTTTTGTCTCCAATTCTACTCCATCTGTCTCTGTTTGGCGGATATTCCAGCTTGGAAAGACAGTAGAGTCTTTGGATGATTTTCGGGGATGCAGATTTTTTCTTCTCGCCCCTCTCTATTTTATACGTTGTATTTTTCAAAGTATAACGATATAATAGCCTTGAGATTTGGTATTTTGTCAAAAGAAGGTTGGTCGTTGCCTTATGAAAGAATCCTGTCGGGTTTATTTTTTAAACGATAAAGGGAACCGTTTCTTCGGACCGGGGCCGGCGGAGCTGCTGGACCGGGTGGCCGCCTGTGGCTCCCTGGTGCGGGCCGCGGGGGAGATGCACCTCTCCTACTCCAAGGCCCTGCGCATGGTCCGCACCGCAGAACAGGAATTCGGCTTTGCCCTCCTCCACAGTGCCTCCGGCGGGGTCAGCGGCGGCAGCAGCGCCCTCACCCCCCAGGCGTACGAGGTCCTGCGCCGCTTCCGCGCCTGTGAGCAGGCGGCCAAAGACGCCTCCCGGGACGCCTTCTCCCAGCACTTCCCGGATTGTCCGGCGGAATAACGCAAAACGCCCCCGGCTCTGCGTCGCAGAGCCGGGGGCTTATTATCAGGCCACTTCCTCCCAGAAGTCGCCAGGAGTATCCGGGGAATAGGTATTGCCGTCGATGAGGGAAATGTAGGTCTTGCCCTGGTAGAGCACCTTGTCTCCCTTGTTGTAGGCATCGTGGGCGCCGGTGGGTTGCTTCCACTCCGGGGTGGCGTCGGGGTCCTCTTCCGTCACCCCCAGCGGGGTATAGAGGGCGGGGGTGCTGTCCAGCGGCCAGTCGGCCTGGCTGGTGTGCCCCTGTACCACCTTGTAGAGGTTGCCCATCTCGTCCGCGATGCGCTCCCCCGCCTGGTACTCCACCCCCACCGCCCAGCGCGGGAACAGAGCTCCCACCTGAATGGCCTGCTCATCCGTCAGAGTCTGGGCGCTCATGCGCGCCAGCTGCTCCACCGCCTGCCACATCCGGTCGTTCTCGTCCAGTTCATAGACGATGAAACCTCTTCTCTTCACTTCTGCTCTCATAGCTCCTCCTTCACCAGCTTTTCGATCTCACCCCAGGTCAGCCCCAGGGCCTCCAAATCGCCCCAGGTGGCAAAGCGCCGCTCCAGCTCCTCCCAGGTCACATACCAATAGACGTACTGGATGCCCACATGGGCGGGCAGGATGTCCTCGATGATCTTGCACAGCTCCTCAAAGCCGTCGGGGATGCCGGGCACATTGGGGAAGGACACCTCCACATAGCCCGGTGTGCCGGTCTCGCTGGCCAGGGCATACACCCCGCAGCCCCGCAGGGTGTCGTTGATGGCCGCCAGGGTAAAGCTGTCCCCGCCGATGCGCAGCAGGGCGGCCAGGGCGGCCCGCCGGTCCTCCAGACTGGCTGCCACTGGGCGGCGAGTTAAAAGAGCCTCCACCGCCTCCAGTCCCTCGCCTTCGGCGGTGAGGAGGATCATCTCTCGCTGGGTGTGCTCCAGATCCCCGTCCACCCCGTCCAGGGCGGCGCCAATGCTGTCCAGCTCGCCGCCGTTGAGGGTGCCCTCCAGGCGGTAGACCCCCATGGGCTCCAAAAGCGCCTTCAGGTATTCGCCGTAGCTCACGCGCCCACCTCCAAGTCGGTCACCGTCACCTCACCCAGCCGGGGCAGCTCATCGGCGGCGAGGACCATATCCTCCGCCGGAGCCGTCAACACACAGTTGGCCACCGCACCGGCGGCAAAGATCCGGCTGCTCAGCTCAGCCCGCAGCATGCTCTGCCCCAGCCGGGTGCCGTCGAACCAGCTCTCCACCGCGGTCCGGGCGGCAGCTTTGGCCTCCTCGGCGGTGTACCCCTCCGCCGGAGAGACCGCTACATTCACCTCCACCTCCCGGGCCTCGGGCGCGCGGACCTGCACGTCCACCGCGATCTCCCGCCGGGCCTCAAAGTGGGCCCGCAGCTCCTCCAACAGTTCCTCGCCGGGCAGGCCCTGAGCGGTGGACACCACCACGTCCACCGTCCCCACGCCCCGGGCCCGGGAGAGGACCGAAGCGGCTGCCACCTCCTCGAAGGACATGACCTCCTGTTGGTAGTAAGCGGCGTTGGCGCCGTTGGGGAGCCGCCGGTAGGTCTCCAGCACCCGGGCCCGGAGACTTTCATCGTCCTCCTCATCGCTGCCGCCGGTAAAAGCCTGGGGGTTGTGACAGATGCTCACTCCCACCGGGGCCACCGACATGGAGCGGATGGTCCCGGCGGCCACATTGCCCGCCTCCCCCGGCTCCACCGCCTGTGCAGGGATGAGAACCTGGGTCTCCCCGATCTGGATGGTACCCCCCTCCAGGGTCTCGAACCGCACCAGCCCCGCCGTCAGGCACACGGTGCCCGCTGGGATGGTGAGGGAGGTCTGGGCCGTCCCGCTCACTTCAAAGGCGATCACTCCCTGGGCCCGGGCCGCCGAGCGCCGCTCTACACCCCGCAGGGCGGCATGGAGGTCCAGATACTCCCCCTCTGCGGTCTGGGGAAAACACTGCCGGGCCACCCACTCCCCCTGGATGTACAGGGCATGGACCTGGGCAGCCACGGCATACAGCCGCACCGCCAGGTCGCTGGTGCCGCTGGGCGCACTGCCCGTCTCGGTCTGGAAGGTCTCCAGCATCTCTTCATACAGTTCTTGGATCGTTTTGATGGTACTCCCTCCTTACAGCACGGTCTCCACCGTGAAGGACTCCCCCCGCCACTCCAGCTCCAGGCGCAGGGTGCTGGTCCCTCCGCTCTCCGTGAGAGTGACCGTGTTCAGCACCAGACCCGCCTCATCGGCCAGGGCTTCGGCGGCATACTGGGCGGCCAGGGCGGAGCGCTCGCCGGGCTTGGCCCGGGGGAGGAGATAGAGGCGACTGCCCAGCTCCGGCAGGAGCGGAAAGCTCCCCCGCCGCACGGTGAGCTTCCACAGCACCCGCTCCAGCAGCTCCCGAGCGCCCTCCACCCGCTCCACACCGCCCTGTCCGTCGGGGACATAGTCCCCGTCCCGCAGCTTCAGCTCCATGCTATTCCTCCTCTCCACCGGCCAGCAGTGCGCCGTTGAAGCGCAGCTCTGTTCCAGCCAAATCGATGGAGCCGTCGGCGTGGAGGACCACCGACGCCCCGCCGCCGCTCCTGATGGTGATTTCTCCCGGCTCGCCGCTGCTTTTCGCTCCCGCCACGCAGTAGCCCTCGCCGGTCTTGAGCACCAGCACCTCCTGTCCGGGCGCCGGGACCCAGGTATACCCCGCCGGGCCAAACACCACCGCGTCCCGCCGCTCGCTGCCGGTCCAAACGCCCGCCGGGTCACCTGGGAGAGTCACCACCCCCACCTGGACGGGCTCCTCCCCCTCCCGCTCCGGCCTTCTCCGGTCGGAAAGCCACATAAAGTCTCTCCCCTCTCTCAGTCCACCGGGCTCAGCTCCAGCTCAGTGTAAGTTCCCTTCTCGTCGCTGCCGCAGGTGCTCTCCCACACCCGCCAGCGCCCGTTCAGCCCGGGGCGGACCAGCTCCAGCTCCACCACATCCCCCGGAAAGGCCAGGAAAGCCCGGGGCGAACGCAGAATGAGCCGCCGCTGCTCCTCGGCGGAGCGCTGAAGCTGGTAGTCCGCCCGGTAGCGCATGGCCTCGTAACCGCTTTTCCGGGGCATGGTGAGCACTTGGCGGCGCATACCGCCCCGGTTCCGGAATTCCGTGTTGGAAACCGTCTGCTCCCCCTGGTCGTTTGGATTGCGCACCAGCACCTGGGACAACACCCCGTATCGCTTGTCCCGCAGCACGGCGGAGGTCACCGGGCAGTCGCTCCCCAGCTTTTTTTGCACACCGCTCTGCCAGCCGGTGAGGATCAACCGCCCCTGCCGGTCGAATCGAGGCTCCCGTCCACCGTAGTAGCGCACAAAGTTTTCCACCACCGTCCACTCGCTGCTCCCGGTCTCCACCGAGAACCCGGCCACATGGGGCAGGTCCTCACCCCCCACGGCGGTAATGCCGTAGGGGGTCACATGGTCCCGCAGGAGGTCGGCCAGGGTGGCCACCTGGTAGTCGGCTCCCTTGGCCTCGTTGTCCAGCAGCCGGGCGGCCATCCCCCGGCCACTGATGGTCAGGCGGCTGCCGTTTTCATCCCAGGTACACTCGCACTCGTCCACCAGGCCGGTGAACACCCGCTCCCCCTTCTCCGACGCGCCGAAATACACCAGGTCGGCCAAGCCGTCCTCCCGCTCCTCGCCCCACAGGCACTCCACCTGGAAGGAGTCGCAGGGGCTCCCCGCCGTATAGGTGAAGCGCCAAGCCGTCCGGGGCGGCAGGTCCCATTTTTTACCCTGATAATCGGTCACCCAGCACTCCATCACGCCACCCGCACTTTCTGCCCCACATAGATGAGGTTGGGGTTCTTGATCTGGGGATTGAGGACAATGAGGGCGTTGAGGCTCAGGCCGTAGGTGTTGGCGATGCCCCAGAGGGTGTCCCCCCGCTGCACGGTGTGCCACCGCTCTGTGGTGGTGCTACCCGCCGTGGTGCCGCCGCCGCTCACCGTCCTAGAGGAACTCCCCACCGCCGGGGCCAGGCTCTGTACATAGTCGTCATAGCTCTCCCAGAAGGCGAAGGTATAGCGCACATAGTCGGCCCGGGGCTCCTGCGCCAGGGAGAGCTCCACGAAGTAGGCGTTGGCGCACTGCCACACCGGGTGGACCAGCAGCCCCGGCCCCTCCTGATAAAACACGCTGGCCAGGGCCTGAAAGGTCCGGTAGGCGTCCTCGCCCACGAACTCCCCCTCCCCCCGCAGGATGCGCCGGGTGGGCCCCAGGTCCTGGAGCTGGTAGCGCCCATAGGGCACCTTGTTCACCGCTATGACCCGCTCATACTCGATGGCATAGGTCCTGGGATTGTGGGGCCAGATGAAGTCCTTGTAGCGCATGGGGCTCAGTTTCACAAACATCCCTCCTCAGTAGAGCGGGAAGGGGCTGTCGTACCGCCGGGCGTCCCGCTGGACCGCCCGGTCCAGCTCCGCCAGGGTGATCGCTCCTCCCCCCGCCGTGCTCCCCGGCTTGCTGAGGGGCATGGGCTGGGCGCGCTGGACCGCTGTCTCCGGCCAGGCAGCCGCCGCCTCACGCCGAACCAAGTCCGCATACAGCGCCGTGCCGCTCCAACGCTCCGTCCCGGCCACAGCTTCCCCGGCATCCCGGCCGCTGTGTGACGCCGCCGGCTCCGCTGCTGCGGATGCCGCACGCCGGATCGTCTCCACTCCGGAAACCACCGCGGGCCCCATGCCCGTCTCCAGCAGCCACTCCGCCGCCCCGGCCCGTTCCTCCAGCGCCGTCTCTCCATCCGGGGCGGCAGACCGCTCCCTCTCTATCTCAAACGGCTGGACGGCAGAGGTATCTTCCTTCCGCTCCGGCGCTTCTCCGCCGTCCCTCCGGTAACTTCCACCCGCCGCCGGCTCTTCCGGCAATGTGGGCGTTTCCCGCTCCGGCTCCTGCTGTTCCTCCAGCAGGGCCTCCAGATAATCTCTCATACCCGCTCCCCCCGGCACAGGGCCTCATAGCGCTCCCGGTCGAAGGAGGCGTTCTGCCCCTCCTCGCCGCTGTGGGCGGGGGCTCCGCACACGGGGCAACGGCCCTCCAGGGCCTGGGCGCGGCAGGTGGGACACAGGCGGGCGACCTCCTCTTCCCGGTCCAGCAGCAGGTGGAGGGCGCACCAGAGGTAATCCCGCTCCTTCATCTCCCTCGCCCGCTCCTCCGTGGGGAGGGCCCTGAAGGTCTTCAGCACCTTCCACCGCAGCCGCTCGTCGCTGTCCTGTTTGAATTCCTCCAACCACGCCTCGCCCTCGCTTTGGGTGGCGGGGACGGGGTTTTCCGCCCGGTCGAAGGCGGCCCAGCGCTTGGCCAGGGCCCCGATCTCCCGGGCGGTGAGGGCGTTCAGCACCGCGCCGCCGCTCTCATAAAGCGGCCCCTTTTCATCCACCAGGGCCCGGGCCAGCAGGGCGGCGTTGCCGCACAGGGCCTGTTCCGCCCCGTCCTTGGCCAGGAGCCGCCCCTCTCTTCGGGCCTCTAAAATCTCCCGGGCGGAGAGGAGGCGTAAAAACCTCCCCTCCCCCAGGTCCAGCTTCTCCGCCCCGGCCCTCAGGGCGTCCAGTTTCCCGCTCACGCCGCTGTCTCGATACGCTTGGAGGCCACAATGGTGATCTTCTCCACCACCATAGCGCCCAGCGCGCCGGTCTCGCTGATGGAACTCCACTGGCAGCCGGAGTAGATGATCTTCCGGTCAGGCTTACAGATGACCAGGCTGAAATCACTCAGGCTGTGGAAATCGATGCCGTCCCGGATGGCCTCGTCGGTGGCGTAAAGCCGGGTCAGCTCGATGACGTGGGTCCGCTGGCCGGGGATGGTGGCCACCGGCTCATCCTCGCCGAAGGCCTCCACGGTCTGGCTGGTACGGGTGCTCTTGGCGGCGTAGCTCTGCACCACCGCCACCTTGGTGCCGTCCACCTCCAGATAGATGTCACTGCTGGTGGGAAAACCCGTCACTTCCATGGCATTTCCTCCTTATACGGTGATGTGGGCGCTGAGCCAGATCTGGTTGAGGCCGTGGGCCACGGTGAAGGAGAACTCCACCACGCACACGGTGGGATTTTCCGCATCCGCCTGGGCGGTGACCTCGCCGTAGCCGGTGATGATCTCCCGGCTGAGCTTGTTCTCCAGCTCCAGCACCACCTGGGAGCGGATGGCCCCCCGGCTCTGCTCGGTGTTCTTGGCGCGGCGGAAGCGGCTGCGCAGGGCATTGCGCACCGTGGGAATCACGTCATCCACGATGCGGATGGTGGTCAGCTCCCGCCAGGTGGTATCCCCGGCCTCGCCGGTCTTGGTGCGTGTGGTGATGCCCCGTACGACAGAAACCACGCCACCCACCTCTTCCACGGGGGTGACGCCGCCCTTCACCAGCACATCGATCTCGCTGTCGCCGTACTTCTGGCTCAAACCGCTCAGGCCGCTGAGGGTAGCGCCCCCCAGAGGTACGGCGGGGTCGCTCTCCTTCGCGATGGCTCCGGCCACCGCGGCGGCCAGCAGGCCGCTCTGCTCGCCCACCGCGGTGGGGCCCACCAGCACCATGCGCTCGGCGTTGAGGGCCTGGGCCCGCTCGGCCAGCGCCTGGGCATTCTCGCCGGAGGCCCCCTCCACCACGGCGATTCGCTCCCGCCGGGCCTGGGAGGCCTCGTTGACGCTCTCCCGCAGGGCCTGGTGGACGCTGGCCTCAGTGCTGTCGCAGGTGACGATGGAGATGCCCTCCTCCGCCGCCAGCAGGGCGAAGGCCGCCTCGTAGCCCTCCTGATTCCGCACCGGTACGGCGTACACCGCCCCGGCGCCGTTGCGGAACAGGAGGCGGACCAGCGCGGTGAGGGGATCGCTCTCCCCAAAGACCTGGGCGGCCTCCTCATAGCGGCTCCACTTGTAGAGGGTGTTTTCCTCGCCCCCGGTGGAAATTGCCGCCAGGCCCACGGTGGCGCTGCCGCCGCTGCCGCTGACCACCGCCGACGCGTCGTAGGAGGAGTAAACCCCCGGACGCTCATGGACTGTCATTTCACTCAAAGCTGCATAACTCCCTTCACCTCAAAGTCCAAGAAGGAGCCGCCCTCGTCGGCCACCGCATAGAGGAAGGCCTGATAGACCGCCTCCACGGGGCAGCGGTAGCGCCCCTCCGTCTCCAGAAATTCCGTCTCGCCGCAGGAAAACTCCTCCAGCTTCAGCCCGGACGGTCCGCCGCCCTGAAGGGCTCCGGCCAGGGTGTCGAAGGCGGCGCGGATGGCGCGCTCTCCCACCTCCGCACCCGCCGGGGCGTACAAATCCAGCCCAAAGGTGAGCCGCACCCGCTTGCCGTAGAACTCCACCCAGCGCCCCCGCTTGGTGTCGTACCGCTCCCCCAGGTAGTCGCAGAAGCCCACCCCAACGGCCTGCCCCTTGCGCAGGGACACCGCGCACACCGCGCCGTCCGTCTCGCTCCTGGGCCGGTCCGACCAGGCAGTAACGGCGTTCACGCCCTGACCGCTGAGATACTCGGCCAGATAGTCCCGCACATGCTCCAGTCCGCTCACGGCTCCTTCTCCCCCTTCACCCGCAGAATGGCCCACCAGTGGGAGAGTTCGTCCCCCACCGGGATCGCCTGGGCGGTCTGGACCCGGAAGGTGAGCCCCAGGCCCTCTACCCGGTCACCCGCCCGGAGGGGGACCTCCGCCGCCCCCAGATAGAGGTAGCGGTCCCCCCGCCGGGTGCCCAGCGGGGTGGGATGGATCTGGAGATCCGTCTCACCCCGCTCCAGAATGGGCTGTACAAAGGCCCGGGTGTCCGTCTGCCCGCCGTCGCGGTCTGTGACCGTCACGCTCTGGCCGTAGCGGCGCAGCATGGTACCCAGAAGGGCCCGGCTCATCCCCTCACCCCCCGGAATACGAACCCGCCGTCGTTGAGCCAGGGGGCCATCACCCGCTCGGCCTGCCGGCGGAAGTCAGCGCTCTTACCGCTGCTGCTGCTCTGGATCGTGAGGTCTCCGGCGGAGAATCGTTCCACCTCGCCCCCCTCCTCCAGCCCGGCCAGGGCCAGAAAGGCCCCGGCCAGCGGCAGGGCCTCGCCGCAATCAGCCTCGGTGACGCCGGGGCGGAGGCGGCGGCGCAGTTCGGTAAGAGCAGCCTCACAGAGGATCTCCAGCTTGGGCCAGTCGCTCTCCGGCACATCCCCCAGCACCTTGGCCAGGCTCAGGCAGTCCTCCACGGCTCATTCCCCCAGGCGCAGCACCTTGCCCGCGGGGACAAAGAGCTTGGCAAAGCCGGAGATGGAGGTGATGGCGGCCCGCTCCAGCTGGCGGTCGATGAGCTTGTCGTACTCCACCAGCACGTCGGAGCCCTGCACCATCTCCAGGGCATACCGGCGGTCCAGGCCGATGAGGGTGCCCGCCTCCAGGGCGGAGGTCCGCAGCAGCTTGGCGCCCAGGGGGGTGTCCAGGGTGCCGGTACCCTGGAAGTTGAGGCCGGTCAGGGGATTCTGCAGCTCGGTCATCTTGAGCATCTGGCGCATCACGTCGCCGGACACCAGGAGGGTGTTCATCTCATAGGGGTCGAACTGGGCCCAGAAGTCCACCAGGTCGTCGTAGGTAAGGGTACCGGCGCTGCCGCCGATGGGCTCGCTGCCCACGGTGAACTCCTCGGCGGGATTCTCGTTGCCGTCGCCGTGGATGAGCACGTCGATGGCGTCCTCCAGGTGCATCCGGTTGATGTGGGCGCCGATCTGCCGCAGGGTCACCGAGAAGAGGTCCAGCTTCTGATAGCGGATGGCCTCATAGGGGGCCACCAGCAGACGGCCCCGCTTGTGCAGGCGCACCAGGTTGTTCTGGCTGCGCACCTGGGTCTCAGGGATGGCCGCGCCCTCGGCCACATGGCGCAGCTCCTTCTGCTCCTCCTCGGGGACCGAGGCGATGGAGCGGTAGTCCATGCCGTCGAAGCGGGTGGTGGCGGCGGTGATGTAGGGCAGGAGGTTGGCCTCATCCATGCCCTGGCGCACCGACCGGGAGACGTACTCGGGGAAGAGGACGGCGGACTGGGCGGTGGCGAAGAACTTCTCCACCACGTCGCTGCCCGCGCCCTTCACCTTGATGTCGAAGCGCTTGAGCTGCCGCTGGAAGGCGTCCAGGCCCTCCAGGCTGGTGCCCTTGTAGCACTCGGAGGGGTCCTCCCGCTCCAGCACCTGGGTGAAGGAGCGGCCGGTCTCGTGGTACATGCCCTTTTCCAGGCGCAGATTGTCAAAGGAATAGCTCATCTGATCCTCTCCTCTCGTTTAGAGCAGCACGGTGGCGCTCTCACTGTCAGTCTCGACCACCAGGAAGGGGCTGCCGCCCTCGTCCTGCTTCACGCCGCCGCTGCCGTCGGCGGAGAGCTTCACGGTGCCCACGCTGAGGCCGGTAGCCTTGCAGCGGACAAAGCCCGCCACCTGCACAGCGGCGCAGCCGTTCTTCACCGCCACCGCCACGGCGTTCAGGGGGTCACTGGCGGCGCAGGGGGCCACCTCGCCATTGGCGGCGATCTTCACGGGCATACCCACCTCCACGCCGTCCTGGGCGGTAAAGGTGGCGGTCACCTGACCGATGCCGTCAAAGGAAACTTCTTTTTTCATGTCCATCCTCCCGTCTTGTTAAATGCGGAACATATCGTCGCCGTGCTCCGGCGCTTCCGCGCCGCCGTAGCGCAGCTGGGTGCCAGGGGGATAGAGCCCCTCCAGGCGCTCCTCATAGGCGCTCTTGAGGGCCTCCAGCTCCCGCTCCTCCAGGCGCTCCGTGATGCGCTCCAGGGTGGGGGCGTCCAGAGCGGGCTCGGCCAGTCCGCCCAGCCGCACCACCGTTTTCCGCAGGCCCTCCAGGTAGCGGCGGCCCACCCGGGCCTCCCGCTCCAGCTCCTCCAGCTCTGCCCGGCACCCGGGCTCCTGCCGGGCCAGGGCGTGGAGGCTGCGATAGCCCTTGATGACCCCCGCCTCCTTCTGGGCGGGGACCGCCACGAAGGACCACTCATAGGCGTCGGTGGCGTCCAGGAGCTCCGCCCAGCAGAGCTTGCCGTTGTAGGTCCGGCCCTTCTCATGGGCGCAGCGGCTGCGGTCGTGGATGTCCTCGCCGCAGATGGAGCAAACGGAGCGCACCACGCTGCACCCCACCGATACCTCCCGCTTGATGCCGCCCTCGATCTCGGCGATGAGGTCCCGGTTGCTGTCGGTACGCACCATGTATACCCAGCCCTTGAGGTAGCAATAGGGGTCTCCTGCGGCGGTGGTGTTCTGCTCCTCCCGCACCAGCTCGGTGCGGTAGATGCGCCCGATCTGCTCCCGGGCGCTCCAGCGGTGGTCGAAAACGCCGCTCTTGCCCACGAAGAGGGGAGCCAGCTCCCGCAGGGTGGCCTCGGGGAAGCGCTCGCAGTCCCGGTCCACCTCGTTGTCGCAGAGCTTGACGCAGAAGGTAAAGACCTCCTCGGCGGTCAGCTCCTTCCGGCTCTGGGCGTGAATGAGGGCCAGATCCTCCGCGTTGACGGTCCCTGCAGCGCCCACGCCGGCTTCTTTGATGATGTTCAACTCGCATCCTCCTGTTCCGCTTCACCTTCCCGGCGCAGAGCCTCAGCCTGCTCGTGGTAGAGCTCGGCCTTGGCCTCTTCCACCAGGTCCTGCAAATTGATATCGGCCCACTCCACCGTGACGTGGTGGTCGTAGCCGTGGAGCCGCAGCCACATCTCACACACCCGCTCCACCACTGGCTCCAGGGAGCGCCGGATGGCGGTGATCTCGGTGGTGAGGAGGTCGGCCTGCTGGGTGCTCATCCGCTCGGTGGAGGACCAGGATAGGCCCAGCAAAAAGGGCGGGATACCGGTGCGGGCCACCAGCTGCTCCAGGATCTGCCGCACCGGCACCTCGCTGTCCAAGATCTGGTTGTCCGCGCCGATGACCTTGATCTCCACGTCGCCTACTGCTACAAAGTCCCGCACCGAGCCGTCCTTGGTGGCTTCCATGGCGGAGGCCCACTCCCGGGCCAGCTGCTCGCTGCGCTCCTGAGCATAGAGCCCGTCGCTGTCGGGCTTGCACACCACGGCGAAGCGAACGTTGCCCATCCGCTCCCAGTTCATCCCCACCGCCTGATAGATGTTGAGCAAAATCCCGGTGAGGAAGGGCATGGACCGCAGCAGGGACACGCCGTAGGGGTGCTCCGCCTCCGGCTGGAAGGGAGTGAAGAGCAACAGGTCCTGCCTGGGAAGGCGGGTCGCCTGTCCCCCCGCCTCTCTCCGGCACAGGGCAAAGTCCATGGGGGAATCCCCCTCCTGTACCTCGATGTGCTCCACATTGCCGCACAGCAGGGCGGTAAACTCCTGCCTCTTCCGGTCCAGCACCATCTCCCCCACCGCCTGCCCGCAGGTGAGCAGGGAGTCCACATAGCTGTCCAGGAAGGACTGGATGCCCCGCTGGCCCCGTCCCGTGTCCACCGTGCGCAGGAACTCAGCCAGTTCTTCCCCGGCCCGCTTGTCTCTGGGCACCGCGGACACGCCTCCGGTCAGGCGCACCAGCTTCAGAATGGCGGCATCCACGATGGGGACGGCCTCCCGGATGGTCCGATACAGGCGGATCTCTCCGCCGTGGAGGGGCGTGTAGCGCTCCAGCAGCCCGAAGGGGTGCCGACCCCCGTCCCGGAGCTGGACCGCCGCCCCGGTTTTTGCCGGTCTTTTGCGTAACCAGCCCAAATGATCTTCCTCCTCTCTCAAAAGGCCCGCCGGGCCACTGTCGCGGCGGCCAGAGGGCTCTCCCGCTTCCCCGCGGCCACGTTGACGGCGAAGTAGCGGATGTCGTCCATGGCGTGGTCGTGCTCCTTGCGCACCTTGTCGCCGGGGGCCCGGGTGTCCCAGCAGTAGAGGGAGAACTCCCGGATGGCGTCCCGGCAGGGCGGGCAGATGACGATTTTCCCCTCTTTCAGCAGCCGGGCAGTGATGCGGATGCCCTCCAGCACCTGGTTGTCGGCCCGCACCACCCGCCAGCCGCTGCGGCGCAGCACCTCAATGAAGCTGGCAGCAGAGGGGTCCACTACCACCTTTTGGATCTTCCGCCCGCCGGCCAGTTTGGCCAGGTCGTCGGCGTACTCCCGGTCGGTCTTTTGCCGCCCCTCCCGGCGGGAATCGTAGTAAAATTCGTTCACCCGGTACCAGATGTCCCCCTTCCGCCCCCACAGCCCGAAGGACGCGGGGTTAACGGTACCGTAGTCGCAGGAGATGACCCACTCCTCCAGTCCATCCGGCGCCTGGCGCACATAGCTCTCGTCGAAGAAGTCGTAGATGACTCCCTCGGCGGCCACCCACTCCCCCAGCACAAAGCGGCGGTAAAAGGTGCCGCTGTAATACCGGGCGTAGCGGGCGATGACGGCGGGGGACAGGGCGGGGTTGTCCTCCATGGTGAAGTGGAGGTATAAAACGTTCCGCTCCTCCCGCTTCTGGACCCACTCCTTGTAGAACCAGTGCTCCGGCCCCTCGGGGTTACAGTTGAACCATAGGCGGCTCCCCTCCACGCTGCACCGGGCGCAGGCCTGCTCCACGAAAGAACGTGGCATCAGCGCCACCTCGTCCAGCAGCACCCCCGCCAGGGTGATACCCTGGATGAGGGCGGCGCTCCCCTCGTCCCGTCCGCCGAAGAGGTAGAAGGTGTTCCGCCGTTCCCCGAAGGAGACAATCAACTGCCCCTTGCTCACCCGCTCGGTGCAGTGGAACCCCAGCTCTTTCAGGAGGGGCAGCAGCTCCCCCAGGAGGTTGCGCCGCAGGGCCCCGGCGGTCTTGCCGCACAGGCCGAAGTTTCGCCCCGTAAAATTCCCCATGGCCCAGCAGAAGAAGGAGAGCCCGCAGCACAAGGTCTTTCCGCTGCGCACCGCGCCGTCGCAGATGATGGCCTCCCGGTCGTGCCAGGGCGAACCGCGGCACCACCAGGTAAGCACGGTCCCCTGCTTGTCCGAAAAGACTTTAGGGATCATGGACCTCCTCCCGTTCCGCCCGCTGCTCCAGCGCCTGATAGAGGAGCTCCGCCCCGGCGTGTTCCCCGCCCTCCGGCGCGGAGAGCCGGTCCAGCAGCTCCAGGATCTTCAGTCGGTCCCAGAGCTTCACCTCCGCCACGCCGGAGGAGCTGCGCTTGAATTCGGAGAGCAGCGTCAGGTCCAGCCCGTCCACAGCGTCGGTCTCGTTCTTGTCCAGAAAGGCCAGCTTCACCGCGTCGTTGGGCTTGCTGCGCAGCATCCGCCGCAGCTGCCGCAGGACCGCCCTCCGGTCCCGCCGCGCTTGTTCCATCTCGCACCACCTCGTTTCACCCCTGGGCCCCAACGGGGAAAAGTTGCACATTTCCGTGCAACTTTGGGTAAAACTTTTTAAAAAAAAGAAAAACCGGAAGGGCCGCCCCCGCAGCTCTTCCGGTTTCTTCCATTCTAAAGGGCCTCCAGCAGCTCCCCGGCGATGGCCTGGGCGGTCTCCTCCACCCGCTGGAAATCCACATGGGGGTTGTAGAGGGCCTCCAGGGCGTCGTGCTTCTCCTTGGCCCGGGCCAGAGCGGCCACCGCCTCCTCCAGCAGGGCCCCCTCCACCTTCCGCTCGAAGCGCAGCCGCCCCCGGCAGCGGCGGAGGGTGTCGCTGTCGGCCATGTTGTCCAGCCGCAGCCGCCGGTAGGGCCGCTTGCCGTTCCACGGGAGGTCACTGCAGCTGGTGACAAAGGCCAGGGACAGCCCGGGGATGAGCAGGTGGAGCATCCGCCCGGGCTCCAAGGGGTCGGGGCAGGGGATGACATCGTACCCCGCCGCCATGGCCCCGGCGGCCAGCCGCTCCAGCAGGGTGTGGGCCAGACCGTAGTGGTCCCACAGCTCATAGACCCGGGAACACAGGGCGTCCACGGTACCGAACTCGCACAGCACCCCCTGGCAGGTCACGGCGTTGAGGAAGCGCTGCCGGGCGCTCCCGGGCTCCTGGCCGGTTTTCCGGCACTCCCGGGCCAGGATGCCCCGGGCCCGCCGGTCCAGCTTCTCCTCCACCTCGGGGGTGAGGAGGAGCTCGCGTGCCCCGGAGCGCAGCTCCGCCACGGCGGCCAGACACCGCCGCGCCCGCTTGTGGCAGGCGCCATAGCCCTCCATAACCCCCTCCAGCTCCCGCCGGATGGGCCGCAGGGCGGCGCTGTCGTAGCAGGCCCCCAGGTTGATGTACCGGTCCACCGCGCCGGGGCACACCGGCTCCACCACATGGGGGGCGGTGGCGTCCACGATGGCGGAGCGGAGCTCCGGGAAATAAACCGCATCCAGGGACCCCGGGTCCCCGGAGCAGGCGATGTACTCCACCCGGGCCCCGGCCTCCTCCAGCCGCTGGGCCACCCGGCGCATGAGGGTGGACTTGCCGCATCCGGGTCCGCCCTTTAGGAGGAAATAGCGCTCGGCCCGGTCCCGGTCCATGAGCTGATCGTACAGCGAATAAAAGCCCGCCGGGGAGTTGGCTCCCAGAAAGAAGCGGACCTTTGGTTGTTCGGACATGAAAGACCCTCCCATCCGAAGATTGTTACAATTCACCATATGCCCTGGCGGGAGCGCGGGTGCGGGCCCTCTTATTTTCCTATTGAAATCCTAGGATATACATGTTATACTAAACCCGATATCCCAACACAAGGAGGTCCTTTCCATGCAAATCGCCCACACCCTGACCGATCTCATCGGCCATACGCCGCTCCTGGCGCTGGAGCGCGCCCTGCCCGGGACTCATGTTCTGGGCAAGCTGGAGTGCATGAACCCGCTGTCCTCCGCCAAGGACCGCGCGGCCTGGTACATGGTGCTGGACGCCGAGGAGCGTGGGGCCTTGAAGCCCGGCGGGGTCATCGTGGAACCCACCAGCGGCAACACCGGCGTGGGGCTGAGCTATGTGGCGGCCCTGCGGGGTTATAAGGTGATCCTCACCATGCCGGAGACCATGAGCCTGGAGCGTCGGAACCTGCTCTCCGCCCTGGGGGCGGAGCTGGTCCTCACCGAGGGGGCCAAGGGCATGTCCGGCGCCATCGCCAAGGCCCAGGAGCTTCTGAACACCCTGCCCGGGGCCTGGATGCCCGACCAGTTCAACAACCCCGCCAACGCCAAAGCCCACTATGAGACCACGGGTCCCGAGATCTGGGCGGACACTGACGGCAAGGTGGACGTGCTGGTGGCGGGCGTGGGCTCCGGCGGCACCATCACCGGCGCGGGTCGCTATCTGAAGGAGCAGAACCCCAACGTCTATGTGGTGGCAGTGGAGCCGGCCGAGTCGGCCGTCCTCTCCGGGAAGGCGGCAGGCCCCCACGGCATCCAGGGCATCGGCGCGGGCTTCGTGCCCGGCGTGCTGGACCGCTCGGTGGTGGACGAGGTGCTCCCGGTCCCCACGGAGCAGGCCAAGGCCATGGTGCGCACCCTGGCCCGGAAGGAGGGCCTCCTCTCCGGCATCTCCTCCGGCGCGGCGGCCTGGGCGGCCGGGGAGCTGGCCAAGCGCCCCGAATTTGCGGGCAAGACCATCGTGACCGTCCTCCCCGACACGGGCGAGCGCTACCTCTCCACCGGCGTATTCCAGGCGGAGTAAGTCCATTTCCGCAAAAAGGACCCCTGTTTTCCACATGGAAAACAGGGGTCCTTTGCCGTTTCCGTAAGGTTACTGCCGCTCCGGCTCCCGGACCAGCTTGACGCAGGCCAGGATCAGGCCGAAGAGGAACCAATAGGTGAACATATTGCGGGGATAGAACCAGGTGTACTCGGCCAGGGAAATGACATGGATGCCGCAGAAGGCGCCCACGGCAGCGGCTAGTAGATGCCGCACCTGCCGGTTGGTGCCCTGGTAGAAGGCCTTCACGCCCCGCTTAAGGCCGTAGAGGATAACGCCCAGGTAGGTTACCAGGCCCACGATGCCGGTCTCACACCACATCTGTAAATAGTTGTTGTGGGTGTGGATGGGGAAGGAGCCGTCGGGCATGGCGGGGTAGCCGGTGAACATCTCGTGGAGCACGTCGCTGCCCAGGCCCACGCCCCGGTGCCAGTAGTCCTTCAGCAGCGTAAAGGTGGCGTCGAAAATATAGAACCGGTAGGCAGTGGAGCTGTCCTTCATATTGCCGATGGTGAGGATGCGGTTGTAGATGGTCTCGGGCAGGAAGGGGATGGCGCAGATCCCCAGTACCAACATGGCGGGCACCAGACGCCAGTTCTCCAGGGCCAGGAACACCAGGATAGCCACCGCCAGGCCGATCCAGCTGGCCCGGCCGTAGGTAAAGCCGATGGCGGCCACGCCCAGCGCCAGGGACACCAGGGACCAGAAGCGTCCCCTCCACGTCTTACAGATCAGCAGAAGGGCCAGATTCAGAGGCAGGAGCATGGCCAGGATCTCGGCGAAGTTGTTGGGGTTATCAAAGAAGGAGTAGACCCGGCCCGGCATGCCGTAGTTGAGGGTCAGGTCCTGCTGGGAGGCCACGATCTCCACGCCCACATAGCTCTGGTAGCAGCCGTAGAGGGAGGCCACAGCCAGACCGGCCACGGCCAGGGCCACCACCCGGCGCAGATCGTCCACGCTCTTGATGGCGCTCACCGCCAGCA
Source organism: Flavonifractor sp. An92 (assembly GCF_002159175.1). Lineage (GTDB taxonomy): Bacteria > Bacillota > Clostridia > Oscillospirales > Oscillospiraceae > Pseudoflavonifractor_A. The sequence goes on along the minus strand of NZ_NFGZ01000002.1, from coordinate 227,321 downwards.
GCACCAGCAGCACGGCGGTCACATGGAAGGCGAAGAAGCGCAGGGACAGGCGGGTAGAGATGCTCGCCGCCAGCGCGCAGCCGATGCAGATGAGGTAGAAGATCATATAGGGGCCCACGCGCTCCCCTTCCACCCGCATCTTGGTGTGGTTGGCGCTGCCGAGGATGAAGAGGCCACACACCCCCACCGCACCGACGAGGCCGTAGAGGTTGTTCCAGTAGTCGTGGGGCACCAGCATCATCACGGCCATCAGAAGCCCCAGGAAGAGCCAGGAGGCCCCGCCCATGGTGGTGACGAAGCGGAACACGAGGCTGCCGTCCCACACGCCCTTCCCCAGGCGGTAGATCCACCGGGCAATGGCGCAGGGCAGGTTCAGCAGCGCGGTAAAGATGGTACAGATGAGGCTCTTGGGCCAGGCGCGCACCAGCACGCCGTCCCGCCACAGGAACTGGCACAGCGGGCTCACCTCCGCCCAGCCGCAGATCGCGCGGCCGATGCGCCCGAAGAAGCGCCCCACGGCGCTCTCGCTCCAGGCCTGGGTCAGCACGACCCAGATGCGGAGGAGGGAGCCCAGAAATAGACTGTTTTCTGCAACTGACATGGGTATCTCCTATCTGTTGATGGCTTTTTGATAGACCCCGTAGGTCTGCTCCACCCACTTGTGGATCTCGAATTTCTCCTCGATGGTGCGCAGGGCGCCGTGGCGGCACTGCACCAGGAAGTCCGGATTCTCCATCAGGCGCTTCATGGCGTCGGACATGGACACCGGGTCGTCGTACTTCACCAGCAGGCCGCAGCCGGCCTCGTCGTTGACGATGTCGGAGTTGCCGCCCATATCGGTGGCGATGACGGGCAGTCCGGCGGCCATGGCCTCAATGATGAGGAAGGACAGGGCCTCGTGCTCGGAGGAGTTCACATAGAGGTCGGAGCCCTTGTAGAGGTTCTTGATGTCCTTGCGGAAGCCGATGAAGGTGACGCAGTCCTCCAGCCCCAGCTCCTTCACCTGCTCCTTGGAGGGCTCCAGCAGCGGGCCGTCTCCGGCCAGCACCAGGGTAAAGGGCACATCGGTGATGTCCTTCAGGCGGCGCACCGAGTCGATGAGGTACTTGTGGCCCTTGTCGTGGGCGAAGCGGGAGGCGCAGAGCATGACAAAGCGGTCATCCGGCAATCCCAGCTCCTGCCGCAGGGTGGAGCTGCTCCGGTCGCCGGCCCATGCGGCCAGGTCGACCGCATTGAACACCACCTGGATGCGGTCCCCGCTCCAGCCGTTGGCGATGAGCTGTTCCTTGCCCTTGTTGCACACGGCGATCATCCAGTCCTGCCGCTTGTCCATCCAGCGGTTGGAGATCCGGGTGATGGCGTCGTTCTCCAGGACGAAGTGGTTCGTATAGACCACTTTCAGGTCGGGCAGGTACTTCTTGGCCAGCAGGGCCGTGTAGTGCTCCCGCAGGTAGTGGCAGTGGACCAGGTCGATCTTCCACTCCCGGCACAGATTGGCCAGCTCTTTGGCGGCGTGGAAGTCGAAGCGGCGGCGCATCTCGATGCGGCGGCAGGGCACGCCCAGCTCCTCCAGCCGCTCCACCAGCAGCCCTGCCTCATTGTAGGCGAAGTAGGCCTCCACTCGGGTGTGGTTCAGGTAGCGCACCAGGGTCTCCACATAGCGCTCGGTCCCCGCCTTGCCGGCGTGGTTGAGCAGATAGAGCACCTTCATCATGGAAAGCGCCCTCCTTTTCCTTCTATTTTAGGACAACAGGGTCCGTCCTCTTATTGTACCGTCCCCGCCGCCGTTTGTCCACTCTTTCTTCCCCATTCCTTCCCCCTCTTGTAAGGGAGGTGTTTCGGTGGTATAATATACTGAATATTTGGATAGAGAGGGCGAGTTCCATGACTTACAAAGAAGAATTCATCACCTTTATGGTGCGCTCCGGCGTGCTGACCTTCGGCGACTTCACCACCAAGTCCGGCCGCAAGACCCCCTACTTCATCAACACCGGCAACTACAAGACCGGCGCTCAGGCCGCCAAGCTGGGCGACTACTACGCCGCCTGCATCCAGGAGAACCTGCCCGACGGCGTGACCTGCCTCTTCGGGCCCGCCTACAAGGGCATCCCTCTGGCCGTCACCGCCGCCGCCTCCCTGTACCGCAACTACGAGCGGGACCTGCCCTACTGCTTCAACCGCAAGGAGGTCAAGGACCACGGTGAGGGCGGCTCCATGGTGGGCTACAAGCCCCAGGCCGGGGACGACGTGGTCATCGTGGAGGACGTGGTCACCGCCGGCACCGCCGTGCGCGAGACCATCGAGCTCTTCAAGCACGTGGCTGACGTGCACATGAAGGCCCTCATCGTCTCCGTGGACCGCATGGAGCGGGGCACCAAGGACTGCTCCACCCTGGACGAGCTGCGGGAGGACTACGGCATCGCCGTCTACCCTATCGTCACCGTGAAGGAGATCATTTCCTTCCTCCACAACCGTGAGATCGACGGCAAGGTGTATATTGACGACGAGATGAAGGGCAAGATGGAGGCGTATCTGAAGGAGTACGGCGCCCGGAAGTAAGGAGGGCCTGCCATGGGCATCCACGACGGACACCGCCAGCGGCTGAAAACGGAGTTTCTGGCCCGGCCGGACTCCTTTCCCGACCACAAGGTGCTGGAGCTGCTCCTCTTCTACGCCAACCCCCGCAGCGACACCAACCCCCTGGCCCACGATTTGATGGAGCGCTTCGGCTCTCTGGCCGGGGTGCTGGACGCCACGCCGGAGGAGCTGTGTAAAGTGAAGGGCGTGGGGGACCACGCCGCGGTGCTCCTCAAGTGCGTCAAGGAGCTGGGCAGGCGGTATCTGGCCGCCCGCTCCAGCCTGGAGGACATCGTGGACCGGACGGCGGTGGCCTGTGACCTGCTGCGGCCCTGCTTTTTCGGGGCGCGGAACGAGCGGGTGGCGGTGCTGTGCATGGACGGCAAGCGGAAGGTGCTGGGGGTGCGCCAGGTGGCCGAGGGCAACGTGAACGCCGTGGAGGTCACCACCCGCCTCATCGTGGAGGCCGCCCTCTCCCTCAACGCCACCAATCTGATTTTGGCCCACAACCACGTCTCCGGTCTGGCCTTTCCCTCGCCGGAGGACAAGGTCACCACCCGGCACCTCTATGAGGTGCTGCGGCAGCTGGGGATCGAGCTGCTGGACCACCTCATTTTCAGCGACGACGACGCGGTCTCCCTCCGGGAGAGCGGCTTCTTCGCGTCCATGTAAATACTTGCAATAGAACGCGCGTTCTGATACAATGGACGTGCCTCAGCCGCGGGGGGATGTGGGTGCACGTCGCCCCGCGCTGCTTTTCCCCACAAATTTTGTCCAAGGAGGGAGATCATGCCCGAATTTCAGGTGGTTTCCGACTATCAGCCCGCTGGTGATCAGCCCCAGGCCATCGAGGCCCTGGCCCGCGGCGTGGAGATGGGGCTTCAGGAGCAGACCCTGCTGGGCGTCACCGGCTCGGGCAAGACCTTCACCATGGCCAAGACCATCGAGCGCATCCAGCGCCCCACCCTGGTGCTGGCCCATAACAAGACCCTGGCCGCCCAGCTGTGCTCGGAGTTCAAGGAGTTTTTCCCCCACAACGCGGTGGAGTATTTCGTCTCCTACTACGACTACTACCAGCCCGAGGCCTATATCCCCCACACGGACACCTATATTGAAAAGGACGCCGCCACCAATGAGGAGATCGACCGCCTGCGCCTCTCCGCCACCTGCGCCCTCCTGGAGCGGCGGGACGTGATCGTGGTGTCCTCGGTGTCCTGCATCTACGGCCTGGGCGAGCCGGAGGATTTCGCCAAGATGATGGTCTCTCTCCGGGTGGGGGCCACCATGGAGCGGGACGAGCTCCTGAAGCGCCTGGTGGAGATCCGCTACGAGCGCAACGACATCGCCTTTGAGCGCAACATGTTCCGGGTCCGGGGCGACACGGTGGAGATCTTCCCCGCCTACTGGAAGGACGCGGCCATCCGGGTGGAGTTCTTCGGGGACGAGATCGACCGCATCACCGAGGTCAACGCTGTCACCGGCGCACCCGTCCGCCACCTGACCCATGTGCCCATCTGGCCCGCCACCCACTATGTCACCCCCAAGGAGAAGATGGACGCCGCCATCGGGGAGATCTACAAGGAGCTGGAGGAGCGGGTGGCCTTCTTCGAGCAGGAGGGCAAGCTGGTGGAGGCCCAGCGCCTCAAGCAGCGGGTGCTGTACGACGTGGAGATGATGCAGGAGCTGGGCTACTGCTCCGGCATCGAGAACTACTCCCGGGTCATCGAGGGCCGGGCCCCCGGCACGCCCCCCCACACCCTGCTGGACTACTTCCCGAAAGACTTCGTTCTCTTCATCGACGAGAGCCACGTCACTCTCCCCCAGGTGCGGGCCATGTACAACGGCGACCGGGCCCGCAAGACCACGCTGGTGGACTACGGCTTCCGGCTCCCCTGCGCATTTGATAACCGTCCGTTGAAATTCGAGGAATTTGAACAGAGAGTTAACCAGGTGATCTACGTCTCGGCCACCCCCGGCGAGTACGAGCGCACCCGGTCCGGCCAGATCGTGGAGCAGGTCATCCGGCCCACGGGCCTGCTGGACCCCCGCATCGAGGTCCGCCCGGTGGAGGGCCAGATCGACGACCTCATCGGAGAGATCCACGAGCGCACCGCCCGGAAGGAGCGGGTGCTGGTCACCACCCTCACCAAGAAGATGGCGGAGGACCTGACCACCTACCTCCAAGGCGCGGGCATCCGGGTGCGGTATATGCACCACGACATCGACACCATGGAGCGCATGGAGATCATCCGCGACCTGCGCATGGGCGCCTTCGACGTGCTGGTGGGCATCAACCTGCTGCGGGAAGGTCTGGACCTTCCCGAAGTGTCTCTTGTGGCCATTCTGGACGCCGACAAGGAGGGCTTTCTCCGCTCGGAGACCTCCCTCATCCAGACCATCGGCCGGGCGGCCCGCAACGCCGAGGGTCTCGTCATTATGTACGCCGACACCATCACCCCGTCCATGCGCCGGGCCATCGACGAGACCGAGCGCCGCCGGGCCAAGCAGGACGCTTTCAACCAGGAGCACGGCATCGTGCCCAAGACGGTCATCAAGTCGGTGCGGGAGCTCATCCGTCTCTCCGAGGAGGAGAAGCAGGACCGGGAGAACAAGCGCCAGGGCAAGATGACCAAGGCCGAGCGGGAGGCCGCCATCCGCAAGCTGGAAAAGGAGATGAAGGAGGCCAGTTCCCGCCTCGAATTCGAGTACGCCGCCGTCCTCCGCGACCGCATCATCGAGCTCCGGGGGCAGTCCTGAGCCCCCACACACCGAAAGAGAAAGGGCGTGTTTGTATGAAAAAGCGACTGGAGATCGTCTGTGCCACCGCCATCACTTCGGGTATCCTTCTCTTGCTGCTGGGCATCCTGTTTGCAGCAGTGCTCTCCTCCGACCCCGGCGACACCGCCTCGGTGGAGCAGCAGGCCGCCGCGCTGGGCTGGCTCCGGGCCGGCCAGGTGGACGCGGTGGTGGGCGCGGTGCTCTTTGCCGTGGGTCTGGGCCTGCGGCTGTGGCTGAACCGCCAGCCCCGGCCGCGCCGCCGCCGTCGCTGAGCGGTCCCCTCTGACCGGAAAGGAGGCGTTCTTCATGGCGCGCTGGAAGAACCTCAGCCGTTTTCAGCAGTTCCTGCTGATTTTACAGGCCATATTCCTGGTGGTCTGCTCGGTCCTCTACCCCATCTTCGCCCGGATGGAGGGCATCTCCTACCGGGACAGCTTCCTCCGGTACCGCGCGGAGGGGGAGAACGCCGTCTACTCCGGCAAGGTGGACGGCGTACCGGTCACCTTCACCGCCTCCCCGGACAAAACTCTGGTGTTCCAGTCCGGCGACAGCATTCCCGTCACCTATACCGTCACGGAAGACCCCTCCGCCGTGCCGAAGGACCACGACATGAGTGACGTCCTCACCGGCGTGGAGGTCCGGCGGGACGGGGAAATCCTGTTCCGGGGCGGCTGGTATACGGGCAGCGGCTTTGACATTCTGGTGGACGAGGACGGCAACCAGATCGCCCCCACCATCACCATCTCCTACGGCGGAGACGAGCGGCAATACAGCGCCGACGGCCAGCCCATCACCCCCTCTTCCGAGCCGGACGCCGCCGATGTGCTGAACCTCACGTCCTCCCCCGTCCTGGTGCACCGGGGCGACGGGATGGCCTACCTGGGCGGCACCTTCCTGGTGGCGCTCAATGCCGTCGCCATCCTCTTTGCCGACGAGCTCTTCCACTTCGACCTGCGCTTCCAGATCCGCCACCCCGAGCGGGCCGAGCCCAGCGACTGGGAGCTCTTCACCCGCCATGCGGGCTGGGTGGTGCTGACCGTAGCTGCCATCCTCGTTTACATTGTGGGCCTCACCGTACTGACCTGATTTTTCCATGAAGGAGTCCATGCTATGCTCGACCATATTTTTGTCAAAGGCGCAAGGGAAAACAATCTGAAAAACATCGATGTGGACATCCCCCGGGACAAGCTGGTGGTGCTCACCGGTCTCTCGGGCAGCGGCAAGTCCTCCCTGGCCTTTGACACCATCTACGCCGAGGGACAGCGGCGGTATGTGGAGTCCCTCTCCTCCTACGCCCGCATGTTCCTGGGCCAGATGGAGAAGCCCGATGTGGACTACATCGACGGTCTCTCCCCCGCCATCTCCATCGACCAAAAGACCACCAGCAAGAACCCCCGCTCCACCGTGGGCACGGTCACCGAGATCTATGACTATCTGCGCCTTCTGTGGGCCCGGGTGGGCACCCCCCACTGCCCCAAGTGCGGCAAGGAGATCCAGCAGCAGACCATCGACCAGATCATCGACCAGGTGCTGGAGCTGCCCGAGGCCACCCGCATCCAGGTCATGGCCCCGGTGGTGCGGGGCAAGAAGGGCACCCACCAGAAGCTGCTGGAGGACGCCCGGAAGTCGGGCTATGTGCGCTGCCGGGTAGACGGGTCCCTCTACGACCTGACCGAGAGCATCGAGCTGGACAAGAACAAGAAGCACTCCATCGAGATCGTGGTGGACCGCCTGGTCATCAAGCCGGATATCGCCCGCCGCCTCACCGACAGCGTGGAGGTGGCCTCCAACCTGGCGGGCGGCCTGGTGGTCATCAACATCGTGGGCGAGGACCGGGACATCCTCTTCTCCCAGAACTACGCCTGCGAGGACTGCGGCATCTCCATCGAAGAGTTATCGCCCCGCATGTTCTCCTTCAACAACCCCTACGGCGCCTGCTCCACCTGCACCGGCCTGGGCTTCCAGCAGAAGGTGGACCCCGACCTCATCATCCCCAACAAGGACCTCTCCATCCTGGAGGGGGCCATCACCGCCACCGGCTGGAACAACATCAAGAGCGACGGCATTTCCCGGATGTACTTCGACGCCCTGGCCAAACAGTACAAATTCAAGCTCACCACCCCGGTAAAGGACCTGCCCCCCGAGGTGCTGGACGTCATCCTCTACGGCACCAAGGGTGAAAAGCTGAAGCTCACCTATGAGCGGGAAAACGGCAAGGGCACCCTTATGCAGCCCTTTGAGGGCATCTGCAACAACCTGGAGCGGCGGTACAAAGAGACCCAGTCTGACGCGGCCCGCCGGGATCTGGAGGAGTGCATGAGCGACTGCCCCTGTCCCGACTGCGGCGGCCGCCGTCTGCGGAAAGAGGCCCTGGCCGTCACGGTGGGCGGCATCGACATCGACACCTTCTGTCACAAGTCGGTCACCGACGCTCTGGACTTTGTGGAGCATCTGGAGCTCTCCGAGCAGAAAATGCGCATCGCCGACCGCATTTTGCGGGAAATCAAATCCCGCCTGGGCTTTTTGCAGAGCGTGGGGCTCCAGTATCTGACCCTCTCCCGCTCGGCGGCCACCCTCTCCGGCGGCGAGAGCCAGCGCATCCGCCTGGCCACCCAGATCGGCTCCTCCCTGATGGGGGTGCTCTATATCCTGGACGAGCCCTCCATCGGCCTGCACCAGCGGGACAACGACATGCTCCTGGACACCATGAAGCACCTGCGGGACCTGGGCAACACCCTTCTGGTGGTGGAGCACGACGAGGACACCATGCGCGCGGCCGACTATATCGTGGACATCGGCCCCGGGGCGGGCGTCCACGGCGGCCAGGTGGTGGCGGCGGGCACCGCCGAGGAGGTCATGAACACCCCCGGCTCCATCACCGGCGACTACCTCTCCGGCCGAAAGAAGATCCCCGTCCCCACCGAGCGCCGGAGCGGCAACGGCAATTTCCTCACCATCCGGGGCGCGGCAGAGAACAACCTCCGGAACGTGGACGTGTCCATCCCCCTGGGCACCTTCACCTGCGTCACCGGCGTCTCGGGCAGCGGAAAGTCCTCCCTGGTCAACGAGATTCTGTATAAGCGCCTGGCCGCAGACCTGAATCGGGCCAAAACCCGGGCGGGCAAGCACGCCGGCATCGAGGGCGAGGAATTTCTGGACAAGGTGATCGCCATCGACCAGTCCCCCATTGGCCGCACCCCCCGCTCCAACCCCGCCACCTACACCGGGCTCTTCAACGACATCCGGGAGCTCTTTGCCTCCACCCAGGACGCCAAGGCCCGTGGCTACGGGCCGGGCCGGTTCTCCTTCAATGTGCGGGGCGGCCGGTGTGAGGCCTGCTCCGGCGACGGCCTTTTGAAGATCGAAATGCACTTCCTGCCCGACATCTATGTGCCCTGCGAGGTCTGTAAGGGCAAGCGGTACAACCGGGAGACCCTGGAGGTACGCTACAAGGGCAAGAACATCCACGAGGTGCTGGAGATGACAGTGGAGGAGGCCCTGGGCTTCTTTGAGAACCTGCCCAAGCTCTACAACAAGGTCCAGACCCTCTACGAGGTGGGCCTGGGCTATGTGAAGCTGGGCCAGCCCTCCACCACCCTCTCGGGCGGCGAGGCCCAGCGGGTGAAGCTGGCCACCGAGCTCTCCAAGCGCTCCACCGGCAAGACCATCTATATCCTGGACGAGCCCACCACGGGCCTGCACACCGCCGACGTGCACAAGCTGCTGGAGGTGCTGCAAAAGCTGGTAGACGTGGGCAACACGGTGGTGGTCATCGAGCACAATCTGGATGTGATCAAGACCGCCGACCACATCATCGACCTGGGCCCCGAGGGTGGCGACGGCGGCGGTTCCATTGTCATCACCGGAACTCCGGAAGAAGTGGCCGCCTGTCCGGAGAGCTACACCGGCCAGTACCTGAAAAAGATGCTGGAGCGCCCCTAATTGCATTTTAGACACCTGGAGGCGGTGCTGTGGCGACCTCGCAGAACGCGGTGAACAAATACCGCCAGAAAAATTATTATACCTTTTCGGTCTCCGTGCCCGCACAGCACAAAGAGGCCATCAAGGCCGCGGCGGCGGCCCGTGGGATGTCGGTGTCCCGGCTGGTGTGCGAGCTGCTGGGCCGGGAATTGGATCTGGACCTGACCCTGGACGGCACCTTCCCCGGCCGTACCAAAGAAGAATAGGAGGCGTTTCCCATGCTGCACGTTGGAATTCTGGGTGCCGGCCACATCGCCGGCACCATGGCAAAGACCCTGGGCGCGATGGACGAGGCCTGCGCCTGGGCGGTGGCCTCCCGGGACAAGGCCCGGGCCGAGGCCTTCGCCCGGGACTACGGGGTGGAGCGGGCCTACGGCTCCTATGAGGAGATGCTCACCGACCCCAAGGTGGACTTGGTGTACATCGCCACTCCCCACTCCCACCACCTGGAACACGGCCTGCTCTGTCTGGACCACGGCAAGCCGGTGCTGTGCGAGAAGGCCTTTACCGCCAACGCTGCCCAGGCCCGGGAACTGATCGCCCGGGCCGAGGAGCGCAAGATCTTCCTTACCGAGGCCATCTGGACCCGGTACATGCCCTCCCGGAAGATCATCGACGCCATCCTCGCCAGCGGCGAGCTGGGGGAGATCACCGGCCTGACCGCCAACCTGGGCTACGCCATGACCCACAAGGAGCGCCTGGTGAAGCCGGAGCTGGCGGGCGGCGCGCTGCTGGACGTGGGCATTTACCCCCTGAACTTCGCCAGCATGGTGCTGGGGGATGATGTAGAGGAAATGACCTCCGTGTGCGTCAAGCACCCCACCGGTGTGGACGGCCAGGAAACCATCGTCCTGCGCTACCCCGGCGGCGTGCTGGCCACCCTCCACGCGGGGATGTACGCCCCCACCGAGCAGTACGGCATCATCTACGGCACCAAGGGCTATCTCATCGCCTACAACATCAACAACATCGACCGTCTGGCCGTCTTTGACGAAAAGCGGCAGTTGGTGCGGGAGATGAAGGTCCCCCAGCAGATCACCGGCTACGAGTACGAGGTCCTGGCCTGCCAGCACGCGCTGGAGATCGGGGCCCTGGAGTGCGCCGAAATGCCCCACAGCGAGACCATCCGCATGATGGAGCGCATGGATGCCCTGCGGGCGCAATGGGGCGTGCGCTACCCCTTCGAGGCCGAATAATTTGTCACTTTCCTTAATTTTTTCTTAAATGATCCCCAAAATCATTGACATTTCACCCGGTAGATGGTTTATCATGAAGGCACATAGAACGCAAAGGAGGAATCTGTATGAATTCCATCGGTAAACGTCTGGGTGCTCTGGGCACCGCCGCGGTCCTGACCGCCGCCCTCACCGCTCCTGCTCTGGCCGCCGAAAATACCAGCGGTATTGCGGTGCAGCTGGACGGCCAGAATGTCGCCTTCACCGACGCCGCTCCCGTGGCCAAGGACAACCGCACCTTCCTGCCCTTCCGGGCGGTCTTTGAGGCCATGGGCGTCCAGGTCTCCAACGAGGGCAACAACATCACCGCTACCCGTGGAGACCAGACCCTCCGCATGACCATCGGCTCCACCACCGCCACCCTGACCGAGGGTGAGAACACCAAGACCATCACCATGGACGTGGCCCCCTATGTGGACAGCGCCAGCTGGCGGACCTATGTGCCCGTCCGCTTCGCCGCCGAGGCCTTCGGCTGCAACGTGGGCTGGGACCAGGACGACCAGACCGTCATCATCGTGGACGTGGACAAGCTGATGGGCGACACCACCTTCACCAAGATGGACAACTACATCTCCTATCTGTACGAGGTGCAGGCCGAGAAGAACCAGGCCACCGACGGCACCCTGTCCCTGGACATGACCGTGAACAAGGACCTGATCGGCGCCGCTGAGGACCTGAAGGTCAACGTGGACGGCACCGTCACCGGCGTCAGCAGCCAGACCGCCGCCCAGATGGCCATGGAGCTGGACCTCTCCGACCTGGCCTCCCTGGCCGCCGGCGACCCCGCCGCCATGACCGCCGAGCAGATGAAGGCCCTGAAGGACGCCCTGGCCAAGACTGAGCTGGAGGTCCGCATGGATCTGAACACCGGCATGTATTACATCTACGCCCCCGTTCTGGCCCAGGCCAACGGCGGCAGCGGCTGGTACTCCATGGATATGAACGCCCTGCTGAAGCAGAGCGGCATGGATCTGGCCTCCCTGGTGTCCATGTCCAAGGACCTGAAGCTGGAGGACACCCTGTACTCCACCCTGGCCTCCATTCCCCTCAATGACAAGGACCTGGGCTATCAGACCCTGAAGACCAGCGCCGACCTCTATGCGAGCATGTTCGGCGACGCCTCCTTCACCCAGAAGGGCGACACCTACACCGCCACCTACACCCTGAACGAGGGCGACGCGGGGAGCGTCACCTACACCACCGTCCTCACCCAGAAGGGCGACGACATCGTCTCCATGCAGATGGACATGAACATGTCCGCCTCCGCTGAGGGCTTCGCCATGGCCACCACCGCCAAGGTCTACGCCGACAGCACCAAGAGCACCATCGACATGTCCATGGACATCACCGGCATGATGAGCCTGACCATGAAGATGGACCTGGGCTACAAGGCCACCGACAAGGCTCCCGAGACCGGCCTGCCCTCCGGCGTCACCGCCACTCCCCTGGACAGCATGCTGACCGTGACCCCGTAAGCACCGCGCGACTGAACTTTGGCCCCCCGCTGCGGCGGGGGGCCTTTTTCGCAGGAACTTGAAAACGCCCTGTTTTCTTCCCGCCAAATATGATACAATGAAGCTCGACGACACCGGCTCTGGTCGGGAGTCGTGCCAAGGAACTGGAGGAATTCACGTTGGATCTCATGTCTTGGCTCACCGAGAATCAGGCCGGTGAACTGGTGTTCACCATGCTGGTGTCCATGCTGCCCATCATCGAGCTGCGGGGCGGCATTCCCTTCGGCGTGGCGCTGGGTCTGAATCCCTGGGCGGCCTTTTTTGCCAGTGTGGTGGGAAATCTCCTGCCCCTCCCCTTTATTGTGGTGTATATCCGCCGGATCTTCCTCTGGATGCGCCGGCACATGCCCCGGCTCAACGATCTGGTGGACAAGCTGGAGCGCAAGGCCCACCTGAAGGGCCGCAAAGTCACCCGCTACAAGTATCTGGGCCTGATGATCTTCGTGGCCATCCCCCTGCCGGGCACCGGCGGGTGGACCGGCGCGCTGGCCGCCGCGTTTCTGAACATGCCCCTGCGCAAGGCCATGCCCGCCATGAGCGCCGGCGTCCTCATCGCCGGTTTTCTGGTCACCTTCCTGACCTACGTGGTGAAAATGGCCATTATCTGAACCCTTTCTCCCTCCCCGCATAGGATGGAGCGGAGGTGAGGGTATGGAAACTCTCTTACAGGGTGCGCTGGCCTTTTTCGCCGCGCTGGGGCTGGTGACCCTGGCCTGGCTGGCCTTCGGCCACCTGCTGCTCCCCCGGGAGCTGGAGCCCGGCGGTCTGTACGCCGTCCTCCCCGCCCGCGGGGACGGGGAACACCTGGAACAGGACCTGCGGCGCCTTCTCTGGCTGCGGGACAGCGGCGCGCCCCGGGTGCCCATCGTCATCGCCGACGCGGGGCTCTCCCCCCAGGGCCGCCGGGTGGCGCAGGCTCTGCTGGGCCGGTACTGCGGCACGGTGCTGTGTCCCATGGACCAGCTCAGCGCCTACCTCGCCAGCGGCTGGACCCGGGCGGAGCCCCATTCCGAGGCAAATTTCTGATTCCATATCGCAATTTTTATTGACTACATTACAGACTGTATGAAGGATGGTCCCATTGGACACTGTGGAGGAACTGAATCTGGTGGAGGGCTGCGTGGATGCGGTCATCTATCAGAACGAGGAAAACGGATATACCGTGCTGCGCATCGACGCCGGAGACCAGGGCGGCATCACGGTGGTGGGCTGCATGCCGGGCATCGCGCCGGGGGAGAGCATCTCGGTGCGGGGCAAGTGGATGCGCCACGCCTCCTACGGGGAGCAGTTCAAGGCCGAGATCGTGGAGCGGCGGATGCCCGCCGGGGAGAAGGCCATTTTTGAATACCTGGCCTCGGGCGCGGTGCGGGGCATCGGCACCGCCACCGCCCGCCGGATGGTGGAGGAGTTCGGCGCCGACGCCCTGAACGTCCTGGAGGAGCACCCGGAGCGCCTGACCTGCATCAAGGGCATCACCCGCAAAAAGGCCCTGACCATGGGGGAGCACTTCCGGCTCCAGATGGGCATGCGCCGCCTGCTGGAGTTCCTGGGCAGCCACGACATCGCCCTCCAGCTGGCCATGCCCCTCTACCGCCGGTACGGGGACCGGGCGCTGGAGGTCATCCAGTCCAACCCCTACCTGCTGGTGGATGAGGAGCTGGGGGTGGACTTCGGCACCGCCGACGCTCTGGCTCTGGACGTGGGGCTGGAGGGGGACGACCCCCAGCGCATCGAGGCCGGGCTCCTCTTCGAGCTCTCCCACAACCTCAACAACGGCCACACCTTCCTCCCCCGCCGCAAGCTCCTGGCCGCCACCGCCCAGCTCATCGGGCTGGAGAGCGAGCATCTGGAGGACGGCCTGGAGGCCCTCATCGAGCAGGGCGAGGTGACCCAGGAGGAGGTGGCCGGTGAGACCGCCTGCTACCTCTCCGACCTCCAGGAGGCGGAGGCCTACGTGGCCGCCCGCCTCACCGAGATGGCCGCCTGGGAGCTCAATCCCCCCGACGGGCTGGAGCGTATCTTGGATTCCATCGAGGAGAGCCAGGGCATCACCTACGCCCCCCAGCAGCGGGAGGCGGTGGAGCTGGCCGCCAAGCGGCAGGTCATGCTCCTCACCGGCGGCCCCGGCACCGGCAAGACCACCTCCCTCCGGGGCGTGCTGGCTCTCTTCGACTCCCTGGGGCTGGAGACCGCCCTGGCCGCCCCCACCGGCCGGGCCGCCAAGCGCCTGGGGGAGCTGTGCGGCATGGAGGCCGCCACCATCCACCGCCTGCTGGAGACCCAGTTTGACCCGGGCACCGGGCGGCTGGTGTTCGCCCACGACGAGAGCGACCCCCTGCGGGTGGACGCCGTCATCGTGGACGAGACCTCTATGGTGGACGTGCCCCTTATGCGGGCCCTTCTCTCGGCGCTGCGCAGCGACTGCCGCCTGGTGCTGGTGGGCGACCCGGACCAGCTCCCCAGCGTGGGGCCGGGCAATCTCTTCTCCGACCTTATACGCAGCGGCGCCATCCCCATGGTCCGCCTGACGGAGATTTTCCGCCAGGCCGCCCAGAGCGCCATCGTCATGAACGCCCACGGGGTCAACCAAGGGAAGCTGCCGGACCTGCACAACAAAAATTCCGACTTCTTCTTCCTCCGCCGGAAGGACCCGGCCAAGGCCGCTGAGACCATCGTGGAGCTGGTGTCCCAGCGTCTGCCCCGCAACATGGGCATCCCGCCGGAGCAGATCCAGGTCCTCTCCCCCACCCGCAAGACGGTGGCGGGCACTGCCGCCCTCAACCGTGCCCTTCAGGAGGCCGTGAATCCCGAGGCCCAGGGCAAGGGAGAGCGCCGCTTCGGGGAGTTCATCTTCCGGGAGGGCGACCGGGTCATGCAGGTACGCAACAACTACGACCTCACCTGGAAGGACCGGGACTCCCTCACCTCCGGCATGGGCGTCTTTAACGGCGACATTGGCCAGATCGTGGAGGTGGACAACCGCAACCAGCTCATCACCGTGGATTTTGATGGCCGTCTGGTGGAATATGAGCCGGACATGCTGGGCGAGCTGGAGCCCGCCTACGCCATCACCGTCCACAAGGCCCAGGGCAGTGAGTACCGGGCCGTCATCCTCTCGGTCAGCAAGGGCGCGCCCATGCTGCTCACCCGTGGGGTCCTCTATACCGCCATCACCCGGGCCCGGGAGCTTCTCATCCTGGTGGGTGATGAGGAGGTCGTGGCCCAGATGACCGCCAACAACCGCCAGCAGCGGCGGTATTCCGGCCTGCGTTGGAGATTGGCGGAGGGAATGTAAGAGCTCTCTCCGGGGAGCCCGGAGGATATGTCCTCGCCGGACGGGCGTCCTACGCGGACAGCGCCCCATTTCTTTTCGAGAAAAGAAATGGGGGAAAGAAAAGAAGGAGAGGGGAACTTCTCGTTCCCCTCTCCACTCCCCTCCAAGTGGGCGGCCTTCGGCCGCCTGTCCCCCTCTTTCTGCCAGGGTGCGCCTTGGGGGAGTCCAGAGGGGGGTATCCCCCCTCTGGGCTTTCTTTCCCACCGCTTTCTTTGCAAAGAAAGCGGTGCTCCCGCCGAGTAGGCGGCCTGAGCCAGGCTGGCGGCCTGCGCGGCGAGCGCGCGAATATTCTGCACTAACTTTGCACTAAGAATACACCTAAAATGAATCGCACAAGCTATGCTTTACTCACTAGAAATGGAGAGTAAAGCATCATGGAACGCAAAAAACATCTCAGTATCCGTATGGATCAGGAGCAGCACGACAAGCTGCAATACATCGCCGCCTATGAGGGGCGCTCGATGAGCCGTCAGATTCTTCACTTGATCAATCAGTGTATCCGCTCCTTTGAAGAGGAACACGGCCCCATCAAGCCAGAGGATTTGAATTGAACCGGCTGTGGTCCGCCTTTCTGGACCTTCTCTTCCCGCCCAAGTGCGTATTCTGCCGGTCCCTCCTCCCCGATGGGGAGCGCGACCTCTGCCCGCGCTGCCGCCGGGAGCTCCCCTGGCTCTCCGGTTCCGCCGCGGAGCAGAAACCGGAGTTCATCGCCCTGGCCTGCTCCCCGCTGCGGTATGAGGAGACGGTACGAACCTCTTTCCACCGCTATAAATTCTACGGCCAGACCTCCTACGCCAAGGCCTACGGCCGCCTGATGGCGGTCTGTGTCCGGGTCCACCTGGACGAGCCCTGCGACCTCGTCACCTGGGCTCCCCTCTCCCGCCGCCGCAAGCGGGAGCGCGGCTACGACCAGGCCCAGCTCCTGGCGCAGGTGGTGGCGGAGGAATTGGGCCTGCCGCTGTGCTCCACGCTGGAAAAGGTCCGGGACACCGCGCCTCAATCCGGTCTGGAGGAGAACAGCGCCCGCCGGGCCAACGCCCTGGGGGCCTATCGCTGCACGGACCCCGCCGCCGTGCAGGACAAGCGGGTCCTTCTCATTGACGACGTGCTGACCTCCGGGGCCACCGCCTCGGAATGCGCCCGTATGCTCCGCACCGCAGGGGCAAAAGTCGTGTTTTGCGCCACTCTGGCCAGAGCACACTGAGAAACAAACGTGATTCTTGTGAAAAATACGGTTGAAATGCGACAGAAATATCTTTATAATGAGAAGAAGATTATTATGGGTGATAAACCATGAAAATTTGGGAGAAAATAAAGGCATTCTTCAAAGGACTTCGAGGTGTGGGTATGTTCAGTAAAGATATTGGCATTGATTTGGGTACCGCGTCCATCCTGGTGTATGTGGCCGGCAAAGGCGTCGTTCTCCGGGAGCCTTCCGTGGTGGCCCTGCACAAGGACACCGGCAAGCTGCTGAAGGTGGGCACCGAGGCCCAGCAGATGCTGGGTAAGACCCCCGGCAACATCGTGGCCATCCGTCCCCTGCGCGAGGGCGTCATCTCCGACTACGACATGACCGAGCGTATGCTCAAGGAGTTCATCCGCAAGGTGACCTCCTTCCGGCTCTTCAAGCCCCGTATCGTCATCTGCGTGCCCTCCGGCATCACCGAGGTCGAGGAGCGCGCCGTCATCGACGCGGGCATCCAGGCCGGCGCCCGCCGGGTGTACCTCATCGAGGAGCCCGTGGCTGCCGCCATCGGCGCGGGCATTGACATCACCAAGCCCGACGGCCACATGATCGTGGACATCGGCGGCGGCACCACCGACATCGCCGTCATTTCTCTGAGCGGCATCGTGGAGTCCACCTCCATCAAGATCGCCGGCGACCAGTTCGACGAGGCCATCGTGAAGTACATACGGCGCAAGCACAATGTACTGATCGGTGACCGCACCGCCGAGGAGCTGAAGATGAAGATCGGCTGCGTGTTCCCCCGCCCCGAGGAGGAGACCATGGAGATCCGCGGCCGCTGCCTGATGACCGGTCTGCCCCGTGTGTTCTCCGTCAACTCCAGCGAGATGATCGAGGCCTTCGAGGAGCCCGCTACCCGCATTCTGGAGGCCATCCACGGCGTCCTGGAACGCACTCCCCCCGAGCTGGTGGCCGACATCGCCACCAACGGCATTGTCATGACCGGCGGCGGCTCCCTGCTGTGGGGCTTTGATAAGCTCATCGAGTCCCACACCGGCATCGAGACCCACGTGGCTGATGACGCCATCTCCTGCGTGGCCTACGGCACCGGCAAGAGCCTGGAGTCCGTCAGCGACATGCAGGACGGCACCATCAACCTGTCCCGCCGCAAGCAGATGAACTAACCGTGAAAAAGTCCCCCGGCCATACGGCCGGGGGACTTTTTATGCTCAGCCCTCGCCCAGCTTACAGATGGACATGCCGAGGTCGGAATAGAGGAAATCGCCGCCGCTGCCCATCAGATTCACGGTAGACGGTCCGGTCACCTGGAGCACCTGGGAGGCCGCCACGTTGCTGGCCTCCGACGCGGACTGGAAGGTGTGCTGCGTTCCCGCGCCGGGCACCGGCGTACCGTTCACCTGCAGCATCACGGCGATGGCCACCGGGAACTCGTCGGTGCCCACCGGTGCGACCACGCCGTTGTAGGACACCAGGTAGAAGCCCGGGTCCGCCAGCGAAAAGTCGCTCTCCCCCTCGGTATGGCTGATGCTGGTACCGTAGGTGGTGCTGTTCTTGTCAAACAGCAGCGTGGAGCCCGATTTTCCGGGCTGGGGCGGCGTAGAATAGGCGTTGAGCAGCGCCTGAGGAGTACTGCTGCTGCCGGTGCACCCCTTGGGGATCACGAAGTCCAGGATGGCGTTCTGTTCGGTTCCGCTGTTGGTCACCGAAGCAGGAGTATCCGGGTCGCCAGTGGTCACGTTGCCAACCGACAGTGTGGCGGCCTCCCCGTTGTCCCCGCTGGGGCCAGTCGGGCCGGTGGGGCCAGTCGCGCCTCTTGCGCCAGTGGGTCCGGTGGGACCAGTCGGGCCGCTCGGACCGGTGGGTCCAGTGGCACCGGTCGCACCAGTCGGGCCGCTCGGACCAGTGGGACCAGTCGGGCCGGTGGGTCCGGTGGGTCCAGTCGGGCCGGTGGCACCAGTGGCACCCGTCGCACCGCTCGGGCCAGTGGGACCAGTCGCACCCGTCGGACCAGTCGGGCCAGTGGGACCGGTCGGGCCAGTGGGACCGCTCGGACCAGTGGGCCCAGTCTGGCCGGTCGGGCCAGTCGCACCAGTCGCACCAGTCGCACCGCTCGGACCGGTGGGGCCGGTAGGTCCAGTGGCACCGGTGGCACCCGTCGCACCAGCGGGGATCACAAAGTCAAAGACCGCATTCTGAGGGGTCCCGGCGTTGCTGACCTCTGCGTCGGTCCCAGGCTCGCCGGTGGTCACGGTCCCCACCTCGATGGTAGCCGCGCTTCCGGTGGCGCCGGTCGCGCCTGTGGGACCCGTCGGGCCCTGAGGGCCAGTCGCACCGGTGGGGCCAGCAGGCCCCTGAGGACCGGTCGGCCCGGCAGGGCCGGTCGCTCCGGTCGCACCCGTGGGCCCCATGGGGCCCTCAGGACCCGTGGGGCCGGGAATCGATACTACCGTGACCGTACAGCAATCCACCGGCCTCGGCGGTGGGCAGCAGCCCGGAGGCGGACACGAAGGGGGACAGGGCCGGGCGGGACATTCCTTGGGGAAATCCCGGTTCTGAAAAATGTTCATAGGCATAACCTCCACCCCAGTCTATGCCGCCGTCTGATTTCCGGTACCACAGGGGAAAAGCCGTCCCGCCACTTGCGCCGGAATGGAAAAGGCGCTAAAATAGGAGCAACTGAACCTGCGGTTCCGTTCCTTCCCAAGTGGAGGGTTCCAAGATTCCATTGAGGAGGTATCTGGTATGGCGTTGATTGATGATCTGAAGGTAAAAGCGGTGGAGCTGACCCAGGCCGGCGTGGCCAAGTCCAAGCAGCTGACGGAGATCGCCCGGCTGCAGCTGGCCAATGCCGGGGAAAACGACAGCATCCGCAAGGCCTATCTGGAGCTGGGCAAGCTCTATTATGCCGAGCGCGGCATGGCGCCTGAGGCGGGCTACACCGCCCTGTGTGAGAAGATCACCACGGCCAAGATCAACATTGAGGAGAACAAGGCCCGCATCGCGCAGCTCAAGGAAGAGGGCGCGCTGAAGGACTCTGACCTGGCGGCCGTGGAGACGGAGATCCCCCCGGAGGAGCCGGTGATCGTCTCCGCTCCGGTGTCTGCCGATCCCATCGACTTTGCCGATGACGACCCGGCCCGTCCGGAATAAAGCATTCCAGTCCCGAAAAACGCGGGGAGCGGCAAGGCCGCTCTCCGCGTTTTGTTTCTGACCCCTTATGTCAAACCGCCCAATAACTCCTGCTTGATTTGGAACTCTCATGCGCGTTTTTCCCAAAGACACACTTGACAAATATACTTCGAGATGGTAATATGATGAAAACTTACAAGAAGGGAGGCCTTAAGCTCCACTTGTCTTATATAAACTTACAATAAGGGTAAGTGTCTCTACCGACTGCCGTAAACAGCCGACTATAAGATCCAGCAATCGCATAGTCCTCTGAGCTTATATAGATCCGTGATATGGACGGACGTCTCTACCGGCTGCCGCAAACAGCTGACTATAAGTTCCACCCTGCGCCCCGGACGCAGCAGGCCTGGAAATTATCGTCAGAACTGTCTGCGGCCATTTTTTTGCACTCCATCGGGAGTCCGTATTTTGAAGAAGCGTATATCCGTTGCATTTGCCCACAGGAGGTGACATCCCGGCCAATCTCTGCGATGATACACTCAAAATCGACATGGAGGTAGAAAAAAATGTCTAAGCCAACTGAGAGACCCGGTTTCATTGAGCGCTATTTTGAATTGCAGAAGTACGGTACCAACGTCCGCACGGAGATCCTGGCGGGCGTGACGACCTTCATTTCCATCGCCTATATTCTGATTCTCAATCCCCAGATCCTGGCTGATCCTTTTATGATCATGGGCGACACGGCGCTGGCCGGTCAGATTTCCAACGGTGTCTTTATCGGCACCTGCATCGGCGCGTTCATTGGCACTATCCTGGTGGCGCTGTACGCCAGGCTGCCCTTTGCCCAGGCTCCCGGCATGGGGCTCAACGCCTTCTTCGCCTACACCGTGGTCCTGGCCATGGGGTACAGCTACAGCCAGGCGCTGGTGGTGGTGTTCATCTCCGGCATCCTCTTCATCGTCATCACGGCGGTGGGCCTGCGGGAAGCCATCATCCGCTCCATCCCCCAGGCGGTCAAGACCGCCATCACCCCGGGCATCGGCCTGTTCATCACCATCATCGGCCTGAAGAACAGCGGCCTTGTGGTGGGGAACAGCGCCACTCTGGTCAGCATGGTGGACTTTGCCCAGTGGCAGAACCCGGACGCCGACCTCACCGCCGTGAAGGGCGCACTGGTTGCGATCATCGGCCTGCTGGTCATGGGCGTGCTCCACGCCCGAAAGGTGAAGGGCTCCATCCTCATCGGCATCGTGGTGGCCACTCTGGCCGGCATCCCCCTGGGCGTGACCCAGGTGGGCAACCTCAGCTTTGACATCGGCTCCAAGTTCTCCGATTTTATGGAGGTCTCCTTCTTCCACCTGGACTTCGCGGGACTCTTTGCCGGTGAAAACCTGCTCCACAGCCTCTTTACGGTCACCATGCTGGTGATCAGCTTCTCCCTGGTGAACATGTTCGACTCCATCGGAACCCTGTTGGGCGCCGCCAAGCAGTCCGGCATGATGGACGAGAACGGCGAGGTCATCCACATGAAGCAGGCTCTCATGTCTGACGCCATCTCCACCGCCGCGGGCGCTCTGGTGGGTACTTCTACCGTCACCACTGTGGTGGAGTCCAGCGCCGGCATCGCCGAGGGCGGCCGCACCGGACTGACCAGCGTCGTCACCGCCGGGCTCTTCCTCCTCTCCATCATCTTTGCTCCGGTGGTAGGCATCGTCCCCGGCGCTGCTACCGCTCCCGCCCTTATCTTTGTGGGTATCCTGATGCTGAGCAACATCCGGGACGTGGACTTCAGTGACATGACCGAGGCCCTGCCCGCCTTCTGCACCATCGTCTTTATGCCCTTTACCTACTCCATCGCCAACGGCGTGGCCGTGGGTCTGATTATGTTCTGCCTCATCAAGCTCTTCACCGGCAAGGCCCGGGAGATCCAGCCCCTGGCCGCCGTGGTGTCCCTTATTTTCATCCTCCGCTATGCCTTTATGACGCTGGGCTAACTTTATCTTAATATAGAAAAAGAGCGGTCTGCCGGTTCGGCAGGCCGCTCGTTCTTACTCCGGGGCCAGCGCCCGGCGAAGGTGCTCCATGGCCCGGCGCTCGATGCGGGAGATCTGCACCTGGGACACCCCCAGCACCTTGGCGGTGCGGTCCTGGGTGAAGCCCCGGTAGTACCGCAGGGCCACCACCTGCCGCTCCCGCTCCGGGAGGGCGGCCACCGCGCTGCGGAGGGTCTCCCGCTCCAGGACACCCTCCTCAAAGCTCTCCTCCCCCAGCAGGCTCTCCAGGGTGAGCCCCTCCCCCGTCTCCATCTGGAGGGAGGCCACCGGCTGCCCGGCCTCCTCGGCGGCGGCGATCTCCTCGGCGGTGAGGCCGGTCTCCTCCGCCAGCTCGGAGAGGGTGGGCTCCCTTCCCAGGGCGGTGGAAAGCTTTTCCCGGGCGGCCCGGACCGAGACGCCTCGCTCCTTCAGCCCACGGCTCACCTTGACCGCCCCGTCGTCCCGGAGGAATCGGCGGATCTCCCCGGCGATCTTGGGCACCGCATAGGTGGAGAACTGGCACCCGAAAGCGGGATCGAAGCCCCGCACCGCCTTCAGAAACCCCAGGCAGCCCAGCTGATAGAGGTCGTCCGGCTCCACGCCCCGGCCGTAGTAACGCCGCACGATGCCCCAGATGAGGCCGGCGTTCTCCTCTAAAATCCGGGTACAGGCCTCGTTGTCCCCCTTCCGGGCCTCTTCCAGCAGTTCGGGGGTGTCGGCAATGCTCATCCCGGCACGCCCATGCGCCGGGAAATTCTCCGGCGCATCACCACCGTGGTCCCCCGTCCGGGCCGGGAGCGCACCTTGACGGTATCCATAAAGCTCTCCATAATGGTGAACCCCATGCCGGAGCGCTCCTCCCCTCCGGTGGTGAAGAGGGGGGTCCGGGCCTGGTCCACGTCGGCGATGCCCACGCCGGTGTCCTTGATGACGATCTCCACGGTGCGGTCCTCAAAGAGCCGCAGGCGCATCTGGATCAGCCCCAGGCAGTCCGGATAGGCGTGGACGATGCAGTTGGTCACCGCCTCGCTGACGGCGGTCTTGATATCGTTGACCTCCTCCAGCGTCGGGTCCAGCTGGGCCACAAAGCAGGCCGCCGTCGCCCGCGCAAAGCCCTCGTTGGCCGAACAGCTGGGGAAGCGGATCAGCGCCTCGTTGCTGCTAGCTTGTTTCATATGTAGCTCCCTCCCCGGGCGGGCCATGTGCCCGCCCGTCGTTTATTCCACCGTCACCAGGCGCTCCACGCCCGCGGCCCGCAGGACCTTGCCCGCCTGTTCCGGCACTCCGGCCAGACGCAGCTCGCCCCCCAGGGCCTTGACCTGCCGCCAGGTGCGCAGTACCACCGCGATGCCGGAGCTGTCCATGAAGGTCACCCCCGACAGGTCCAGGATCAGTTCCCGGGGCGCGGTGGTGTCCACCAGCGTCTCCAGCTCCCGCATGAGCCCCCGGGCCCGGTGGTGGTCCACCTCTCCCCGCAGCTCCGCGGTGCGCACCCGCCCTTCTCCCGTGCAGGTGATTGCCATGGCTTGTCCCTCCTTGCTCTTGTCCATCCCCGCGCGCGGGGACAAAAAAAATCGCCTCATACCATTTTCTGGTATGAGGCGATTATACCCGATGCCTTCTGCACAATCGGTCGAAGGACCGATTCAGCGCAATTCATATTCCGAGATCTTGTTAAAGAGCTGCCGGGCGCTGATGCCCAGCCGCCGGGCGGCCTCGGTGACATTGTGGCCGGTCTGCTCCAACACCCAGCGGAGGTATTCGGACTCGCTCTGGCGCTTGAACTCCTTCCAGCTCAGAATGGTCTCAAACCGGGGCTTGGGTTTGGGCTCTTCCTCCAGGGTCAGGTCGTAGAGCACCGGCAGGCCCCGCTCGGTGATGACGCCGTCCTCCGAGAGGACCACCATGCGGTCCACGATATTCTTCATCTCACGGAGGTTGCCCGGGTAGTTGTAGTGCATGAGAAACTCCCAGGCCTTGGGCACAATGGTGGTGATCTCCTTGCGGAACTCCCCCTGGGCCCGCTGGAGGAAGAAACGCACCAGGTCCTCCACATCCTCCGGGCGCTCCCGCACCGACGGGATGCGGATGACGATGGTACTGATGCGGTAGAGGAAGTCCTCCCGCATCCGTCCGGCCCGGATCTCGGTGTAGGGGTCCTTGTTGGTGGCCGAGAGGAGGCGGAACTCCACCTGCTGGGACTGGTTGGCGCCGATGCGCTCGATCTGCTTGGTCTCGATGGCCCGCAGGAGCTTGACCTGGGTGCTCAGGCTCACATCGCCGATCTCGTCGATGAAGAGGGTACCGGTGTTGGCCTGCTCAAAGCGGCCCTCCCGGGCGCGGGTGGCGCCGGTGAAGGCTCCCTGTTCATGGCCGAAGAGCTCCGACTCCAGCAGGGTATCGGGGTAGGCGCTGCAGTTGACCACTACGAAGGGGCGGTCACTGCGGTCGCTGCACGCGTGGATGTACCGGGCCGCCACATCCTTACCGGTACCCGACTCTCCCAGGATCATCACATTGACGTTGGAATCGGCTACATTTTCACAATTGCGCAGGGCATCCAGGTAGGCCTTGGATTTGGATTCCAGGTAGAAGGATTGCCGCATTTCTTCCTTTGTAGGCATTTTAGACATACTATCCCCGATTTCTTCCTAGTCTTTTACGTATCTTGCCTATATAATAGCAGAACTTTCCTTCATATGCAAGAAAAATTTTTCCCACCGCTTCAGAATGCCCTTTTATTTCTCCATATTTTTACAAATACTTAAATCGTGGTTACAAAAGTGGTTTAAATAGATAATCACGATGACCATCCAAATCCTTTATTTAAAATTTTTTTATTTCCCGTCTGCCATTTTGGCACGCCGCTTGCAATATATATAGGCAGAACGCCTGAGAGAAGGAGTGAGATCCAACATGGGTTATACTGTGGTGACCAACAACGTACTCTGCCGGGACCGGTTCCAGGGGGAGTACGATGTGGTGTACAATGAGGACTGGTCCTACCTGGACGTCCTCTACCAGGTACGGGATCTGGTGCAGAAGGGCGCCATCCTCATCACCCACCCCATGGCTGGCAGCCTGAAGCCCAATCAGACTCCCTTCCGCTCGGTGGTGATCGGGACCTTCACCATGGAGGATAAGGAGCCCTGGGAGGATATCATGCTGATGGAAAACAGCATTGAATCCTGTCAGAAATTCCTCCGTGGCCGTCCCCTTCCCGACTACGCGGAAAACATCAAGAAGGACTTCCGGACGCTGGACCTCTCCTTTATTGAAGGCGCGATGGCAAGGGCATTCCGGTGCCCAGGGATTACTGAATGAAAGTGAGGAATGACAATGAGACTAGAACTTGGCAAGATCCACATCAAAGATGTGCAGTTCGGCGCTGAGACCAAGGTCGAGGCCGGCGTTCTCTATGTGAATGCGGACGAGATCTGCAAGCTGGTGCTGGAGGACGAGCGTATCATCAATTGCCGCGTGGAGCTGGCCCATCCCGGCGAGTCCTGCCGCATTACCCCCGTTAAGGACGTGCTGGAGCCTCGTGTCAAGGTGTCTGGCGGCGGCCAGATTTTCCCCGGCGCTCTGAACAAGGTTGGTCAGGTCGGCAGCGGCCGCACCCACTGCCTGGACGGCGCCTGCGTGGTGACTGTCGGTAAGATCGTTGGCTTCCAGGAGGGCGTCATCGATATGTCCGGCCCCGCCGCCGAGTACTGCCCCTTCTCCAAGACCCAGAACGTCTGCGTGGTCATCGAGCCCAAGGATGGCCTGGAGACTCACGACTACGAGCAGGCTGGCCGTATGGTCGGTCTGAAGGTCGCCGATTACCTGGGCCAGTTCGCCCGTGATCTGGAGCCCGACGAGATCGAGGTCTATGAGACCAAGCCTCTGCTGGAGCAGATCGCCGAGTATCCCGACCTGCCCAAGGTTGGCTACCTGCACATGCTGCAGTCCCAGGGCCTGCTCCACGACACCTTCTACTATGGCGTGGACGCCAAGACCTTTATCCCCACTCTGATGTACCCCACCGAGATCATGGACGGCGCCATCGTCTCCGGTAACTGCGTGGCCCCCTGCGACAAGGTGACCACCTATCACCACTTCCACAACCCCGTGATCGAGGACCTGTACAAGCATCACGGCAAGGACCTCAACTTCGTGGGCGTCATCCTGACCAACGAGAACGTGTTCCTGGCCGACAAGGAGCGCTGCTCTGACATGGTCGCCAAGCTGGCCAGCTACATCGGCCTGGACGGCATCCTGATCACCGAGGAAGGCTACGGCAACCCCGACACCGACCTGATGATGAACTGCCGCAAGGTGCAGAACGCCGGCGTGGACGTGGTCCTCATCACCGACGAGTTCCCCGGCCGCGATGGTAAGTCCCTGTCCCTGGCGGACGCCTGTAAGGAAGCCGACGCTCTGGCCTCCTGCGGCAACGGCAACGTGGTCATTCACTTCCCGCCCATGGATCGCCTGATCGGCATGACCGACTTCATCGAGATGCAGATCGGTGGCTGGGCCGGCTGTAAGAATGACGACGGCAGCTTCGACGCCGAGATCCAGATCATCATCGCTTCCACCATCGCCAACGGCTTCAACAAGCTGGCGGCCAGAGGCTACTAATCATAGAGGAGGTGTGCCTTAATGGATAAAATCAGAGTCGTTCACTACATCAACCAGTTCTTCGCCCAGATCGGCGGCGAGGAGAAGGCCGATATTCCCCCCGAGATCCGTCCCGGCATCGTTGGCCCCGGTGCTGCTCTGCAGCAGGGCCTGGGCGATGAGTTCGAGGTCGTTGCCACCGCGATCTGCGGCGACAGCCACTTCGGCGCCAACCTGGAAGAGGACACCGCCAAGCTGCTGGACATGATCGCCGAGTACAAGCCTCAGCTGTTCGTGGCCGGTCCCGCCTTCAACGCCGGCCGTTACGGCGTGGCCTGCGGCACCATCGCCAAGGCTGTGGAGGAGAAGCTGGGCATCCCCGTGGTGACCGGTATGTACGTGGAGAACCCCGGCGTCGACATGTTCCGCAAGGATCTGTTCATCATCGCCACCGGCAACTCCGCCGCTGACATGCGCAAGTCCATGCCTGTGATGGCTGCTCTGGCCAAGAAGCTGGCCAAGGGCGAAGAGGTCCTGGGTCCCTCCATCGAAGGCTACCACGAGCGGGGCATCCGCGTCAACTACTTCGCTGACATCCGCGGCTCCGAGCGCGGCATCCAGATGCTGCTGAAGAAGATGGCCAAGCAGCCCTTCGAGACCGAGTATCCCATGCCCGCCTTTGACCGCGTCGATCCCGCTGCTCCTGTCACCGACATGAAGCACGCCAAGATCGCGGTGGTCACCTCCGGCGGTATCGTGCCTCAGGGCAACCCCGATCACATCGAGTCCTCCTCCGCCACCAAGTGGGGCCTGTACTCCATCGAGGGCATGGACCACATGGACAAGAAGGACTTCATGACCATCCACGGCGGTTACGACCGCGCCTTCGTCACCGAGGATCCCGACCTGGTCGTGCCTCTGGACGTCCTGCGTGAGCTGGAGAAGGAAGGCGAGTTCGGCGAGCTGGCCAACTACTTCATCACCACCACCGGTACCGGTACCTCCACCGGCAACGCCAAGCGTTTCGGCGAAGAGTTCGTTCCCAAGCTCCTCGAGGATAACATCACTGCCGTTATCCTCACCTCCACGTGAGGCACCTGCACTCGTTGCGGTGCAACGATGGTTAAGGAAATCGAGCGTGCTGGCATCCCCGTGGTCCACATGTGTACTGTGGTGCCCATCTCCAAGACGATCGGCGCCAACCGAATCATCCCTGCCATTGGTATCCCCTATCCTCTGGGCGATCCCCATCTGGGCGAGGAGGGCAGCTACAAGCTGCGCATGAAGCTGGTCAAGCGGGCTCTGAAGGCTCTTCAGACTCCCGTGGACGGCCAGACCGTGTTCGAGTAATCCCAGCGGTTGGCCCGTAAGGGCTTGATCGTGTATGCTGTGTACGGGGGCACGCGAAGGCACTTAGTACCTCCGCGCGCCCCCGTTCCCGATTTTGAAAGGGGTCTTATTATGGAAAAGCCAATCGTCAAACCCGGTCGTGTCGCAACCTACGCGGGCGCCTTCATGGCGTTCCTCATCGGCTCCGGCTTCGCTACCGGCCAGGAGGTACTGCAGTACTTCGCGGCCTACGGCCTGGGCGGCGGACTGATGGTATCGCTGCTGTGTGTGATCGGCTTCATCTTCGTGGGCGGCTGCTTCATCGCCGCCGGCAAGCGTGAGAACTTCGAAAAGGGCAGCGATATCTACCGCTACTACTGCGGCAAGTACATCGGCACCTTCTACGACTACTTCTCCATTATCTTCATCTTCTGCTCCTTTATCGTCATGATGGGCGGCGCCGGTTCCACCATCCATCAGTACTTCAATCTGCCCAACTGGACGGGCAGCGTCGGCATGATGGTTCTGGTTTGCGTCGTCACCCTGCTGGGCCTGAACGGCCTCATCGAGGTCATCGGCAAGATGGGTCCCGCTATCGCCATCATCGCCATCTTCCTGGGCGTGTACTCCTTCCTCTCCAACCCCGGCGGCGTGATCACCGGCTCTGAGGCGGTTGTCTCCGGCCAGCTGGAGGTTGTAAAGGTCGGCGTGAACCCCGTCACCTCCGCCGGCTCCTACCTGGGCTTCTGCATGCTGTGGCTGGCCGCGTTCCTGGCCGCCATGGGCCCCGGCACCAACAGCACCCGCGAGGGTATCGCCGGCACCACCGCCGGCGCCATCGGCTTCGTGCTGGGCTGCACCTCCATGATGCTGGGCGAGCTGGCCTATATGCCCGAGCTCTATAACTCCGACATTCCCGCCCTCATCCTGGCCGGCAAGATTGGCGGCTGGCTGAGCTTCGTGTTCACGATTATCATCTTCTGCGGCATCTTCACCACCGCTGTGCCCCTGCTGTGGCAGGTGTCCTCCCGCTTCACCAAGGAGGGCAGCATGCAGTTCAAGATGACCACTGTGGTCTGCGCTGTGGTGGGTACCGTCATCGCGCTGTTTGTGCCCTTCCAGACCCTGGTCAACGTGATTTACGGCATCAACGGCTATGTGGGTATCATCCTGCTGGCCTTTATAATCGTGAAGGAAGTTCTCCGGATCTCCAAGGCCAAGAAGGCCTAATGATATTCGGTGTCATTCTCTCACCTCCCTCTTTATGCGGAAAGCGCGGGACCTCAGACCGGGTCCCGCGCTTTCTCCATTGTGGCGGCCATTGCCTCGGGCCACAAAACATGGTATGATACAGATAATGTAAAGTCTGCCGCTCCGGCAACGCAAAAGGATGGGTCACACCGGTATGAAGGAACACAAACGCAGCAACAAACAGCTCCGCATCCTCTTCCTTTCGGTCATCCTCTCCATCTTTCTGGTCTTTTCCCTCATCAGCATCCAGTTGGTGCAGCGAACCATCTCCACCAACAGTCAGGTCATGGGACAGGAGATCGCCCGCAGCTTCTCCACCAGTGAGGACGCCAACCTCTACGCCTACGAGCTTCTGCTGCGCAACGCCACCCAGTGGCTCAGCGGCCAGCTGGAGGAGGGGAAGAGCCGGGAGGAAGTCCAGCACTGGATGGAGGACTACCTGTCCTACGTCAGCGACACCCTGGGCTCCAAGGGCATCGACATGTGCGCCTCCATTGGCGGACAGATCCTGGCCGCCACCTATTGGGAGGGGGACGATACCTTCGACCCCACCGCCCAGAACTGGTATCAGATGGCTATGGCAGCCGATGGCGACATCATCTATACCGACGCCTATAACGATGTGGTCACGGGCCTGGCAGTCATCACCATCGCCCAGCGCATCGGCAACACCAACGACGTGCTGGCCATCGACCTGTTCCCCCAGCACTTCCAGCAGTGGAGCAGCATGGAAGCCCTCCCTGCGGACAGCTCCTACTTCCTGTGTGACTCCACCGGCACCGTGCTGTGCTATGACACCAACGGCAGCGAACGCATCGAGGACGTCCAGAGCTATGTGGACCAGCTCAATGAGGAGATCGACGCCGGTATCCACGCCGACACGGAATTCTCCTTCCTCAAGGGCAACGACCAGTACGGCGTCTACTACCGCCAGACCTCCAACGGCTGGACCTCCATCATCACCCTCCCCTACCGCTACCTCTTCAGCGGCCTTAACGAGCTGGCCCTCTGGTACGCCTGGATCTTCGGCCTCTTCCTGCTCCTCAGCGCCATCATGTACCTGCGGGAGCGCCGCCTGAACCAGCAGGTGGAGCTGACCAGCGAGACGGTGCGGGTCCTGGGGGACTCCTACTACGCCATCTACCGCATCAACTTCGAATCTGAGACCTACACCATGCTGAAAAGCGAGGAGCCGCTGTTCTCCGCCCTGCCCCACCAGGGGGATTACACTGCCTTCCTGGCCCAGCTCAAGGAGGTCATCGAGCCCCAGGCCTATGCGGAGTTTGAGGACAGCTTCTCCATCGCCAGCATCCGCCGCCTGGTGGAGCGCAAGGTGCGGGACTACGGCGGCGACTTCCAGCGCCTGTTCCCCGAGGGCTACCGCTGGGTCAATGTGCGCCTGCTCTTCGACGACTCTCTGGACGTGGGCGAGGCCATTCTCTGCTTCCGGGAGGTGGACGAGGAGAAGCGCCGCCAGCTCCAGCACACCGAGCTTCTGAAGGAATCCCTCCTCACCATGCAGAAGAGCGCCGAGGCCCGCAACCTCTTCTTCGCCAACATGTCCCACGACATGCGCACCCCCCTTAACGCCATCATCGGCATGTCGGACCTGGCCGGGCACACCCTGTCCGACCCGGAGCGGACGGGGGACTACCTGCGCAAGATCAACCACTCCAGCAAGCACCTGCTGGGGCTCATCAACGACGTGCTGGAGATGTCCAAATGCGAGCAGGGGAAGCTGGCGCTGGAGCGCCGCCCCTTCGACCTGCGGGAGCAGCTGGACGAGGTGCTGGACATCTTCCGCATCCAGGCCCAGAACGAGGGGAAGGAATTCCACATCACCTACGACGTGCGCAACACCCGGGTGGAGGGGGACTTCTTCCGCATCCAGCAGATCCTCAACAACCTGCTCTCCAACGCCCTGAAATTCACCTCCCCTGGCCAGGAGATCTCCCTCACCGTCCGCCAGCTGGACGAGGGCGCCCACACCCAGTATCAGTTCATCGTACAGGACACCGGCGTGGGCATGTCGGAGGAGTTTTTGTCCCGGATCTTCATCCCCTTTGAGCGGGAGACCCGCTTCGGGGCCAAGAACGTCAGCGGCACCGGCCTGGGCATGCCCATCGTCCGCAACATCGTCCTCCAGATGGAGGGTCAGATCGACGTGCAGAGCGCCCTGGGAAAGGGCAGCACCTTCACCGTCACCATCCCCCTGGCCCTCCAGGCCGGTGCGGAGGAGGAAACTACGCCGGCCCCTGCGCCGGTGGAGGCCGCCAATCTGCAGGGCCGCCGGCTGCTGCTGGCCGAGGACAACGAGCTCAACATGGAGCTGGCCACCGAGGTCCTGCGGATGAAGGGCGTGGAGGTCGTCCAGGCCTGGAACGGCCGGGAGGCCGTGGAGCGCTTCCAGGAGTCCGCCCCCGGCTTCTTTGACGCTATTCTGATGGACATGCAGATGCCCGAGATGAACGGCTGCGAGGCCGCCCGCGCCATCCGCGCTCTGCCCCGGACCGACGCCTCCTCGGTGCCCATCATCGCGGTCACCGCCAACGCCTTCGCCGAGGACATCGCCGCCACCGTGGCCGCTGGCATGAATGCCCACATCGCCAAGCCCATCGACTTCGACCTGCTGGAGCAGACCCTGGGCCGCCTGCTGGTCAAAGCGTAACCACAAGCCCGCGCCCTTCCCGGAGGGGCGCGGGTTTTTCGTCGTATTTACCCGCTTTTGGGGGAAGCGCAAATAAAAGTCGGTTTTTTGGTCGAAGAAAGTCCAAAACTTCTTATCCAATTTTTGGTAGAAACAGCTTGCGCGGGCTGTCTGATTATGGTAAATTGTTAGAGGATCGATCAGACGCTCTGGCCAGGCGGACGAAATGGATTTCAAGATTGGAAGAAGGAATCGACATGGACACTGTAAAACGAGTCTTGATCGCGGACGCCAGCGAGGAATTCCGCCGGCTGCTCTGCGACGCCGTTTCCGCTGAACCCGACCTGGAGCTGGTGGGGGAAACCGGCGACGGGAACGAGGCGCTGCGCCTGATCCGGGAGGAGCTGCCGGATCTGGTGGTCATGGACCTCATTTTATCCGGCATGGACGGACTGGAGGTCCTGCGGGCGCTCCACGGGCTGGAATTCCGGCCCCAGGTGCTGGTTCTCTCCAGCTTTGTGCGCTCCAGCGTGGCCGATCTGGCCGCCTCGGAGGGGGCTGACTACTATCTCATGAAGCCCTGCCGCATCCCCACCGTGCTGGAGCGGCTGCGGCAGATGGCCCACCTGCGGACCATGGATGACGGCGAAGCCGCCACCGTGTCCAGCCAGAGCCTGGAGAGCGTGGTCACCTCCATCATCCACGAGATCGGCGTGCCCGCCCACATCAAGGGGTATCAGTACCTGCGGGAAGCCATCATCATCGCGGTCAACGACATGGACGTCATCAACGCTGTCACCAAGATCCTCTACCCCGAAGTGGCCAAGCACTTCGGCACCACCGCCAGCCGGGTGGAGCGGGCCATCCGCCACGCCATCGAAGTGGCCTGGGACCGGGGCGATCTGGAGACGTTACAGAAGTATTTTGGCTACACTGTGAGCAACGCCAAGGGCAAGCCCACCAATTCGGAGTTCATCGCCATGATCGCCGACCGCCTTCAGCTCCAGCGCAAGGAACAATGAGTGGAAAAAACCGAGGCCGCCGAATTGATTCGGCGGCTTCTTTTTATTATAATAATAGACAGAATCATCCCGGGATAGTCCGATCTTTCAGAGCGTTTTCAGGTTTCCGCGGTATACTGGCTCTACTTCCATCGAACAACCTCACATAGGAGTGATTTACCATGCGTATTTTGATTGTTGAAGATGAGATCCGGCTGTCTGAGACCCTGGGTCAGATCATGGAAGAGCAGCACTACCAGGCCGATGTGGTCAACGACGGAGCCGACGGTCTGGACTACGCCCTGTCGGGTCAGTACGACCTGGTCCTGCTGGACGTGATGCTGCCCAAGCTGGACGGCTACGAGGTGGCCCGGCGGCTGCGCGCCGCCCACATCTCCACCCCCATCCTGATGCTCACCGCCCGGGACGACACCGGCGACAAGATCACCGGCCTGGACTGCGGAGCCGACGACTACATGACCAAGCCCTTCGACTCGGGCGAGCTGCTGGCCCGGGTGCGGGCCCTCACCCGCCGCCAGGGGGAGGTGCTGTCCCAGAGCCTGGTGGTCTCCGACCTGACGCTGAGCCTCTCCACCCGCTGCCTGAGCTGTGCGGGCAAGTCGGTGCGCCTGGGCTTCAAGGAGTTCGACGTGCTGCGCCTTCTGATGTCCGCCCCCAAGGCGGTCATCCCCAAGGAGGACATCATCTCCAAGGTCTGGGGCATCGAGTCCGATGCGGAGGACAACAATGTGGAGGTGTACATCTCCTTCCTGCGGAAAAAGCTCCACTTCCTGGGCACCCGGGTGTCCATCGGCACCGTGCGCAAGGTGGGCTATCACCTGGAATTCCCTCTGAGCTGAGGAGGGCGCCATGATCCGAAAGCTGCGGCGTAAATTCATCCTCATCAACATGCTGCTGGTCAGCGTGGTGCTGGTGGTGGTACTGGCCTTTCTGATGGGCTCCTCCTTCCAGCGCCTGCGGGACCAGAGCGTGGACGCCATGCGCCTGGCGCTCAAGTGGGAGGACGGAGACCTGCCGGTGCGCATCGAGATCGACCTGCCCCCGCGGGAGCCGGAGGACGACCCCGGCGGCGGCCCGGGCGGCGGCCAGCACGTGCAGGACTCCGGAAGCCGACAGCTGGTCATGGTACCGGTCTTTACCGTCACGCTGGACGAGGACGGCGAGATCCTCTCCACCAAAATGGGCAGCAACATCACCATCAGCGACAGCGCCCTGGAGGAGGCTGTCTCCCAGGTGCTGGAGTCCGGCGCCAACTCCGGACTGCTCACCAGCCCGCGGCTGCGCTATCTGGTGGATGAGAGCCCCTCGGGCGAGCGGCGCATCGCCTTTGCCGACTGGGGCTGGGAGCTGGAAAATCTGATGTCGCTGGCCGTCACCTCCCTGCTGATGGGGGTGGGGGCGCTGTTCTGCTTCTTCCTGGTGAGCCTCTTCCTCTCCAACATGGCTCTGCACCCGGTGGAGAAGGCCTGGGAGCAGCAGCGCCAATTCGTGGCCGACGCCTCCCACGAGCTCAAGACCCCCCTTACGGTCATTCTGGCCAACGCGGGCATCGTCCTGGCCCATCCGGAGGACACGGTGGCCCGACAACAGAAGTGGATCACCTTCATCCAGGACGAGGCCACCCGGATGCGCAGTCTGGTGGAGGACCTTCTCTTCCTGGCCCGCAACGACGCCGCCCGGCAGCCCCTGGTGTTCGAGACAATTTCCATGAGCGAGATCACCACCGGCTGCGCCCTGCTCTTTGAGTCCGTGGCCTTTGAGGCTGGGGTGGAGCTGGAGAGCGACATCGCCCCCGACCTGACCATTGAGGGCGACGAGGGCCAGCTGCGCCGTCTGGTGATGATCCTGCTGGACAACGCGGTCAAATACGCCGGCGACCACGGGAATATCTCCCTCTCCCTGTCCCGCGTCCAGGACCGGCTGCGCCTGGCGGTAGTCAACAGCGGCCCGCCCATTCCCCCGGAGCACCTGTCCCATCTCTTTGAGCGCTTCTATCGGGCCGACAGCTCCCGCTCCCGGGAACAGGGGGGCTACGGCTTGGGGCTGGCCATCGCCAAGACTATCGCGGTCACCCACGGCGGGCGCATCAGCGTCACCAGCTCGGCCCAGCAGGGCACCTGCTTCACCGTACTCCTGCCGGTGACCCAGCGCCGCACCCGGCGGCTTCCCGCCCTTCCGGGCAAGCACCGCTGAGCAGGCGGGAAAAGTCCGGCGAAGCGCTTGCATCCCGCCGCCTCTTTCTGTTACAATCGAGGACAGAATCCGCACTGCGGGAGGACTGCCCATGCCAGTTGACATGAAAGCCATGATCGCCGGCACCCTGAACGACCTGCTGGCCCATAGGAGTCTGGACAAGATCACCGTCAAGGAGCTGGTGGAGACCTGTCACATCAGCCGCCAGACCTTTTACTACCACTTCCGGGACCTGATGGAGGTGGTGGAGTGGTATCTGCACCGGGTGCTGGAGGAGTCGATCCAGACCATGCTCACCGCCCCCGACTGCCGGGAGGCGATCCGGAATCTGGTGCAGGTGACCTTTCAGCACCGCACACTGATCCAGCAGCTCCTGGCCTCCCAGCGCCGGGCGGAGATCGAGCGGCTGTTTCTCCAGGGGGTGCGTACCTACCTGGAGGCGATGCTGCGGCAAAAGGCCCCGGCCCCGGCCCTCTCCGCCGTGGACGCGGAGACGCTGCTCTGTTTTTACGCCAGCGGCATGGTGGGCCTGGTGCTCAGCGCCCTGGAGCGGCGGTCCCTGGACCTGGATGTCCTGGCGGAAGAGATGTACCGCCTTCTGACCGGCGCCATCTCCTTTCCCTGTGCCGACCCCCGCTGAATCTGCGAACCAAAACCCCTGAAGTGTCCGATTTTTTGACAC
Source organism: Flavonifractor sp. An92 (assembly GCF_002159175.1). GTDB lineage: Bacteria > Bacillota > Clostridia > Oscillospirales > Oscillospiraceae > Pseudoflavonifractor_A. Next base: position 191,804 of record NZ_NFGZ01000002.1, on the reverse strand, counting down.
TTCGGGGGTTTTGTCTATACAGGGCGCCGGAATCGCCCATGTACCTTTCCGTTCCGATTTGCTATAACTGATAGAGAGATACAGAGTGCAGAGAGACGAGGCTCCAAGGAAGGAGAACGGATATGAACGAAGTAAAACGGCCCAAAAAACCACTGATCTACTACTATGGTATCATTCTCTTGATCCTCTTTCTCTTCAACCTTCTGGCCCTCCCGCGGCTGTCACAGCTGCAGATGGTGGACGTGGACTACGGCACCTTCATGACCATGACCGAGCAGGGCCAGGTGGGCCGGGTGGAGATCCAGGAGCAGGAGAACCGCATCCTCTTCACCGACCAGAACGAGACGACCATCTATAAGACGGCCATGGTGGACGATCCCGACCTCACCAACCGCCTCCATGAGGCCGGGATCTCCTTCTACGGCCAGGAGATCCAGCAGGAATCCCCCATTCTCTCCTTCCTGCTGACCTGGGTCCTCCCGCTGGTGGTCTTTATCGCCATCGGACAGTACATGTCCAAAAAGCTGATGGACCGGGCCGGAGGCGCCAACGCCATGTCCTTTGGCTTCGGCAAATCCAATGCGAAGATCTATGTAAAATCCTCTGAGGGCATCAAATTCGCCGACGTGGCCGGTGAGGACGAGGCCAAGGACAGCCTCCAGGAGATCGTGGACTACCTCCACGACCCCAGCCGCTACCAGGCCATCGGCGCCTCCATGCCCAAGGGCATCCTGCTGGTGGGCCCTCCCGGCACGGGCAAGACCATGCTGGCAAAGGCCGTAGCCGGTGAGGCCAACGTCCCCTTCTTCTCCATCTCCGGCTCGGAGTTCGTGGAGATGTTCGTGGGCATGGGCGCGTCCAAGGTCCGGGACCTGTTCAAGCAGGCCAAGGAGAAGGCCCCCTGCATCGTGTTCATCGACGAGATCGACGCCATCGGCAAGAAGCGCGACGGCCAGCTGGGGGGCAACGACGAGCGGGAGCAGACCCTGAACCAGCTGCTCACCGAGATGGACGGCTTCGAGGGGAACACCGGCGTCATCATTCTGGCGGCCACCAACCGCCCGGAGTCTCTGGACCCGGCCCTCACCCGCCCCGGCCGCTTTGACCGCCGGGTGCCGGTGGAACTGCCCGACCTGCAGGGCCGGGAGGCCATCCTCCGGGTCCACGCCAGGAAGATCAAAGTGGCGGAGGACGTGGACTTTCAACAGATCGCCCGTATGGCCTCCGGCGCCTCCGGCGCGGAGCTGGCCAACATCGTCAACGAGGCCGCCCTGCGGGCGGTGCGGGACGGGCGGCGCTACGCCACCCAGGCCGATCTGGAGGAGAGCATCGAGGTGGTCATCGCCGGCTACCAGAAGAAGAACGCCATCCTCACCGACCAGGAGAAGTGGACGGTGTCCTACCACGAGATCGGCCACGCCCTGGTAGCCGCCCGGCAGAACAACTCCGCCCCGGTGCAGAAGATCACCATCATCCCCCGCACCTCCGGCGCGCTGGGCTACACCATGCAGGTGGAGGAGGGCAACCACTACCTGCTGACCAAGGAGGAGCTGGAGAACAAGATCGCCACCTTCACCGGCGGCCGCGCGGCGGAGGAAGTGGTGTTCGGCACCATCTCCACCGGTGCCTCCAACGACATCGAGCAGGCCACCAAGCTGGCCCGGGCCATGATCTCCCGCTACGGCATGAGCCGGGACTTCGACATGGTGGCCATGGAGACGGTGAGCAACCAGTATCTGGGCGGCGACAGCTCCCTCACCTGCTCCATGGAGACCCAGACTGAGATCGACCGCCAGGTGGTGGACCTGGTCCGGAAGCAGCACGAAAAGGCCGCCTCCATCCTGATGGAAAACCGGGAAAAGCTGGACGAGCTGGCCCGCTACCTCTACGAAAAGGAGACCATCACCGGCGAGGAGTTCATGGAGATTCTCAACCGCTGAACCGAAAAAAGTGCCGTGCCCCCGCAGCATCCTGCGGGGGCACGGCTTTTTTCTGCTCAGTTCTCGGGATAGAGGGGATACTTGTCGGTGATGGAGGCCACGGCCGCCCGGATGTCGTCGGCCTTCCGCTCGAAGTCGGTGGCGGTCTCCCAGATCAACTGGCCCAGGATCACCATGTCTTCCTCCTTCAGGCCCCGGGTGGTGGCGGCGGGGGTGCCGATGCGCACACCACTGGTGACGAAAGGCTTCTCGGGGTCGTTGGGGATGGCGTTCTTGTTGACGGTGATGTGCACCTCGTCCAGACGGTGCTCCATCTCCTTGCCGGTGACGCCGGCCTTGCGCAGGTCCACCAGCATCATGTGGTTATCGGTGCCGCCGGAGACCAGGTCGAAGCCTGCCTGAGTGAGAGAGGCGGCCAGGGCCTTGGCGTTGTCCAGCACCTGCTGCTGATAGACCTTGAACTCGGGCCGGAAGGCCTCGCCCAGTGCCACCGCCTTGGCGGCGATGATGTGCTCCAGCGGGCCGCCCTGGCTGCCGGGGAAGATGGCCGAATCGATCTTCTTGGCCAGCTCCTCTTTGCACAGGATCATGCCGCCCCGGGGACCCCGGAGGGTCTTGTGGGTGGTGGTGGTCACCACGTCGGCGTAGGGCACCGGCGAGGGGTGGAGCCCGGCGGCGATGAGGCCGGCCACGTGGGCCATATCCACCATCAGGTAGGCCCCCACCTCGTGGGCAATGTCGGCAAAGACGGCGTAGTCGATGAAGCGGGGATAGGCCGACGCGCCGGCGATGATCATGCGGGGGTGGTACTTGCGGGCCATGTCCCGGACGTTGTCGTAGTCGATGTAGCCCTGCTCATTGAGGCCATAGGAGATGATGTTGTAATTCTTGCCGGAGAAGTTGACGGGGCTCCCGTGGGTCAGGTGTCCGCCGTTGGCCAGATCCATGCCCAGCACCGTGTCCCCCACATTGCACAGGGCCTGGTAGACCGCGTAGTTGGCATTGGCGCCGCTGTGGGGCTGGACGTTGGCGTGATCAGCGCCGAAGAGCTTGCAGGCCCGGTCCCGGGCCAGGTCCTCCACCACATCCACGCACTGGCAGCCGCCATAATAGCGCTTGCCGGGATAGCCCTCAGCGTATTTATTGGTCAGAACAGAACCCATCGCGGCCAGGACCGCCTCGCTGACGAAGTTCTCCGAGGCAATGAGCTCGATGTTCCGGCGCTGCCGGTCAAACTCGGCCCGGATAGCCTGTCCCACCTCCGGGTCCTGCGCGGCAATGTAGTCCATCAGATCCTTCACCATGGTCGTTTCCTCCTCATGCCCATGTGGTCGGCATACTGCCGAGTTTGTTTCTGTGTCTGATTATAGCCGAGCCCCCGGTAAAATACAACCCGCATTTTTCCACACCCTATCGTTTTTCGGTGGAAGCTGTGCTAAAATGGAGACACCAATCCAATGAGGTGATCCATTTATGAAACCAGAAGCCCATGTCCTGGCCATCGTGGAAGAGCTCAAGAAGCTCTACCCCGAGGGACTGTGTTCGCTTCAGTATCCCAAGCCCTATGAGCTCCTGTTCTCGGTCCGTCTGGCCGCCCAGTGCACCGACGAGCGGGTCAACCAGGTCACCCCCGCCCTCTTCGCCCGCTTCCCCACCCTGGAGTCTTTGGCGGAGGCCGACGTGGCGGAGGTGGAATCCTACATCCACTCCACCGGCTTTTTCCGGGCCAAGGCCCGGGACATCGTGGCCGCCTCCCGGATGCTGCTGGAGGTGTACGGCGGCAAGGTCCCCGACACCATGGAGGACCTTCTGAAGCTGCCCGGCGTGGGACGAAAGACCGCCAATCTGATCCTGGGCGATGTGTACCATGTGCCCGGCGTGGTGGTGGCCGACACCCACTGCATCCGCATCACCGGGCGGCTGGGCCTCACCGACGGCACCAAGGACCCGGTGAAGGTGGAGCAGCAGCTCCGGGCGGTCCTCCCGCCGGAGGAGTCCAACGACTTCTGCCACCGGATGGTCCTCCACGGCCGGGCGGTGTGCATAGCCCGCAAGCCGGACTGCCAGAGCTGCACCCTGCGGCCCTGGTGCGACTTCTACCAGCCCGCGGAGTAACTCAGTTCCAGGGCGTACCGTCGTCCAACCCCCGGGGGAGCTCGGGCAACAGCTCCAGCTCCCGGTAGGCCGAGGCGGTCCACGCCTCAAAATCCCCGGTCTCCCGGGCCTTGCGGATGTGCTTGGCGTGCTTTTCGTGATCCCGGAAGAGGTGGATGTGGTAGTACCAGATCTCCTTCATCCGCAGCATGGCATTTCTCCGGCTGCCGAAGGCCTCGGTGTAGGCATCATAGAGGGCGTTGTGGAAGGTCTCCAGCTCTCCCGCCGTGGCGGGTGGGCCGCCCTGGATCTTGCGCACCAGGGCGGGGTCGGCCACCAGGGCCCGGCCCAGCATAATGGCCTCCACCCCGGGATACTGCCCCTCGATGTTTCGGCAGTCAGCCACGGTACACAGGTCCCCGTTGTAGCACAGCGGGAGTTTACACCCCTCCGCCGCCTGGGCAAAGGCCGCCGGGCGCACCGGCAGGCGGTACAGATCCTTCTGCACCCGGGGGTGGATGGTCAGCTCCTTCACCGGATAGCGGTTGTAGAGCTCCAGCAGGGCGGGGAACTCCCCCTCATCCCGCACCCCCAGCCGGGTCTTGATGGAGATGTCGATGGGCAGATTCACCCCGTAGATCTCGTCCAGAAAGCGCTCCAGCTCCTCCGGAAAGGCCAGAAAGCCGGAGCCCTTCCCCTTGGCGGTGACGGTGCCGGAGGGGCAGCCCAGGTTCAGGTTCACCTCCCGGTAGCCCATGTGGGCCAGCTCCCCCGCCGCCCAGATAAAGTCCTCCGCCCGGCGGGTGAGGAGCTGGGGCACGGCGGGCACCCCGGCGTTGCGCTCGGGGCTCAGGTCGGCCTTCTCCCGCTTGGTGAAGGCGTGGCCCTGGCTGGGGGAGACGAAGGGCATGTAATACCGGTCCACACCGGGGAAAAAGCGCCGGTGGATGGCGCGATGGAGATAGCTGGTGATCCCCTCCATGGGGGCAAAGTAGTAACGCATGGTCATCCGTCCTGTTCCATCGATAGTCGGGACGATTATACCACAGGAAAAACACGCCGGAAAGAGGCCGGAGAATTGGAGGGAAGTATGGAAGAAGCAAAATTGGAGCAGTTCCAGCAGTGGGTGGACGAGAGCCGCCGCATCGTCTTTTTCGGCGGCGCGGGAGTGAGTACCGAATCCGGCATCCCGGACTTCCGCAGTGTGGATGGGCTTTACAATCAGCAGTACGCCTATCCCCCGGAGACCATCCTGAGCCACACCTTTTTTGAGCGCGACCCGGAGGAGTTTTATCGCTTCTATCACAACAAGATGCTCTTCCCGGCTGCAAAACCCAACGCCGCCCACCGGAAGCTGGCCGAGCTGGAACAGGCGGGCAAGCTGACGGCGGTGGTCACCCAGAACATCGACGGCCTCCACCAGGCCGCCGGCAGCGTGAACGTGTACGAGCTCCACGGCTCGGTCCACCGCAACCACTGCATGAAGTGCCACCAGTTCTACGACCTGGACTTCGTCATGGGGCAGGAGGGTGTCCCCCGCTGCCCGGTGTGCGGCGGCATCGTCAAGCCGGACGTGGTGCTCTACGAGGAGGCCCTGGACCAGAACACCATGATGGGAGCCCTGCGGGCCATCCAGCAGGCCGACCTGCTCATCATCGGCGGCACCTCCCTGGCGGTGTACCCGGCGGCGGGCCTCATCCAGTACTATGAGGGCAGGCGCCTGGTCCTCATCAACAAGAGCCCCACCCCCTACGACAGCCAGGCCGATCTGCTCATTGCCGCCCCCATCGGGGAATTTTTCAGCCGGGTCCAGGTGCGCTGACGCACTTCTATTTTTTCCAAAAGGAGGCATAAGATTATGAAATGGTTCAACGTTTGGTTTCTCCTCTCCGGCGTCTGGATTGTGATTGCCATTCTCAATCTGGTCCAAGGGCGTGAGGGGACCCTGATCGCCTTCAATATCTTTGCCGTCATCCTCTTTGCCGCTCTGGGCGGGGTACAGAACTATGCCGCCAAACAGGACCAGGAGGGAAAAAAGCTGCTGCGGCGGGTCTACGCCATTGTGATCCTCGCGCTGATCCTCTTCCTGGGCGTGCTCATCGTCCGCTCCCTTCTCCAAGGTTAAACCGCCTGTGCCGCCCCTCCTTCGGGAGGGGCGGTTTTTCTTACGCTTTTCTTAATTTATCGTTTTTCAATAAATTTCGATTGACTTTCGATATGCCCGGTGCTATGCTATCCCCGAAAGGAGGTCGTCCCCATGGAACGAACCGGAGTACAAAAGCTGGCCTGGGTGCTGAAGATCCTGGTGACCGTCACATTTCTCTGTAATTTGCTGGTGCTGCCCCTGGTGCCGGTGCTGGTGTCCTTCCTCAGCAGCGGGATTCCCGTCCCCGAGCTGCTCTCCAATCTGACCGCGCCGCCCCCCGCGCCGGGCGACGACTTTTTCTACCTCTCTCCCCCGCTCCAGCTTGTTCTGCTGCTGCTGGGCGCGTGGCGGGACAACTTCTCTTATACTCTGGTCCTCACCTGCTTCCTCCTCTTCTGCGGGGTGTGTACGGCGGTGATGCTCTGGCAGGCCCGCCGGGTGTTAAATACCATCCTGCGGGGCACCCCCTTCTGCCAGGAAAATGGCCAAAATCTCCGCCGGGCGGCGGTGTGCTGCTTCCTGATCTCCCTCTTCGCCCTCATCCGCCTGCTGTGGGGGTTCTTCTACTACGGGAGTTTAGCGCCGCTTCTCACCTACAACGCCCTCTTTGTACCGGTCTTTTTCATGGGAGGCCTGCTGTGCCTCGTCATGTCGGCCCTCTTCCGTCAGGCGGCAGAGCTGAAGGAAGAGAACGACCTGACCATTTAGGGGGTGTGTGAAAATGCCCATCGTCGTCAATCTGGACGTGATGATGGCCAAGCGGAAAATGAGTTTAAACGAGCTGGCCCAGAAAGTGGACCTGACGCTGGCCAATCTGTCCATCCTGAAAAACAACCACGCCAAGGCGGTGCGTTTCACCACCCTGGAGGCCATCTGCCGGGCGCTGGACTGTCAGCCGGGGGACATTCTGGAATACGTCCCCGACGAGACCGACCCGCCCCAGTCCTGAAAGGAGTTTCCCATGTCTGAAGTTTCCAACCCAGTCCCCGCCCCCGATGCTCAGCCCAAAGTGGAGCGCCCCGCCGTGGTGGTCCGGCCCAAGCCGGTATGGCACGTGGACACCCGGGACAAAGTGGCTCTCCCCCTGACCCTGCTCATCGCCCTGCTGACGGTGCAGGTCCTGTTGTACAGCCGTCCCATGCCAGGCTTTGGCATGGTGGTGCTGGTGGTGGCCTTCTACGCCCTGCGGTGGTGGCACAGCGGAAAGGCGGCCTTCGCTACCCGGGCGAGCCGCCTGCTGTTGCTGGCCACCGCCCTGCTGACCCTCACCTTCGCTTTTTTCTCCAACTTCTCCCTGCGGCTTTTGAACCATTTCCTCCTCTTCTGCCTCATCGCGGTGCAGCTCTTTGAGGGGGCCCCCGGCGCCGGGGCGTGGTGGGAGCCCTCCATGCTCCTCCGGCGCGCCGGGCTCTTCCTGGAGGGGCTCTTTGGCCGGGTGGCCTCGGTGGGGGCGGTGCTCGCCTCCCTGGGCAAGGGGGCCAAGCAGAAGCGCCTGCTGGCCGCCCTGGGCGGCGGAGCGGTGGGCATCGCCCTGCTGTGCATCGTGCTCCCCCTCCTCCGCTCGGCCGACGCGGTGTTCGCCTCGGTCACCAGTCAAGCGGTCCAGTGGCTTCAGGAAAACCTGGGCAGCGCCTTTTTCCGGGTGGTGCTGGCGCTGATTCTGACCCCCTTCCTCTTCTCCCTCCTCTACCAGCTCCGCTATCCCAAGGAGACTGCCCCCTCTAACGCGAAAGCCACGGAGCACGCCGGGCTGGACCCCGCCATGCCCCTGGTGCTCCTCCTGCTGTTGGACGTGACCTATGTGTTTTTCCTGGGCACCCAGCTGGCCGCCCTCTTCGGCGGCGAGGCCTATGTGGCCGAGGTGGGCGTGAGCTATGCCGAATATGCCCGCAGCGGCTTCTTCCAGCTGGTGTGGGTGGCCCTGCTGAACCTGACCGCCGTCCTCTCCTGCGTGCAGTTCAGCCGCCGGGAGGGGGCCCTCTGGAAGGGCGTACGCGCCCTGTCCGTGGTGCTGATCGCCCTCACAGCGGTGCTCCTGGTCTCCGCCTGCGCCCGGATGACCCTCTATGTGACGGTGTACGGCCTCTCGCTGAAGCGGCTCTTCACCTACTGGGCCATGGCCTTCCTGGCCGTCTGCCTGGTCTGCGCCCTGCGGAAGGTGTTCGTCCCCTCCTTCGGCTTTTTCCGCATTTGCTTCGCTTCGGGCATCGCCGTGTGGCTCCTCTTCAACTATGTGGGGCCCGATGCCATCGTAGCCCGGCACAATGTGAACGCCTACCAGTCCGGACAGATCCGTTGGATCGACACCAGCTATCTGGGCACCCTCTCTTATGACACCCTGGACCTCCTGGAGAACATCCCAGAATGTAACTACCTGGTGACCCAGCAGCGGCAGCAGGCCGTCGACGAGGCCTCCAGCTGGCAGACCTGGTCCCTCTCCGCCTGGCGGGCAGCGAAGTAAAAAAATGGTCACGCTCTCAAGAGCGTGACCATTTTTTAAGCTTGTCTGGCGTCCTGCCGCTTGGTGTAGAGGAACATCAGCACTCCCGCACCGCAGATGACGGCGTAGCCCAGCCAGCTGATGAGGTCCGGCGTCTGCCGGAAGAAGAGGAACCCCAACAGAGCGGAGAAGAGCACCTGGGTGTAGTCGTACACCGACAGCTCCCGGGCCGGGGCGAAGGAGTAGGCTGCGGTGATGGAGAACTGGCCCCCCGCGGCGGCCACACCGGCCAGCAGGAGGAAGCCCAGCTGCTCCCCGGTCATGGGGTGGAAGTCCAGCAACAGCACCGGCAGGGTCACCACACAGGAGAAGGCGGAGAAGGCGAACACGATGAAGGGCCCCTTCACCCCCTGCTGGCTGAGGCAGCGCACCATGGTATACGCAAGCCCCGCGCAGGCGCCCCCCGCCAGCCCGATGAGGGCGGGGAACAGGTCCAGGTTTTCCCCGCTGGGCCGCAGGATGAGGACGGCCCCGCCGAAGGCCATCAGCACCAGGGCGCCCTGGACCGGCGTGATCTTCTCCCGCAGCAGGAAGAAGCTGAACAGAATGGCAAAAAAGGGGGACATTTTATTCAGCATGGAGGCGTCGGCCAGGAGCAGGTGGTCCACGGCGTAGAAATTGCCCAGCACCCCCAGGGTACCGAAGAGGGCCCGCAGGAAGAGGTACCACCAGCTCTTCCCGGTCATGGTCACCTTCTGCGGATTTCGGACCAGCAGGACCACGGCGGCGAACATGGCCACCAGATTGCGGAAAAAGCTCTTCTGGATGGAGGGCAGGTCCCCCGCCTCCCGCACGAACAGGGCCATGAGGGCGAAGAAAAAGGCGGCGGACAGAATACACAGGATACCTTTATAATGTTGCTTCAACAAAATTCCTCCCGATACGCACAGAAACAGGGACCGCCAGGCGGTCCCTGTTTGGCTCGTTTAAGTCGTGGAAATGCTCTCTTTGTCGGTGTTGTCGGCGATGAGCCGGCGGATGGCCTCCTCCGGATAGGAGAGGAGCCGTCCCAGGTCCCAGGCCACCCGGCTGCGGTTGCCGCCAAAGTAGACCCGGTTGGCCACCATGGACTCCTTGCGCTCCTTGAGGCGGATGTAGTCCTCGATCACATGGTCATCCCGGTAGAGCAGGATGTTATACGTTCCCTTGCTCTCCGAGAGGGGGAGCAGGTCGGTGACGAGGGGATCGTCCTCCGGGTAGAGCTTGGTCCCGTACCGGCGGCAATTCTCGTGGGCGTATTCGATCAGGGCCTCCCGCGCCTCCCGGCTGGGCTGGGGGCGAAGCATGGCCAGGGACTTGACGCCCAGCGCCACCAGACGGTTGAAGCCGTCGATCTGGCCGCAGTCAAAGGAATAAGAGTCAATCTGCATCATTCGGGCCTCCTGTCTAACATCAGTTCTATTTTACAACTTTCTCCCAGAGGCCGCAAGGGAAAAAGGACTGAAAAGGAGAGGCCCTGTGAAACAATTTTCCATCAGCGTGCCCAGCCCCGGCTGCGCTCCACCGCCTTGTGCCAGCCGTCCAGAAGGGCGGCACGGCGGTTTTCCTCCATGGAGGGGGCGAAGGTGGTATCCCGGCACCAGAGGGCGCGCAGCTCCTCCCGGTCCTTCCACACTCCCACGGTGAGCCCCGCCAGGAAGGCCGCGCCCAGGGCGGTGGTCTCCCGCACCACCGGGCGCACCACGTCCCGGCCCAGCACATCAGCCTGGAATTGCATGAGGAAGCCGTCCCGGCTGGCGCCGCCGTCGGCCCGCAGGCAGGACAGGGGGAGCCCGGTGTCCTTCTCCATGGCCCCCACCAGGTCAGCCACCTGGTAGGCGATGGACTCCTGAGCCGCCCGGATGATGTGCTCCCGCTTGGTGCCCCGGGTGAGGCCCACCATGGTCCCCCGGGCGTACATGTCCCAGTAGGGGGCCCCCAGGCCGGTGAAGGCGGGCACCAGGTACACGCCGCCCGTGTCCTCCACCTTCTGGGCATAGTACTCCGCGTCCCGGCTGTCGGTGAAGAAGTGGAGCTCGTCCCGCAGCCACTGGATCACCGCCCCGCCCACAAAGACGGAGCCCTCCAGGGCGTACTCCACCGCCCCGCCGGCGGCGGTGGCGGCCAGGGTGGTGATAAGCCCGTTCTGGCTGACGCAGGGGGATTTGCCCGTGTTCATCAACAGGAAGCAACCGGTGCCGTAGGTGTTCTTGGCGTCACCGGGGGCGAAGCAGGTCTGGCCGAAGAGGGCGGCCTGCTGGTCGCCCGCCATACCGGCGATGGGGACCTTGACGCCCTGGATGTCGGTGCGGCCATAGACCGTGCCCGAGGGGGCAACGGCGGGGAGGATGTTTTCGGGGATGTTCAGCGCCTCCAGCAGCGTCTCATCCCAGCACAGGCGGTGGATGTCAAAGAGCATGGTGCGGGAGGCGTTGGTGTAGTCGGTGGCGTGGACTGCCCCGCCGGTGAGCTTCCACAGAAGCCAGGTGTCCACCGTACCGAAGAGGAGCCTCCCCCGCTTCGCCAGGTCCCGGGCCCCCTCCACGTGGTCCAGGAGCCAGGCGATCTTGGTGGCGGAGAAATAGGCGTCGGGCACCAAACCGGTGACGGCGCGGATGTGGTCCCCCAGCCCCCGCTCCAGCAGCTCGTCCACCATGGGCGCGGTGCGGCGGCACTGCCAGACGATGGCGTTGTGGATGGGCTTGCCGGTCTCCTTGTCCCACAGGACCGTGGTCTCACGCTGGTTGGTGATGCCGATGGCGGCGATCTCCTTGGGAGAGACGCCGGTCTTGGCGATCACCTCCATCATCACGCCGTACTGGGAGGACCAGATCTCCATGGCGTCGTGCTCCACCCAGCCCTCCCGGGGGTAGAACTGGTTGAACTCCTTTTGGGCCACGCCCACGATGTTCTGGTGCGAGTCAAAGAGGATGGCCCGGGAGCTGGTGGTACCCTGGTCCAGAGCCAGAAGATAGGTGGCCATAGGGAAACCTCCTCGTCTGTTTTTAGTACCATGATACGGCATACGCCGCCCCTTGTCCAGGGGCGGCGTATGATTTAGGAAATCTCCTTTTTCCCCGGCGACACCGAGAGGGCCGCGTGGGGGCAGGCGGCAAAGCACTTGCCGCAGCGGATGCACTCGGGGCTGTTGGGGGTTTTCCACACCGGGATGTCCAGCCCGCAGGCCTTCTGGCAGGCCCCGCAGGAGATGCACTTGGCCTCCGACACCCGGATGCGCACCAGGGACACCGGGTTAAAGAGGCCGTACAGCGCCCCCAGGGGGCACAGATACCGGCAGAAGGGCCGGTAGACCACCACCGACAGCAGGATCAGCACGATCAGGATGGCGCTCTTCCAGGTAAAGAGCCACCCCAGCGCCCCTCTTAAGCCCTCATTGGCGGCGGCCAGGGGCCACCCGGCCAGGAGGGTGCCGGAGGGACAGACGTACTTGCAGAACCAGGTGGTTCCCTGTCCGAAGGCGTCCAACGCGAAGAGAGGGAGAATCACCACGAACCCGGCCAGCAGCAGGTATTTCAGCCACTTCAGCACCCGATCTCCGGGGAGCTTGCGCAGCTTTTGGGGGAAGGGGATTTTATGCAAAAGGTCCTGCACCAGTCCGAAGGGGCACAGCCAGCCGCACACGCCCCGGCCGATAAGGGCCCCCACCAGAATGAGGAAGCCCAGCACATAGGCGGTGCCCCGGCCGCTGTGGGTGGCAAGGGAGACCTGGAGGGAGCCCAGGGGGCAGGCTCCCAGCGCGCCGGGGCAGGAGTAGCAGTTGAGGCCGGGCACACAGAAGGCTTTCGTCCCGCCCCGCCAGATCTTGCCGCCCAGGAACCCCTGGACATAGCCGTTGGAGAGGGCGGCCCAGCCCAGCTGCACCAGGAGCCGGGCCCGGCGCTTTAGCGCGCGCGGTATCTTACCCAATGCCGATGCACTCCAGACAGATGTTGACCGCCTTGCTGAACACCACGTCGGCGCCCCCCGCGCCATAGCCCGCCAGCATCAGCACCAGCCCCACAGCCGCCAGGACGGCCCCCGGGACCCAGCGCTTGGCGGCGCTCATCCCACTTCCTCCAGCATCTCGTCGATGACGGCGGCCCAGCCGTCCTTGTCCTTGGCGCCCATGTAGAGGGTGCCCACCTGGACCCCGTGCTCGTCCACGAAGAAGGTAGAGGGCAGGGCGTAGATCTGGCTCAAAATGCCGTAGAGATCCTGGGAGGGCAGGAGATTGGTGTAGGTGACGCCGCTCTCGGAGGCGATGGTGCGGGCATCCTCCACCAGGCTCTCGTCCAGGGAGCCGTCCTGGGTGAGCACGTCGCTGACCAGGCCCACGATCTGCACACCCTGGTCGGCGTACTCCTCATGGAGCTGGGCGAGGTCCGGCATCTCCTGCTTGCAGGGCCCGCAGAAGGTGCCCCACACATTGACCATGGTCAGCTTGTGGCCCTCCAGGATGGACTGGTCCACCTCGTTGCCGTCCAGGTCGGTGGCGGTGAAGGTGCTGAGCACGCCGGTGGTCTGCCCGGCGCTCTCCTGGGCGGCCGGTGTGGCGGTAGGCTCCGCAGTAGGCGCCGCAGAAGGCACCGCGGTGGGCTCAGAGCCCGTGCCGCCGGAACAGGCAGAGAGAGTCACTGCCAGCGCCAGAGCGGCGGCGGGAATGGCTTTACGAAACAGGGTCATGAAAATCCCCTCCTTATTTCAAGAATGGTTAGAGAATAGCAAAGGCGGGAACGGAAGTCAACCTTCATTTGATTGACTTTTCTTTTGGATGTCTTTATAATTGATATATCAATAATTGACATGTCAATCAAAGGAGGTTGGAAGATGGAGCGGACCTTTCAGATGCTGCTCTACCGGGCGTTTCACGCCCACCGGAACCGGCTCCAGCCCTGCCTGCGGGAGCTGGGCTTAGGCCCCGGTCAGCCCAAGCTGCTCTCCTACCTCAGCGCCCACGGGCCCTGCCGGCAGCGGGAGCTGGCCGACTATTTCGAGATCGACCCGGCGGCGGTGTGCCGGATGCTGGACGTGCTGGAGAAGGGCGGCTTCGTCGCCCGCGAACCCGACGAGGGCAGCCGCCGCTGCGACCGCTTTTCCCTCACGGAGGCCGGGCAGGCGGCTACCGCCGCCTGGAAGAAGGAGGGCAAGGCGTTGGAGGAGGAGGCCCTCCGGGGCTTCACGCCGGAGGAACGGGCCCAGTTCTCCGAGTTTCTCCGGCGTGCCTATCAGAACCTCCAGATTGGAGAGGAGGCGCCGTCATGAGCGATCTGCGCCGACTGCTGCGCTACCTGGGGCCCTACCGGCGGGACATGGTCATCGGGGGCGCGCTGGTGCTGGTGGAGACCTTTTTTGAGCTCCTCATCCCGGTGCTCATGGCCGACCTCATCGATGTGGGCGTCATGAACGGGGACCTGCACTACCTGGTGGTGAAGGGGGTCCAGATGGGCATTTGCGCCGTCCTCTCCCTCATCACCGGGCTTCTCTATGCCCGCTACGCCGCCCAGGCGGCCTACGGCTGGGGCGCCCAGGTGCGCGCGGCCCAGTTTGAACAGGTCCAGCGCTACGCCTTCTCCAATCTGGACCGGTTCGACACCTCCTCCCTGGTCACCCGCATGACCACAGACGTCACCGTGCTCCAGAACGCCATCAACGGCGGCTTCCGGCCCCTGCTGCGCAGCCCCGTGATGCTGCTGATGGGAGTGGGCCTCTCCTTCTGGATGAACGCGGAGCTGGCCCTGGTCTTTCTGGTGTGCGCTCCCCTGCTGGGGATCACCCTCTTTCTCATCGTGCGCCGGGTGGCCCCCATGTACAGCCGCCTCCAGCGGGCGGTGGACCAGCTCAACCACGTGGTCCAGGAGGGGCTCACCGCCATCCGGGCGGTAAAAGCCTTCGTCCGCGGCGAGTATGAGGAGGAAAAATTCCAGGCCGTCAACGCCGAGCTCATGGACACCAGCCAAAAGACCTTCCACTACGCGGTGCTGAACCTGCCCGCCTTCCAGCTGGTGATGTACAGCTCCATCGTGCTCATCCTGTGGTTCGGCGGAACCATGATCCTGGAGGGAAAGCTCCAGGTGGGCGAGCTCACCGGCTTTCTCAGCTATGTGCTCCAGGTGATGAACTCCCTCATGATGATCTCCAACGTCTTTCTTCTCCTCACCCGCTCCCTGGCCAGCGCCCGGCGCATCAGCGAGGTGCTCCAGGAGGAGGTGGACCTCACCTCCCCGCCCCATGCGGCCACCGAGGTGCCTGACGGCAGCGTGGACTTTGAGGGAGTCTCCTTCAAATACCACGCCGACGCGGCGGAATACGCCCTGTCCGGAGTGGACCTCCACATCACCTCCGGCCAGACGGTGGGCATCCTGGGCGGCACCGGCTCGGCCAAGACCACCCTGGTGCAGCTCATTCCCCGGCTCTACGACACCACCGAAGGCGTGGTGAAGGTGAGCGGCCGGGACGTGCGGGAGTACGACCTCACCGCCCTGCGGGACGCGGTGGGCATCGTGCTCCAGAAAAACGTCCTCTTCTCCGGCACCGTGCGGGAAAATCTCCAGTGGGGCGACCCGGACGCCGATGACGAAACCCTCTGGGCCGCCTGCCGCACCGCCTGCGCCGACGAGTTTCTGGAGCGGATGCCCGGCGGACTGGACGCCGACCTGGGCCAGGGGGGCGTGAACGTCTCCGGCGGCCAGAAGCAGCGGCTGTGCATCGCCCGCACGCTGCTCAAGCGCCCGAAAATCCTCATCTTCGACGACTCTACCAGCGCGGTGGACACCGCCACCGAGGGGAAGATCCGCGCGGCCCTCTCCGCCCTCCCCCAGGTGACCAAGATCATCATCGCCCAGCGCCTCACCTCGGTGATGCACGCCGACCAGATCGTCATTCTGGACGACGGCGCCATCCACGCCGTGGGCACCCACCGGGAGCTGCTGGCGCACGACCCCATCTATCAGGAGATCTATGCGGCCCAGATGAAAGGAGGCGAGGCGCATGGCGCGGCAGATCAGCGGTAAGAAGCCGAAAAACCTCCGCTATACCCTGCGCACCCTGCTGTCCT
This sequence comes from Flavonifractor sp. An92, assembly GCF_002159175.1. Taxonomy (GTDB): domain Bacteria; phylum Bacillota; class Clostridia; order Oscillospirales; family Oscillospiraceae; genus Pseudoflavonifractor_A. Next base: position 176,091 of record NZ_NFGZ01000002.1, on the reverse strand, counting down.
ACATGGGGCGGCACAAGTTCCTGCTGCTCATCGTGGCGGTGCTGGTGACGGTGAGCGCCCTTTGCAACCTCCTGGGTACCTACATGATCCGTCCCCTGGTGAACGGCCTCGCCGAGGGCGGACTCTCCCACCTCATCCGGGCCACCGCCCTCACGGCGGGCATCTACCTCACCGGCGCGCTGTGCTCCCTGGGTTACACCCAGACCATGGTGAAGGCCGCCCAGCAGATCCTCTTCGACATCTGGCGGGACCTCTTTTCCCACCTCCAGAAGCTGCCCCTGCGTTTTTTTGACCAGAGCCGCCACGGCGATGTGATGAGCTACTTCACCAACGACGTGGACACCATCGCCGACGCCCTCAACAACAGCTTCGCCATGGTCATCCAGAGCTTCATCCAGGTGGTGGGCACCCTGACCCTCCTCTTCATCCTCAACGCCCCCCTCACCGGGGTAGTGGCGGTGTGCTATGTGGTCATGTTCCTGTATATCCGCTTCAGTGCCCGGCGGAGCAAGGCCTACTACCACCGCCAGCAGCGCAGTCTGGGCGATCTGGACGGCTTTATTGAGGAGATGACCGCCGGACAGAAGGTGGTGAAGGTCTTTAACCACGAGGGGGCCAGCCGGACGACCTTTGCGGAGAAGAACGAGGCCCTCCGCCGCTCGGGCACCGGGGCCCAGGCCTACGCCGCCACCATGATCCCGGCGGTGGTGAGTATCTCCTATATCAACTACGCCATTGTGGCGGTGCTGGGCGGCTTCATGGCCATGAAGGGTCTCACTGACGTGGGAAGCCTGGCCAGCTACCTGGTCTTTGTGCGGCAGTCCGCCATGCCCATCAACCAGTTCACCCAGCAGAGCAATTTCCTTCTGGCCGCTCTGGCCGGCGCCGAGCGGGTCTTTGAGGTGATGGACCTGCCCCCCGAGGTGGACGAGGGAACGGTGGAGCTGGTCCCCGCGCAGAAGAAAGGCAGCTGGAAATGGCGCAAACCCGACGGGAACAGCACGCCCCTCCGGGGCGCGGTGCGCTTTGAGGACGTGGTCTTTGGATACGAGGCGGACCACCCCATCCTGAAGGGCATCAGCCTCTACGCCGAGCCGGGGCAGAAGATCGCCTTCGTGGGCTCCACCGGCGCGGGCAAGACCACCATCACCAACCTCATCAACCGCTTTTACGACGTACAGGGCGGTCGGGTGACCTACGACGGCATCGACGTGCGGGACATCAAAAAAGACGATCTCCGCCGCTCGCTGGGCATCGTGCTCCAGGACACCCACCTCTTCACCGGCACCATCGCGGACAACATCCGCTTCGGCAAGCTGGACGCCACCCAGGAGGAGGTGGAGAAGGCGGCGAAGATCGCCAACGCCGACTCCTTCATCCGCCGTCTCCCCCAGGGGTACGACACCCTGGTCACCGCCGACGGCGCCAACCTCTCCCAGGGCCAGCGGCAGCTCATCGCCATCGCCCGGGCGGCGGTGGCCGACCCGCCGGTGCTGATTCTGGACGAGGCCACCTCCTCCATCGACACCCGCACCGAGGCGCTGGTGGAGCAGGGCATGGACCAGCTCATGGAGGGGCGCACCGTGTTCGTCATCGCCCACCGCCTCTCCACCGTGCGCAACGCCGATGCCATTCTGGTGCTGGAGCACGGCCAGGTGGTGGAGCGGGGAAATCACGCCTCCCTCCTGGAACAGAAGGGAGAGTACTATCAGCTCTACCACGGCATGTTCGAATTGAGTTAAACAGAAAACCCCGCCCCGGAGCGTTGCTCCGGGGCGGGGTTTTTTATCCTCTTACAGCTGCTTGGCCTTGTCCTTGATGAACTGGCGCAGCCACTTGGCGGTGGCCTTGTTCTCCAGGGCGAAGTCCAGGGTGGCCTCCAGGAAGCCGGTGAGGTTGCCGGTGTCGTAGCGGCGGCCCTCAAAGTCCACGGCCACCATCCGCTCCCGCTGGCACAGCTCCCGCAGGCCGTCGGTGAGCTGGATCTCGCCGCCGTAGCCGGGCTTCACGTTCTCCAGCACCTCAAAGATGCCGGGGGTCAGCACGTAGCGGCCCAGGATGGCGTAGTTGGAGAGCATCTGCTGGGGGGTGGGCTTCTCATTCATGTCGGACACGCTGAAGATGCGCTCCTCCAGGGGCTCCACCTTCACGGAGGAGTAGCGGGAGATGGCCTCGGTGGACACCTTCTGCACACCCACGGCGCAGGCCTGATACTTCTCCGCCGCGTCGATGAGCTGCCGGGTCACTGGCTTCTTGGCCCGCATGATGTCGTCGCCCAGCAGCACCGCGAAGGGCTCGTCCCCCACGAAGCGCTTGGCCCGGTAGATGGCGTGGCCCAGGCCCTTGGTCTCCTTCTGGCGGACGTAGAAGATGTTGGCCAGATCCGCCGCCCGGCGGACCTCCACCAGCTCCCGCTCCTTTCCTGCCTGGAGCAGGCGGGTCTCCAGCTCGGGGTAGTAGTCGAAGTAGTCGTCCATAGCCGACTTGGCCCGGTTGGTGACGATGAGGATGTCCTCGATCCCGGCGGCCACTGCCTCCTCGATGATATACTGGATCACCGGCTTATCCACCATGGGGAGCATCTCTTTGGGCACCGTCTTGGTGGCGGGCAGCATCCGGGTCCCCAGCCCCGCGGCAGGGATGACGGCCTTGCGCACTTTCATAGATAAACCTCCTTGGCGTTGAAATCTGTGGTTTGATTTTCTCTAGTGTACCACGACTGCTGACAAAATACCAGCAAAAAACCGCCGTCTCCTCTCCACGCGGAAACGGCGGTATATTTCTCCTCAGGTCCGGGCGGCGGGCATCCGTCCGGCGGGGATCATCTGATTCAGATAAGGCACCCGGGGCAGCACCGAAAGCAGGATGGAGCCCAGCACATAGCAGGCCAGCAGCTCCCCCACGGCCACGCTCACGCTGTTGAAGGCGTAGGCGGCCCAGAAGCCGGGGCCGAAGCCCACCTCATACCAGGCGATCATGCCGCCCACGATGACGCCGTTGCACAGGACCGGCGGCAGGGGGGCCAGCCAGCGGTTGGGCATTTTCGCCGTCCACAGGGCGGCCAGCAGGGTGGCCAGAGAGCCCAGCACGATGTCCACCAGGGGGCCCACGGTGCTCATCAGATTGGTGATGAGGCAGCCCACAAAAAGGCCCGGCGCGGTGGCCGGGAACAGGAAGGGCAGCACGCACAGGGCCTCGGCGAAGCGGCACTGCACGGCCCCGTAGGTGAGGCCGAAGATGCTGCCGAAGTAGCTCAGCACGGCGTAGAGGGCGGCCACCATGGCGGCCAGGGTGATCTGTCGGGTGTCAAAGCGTTTCATTGTTGGATTTCCTCCCATTTTTTGTTTAGAGAACGGTCGGAGCGCCGCTCCGCCGAACGAACACGGCTGGGCCGTGCTTGGACTGGATGTGGAGAACCAGTCGGAGGTATTCTACCGGAGCTGTGAAAACTTGTCAACCCCTCCTAAATTTCTGACAGCTTACCAGTAAATTTTTCATTTTCCCTTGCTCATACCAGACAGTTCGTTTATAATAGAGGCAAAGATGCCTGCGGTGTTGCCGCCCGCATCCTTCTCCACTAAATATTTAAGGAGGAAACCACCATGAAGATCGTTGCTACCGATAATGCTCCCGCCGCCATCGGCCCCTACTCTCAGGGCTACGAGGTGGGCGGCCTGGTCATCACTTCCGGCCAGCTGCCTGTGAACCCCGCCACCGGCGAGATGCCCGCCACCATCGCCGAGCAGGCTGAGTGGAGCTGCAAGAACGTGGCCGCCATCCTGGAGGCCGCCGGCACCAGCATGGACAAGGTCGTCAAGACCACCTGCTTCCTGGCTGACATTGCCGACTTCGCCGCTTTCAACGAGGTCTATGCCAAGTACTTCACCTCCAAGCCCGCCCGCAGCTGCGTCGCTGTCAAGCAGATCCCCAAGGGCGCTCTGTGCGAGATCGAGGCCATTGCCGAGAAGTAAGGTTTCCCCAGCATCCCATACGGGCGCGCCGCGCATGCGGCGCGCCTGTTTTTTTGCCCAAAAGCGGGGACCGTTCGGGCGGAAAACTTCTCCTTCCCCGCCGCTCCCTTTTCAGGGAAATTTCAGCTTCCTCCCGTATACTTGCTCCTGAACTCATCAACAGGAGGCTGATCCCACATGGACGAAACCCTCACCACCCCGGCATCTGTCCCCCTTCCGGAAACCAGGAAGCGCCGCCGTTTTCCCGTCAAGCGGCTGGTCGTGCTCCTGCTCCTCGCCGCCGTGCTGGCCGCCGGCGGCTTTGCCCTCTACCGGCTCTTCTTCCAGTCGGAGGAACAGACCCCGCTCACCGAGGAGCTGACCCGGGGGAGCCTGGCCACCACCATCACCGGCACCGGCGTCACCCTGCCCGCCGACAGTCAGACCGTCACCACCGCCTCCACGGCCAAGATCACCAAGGTCTATGTGGCCGCCGGTGACACGGTGGAGGCGGGGGATCTCCTGTATGAACAGGACGACTCCGAGCTGGACGACCAGATCAGCGAGTACAAGGACCAGATCACCGATCTCCAGAATGAGCTGGAGACCTATCAGGAGCAGCTCTCCGACACCCAGGAGACCCTCTCCAACCTCACCGTCACCGCCCCCTTCTCCGGCACCATCACTGAGATCGAGGTGGAGGCGGGCGACAACGTCCAGGCCGGGAGCAAGCTGGCCGTGCTGGTGGACGACAGCAAGATGAAGCTCACCGAGTATTACAGCTACGCCTATGAGGACCAGATCCAGGTGGGCTCCAAGGCCAAGGTGTCCATCGCCAGCCTCATGCTCAACCTGGACGGCACCGTCACCGACGTGCAGAAGGTGAGCCGCTACACCACCGAGGGCACCCAGTGCTTCGCCGTCACCATCACCGTGGACAATCCCGGCGCCCTCACCGAGGGGATGAGCTGCGTGTCCTATGTGGTGTCCTCCTCCGGCGAGCCTCTCTACTCGGCCATCTCCGGTACCCTGGAGTACAACGACAGTGAGACCCTCACCGCCCAGGTCTCCGGGGAGCTGACCACCGTTTCCCCGGTGGCTTACAGCACCGTCACCAAGGGGCAGACCCTCTTTGTGGTGGACGGCAGCGACTATGAGAGCCAGATCACCTCCACCCAAAACAAGATCACCCAGACCCAGGAGCGCATCGCCGATTACGAGGAGCAGATCGCCGAGACCGAGGAAAAGCGCGCCGACTACGCGGTCACCGCTGAGATTTCGGGGAAGGTGATCCAGGTCAACGTCACCGAGGGGGAGACCCCCCGCATGGCCGGTGAGACCGCCGTGCTTCTCTACAACCTGGACAACATGGAGATCTCGGTGAACATCGACGAGCTGGACATTGAGAATGTCACCGTGGGCACGGAAGTCGCCATCACCCGCTCGGGCAGCAGCAGCGACGCCGACCAGGCCTTCACCGGCACCGTCACCGCCGTGAGCTACGAGGCCACCAACTCCAACGGCGTGGCCTACTTCCCCGTCACCATCTCCATCCCCAGCGCCGGGGCGCTCTCCGCCGGCGTCAACGTGTCCTACTCCATTCAGGTGGGCGAGGACGCCGAGGGGGTGCTGGCCCCCATCTCCGCCCTGAAGCAGTCCACCGACGGGCAGACCTGCCTGTACATCCAGTCCGACACCGCCCCGGAAAACGCCGTGGAGGCCGAGGGTGTGCCGGAGGGCTTCTATGCCGTGCCGGTGGAGATCGGCGCCTCCAACAGCCAGTATGTGGTGATTCTCTCCGGCGCGGAGGAGGGGGACACCGTCTTTACCCGCTATGAGTCCACCGCCCCCGCCAATGGCGACTCCACCAGCCAGGGCGAGGAGGGCGAGATGGAGCAGGGCTTCCCCGCCGGCGACATGCAGATGATGCCCGGCGGCATGGGCGGCGACTTCTCCGGCGGCGGTATGAGCGGCGGCGGCATGCCGGGCGGCGGCCGGATGGGGGGATAACCTGTGAAACTCATCGAGCTGCACAATGTCTATAAAATCTACGGAGAGGGCCGGGAAAACCAGGTCAACGCCCTGGACGGGGTCTCTCTGGAGATCGACCGGGGGGAGTTCGTGGCCATCATCGGCGCCTCCGGCTCGGGCAAGTCCACCATGATGAACATTCTGGGCTGTCTGGACGTGCCCACCTACGGCGACTACTACCTGGACGGGGTCCCCGTGCGGGAGAAATCCCGGCGGGAGCTGGAGCTCATCCGCTCCCGGCAGATCAGCTTCATCTTCCAGGGCTACAACCTGATCCCCTCCCTCAACGTGTGGCAGAACGTGGCGCTGCCCATGCTCTACCAGAAGGTGCCCCTGGCCCAACGGAAAAAGCGGGCCATGGAGGCCCTGGAACGGGTAGAGATCGGCTCCAAGGCGGAGAGCCGCCCCACCCAGCTCTCCGGCGGCCAGCAGCAGCGGGTGGCCATCGCCCGGGCCATCGCCACCGGCTCCCCCGTCCTCATGGCCGACGAGCCCACCGGCGCCCTGGACTCCAAGACCGGCGCCCAGGTCCTCGCCCTCATGAAGGAGCTCAACGCCGGGGGCACCACCGTCATTCTCATCACCCACGACAACTCCATTGCCGCCCAGGCCCGGCGCACCGTCCGGGTGAAGGACGGCCACATCCTCCACGACAGCGCCTGGGACGGGGTGCTCCTGCCGGAGGAGGTGGCCCAATGAACGCCATCCTCATGGCGCTGGACTCCATCCGGGAGAAAAAGGGCCGCTCCTTCCTCACCATGCTGGGCATCATCATCGGCGTCACCGCCGTGCTGGTGCTGGTGGCCCTGGTGTCGGGCTACAACGCCGACATCACCGCCTACTACGAAAAGCTGGGCGTGAACAAGGTGAACCTCACCCTCACCTGGTACGACCGCACCCGGGCCCCCGACGTGTACAGCGAGGTCTACGAGTACGGCAACACCACCCTCAGCGACATGGTGGAGGGGGTCTCCCCCTCCACCAGCACCGACCTGCCGGTGAAATACCGCACCACCACCCTGGAGGAGAGCACCATCTACCTGGGCAGCGACCAGTTCTCCGTGTGCAACAACTACACCCTGGAGAGCGGCCGGGATCTGAGCCAGTTCGACATCGACCAGCGCAGCAAGGTCTGTGTCCTGGGCTCCTATGTGGCCGATGCCCTCTTCCCCTACTCCGACCCCGTGGGGGAGACCATCTACCTCAGCGGCATCCCCTTCACGGTGGTGGGTACCTACTACCAGAAAGACGGCGGCACCGAGGACTCCATGGACGACATGCTCTCCATCCCGTACAGCCTGAACCGGGAGCTCCTTCAGACCGCCGACATCACCTCTATTACGGTAAAAGTGGACACCTCCGACCATGTGGAGACCGTCCTGAACAGCCTGAATCTCTATCTGGCCGACCTGGTGTCCGACAGCGTGGGGGAGTACAGCCTGGAAAACGGCAACTCCGCCATGACCGAGAGCACCGAGGAGATGACCTCCATGAGCGTGGTGCTGGGAGGCATCGCCTCCATCGCGCTGCTGGTGGGCGGCATCGGCATCATGAACATCATGCTGGTCACCGTCACCGAGCGCACCCGGGAGATCGGCATCAAGAAGTCCATCGGCGCGCCCCGCAGTGAGATCATCGGCCAGTTCCTGGTGGAGGCCGGCATCCTCAGCGGCATGGGCGGGCTCATCGGCATCGCCCTGGGCTTCGCCCTCTCCCTCATCCTGGGCAAGGCCATGTATGACCTCATCCTGTTGCCCGACCGGCTCATCACCCTGGGGGCCTTCACCTTCTCGGTGGTGATCGGCATCGTGTTCGGCATCTATCCGGCCGTCAAGGCCTCCAACCTCCAGCCCGTGGACGCCCTGCGGGCCGATTAAAGAAAGAGGTGTCTCCCATGAAACAGCGTACCCTCTCCGCCCTGCTGGCCGCCGCCCTGTGTCTGGGCATCATCGGCGTGGCGGGTTTCTCCTTCCAGGCTGACGCCGCGTCCTTCTCCGACGTGACCGACGCCGACACCGCCGAGGCGGTGTCGGTCCTGTCCAGCCTGGGCATCGTCTCCGGCTACTCCGACGGCACCTATCACCCCTCCGCCACCCTGACCCGGGCCCAGTTCTGCACCCTGGCTGTGCTGGCCGAGGGCCACGGCGACCAGGTCCAGGGCAGCGCCTACCGCACCCTCTTCTCCGACCTGCCCGCCACCCACTGGGCCGCGCCCTATGTGAACCTGGCCCAGAGCGAGGGGCTGATCAGCGGCTACGGCAACGGCCGCTTCGGCCCCGACGACGCCGTCACCGTGGGCCAGGCGGTCACCATCGTCCTGCGCCTGATGGGCTACACTGAGGAGGACGTGGGCGCCCTCTGGCCCCAAGACTATATGCAGAAGGCCACTGACCTGGGCCTTCTGGACGGCATCTCCACCAACTCCTCTGCCGCCATGACCCGGGGCGAGGCGGCTCTCCTCCTCTACGCCATGCTGAAGAGCGACACCAAGGATGGAAGCGACTATGTGGCCAAACTTGCCTCCTCCACGATTTCCTCCGCCGTGCTCCTCTCCAACGACGACGAGGCCGCGGACGGCACCCTCCACACCGCCCAGGTCTACGCCGCCCAGGGGGGCCTCACCTGGTATGAGCAGTCCACCGACCTCCCCGACACCCTGGTGGGCCGCCGGGGCACCCTCCTGCTGGACAAGAGCGGCAAGGTCTGCGGCTTCCTCCCGGACGACACCACCGTGCGCACTCTCCAGCTGGACAGCGCCGATGCCGGAAAGCTGGTGGCCCAGGACGGCGCCAGTTACACCATCTCCAACTCCACTGCCCTGCTGATGGACGACGAGCTGACCACCTACGGCAGCGCCTGGTATGAGCTGGAAGGGCGGAGCACCGTCACCCTCTACTACACCGCGTCCGGCTCCATCGACCTGGTGGTGGCCTCCGAGGCGGTGAAATACGACGGCGTGGCCCTCACCGGCTACTACGAGGCGGTCTCCCCCAACACCACCAATCCCGATACCATCACCCTCCTGGGCCTCACCCTGGAGGTGTCCGACGAGGCCATCTCCTCCCTCTCCGCTTTTAAGGTTGGGGATAAGCTGACGGTGGTCCTCAACGGCGCGGGCGAGGTGGCCTACGCCTGCTCCACCAGCGAGCGGACCGCCCAGATGGTAGGCCTGGTCACCGCCGCCGGGGACACCTGCTCGGTGGAGCTCTTCAACGGCCTGACCGTGTCGGGCGAGCGCTCCGGCTCCTCCGTGTCGGTGGGCGACCTGGTGAGGGTCACCTCCTCCGGCATCGGCAACCTCTCCCTCTCCACCGCCACCGGCGGGGTGAGCGGCTCCCTCAACGTGGCCAAGGGCACCCTGGGCAGCGTCCCGCTGGCCGACAACGTGGTGCTCTATGACCGGGTTGGGAAAAGCTCCGCCGTCCGGGTAGAGCTGGACGACATCCTCACCGATACCGTCTCCGCCTCCAAGATCACCTACGCCGGCACCAACGCCGACGGCGAGGTGGACGTGGTGGTGCTGAACAACGTCACCGGCGACGCCTACACCTACGGCATCCTCCACACCGGCACCAAGACCGAGGGCAGCGGCGACATGCAGGTCACCAACGACACCGTGGCGGTGGAAAACAGCGCCGGCACCACCCAGGACTACCTCACCGGCTCCTCGGTGCGCTCCCAGAGCGTGGGCGGCGTGGCCGCCACCAGCGACGGCAAGACCGCCGGAGTGGTCACCCTGGACAAGGTCACCGGCGTGGCCCGCTCCGCCTTTGACGGGGAGGATGCGGTGGTACTGGACGGGGTGCGGGTCCCCGTCAGCGACGACGTGCAGGTCTACAACGCCGACAGCGGCCAGTGGATCACCCTCGGCGAGGCCAAGGCCTACACCGACACCTTCACCGTCTATTACAGCGGCACCATCGGCTCCGACGCCAAGGTGCGGGTCATCTTCACCGAATAAGTTCCCCATGACGCGCAAAAGCGTGCCGGCAGAGCCGGCACGCTTTTCGTTTTCTTTCGGGGTTACAGGTGCATCCCGTCCGGGAGGATGTGGTGGTCCCGCAGGACCTTTTCCACCACGGTGCCCCGGATGGCCTTCACCAGGGGCTTTTTCAAAAGATTCAGGGGCCCGGGCAGTTCCATGTCCAGGGGGGACTTGCCATCCATGAGGCACACGGAGCTATCCAGCAGGGCGCGGATGTCGTAGACGCTGCCCCACACCTCGGGCACGCCCCGGTCCACGCCCAGCAGGCCGTAGACCGCCTCCATGGCGGTGCGCACCGAGTACTCGGTGGTGAACACAGTGTCCCGGGGGGTATCGGCGAACTGGCCCAGGAAGGCGAAGTTGACGCAGCCGTCGGGGATCACGTCGGGGCGGTCCCCCTTGGCCCGGGGCATGAAGAAGGCGGTGATATAGGGCATCATGGTGGGCACGCACACCGCGCTCTCCTCGGCCAGCTGGGGGATGAGCTCCACCGGCACGCCGATGTGGTAGAGCCACTCCTGGGTGATCTCCTTGCCGGTGCACTCCTTCATGGGCTTGCGGATGAAGTCGCCGGGCACGTCGGTGAAGAGGCCGTACACCCACACGCACACCTGCTCGGGGTCCTGCTCCTTGAACTGGCCCTGGCGATTGATGGTCCAGCTCAGGAGCCAGCTGGAGTCCTTGCAGCTGACGATGCCGCCGGTGACCACCTTGCCGGTGCGGGGGTCCCGCTGGCAGATGTTTTTGATATAGGGCAGGATCTTGTCGTCCAGAGTGGTGACGGTGGCCGACTCCCAGTTGGTCTTGGACACGTCGGAGCAGAATTTCTCCGGCCGACCGAAGGCGGGGTCCTGCTTGGCGATGTTCTTCCACAGGTTCCAGCAGCCGCTGGTGCGCACCTCGGCGTCGCCGTTGGGGGCGTGGTCCTGGTCGCCGTAGATGGTACCCTCGGTGCAGGAGCCGTTGGTGACGAACACCAGGTCGTTCTCGGTGAGGAGGATGCCCTGCTCCACACCTTTCACCTTGCACTCGATGGCGGTGGCCACCTTTTTATCGCCCCGGATGTCGAAGAGGACGTTGGTCACCTCAGTGCCGAAGCAGAAATCCACCCCGGCGTCCTCCAGGTACTTCTGCATGGGCAGGATGAGGGACTCGTACTGGTTGTAGCGGGTGAACTTCAGGGCGCTGAAGTCAGGGAGGCCCGCAATGTGGTGAATGAAGCGCTGGAAATAGAGCTTCATCTCCAACGCGGAATGCCAGTTCTCAAAGGCGAACATGGTCCGCCAGTAGAGCCAGAAGGTGGAGTCGAACACCTCCTCGTCAAAGACGTCCTCGATGGTCTTGTCGTAGAGGTCCTCGTCGGGAGTGAGGAAGAGCTTGACGATCTCCATGCACCCCTTCTGGCTCAGGTCAAATTTCCCGTCGGTGTGGGCGTCCTGGCCCCGGTCCACGGTGGCCCGGCAGAGGGAGTAGTTGGGGTCGTGCTTGTTGAGCCGGTAGAACTCATCCAGCACCGACAGTCCGGGCTGCTCCAAAGAGGGGATGGACCGGAACAGGTCCCACAGGCACTCGAAATGGTCCTCCATCTCCCGACCGCCCCGCATGATATAGCCCCGGCTGGGGTCAAAGATGCCGTCGCAGGCGCCGCCGGCCACGTCCATGGCCTCCAGGATGTGGATGTGGGAGCCGGGCATCTGGCCGTCCCGCACCAGGAAGCAGGCCGCTGCCAGGGAGGCCAGGCCGCTGCCCACCAGGTAGGCGTGCTTTTCGTCCACGCCTTCCGGCTTCTCCGGTCGGGCAAAGGCCTCATAGTTGCCGCTGGTGTAGTAGATGCCCTTGCTGTTCTTGGCGTGCCGCCCCAGCTCCGTGTTGCGGTAGCTGGTCTCCTCACAAGCCACCGGGGCCTCGGGGGCCTTTTTCTCCGCCGCGCGCTTGGCCAGCACTACCGCCGCGCCCGCGCCGGCCAGACCGGCTGCCGCCGCCGTCCATTTTCCCAGGTTCTTTGCCATAACTGAAAACCGCCTTTCCAAGCAGAGCCGCAGCTGCGGCTGTTGTCTCTTTGTTGTGACCCTATCCTACCCCAGTTTTCCCCGCCGCGCCATTTACAAACAGGGCCCGGTGATTAGAAACTAATCACCGGGCCGGTTTTGTAAAGCACTCAGGACAGAGCGGCAAAGTTTCGGATGGAATTGGATACCGTCCCCTGCATGGTGGCGCAGATCTTGCGCACGATGACGGTGTGGTCGGCGGTCATGCCCTGGCGGATCCAGTCCAGCAGGACGCCCACGAAGCTGTACTTGTAAAATTCCGCGATGAAGGCCTTGTCCTCCTCAGAAATGGCCACCCCCTCGCTCTTCTCGTCCACCACGCCCCGGATGAGGCCGTAGGTCAGCTGGAACAGGAAGCGCTCCATCTGGTCCCGGTGGATGCAGCGGTAGGCGTTGAGGACAAAGGGCTTGTTCTCCAGAACGGCCTCGAAAATCTGCAAAAGTCCCTCCTGCCAGGTGTCGCAGGTCTTTTTGCCCTGGAGGGCCGCCGTGGCGTCCTCAATGCAGGCCCACTCGATCAGGTCGTAAATATCCTTGAAGTGGTAGTAAAAGGCCATGCGGCTGATGCCGCAGTCCTCGGTAATGTCTCGAATGGTGATCTTGTCCAGGGGCTTTTTCAGCATCATCCGTTTCAGGGACGCCTCCAGCGCCTGTTTGGTGGTGTTGGGCACAACGCTCCCTCCTTTTCGGGTCCTCCCCTCATGATACCACATCTGCTCCCGGTTGCAAGCCAAAGCCCCCGGGCTTGACAAGCCCCCGCCCCGGGCCGTATCCTGAGAGGAACGAGAGGAGGGAGCGCCATGGAAGTCACAGACCGGGGTGCGCGGTTCATTCTGGAGCAGCTGGAACAACAGGGCTACGAGGCCAGCGCGGTGGGGGGCTGCGTGCGGGACCTGCTGCGGGGAGAGGACCCCCACGACTGGGACATCACCACCTCCGCCCGTCCGGAAGAGGTTTTAAAGGTCTTTGCCGGGGAACAGGTCCTCACCACCGGACTGCGCCACGGCACGGCGGCGGTGCTCCTGGATGGCAATCCCTACGAGGTGACCACCTACCGGGCCGACGGGACCTACACCGATGGGCGGCGGCCCGACGCGGTGGTCTTTGTCTCCGCCCTGGAGGAGGACCTGGCCCGGCGGGACTTCACCGTCAACGCCATGGCCCTGGACCGGCACGGAGTGCTCCACGACCCCTTCGGCGGGCAGGCGGACCTGCAACATAAAGTCCTCCGCTGCGTGGGGGAGCCAGAGCGCCGCTTCCGAGAGGACGGGCTGCGGCTCATGCGGGCCCTGCGCTTTGCCGCCACGCTGAAATTTTCCATCCACCCCGATACCGCCCGGGCCCTCCACACCTGCCGGGACATGCTCACCCATGTGGCGGGGGAGCGCATCCAGGCTGAGCTCTTCCGACTCCTCCCCGGCCCCGGCGCGGGGGCGGTACTGCGGGCCTTTCCCGACGTGCTGGCGGTGTTCTGGCCGGAACTCGCTCCCCTCCCCGGCTTTGACCAGCGCAGCCCCTGGCACTGCTACGACCTGTGGGAGCACACCGTCCGGGCGGTGGAGAACGTACCTCCCACGATCCCTCTGCGCCTGGCCGCCCTTCTGCACGACGTGGGCAAGCCCGCCTGTTTTTCGGTGGACGAGTCCGGCACCGGCCATTTCTACGGCCACCCAGCGGTGAGCGCCCGCCTGGCGGACGAGATGCTACGCCGTCTCCACACCTCCAACGCCCTGCGGGAAGAGGTGGTGTCCCTGGTGGAGCGTCACCACTGGGATCTGCCCCCCACCGAGGCGGTGGTGCGCCGCCGCCTGCGTCAACTGGGGCCCGAGGGCTTTTCGGCGCTCTTGGCCCTTCAGCGCGCCGACCTCCACGGCCAAGCCGGGGACATCGCCGCCCCCCGGCTCGCGGAACTGGACCGAACGGAGGCCCTGGCCCGGGATATCCTGGCCCAGCGCCCCTGCCTCTCCTTAAAAGAGCTGGCCCTTTCGGGCAAAGATGTGCTGGCTCTGGGGGTGTCCCCCGGACCGGCGGTGGGAGAGATCCTCAAAGCCCTGCTGGACCGCGTGGCGGAGGGGGAACTCCCCAACACCCGGGAGGCGTTGCTCCCTGCCGCGCGGGAACTGGCGAAAGAGTTCGGGTATCCCCTTTAACGGGTGTGCTCGCCGCACGGGCCGCCTACTCGGCGGGAGCACCGCTTTCTTTGCAAAGAAAGCGGTGGGAAAGAAAGCCCAGAGGGGGGATACCCCCCTCTGGACTCCCCCAAAACGCATCCCGGCTTTCATTCCGCTGCGGCGGTATTTCCTCAGCTCGGCGTGGCCAATTCCAGGCTTTCCGCCTATCCAGAAAGCGTTGTACCCTGCCAATATGGGGCGGCCCCATAAAAGGCCGCCCTTTTGGAGGGGAGTGGAGAGGGGAACGAGAAGTTCCCCTCTCCGCTTTTTCTTTCCCCCATTTCTTTTTGCAAAAAGAAATGGGGCTCCCGCCGAGTAGGCGCGCTCTCCGGAACGAAAACGTTCACATCTCCTTCTGAAAGAGATTGAGCCAGTAAATGCTGTCGAACACAACAAAGAGATAGGCCGCCACCAGGAGCAGGAGCGGCAGCAGATCCACCTCCATGAGCGCGAAAATCAGCAGTAAAGGCGAAAAAGTAGTGAGCATCACGTCAAAGGCCCGGGCCTTGGCTGCATTGCCAATGGCCACATTCCGCTCGTCCTTCTGCTCGATCTCCAGGGCCCGGGCGGCCTCCGGGTCGCTCTGCACCGCCCGCCGGGCCAGAAAGTCCCCCATAAAGTGGCCGAACAGACCGCAGCCCACGCCGATGAGGATATAGCCCCATTTGAAGTCGGGCCCCATGGAGCGGATCAGCCACAGTCCACCGGCCCCCAGGATGATCCCCAGCGTCGTGAGCAGCACCGGGAGAACGTCGTGCTTTCGTTTCATTTCGATTCCTCCTCATAGATAAAGATGTCCTCGATGGTCAGCCCGAAGTAGCGGGCGATCTTGAACGCCAGCAGGATGGAGGGATTGTAGCGCCCGTTCTCCAGGGAGCCGATGGTCTGCCGGGAGACCTCCAGCGCCGCGGCCAGTTCCTCCTGCTTGATGCCCCGGGCCTTGCGCAGTTCTTCCAGACGGTTCTTCACCGCATCACCTCCTCTTTGATGGAAAGTATCCTTTCCATCTACACCATACCAGATTGGCCCGCTGATGTCAAGCTTACTTTCCATAGAGCATAAAAAATCCGCCAGGTCAAAACCCAGCGGATTTTTTTAAATCAGTTTTCCCCAAAGTATTCGTCCACAAAGTCCACATGCTCCACCTGGAAGCTCTTCCCGTTCAGGTATTCCAGAATCCCCCCGTCGGTGGTGAACTCAAAAACCAGCTTATAGGAGTAAAGGGCCTGGAAGGAGCGGCCGTACTGCTTGTTGTCCCTCTCCCGGCCGTACTTGCCGTCCCCCAGCAGAGGGTGCCCGGCGGCGGCGAACTGGGCCCGGATCTGGTGGGTCCGGCCGGTGAGCAGGTCGCACTCCACCAGGGAGAGCCCGCCCTTGGTTTTCAAGGTGCGGTAATCGGTGGCTGCCGTCTTGCCCCCCGGCACCGGGTGGTCAAAGACCTTGACCTGCTTTTTCGCTTCATCCTTCAGGATGAACCCCTCCAGACGGCCCTGGGGCGGATTCATCTTTCCGTGGATGATGGCGAGGTAGTACTTGGACAGCTCCCGGTCCTTGATTTTCTGGTTGAGGATGCGCAGGGTCTCGGCGTTCTTGGCGGCGATGACGATGCCGCCGGTGTTGCGGTCGATGCGGTTGCACAGGGCCGGCGCGAAGGAGTTCTCCCAATAGGGGCTCCACTCCTTCTTCTGATAGAGGTAGGCCTGGATGTGGGTGATGAGGGTGTTCACCCGCTCGTTTTCGTCGGGGTGGACCACCAGCCCCGGGCGCTTGTTCACCAGAAGCAGGTTCTCATCCTCGTACACCAGGTCCAGCTGGGGCTTGAACACCGAGAGGAAGGCATTTTCCGGTGTGGGGGTATCAAAAAACTCGTCGTTGATGTATAATTGTAAGAGGTCCCCCTCTTTGAGGCGCACATCCCGCTTGGAGCCCTTGCCGTTGACCTTCACCCGCTTGAGTCGGATGTACTTCTGAGCCAGGGGCGCGGGGAGCAGGGGCAGGGTCTTCCCCAGCCAGCGGTCCAGCCGCTGCCCGGCGTCGTTGCGGCCGATGGTGAATTCCTTCATGATTTTTCCTCCCGGTCTGTTGGGTAAAGGCAGTATAGCACAAAAGCCCCCGTCAGAAAAGGCCAGGAAGCCCACGAATGGGAAAAATCCCGCCGCTGTAAAGAAAAAACCATTGACATCTTCAATCGTTTTCGCTATAATGTCTGCTGTGACATTGTGAGAGGTGTGCCATGCGACTGAATCTCCGTGACCTGATCCGCCAGGACGGCGGCAGTGTTCCCTTTTCGTTTTCGCTGGATCTGTCCGACCTGGACTTTTTCGGCGCCCGCCCCATCGCCCATCCGGTGGAAGTCACCGGCACGGTGAGCAACCGGGCCGGCGCGCTGGTCCTCCAGGGCGAGGCGGTAACCACGCTGGAGCTGAACTGTGACCGCTGTCTCCGGGCTTTTTCCCGCGAAATGCGGGTGCCGGTGGACACCCTTCTGGCCGAAGAGCTGGAGGACGAGGAAAACGACGAGATCGTCCTGCTGGAGGACGGCGAGGTGGACCTGGATGAGGTCTTTACCACCGCCGTGGTGCTGGCCATGGATGTCAAACACGTCTGTTCGGAGGACTGCAAGGGGCTGTGTCCCACCTGCGGCGCCAACCTGAACGACGGACCCTGCAAGTGCAGACCTGAAATCGATCCACGTTTCGCTGCTCTCGCGCAGCTGTTGGATAAAAAAGAGTCGGATGACTGAAGAAACCTTGCCCAGCCAGGGCATTGACCTAAGGAGGTGTCATAAATGGCAGTCCCTAAGAGTAAAGTGTCCAAGCAGCGCCGCAACAAGCGCCGCAGCTCCGTCTGGAAGCTGGAGACTCCCGGCGTTACCACCTGCCCCAAGTGCGGCGCGTTCCGCCTCCCGCACCGGATGTGCAAGTCCTGCATGAGCTACAACGGCCATGACTTCGGTAAGGTCGAGGCTGAGGCGAAGTAAATAGCCTGGAAAAGAGGAGAGGGGAGCAAGTCCCCTCTTTCTTTTTGCGCGTAAGTGGGTTATCATAAAAGCAGCAGCCAAAAAGGAGGCACGGCCATGAGTCGGACCAAAATCGCATCGGTGGACCCCCACAGCCCCGCCCAGCGGGCCGGTGTGCGGGCAGGCGAAGTGCTCACCCACGTGGGCGACCACCCCATCGTGGATGTGCTGGACTACAAGTTCCACACCTACGATTCCCGTCTGGTGCTCAAGCTCCAGGACGGCGAGGGCCGCACCCGTACCGTGCGCATCCGCAAGGAGGAGGGCGAGGACCTGGGCCTCAACTTCGAGACCTACCTCATGGACTCGGCCCGCTCCTGCGCCAACAAGTGCATCTTCTGCTTTGTGGACCAGATGCCCCCCGGTATGCGCAAGACCCTCTATTTCAAGGATGACGACGCCCGTCTCTCCTTCCTGTTGGGGAACTATATCACCCTGACGAATCTCTCCCAGCGGGAGATCCAGCGCATCATCGACCTGCGTATCAGCCCCATCAACATCTCGGTCCACGCCACCGACCCGGTGCTGCGGGAGGAGATGCTGAAAAACCGCCGGGCCGGGGAGTGCCTCTCCATCATGGAGCGGCTGGCCGCGGCCCATATCACCATGAACTGCCAGGTGGTGGCCTGCCCCGGCATCAACGACGGGCCCGCCCTGGCGCGGACGTTACAGGATCTCTCCGCCCTCCACCCGGCGGTGGAGAGTGTGGCCATCGTACCCGTGGGAGTCACCCGCTTCCGGGAGGGGCTGCACCACATCGCCCCCTACACCCGGGAGCAGGCCGCCGCCCTCATCGACCAGGTGGAGGCCTTTGCCGCCGATTTCTCCGCGAAACACGGCACCAGCCTGGCCTGGTGCTCCGATGAGTTCTACCTCCTGGCCGGCCGGCCCCTGCCGGAAAAGGCCTATTATGAGGACATGAACCAGCTGGAAAACGGCGTCGGCATGCTCCGGCTCCTCCTGAGCCAGGCGGAGCTGGCCCTGGACGGCGAGGAGGCCGCCCCTCCTCCCCCCTTCTCCATCGCCACCGGCGTGTCCGCCGCCCCCTTTATCGGGGAAATCGTTGACATGGTCCGGCGCTGTTGTGGTAAACTAGAGGGAGCGGTCTATCCCATCCTCAACCGCTTCTTCGGCGAGACCATCACCGTCTCCGGCCTCATCACCGGCCGGGACCTCATCGATCAGCTGCGGGACAAGCCCCTGGGGGAGCGGCTCATCATCCCCTCCAACATGCTCCGCTCCGGCGAACAGGTCTTTCTGGACGACGTGACCGTGCAGCAGGTGGAGGAGGCCTTGGGCGTGCCCGTGGTGGCGGTGGAGGCCGAGAGCGGTTTCGACCTGGTGGACGCCATCCTGGGCCGGGACGTGGCGCCCTGTCCCGCCGCCGCGCCCATGCAGGAGGATGAATTCTACCGTTACAATCCCGGCGCGCGGGGTTGAGTACCAATCTGCTATGGAATGAGTGTGATACCAATGAAGCCATTAGTCGCCATCGTGGGCCGGCCCAATGTGGGCAAGTCCATGCTGTTCAACAAGCTGGTGGGTCAGCGGCTGTCCATCGTGGAGGATACCCCCGGCGTCACCCGGGACCGGCTGTACGCCGAGGCCGAGTGGCGCAACCGGACCTTTGACCTGGTGGACACCGGCGGCATCGAGCCGGGCACCGACAGCGAAATTCTGACCTTCATGCGCCAGCAGGCCGAGATCGCCATTCAGAACGCCACGGTGATCATCTTCCTGTGTGACATCAAGACCGGCCTCACCGCCTCCGACCACGAGGTGGCCAAGATGCTCCTGAAGTCGGGCAAGCCCGTGGTGCTGGCGGTCAACAAGATGGACCAGGTGGGCCACACCAACCCGGACATCTACGAGTTCTACAATCTGGGTCTGGGCGATCCCATCGCCGTCTCCGCCGTCCACGGCCACGGCACCGGCGACCTGCTGGACGCCTGCTTCGAGTACTTCCCCCCCGAAGAGGAGGAGGAGCCCGAGGACGACGTCATCAAGGTGGCCATCATCGGCAAGCCCAACGTGGGCAAGTCCTCCCTGGTCAACCGCATCCTGGGCCAGCAGCGGGTGATCGTCTCCAACGTGGCCGGCACCACCCGGGACGCGGTGGACAGCTACTTTGAGAACAAGAAGGGCAAGTACCTCTTTATCGACACCGCCGGCATGCGGAAGAAGTCCAAGGTGGACGACCCCATCGAGAAGTTCTCCGTCCTGCGGGCCACCATGGCCATCGAGCGCAGCGATGTGTGTCTCATCCTCATCGACGCCAACGAGGGCGTCACCGAGCAGGACACCAAGGTGGCCGGTCTGGCCCACGAGGCGGGCAAGGCCTGCATCATCGTGGTCAACAAGTGGGACGCCATCGAGAAGGACGACAAGACCATGGACCGCATGCGGGAGGAGGTCCGCCGGGATCTGTCCTACATGCCCTACGCCCCCATCATCTTCATCTCCGCCCTCACCGGACAGCGGGTGGACCGGCTCTTCGAGCTCATCAACTACGTCAACGACCAGGCGGCCATGCGCATCACCACCGGCATGCTCAACACCCTCCTGGCCGACGCCACCCAGCGGGTCCAGCCCCCCAGCGACAAGGGCCGCCGCCTGAAGGTCTTTTACATGACCCAGGTGGGTGTCCGTCCCCCCCACTTCGTCTGCTTCTGCAACGACGCCAAGCTCTTCCACTTCTCCTATCAGCGCTACCTGGAAAACCAGATCCGCGAGACCTTCGGTCTGGAGGGTACCCCTGTCAAGCTGACCATCCGGCAAAAGAGTGACAAGGAGTGATTGAAATGGATTTGACGTGGCTTACCGCGCTGGGTTCTGTTCTCGTCCTCCCCGCCTTACTGACGGCGGTCATCGCCTACTTCTGCGGCTGCTTCAACGGCGCGGTCATCGTGTCCAAGTATATCCTGCGGGATGACGTGCGCAAGCACGGCAGCGGCAACGCGGGCCTGACCAATTTCTACCGCACCTTCGGCGGCCCCCTCACCCTGGTGGTCATCCTCACCGACGTGTTCAAGGCCATCGTGGCCATTCTGGTGGGCATGGCGCTCTTCCGGAACATGGTGGTGGACGACGCCATCATCGTCACCCTGGGCAAGTACTGGGCGGGCCTCTTCTGCCTGCTGGGCCACATGTTCCCCTGCATGTTCGGCTTCAAGGGCGGCAAGGGCATCCTCTCCGGCGGCGCCATCGCCATCATGATGGACTGGCGCATCGCGCTGGTGGTGTGGGGCGGCTTCCTCATCCTGGCCATCCTGACCAAGTATGTCTCCCTGGGCTCCTGCTGGGCGGGGGCCTCCTTCCCCTTCGCCACCTGGTTTGTCTATCAGGATGGGTTCATCACCATCCTGGCCGTCCTCATCGGCGGACTCATCCTCTGGAAGCACCGGGGCAACATCCAGCGCCTCATCCAGGGCAACGAGTCCAAGTTCAGCCTGCATAAAAAGAAGGAGGGTTCCCAATGAAAACGGCAGTTCTGGGCAGCGGCGGCTGGGGCACGGCTCTGGCCCTGGTGCTGCTGGAAAACGGAAACGACGTCACCCTTTGGTCCTACTTTGAGGAGGAGTCCAAGGTCCTTCAGGAGACCGGCGAAAACCCCATGCTCAAGGGCGTGCCCCTCCCCAAGGAACTCCACCTGACCAGCGACCTCTCCTGTGTGAAGGGCTGCTCGCTGGTGGTGCTGGCCACCCCCTCCTTCGCCGTGCGCTCCACCGCCCGCAATCTGGCCGGTGTGCTGGACAAGGGCACCGTGGTGGTGTCGGTGTCCAAGGGCATCGAGAAGGACACCTCCATGACTCTCACCGACGTCATTGAGCAGGAACTGGGCCCCGACTTCCCGGTGGTGGCCCTGTGCGGCCCCTCCCACGCCGAGGAGGTGGGCCGGAAGGTCCCCACCGCGGTGGTCTCGGCCTCCAAGGACCAGAAAGCCGCCGAGCTGGTCCAGGACCGCTTCATGAACAGCCGTTTCCGGGTGTACACCTCCCCCGACATCGTGGGCGTGGAGCTGGGCGCGGCCCTCAAGAACATCATCGCCCTGTGTGCCGGCGTATGTGACGGCATGGGCTTTGGCGACAACACCAAGGCCGCGCTGATGACCCGGGGCCTCACCGAGATCGCCCGTCTGGGCATGGCCATGGGCGGTAAGAAGGAGACCTTCGCCGGCCTCACCGGCGTGGGCGACCTGATCGTCACCTGTACCTCCATGCACTCCCGCAACCGCCGCTGCGGCATCCTCATCGGCCAGGGCGTGCCGGTGGACGAGGCCCTGAAGCAGATCGGCGCGGTGGTGGAGGGCTACTACGCCACCGCCACCGGCAAGGAGCTGGCCGAGAAGCTGGGCGTGGAAATGCCCATCACCGAGGCCGCCTACTCCGTCCTCTATGAGGGCAAGGATCCCCGGGACGTGCTCACCGAGCTGATGACCCGGGCCAAAAAACATGAGATTGAGGACAGCTGGGTTTAATTTTAATACCCGACTGAGCCGCCGGCAGCCCGTCATGGGCTGCCGGCTTTTCATAAAAATCCAGAAAAAGAGTGTGATTTTCTTGCAACAGCATCTTGTCCGTCGCTATTCCTTCTTCCTGCTGGGGGTCATCATCAACTCCTTCGGCATCGCTCTCATCACCAAGGCCGCGCTGGGCACCTCCCCCATCTCCAGCGTCCCCTATGTGTTCAGCCTGCGCTTTACGCCCACCCTGGGACAGTTCACCTTCTTTGTGAATTTTCTGTTCATCGTGGGGCAGATCGTACTGCTCCGGCGGGAGTTCCAAAAGATCCAGCTGCTCCAGATCGGCGTCAACGTGCTCTTCAGCTCCATCATTGACGTGAGCATGAACCTTCTCTCCCCCTTCGCCCCCCAGGGCTTCGGACAGGAACTGCTGTGGCTGCTGGCCGGATGCGCGGTGCTGGCCTTCGGCATCTATGTGGAGGTCTCCCCCAAGGTGCTGATGGTCCCCGGCGAGGGCCTGGTCAGCGCCCTGGCCCGGGTGTCCGGCATCGAGTTCGGCTCGGTGAAGGTGGCCTTTGACGTCACCCTCATGAGCCTGGCCGCCGTCTGTTCCCTCCTCTTCTTCCACGGTCTCCAGGGCGTGGGCCTGGGCACCCTTATCTCCGCGGTGCTGGTGGGCCTCATCGTCCAGCTGTACCGCCGCCTCTTCCCCGGTATCGCCCGGCATCTGGAGCCCCAGGCCGTATAAAAAAATCCCCATCCGCACAAGCGGATGGGGATTTTTCATGCTCAGATCTTGGGGGTGCGGTTGGCGATCTCGTGGCGCTTGGGGCCGGTGGAGACGATGGTGATGGGGTAGCCGATCTCCTTCTCCAGGAAGTCCACATAGTCCTTGGCGGCCTGGGGGAACTGCTCATAGTCGGTAACGCCCCGCATGTCGCACTTCCAGCCGGGGAGGGTCACATACATCGGCTTGGCCTTGTCCAGCTCGGCGGGGACGGGGAAGTCCTTGGTGACCTTGCCGTCGATCTCGTAACCGGTGCAGACCTTGATCTCGTCCAGGTAGCCCAGGCAGTCGATGGCGGTGAGCACCACCTGCGTGGCGCCCTGGACCATGCAGCCGTAACGGGTGGCCACAGCGTCGAACCAGCCCACGCGGCGGGGCCGTCCGGTGGTGGCGCCGTACTCGCCGGCGTCGCCGCCCCGGCGGCGCATCTCCTCAGCCTCGTCACCGAAGAGCTCGCTGACGAAAGCGCCCGCGCCCACGGAGGAGGAGTAGGCCTTGGTGACCACCACCACGTCCCGGATGGAGGTGGGGGGCACCGCGCCGCCCACGGTGCCGAAGCCGGCCAGGGTGTGGGAAGAAGTGGTCATGGGGCAGATGCCCAGGTTGGGGTCCTTCATGGAGCCCAGCTGGCCCTCCAGCAGGACCTGCTTGCCCTCGGCCAGCGCCTTGTGGACAAAGGTCACGGCGTCGCCCACGTAGGGCTTGAGGGCATCCCGGTAGCCCATCAACTCCTCAAAAAGGGCGTTGGGGTCCAGGAGGGGCTTGTGATAGAGGTGCTCCAGGAGCACATTTTTCAGGGTGCAGATGTGGTCCAGCTGCTCCTTCAGGCGCTCCTCGTTGTACAGGTCGGCCACCTGGATGCCGATCTTGGCGTACTTGTCGGAGTAGAAGGGCGCAATGCCCGAACGGGTGGAGCCGAAGGCCTTACCGGCCAGACGCTCCTCCTCGTAGGTATCCAGCAGCACATGGTAGGACATGAGCAGCTGGGTGCGCTGGTCCACGATGATCTTGGGGGCGGGCACGCCGCCGTCCTCCAGAGTCTTGAGCTCCTTGAGGAAGGAGGGGACGTTGAGCGCCACACCGTTTCCGATGATGTTGGTGGTATGGGAATAGAATACGCCGGAGGGGAGCTGGTGCAGGGCAAATTTGCCGTAGTCACAGATGATGGTGTGGCCGGCGTTGGCACCGCCCTGGAAGCGGATGACGACGTCGGACTGCTCGGCCATCAGGTCGGTGATCTTGCCCTTTCCCTCGTCGCCCCAATTGGCTCCTACGATTGCTTTGACCATACTGGTTCCTCCTGCCGCGGGGATTCGCACGCTGGCCTTTTCCCGCGCATGACTGCCGTGGAACTTTGTCCCACAACGGAGTTATTATATCGCTTTTTTTCCCGGATGACAAGCATTCTTCGGCGCTTTCCCGTGAAAGAATCCACCTCTGTCTGTCCGCTCATTTGGTTACATATATCAATTTAAGTTCCATTTCTTACATTTAAATATAGCCTTTGTCCATTGTAACCACTTGGATACCCTACTATAATACAGGCAACTACAAATTTCCTACTTTTCAGATCGTGATTGGAGCTATTATGAAACGAATTTATCTCCGCGGCGCTGCCGCGCTGCTGTCTGTGCTGCTGGCCGGACAGCTGGTCCCCTTATCCGCCCTGGCGGCGGACGCCCGGGAGGGCGGCGTGACCATCAACGTCGAAAACTTCCCCGACTCGACTTTCCGGAGCTGGCTGACCAACTCCGCCAATCTGAGCGGTGCGGGAGCCGACTCCTTCCTGAGCGCCGAAGAGCTGGCCTCCATCCGGCAGATCAATGTGTCCGACCTGGGCATCTCCTCTCTGGAAGGCATCGAGCTCTTCCCCGCCCTGGAGAAGCTCTCCTGCATGAACAACCGCCTCTCCGCGCTGGATGTGAGCCAGAACAAAAACCTGACCTATCTCCAGTGCAGCTTCAACCAGATCTCCTCTCTGGACGTGTCCGGTCTGGACAAGCTGGTGGCCCTCTACTGTGAGAACAACCACATGACCTCCCTGACCCTCACCGGGGCTACCGCGCTGGAGATCATCTACTGCCGGAGCAACGACCTGCCCAGCGTGGATTTCTCCACCAACACCAGCCTGAAGTTCATCGAGACCTTTGACAACAGGCTCACCAGTGTGGATCTCTCCAAGCTGAAGAATCTGGAGTTCGTCCACCTGGACCACAACAAGCTGACCGACCTGGACCTGAGCTATAACACCAACCTGAGCCCCATCGGAAGCGGCTTTGTGGCCCGGAACAATTTCCTGGATACCCTGAAGCTGCCCAGCAAGGCCGATCTGATGGTGGACCCCGACGTGTACTTCGAGCAGGACCCCAAGAAGGGCTATAATCGGGTGGAGTGGTACTCCGACCCCGACCACAGCGACAAGATCACAGGCGCAGTCCAGGCCCAGGGCCAGACCCTCTATGCCAAGTGGCTCCCCAATGACTACACCATCTACTTCTCCGCCAACGGCGGCAGCGGCTCCATGACCGCGCAGAACGGCGTGTGGGGGCAGGAAGTGCCCCTGAACACCAACCAGTTCAAGCGGGTGGGCTACACCTTCCAGAATTGGATAAACACCTACGGTGACGGTCAGACCTACACCGACGGCCAGACCGTCACCAACCTGGGCGGCGTCTACCAGGGCCAGCGGGTGACCCTGTACGCCCAGTGGACTCCCAACACCTACACCGTGAAGTTCGACCCCAATGGCGGCGAAGGTTCGGTGGAGAACCTCTCCTGCACCTATAACCAGGACGCTGTCCTCCCGTCTGTCCAGGGCCATCTCACCGCCCCCGGGGGCAAAGAATTTTCCGGCTGGGCCACCGAGGCGGGTGGCGCGGTCCGCTACCGGGACGGCGCCACCGTCCGCAACCTGGCCGCCAGCGGCGACGTGACCCTCTACGCGGTGTGGCGTGAGCCGGTGTCCCAGAAGTATGTCCAAGATCTGGAGGAGGCTTTTGCCCTTTACCAGTCCGCAGACTACACCACCCAGGACTGGAACGCGCTTGTCCGGATCTACACCACCGCTGCTGAGGCTATCCCCGTCGCAGGCGATGAGAACGCCATGAAGGGCCTGTATGACCAGGCTGTCTCCGATATGTCCGACGTGGCCACCCTGGCGGAGCGGGCCGATCAGGCCGTGGGCGCCTGGAAGAGCGCCCATTCCACGGTGAATCAGGCCGACCGCGGCGTGGTCACCGAGGAGAACGCCGCCGCGACCCGGCAGGATGTCCAGGCGGCTCTGGTGGGCCTCACCACGAAGCTGGTACAGAGTGCCACCGGGCTCAACGAGCCCGCCGACCAGGAGCAGGTCCTGGCCCTGGAGCAGGCCGCCTCGGACTTCCAGCGTCTGACCGCGCTGGGACAGGCCGCCGCCTGGGCCGACGGTCTGGGCGGGCTGTCCACCCGGAACACCAGCGAGGTGACCTCCGCGCTCTCCAGCGCTCAGAATCAGCTGAAGGCCGTCCCCACCAAGGATGAGCCCCAGCAGCCCGGCGGCGGTAGTATCGGTGGTGGTGGAAGCACCGGCGGCGGCACCGGCGGTGGCGGAAGCATCGGTGGCGGCGGAAGCTCCGGCGGCGGTGGTGGTGCCGGTGGAGGCGGCGACATTGCGCCGGAGCCCTCCACGCCTCCCACCGAGACCGTTCCCCCCACTCAGACTCCCACGGAGACTACCGTCACCGATCCCGTCACCGGCGCCAGCGCAGTGGTGACCACGGACAGCAACAAAGTCTCCACTCAGATCACCCATCCCACTCCTGGCAAGCCCGCCGTGCTCACCATCCCCGGCAAGGCCACTCCGTCCACGGTGGCGGTGCTGGTGGCCGAGGACGGCACCCGGACGGTCCTGCCCTGGGCGGTCCCCACGGTAGATGGCCTTGAGCTGATGGTATCCCAGTCCTGCCGGGTGGAGCTGGAGGAGCGCGAAGCCTCCTACTCCGACGTGGCCGTGCAGAGCTGGTACGAGGACGCCGTGGCCTTCACCTCGGCCCGCGGCCTCTTCTCCGGCGTGGGCGGCGGCCGCTTTGCCCCCGAGCAGACCATGACCCGCTCCATGCTGGCCTCGGTGCTCTACCGGATGGACGGCGCGCCCGCGGTGAGCGCGGACGGCGCGTTCTCCGACGTGCCCGCCGGACGCTGGGACAGCGCGGCGGTGCAGTGGGCCGCCCAGTCCGGCATCGTCAGCGGCACCGGAGAGGGCAAGTTCTCCCCCGAGGCCCCCATGACCCGCGAGGCCCTGGTGACCATGCTCTACCGCTATGCCAACCAGGCCGGTCTGACCACGGACCACCGCAGCGCCCTGAACTTCACCGACGCGGACAGCGTCTCCTCCTGGGCGGAGGAGGCGGTGAACTGGGCCTGTGAGGCCGGCATCCTCCAGGGCAGCGACAACCAGCTCCGCCCCGGCGCCACCGCGACCCGGGCCGAGGTGGCCTCCATCCTGATGCGCTTCGCTGACCTGGTGGTCTCCCAGCGCTGACCCCAATTGTATAAAAAACAGGACCGGCTCCGATTCGGAGCCGGTCCTGTTTTTATAAGCTGCGCCAGATGGGAGCCCGGCCGGGATAGCCCAGCTCCAGCTCCTCCTTATGATAGAGGTAGCCCGGGTCGTCGTAGTACCGGGCGTGTTTGGGACAGCCCTTGATACAGGCCCCGCACTTGATGCAGATGCCGGTGTACCGGCTCACATCCGCCGGGTCGATGGAGCCCATGGGGCACAGGGCGGCGCACAGCCCGCAGCGGTCGCAGTCGGCGTTGACCTTGGACTTCACCTTGCGGATGTCGATGGGGTTACCCGCCCGGTCCCGGGGCTGGTAGTAAGGCCCTACGGGACAATTGCCTGGCACGTCTACCGGGGACGCCGCTCCCCTCAAAAGGGCCAGACCCGCCTGTCTGCCAAAGTCCGCCGCTTCCTGCAAATCGGTCTCATCGGGCCGCCCGGCGGCCAGAGTGGTGGAGAAGGCGTGCTCCCCCACGAAGGCGGCGGCGGCAAAGGTGTGGAAGTGGTGGCTCTCCAACAGCTCCCGCAGCTCCATGAGGGCGTCGTCGAAATTCCGGTTGCCGTATACCACCACCGGAAGGACCGCCGCGCCGCCCCCCTCCCAGGTGTTCAGATAGGGCAGCAGCACATTGGGCAGCCGTCCGGCGTACACCGGCAGGCCCACCACGGCCACATCCCCCGGCCTCAGCTCCGGCGGCGCGGTGCGGGCCTGGGGCAAGGTAAAGTCGAAGTGTTCCAGCGGCGCGCCCAGTACTTCCGCCAGCGCCGCCGCGCTCTGCTGCACCACCGCTTTTGTGGTGCCGGTGGCGCTGAACCAACAGGCCAGGACCCGGCCGCCTCCGTATGTCAGGTTCATCGTCCTCCCCTCCTTTGCTCCAGTGTACCACCGGACGGGACGAGGAACAAGGGTCACTCCTGGGATTCCTGAAGATCGTCGTAGGAGGGATAGGGCTCATAACGCGGGTCGGTCAGGGTGATGGAGTGCCCGTCGTAGACCAGAGTACAGGTGAGGTCACCGCAGTAGTCCAGCAGGTAGGGGGAACCGCTGTCACACAGCTCCAGGGACACCGTGAAGGGGTCGGGGAAGCTGCATATGTCGCCGCAATATACCCCCTCCAGGCCCAGCTCCGCCAGCAGGCCGTCCACCACCGCCGCGCTCCCGTCGTCGTAGAGAGAAAAAGAGGCGGTCTCGGCGTAATGTCCGTCCCCCGTCGGTTCCAGGATGTGGAGATTGGAGAGGCTGACCCCGGTGCCGTGGGCGGCGTAGTGGGTGATGACGAGTTCATCCGTGCCGTCCCCGTCCAGATCGGCCCACTGGGGCTGGGCCCAGGCGTGCTGCCCGGACAGGCCGTACTCCCCCAGGCCGTGGTCGAACCAGGAGAACACCCCGTCCACCAGCACCCCCAGCTCATTCCGCCCGCTCACACCGTAATTGCACACGCAGACCGTCACGCCGGTGGTATCCTCCCCATATGTCATCGTGTCGGGGTACAGCCGCACCACCGGGTCCAGACCCCAGGTGTCCATCCACTCAGTGGCGCTGTATGCCGGGACATCCTCCGGCGTGACCGCCCCCAGGTCCGCAATGGGCTTTTGGGCCACCCAGTTGAGGGCATAGGTCCGGTCGGCGTAGAGCTGCTGGATTTCTCCGGTCTCCCGGTTGCGCCGCTCCATCACCAGCTGCTCCCCTTGTTCGGTAATGGAGAGGGCGTCCCAGGTGGTATCATGATAGGGCGGCTGGGGAAGGCCGTAGAGGGTAGTCCAGTCCAACCCGCCGTTGTCCGTGCGGCATACATAGGCCTCCGCCGGACGGGCCACCGCCGCCAGCGCCAGGGCCCCGTCCTGCCACAGGAGGGTGGCCTCTCCGTTCTGGCGGAAGAACTCCGGCAGGGTGTCCACCACGCCGATCCCCTCCGGCAGCGCCCGGAAAATCGAGCGGAAGGTGGAAGTGCTGCCGTCGGCCCAGGTGTACACCACCTCCAGGCCCACCATGAGGGGCTCCGAGGCGGGCCAGCCCCGCTCGGCGGCATTGACCGGGAATCCGAAGGAGGAGCGGTTATGCTCCCCTCCCCCTCCGCTGCTGCCGCCCACCACCTCATGGCCCAGGCTGAGCCCGCCGTTATCCAGGCGGTAGAGCCGGGCCTCGGTGCGCTCAAAGGGCTCGGTGGGGTCATTGATGGTGATGATGCCGTCCATAGGGACGCCCAGCACCTCGGTTTGCATCTGGAGGTCCAGGAAATCCGCGGCGTCATCCTCATCGAACACCTCCAGCCGCTTCCCACCGGCGTAGACCAGCGGCTCGGTCCATTCCTGGTCGGGCTGCACCGAGGGCACCGCCAGGCGGAAGGCGTAAGTGGCCGAGCGGCTGGTAAAGCCCTCCTTCCAGGTGTAGGTAAAGACCACGCCCCGCTCCTCGGGCTCACCGCTGCCGTCCGAGTCGGCCCGGGGCTGCAAGACGAGGCTGAAAGTCATGGAGGCGCTGTGTCCGGCCACCCAGTCCTCCCCCTGGAGAAGATAATCGATAAAGACTCCCTCGTCGGGGTATGGCTCCCCGCCAAAGGTCACACTGGCCCCGTGGCTCCAGGCGTTGTCCTCCACCAAGCGGGGAGCGTTTTCCAGGAGCTTGGCCGGGTCGGGGGGCGTCTCCCCGTCCCACTCCGCCGCACTGAGCTCCAGCGAATTCCGGTCGGTGGAGAGGGTAATGGTGGGAGGCTGTTCCGGGAGCCCTCCCTGGGCCGGGTCGGCGCACAGCCAGAGCCCCACGCCCACCGCCAGAACGGCCAGGACCACCGCAGCCGCCAGGGCGGGCTTCCGGTAGGCGAGGGCCCCCTTCACCCGCCGGGACACGTCGTGCTCCCCGAAGGCGGCGGGGATACGGGCGGTCTCCGGGGCCGCCAGATGGAGGAGTGCCCGGGCGTAGCCGCTTTTCTCCCCCTCCGGCAGGGTGCGGAGCACCCCCTCGTCGCAGGAGACCTCCAGATCCCGGCAGAAGAGTTTCCAGGAGATCCACAGAACTGGGTTAAACCAGTGGAGAGAGACCGCCAGGAAGAAGAGGGGTTTCCATAAAAAGTCCCCACGGCGCAGATGGAGGCGCTCATGGGCCAGCACATAGCTCCGGTCGGGCTCGGCCAGCCCCGCGGGCAGATAGATACGGGGGGACATCAGCCCCAGCACGAAGGGCGGGCCGGGCTGATCGCTCTCCCACACGCCGGGGTCCACCCGCACGGCGGTGGCCATAGCTTTCTGGAGCTTCCGCTGCTGCACCATAAACCAGCCCCACAGCCCCAGCAGGCCCGCCAGCCACAGCACTTCAAGAATGCGGGCGCTCTTCTGGACGGCCACGGTGGGCTCCACGGTGGAAAACTCCACCGTCGCGTCCTCCGGCAGGAGCTCCCCCGTGGGGAGGGCCGGGACCGGCTGGTTTTCCACCGGCTGGGCGGTCTCGGTTACGGGTCGGCTCTCGGTGGCCTGCTCGGTCTGCTCCACCGGCTCCGGAGCCGCCGCCTCCAGGAGGGACGCGGGGCTCCACACGCTGGAAAAGCTCACCGGGCACACCATCCGGAAAAATACCACCGCCCACAGCAACAACCGGAGGACCGCCGGGGCCTTCCCCTTCACCAAGACCGCCCGCAACACCAGCACCACCAGAGCGGTGAGGGCGGCAGTGAGGCTCATCTGGCACAGTTTTAAGAATAGGTCATACATCGTGCCCCTCGCTTTCGTCGATGAGGCGGCGCAGGTCCTCCGCCTCCTGGTGGGAGAGCCGCTTGCCGCTCAGAAAGGCGGCCACGAAGCTGGGCAGGGACCCGCCGAAGGAACGCTCCACCACCTCCTCGCTCTCCCGGCGCAGGACCTGCTCCCGCTCCACCAGGGCGGTAACGGTAGCATTCTCGTTTTTCAGAATGCCCCGCTCCCCCAGCTTGCGGATGAGGTTGAAGGTAGTGGGCTTCTTCCACCCCAGCTCCGCCTGGCAGAGCTTCCACAGGGCGGTGGAGTTGATGGGCTGGTGTTTCCACACCAGGTCCATCAGGCGGTATTCGGCGTCAAAGAGCTTGCAGTCCTCCATAGGGGCGTTCTCCTTTCCAAGCGCAAAGAGGTTTGTTCTGATAAACCTTCCGTTCAAGTGGAGTTTATCACGACAAACCTCTTCTGTCAATGGCATGGGCACACATTCTGCCCCGCCCCTGTCCTTCGACCGTACCGTGTGGTCTTCGCGCAAAACTCCCATTCTTTTTAGGAACATGGCCGCAATTCCCTATGTTACAATGAAGCATCATACAGCATCTGCGGACATACTCAGCGGTCCGCGGGGAGGTTTCCAGCAGGGAGGAACGCAGCAACCGCTCTCTCCGGATGGGCTTGGGAGCGGATCGCCGGACAGGACAGGACCCCGTCCAAGGCGGTCCGCTTTTTTCACCGGCATCCGTGGAGCCCTGCCCCCCGACCGGATACCAGCCGCGCGGAAGGCCCCGGAGACACGGGATACACGATAGGAGGAATCGAAATGGCTGCCACAGAATGCGGACACGGCCACATCTACGACTCGGATCTCTACGCCGCCTGTCCCTACTGCAACAGTACCCAGCCCATCATTCGCTTTGACGCGGGCCCCGTTCCCGGTCAGAGCTCGTCCGTCAGAGGTTCCGGCGGTCCCACCGTGCTGGACGGAGGCCGGACCGCCCCCCTCCGCGGCGGAGGCTTTTCCCCGGCGGAAGGTGAGGTGCCGGTGACCCAGGGCGGTCCCACCCAGCCGCCCCGGGGCTATGCCCCCCGCAAAGAACAGCGGGCCGACGCGGACACGCGGACTCAGGGGATGCTAAACCGTAAGCTGGGCATCGACCCGGTGGTGGGCTGGCTGGTCTGCATCGAGGGGGCCGAGCGTGGCAAGGATTACCGCCTGCTGGGCCGGATCAACACCATTGGCCGGGGGGAGCAAATGGATGTGCGCATCCAGGGCGACCCTTCCATCTCCCATGCCAACCACGCCCGGCTGGGCTATGGCGAGAAGAACAACCGTTTTACCCTCATCCCGGCAGACGGCGCCAATGTCATTTACCTCAACGGCGAGGAGGTCTATACCCCGGTCGTCCTGGAGCCCTACGACGTGATTGACTTCGGCGCCACCAAACTGCTTTTCCTCCCGCTGTGCTCACCGCAGTTCCGTTGGACCGATGGAGGCCCGGGGCCGGAGGGCGGCCATGGGACTGTTTGACCGCTGGCGGAAGCCCTCGCCGCCGCCCAGACGTCTGCTCTCCTATCAGGTGGCCAACCTCCAGGGCCGGGGGACCCGGGACTACCAGGAGGATTCCTTTGCCTTTGCCAACGCCCTGGACGTCACGGAGATCCGGCGGCATGGCCTGCTGGCCATCGTGGCCGACGGCATGGGCGGCCTGCGGGACGGGCGGCTTGTGAGCCAGACCTGTGTGGCCGGGCTCCTGTCCGCCTTCTCCACGCTGGAACCGAAGGCAGACCTGCCGGACCAGCTCCGGCGCTGGGTAGAAGAGACCAATCAAACCCTGTTCCGGCAGTTTCAGGGGGAGGGCGGTACCACATTGGCGGCCTGTCTCTGTTTCCAGGAGGCCCTTTGGTGGATCAGCGTGGGGGACAGCGGGCTCTACCTGCTGCGGAACGGCGGGCTCTTCCGCCTCAATGTGGAGCAGAATTACCTCACCCAGCTGCGCCTGGAGGCCATCCGGGCGGGACGGCTGGACCCGACGGTGGGCCTGGACGACCCGGACGGCCCGCGGCTGTCGGCTTTTCTGGGGATGGAGCAGGTGGACGCACCGGACCGCTCGCTGCACCCCCTCCCGCTGCAGGATGGAGACACCCTTCTCCTCTGCTCCGACGGCATCAGCGGCGTGCTGGATGAGGCGGAACTGCGGGACTGTCTGGAACAGGACTCGGCGGAAGGGGCCTGCGGACGGCTGGAGGCGGCCATCCGCGGGCAGGCCCGGGTCTATCAGGATAATTACACCGCACTGGTCATCAAGTGCGGCTACTGAACTGGAACCTAGGGAAAAGAGGGATTTGAATGAAAACACGCGTATCTGCTCTGTTGCTCTGTGTCTTTCTCCTGCTTGCCTCTGCCGCTCCGGCCTGTGCGGCGGGCTTTGACCGGGAGGTATTGGACGGCGTGGTCTACCTCCGGGAATATGTGGTGCTGGACGGCGAATTCCAGGGCTCCTGGCGGGGCACCGCCTTTTTCATCGGCGAGGAGGGAAAAGACCCCCAGTATCTGGTGACCAACCTCCATGTCATCGAACATTTCCTGGCCACCGGCGGCGGCCAGGGGGAGAGCCGTCTGTATGTGGTTTATGACGAAAATGACTCGGAAGAGGCCTTTTTGGTGGATTACAGCAAGGATATGGACCTGGCCGTCCTCAAGCTGGACCAGCCCACCGACAAGCGGGTCCCCCTGTGTCTGGAGCTGCCCACCCAGGAGCTGGTGGGTTCCACTGTCTACGCCGTGGGCTACCCCAGCGTGGCCGATGTGGCGGTGGACGCGCTGGCCTCCTACCGGACTGAGGACGCCACGGTGACCACTGGCAGCATCAGCCGCCTGCTCACCGAGTCGGGCACCGGCCGTCGGGTCCTCCAGTTGGATGTATCCATCCAGGGCGGCAACTCCGGCGGTCCCCTGGTCACCGAGGACGGCACCGTGGTGGGGATCAATACCTTTGGCGTAACGGTGACCAACTATGACACCTCCGGCGCAGTCACCTCGGAGGCCAGCGTGGACTACGCCCTCAACGTGGAGGAGCTCATCCCACTGCTGGACAAGAACAATGTCCCCTATCAGATCGGTCGGGACGGTTTCCCCTATCTGCTGGTGGTGGCCGGCGCGGCTACGGTGGTCCTTCTGGCCTTGGCGGCGGTGCTGGTGCTCCGGCGCCGTCGGGCAAAGCCGGCGGCTGTCCGCGTGAAGAAATCGCCGCACAAGCCCGAGCCCAGTCCGGCGCCCACGCCCCAGCCCACGTCCACGCCCAATGTGTCCCGCTCCACCCCGCTCCTGCGCTCCCTCTCCCCCCAGCACGGCGGCGCCGCGGCTCCGGTGCCGGGACAGCCGGGAATTCTGGTGGGCCGGGACAGCGCCGCCTGTCAGGTGCTCTTCCCGGAGGGCACCCCCGGCGTCAGCGCCCGTCACTGCTCGGTGAGCTGGTCTGAGCCAACGGGTGAGTTCCTTCTCACGGACCTGAAATCCACCTACGGCACCTTCCTCTCCGGCGGCCAGAAGCTGACGCCCGGCGTGCCCTGCCGCCTGCGGCCCGGCGACGTGTTCTATCTGGGTGACCCGGAGAATGCCCTGCGGGTGGAGCTGGGGTGATGGAATGAAGCTGGAGGCATACCGCTATACCAACCCCGGCGGGTGCTCGGAAAACCAGGACAGCTCTGATTTCCGTATGGAGGCGGACCGTGGTCTCTTTCTCCTGGCCGACGGGCTGGGCGGGCATCGGGATGGAGCCCGGGCATCCGCTCTGGTGGTGCAGGCCCTCCTCACCGCCTGGGAGGAGGACTGGTCCGGAGACTCCGGGCCGGAGGGCCCTCTGGCCGCTCTCCTGTTGGAGCGGACTCTGGAGGCAAACGACCTGCTGCTGGAGGCAAGGGAGCGCGGCAGCTCCGGGCGGAGCACAGCTCTCGCCCTGGCGGTCGCGGGGAACCGGGCCGCGTGGGTCCATGTGGGAGACTCACGCCTCTACCGCATCTCTCAGGGGCAGATCTGCCACGCCACCCGGGACCACTCTGTGACTTACAAAAAGTACCTGGCCGGCGAGATTGGCCGGAATGAGCTGAATGTGGACGAGGACCGCTCCAGTCTGCTGCGGGTAGTGGGGGACAAGACCCGCTGCATCCCCCAGACCGGCGGCGGAGAGGTCCGCCCCGGGGACGCCTTTCTCCTGTGCTCCGACGGACTGTGGAGCGTGCTCTACGATGAGGAGATCCTCATCGACTGTCTCAAGGCGGACAGCCCCCGGGCCTGGGCCGAGCTGCTGCTGCTGCGCGCCCTGCCCCGGCTGGGAGCGGACGCCGATAATCTGACGCTGCTGACGGTCTTTCTCACTGAGACCGGGCACAAGGAGGGACCGCTATGGCCATACTGCGGCGCGCCCTCTGCCTGATCGCCGCGCTGGCGGCCCTTCTCTGCTCCGCCGCCGCATCGGACGCGGATACTGTCCCCGCCGGATTCTGGCAGGACGGGCGGCTCCACATCTTTGTCCACCTGTCCGACTCCCCCGGCAGCGGCGTCGAGCCCCGGCTCCAACTGGGGCCCACCGCCCTTACCCTGGCGGCGGAAGGCCCGCTGACCCGGATGTCCGACGCCGATACCCCGGTGTCCTATCTCCTGCTGGTGGACCGCTCCAATTCCATGGGCGGGCTGGATTGGAATGTGACCGCCTTCGCCCGGCGGCTGGCCCGGCAGGAGGCCCGCTTTTCCCTGGCCTCCTTCGGTGTGGATTTCCGGCTGGAGGCGGAGGACTGTGACGGGGACGGACTTTTGCAGGCGCTGAAGGCTCTCTCCTATGAGGAGGAGGGCACCGACCTGCCCAGCGCCGTGGTAGCCGCCATGGATTACCTGGTGTCCCGCCCCCGTGAGCCGGGGGAGCTGGTGAATCTGGTGGTCATCACCGACGGTGTCACCGAGGCCGTGGAGGACGGGGAGGCGCTGGAGATGGCCCGGTATCAGGTGGAGGAGGATCCCTCGGTCCTGGTGCATACGGTGGGCCTGGCCACCGGACGGCAGGTCTCCCCAGAGGCGCTGGAGGCCCTTTCCGCCCTCGGCTCCGGCGCCCATCTGACGGTGGGCTCCGGCGGAGTCAGCGCCGATTCCGCCGCCCGCACCGTGGCTCAGACGGTGGACCTTCTCTGGACGACGTCCTTTTCCGTTTCCCTTCCGGAGGATCTCCGCTTGGATGACGCCGCCCTCTGCCTCTTTCGCGCGGGGGAGAATGAGCCCTATCTCCGCCTATCCATCCCCGCGGTCCCCCTTCTGGCCGCCGGTGAAGCGCCCGCGGTCCCCACTGCTGTTCCCTCAGTGCAGCCTCAACCCACTCCCGTCCCCACCGTTTCTCCGCCCGCTCCGACTATGACCGCCGCCCTTGTCCCGGATGCGGCGGGAGACTTCAGCACGGCGGAGCCCGGCAGCGGTACGCTCTGTCTGGACCCGGTATGGCTTCTGGGCGGACTGGGGCTGGTGTCCGCTCTGGCGGCTGCGGTTCTCTATCTAGTCCTGCGCCGGCAGCAGCGTGCCTCTTCCGACACGGTTCCTTCCGGGGCCATCCGCCTCCATCTGGAGGTGGCGGAAGGGCACTGTGTCCAGGAGGGTGAGGAGCTCTACCTGTTCCAGGAGCTGACCATTGGCCGGGACCGGCGCTGTGATCTGGTGTGGAGAGCCCGCAGTCTCCCTCCGCTGGCCGGGCGGGTCTTTCGAAAAGACGGTCTGGTCTTTCTGGAAGGGCTGGACCCCCGCTGCCAGGTCCGGTTGGAGGGGATGCGCCTATACGGCCCCAGCCGCCTGCGCAGCGGCGACGAGATCACCATGGGGCCCGTCCGATTCCGCCTCCGGTTTTAGGGGGCAGCGCCCGGCGCGCAGGTCTGCCGGGCGGCATGAGAGGAGATTGACATGACATACTGCTGTAACTGCTTCCGGGAGCGGGAGGAGGGGGCTGGCTGCTGTCCGTACTGCGGCTATGACCCGGCCATGGACCGGGAAAAATACCCCTTTGCCCTGCCCCATGGCAGCATTCTGGCCGGCCAATACATCATCGGCCGGGTCCTGGGTCAGGGCGGCTTCGGCATCACCTACCTGGCTCTGGACAAGATGCTGGACATCAAAGTGGCGGTAAAGGAATTTTTGCCGGAGACCATGGCCGTCCGGGCCGCCGGTTCTCCCCTGGTGACGGTCTATACCGGGGAGCGGCAGGAGAATTTCCGCTACGGCCTGGAGCGTTTTCTGGATGAGGCGCGGGTGCTGGCCAAATTCCTGGGCAATCCCAACATCGTCGGGGTGCGCAGCTATTTTGAAGAGAACGGCACCGCCTACTTCGTCATGGACTACGTGGAAGGCATCAGTTTCAAGACTTACATTAAAAACCAGGGCGGCCGTATCCACTGGCGGGAGGCCGTGCGCGTTCTCACCCCCGTCATGGAGGCTCTGGAGGCCGTCCACAAGGAGGGCATCATCCACCGGGATGTGACCCCCGACAACATCTATATCACCGGCGACGGGCAGGTCAGGCTCCTGGACTTCGGCTCCGCCCGGTACAGCCTGGGCGACAAGAGCCGCAGCCTGGATGTGGTCCTCAAGGCGGGCTATGCCCCCAAGGAGCAGTACACCCGCAAGGGCCGTCAGGGCCCTTATACCGATGTCTATTCTGTGGCTGCCTGTTTTTACGCCGCTATCACCGGCTATCTGCCCCCTGAGTCTCTGGAGCGCATGGAGGAGGATGACCTCATCGCCCCCTCCACCCGCGGGATCGACCTGCCGCCCGCTCTGGAGGATGCCATCCTCAAGGGTCTGGAGGTCCAGCCCGCCGACCGCTATCCGACCATGGGGCAATTCCTGAGCGCCGTGCAGCAGGCCATCCCCACCGAGCCCGAACCAGAACCGGAACCCCAGCCGGAGCCGGAGCCCCAGCCAGAACCGGAGCCCCAGCCAGAACCGGAGCCCCAGCCAGAACCGGAGCCCCGGCCAGAACCGGAGCCCCAAAAGCATTCTCTGCTCCATGCCGGCTTCTGGCCCTGGAACCGGGACAAGAAAAGCGACCGTTCCCCAACCGGGCGCTCTCCCTATCTGGTGCCGGCGCTGCTGGGTGTCCTCGGCGTCTTGCTCCTGGTCGTCGTAAGTTACGGCCTACTGAACCGCGAAAATTCCGAGGACCGCACCGCCGACAGCGGCAGCCAGATGGCTCTGCCCTCCGACAGCTTTGCCCCGGCCACCCCTTCGCCTGTGCCCGAGGGGATCCCGCAGTTCGGATTCCGCCAGCTGCCCGACGGCTGGGAGGTGAATACGGATACAGCAGACGGCTCGGTGGACGGCGCTCAGCGGAGCTCCGAGGACGAACTGCTTCTGGTCCAGCTGGCCGATCTCTCCGAGACCCCCTCGGAAGATCTGGAGGCCTATGCCACGCAGGTCCTGTCCTCCATCCCCTACGACATGGTCCCCGGCACCCAGACCGCACTCCAGCCCGGTACCGTGGGCGTGGGCGACTATGAGGCCATCTACACCAGTGCCTTTTTCCAGGCAGATGACCTCCAGCTCCGTCTCTCCATGGTGTTCTTTACCGACGACGGGATGTGGGCCACTGTCATGTACAGCTCCACCGACGACGGATATGATCCGGCGGAGTTCCAGCCCTGTCTGGACCAGATCCAGCTGAGCCGTGTGTTGGAGCCGGACCTGACCGAGCCCAGCCCTTCACCCACACCGACTGCGAGCCCCTCGCCCTCTCCCTCTGCCGTACCCTCCGCAGCTCAGCCCGTCGTTTCCGCCGTGCCCACCGCTACCCCCAAGCCGGCAGCCGCTGCCACACCGAAGCCGACCCCAAAACCGACTCCCAAGCCCACGCCCAAACCTACACCAAAACCCACGCCGAAGCCCACTCCCACACCGACGCCCACGCCGTCGGTCACCCAGGTCAGCGGCCAGTCCTACACGATGGTCACCAGTAAGTTCTCGGTCTCCGGAACCTATACCGGTGAGTGGAAGAACGGCAAGCCCCACGGCACCGGCACCCTCACCATCACCCAGACCGACAGCCGCTGGGACTACGGCGACACCCTCTGGTCGGCCAGCTGGTCCAACGGCCTCATCGAAGGCTACGGCCAGTGGCGCAGCGCGGTGGACGGCGCCTATAACGGCAACTTCTCCGCCGGGCTCAAGAGCGGCTACGGCAAGATGTGGTTCAGCGACGGCACCGTCTACGACGGTCAATGGAGCGGCGGTGACTTTGTGGGATGACCCGCCGCCTCTGCCCGAACTCATAAACGGAAAAAGGAGTGTTCTGTATGAAACGGTCCCTTGCCCTGCGGCGTCTCGCCGCCCTGGCTGTCACAGCCTGCCTGCTGCTGACGGCTCTCCCCGCCGCTCTGGCCTCCACCTCTGGTCTGGCCGGCTCCGGCACCGCCAGCGATCCCTGGATCATCGACAGCGAATTTGCCCTGACCATGGCCTATCAGATGATGCTGGAGGAGCACAGCGCCGACCATTTCCTGGTCACCAAGGACATCACCCTCACCAAGCCTCTGGACAACAGCTTCCTGCCCTCCTCCGGCGTACAGATCTTCGGCGCCTCCCAGGCCATGGTGGCCCCCGGCGGCGTCTTTGACGGCGGCGGTCACACCATCTCCAATCTGGTCATCAACAGCACCTCCAACGAGGGAGGCGGCTTCTCCTTCTTTGAGTACAATTCCGGCACCATCCGGAATTTGAATCTGGTCTATGCCGGAAACTATGTCTATAATGGCATCGACCCCATGTGGGGCGGTCTGGTGGACTATAACTCCGGCTCGGTAAGCAATTGCTCGGTGACCGCCCACGTGACCATCGGCTCTGAGACTCTGGCGAATATGGAGGATCTCTCCACCGTCGGCTTCGCCCTCATCGCCGGCTCGTGCTATGAAGGCGGCACCATCACCAACTGCACCGCCAAGGGCTCCATCAACGGCCCGGTGGGCTATACCGCCGGCGTGGTGGCCAATGACTTCAGCAGCGGCGGCGTTACCGGCTGCACGGATCTGGTCTCGGTCAACGGTCAGACCACCGGCAGCACCTCCACCCCCGACGTCATCACCGTGACCCTGGACGGCCAGCTCCTCACCTTCGATCAGCCGCCCATGGCCATCAATGGCCGCACTCTGGTCCCCTTCCGCACCATCTTCGAGGCCCTGGGTGCCGAGGTGGAATGGGACCCCTCCGACCAGTCGGTGTTCGCCTACCGCGCCAGCGACGGTGCAGCCGTCCTGATGTATCTGAATGTGCCCGTCATTGGCTATAAGACCGACGCAAACAGCGAAGTGGCCAGCATGGAGCTGGATGTCTCTCCCACCGCGGTCAACAACCGCACGCTGGTGCCGGTCCGTGTGGTGGCTGAGGTGCTCAACTGCACCGTGGACTGGGACCAGGCCAACATGCGGGTCATCATCACCACCAACTGATCCGCCCATCCAAAAACGTCCGGCTCTACATGAGTCGGACGTTTTTCTTGCTGAAACCGCCGCAGAGGTCTATGATGAAAGCGGACAAATTGAAAGGAGCCATTCCCCATGATTTTACTGAAACACGCGGACGTCTACGCCCCGGAGCACCTGGGTCTGCGGGACCTGTTCCTCTGCTCGGGTCAGATCCAGGCCATGGCCCCCCAGCTGGAGGTCTCTCTGGAGGGTGTGGAGGTGATCGACTGCGGGGGGCTGCGCCTGGTCCCCGGTTTCCTGGACCAGCACGTCCACATCACCGGCGGCGGCGGCGAGGGTGGCTTCCACACCCGCGCCCCCGAGGCCACCCTCACGGCCCTCACCACCCAGGGCATCACCACCGTGGTGGGCCTGCTGGGCACCGACGGCTGCACCCGCTCGGTGGAAAATCTGGTGGCCAAGACCAAGGCCCTGCGGCGGGAGGGCATCACCGCCTACTGCTGCACCGGCTCCTATGCCATCCCGTCCACCACCCTGACCGGAAGTGTCGAAAAAGACATCATCTTTGTGGAGGAGATCCTGGGCAGCAAATCGGCCATCTCCGACCACCGGGACTCGGCCCCCTCGGATGAGGCCTTCTTCCACCTCATGGCCCAGACCCGCACCGCGGGCATGATCGGCGGAAAGCCCGGTATCGCCGTCATTCACGTGGGCGACGGCCGGGACGGTCTGGGGAAGCTCTTCCGGGCTCTGGAGCAGACCGACATTCCCATCAAGACCATGCGCCCCACCCATCTGAACCGGAATCCCCGGCTGTTGGAGGAGGGGCTGCGCTGGACCTCTTTAGGGGGTTATACCGACTGGACCTGCGGCATGAGCCGGGAAAACCGCCCCGCCGCCGTTCTCCGCCGGGCCAAGGACCAGGGAATCCCCACCGAGCACATGACCATCAGCTCCGATGGCTATGGCAGCTGGTCCCGCTATGATGCGCAGGGACATCTGGTGGAGATGGGCGTCTCCACCGTGGCGGCTCTCCACCGGGAGCTGAGGGCCCTGGTCAAGGAGTATTCCTTCCCCCTGGAGGAGGCCCTTCCCTTCCTCACCTCCCAGGTGGCCGACGGCCTGGAGCTGCCCCAAAAGGGGCGGGTCCGTGTAGGCGGCGACGCTGATCTCCTGCTGCTGGATGAACAACTGGACCTGGAGCTGGTCATGGCCATGGGTCAGGTCATGGTGCGCAGCGGCGTGCCTCTGGTAAAAGGCCCCTACGAGCGCTGAACGCAAAAAAGCCCCCGGTGCGGCTTTTACACCGTACCGGGGGCTTTTTGGATGATTAGAACACGGGGACCACAGCGCCCTCGTAGGTCTCCTCCATGAAGGCCTTGACCTCGTCGCTGCACAGGGCCTCGGCCAGAGCCTGGATGGCGGGATCGTTCTCCCGGCCCTCCTTGACAGCCAGCACGTTCACATAGGCGGTGGCGGCCTCGCCGTCGGCGGACTCCACGGCCAGGGCGTCGGCCACCTTCAGGCCGGCATCAATGGCGTAGTTGCCGTTGATGACCGCCAGGTCCACATCGGCCAGGCGGGAGGTGATCTGAGCGGCCTCCAGCTCCACGATGTCCAGGTTCTTGGGGTTCTCGGCGATGTCAGCCTTGGTGGCGGTGATACCGGCGCCCTCCTTCAGCTTGATGAGCCCCTCCTGCTCCAGCAGCAGCAGGGCGCGGGCCTCGTTGGTGGTGTCGTTGGGCACGGCGATCTGGGCGCCGTCGGCCAGAGCGTCGATGGAGTCGGTCTTGCCGGCGTAGAGGCCGAAGGGCTCGTAGTGGACCTCAGCGGCGCTGACCAGGTGGGTGCCGTCGCTCTCGTTGAACTCGTTCATGTAGGTGATGTGCTGGAAGTAGTTGGCGTCCAGCTCACCGCTCTCCACGGCGGTGTTGGGGATGATGTAGTCGTTGAACTCCACGATCTCCAGGGTGATGCCCTGCTCGGCCAGGAGGTCCTTCACCACCTCCAGGATCTCAGCGTGGGGGGCGGGGGTGGCGCCCACCTTCAGGGTGACGTTCTCGGTGGAGCTGGAGGGAGCGGCGGAGTCCTGGGGGGCGGTGGAAGGCTGGCTGGCGGTGCCGCCGCCGCAGCCGGTGAGCAGGCCCACGGACAGGGCGCCGGCCAGGAGCAGAGAGGTAAGCTTCTTCATGATTCATTTCTCCTTTTTCCGATGTTCTGGTACCCAATTCAGGTACAAAAAAACGCCCTTGAAACGATTTTCAAGGACGAGAGCATTCGCTTCGTGGTACCACCTTGCTTCACCTCCGCCTCACGGCGAAGGCCTTATGGAGTACAAACATACTCCTGCGCGCTGACGGGCGCTCCCGTCGCAGCCTATACCTTTCGGTAGTCGGTGCGCCGCTCCGAGACCATGTTCGCCAAAGCCTTCCGTACCCGTTCCCACCAATCCGGGCTCTCTGTGCCGTATCTCAATGGCTACTCTTCTCTTCCTTGCGTTTGAGGGGCGTTATTCAGTTCCGCTTGGGTTGCATTTAGTATATGCCACATCCCCCCTTCCGTCAAGTGGACACTTTTCACAAAAGGCCGGGGCGCGCATCCCATTTGGTTTGCGCACCCCGGCCAAATCGCCGCTGGTTTACTGGATTCCGGCCTTGTCCTTCTTCTTGGCTTTGGCCTGCTTTTTGCGGTCGGTGCTGCGCACCCGCTTGTCCAGGCGCACCGCCGCCCGGGTGCCGATGGACTGGAAGATCTGCACCAGGATGACCAGCACCACCACAGAGACCCACAGGATGATGGTCATCCGGCGCTGATAGCCCAGGTTCAGGGCCATAGCGCCCAGTCCGCCGCCGCCGATGGCGCCGGCCATGGCGCCATAGCTGAGGATGGTGATGAAGGCGGTGGTGAAGCCGGAGATGAGGGAGGGGCGGCTCTCGGGCAGGATCACCTTGGTGATGATCTGGAAGGGGGAGCAGCCCATGGACTGGGCGGCCTCCACCACGCCGCTGTCCACCTCACGCAGGGAGGCCTCCACCAGACGGGCCACAAAGGGGAAGGCGGCCACGATCAGGGGCACGATGGTGGCCACGGTGCCGATGGAGGTGCCCAGGATCAGCCGGGACAGGGGAATGACCACCACCATCAGGATGAGGAAGGGCACCGAGCGCAGGATGTTGATGATGAAGTTGAGCACGGTCATCACGGGCTTGGGCAGGGGCAGCACGCCGTCCCGCTCGCCCACCACGGTGATGACGCCCAGTGGCAGACCGATCACATAGGCGAAGAAGGTGGAGATCACCGTTACATACAGCGTCTCCCAGATGGCGAAGAGCAGTCCGTCTTTACCCATGTCCAGCAGACGGATCACCTCGGCGTTTTGCAGCAGATCAGCCATGGTAATCGTGCACCTCCTCCATGGTCACATTGGGCTGGCCCTTGATGTAGGCGATGGCCTTGGCGGCCTCCGCGTTGTCCTCCGGCAGGCCGATGAGCATGGTGCCGAAGGCTTTGCCGTTGATGTTCTTGGTGTCGGCGCCCAGGATGTTCACCT
Organism: Flavonifractor sp. An92; assembly: GCF_002159175.1. Taxonomy (GTDB): domain Bacteria; phylum Bacillota; class Clostridia; order Oscillospirales; family Oscillospiraceae; genus Pseudoflavonifractor_A. Next base: position 132,420 of record NZ_NFGZ01000002.1, on the reverse strand, counting down.
TCACGCCGCAGTCGATGGCCAGAGAGGCGATGAGGGGCTCATAGGAGGAGCCGCCGTTGAAGGCGATGCGCACCACCCGGCTGGTCTTGACCGGGTCCAGGATGACCCCGTCGGGGTAGACCAGCTTGCGGCCCGCCTCGGTCTTGGGGTTGGAGAAGATCTCCTCCACCGTGCCGGTCTCCATCACCTTGCCGTGGTCCAGGATGGCCACGTGGGTGCAGATCTCCTCCACCACCGCCATCTCGTGGGTGATGACGATCACGGTGATGCCCAGGCGCTTGTTGATGTCCTGAATGAGCTTCAGGATGCTCCGGGTGGTGGTGGGGTCCAGGGCCGAGGTGGCCTCGTCACACAGCAGCACCTGGGGATCGCTGGCCAGGGCCCGGGCGATGGCGATGCGCTGCTTCTGGCCGCCGGAGAGTTGGGAGGGGTAGGAGTCGGCCTTGTCGGGCAGACCCACGATCTCCAGCAGCTCCATGGCCCGCTTTTTGGCCTGGGCGGCGGGGCCCCCCGCGATCTCCATGGGGAAGCAGATATTTTTCAGACAGGTGCGCTGCATGAGCAGGTTGAACTGCTGGAAGATCATGCTGATGCTCCGCCGCTTCTCCCGCAGCGCCTTGGGGGAGAGGGTGGTCATATCCTCCCCGTCGATGAGCACCGCGCCCTCAGTGGGGCGCTCCAGCAGGTTGATGCACCGCACCAGGGTGGATTTGCCCGCGCCGCTCATGCCGATGACGCCGTAGATCTCCCCGTCGTGGACGGTGATGTTCACATGGTCCAGCGCCGTAAAGGGCCCCTGGTCACCGGGGAACACCTTGCACAGCTCTTTTAATTCGATCACGCCGGTCCCTCCTCTTTGCCTGACGGAATGGAACGCTCTGGTTCCGGACAAGCTGTTTGTAAGACAACATATGGAGTTTATTTTAGGTCAAAAAGCGCCCTTTGTCAAGGTTGCGCCCCCTGTTTCGGCAAAAGGAACGGGTCGGTCCGTTTGTCCATTGACGGCACCCGGCAGGGGTGATATAGTGGACCATACAGAAGCTGAAATCGAACACTCAGGAGTATTTTATGGATCGAAAACTGTTTCGGAGCATCCTGCTCATCATCACCTACACCGTCTTGCTGGTGCTGGCGCTGGTGAAGATCGACGCGCTGCTGGGCCTGGCGGGCAGCCTGCTGGGTCTGCTCAAGCCGCTGTACGTGGGCTTCGCCGTGGCCTTCATCCTCAACCGCCCCTGCCAGGCCTTTTACCACGCCTATGACCGGGCGCTGGGCCGCACCCGGGCCGCGGGGCTGAGCCGTCCTCTGGCGGTGTTCTCCTCGTACCTGTCCCTCATCGTGGTGCTGGCCATCCTGTTCTCCTTCGTGGTGCCCAAACTGGTGGAGAGCATCCAGATCTTCGCCGGCAGTCTGAGTGGGTATCTGCTCAACCTGCAGACCTCCCTCACGGAGCTGTTCAACTACCTGCACATCGACGCCGACTTCCTCAGCAATCTGAACCTCTCCAAGCTCACCGCCTACCTCCAGACCTTCCTGGAGGGGCTGGTCCAGGGTCTGAGCACCACCGTGGCCAATGTGATGAACTTCACCGGAGCCATCATCTCCATGTTCGTCACCGGGCTGCTGTCGGTCATCTTCTCTATCTACATGCTGGGCGGTCGGGAGACTCTGCTGCCCCAGTGCCGCCGTCTCCTCTTCGCCTATGTGCCCGCCAAGCCCGCGGGGATCATTCTGGATGTGGTCCACCTGACCGCCGACACCTTTACCCGCTTTGTGAGCGGCCAGCTCATCGAGGCCTGCATCCTGGGCGGGCTGTGCGCCGCCGGTATGCTCTTCATCCAGGCCGACTACGCCCCCCTGGTGGGCGTCATTATCGGCGTATCCGCCCTCATCCCGGTGGCCGGCGCCTACATCGGTGCCATTCTGGCCGCCTTCCTGCTGCTGATGGTGAGCCCGGTGAAGGCCCTCATCTTCCTCATCTTCCTGGCCATCCTCCAGCAGATCGAGGGCAACGTCATCTATCCCCGGGTGGTGGGCACCTCCATCGGCCTGCCCGGCATCTGGGTCCTCACCGCTGTGACGGTGGGCGGCGGGCTCTTCGATCTGCCCGGCGTGCTCCTTAGCGTGCCGGTGTGCTCGGTGCTCTACGCCCTGCTGAAGCAGGATGTGCGCCGCCGCCTGCGGGACCGGGAGCTTCCCGCCGATCTCCAGCCCCCCACCGACCCCGAGTAAACAACAGCGGCCGGACCCCACGGGTCCGGCCGCTTTCTCTGCCCGGCGAGAACTACGCCTCCCGGGGCAGGACCGTATATTTTTCCACCATCAAATCGGGATCGTAGGACTCCTTGGCCTTCCGCAGCCCGGGCAGGCCCATGTCGTCCTCCCGGTTGAGGTAACGCACCCCCGGCTCGTGCTCCCGCACCCAGCGGGCGAACTCCCGGTTGATGAGGGGGTAGGCCCCCCGCATTTTCCCAAAGGCCTTTTCGAAGTGGACGTCAAAGGTATCCTTACAGATGGGGCTGCCCATGGTGAAGGCCACCACCTGGCCCTCCGCCCGCAGCAGCAGGCCCCGCAGGTGGAGGGGGCCGTAGTTGGCAAAGGCCCGGGCCAGGGCCTGGCTCTCATCCTTCAGGGTGTCCTCGGCGGGCTGCTCCACTTCTTCCCGGGCGCGGTAGCGGCGGTTCCACTCCACGTCCATGGTCATGCACTCCACCAGGTTGTCCGGCGTGATGGGCTCCACCGTCCAGTCCGGGTGGTCCTGGACGAAACGGTTGATGTGGTTGCGCTTGGCGTGGAGCTTTTTGCCCTCCAGATCGGCCAACTTGTCCACCTCGTAGAGGTAGTCGAAGCCGTCCCGGTCCAGCTCATACCGGAAGCGCCCGGGGCAGGCCGCCTCCAGCTGGCGGGTCTGCTCCTCGGTGACGCAGAAGAAGCGGAAGGGGTGCCCCCGCTCGGCCGCGTCCTGTTCCAGGGCGTCCACCACTCCGGCCAGGTCCGTGCCGCCCACCGGAAAGAGGTAGCCCACGCCCTGGCCGCCGCACAGCCGCTCCAGGACGAAGTCCTCCCAGCGGGCCACATGCTGACAGTAGCGCCGCGCCCACAGGAACATGGTGGCAAAGCTGTACTCACACCCCCGGTTGCCCGTGGCGCAGAACCGCTCCTCCACCCAGGTCCGGTCCTCCAGGACCGGAGCACGAAATGGGATCATACAAATACGCTCGCTTTCCCTGCGGAGCTTCCGCTCCGTCTATTCCAGCTCGTCCAGCGTCAGCCGGAAGGCGGGAAGAAAATGCTCCAGAAAATAGTCCACCTCGGGCAGGTCCATGTCCTCCAGGGTCTTGCGGGTCTGCTCCTCGGCCTTGCGGAACTCGGGGTTTCCGGCCTTCTGCTCCTCCAGGCACTGGATGAGGGCGGAGAGCTTGTCCGCCGCCTTCACGAGGGCCAGGGTCTCCCTGTCATAGTCCTCCCGCAGCCAGTCCTCATAGGCCGGGCGCATGGCCTCCGGCAGGGTGGAGAGGAGCTTGTCCGCCGCCAGGTCCTCCACTTCCCGGTAGGATGCCCGGATCTCCGGGTTGAAATACTTGACGGGGGTGGGCAGATCGCCGGTGAGGATCTCGGTGGCGTCGTGGAAAAGGGCGGCAGTGGCCGCACGCTCCGGGTCCGCCTCTCCCCCCAGCACGTCCCGGCGGATCACCGCCAGGGCGTGGGCCAGCACCGCCGTCATGTGGGAGTGCTCCTGTACGTTCTCCGGCACCGTGCTGCGCATCAGGCCCCAGCGGGTGATGTAGCGCATCCGGGCCAGATAGGCGAAGAAATGGGCCCCCATGGTCAGGACGGCTGCACCACCAGCGCGCCCAGGCCCTGCCGGAAGGCGTCGCACTGGCTGTCGCTGCCGTGGAACTCCACCTTGATGGGTCCCTCCCGGTCGATGGAGAAGAGCCCCATGATGGACTTGGCGTTGACCACATAGCGGCCGGTGCACACATCGATCTCACAGTCATGCTGGTTGGCCAGGCGGGAGAAGGACTTCACATCTTCCAGCGTGGGAAGCGTTACATAAAAGCTGCTCATGATAGTTGACCTCCTGGATCACATTCAGACCCGGCCGCCGCGCTTTTCTCTTCCAAAAACCGCTCGGACCCGGTATAATAAGGCTGTTGTGTTCTGTTTTCCCTTCGCTCCGCCTTGCGGAGCGGTTAACGGACCTATTATAATGCGTATAGAACAAGGCTGATCGGCCTTGTTCTGATGCAAGGTTTCAGGCAATACTGCCTGAAATCCTTGCACATTCCGCTGTAACGCCACAGCGTTCCAGCGGAAATACACATTGTAACAATGTCTGAATTTCAAAAAACAACTGAATTCAGTTGTTTTTATGAAATTGCGCGGCCTTTGCCGCGCGAATAAACCGCTTGTCGGTTTATTCAGCAGACATTATTATAAGAAATTCTTCCCCAAATTACAAGTCATTTTGCACCGCAGAGACAAGGAGCCAATATGAAGATTTCCATTTATACCCTGGGCTGTAAGGTCAATCAATACGAGACCGCCGCGCTGGAGGGCGAGCTCCGCCGCCGCGGCCACGAGCTGGTCCCCTTTGAGGGAGAGGCCGACGCCTACATCGTCAACACCTGCACCGTCACGGCGGTGAGCGACAAGAAATCCCGCCAGATCATCCGCCAGGCCCGCAAGCGCAGCCCCGGCGCGGTGGTGGCGGTGTGCGGCTGCTACGCCCAGACCGCGCCGGAGGCGGTGGCCGCCCTGGGGGTGGACCTGGTGGCAGGCACTGCCGGACGTATGGCCTTCCTGGACGACCTGGAGCACCTGCTGGCCCAGCGGCAGGAGGCGGCCATGGTGACGGTGGACGACATCATGACCCACCGCACCTTTGAGCCTCTGTCCGGCGGCGGCCTGGAGGGCCGCACCCGGGCCATGCTGAAGGTGGAGGACGGGTGCGTCAACTTCTGCACCTACTGCATCATCCCCTACGCCCGCGGGCCGGTGCGCTCCCTGTCCATCGCCGACGCCCGGCGGGAGCTGGAGCGGCTGCTGGCCGAGGGGTATCAGGAGATCGTGCTCACCGGCATCGAGATCTCCTCCTGGGGCCACGACCTCAAGACCGGCGAGAGCCTCATCGACCTGCTGGATGGGCTGTGTCAGGATCTGCCCGCCCACATCCGGCTGCGCCTGGGCAGCCTGGAGCCCCGCACCATCACCCACGACTTCTGCCGCCGGGCCACCGCCCTTCCCAACCTCTGTCCCCATTTCCACCTGTCCATGCAGAGCGGCTGCGACACGGTCCTGCGGCGCATGAACCGGAAATATGATACCGCTCGGTATTATGAGAGCGTCACATTACTCCGGGAATACTTCCACGACCCTGCCATCACCACCGACCTCATTGTGGGCTTCCCCGGTGAGACGGAGGATGAGTTCACCGCCACCCTGGCCTTTGTGGAAAAATGCGCCTTCGCCGCCATGCATATCTTTCCCTACTCCCGCCGCACCGGCACCCCCGCCGCCAAGATGCCCGACCAGATCCCCAACGCCGTAAAGGAGGACCGGGCCCACCGGGCCGCCGCTCTGGCCCGGCGGCTGGAGGAGGCCTACCTGGACCGCTGGGTGGGGACCACCCTCCCCGTCCTCTTCGAGGAGGAAAAGAGCGGCCTCTGGAAGGGCCACGCCCCCAACTATGTGGAGGTTCTGGCCGACGGCAAGCAATTGCATAACGTAGAAAAAGAGGTCTATATTACTGCCCGTCAAGAAAATTCCCTCCTGGGAACCATTCGCTGAACAAAAATGCTCCGGAGCTTGTTCGCTCCGGAGCATTTTTTACACATAGCCCAGCAGGCCCCGCACCGACACCTCGCCGGCATTCACCGTCTCCCGCCGACCGTCGGGGAAGCGGACCACCAGCTGGAAATCCTCGTCGATGGCCTCGGCCACCGCCTCCTCGGTGCGGCCGTCCCCCCGCAGGATGCGCACCTCCCGGCCCACCGTGAGGCAGTCCTTGCGGTACTGCTCCAGGTAGCGCTCCTTTTCGTGGGGGAAGGCGGCGCGCATGTCGTCCAGGGCGGTGAGGATGGAGGCGGCCAGCTCGGCCCGGCGGGGAGCCGTCCCCAGGGCCTGGGCCAGGGAGATGGCCACCGGCGCCACCTCGGGCCCGAAGTCCGCCTCAGTCTGGCTGACGTTGATCCCGGCCCCTACCACCACATACTGTGACCGGGCGCTCTCCCCCTCCATGCCCAGCTCGGTGAGGATGCCGCACACCTTCCGGCCATTCAGGATGATGTCGTTGGTCCACTTGATGCCGGGGCGCACCCCACAGCACCGCTCGATGCCGTCGCACAGGGCCACGCCGCTCCAGGCGGTGAGCCACATCAGCTCCCGCAGTCCGGCGTCGGGCCGCAGCAGCACCGACACATAGAGCCCGCCCGGCGGGGAGACGAACACCCGTCCCCTCCGGCCCCGGCCGCCGGTCTGCTGGTCGGCGATGACGGTGAGCCCCTCCGGCGCGCCCTGGACCACCCGGCGCTTGACCTCATTGTTGGTGGAGTCCACCGTGTCCAGGCACAGGAGCTCCTTCCCCAGCACCCGACCGGTCAGCGCTCCCTTCAGCTCCCCCTCCGACACCCGGTCGGGGGATTTTTGGAGCTGATACCCCCGGTTGGGGGCGGAGGAAATGTCGTACCCCGCCTGACGCAGGGCCGCGATGGCCTTCCACACCGCCGCCCGGCTGACCCCCAGCCGTCGGCTCATCTCCTCGCCGGAACAATAGCCCTCCTGCTCCTTGAGCAGGGCCAGCACCTCATCGGACAGCATGGTCCCACCTCCCTGTTTTTCCCCATTGTAGCCCATGTCCCCCGGAATTGTCAACGAGAGGCGAGGTAGTAGTTGACAATTCCCCAATTGTAAACTATACTCTTTCCAAAGTTTACGATTGGAGGCCCTGACATGAAAACACGCGATCTCACCTACATCGCCATCCTGGTCGCCCTGATGGCGGTCTGCTCCTGGATCACCATCCCCACCGTGGTCCCCTTCACCCTCCAGACCTTCGGCGTCTTTCTGGCCTCTGCCCTGCTGGGCGGCAAGCGGGGCACGCTGGCGGTGCTGGTCTACATCCTGCTGGGCGCGGTGGGCGCGCCGGTGTTCGCCGGATTCGTGGGCGGCCCCGGGGCCCTCTTCGGCACCACCGGCGGCTATATCCTGGGCTTCCTGGCCCAGGCGGCGGTGCTGTGGGCCGGAGAGCGCCTGCTGGGCCGGAGCCCCGCGGCGTTCCTCCTCTCGGGCGTACTGGGGCTGGCGGTGTGCTACCTCATCGGCTCGGTGTGGTTCCTCTTCCTCTACTCCCGCACCACCGGCCCCATCGGCATGGCCACGGTGCTGGGCTGGTGCGTGTTCCCCTTCGTCATCCCCGATCTCGTCAAGCTGGCCCTGGCCATGGCGGTGGGCAAGCGCCTGTCCCGGGCCCTGCACCTGGCTCCCGCCTGAGCCTGGCATAACAGCCGCCTTTGTCCCATATAGATAGGCAAACCATGGGAAAGGCGGGATCACAATGGACGAACGGCGGTCAAGCCCCGCGGTAGGGCACCGCATTCTGCTGGAAGGCCGGGAGCGGCTGACCATCTCCGGCGTGGAGGAGGTGGAGCGCTTTGACGAGACCTCCATCGTCATGGACACGGTGGGGGGTGCGCTGGTGGTGCGGGGGGAGGACCTGCACATCGAGACGCTGAGCCTGGACGGCGGCGACCTGAAGGTGGAGGGGAACATCGACTCCCTCACCTATGAGGACGACCGCCGGGAGGGTGGGGGCCTGCTGGCCCGGCTGTTCCGCTGAGATGGCGGTCTCCATCACACAGCAGCTCCTGGCGCTGGGCTCAGCGGCGCTGCTGGGGCTGGCGGTGGGGGTGCTCTACGACTGCTTCCGCATCCTGCGCTGCCGCCTGCCCCTCCCGCTGCTGGCGGGGCTGCTGGACCTGCTGTTCTGGGTGCTGGTCACCGCCGCACTCTTCCTCCACGCCCTGTTCCTGGAGGGCGGCGTGGTGCGGCTCTATATGGTGGGCGCGGTATTCGCCGGCGCGGTCCTCTATTTCCAGATCTTCAGCCCCCTCTTTCTGGCCCTGGGCTACCGGCTGGCCACGGTGGTGGAAACTCTGCTGCGTCTGCTGGCCCTTCCGGCCGCCGTTTTGTATGCAGGGTGTAAAAAATTGCGGGCAGCTGCAAAAAAAAACTTCCATTACGGCTTGAAATGGTATAGAATAAAGCTACTGATCCGGGAAACGGATGATAGACCGCCCCACAGAGGCAGACGGCGAAAGGAGGGCGCTTCCCATGAAACTGAAACGCGCCGGGCTTCTGACCAAGCTCGTGGTGCTGGCGATGCTGGTGTTCGTCGCCAGCGCGCTGCTCAATCTGCGCACGCAGATCCAGGGAGCGCAGGCCGATCTGGCCCAGCTCCAGGCCGAAAAGGCCGCACAGGAGCAGACCAACGCCGATCTGCGGGACGCCGTGGACAACAGCGACGATCCGGAGCGGCAAAAAGAGATCGCCCGGTCTAAGCTGGGCCTGGTGGCCCCGGGCGATCAGATCATCGAATTCACGGATTGATCGTGTGTGCCCAAGAAGAAATAAGGAGGATATTTCAGTCGGTATGGAGTTTGGTGTTGGTTCGATTCTCGAGGGAAAAGTCACAGGTATCACAAAGTTCGGCGCGTTCGTGTCCCTGCCGGAGAACAAGTCCGGCCTGGTCCACATTTCGGAGATCGCTTACTCCTACGTCAATGACGTAAAGGACCACCTCAAGGAGGGGCAGTCGGTCAAGGTCAAGGTCATCGGTATCGACGAGAATGGCCGGATCAATCTCTCCATCAAGAAGGCTATGGATCCTCCCCCCCGGCCCGCCGGTCAGGGACGTCCCATGAATGGCTCCCGCTCCGGCGCGCCCCGTTCGCAGGGCGGCGGTTTCCGCCGCTCCGCCCCCGCTGAGCCCGCCACCTTTGAGGACCGGCTCAAGCAGTTCATGCAGGCCTCGGACAGCAAGCTCTCCGAGCTGCGCTATATGGACAAGCGGGGCGGTTCCCGCCGCGGCGGCCGCAAGTAAGTCAAAATCCCATGGCCAGAGGCCATGGGATTTTTTTATCAGGAGGTGTATTTACGATGGAACCCATCGCGCTCATCCCGCCCACTTCGGACTACGCCGACCAGATCGCCGCCTACCGGGCCGCCTTCCTGCGGCGGGGAGACACCCTGGCCGGGTGCAGCCCCCTCCCCGACGTGGAGGACCCCCTGGAGTGGCTGGCCTTCGTCCGGCGGCTCTCCGACCCGTCCACCGTCCCGGAGGGCTTCGTACAGTCCTCCCAGTTCCTCTGCGTGCGGGAGACGGACGGGCTCCTGATGGGCATGCTCCAGGTGCGCCACACCCTGGGCAATCCCTTTCTGGAACGCTTCGGCGGGCACATCGGCTACTCCATCCACCCGGAGCACCGCCGGAAGGGCTACGCCAAAGGCATGCTGGCTCTGGCGCTGCCCTACTGCCGCAGTCTGGGGCTGAAGCGGGTGCTCATCACCTGCGCCCAGGAGAACGAGGGCAGCCGCCGCACCATCCTGGCCGACGGCGGGCGCTATGAATCCACCGTGACCGAGCCCCGGAAGGGCCAGCGCATGGAGCGCTACTGGATCGAATTGGACCCGGAGGACTGATCCTCCGGGTCCTTTTTTACAGCTTCAGATCCACGCCGAACTCCTCGGCCAGGTCCCGCAGGCCCTCGCCCACCTCTTCCCGGCTGAAGCCGCCCTCGGCCAGCTCCTTGTCGCTCAGGTGGTTCAGGTGGGCGTAGAAAGCCACGCCCATCTCCAGGTACCGCAGGTCATCCCAGTCGGCGCTCTCATAGAGCAGGTCCTCGGCGGCATTGAAGTCCCCCGCCTTCATGTACTGGTCCAGGGCGAACCACAGCCCGTCGGCCTGGGCGTCCGCCTCCAGCCCGGAGGGGGTGTAATCCAGGCTCTCTTTTTTCAGCACCAGCCGGGCGATGGTGTTGGCCAGCGTATCCACATCCCGCATGGCGAAATCATCTTTCAACACGGTACAGCACTCCTTTTTTGCGCTTGACATGCGCGGCATTGTGTGGTATCTTTTAAAGACGCGAACAGATGTTTGATTTCAGGTTCAAAAAAACGCCCCGCCGATTGGCAGGACGCTTTTGGTGGAGGAGGGTGGATTCGAACCACCGAAGCTCACGCAACAGATTTACAGTCTGCCCCCTTTGGCCACTCGGGAACTCCTCCATATGAACTTGTCGCTCCGAACAAGATGGAGCTGGTGGACGGACTCGAACCCCCGACCGGTTGATTACAAATCAACTGCTCTACCAACTGAGCTACACCAGCAAATCAGCTCGTCCACAACGTTGCTTAGTTTACCAGACAGGAGGCTATTTGTCAAGGACTTTTTTCAAAAAATTTTGCAGCCTTTGCGGGACCCCCAACAGGCCCCGCCAAAGGGCTGGTGCAGCCGCTGCGAAGCGGAGCTGTACGGCGGCGAGGGACCCCTGTGTCCCGCCTGCCGCGCCGAGGAGGAAGAAGAGGAGGAAGAGACATGGCACACCGCCTGAACGCCAGCGATGAGCTGGCCCTGTACGTACAGGCCATGAGCGGCGACAACCGGGCTCAGCGCCAGGAGCTGCGCCGCCACCTGCTCCGGGCCCTGGAGGAGGACGTGACTCCCCGACAGCGCGAGATGCTCACCCTCTACTATGCGGCGGGGCTGAACATCCCCGCCATCAGCCGCCGCCTGGGGGTGAACAAGTCCACCGTGTCCCGCACCCTGCACCGGGGCGAGGCCCGCCTGCGGCGCTGCCTGCGCTACGGAGCGGGGAAGCTGCTGCGGGGGGACTGATTGCGCGCCGCGCCCCTTTCATGGTACAATGGAGCCATTCTGATCGAGAGATCCACAGGAGGATACATACATGCAATACCGAGCGGTACTCTTTGACTTTGATTTTACCCTGGGCGACGCGTCGGAGGCCATCATCGCCGGCTTCCGCCACGGCTTTGCCGCCCTGGGCTACCCCGTCCCCGACGACAACGCGGTGCGCCGCACCATCGGCACCCCGCTGGAGGACGCCTTTGCCCAGCTCACCGGCTGTCCTGACCGGGCCCAGGGGGTGCGCTTCCACGAGCTGTTCACCGAGGTGGCGGTGCCCATGCAGATCCAGTGCACCAAGCTCTTCCCCGGCGCGGTGGAGCTGCTGACGGCCCTGAAGGAGGCCGGGGTCCCTGCCGCCATCGTCAGCACCAAGCGGGCCCAGACCCTGCGGAGCGTGCTGGAGCCCCGGGGCGTGCTGCCCCTGCTGGCCTCCGTCACCGGCGGCGAGATGGTGAAGCACCACAAGCCCGATCCCGAGGGGCTCCTGGCCGCCGTGGCCGGACTGGGCCTGACGCCCCGGGAGGTGCTCTACTGCGGCGATACGGTCATCGACGCCGAGACCGCCCAGCGGGCCGGTGCGGACTTCTGCGCCGTCCTCAACGGCACCACCCCGGCCGACGATTTCGCCGCCTTCCCCGCAGTCCACATTTCCCCCGATCTCCCGGATCTGCGCGCCTGGCTGGGTCTTTGAAGCGTAATACCTGAAAACTATCCAAAAATTATTTAGAACTCTTTAGTGTAATTTCAAGTTCCAGAAGTACTTCGTTCCCTTCTAAGCGCTATATTCCTTTTTTCTATAAATTGTACTCCCAATTCTACTATTCTACCCTATTGACTTTTTGCACAAAAGCCGGTATAGTTTGGATAGCGAGGGGCGGAGTTTCTTCCGCCGTTTCGTGTAAAAATCCATGATACATATAGGGAGGAATCAATTATGGGACGTTTTACTCTGCCTCGTGATCTCTACCATGGCAAAGGCTCCCTGGAAGAGCTGAAGAATCTGACCGGCTCCAAGGCCGTCCTGGTGGTGGGCGGCGGCAGCATGAAGCGCTTCGGCTTCCTGGACCGGGCCGTGGAGTACCTGCAGCAGGCTGGGATGGAAGTGCGCGTCATTGACGGCGTCGAGCCCGATCCCTCCGTTGAGACCGTGATGAAGGGCGCCGCTGTGATGCGGGAGTTTGGCCCCGACTGGATCGTCGCCATGGGCGGCGGCTCCCCCATCGACGCGGCCAAGGCCATGTGGGCCTTCTATGAGTACCCCGACTGCACCTTCGAGCAGCTCATCACCCCCTTCAGCTTCCCCAAGCTGCGCACCAAGGCCCACTTCTGCGCCATCCCCTCCACCTCCGGCACCGCCACTGAGGTCACCGCCTTCTCGGTCATCACCGACTACCAGAAGGGCATCAAGTACCCCCTGGCCGACTTCAACATCACCCCCGACGTGGCCATCGTGGACGCCGACCTGGCCGAGAAGATGCCCCCCAAGCTGACCGCTCACACCGGTATGGACGCCATGACCCACGCCATCGAGGCCTATGTGTCCACCCTGAACTGTGACTACACCGATGCGCTGGCCCTCCACGCCATCAAGATGATCCACAACGATCTGAAGAAGTCCTACGACGGCGATATGGAGGCCCGGGACCGCATGCACAATGCCCAGTGCCTGGCCGGTATGGCCTTCTCCAACGCCCTGCTGGGCATCGTCCACTCCATGGCCCACAAGACCGGCGCTGCCTTCACCGGCGGCCACATCATCCACGGCGCGGCCAACGCCATGTACCTGCCCAAGGTCATCCAGTACAACGCCAAGGTGGCCACCGCTGCCGAGCGTTACGCCGACATCGCCCGCTTCATCGGCCTGAAGGGTGAGACCACCGAGGAGCTGGTGGCCGCTCTGGTGGCCGAGCTGCGCGAGATGAACCGCCAGCTGGACATCCCCCTGTCCATCCAGAACTACGGCCCCGGCGGCGTCATCGCCGAGCAGAGCATCATCGACGAGAAGGAGTTCAACGACAAGCTCGCCGACGTGGCTGCCAACGCCATCGGCGACGCCTGCACCGGCTCCAACCCCCGCCAGCCCAGCCAGGAGGACATGGAGAAGCTGCTGCTGGCCGTGTACTACGACAAGGACGTGGATTTCTAATCCCCCCAAACCGCAAAGCGCCCCGTCTGCCGGAACCGGCAGACGGGGCGCTTTTTTGCTCGCCGGAGCTTACATATGGCTCCAGTCGATGACGTCCTTATTTTTGACAAAATACTCCACACCGGAATAGACGGTGGTGACCACGATGACGGCGGTAACCAGGGTGTCCAGCCAGGCGATGGGGAACACCAGCATGAAGCAGATGCCCACCATGGTGGAGGCGGTCTTTACCTTGCCCGACCAGGCGGCGGCGATCACGCGGCCGTTGTCCACGGCGATGAGGCGCAGGCCGCTGACGGCGAACTCCCGCACCACCACGATGAGGAGGGCCCAGGCGGGCATCCGGCCCACCTCCACGAACCACAGCATGGCGGCCATGACCAGCATCTTGTCGGCCAGGGGGTCCATGAACTTACCGAAATCGGTGATGAGTCCCCGGCTGCGGGCGATATGTCCGTCTACGAAATCGGTGAGGCTGGCCAGGATAAAGATACCCAGGGCCACATAGCGGCTGGCGGCAAAGTCCATGTAGAGGACCACCAGGAACACAGGGATCAGCAAAATGCGGAGCATGGTGAGCTTGTTGGCGGTATTCATGCTTAGTCCTCCTCGATCTCGCCGGTCAGGTCTCCGTCGGAAATGCCGGTCATCCGTACCTGTACGAAGGTGCCAGCGGGGATACGGCCCGCGGCGGTAAAGAGCACCCGGCCGTCGATCTCCGGGGAGTCCGCCCAGGTGCGGCCCACGTAGCAGCCCTCCTCCGGGTCGAAGCCCTCGCAGAGCACTTCCTCCACGCCGCCCAGGCGCTCCTCGTTCCAGCGGTCCATGATGTCGGCCTGGAGGGCCCGCACCCGGTCCACCCGCTGCTCGGCCACCTCGGCGGGCACCTGGTTTTCCATCTTGTCGGCCAGGGTGCCCTCCTCCCGGGAGAACTGGAACACACCGGCCCGCTGGAGGCGCTCCTCCTCCAGGAAGGCGCACAGCTCCTCAAACTGCTCCTCGGTCTCGCCGGGGAAGCCGCAGATGAGGGAGGTGCGCAGCACCACGTCGGGCATGGCGGAGCGGAGCTTGGCGAACAGCGCCTGGATCTCCGCCTTGGTGGAGCGGCGGCGCATGGCGGCCAGCACCTCGTCGTTGCAGTGCTGGATGGGGATGTCCAGGTAGTGGAGGATCTTGGGCTCATGGGCGATGGTGTCGATGAGCTCGTCGGTGATGACCTCCGGGTAGAGGTAGTGGAGCCGGATCCAGTGGAAGGGCAGCTTGCACAGCTCCTTCAGAAGGCCCGCCAGGGAGGTGCCGTCCTTCAGATCCATGCCGTACCGGGTGATGTCCTGGGCGATGACGATGAGCTCCTGCACGCCGCTCTCAGCCAGGGCCTTCGCCTCCTCCAGCACATGCTCCATGGTGCGGCTGCGGTAACGGCCCCGGAGCTTGGGGATGATGCAGAAGGCGCAGCCGTTGCTGCACCCCTCGGCGATCTTCAGAAAGGCGGTGTAGGGGGGCGTGGTCACGATGCGCAGCCCGTCATCGTCGGTGTGGTGGATATCGCCAAAGACCTCGGGGCGCTCTCCCCGGGTGAGGTCCTCAATGGCCGCGACCACGTCGGTGTAGCTGCCGGTGCCCAGCATGCCGTCCACCTCGGGCAGCTCCTGCCGGATGTCGTCCCGGTAGCGCTGGGTGAGGCAGCCGGTCACCAAGAGCTTGCCCAGGCGGCCCTCCGCCTTGAACTGGCCCAGGGCCAGGATGTTGTCGATGGCCTCGCTCTTGGCCGCGTCGATAAAGCCGCAGGTGTTGAGCACCGCCACGTCGGCCCCGTCGGGCTCGCCGGTGACGGTGTAGCCGGCATCCCGGCACAGGGCCATCATCTGCTCGGTATTGACCAGATTCTTGGAACAGCCCAGGGAAATAAATGCAACCTTCAAAACACGATTCTCCTTCTCGCCTAGTCGTCCTGATCCGCGCCGTAGCGGAGCAGCCCCTCCCGGATCTCCTCCCAGCCGTAGCCCCGCCGGGCCAGGGCGTCGGAGGTCCGTTTCAGGGCCTTCGGGTCCCGGGGGTCCTCCCCCCGCATTTTCTTCGCAATGAAGCGGTCGATCTCCTCTGCGGGGTCCTCCACCTCGTCCAGGGCCTGATCCCACAGGTCCCTTGAGACCCCCCGGCGGAAGAGCTCATCCCGCAGCTTGCGGGCCCCGTAGCCCTTGGCGGCGTAGTGCCGGGCCACGGAGCGGGCGTACTCCTCGTCGTTGAGGTAGCCCAGCTCCTCCAGCCAGTCGGCCACCTCCTCCGCCTTCTGGGGGTCCACCGGCTCGGGGGGCTCCTCCCCGGGCTTCACCCGGGGCCGGGCGGTGAGCTTGCGCAGCAGCTCTTTCCGGGAAAGCGGCCGAAGGGAGAGGGCCTTCAAGGCCTTCTCCCTCAGCGCCGCCCGTCCGGCGGCCTCCCGCAGCTCCTCCAGCGTCTCGGGGGAGAGCTCCATCCCAGCGTAGAGGGCAAAGGCGACCACCTCATTCTCCCCCACCCGCAGGATGGAGCCGTCCTCCAGATGGAGGAGCCAGCGCCCCTCCACCCGCTGGGAGGGGGCTAATTTACAAAGTCTCATGCCTCGGTGTCGGCGTCAGCGGCCACGGTCTCGCCGTCGTCGAAGTCCTCGGCACTCACATCCACCGCCCGTCCGGCGGCCTTGGCGGCGGCCTTGGACTGGCTGGACATGAGCTTGTAGGCGTTCTTGCGGATCTCAGCCTCGATCTTCTCGGCCTCCTCCGGGTTGTCCTTCAGGTACTGCTTCACCGAGTCGCGGCCCTGGCCCAGGCGCATCTCGCCCATGGAGAACCAGGAGCCGGACTTCTGGATGATGTCCAGCTTGACGCCCAGGTCCACCAGCTCGCCCACCTTGGAGATACCCTCGCCGTACATGATGTCGAACTCGGCCTCCCGGAAGGGGGGCGCCACCTTGTTCTTGACCACCTTCACCTTGGTGCGGTTGCCGATGAGCTCGGAGCCATTTTTCAGGGACTCCACCCGGCGCACCTCCATGCGCACCGAGGCGTAGAACCGCAGGGCCCGACCGCCGGTGGTGACCTCGGGGTTGCCGTAGACCACGCCCACCTTCTCACGCAGCTGGTTGATGAAGATGACGATACAGTTGGTCTTGGAGATGGAGCCGGCCAGCTTCCGCAGGGCCTGGCTCATCAGGCGGGCCAGCAGGCCCACATGGGAGTCACCCATGTCGCCCTCGATCTCGGCCCGGGGGGTGAGAGCGGCCACCGAGTCCACCACCACCACGTCGATGGCGCCGGAGCGGACCAGGGCCTCACAGATCTCCAGACCCTGCTCACCGGTGTCCGGCTGAGAGATGAGCATGGAGTCGATATCCACGCCCAGGGCCCGGGCGTAGGTGGGGTCCAGGGCGTGCTCGGCGTCGATAAAGGCCACCTCGCCGCCCCGCTTCTGGGCCTCGGCCACGATGTGGAGGGCCAGGGTGGTCTTACCGGAGGACTCGGGGCCGTAGATCTCCACGATTCGTCCCTTGGGGACGCCGCCGATGCCCAGGGCCAGGTCCAGGGACAGGGAGCCGGTGGGGATGGACTCCACCACCACGTGGGCGTTCTCGCCCAGACGCATGACGGTGCCCTTGCCGTAGGTCTTTTCAATGTTGGCCAGACAGGTCTCCAGCGCCTTCTTCTTATCTGCGGCGGGGGCTGCGGCCTCCAGCGGTTTCTTCTTATCAGCCATCGTACGATCATCCTTTCCAGCCGGGTGCGCCGGCGGTATCTGAACTTCGGAGGGGGTCCCTTCCGATTTGGTACCTTAAGTATCCCACAAACGCAGTCCCATAAATGGGACTTTTATTCTCCGGCGACGCCGCACACCACCCGCTGGATGCCCTGGGTATCGGGGACGCTGCGCACGTCCCGGTAGCCGTTGCGGCTGAGCAGGCCCATCACGTCCCGGTCCTGGCCCATGCCCACCTCAAAGAGGAGGGTGCCGCCCAGGCACAGGGCGTTTTTCCAGTTCTGGGCGATGGCGCGGTAGAAGTCCAGGCCGTCCAGCCCGCCGTCCAGGGCCAGGTGGGGCTCGTAATCCCGTACCGAGGCCTCCAGCCCGGCGATGTCGCCGGTGGGGATGTAGGGCGGGTTGCAGGCGATGACGTCAAAGTCCCACAGCTCGGCGGTGGGCTTCTGCATGGCGTCGGTGTGGATACAGGTGACGCGGGCGCTCAGGTCGTTGCGGCGGATGTTGCGCTTGCACAGGCGGATGGCGTCCTCCGACACATCGGCCAGCACCACCCGGCAGTCGGGCACATTGGCCGCGACGGCCAGGCCCACGCAGCCGCTGCCGCAGCACAGGTCCAGCACCCGGGCGCCCTCTCCGGCGGCACGGGCCAGGAGGATGGCCTGCTCGGCCAGCACCTCGGTGTCCATCCGGGGGATGAGCACCGCCGGGGACACCTCCAGGGGCAGGCCGTAGAACTCCCACTCCCCCACCAGGTAGGCCACCGGCTCGCCGCCCAGACGGCGCTCCACCAGCTCCTGCACCCGCTGTTCCACGGGGTCGGAGGCGTAGAGCATCAGGTCCCGGTAGAACTGCTCCCGGCTCTTCTCCGCCGCGGCGCACACGATCTCCCGGGCCTCCAGCTGGGCCGACTCGATGCCGGCATGCTTGAGCCGCTTCCTGGCGTCCAAATACAGATTGTTATATGTGGTCGCCATATGATCCCTCTCTTATCGTTCTCTCTTACCAGGCGTCCTTGCCCGCTTCGCTGGGGAGCACCAGCTCAAAGGAGCGGATACCCACCTCGATCATGGAGTCATCGGGCTCGAAGGTGGTCCAGTTCTGGAGCCACAGGCCCGGCGCGGTGAAGAGGCGGCTGAACCAGTTGTCGTGCCGCCCCATCCAGCGGTTGATCTCATAGGTGATGCTGACCACCACGGGGAGCAGGACCAGGTGGGCCAGCATGCGGGCAAAGACGTTCGTCAGCTCCACAAAGGAGAAGAACACACTGGAAATGAGGATGGAGATGACAATCACGACGAATAGGAAGCTGGTGCCGCAGCGGGGGTGGTGCCGGGGCTGCTTGCGCACGTTTTCCACGGTGAGGGGGAGCCCCGCCTCATAGCAGAAGATGGTCTTGTGCTCGGCGCCGTGGTACTGAAAGACCCGGTGCATGTCCTTGGTCTTGGAGCAGAGCATCAGATAGCCCATAAAGATGATGATGCGCACCACGCCCTCCAGGAGGTTGCGCAACCACATGGGCATGCCGTTGGTGAGCCAGGCGATGCCGCCCACCACGGCGGTGGGCAGCAGGATAAAGAGGCCGATGGAGAAGGCCAGGCCCAGCACCATGGCCAGGGTGACCACCAAAGAGTAGAGCTTCTCGCTGCCCAGGCGCTTCTCCAGCCACTGTTCGAACTTGGAGGGCTCCTCGTCGGCCTCCTCGTCCTCCGGGTAGAACTCGGCCGAGAACATGAGGGCCTTCACGCCGTTGGCCAGGGAGGAGCCGAAGTTGAAGATGCCCCGGATAAAGGGCACGCCAAAAATGGGGTGGCGGTCCTTGATGAGGATGCGGTTTTCCACCTGCTCCTCCAGCCCGCCGTCGGGGCGTCGGACCACCACGGCCTTCTTTTCGGGCCCCAGCATCATGATGCCCTCGATGAGCGCCTGTCCGCCGATCATGGTCTTGTAGGCGGGACAGGCGCGCTGCTTTTCTTCTGACATAGTATCTCCTTACATCTTACGGGGGTGAACGGTTGATCCGCCGCCCCTATGGTATCAAATTTTCCGCCCTCTGGCAAGAGGAAAATCGAACTTACGTTCCAATCGGGAAGTGGATGGTCACCAGGCAGCCGCCGCCGGGGGCGTTGCCGATGTCCAGAGTGCCCTGGTGGCGGGTGACGATCTCCTCGCACACGGCCAGGCCGATGCCGGAGCCCCGGGCCTTGGAGCTGCCCTTGTAGAACTTGGTCTTGACGTGGGGGAGCTCCTCCTCGGGGATGCCGGGGCCGTAGTCCCGGATGGTGATGACCACGGTGTTCTCCTCGCCAGGGGCGATGGCGGTGTCGATGCGCTTGCCGGAGCCGCCGTGCTTGGAGGCGTTGTCCAGGAGGTTGCAAAAGACCTGCCGCAGCCGCTCGGGGTCGGCGTTCATCAGGGGGAACTCCTCCTCGCAGTCGGTGTAGGTCAGCTCGATGCCCTCCTTGCGGAAGAACTCCCGATAAGTGTACACCGCGTCCTCCAGCTCGGCCTTGATGTCCACCGGCTCGATGGACAGGGTGAAGCGGCCGTCCTGGATGCGGGAGAACTCCAGCAGTTCTTCCACCATGTTGGTCAGGCGCCGGGCCTCGCTGACGATGATGCCCATGCCCTTCTTCACGTCGGCGGCGTTGCGCACCTCGCCCCGCATGATGGTCTCCGCCCAGCCGTTGATGGCGGTGAGGGGGGTGCGCAGCTCGTGGGAGACCGAGGAGATGAACTCATTTTTCATCTGCTCGGCCTGCTTGATCTTTTGGGACATGTCGTTGATGGCGTCGATAAGGTCGCCGATCTCGTCGTCGAATTTTTTCTCCATCTGCACGCCGTAGCTGCCGGCGGCGATACGCTCGGCGGTTCCGGTGACCTCAGTGACCGGGTCCACGATGGAGCGCAGGAAGTAGAGGTTGGAGACGTAGATGATGGCCACGATCACCAGCCCCACCAGCAGGGCCGCGCCGATGATGAAGATGATCTGCCGGTCCACCCGGTTGAGGGAGGTGACCAGGCGGATGACGCAGGCCACCTCGCCGTCCACCATCAGGGGGCAGGAGACGGCCATGATGTGCTCGCCGGTGTTGGGGTCGGAGCCGGTCCAGACCTTCATCATGGGCTTTTCGGTCTCATTGTTCCCCAGGGCGCAGTCGATATCGGGGGTACTCGGCGCGTAGCCGGAGGACTCAAAGAAGCTGGAGAAGCGCACGGTGCCGTCGGTGTCCACCAGCTGGAAGTCCAGCTTGTCCTTCTCCTGGAACTGGTAGTTGATATAGGTGTAGGCGTTCTGGTAGAAAGCCTCCTCGGTCTTGTAGCTGCTGAAGAAGCTGACGGCGGAGCTGGCCTTTTCCTGGAGCTTGTTGCTCATGCTCTTGTAGTAGTAGCTCACCATGGACACCGAGAAGGTGGCCACGGCCAGCAGCACGATGAGCAGGGCGGAGCTCAGGCTGTTCACGATCCAGCGTTTGCGGATGCCCTTCAATTTTCTCATGGATGCACCACCCTGAAGCGTTGATAGGAGCCCGTCATGCGCCCCACTTGTACCCGTAGCCCCACACGGTGTTGATATAGGTGGGGTTGGTGGGGTCGTCCTCGATCTTGATGCGCAGGCGGCGGATGTTCACGTCCACGATCTTGAGCTCACCGAAGTAGTCCCTTCCCCACACGGTGTCCAGGATGTCCTCCCGGGAGAGGGCCTTGCCGGGGTTGTCCATAAAGAGCTTGATGATGGCGTACTCCACCTGGGTGAGTTTGATGCGCTGGCCGTTCTTCTCCAGGGTGCGGTTGCGGGTGTTGAGGAGGAAGGGCGGCTGGTTGATCTCGTCGGCGTTCTCGGCGACGGCGCCGCCGGTGCGGCGGTAGAGGGCGTCCACCCGGGCGGTGAGCTCAGCCGGGGAGAAGGGTTTCGTGACGTAATCGTCGGCGCCGGTCATCAGGCCGGTGACCTTGTCCATCTCCTGGGTGCGGGCGGTGAGCATGATGATGCCGATCTGGCTGTTGCTGGCCCGGATGCGGCGGCAGACCTCGAAGCCGTCGATGCCGGGGAGCATGATATCCAGCAGGGCGACCTTGATGTCGGGGTTGCGCTTGAGCTCCTCCAGGGCCTCCTCGCCGGTGCCGGCCTCGATGGTCTCGTAGCCGGCCCGCTTCAGATTGATGACTACAAAGCTGCGAATATTGGACTCGTCCTCCAATACCAAAACCTTTTTCATAGTAAACTCCTTTACTCCGGGATCAGCTCAGGCCGTCCCAATCGGCGCGGATGACCTGGAAGGACTCCTTCAGGCTCTCCTCATCCAGGCCGCAGTCCCAGCTGTTCTCCTCAAATTTGGCGGCGTAGAGGATGCTGGGCTCATCCTCTCCGCTGTCGCCCAGCAGGAACCGGCCGGGGAGCTTGGCCCGGGTCTCCCGGTTGCTGCCGCTCAGGCGGTAGATGGTGAGGAAGGGGATGGGCTCCACGCTGTTGTCCCCCTCCCAGTAGGAAAAGACCACCGCCCGCTCCCCGCCGCCGGCGGCGTCGTTGCGGGAGAGGGTGATGTTGCCCAGCCAGTGATCCGGGAGGATGAGATACCACCCGTCCTGGTTGTTGTAATAGGTGGTGAACACCGGCCAGGCGGTGCCTTTGATGTCGTACTTATACCAGCGGTTGATCCAGAAATTGGAGGCGGAGCTGGTCTGCCGGTACTCTTGGATGGCGGTGGAGATGGGGATCTCCATAATGGAGTCCTTGTCGATGTCGGTGGGGCCCACCACGGAGTAATAGCCCCAGGTGGAGGCGCTGAAGCCCTGTTCCTTGTCCAGCGTCACGTTGGAGAGGGTCTGGGTGGCCGTATCCCAGGCGAAGATGTCGGTGATGCTGCTGTTGCCCGTCTCGCCATAGGCGCAGGTGAGGAAGAGGGCGGGCACCAGCCCCTTCAGATAGCCCCGGCGCAGCTCCCCTTCGGCCACATCGGTGATCCCGGCGGAGAGGGGCGCGGAGGACTGCATCTGCATCATGCCGCCGTTGAAGTTGTACAGCTCCATATCGCCGCCGCCCTCGGTGGCGGCCTTGAGGACCACGATCTCCTGATCGCCGTTCTGGTCCATGTCCATGATCTGGTAGCTGGTGTAGTCGGTGCTGAACAGCTCCACCACCTGGTCAGGGGCCACGGAGTAGGCGGCCAGGAGGTAGACCTTTTCGCTGATCTGCCAGCTGACCACGATCTCCTTGTCCGGGTCGTCGTCCAGGTTGACATAGGAGACGCTGTGGATGTTGGTCCCCGCGCCCTCGATGACCGACTGGAGCTCATAGGAGTCCTCATGCTGGCGGTAAATATAGATTTTCAGGGGTTTTTCCTCCCCGCCCATGCGGAAAAAGGCCAGGGCGGACTCCGACTCGCCGTCGCCGTCCAGGTCCTGGAGCTGGATGTTCTGGATGTTCTCCCCGGTGAGGGGGGCGCTGTACTCGGCGCCCTGGTCGATGACGGCCTGGGTCTGGCTGGTCAGGTCCTGGTAATCCTTGGGCATCTCCGGCAGCTGATAGAGATCCTCCTCCGCCAGAAAGGCGGAGCAGCCGGTGGTACACAGCAGCGCCGCGGCCAGTACGGCGGCGCGCAGGAGCTTGGTCACTCTCATGGAAGGCCTCCTCGGGCGGGGACCGTCGGGTGGACGGTCCGCCGTCGTTCGGTTGATGGAATCCTTTTTATTTTAGCATACTCCCGCCCTGATTGGTATGCCCTATTTGTAAATTTCCCACCGCTCCGCCGGGAAAAACAACAGGGCCGCGGGCCGGAAACTCCGGTCCGCGGCCCTTCGCCGCACGCATTATCCCGCCTGATAGGGGGTCAGCCACTGGGCCTCCACGATGGCGCCGTCCACCACCGTCATACGCAGGAGGCAGTCCCCCTCCGAGTTTTCCAGCGGCTCAGCCCGAAAGACGTTCTGGAGATAGGTCTCCCGGTCCAGCTCTGTGCCGTTGGCGGGCAGGGAGATGGGAGGCAGTTGGGCCTTGGAACTCAAGGAGAACATCCAGGGCCCCTCTTCCCTCTCTTTCCAGGTCCGGGCATCCGGGTCCACTGTCAGAGGATAGAACTGGAAGGTCTGTGCCTCTCCGTCCCAGGTGCCGCAGCGGGCCCAGGTCACGCCGGTCCAGCTGCTACCCTGACAGGGGACCCAGGCCAAGCCGCTCACCGCGCCCCCTTTGTTCCAGTCGCAGAAGAGGACCCAGGACTCCCCGCTCACCGCCGGCCAGGCCAGGAAGTCGGCCAAACCGCCGCTTCCCTCCCACCGGAGCTCTACCTCCTCGGCCAGGGTCAGCTTCTCCCCCACGGCGTCCTCCGGGAGCCGAGCGCTCAGAAGACCCGACCCACTGGTCTCTACCGGAAACACCTCGATGGTCCGCTCCTCCAGGTCATACCCCTGGAGGAGATAGCCGATCTGGCCGGTCCAAATATCCGCTTCCGGGGTGGCACTGGGAGCGGGGGGCTCCTCCCAGAGCTGGACGCTGGCGGTGGGCTGCAAGCTCTCCACCGCGCCGGGCGCTTCCTCGGAACAGGAGACCAGCGTGCCCCCCAGCAGCGCCAGGCACAGCGCCAGAGCCAGGCTGCTCCGGCCGAAGGGGCGGCGGCGCTCCTCCACCAGGGCGGCGAAGCGCTTTTTGAGCCCGCTCATCCCCAGGGCAAAGCCGGTGGTCATGGCCCCCGCCGCCCCCATGGAGCCGGTGATGGTGTGGAGGAGGGCCTGCCCGTACCGCTGCCGGTACTCCAGGTCCTTTCCCTCCAGCACCGCCTCGTCGCAGGCCATCTCGATGTCCCGCTCCCCCGCCTGGCGGAGGAGCCAGGCCGCCGGGTTCCACCAGTGCAGGGCGTTGGCGGCCAGCAGGAGGAGCTTGCGCCACAGGTCGCTCCGGCGGAAGTGGGTGTACTCGTGGAGGAGGGCGAAGTCCCGGTCCTCCCCCTCCATGCCCCGGGGCAGGACGATGGTGGGATGGAGGAACCCCAGCAGCAGCGGGGTCTCCACCGCCAGACACTCCGCCACGGGGAGGCCCTCATAGGTCCCCGCCGGGCGGCTCCACCGCCGCACCCGCCGGGCAAAGCGGACATAGGCCACGGTGTGGACCCCCGCCATGGTCACAGCCCCCAGCCCCCACAGCAGGAGAAGGAGGGCCTCTGCGGGCAGTTCCCCGCCGCGTCCGGGCGTCACTTCCCCATCCAGGACCACCGCCCACTCCTGGTCCATGAGCTCGGTGTCGGCGGTGCCGGGCTGGATGGTGTCCGCCTCGAAATACTGCACCATCCCGTCGTTTTGAATCGTCATCTCCGCGCTGCTCTCCACCGCCGCCGTGGGGGTGGGGCGCTCGGAATCCACGGGGAGAAAGAGCTGGAAGGGGGACCAGGGTCCGCTCAGACTCCAGGGCAAGACCAGCCGGGCGGCCAGGATGAGCCACACCCAGCACCGCCACCGGGCGGGGCAGGCCCGCTCCAGCAGGGGGCGCAGCAGAAACAGCAGCAAAATCACCGCGCCGGTGCCCAGAGAGACCTCAGCCCAGTGGGAAAACAGGACGGTCACGGCCTCTTCCCCCCTTTCAGGATGGCCTCCAGCTCGGCCACGTCGTCCGAGGTGATGGCGCGGCTCTCCATCAGCGCGGCCACCAGACTGGGCAAGGAGCCGCCGTGGAGTTTTTGGAAGAACCGCCCGCTCTCGGCGGCCAGGTACTCCCGCTCGTCCACCAGGGGGCGGTAGCGGTTGTTTCGTCCCTCCTTCTCATTGGCCACAAAGCCCCGCTCTTCCAGGCGGGAGAGGAGTTTCAAGAGCGTGGGCAGCCGCCAGTGCCGCCCGGAGAGCTTCTCCATTAGCTGGGCGGAGGTGACGGGGTAGGGCTCCAGCTGCCACAGGGCCTGCATGACCTCCAGCTCGGCGTCGGGCAGGCGTTCCAGTTTCCGCATCGCGTTCCCATCCTTTCATTAGACATTTGTCGTTATAGTTATTTTACAATTGTCTAGTCGTGAAGTCAAGAGAAAACTCCGCCGGTGGAAGGAGCTTCCTCCGGCGGAGCCAATTTATGCCTTTTCCTCTTTGTCCCGCACATACATCTGCTTCACATGGGGCAGATTGGTGGGGCGGATGTCCAGCTCGAAGCGCTCCAGGGATTTAAAGAGCTGGCTGAGCTTGGAGAAGCCGAAGTTGCGGGGGTCGAAATCGGGCTGCTTCTTCACCAGAAGGTTGCCCACATCGCCCATGAGGGCGTAGCCGTCCTCGTCGGCCACGCTCTCCACCGAGTCGACCAGCAGCTCCACCACCGCCCTGGGCACCCGCTCCTCCTCCGGCTCGGAGGATTTGGCCTGCTTCTTGGCGCTGCGCTTGGGGTTCTTGGGCTCGGGGGCGTTCTTTTTCCCCTCGGCGGCCTTCTCGGCCTCGGCCCGGGCGGCGGCCTCCGCCTTCTCCTTCTTCTCCCGCTCCAGCCGGGCCTTTTCCGCCTTCTCCTGCTGCTCGGCGGCGCGGGCGGCGGCCCGGGCCTTCTCCCCGGCGGCCCGGATGACCTCGATGTAGATGAACTTGTCACAGGCCACGATGAAGGGGGCGGGGGTCTTGCGCTCGCCCATGCCGTAGACCATCATACCCGCCTCCCTCAGGCGGGTGGCCAGGCGGGTGAAGTCGCTGTCGCTGCTCACCAGCACGAAGCCGTCCACCCGGCCGGAGTAGAGGATATCCATGGCGTCGATGATCATGGCCGAGTCGGTGGCGTTCTTGCCGGTGGTGTAGGCGTACTGCTGCACGGGGCTGATGGCGTTTTCCAGCAGCAGGGGCTTCCAGGTGCTCATATTGGGGCTGGTCCAGTCGCCATAGATGCGCTTGATGGTAGGGGTGCCGTGGACGGCGATCTCAGCCATCACGTCCTTGATGGCCGAGCGGGGGGCGTTGTCGGCGTCGATGAGGACGGCCAGGCGCAGTTCCGTCCGCTCCATCAGCGTGTCCTCCCCATATATGAAATCCGATCGTCGTATAAAACCTTCATGATTTTACCTCCCAGTTGGATGTATATACCATATTTTATAGTTCTGTATCTATCTTCCAGTTCTCAAAAAGAAAGCCTCAATTTCACGAAATCACCGAAAACTTTGCCAAAAATTCTGTGCGATTCCCTTCTTGTGCCGGAGCACAGGAGGACTATAATAGAGCCGCTGAACAGGGAAGGCGGATGTGCTCCGCACTGCCCCGGATCTGCCGCGCCGGAAAAACGCATATTTTCCCGACGTTGCACCACGAAACGGAGGGATTTTTGTGATTAGTTTCCTGATCGCGCTGGTTCTCCTGGTGGTGGGCTTCTTCACCTACGGCAAGTTGGTGGAGCGGGTCTTTCACATCGATGACCGGCCGACGCCTGCGCTGGCCCATCCGGACGGCGTGGACTATGTCCCCATGAAGACCTGGCGTGTCTTTCTCATCCAGCTGCTGAACATCGCGGGTCTGGGCCCCATTTACGGCGCTCTGGCCGGCGCGTGCTGGGGCCCCAAGGTATACCTGTGGATCGTGTTCGGCACCATTCTGGGCGGCGGCGTCCACGATTTTCTGTCCGGTATGATGAGTGAGCGCCACGACGGCGCCTCCATCTCCGAGATCGTGGGCCTGTACATGGGCAAAGTGATGACCTTCATCATGCACATCTTCTCGGTGGTGCTGCTGGTGATGGTGGGCGTCAACTTCTCGGTGGGCCCCGCCAATCTGATCGCCAGCATGACCCCGGCGGCCCTGAACTCCACGTTCTGGCTGGTGGTGATCCTGCTCTATTACCTGCTGGCCACTTTCCTGCCCATTGATAAAATCATCGGCAAGCTCTACCCGGTATTCGGCATCTGCCTCATCATCATGGCGCTGGGTGTGGGCGGCGCCATTCTCCTCATGCCCCAGTATCATATGCCCGAGCTGTGGGATTCTCTGCTCATCACCCACCCCAAGGGCTACCCCGCGTGGGCCATGATGTTCGTCACGGTGGCCTGCGGCGCCGTGTCCGGCTTCCACGCCACCCAGTCCCCCATGATGGCCCGGTGCATGACCTCGGAGAAGGAGGGCCGCACCATCTTCTACGGCGCCATGGTGGCCGAGGGTATCATCGCCCTCATCTGGGCCGCCGCCGGCGTGACCTTCTACAACGGCGTGGGTCCCCTGCAGGACGCGCTGGACGCCCTCACCCAGGGCGGCGTGGTGAAGGATATCTGCATCACCCTGCTGGGCCCTGTGGGCGGTATTCTGGCCATCATCGGCGTGGTGGCCTGCCCCATCACCTCGGGTGATACCGCCTTCCGCTCCGCCCGCCTCACCATTGCCGACTGGTTCCATCTGGACCAGTCCAACGTAGGCAAGCGCGCGGCCCTGTCGGTGCCGCTGCTGGCGGTGGGCGCTGTGATCGCCACGGCGCTGCCCTGGGATATCCTGTGGCGGTACTTCTCCTGGTCCAACCAGACGCTGGCCATGCTGGTGCTGTGGACCGGCGCGGTGTTCCTCCACAAGCACGGCTTCCCGCCCATGGCCTGTCTGATGGCCGCCTTCCCCGCCACCTTCATGTCGGCGGTGTCTATCACCTACTTCTTCCAGGCCTCTGAGTGCCTGGGTCTGTCCACCGCCATTGCCTATCCGGTAGGCATCGTGGCCGCACTGGCCTTCCTGGCCATCTTCGTGTGGCGCACCCTCATCCTGCACAAGGACGATGTGAACCACGAGCTGATCGCCTCCATGGGGCGCTGATCGCTCTGACCGCTTCAGGACGCGGGTCCGTCGGACCCGCGTCCTGTTTTTATCCCAGCGCCATCCGCACTAGCGCATAGAGCAGCGCCAGCGGCATTCCGCCCTGCCGCCAGAAGTCGGCGGGCCAGCCGCCGCTTGCGGCCAGCGGATGGCTCCGCCACAGATGGACCGCGGCGGCGCAGCCCAGCAACAGCAGCGCCAGCACCACGGCCAGCTCCGTTCCGCTGCCCAGCTGTCCCAGGACCAGGGCAGCGGCATTGGCCAGGGCGTGCAGGAGCACACAGGGCCACAGCCGCCCGGTGCGGACGGCGGCATAGCCCAGCACCGCACCTCCGGCCAGGGCGTATAGAACCTGGTCGACGCTGCCGTGGGCCAGGGCAAAGCACAGGGCGCTGAGGGCCACGGCGGGGCGCTCTCCAAACGGGAGGAGCCGCCGCAGCATCAGCCCCCGGAAGAGGGTTTCCTCCGCCAGCGGGGCCAAAATCACAGTCTGGATGACCACCAAAGCAGCCGGATAGGTGGAAAGTCCCGTCTCCCCTCCGCCGGTCCCGCCCAGGGCGGCCTGTACCGTCAGGGTCATCAGATTGGCCCCGTACATCAGGCCCAACAGGGCGGCGGCGTACTCCGCCAGCTCGCCCCGGCGCAGGGCCGGGCGTGACCGGGAACCGGGGACCGCGGGGACGCGCTTCATGCACCAGGCCGCCAGCGGCAGCCCCGCGCCATAGGTGGAGACCACACCCACCGCCCACCGAAGGGTAGGGCCCAGCGGCGCTCCGCCGCTCCACCGGGCGGCCAGGGTCTGGAGCAACAGGCTGCACAGGTCCTGCCCCAGCGTCCAGGCCAGCAGGGCCCAGCCCGCCGCGCCCAGGGCCTCCCAGCCCGTCCAGGGAGCGCCGCCCCAGTTTTTTTCTCTCAGGGCCGCTCCCCCCTTTCTCCTTGCGCCGCAAGGGACACGGTATGATTATAACAGGTTTTGTCCGGGCTGTATACTCTGTCAATATCTTGCTTAAAATTTTTTCGGTGCTACAATATGTGGTATGTCACTCATGCGATACGGAATGAGAGGGGAGCGGAACACATGTCCATCAGCGAAAATGCCCGCGCCGTGCTGGAGCGGCGCTATCTCATAAGGGATGCCGAGGGCCGGCCCACCGAGACGGTGGACGGGCTCTTTCACCGGGTGGCGGACGCCATCGCAGCGGCGGACGGCATTCTGGACCCGGGTGCCGACACCACCGCCACGGCGGAGCGGTTCTACCGCCTCATGTCGGAGCTGGACTTTCTGCCCAACTCACCCACCCTGATGAACGCCGGGCGGCCGCTGGGCCAGCTGTCGGCCTGCTTCGTGCTGCCGGTGGGGGACTCCATGGAGGAGATCTTCGACGCCATCAAGTACGCCGCTCTCATTCACAAGAGCGGCGGCGGCACCGGCTTCTCCTTCTCCCGCCTGCGTCCCAGCGGCTCGGCGGTGAACTCCACCGGCGGCGTGGCCAGCGGCCCCATCTCCTTTATGAAGGTCTTTAATGCCGCCACCGAGGCGGTGAAGCAGGGCGGAACCCGCCGGGGCGCCAACATGGGCATCCTGCGGGTGG
Source organism: Flavonifractor sp. An92 (assembly GCF_002159175.1). GTDB lineage: Bacteria > Bacillota > Clostridia > Oscillospirales > Oscillospiraceae > Pseudoflavonifractor_A. Next base: position 103,298 of record NZ_NFGZ01000002.1, on the reverse strand, counting down.
ACCACCCGGACATTCTGGACTTCATCACCTGCAAGAACGACACCAGCCAGATCACCAACTTCAACCTCTCGGTGGGCATCACCGAGGAGTTCATGCGCGCGGTGGAAGCCGGAGCCGAGTACGACCTGGTGGACCCCTCCACCGGAAAGGTGACCGCCCGGCGCAACGCCCGCGCCGTGTTCGAGGCCATCGTGGACTCGGCCTGGCGCACCGGTGAGCCGGGCATCGTGTTCCTGGACCGGCTCAACCGGGACAACCCGGTGCCCTCCATGGGCGAGATTGAGTCCACCAATCCCTGCGGAGAGCAGCCTCTGCTGCCCTATGAGGCCTGCAACCTGGGCTCCATCAACCTGGTCAACCACGCGAAAAAGAGCCCCGAGGGCTATGCCATCGACTGGGACAAGCTCAAGGACACCATCCACACCGCCGTCCACTTCCTGGACAACGTCATCGAGGTCAACCGCTATCCCCTGCCGGAGATCGACCGGGTGACCCGCCTGACCCGGAAGATCGGCCTGGGCGTCATGGGCTTTGCGGACCTCCTGTTGCTGCTGGGGGTGCCCTACGACTCGGAGGAGGGCGTGGAGACCGCCAAGGCCATCATGTCCTTCGTCCAGCGGGAGGGCCACGCCGCCAGCCGCGCTCTGGCCAAGGTCCGGGGTCCCTTCCCGCTCTTCCATGAGAGCGTCTATCAGAACGGGGAGCCTCTGCGCAACGCCACCGTCACCACCATCGCCCCCACCGGCACCCTCTCCATCATCGCCGGGGTAAGCAGCGGCGTGGAGCCGGTGTTCGCCTACGCCTATATCCGCAACATCATGGACGGCACCCACCTGGTGGAGAGCAGCCCTATCCTCCGCGCCGCGCTGGAGGAGCGGGGGCTCCTGTCCGACGAGCTGATCCACCAGATTGCCCAGCAGGGCACCTTGGCCCATGTGGAGGCCCTCCCGGAGCAGCTGCGCCGGGTGTTCGTCTGCGCCCATGACATCTCCCCCCAGTGGCACGTCCGGATGCAGGCCGCGTTCCAGTCCTTCACCGACAACGCGGTGAGCAAGACGGTGAACTTCCCCAACTCGGCCACCCGGAAGGATGTGGCGGAGGTCTACCAGCTGGCCTGGAAGCTGGGGTGCAAGGGCACCACTATCTACCGGGACGGCTCCCGCAGCGAGCAGGTGCTGAACATCGGCGAGGTGAACGCCTCCGCCTCCGCGCCCGCCTGTCCCGACTGCGCTATGCCCCCCTACGGCTCCATCCAGCCCCGGCCCCGCCCCACCGTGACCACCGGTTTTACGGAAAAAGTCCACATCGGCTGTGGAAATCTCTATGTCACCGTGAACTACGATGAGAACGGCATCTGCGAGGTGTTCACCAACACCGGCCGGGCCGGCGGCTGCCCCAGCCAGAGCGAGGCCACCGCCCGTCTGGTCAGCATCGGCATCCGCAGCGGCATGGACCCCCGTGAGATCATCCAGCAGCTGCGGGGCATCCGCTGCCCCTCCTGCCTGCGGCAGAGCGACGTCACCGTCACCTCCTGCCCCGATGCCATTGCCCGCAGCCTGGAGAAGGTTCTGAAGGCCACCCAGACCGGGACCCTCCCCACGCCGCCGGAGCCGCTGGCACCCTCCGCCCCGGTGGACATGACCCCCGCCCAGGCCAAGCTGGCCAAGTACTGCCCCGAGTGCGGCAGCCGTCTGGAGCATGAGGGCGGCTGTGTCACCTGCCGGGAGTGCGGTTACTCCAAGTGCAACTGAGCCCTTTCTTCCCCGCGGCGGAACTCCGCCGCGGGGTTTTTTCGGCCTTCGAAAAAAATACTTGACCTTCCACCGGATGCAAGGTATATCATGGACCCGAAGAGAGGGGGACGACGCCGTTGAAAATCAATGAGGTCGAGGAGCTGGTGGGCATCACCAAGCGCAACATCCGATTCTATGAGGCGGAGGGCCTGCTCTCTCCCCGGCGGGACAGCCGCAACGGCTACCGGGACTACGGGGACGAGGATGTGGAGACGCTGCGGAAGATCAAGCTCCTGCGGAAGCTGGACGTGCCGCTGGAGGAGATCGGCAAGCTCCAGAGCGGACTGCTCACCCTGGAGGACGTGCTCCGCCGCCACATCATCCAGCTCCGCCGGGCCCAGGACAACCTGAACACCATGGAGGCCCTGTGCGCCAAGCTGGCCGACGCGGGCGTGCCCTACACCGGCCTGGACGCCCAGGCCTGGCTGGAGGACATGGCCCATATGGAACAGGAGGGGACGCGATTCATGAACGTACACAAGCAGGACACCGGGCAGCGGTATGTGGGCCCGGTGGTGGCCGCAGCGGTGTTCGTGCTGTTGATGGTGGGGCTGATGGCCCTGATGATCTGGGGCTTCACCATCAGCCCGGAGGAGGCGCCGCCTATGGTCCTCATCGTGGTATTCGCGGCCATTCCCCTGGTATTCATCATCGGGGTGCTGCTGGCCCTGCGCCAGCGCATCCGGCAGATCAAAGGAGGAGAAGAAGATGCTGCTTCTCAATATTGACCACATTCCCGGGAAGGAAGTGGAGGCGCTGGGCCTAGTAAAGGGCAGCGTGGTCCAGGCGAAAAACTTCGGCAAGGATTTTATGGCGGGCATGAAGACCCTGGTGGGCGGTGAGATCGAGGGTTACACCGACCTTCTGAATCAGGCCCGCCAGATCGCCACCAAGCGCATGGTGGACGAGGCGGAGGCCCTGGGGGCGGACGCGGTGCTGAACATCCGCTACGCCAGCTCCTCCCTCATGCAGAGCGCGGCGGAACTCACTGCCTATGGCACGGCGGTGCGCATCCTCTCCGCCCGGTGAGGCCCAAAACACAAAGCCCCCGCGTCCATTGGACGCGGGGGCTTTTCTCATGTACAAAATCAGCTGGTCTCTTTCTCCACCAGCACCCAGGGGGACACCATGGGCTGGCAGCTCTGCCCCTCCATCCAGCGGAAGAGGAGCTCGGCCGACATGCGCCCCACATTGTACTGTCCGTGAGAGAGGGACGTGATGCGCAGGGGGGCCATCTCGCTGTACTGGCTGTTATCGAAGCTGACCACCGCCATCTCCTCGGGGATCTTGACTCCCCGCTTCACCAGCTGGGTCACCAGACGGTTGGCGATCTCGTCGTTGTAGCACACCACGGCGGTGCAGTCGGTGAGCACCGCCTCCAGCTCCTCGGTGGAGCCGCCGGCCAGGAGGCGCTCCTTGAATTCGGTCCCATACCAGAAGATCTGTCCGTCCTCCATGGGCAGGTCGTACTCCCGCAGCGCGGCGGCGTAGCCGGCGTAGCGCTGATGGCCCTGGATATCGTCATTTTTAAAGATACCGGCGATGCGGCGGTGCCCCTTGCGGTAGAGGTACTCCACCAGCTGGCGGCCGCCGCCGTAATTGTCGTCCAGCACCGAGAGGGTGCCGGTGAGCTCCGGATAGTTGCAGTGCATGAAGAGGATGGGGACCCCTTTGGCGATGAGCTTGCGGTAGAGGTCCAGGTTGGGGTTGGGCAGCGCGGTCTTGGTGCCCTCCACCAGCACGCCATCCAGAGGCTGATTGATGAGCCGCTGGAGGATGCGCCGCTCATTGGCCACCTGGTTCTGGGTGGCGAAGAGGACGGGGGCGCTGTTGTTGGCGGCCAGCACCGTCTCGATCTCCCGGAGGATGGAGGGGAAGATGTAGTCTCCGATATAAGTCGTCACGACCGCGATGGACCGCTGGGGAGGCAGCACCGGCTGGGACAGGTCCCGGATGTGTGAGCCGCTGCCCTGGCGCTTTTCGATGAGCCCCTGGCTGACCAGGACAGACAGGGCTTGCCGGACGGTCTGCCGGCTGACCTGGAATTCCTGACAGAATTCCTGCTCTGTGGGCAGGAGGGAACGCTCCCCAAAATAGCCGCTGAGGATGCGCCCGCGGATCAGCTCCGCGATCTCCTGGTATTTGGCTGCCATGTCCATCTCTCCTTCCGGGGCTCCCTGATTGCAACCACTATATCATATCCCATTTCAAAATACAATGGACGAAGCGAAATTTGTCTGTTATTTTGTCTGCTTTTCTTTTCCGCCCTCCGATACAAATATCAGAATTTGTTTGGAGGGCACCCGTACAAGCGGACGAATTTAAGCGTTGATAGCCAAATTTTACCCGCCGTATTTCGCATTTTGTCAGTATGCTCTCCCCACCGCCCCCCTATTTTATCTATTTCCACGAAGGCTTTTCCGGGGTATTTGGCAGTTGTTATTTTTTTAACAAATCCGTTTTGTGCCTATTTTTCATCTATTGAAAAATAATAGAGAACTTATTGGTCAGGTTCAAAAAGTTTGTACGCTTTTTAGCTCCCACCATGCCGCCGATTTGTATTGTTTAGAGAAACGAAATTGCCATTTATGCGCACAAATTATTGACATCGCCCAAACCCAGAGGTATACTTTCAACCGAAGAAACCCAACGGGGCGCCCGGCAGCGCGGGTCTCCCACGGGTAACACGCAAACCAAAACGGAAAAGGAGAGTACTGAAATGAAGAAACTTTTCGCTCTGCTTCTCGCGCTGGCCATGGTCCTGTCCCTGGCCGCCTGCGGCGAGAAAACCGGCTCCACTCCCAGTGAGTCCACCAACCCCGGCACTGAGACCACCACCGGCGGCGAGACCGACAAGCCCGGCGAGGGCAAGACCGTCGCCATCGCCATGCCCACCCAGTCCTCCGAGCGCTGGATCAAGGACGGCGACAACATGAAGGCCCAGCTGGAGGCCCTCGGCTACGAGGTCCTGCTCCAGTACGCTGAGGACGATCCCCAGCAGCAGGTCTCCCAGATCGAGAACTTCGTGGCCCAGATGGTCGACTGTATCGTCATCGCCGCCGTTGACTCCGGCGCTCTGACCACCGTCGAGGCTCAGGCCAAGACCGCTGGTATCCCCATCATCGCCTATGACCGTCTGCTGATGGACACCGACGCTGTCTCCTACTACGCTTCCTTCGATAACAAGGGTGTTGGCACCGCCATCGCCAACTACATCGTGGATGCCAAGGACCTGGAGGCCGCCCGCGCTGCCGGTGAGAGCTACACCATCGAGTTCTTCATGGGCTCCCCCGACGACAACAACGCCGTGCTGCTGTATCAGGGCATCATGGAAGTCCTGCAGCCCTACCTGGACGACGGCACCCTGGTCTGCAAGACCGGCCGTACCTCCTTCGAGGAGACCTGTATCCTCCGCTGGAGCCAGGAGACTGCTCAGCAGTGGTGTGAGAACTACCTGTCCGGCTTCTACGCTGACGAAGATCTGGACATCGCCTGCTCCGCTTTCGACGGCTTCTCCTACGGCATCCGCTCCGCTCTGGAGGGCGCCGGCTACACCGAGGCCAACTGGCCCCTCATCACCGGCCAGGACGCTGAGCTGATGGCTGTTAAGAACATCATCTCCGGCAAGCAGACCATGTCCATCTACAAGGACACCCGCCTGCTGGCTGAGAAGTGCGTGACCATGGTCAACGCCGTGGTGACCGGCTCCGAGCCCGAGATCAACGACACTGAGACCTACGACAACGGCGTGTTCGTGGTTCCCTCCTACCTGTGCACCCCGCAGGCCGTCGATGTCAACAACTATGAGGAGCTGCTGGTGGACGGCGGTTACTACACCGCCGAGGAGCTGGCTGGCTAATCCAAGTTCACAGCTTAACATCGAGTCGAATGAGGGGCGGCGGCAGTCTGCCGCCGCCCCTTTCTTTCTCTCTCCCGGGGCGTATCTGAATGGTCCGCGGCGTCCGGCCGCCCGCCTTTCAGATGTGCCCCGGCAGGAAAGCGCGAGATGTGTGTAAGAAGGAGTTGAGAGAATGTCCGAATACATCCTGGAAATGAACCACATCGTCAAGGAGTTCTCCGGTGTGCGGGCCCTGGACGACGTCAACCTGAAGGTCAAGCCCGGAGAGATCATGGCCATCTGCGGTGAGAACGGCGCCGGCAAGTCCACCCTGATGAACGTGCTCTCCGGCGTGTATCCCTATGGTGAGTACAGCGGCGACATCGTCTACAACGGCGAGGTCTGCAAGTTCCACAGCATCAAGGACAGCGAGCACAAGGGCATCGTCATCATCCACCAGGAGCTGGCCCTGAGCCCCTTCCTCTCCATCGCCGAGAACGTCTTTATCGGCAACGAGCGCAAGAAGGGCGGCATCATCGACTGGACCGCCACCCGCCGGGAAGCGCAGGAGCTTCTGGCCCGCGTGGGTCTGGAGCATGAGAATGTCAACGTCCCCGTCAACTCCCTGGGCGTGGGCAAGCAGCAGCTCATCGAGATCGCCAAGGCCCTGGGCAAGAAGGCCGACCTGCTGATCCTGGACGAGCCCACCGCCGCTCTGAACGACAAGGAGTCCGCCCAGCTGCTGGAACTGATGCTTCAGCTGAAGAAGCAGGGCATGACCTGCATCATCATCTCCCACAAGCTCAACGAGATCAGCTATGTGGCCGACTCCATCACCATCATCCGCGATGGTCACACCATCGAGACCCTGCACAAGGGCGTGGATGACTTCTCCGAGGACCGCATCATCAAGGGCATGGTTGGCCGTGAGCTGACCAACCGCTACCCCAAGCGTGAGAACTGCCCCATCGGCGACGTGATCTTCGAGGTCAAGGACTGGAACGTCTATCACCCCGATGACGCCCACCGCCAGGTGCTCAAGAACATCAACATCAAGGTCCGCGCCGGCGAGGTCGTGGGTCTGGCCGGCCTGATGGGCGCGGGACGTACGGAGCTCGCCATGAGCCTGTTCGGCCACTCCTACGGCCAGAAGATCTCCGGCCAGGTACTGATGAACGGCCGCCCGGTGGAGATGAAGAACGTCCGTCAGGCCATCAACAACAAGCTGGCCTACGTCTCCGAGGACCGTAAGACCTACGGCCTGGTGCTCATCGACAGCATCAAGTTCAACATGACCCTCTCCGCCCTGTCCAACTTCTTCTCCCACAACGGCGTGGTGGATCATCACAACGAGGCTCTGAAGGCCGAAGAGTACCGCAACCTCATCAATGTTAAGACCACCTCGGTGGATCAGGCCGTGGGTTCCCTCTCCGGCGGTAACCAGCAGAAGGTGGTTCTGGCCAAGTGGATGCTCACCCAGCCCGACGTGCTCATCCTGGATGAGCCCACCCGCGGCATCGACGTGGGCGCCAAGTACGAGATCTACTGCGTCATCAATGAGCTGGCCAAGGCCGGCAAGGCCGTGATCATCATTTCCTCCGAAATGCCCGAGATCATCGGCACCTGTGACCGCACCTACGTCCTCAATGAGGGCGAGATCGCCGGCGAGCTGTCCGGCGACGAGATCACCCAGGAGGCCATCATGGGCTGCATCATGGCGCATAACAGAAAGGGAGATGCATAATGGAAAACACTGCTGTCAAGACTGCCCCCGCCAGCAAGAAAGTCAACCTGAGCATGAAGCAATACGGCATGGTGCTGGCCCTCATCGCCGTGTATCTCATCTTTGCCGCGCTCACCGGCGGCAAGAACCTCTCCGCCATCAACGTCAACAACCTGATCATGCAGAACGGCTACGTCATCATCCTGGCTGTCGGTATGCTGCTGTGTGTTCTGACCGGTAACGTGGACCTGGGCGTCGGCTCGGTCGTCGCCTCCTGCGGCGCTGTGGCCGGTACCCTGATCGTGGACTTCGGCGTCAGCACCCCCGTGGCCATGCTGGCCGCTCTGGCCGTGGGCGCCCTCTTCGGCGTGTTCGTCGGCTTCTTCGTGTCCAAGCTGGCCATCCCCCCCTTCATCGTGACCCTGGCCACCATGCTGATGGGCCGCGGCATCTGCTACGTCATCCTCCAGTCCCAGACCAAGGGCCCCCTGCCCGCTGACTACAACTGGATCTCCACCGGCTTCCTGCCCACCATCAAGGTCGGCGCCGTGGACGGCGCCAGCGGCGTGGATCTGGTGAGCATCGCCATCGCCATCGTGGTGGCCGTCCTCATCGTCCTGGCCGAGATCAAGAACATCGCCACCACCAAGAAGCACGGCCTGCCCATGGTCCCCACCTGGCAGCTGATCATCAAGGACGCCGTCATCATCGGCATCGAGTTCTTCTTCTTCTACAAGCTGGCCTGCTTCAGCGGCGTGCCTGTGCTCCTCATCCTGCTGGCTATCGTGGTCGGCATCTACCACTTCATCACCACCCAGACCGTGGCCGGCCGTCAGATCTACGCCATGGGCGGTAACGCCAAGGCTGCCCGCCTGAGCGGCATCAACACCGAGAAGGTGTTCTTCTGGGTCTACGCCAACATGGGCCTGCTGTGCGGCGTGGCCGGCATCGTCCTCTCCGCCCGTAACGCTTCCGCCACCCCCAAGGCCGGCGACCAGTTCGAGATGGACGCCATCGCCTCCTGCTACATCGGCGGCGCTGCCACCTCCGGCGGCGTGGGCACCATCATCGGCGCTGTGGTCGGCGCTCTGATCATGGGCGTGCTGAACAACGGCATGTCTCTGGCCGGCTTCGACACCAACGTGCAGAAGATCGTCAAGGGCGCCGTCCTGCTGGGCGCCGTGACCATCGACCTGCTGAGCAAGCGCAAGAAGGGTTAATCCCGTCCGTCACATAAGGAGGAACCACATGGAACGCACCCCCACCAAACACCGTCCGCCCCAGATCAGCCTGATCCTGCGCGCCTTGTGCGGGGCATACCTGATCTACCTGGCCTGGGACCTGCGCGGCGCCGCCGCCGGGGCCCTGCGCGGAGAGGAAAACTTCCTCTTCCTACCGGCCGCCGTGGTGTTTTTGGTGGTGGGTGCGCTCCTTTGTTTCTTCTCCATCCGCGCCCTGATCCGGGGCGAGTACCGTCTGCCCTACGAGTCGGATGACGACGACGAGGGCGACGAGCCTCCGGCCGGAGCGTCGTAAAAGGGGTTATTTGCATGGATCAAACGGTAATCAAGGAACAGATCGCCGCCGGTCAGACTTATCTGGGCATTGAGCTGGGCTCCACCCGCATCAAGGCGGTGCTCATCGGCAGCGACCACGCCCCCATCGCCTCGGGCGACCACGGCTGGGAGAACCGGCTGGAGGACGGGGTGTGGACCTATCATATGGAGGACGTGTGGGCCGGTCTTCAGGATGCCTACGCCAAGCTGAAGGCCGACGTGGCCGCCAAGTACGGCGTGGCGCTGACCAAAGTGGCCGCCATGGGCTTCTCGGCCATGATGCACGGCTATGTGGCCCTGGGCAAGGACGACCAGCTGCTGGTCCCCTTCCGCACCTGGCGCAACACCATCACCGGTCAGGCCGCCGAGGCCCTCACCCAGCGCTTCCAGTTCAACATCCCCCAGCGGTGGTCCATCGCCCATCTCTATCAGGCGATGCTCAACGGCGAGGCCCATGTGAAGGACATCGCCTATCTCACCACCCTGGCCGGCTACGTCCACTACAAGCTCACCGGGCGCAAGGTCCTGGGCGTGGGCGAGGCCAGCGGCATGTTCCCCATCGACAGCACCAAGTGTGACTACGACGCGGGCATGCTGGCTTCCTTTGACGCCCTGGCTTCCGAGGGTGGCTATCCCTGGAAGCTGCGGGACATCCTGCCCGGCGTGCTCAGCGCCGGCGAGGACGCCGGCACCCTCACCGCCGAGGGCGCCAAGCTCCTGGACCCCACTGGGTCCCTCCAGGCCGGCATCCCCCTCTGCCCCCCCGAGGGCGACGCGGGCACCGGCATGACCGCCACCAACGCCGTGGCCGAGCGCACCGGCAACGTCTCCGCCGGCACCAGCGTCTTTGCCATGATCGTGCTGGAGAAGGCCCTCTCCAAGGTCTATCCGGAGATCGATATGGTGACCACCCCCACCGGCAAGCCGGTGGCCATGGTCCACTGCAACAACTGCACCAACGAGATCAACGCCTGGGCCAATGTGTTCCAGGGCCTGCTGACCGCTCTGGGTCAGACTCCCGACATGAACGCCCTCTACACCGCCATGTTCCAGTCGGCGGCGCAGGGCGCGGCCGACGCTGGTGGCCTGGTGCTGTACAACTACCTGTCCGGCGAGCCCATCACCGGCCTGGAGGAGGGCCGTCCCCTGCTGGTCCGCTCCCCCGAGGCCACCCTGGACTTCGCCAACTTCATGCGGGCGCAGCTCTACTCCGCCCTGGCCACCCTGAAGCTGGGCATGGACATCCTGGCCGGGGAGCATGTAGCTCTGGACCGTCTGCTGGGCCACGGCGGCTTCTTCAAGACCCCCGTGGTGGGTCAGCGCATCATGGCCGCCGCTGCCGGCGCGCCGGTGAGTGTCATGGAGACCGCCGGCGAGGGCGGACCTTGGGGCATGGCTCTGCTGGCCGCCTACCGGGTGCGCAAGGCTGAGGGCCAGACCCTGGAGGACTATCTGGAGAACGAGGTCTTTGCCGGTCAGCCGGTGACCACCCTCTCCCCCGAGGCCGCCGACGTGGAGGGCTTCAACGCCTTCATCCGCCGTTACTCCGCCGGTCTCGCGGTGGAGCGCTCCGCTGTGGAGCACATCTGATTTATCTTTTCGAAAAGCGAGGTTGATCCAACATGAACAATAAAGAATTCTGGTTCGTGGTCGGCAGTCAGTTCCTGTACGGCCCCGAGGTTCTGGATACCGTGGCCGCCCGCGCCGCTGAGATGGCCGACAAGCTGAACGCCTCCGGCAACCTGCCCTGCAAGCTGGTCTACAAGGTCACCGCCAAGACCAACAAGGAGATCGCCGACGTGGTCAAGGAGGCCAACTACGACGACAACTGCCTGGGCGTCATCACCTGGTGCCACACCTTCTCCCCCTCCAAGATGTGGATCAACGGCTTTGTGAATCTGCAGAAGCCCTACTGCCACTTCGCCACCCAGTACAACCGTGAGATCCCCAACGACGAGATCGACATGGACTTCATGAACCTGAACCAGGCCGCTCACGGCGACCGGGAGCACGGCTTCATCGCCGCCCGCCTGCGCATGCCCCGCAAGGTCATCGCCGGCTACTGGCAGGACGAGGACGTGCAGAAGCGCCTGGGCTCCTGGATGCGCGCCGCCATCGGCGTGGCCGTGTCCAAGGAGATGAAGGTCATGCGCTTCGGCGACAACATGCGCGAAGTGGCCGTCACCGAGGGCGACAAGGTCGAGGTCCAGGCCAAGCTGGGCTGGCAGGTCAACACCTGGCCGGTGGGCAAGCTGGTGGAGACCATGGACGCTGTCACCGATGCCGAGATCGACGAGCTGATGGACGTCTACAAGGCCAATTACGACTTCGCCACCGACGACATCGAGACCGTCCGCTATCAGGCCCGGGAAGAGATCGCCATGAAGAAGATGATGGACGCCGAGGGCTGCAAGGCCTTCTCCAACACCTTCCAGGATCTCTACGGCATGAAGCAGCTGCCCGGTCTGGCCAGCCAGCACCTGATGGCCCAGGGCTACGGCTACGGCGGCGAGGGCGACTGGAAGGTCTCCGCCATGACTGCCATCATGAAGGCCATGGGCGAGAACGGCAACGGCGCTTCCGCCTTCATGGAGGACTACACCTATCATCTGGTGAAGGGCCAGGAGTACAGCCTGGGCGCTCACATGCTGGAGGTCTGCCCCTCTGTGGCCGCTGCCAAGCCCCGCATCGAGGTCCATCCTCTGGGCATCGGCGACCGTGAGGACCCCGCCCGTCTGGTGTTCGAGGGCAAGGAGGGCGACGCCATCGTGGTGTCCCTCATCGACATGGGCGGCCGGCTGCGCCTGATCTGCCAGGACATCCACTGCGTGAAGCCCATCATGCCCATGCCCAACCTGCCTGTGGCCCGTGTCATGTGGCAGGCCGAGCCCTCCCTGACCACCGGCGTGGAGTGCTGGATCACCGCCGGCGGCGCCCACCACACCGTCCTCAGCTACGACGTCACCGCCGAGCAGATGAAGGACTGGGCCACCATGATGGACATCGAGTTCGTCCACATCACCAAGGACACCACCGTGGAGGGCCTGGAGCAGCAGCTCTTCCTCAACGATCTGGCCTGGAAGCTGAAGTAATCCATTTTCATACGACCTTACAGAGGCGGGCCCCTGGCCCGCCTCTTTTGGCAGGGAGGAGATTTCCATGAAACGAACCTTTTACGGTACCACCCGCTCCGGCGAGGCGGTGGAGGCCATCACCCTGGAGAGCGGCGCGGCCTCCTGCACCATCCTGACCTATGGAGCCACCCTCCAGTCCCTCACCGTCCCCGGCCGGGACGGCAAGCCGGTGGACGTGGTGCTGGGCCTGGGCTCCCTGGAGCACTATGAGGACAACCCCGACAAGTGCCTGGGCGCCACCGTGGGCCGCCATGCCAACCGCATCGCCGGGGCCTCCTTCTCGCTCAACGGGGTGGAGTATCCCCTGGCCACCAACGATGGCCCCAACAACCTCCACGGCGGCCCCACCAACTTTTCCACCCGCGTGTGGAAGGCGGAGGAGGTCCCCGGCGGGGTGCGCTTCACCTATGTGAGCCCCCACATGGAGGAGGGCTTCCCCGGCACCCTCACCGCCCAGGTGACCTACCTCCTGGAGGGCACCACCCTGACCCTCCAGTACCGGGCGGTCAGCGACCGGGACACCCTGTGCAGCCTGACGAACCACACCTATTTCAACCTGAGCGGCCACGCCTCCGGGAGCGTTCTGGACCATGTCCTCACCCTCCACGCCCAGCGCTACACCCCCTCCGACGACGCCGCCATCCCCACCGGCGAGATCGCCCCGGTGGAAAACACCCCCATGGACTTCCGCACCCCCGCCACTCTGGGCTCCCGCATCGACGAGCCCTTCCAGCAGCTCCTCTGGGGCAAGGGGTACGACCACAATTATGTGGTGGACGGCCCCGTGGGCACCCTCCGTCCGGCAGCCGAGCTCGCCTCCCCCAAGACCGGCATCGTCATGGAGGTGGAGACCACCTCCCCCGGCGTGCAGCTCTACACCGGCAATTATCTGGACGGCCGCCCCAGCGGCAAGGACGGCGTGAGCTATCAGCCCCGGGACGGCGTGTGTCTGGAGACCCAGTTCTTCCCCGACGCCATCCACCACGCCAATTTCCCCCAGCCCGTCCTGCGGGCCGGAGAGGTCTGGGCGCACACCACCGTGTTCCGCTTCTCGGTCCAGCCCTGAGCCCCCGCCCCGCCTTGCCAGCGGTATCAAACTATGGTATAAAAGGGACAGTTTTGTTTGAGGAGGAGTAAGGATGGAGATCCTGGCCATTGTGCTGCCGGTCTTTCTGGTCCTGGGACTGGGGATGTTCTGCGCACGCCGGGGCGTAATTGACCGGTCCGGCATGGAGGGCATCAAGCAGCTGGCCACCGGCGTGCTGCTGCCGGTGACGCTGTTCAACGCCCTGGGCACCGCCGAGTACAGCCCCGCCACCCTGGTGCTGGTCGGCGTGATGTTCCTGGTATTGACGGCAGCTCTGCTGGCCGGATACCTGCTTCGCCCGGTGCTGGGAGGGCGCGGGGTATACCTGCCCTTCCTCACCACCACCTACGAGGGCGGCATGATGGCCTATCCCCTCTACATCTCCCTGTGCGGCGCGGCGGCGCTGTCCAACATCGCCGCGCTGGACATGGCCAACTGCATCTTCACCTTCACGGTCTATCTGACCCTCATCACCGCAGCCGGACAGGGCCGCTGCTCCGGGCAGGAGCTGCTGCGCACGGTGCTCCACGCCCCCGCCCTGTACGGCGTGGCCGGAGGCATCCTGCTGGGCGCCACCGGCCTTCTGCCCGCTCTGCTGGCCTCCCCGGTGGGACCGGTCTACGAGGCGGCGGTGGAGATGCTCTCCACTCCGGTGTCCGCGCTGATCCTCTTCTGCGTGGGGTACGACCTGCGCCTGGACCGCCAGGTCCTGGCCGCCGCAGGACTGGCCGTGCTGATGCGGCTGGTGCTCCAGTCCCTGCTGCTGGCCGCCGTGTGGTTCCTGCTGGGGCCCCTGTTTACCGTCCGGGAGCAGCAGATCGCCCTGGTCCTCTATCTCTGCATGCCCCCCTGCTTCATGGCGCCCCTCTACGCCAAGGGCACCGAGCACAAGGCCTTCGCCTCCACGGCGCTGTCTCTCTATACGCTGGTCTCGCTGGCGGCCTTTACGGTCATCACCATCCTGTTCGCCTGATGGCGGCAAAAATTTCGCAAAGGCCCTTTGACTTTTCCGCTCCGCGGGTCTATAATCATTCTTGCGTGTAGCACATATGCCGCAAAGCGTGTAATGACGAATGTCATTACACGCTTTTTCTTTGGGAAAGGAAGGATGTCATCATGCCAAAAACCAAGCTGCAGGGAATCGTATTCGGACTCCTCATGTCCATCACCATGGCCTACGGGATGGAAGTCTACAACGTGGCGCTGAAGTCCGGCGGGCTGTCCGCCATGACCAACCGGGTCTTTGGAGACGCGCTGCTGGAGGCGGCGTACATGTGGATCTTTGTGTTTCTGTTCTCCAATCTGTGGGGAAATCGGCTGGGCCACGCCCTGGCCGCCAAATTGGTCCGCCCGGAGGACAATCCTTTTGTCGATGTAGTGCTCCGCTCGGCCTGTACGGTGCTGGTCATGTGCCCCACCATGAGCGCAGTGGCGGCGGTGCTCTTCTCGGTGCTGCTGGGCGGCGGGTCCTGGAGCCAGCTTCCGGCCTACTGGGTGGGGACCGTGCTGAAAAACTTCCCCATGGCCCTGCTCTGGAACCTCTTTGCCGCCGGTCCGGTGAGCCGCCTGCTGTTCCGGCGGCTCTTCCGGCGTCAACTGGCCGCGGCCTGATCAAAAACGCCGCCTGCGAAGCATTCGCAGGCGGCGTTTTCTCATAGATCCGAAGGAATTCGGTCCAGCTGTACCACGGTCTCCACATGGGCGGTGCGGGGGAAGAGGTCCACGGCGGTGACCTGCCGGGCGGCGTAGCCCCGCCGGGCGAAGCGCTCCAGGTCCCGGCCCAGGGTGGCCGGGTCGCAGGAGACGTACACGATCCGCTCCGGCGCCATCTCCGCCACAGTCTCCACCACGTCCTCGCTCAGTCCCTTCCGGGGCGGGTCCACACAGACCACGTCGGGGCGCACCCCCTCCGCGGCCAGCTGACGGGCGGCCTCCCCCGCGTCCCCGCAGAGGAAGCGGGCGTTGGTGACGCCGTTGCGCTGGGCGTTTTGTTTGGCGTCCTCCACTGCCTCGGGCACCACCTCGGCGCCGATGACCGTCCCGGCCTGCCCGGCCATGGTGAGGCCGATGGTGCCGATGCCGCAGTAGAGGTCCAGCACCGTCTCCCCGCCGGTGAGGCCGGCGTACTCCGCCGCCTGGCGGTAGAGCACCTCGGTCTGCTCGGGGTTGACCTGGTAGAAGGAGGGCACCGACAGCCGGAAGGTGAGCCCGCACAGGGTGTCGTCCAGGTAGTCCTGGCCCCAGAGGGTGCGGTAGCTGTCCCCCAGAATGACGTTGTTGCGCTTTTCGTTGATGCCCAGCACCACGCCCACCAGGCCCGGCTCGGCGGCCCGGAGGGCTCCAACCAGCTCGGTGAGCCGTGGGGCAGTGCTGCCGTTGATGAGCAGGCAGTAGAGGGACTGTCCCTTCCGGTTGGTGCGGACGTAGACGTGGCGCACCAGACCCTTGCCGCTGCGCTCCAGATAGGCGGGGATGTGGAATTGCTTCATCCAGCTCCGGGTGGTGGCGCGCAGCCGCGCGGCGGCCTCGCTCTGGAGCAGGCAGTCCTCCACATCGGTGACGGCGTGGGTCCGCTTCTGGTAAAAGCCGATGCGGGGCCCGGGGGCCACAGGGAACTGGGCTTTGTTGCGGTAGCGCTCCGGGTGCGCCGCCCCCAGCACCGGCGGAACGGTCAGGTCCACGCCCCCGATGCGCTGAATGGCGTCCTCCACCCGCTGGCGCTTGGCCTCCAGCTCCTCAGCGTAGGTCATATGGCGGTAGCAGCACCCGCCGCAGCGCTCGTAATAGGGGCAATCCGGCTCCACGCGGCTGCTGGAGGCCACCTCCACCGCCGTCACATGGCCCCAGATGGCACTGCGGCCCACCTTGTCCAGATAGACCTGGCAGGTCTCGCCCCGGACGGCGCCCTTCACAAAGACCACCGCGCCGTCCAGCCGGGCCACACCGGCGCCGTCACTGGCGTAGCTCTCGATGTGCAGGCGCTGGGTGGTGTGTTCCATCATACGATCCATGCTTGCAGCAGCTCCTCAAAGACAGAATAGGGGACCACCGTCTCGATGGGGGAATTCCCCGACACGCCGGACAGCTCGCCCGGCTGGAACCAGAAGGTGAAGCCCTCCTCGGTGAGGTAGAAGTGGTCCGGCTGGAAGGCGGCCTCCACCGCGTCGGCGGTGACGGTCCCGGCGGAGACCAGCTCCCCCACCGTTCCGTGGGTGGTCAGGTAGGAGAGGGCAACGTCCGTAGCGGCCAGGCCGTCGGTGACGCAGTCGGCAAAGGTGAGCTTATGTCCGTCGGTGCGGGCAAACTGCTCCCCCATCCGCAGCACGGTGGGGTGGGCCATGCCCGCGCCGCCGGCGTAGAACTCCCGCCGGAAGCTGAGCACGCCGTCGCTCTGGTAGCTCAGCTCGCTCTTGATCTCCTCCAGCACCGGCGAAAATTCGATTCCGGCGGCGGTGGATACCTCATAGTCGCTCTTGGCGTCGGCGGAGCGGGTCCGGGCGCTGTCCAGCAGGCTCTCCCCCTCCTCCTCGTACCAGTCGGCGATGGCGGTCAGGACCTTGGAGTCCCCCTTATTTTCAAAGTCCGGCAGGGTATAGCTCACCGTCAGCACCACGGTGCCGTCGTCAGCGGTGTAGGTCTCGGCAAAATTCCGGCTGCTGAGCACCGGGTCCACCAGCGGCTCCGGCGTGGGCTCCGGGGTGGGCGTGGGCGTGACGGTGGGGGTGGGCTCGGGCGTAGCCGTGGGCTCGGCAGGGGCCGGACCACAGGCGGTCAGCGCTGCCGCCAGCAGGGCGGACAACGCCGCGGACACGATGCGTCGCTTCATGGGGAACCTCCTTGGCTGGGATGAAACAGCTTTCTTTTCCCTATATTGTACCATCTCTGCCGGGAGGCGTAAATAATAAAGTCGTGCAAAAAACCCGCGCTTCTCGTGCCGCGCCTGCACCATCTGTCGATTTTACCGCTGCATTCCCGTTGGAAACCGGAATTTTTCTCCCCCCGCTCTTGTCAGGACCCGGCTGGAATGATATAATAGCTTCGCTAGATTGTTAAAAAATAAACGAAGATTAGAAATATCGAGGTGTCTCAACATGAATTACGCGGCCCAGTATGAGAGCAAGCTCACCACAGCGGACAAGGCCGTCCAGGTCGTGCGGTCCGGCGACTGGATCGACTATGGCTGGTGCACCGGCACCCCCGAGGCGCTGGATCAGGCCCTGGCGGCCCGGTATCAGGAGCTGACCGACGTGAAGGTGCGCGGCGGCATCCTCTTCCACAAGCCCGCCATCATGTCGGTCCCCGACGTGGCGGAGCACTTCACCTGGAACTCCTGGCACATGTCCGGCGTGGAGCGCAAGATGATCGCCGACGGCTCCACCTTCTACTGCCCCCTGCGGTACTCCGAGCTGCCCCGCTACTACCGGGAGAACGTGGCTCCCATCCGCGCGGCCTTCTTCCAGGTCTCGCCCATGGACTCCCACGGCTACTTCAGCTTCGGCCCCAACGCCTCCCACATGACCGCCATGTGCGAGCAGGCTGAGATCATCGTGGTGGAGGTCAACCCCAACATGCCCCGGTGCCTGGGCGGCAAGGAGCATGTCATCCACATCGACCAGGTGGACATGATCGTGGAGGGCTCCGCTCCCGCGCTGGGCCAGCTGCCCGCCGGCGGCCCCGCCACCGAGGTGGACCAGGCCGTGGCCCGCCTGATCGTGGAGGAGATCCCCAACGGCGCCTGCCTCCAGCTGGGCATCGGCGGCATGCCCAACGCGGTGGGCTCCCTCATCGCCGAGTCCGACCTGAAGGACCTGGGCGTACACACTGAGATGTACGTGGACGCCTTCGTGGACATCGCCATGGCCGGCAAGATCACCGGCGCGTGCAAGTCCATCGACCGCTTCCGCCAGACCTACGCCTTCGGCGCGGGCACTCAGAAGCTCTACGACTACCTCAACGACAACCCCGCCTGCATGGCCGCGCCGGTGGACTACACCAACGACGCCCGCACCATCGCCCAGCTGGACAACTTCATCTCCATCAACAACGCCGTGGACGTGGACCTCTTCGGCCAAATCAACGCCGAGTCGGCCGGTATCCGTCAGATCAGCGGCGCCGGCGGACAGCTGGACTTCGTCCTGGGCGCCTACCTCTCCAAGGGCGGCAAGAGCTTCATCTGCTGCTCCTCTACCTTTATGAACAAAAAGACCGGCCAGCTGGAGAGCCGCATCAAGCCCACCCTGGACGTGGGCTCGGTGGTCACCGACGCCCGGCCCAACCTGCACTGGCTGGTGACCGAGTACGGCAAGGTGAATCTGAAGGGCACCTCCTCCTGGGAGCGGGCCGAGAAGATCATCTCGGTGGCCCACCCCCAGTTCCGGGAGGAGCTCATCCAGTCCGCCGAAAAGATGCACATCTGGCGCCGCTCCAACAAACGCTGATCCCCTCCCCCCCTTCCGCCCCTGCGGGTCCTCCGGGACCCGTGGGGGCCTTTTTTGTTGCCCACGGGGAAGCCCCTTGACTTTTGTCCGATTTCGGACTATACTCTCCGCTGTCCGATTTCGGACAATCTATGGAGAGGAGCGCTCCCTATGTCTGAGCTGCGGGACCTGCTGGTCCGCTACAACCGCGTTTATAAAGAGACCAACGAATTCTACCACCATCTGGCCCGGCGCTTTCAGCTGTCCGACTGCGCTTTTTGGATTTTATATACCCTGCGGGAGTCCACCGCGCCCTGTACCCAGGCGGAGCTGTGCGCTATCCTGTGCCTGAGCCGCCAGACCGTCAACTCCGCCATCCAGCAGCTGCGGCGGGCGGGGTATCTGGAGCTGCTCCCCGCCCCCGACGGCAAGGCGGGCAAGCCCCTGGTGCTGACCCCGGCGGGGCAGGCCCTGGCCGGTGAGACGGTGGACCGGGTCTTTGCCCTGGAGGAGGACGCCCTGGACCGCTTCACCCCGGAGGAGCGGGAGACCTTCCTCGCCCTGAACCAGCGCTATCTCACCCACCTGCGCCGCAGCGCCGACGCCCTTCTGGAGGATGTGCCGCTATGAGGATCCAGCTCTCCGAACACTTTGACTACTCCAAGCTCATCCGCTTCGTGCTGCCGTCGGTCATCATGATGGTCTTTACCTCCATCTACACGGTGGTGGACGGGCTGTTCGTGTCCAACTTTGTGGGCAAGACCCCCTTTGCGGCCATCAACCTCATCATGCCCTTCCTCATGGGCATCGCCGCCATGGGCTTCATGTTCGGCACCGGCGGCAGCGCCCTGGTGGCCATCACCCTGGGCGAGGGCCGCCGGGAGCGAGCCAACCAGTACTTCTCCCTCATCATCTACGCCGCCATCGTCACCGGCGTAGTGCTGGGCGCGGTGGGCTTCTTCGCCGTGGGCCCCATCGCCTCGGCCATGGGGGCCACCGGCTCCATGCTGGACGACTGCATCCTCTACGGCCGCATTCTGCTGGTCTTTCAGCCCACCTACATGCTCCAGATCGCCTTCCAGAGCTTCTTCGTCACGGCGGAAAAGCCCCGGCTGGGCCTGTGGTTCACCGTGGGAGCAGGCATGACCAACATCGTGCTGGACGCCCTCTTTGTGGCGGTGTTCCGCTGGGGCCTCGCCGGGGCGGCCTTTGCCACGGTGATGAGCCAGGTGGTGGGCGGCGGCCTGCCCCTGATCTACTTCGCCCGGAACAACGACAGTCTCCTCCGCCTGACCCGCACCCCCTTCACCCCCCGGGCGCTGCTGCGGGCCTGCGCCAACGGCTCCTCGGAGCTGATGACCAACCTGTCCTCCTCGGTGGTGAACACCCTCTACAACCTCCAGCTCATGGAGCTGGCCGGCGAGGACGGCGTGGCGGCTTACGGCGTACTGATGTACATCAACTTCATCTTCAACGCTATCTTCTTCGGCTACGCCATCGGCAGCGCCCCGGTCATCAGCTACCAGTACGGCGCCGGAAACACCGGCGAGCTGCGCAGCCTCTTCCGCAAAAGCCTCACCATCACCGCCCTGTGCGCGCTGGTGCTGACCGCCCTGGCGGAAGTACTCTCCCATCCCCTCTCCGTCCTCTTTGTGGGGTACGACCCGGCCCTGGCCGAGATGACCTACCACGGATTCCGCATCTACGCCCTGGCCTTTCTCTTCTGCGGATTCAACGTCTTCGGCTCTGCCTTCTTCACCGCCCTGGGAAACGGCGGTGTCTCGGCCGCCATCTCCTTCCTGCGCACGCTGGTGTTCCAGGTAGCCGCCATCCTGCTCCTCCCCTTCCTGCTGGGCCTGGACGGCGTGTGGCTGGCCATCGTGGCCGCCGAGCTGTGCGCCCTGGCGGTCACCGTGGCGTTTTTCCTCCTCTGCCGCAGGCGCTATCAGTACGCCTAGCGCGTACAATACCCCGGATGCTCCTCAGAGCTCCGGGGTTTTTTGTGCCAATTCGCCCGAAAACCGCGCATGTTTTTTCGCACTTCCGCTTGATTTATGCAAAATTGTTCCTTCCATCCATTTTTAGTTTTATGGAACTTTTTCTATATAATTTGGCCAGATATTGTGTTTTTCGATAATGTCTCCCCCCTTCTTTTCAATAAAGAATCGTGGTGGTATAATTTTTTCGTTTACATAGTCTGGTAAATTTTAGTGTTTTGTGTTGGAAGAGGAGGAAAAATCATGAAACATCCTTGTATCGAATACATCAGTGCCTGTGGGTGATGCGAGGTCTATGCGGGATTGGTCCAATCCCTGGCCGTGGAGTATCGGGGACGCGTGGATGTGAAGATTTACAAGTCCGGTGTCGATACGGAATATGTCGCCAAATATGGTGCGATTTCCAAGAGCATGCTCATCATCAACGAAGCCAAAGCCATCGCCAAATTGAGCAAGAGCGCGGTACGAAACGCGTTTGAGGAGGCACTGAAAACGGCATGAGCGAATTTGTCGATTTTTTATGGACGGTGCTGAAGTCGGCGGTCAACATGATCAACGGAGCGTCCTACTGGATGGTGCTCAGCCTGATCGTGGCCGGCTGTCTCCACGAGTTCCTCACCCCTGAGGCGCTGCAGAAGAGCAACCTGGGCACCACCAAGCCCACCGGCGTGCTGTGGGCCACCCTGACAGGCATGCTCATCCCCATCTGCAGCTGCGGCAGCATCCCGCTGGGCATCGGCCTGTACCACTCGGGGGCGTATCTGGGGCCCACGCTGGCCTTTATGACCTCGTCCCCCATGATCAACCCCATCGCCATCATCCTCTGCTATGGCCTGCTGGGCCCGGAGATCGCCACCGTGTACGTCATCACCGGCTTCGTGGCGCCCATGATCATCGGTCTCGTTGCCAATCACTTCGCAGGGGACGAGCTCTATCTGAAGCGGGAGGACAACGGCACCCAGCGCATCCAGCTGGAGATGGAGAAGCCCTCGGTGCCCCGCCGCATCCTGATGGGCCTGCGCTGGTCCTTCAGCGAGCTGGCCCTGATGATCGGCAAGTACACCGTGCTGGGCATGCTCACCGCCGCGCTGATCTTCAGCATCTTCCCCCAGACCGCCATCCAGCGCTACCTGGGCGACCCCAGCTTCATCTCCCTGCTGGGCATCACCGTCATCGCCGCCGTGATGTACGTCTGCGCCGTGGGACACATCCCCTTCATCGCGGCCATCGTGGCCAGCGGCGCCGCCCCCGGCGTGGCCATTACCTTCCTGATGGCCGGCGCGGCCACCAACATCTCCGAGCTCATCACCATCAACCGCACCATTGGCAAGCGGGCCATGCTGATGTACTTCGGCCTTGTGGTTTTCATCTCCAACTTCGTGGGCTATCTCACCAACCAGCTCTTCCCCGACTTCGTGCCGGTGCTGAACTATGACGCGGTGACCCACTCCATCTCGGCGGCCAACACCATGATGCACAACGGCCCTGACTGGCTCAAGTATGTCTGCACCTGCCTTCTGGTGTGCTACGCCCTCTACGCCGGCTTCAGCGCCCTGCGCAGCCGCCTGCGCAAGCTCTCCGCCCGACGGGACGCGGAGACCGTATGACGGCGGTGAATGCAATGACGAACAACAGCAAAGCAAAGCGCTCCTTCCCCCTCTGGGCCCGGCTCCTGCTGATCCTGGCCGCCGTCGTGGCGGTGTTTTTCCTGCGGCAGTACATCTACTCCCTGGAGGAGGAAAAGCAGAACAGCAGCAGCCGTCTCCAATACGCCGAGTCGGTGCCGGAGGACCACGAGGCGCTCCTCTATTTCCAGCAGGAAGTACCCGGCCGGGAGATTTTCCTGGCCTGTGAGGAGGACCTCACCGACGACGGGCGGAAGGACCTGGTGGTGCTCTACCACAACCCGGAGGAGGGCGTCATCAACTGGATGGTGGCCCTCATCAACCGGGGCGACGGCACCTACGACATCACCGAGCCCACCCGCGCCCCCATCGAAAACCAGGCCATCCGCTTCTTCAACATGGACAAGGAGGGCGAGATGGAGTTTGTCGTCACCGGCGAGAAGGACGGTGAGGTGGGCTATGCCATCTACCGCATCATCGACGGCGAGCTGATCAACCTGTTCGGCGAGGATATGGAAGACTGCTGCTGACCGGGAAGGAGGCTCGCACACCTTGAACGCCATGAAACGGGGGGCGATCTTTCTCAGCGCCGCCCTGGTCCTGGGTCTGCTGCTGGCCTTTGTCCTGCCCCGGGAGGGAAAACGCCCGGCGGACGACGAGACGCTGGTGGTGGGCGTGGGAGACGACATCACCGGCCGGCTGATGGAGCAGATCCTCCAGCGCTACGAGGCCGACGGCCAGGAGGGCCTGACCCACGCGGGCGGGGAGGATCTGGACTCCTATCTCTTCATCGACTGCTGTTCCAACGCCGGACAGTGGTCCCTGCTGACCCAGGACATCGACCTGGGCTTCTACTGCAGCCATATCTCCATGGCCATCGTCAACCAGAGCGAGGGCTTCTCCATTTACAGCCCCGTGGTCATGAACGGCGAGGTGCTGGGCTACTGGACCGACCCGGAGGACATCCGCACCATGGCCATCCCCATGAAGCGGGAGCATCTGGCCGAGCTGGTACGGGAGGAGTACCCGTGGGTGGAGAGCATCGAGGAGGTCTCCTCCACCTCCATCCTGTACGCCTTCGGCGACCAGCAGGTGGACGGGGCGGTGATGGACATCGCCCGCGCCTTCCAGATGCCGGAGTACCAGTACACCCGGGTCTGCGACCAGGACTATGTGTCCTACTGTCTGGTGGTGCGGGACGAGATCGTGGACACCCCCCAGTTCCAGACCTTTCTGAAGTATTACAACGAGACGGCGGAAGCCCTCAACGACAAGGCCAACCTCCAGGCCCTCTACGGCATGGACGACGCCTTCTGGGACTCCGTCAATCTGAAATTCCTGTACCTGCCGGAGGCCGGACAGGAGTGAACCGGCCCCTTTGGACACCACGAGAAACGAAACGAGGAATGGAAAACTATGTCGATCTCTGTGCAGGGCATCACCAAAACCTTTTCCGCCAAGGGAAACAAGAAAGAGAAGAAGCTGGTCCTGAAGGATATCTCCTTTGAGGTCCACGACGGGGAGTTTGTCAGCCTGGTAGGCCCCTCCGGCTGCGGCAAGACCACCACGCTGACCATCATCGCCGGCTTCCAGAAGGCGGACTCTGGCCAGGTGCTGGTCAACGGCAAGCCCGTGACCAAGCCGGGCCCCGACCGGGCCTTCGTGTTCCAGAACTACGCGCTGCTCCCCTGGCTGAAGGTGGGGGACAACATCATGTACCCCATGAAGAAGCAGGGCGTCCCCAAGGCCGAGCGGGAGCGGCGGCTCAAGGAGCTGCTGGCCATCGCCCAGATGGAGGGCAGCGCCAACAGCTACATCTACGAGCTCTCCGGCGGCATGAAGCAGCGCGTGGCCATCCTGCGCGGCCTGGCCTGCGACCCGGAGATCCTGCTGATGGACGAGCCTCTGGGCGCCGTGGACTTCCAGATGCGCAAGCTCCTCCAGATCCAGATGGAGGCCATGCTCCAGCAGCGGAAGGTGACCACCATGATGGTCACCCACGACGTGGACGAGGCCATCTATTTCAGCGACCGGGTGGTGGTCATGTCCCGGGACCACGGCCGCATCATGGCGGACGTGAAGATCGACCTGCCCCGCCCCCGGGACCGCACCTCCGAGCGGTACCACGAGTACATGGACCAGCTCACCGAGGTATTGAAGAACGCCCTCAACGGCGAGGTCTTTAACGATGAGGACAAGGACCTCATGAAGTTCATCGAGAATGTGGAGACCGGCGCCGACCTCACCGAGGGGCGCAGCATCCTGGGCACCGAGAAGGAGACGTCGGCGCCCAAAAAAGAGCGCAGGAACTTTCTGCGCAAGACCCGGCAGTGCCACGACCTGGACGACAAGCTGTAAGCCCGTCCGGCCGTGACCTGATAGAGAACCCAAAACCCAGTGACTATGGAGGGAACGAAAATGAAAGTCGCGTATCTGTTTGAATCCGAACACGCCCGGGAGATCCTGGAGAACATGATCATCCCCCAGCTGGAGCAGGGGACCCATGTGGCTGAGGTGGCCGGCATGATGTTCTTCTTTGACAACTGCTACATGCTGGTGGAGGGCAACGACATCGCCAAGCGTCTGGCCGCCCTGTCCGAAAAGACCGGCATGCTGCTCATGGCCTGCGACCGCTGCTGCATCCAGCGGGAGATCGAGGACAAGCTGGTGGCGCCCGCCGGCATCGGCTGCTTCCCCAACGTGTACACCGCGCTGGCCGGGGCCAACATCGACCAGGTGATCACCCTGTAACAGCCCCTATCTCCATCGGAAACGAGGCGATTGCAAAGCATTATGGATCAAGGTCAAAGAGATTTACAGCGCATGCAAACCTCGGTGCGGCTGGGCGACCGGCGCAACTTCCGCAACCTCTTCGGTTCGGTGGTCTATTACTTCGCCTTCGCCGGCTGCCTGGCGGTGCTGCTGCTCATCTGGTATTTTGCCGCCCACAAGGTCAACTACGTGGCCACCTTCCCCTACATCGAGGACGTGCTGGCCCGGCTCTTTGAGGCGCTGGTGGACCCCTACTTCTGGACCAACTTCCTCATCACCTTCGTCCGGGTCCTCAAGGGCGTGGGCATCGCGGTGGTCATCGGCTTCCCCATCGGGATGGCCATGGGGTTCTCCCCCTTCCTGATGCGCCTTCTGGCCCCCTACATCAACGCCCTGCGGCAGATCCCCATCACCGCCTGGGTGCCCATGGCCATCATCTGGTTCGGCCTGGGCGACGGCCCTACCATCTTCATCATCGCGTTCAACGCGGTCTTTGTGGTCATCCTGAACGTCATCTCCGGCGTGCAGGAGATCAGCCCCGACTTCTACAACGCCGTGCGCAGCATGGGCGCCACCAACAAGGATGTGCTGGTGGATGTGGTGTTCCCGGGGTGTATGTCCGGTCTCATCACCGGTATGCGCATGGCCCTGAGCGGCGCATGGATGACGGTGATGTGAGCGGAGTTCATTGCGACGAGTGACGGCTTCGGTTTCATCCTCAGCTACGCCCAGAGTCAGCTCTGGACCGACACGGTCATGGCCTACATGATCTTGGTGGGCGTGCTGGGCTTCGCGCAGGACCGCATCGTCCTGCTGCTGGAGACCGTACTGCTTCGCTGGAAGCGGTAACCGTCCGCGGACACTTTGGTCCGCAGCTCCCGCAATGGACAGCTCCCGGTTCGGGAGCAGGCTTTCCGCCCCACCCCCGCCCGGGGGTCTGGGCGAAGACAGGAGGCATCCTGTATGTCCCGGCTGGCCGGCGGCCCGGCCGGGCTACCCTGCCGCGGCGGACGCGGCGAAGAAGGAAGTGAGCTCTGAGAGCATGAAGCGTAACAAAACACCCCGCTCCGAAGGCGGAACCCCGGCTATCGCCCCTTCCGGCGGGAAGCGGATGGGCGCGGCCATCCGGAGCTGGGTGAGCTACTACGGCAGTCTGGTCCTCTCGCTGGCCTGCCTCATCGCCATCTGGTTTGTGGCGGCCCACGCGGTGGACGACTCCTTCCGCTTCCCCATGATCGAGGACATCCTGGGGCAGATCGGCTACTCGCTCACCGACATGCACGTCTGGCGCAGCCTGTACATCACCATGCGCCGGGTGACCGTGGGCGTGTTCTGGGGCGCCGTCATCGGCTTCCCTCTGGGGGTGGCCATGGGCTTTTCCAAGGCCGTGATGTACACCATCGCCCCCTTCATCAACTCCCTGCGCCAGATCCCCACCATGTGCTGGGTGCCTCTGGCCGTGGTGTGGTTCGGCCTGGGCGACGGCCCCACCATCTTTATCATCGCATTCCAGGCGACCTTCAACGTCCTGCTCTCCACCGTGGTGGCGGTGCAGGACATCAGCCCCGACTACTATAACGCCGTGCGCAGCATGGGCGCCAAGACCCTGGGGACCATCACCGACGTGGTGTTCCCCTCCAGCATGGCCGGTCTCATCACCGGCCTGCGGGTCTCCATCGGCAGCGCTTGGGGCGCGGTCGTCTGAGCCGAGTTCATTGCGACCACCACCGGTTTTGGATTTCTGATCCACGACGCACAGGTCCAGCTGGACACCACCGCCATCATGGCCTATATGATCATGGCCGGCATCGTGGGCTTCCTGATGGATCGCGTCGTACTGGTGCTGGAGGGTATACTGCTTCGCTGGAAGCGGTAATTCCAGGGGCGGGACGGCGGTCCCGTTCAGGCCGCAATGGACAGCTCCCGGTCCGGGAGCAGGAGGGGCTTTCGCTTGGAAGGCCGAAAGCCCGCGGCGGCAGCCGCAAGAGAAGACACGAGAAGGGAACAGGAGCAATACATGAACCTACACAACCTCACCGCGCTGGCTGTGGCGGGCGCACTGACGCTGGGGCTGCTCAGCGCCTGCCACGACAGTGAGCAGGACGCGCAGCTGAACGTCAGCTATGTGGAATTTGACGCCAACGAAGCCGTGGCGCCCTACCTGGAGAATCTGCCCGAGATCCCCGAGGCGGATAAAGATTTTGTCATCGAGATGGGCTTCTTTGACTGCGACCATATGGTGGGCGCCATCATCGGCCAGGAGAGCGGTATCTACGAGGCCCTGGGGCTCAACGTCAACGTGACCAAGAGCGGCCAGGCCATGAACGCCCTCATCGCCGGGGATATGGACTGCGCCTACGTCAGCTTCCAGAGCGCCATCAACAACTTCAACGCCGGAGCTCCCCTCATCGGACTGGTGGGCTCCCACCTGGGCGGCGCGCGGTACTTCCTGGTCCGGGATGAGATCACCTCCCTGGACCAGATCAAGTCCCTCACCGTCACCGAGACCTCCATGGAGAGCACCGAGTGGCTGCGCTTCAGCAGTGAGCTGGGCATGGACCCGGACTACCGCTCCTATGAGGGAGTCAGCATGAGCAACAGCGACGCCGTCACCGCCCTGAAGGCGGATCAGATTGACGGCTGCTTTGTGTGAGACCCTTATGCCTCCCGTGCGGAGGAAGAGGGCTACGGCAAGATCATCAACACCGCCTGGGGCTCCCTGTCCAATGAGCTGGGCATCGGCTGGGGCGTGTGCTGCACCGAAGTTTACAACCAGAATTTTGTGGACGAACACCCGGAGCTGACCGCCCGCCTGGTGCTGGCCAGCGCTCTGTCCACCAAGTACATGTATGAGCACCCGTACAGCGCGGCCATGATGTTCGCCAAGGAGTTCGGCACCAGCGAGGCGGCCGGCCTGCGCACCATGTACCTGAAAACCAACGCCGAGGGCCGCACCCTAAACTGGGAGATCAGCGGCGAAAACATCGACAACCTCTGTGCCTACCAGGAGTACTGGGGCATCAGCGAGGAAAACCGTTCCATTGTCGCCTCCGGCAGCGACAGCATCTTTGATCTGTCCTTCCTGGAGAGCTGCGGCATCGAGAGCTTCGACACCTTCCTGGAGGAGGCCGGCATCAACGCGAACTTCCCCGTGGGCATGTCGTACAGCGACTGGCTGTATGAGGCGGAGGAGATCGACGGCATCGATCACAGCAGCGAAGTGGGCAAGAACGTGGAGAAGTGGATGGACGGCGAGGTCATCACCGAGATCCCCCTCCACAGCGACAGCGAAGGATAAGCCACCTAAAGGCAGCATCTGTAACTGGAGAAAGGAAGGATCCGCCATGAAGTACACGAAAACACTGTCTCTTCTGTTGGCCGGCGCCATGCTGGCCGGCGCTCTGGCCGGTTGTCACGACAGCGGCCAGGAGACCGAACAGACTGCGGAGGTCAAATACGACCCCCAGGAGGCCATCGCCCCCTATGTGGACAACCTGCCCGAAATCCCCGAGGCCGACAAGGACTACGTCATCGAAATGGGCTACAACAACTGTGACCATATGGTGGCGGCCATCATCGGCCAGGACACCGGCCTCTATGAGGCCCTGGGCCTGAACGTCAACATCACCAAGACCAGCCAGGTGGCCTCTGCCATGGCCTCCGGTGACATGGTGGTGGGCTATGCCGGTTTCAGCGGTCTCATCAACAACTACAACAAGGGCGCCCAGGTCATCATGCCCGCCGGCTCCCACCTGGGCGGTGCCATGTACCTGGTGGTCAGCCCCGACGTGGAGTCCCTGGACGACGTGGTGGGCAAGACCCTGGACATGGGCCCCGACTCCCAGTACAGCACCTTCTGGCTGGAGATCTGTGACAAGCTGGGCATCCCCTCCGACATCGGAACCTACTACCAGGGCTCCAGCATGGGCGACGAGGACGCCATGATGGCCCTGCGGGCCGGCCAGCTGGACATCTTCACCTGCTGTGACCCCTACGCCTCCATCGCCGAGCAGGAGGGCTTCGGCAAGATCCTGGCCACCGCCTGGCACGCCGACGTGAAGGAGGACAAGTCCACCGGCTGGGGTATCCACTGCGGCTACTATATCAACGCCGACTTCGCCGAGGCCCACCCCGAGCTGACCACCCGTCTGGTGCTGGCCCACTGCCTGGCCATCAAGTACATGTACCAGCACCCCTACAGCGCCGGTGAGATGTTCGCCGAGACCTTCGGCACCTCCAAGGACGTGGGCCTGCGCACCATGTACCTCAAGACCAACGCCGAGGGCCGCACTCTGTGCTGGACCATCGACGAGAGCAACATGGAGAACTACGAGACCTGGTACGATCAGCTGGGCGTGCCCGAGGAGGAGCGCGTTCTGGTCACCGACGTGGATGGCTTCATGGACCTGAGCTGGCTGGACAAGTGCGGCATCGAGGACTTTGATACCTTCATTGCGGAGGAGAAGATCGACGAGGTCCAGCCCATCGGCATGAGCTACGCCGACTGGCTGTACATGGCCGAGGAGATCGACGGCATCGACCACGAGAGCACGGTGGGCAAGACCGTGGACAAGTGGATGGAGGGTGGCAACACCACCGAGAGCCCCATCGAGCCCTACACCGGCGACGGCGTCTATGTGGCGCCCTATCACCAGGCGAGCTGATGGAGCCGCAGCGGGAGGCGGCGCGGCATGGAAGAGGAACATATCTACTGTCTCATCGCCTTTGACGGCGCGTTGGGGGCTGTTCAGGCCCGCCGGACCCTGGAGGGGGCCGGTCTTACCGCCCACATCATGCCCACGCCCCGGGAGATCTCGGTCAGCTGCGGACTTTCGGTGCGCCTCCCGCCGGAGGAGTACCCCCAGGCCCGGGCGGCACTGGAAAGCTGCCGCGGCGACTGCCGGTTCTACCGCATGGCCTACGGGCCTGGCAGCCGGTCGCTGACGCCCCTCCCCCACACATAAAAATCCCCGTCCGCACCGTAAACCTTACCGTGTTCAATACCACCAACTGCATCTAAAACCAAACGAGCGGCACAGCCTTTGGCTGTGCCGCTCGTTCTTCGTCTGACTCCAGTCTGCTCTCCGCCGTATCTGGCGGGAACCGCCCTGAACTCACATGTTTTGTTTACTCAGTCTCCACGGCCACGCTCTCATAGAAGCGCATAAGCATGGAAGCCGCCTGTGCCCGGCTCGCCGCACCCTGAGGAGCCAGGGTGGTGGCGCTGGTACCGGTGACGAAGCTCTTCTGATTGGCCCACTGCATGGCAGACAGGGCCCAAGTGCTGATGCTGTCGGCATCGACGTAGGCGGAAAGGTCCGCGCCGCCGGTCACATCATAGCCTTTGTACTGGGCATAGCGGTATAGGATCACTGCCACCTGCTCCCGGGTGATATCCGCGTTGGGGGCAAAGAGGTCGCCGCCCACACCGCTGATGATCTGAGCCTGGGTGCCCCAGGCCACCGCGTCGGCATACCAGGCATCGGAGGCCACATCGTGGAAGGAAGCCGTACCAGCGGCCGGATTCTCCTCCAGGTTGTACAGGATCTGAACCAGCATGGCGCGGGTCAGATTGGTGTTGGGGGCAAAGGTGGTCTCGCTGGTGCCGTTCATCAGTCCATTGGCGTACACATAGTTCACAGCATCGACATACCAGGCATCCTTGTTCAGATCCTGGAACACATTGCTGGCCAGCGGCGTGTCGCCTTCCCCGATGTCCGTCTCAAAGACCGCCTCAATGGTGTGATTGGCGCGCACGTTCTCAAAGGTGTAGCGCTCCTCGGCGCCCACGCTCTTCCCGTCCACCAGGACGTCGGACAGGACATAGCCCTCTTCCGCCTTCATGGTGAAGGTCTGGTCATCGCCACGCTCCACACGAACCGAGCCGTTGGGAGAGATGGTGCCGCCCTCGCTGGCCTGGGCCTGGATGGTATAGCGGGTCACAGAGCTGCTCCCGCCGCCGGAAGTGGTGCTCTTGTTCGAGATGGTCACCTGCATAGAGTCCATATTGGCGGCGCGATAGGCATACAGGAACATCCAGGGCACCTTGTCGCCGGCATCCTGGGGGCCCCACTGCTCATAGCTCAGGCGCTGAGGATCAAAGTCCTTGCTGGCCTGCTCCTCGCTCCAGCCGTAGCGCTGGCCATTCGCATAGGCCTCACTGCCCACTGGCAGGAAGTGGTCGCCGTAGTACACCGTGGCGCTCTCCACGGGAGTACCGCTGTCGGGGATGCGGACGGTGAAGGTACCGTCCTCCTGAATGGTGGCGCGGTAGTAAGCGTCTCCTATCTGGACCACCACGATATTGTCCTGCTGGCTGGTCGTCTTGCCAAAGATACGCTGGTTCACGGTAGAGTTGAGGCCGTCGGCCTGCATCTCAGCAGTAGCTGCGTCGTAGATCCGACCGCTCAGAACCAGATAGCCGTTCTCATTGGTGTAGTACCAAGTAGACCCGCTGCTGTCAGAAAGGGTCAGCTCCGGCAGGGTATTGTCCACCACGAACGGCACGGCGTGCACGTCCTCCTTGCCGTCCAGCTTCTTGGCCTGGAAGAGCAGCTGGTACTGTCCCTCAGGCAGAGGCTGAGCGGTCTGGCTGGGGTGGCCGCTCTCATCATAGGGGTAATAGGAGCCCGTAAAGGTGCCATACCAATACCAGTTATCCCCCACGCTGGTGTCCGTGATCGTCTCCGGATACGCCAGGCCGATCGGGTTGCCCTCGGCATCTCCAATCAGCAGATTGAGCATATCGTAGGAATTGGCGAACTGATAGTGCAGCAGGGAGTCGAAACTGCTGTAATTGGGGATATCCTTGATCTGGCTGTGCTCGCCGTTGGAGAGAACTGCCACCTGGGTGAAGGTGAAGTCCTCGTTGAAGGCACCGCCCTCATCGGCGGGCTGGTTGTTGACGTAGATGGCAAAGGGCAGGACCAGGGTGATGTCGGAGCTCGCCTCGGTGAGGACCACATAGCCCTCGCAGAAGCCGGTCTCTGCCTCAGCCGAGACTGCGGCGGTCACATCGAAGCTGACCTGGCTGCCTCCCTCCACGGTCACGGAATCGCTGGCTGCCGTCACAGACACGCCGTTCAGCGCCTGGGTGGTGCGGATCTCCACCGAGAACTCGGCAGCATCGGCGCCGTCATTATAGACCGTCACAGGGACCAGTTTGGAAGTCTCCGCATAGTTGGACACGACGCCAAAGCTGATGGTAGTGCCCTCCACGGCGCCGTCGTTGGCAATACCATTGGTATCGGTACGGTAATAGGCGTTGAGGTTGCTGGCCGTGGCATAGAAATCGCTGTTGGCCAGAGCATCCGCCGGGCGCACCATACCGGAGCCCTGGTCGTAGACGCTCAGATAGCGGTCCTCGGTGTCCAGTTCATCCGGGTTGGCAGTATTGGCCAGATGTGCCTTCAGCTGGAGAGCGTTCCACTCGGGGTGCTCCTGCTTGAGCAGCGCGGCGAACGCCACGATGTGGGGGGTCGCCATGGAGGTACCGGTCATGGAGGCGTAGCTGTGCTCATGGGTCTCCAGATCCGGATCAAAGTACGTTCTGGGCACGGTAGAGAGGACGTTGGTGCCGGAGGCGGCGATGTCAGGCCGCACATCATAGGTGGACTCCACCGGGCCGCGGGAGCTGCCAGTGTAGATGTGAGGCTCAGACGTGGGCTCCTCAATGGCGGGGATGTTGACCTCGCAGGCCTGACCGGGCTCCAGAGCCTCAATGAGCTCCAGGCCATCCTCATAGCCCACGGTAAAGACCGGCAGATAGTTCTCAAAGGGGGACTGATAGTAGGAGATATCCGCGTCATCCCGTCCCTCGGTGTTGATCACGACGACGGTACCGCCGCCCAGCGCACGCAGGCGCTTGACCGTGTCGTCAAAGTTCTGGCCGCGCTTGAGCACCACCATGGTGTTGGTCCAGTCCCAGTCCGGATTCGCTTCGGCAAAGGCGTCCAGCTCCTCCTGGGTACCGGTAGCCAGATTGTCCCAATTGCTGCCGTCCTCAGTCGGCTCAGTCACCGGCAGGAGCAGCATCTGATAAGTGCCCGTCTCGCTGGGCGCAAAGTAGCAATCCGGGTCCTCATCCACGCCGCTCTGGAGGAGGTAGACCCCCTTGGCGTCGTCGAACTCCGCAGTGCTGCTCCAGTCATTGCGCACCAGACGGATCTGGGTGTCGTAGACACTCTCCACGTCCTCCGTGCGGTGGATCACATAGTGATAGCGCAGGAAGGGGATCTCCGCATTGGCCACGCAGAAGGCCAGAGGAGAGGTGGAGGGCGACCACAGCGTGTAGGAAGCAGAGCCGTTGTTGCCCGCGCACACCACAAAGAGGGTGTCCGGATACTGCAGCGCCAGATTGTTCAGCGCCAGCGTGGTCACATGGATGGGGCCGTTCTGGTTGCTCCAGCCCAGGGACATGTTCAGAATGTCACAGCCGTCCTTGCAGGCATCCTCCATCGCCTTGATGAGGTTGTTGGAGGAGACCGAGTCGCTGGCGGTGATGACCTTATAGCCCACCAGGGTCACCTCCGGCGCGATGCCCCGGGTGGAGATGGCATCCTCGCCCCGGCCGGTGATGGTACCGGAGACGTGGGTGCCGTGGCCGTGGTCATCCATGGGATCGTTGGCCTCGCGGCCATTCTTGATGTAGTTGCGGCCATAGAACTTGCCGTTCAGGAGCAAGTCATCGGGGGCCGTTTCCCCGGTACCGGGCATCTTGTCCGAGAAAGCTGCCGCCAGATCCGGGTGCTCATAGTCGATGCCGGAGTCGATGACGCCCACCGTCACCCCGGCGCCGGTGTAGCCGGCTTCGTTCAGGGCCTCTGTCTCATAGTAATTCCGGCTGGCCAGCATGCCGATGGGCTCTGCCGATGTCTCACCGTCGCCGGCGGAGCTGCCCAGGTCCACCCCGATGGTGTAGGTCTCGTTCAGCTCCTCGTCCAGATCCAGCTGGATCTCCTCATTGGGATAAATGGCATACACGCACTCCAGCTTCGCCAGTTCGGGAACCAGCGTGTCCGGCACGGTCAGCGCGTAGCCGTTGATGGCATTGGTATAGGTATAGGTGATCTCCACCTCACTGCCCGAAGCGGACTGCGCCGCCGGCATCGCGCTCAGCGCGTCCAGGAACTCCTCCCGGTCCTGCTCCGCCTGAGCCTCCAGATTTCCCTGGGAGGCCCCCAGCGTGCCCATACCGCTCATCTCCTGCAGCGCCCGCACCAGAGCGGCCGGCTGATGCTCCAGCTCCACGATGATGGAGACCGGGCTCCCGTCACCGGACAGCGCGTATTCCCCGTCGAAGCCTACCAGGCCGGATGGATGAACTGCGTTTTCCGACGTCTTGTCGGTTTCCGATGCAACTGTGTTCGCGCTTGCCGGTACCGCCAGCCCCACTGCAAGAGAGAGTGCCAGTACACCGCTGAGGATCTGTTTTCCTTTACCGCTCATTCTTTCACTCCTTGCTTGATTCAACGACTCACATTTCACATCTCTTGTTCCTGACGCGCAGCATGAACCTCCTTTCCCTCTGTGCGCAGGGGCAGTTGACCATTGTTCCAATGGGATTACTTCTTCTGGCTCTGATCCAGCTCCTCACAGCGGTGACAGGCCACGAAATGGCCCGGCTGGACCTCCCGCAGGACCGGCGTCTCCTTCCGGCACTGCTCACAGGCGTAACGGCAGCGCTGACAGAAGCGGCAGCCGTCCGGCGGGTTGATGGGACTGGGCACCTCGCCCTCCAGCTTGATCTGCTTGCTGCTCATATCCTCTTCCGGGTCGGCGGTGGGGATGGCCGAGATCAGCGCTTTGGTATAGGGGTGGAGGGGGTGGTCGTAGAGCTCCACATTGCTGGCCAGCTCCACCAGGTTGCCCAGGTACATAACGCCCACCCGGTCGGAGATGTGCTTAACCATAGCCAGGTCGTGGGAGATGAACAGGTAGGTGAGCTGATCCTCCTTCTGAAGCCGGATCAGCAGGTTGACCACCTGGGCCTGGATGGACACGTCCAGGGCGGAGATGGGCTCGTCGCACACGATGAACTGGGGGTTGACCGCCAGGGCCCGGGCGATGCCGATGCGCTGGCGCTGGCCGCCGGAGAGCTCGTGGGCGAAGCGGTTGGCGTAGTCCGCCGTCAGGCCCACCCGGTTGAGCAGCTCGTGGACCCGCTTGCGCTTCTCCTCCTCAGAGTAGCGGTAGTGGACATTCATGCCCTCGGTGATGATCTCACCGATGGTCATACGGGGGTCCAGAGAGGCATAGGGGTCCTGGAAAATGATCTGGGCGTCCTTTTTGAACTGGAGCAGCTCCTTGCCGGAGAGCTTGGAGATGTCCTTGCCGTTGAATTTGACCGTGCCGGAGGTGGGCTCATAGAGCCGGATCATGGTCCGGCCGCAGGTGGTCTTGCCGCAGCCCGACTCACCCACCAAGCCCAGGGTCTCGCCCCGGCGAATGCTCAGGGTCACATGGTCCACCGCCTTCAGCGTAGCCTTGCGGCTGACGCGGAAGTATTTACACAGGTCGGTGACCTCCACAATGTTCTGGGTGTTCTGCTGCTCGCTCATGACCGTGCCTCCTTGCCGTGAAAGGTGATCGTCCGGGGCGCGTCCGGATGCTGCAGCCAGCAGGAGACCTTGTGGGTCTCACTGAGCACCGTCTCCGGAGGCATCTGCTCCTTGCAGATCTGCATACAGTGTTCACACCGCGCCGCGAAGGGGCAGTGGTTCAAGGGCAGGATCAGGTCAGGAGGCGTGCCCTTGAGGGCGTAGAGCTCCTGCTTGCTCTCCTTGGCCAGTGTGGGCACCGAACTGAGCAGCGCCCAGGTGTAGGGGTGGCGGCTGTCCTGGAAGATCTCCCGGGTGGTGCCCCGCTCCAGCACCTGGCCGGCGTACATGACCTGCACCCGGTCGGCGAAGTTGGCCACTACACCCAGGTCGTGGGTCACCAGAATAATGGCGGTACCCAGCTTGGTCTTCAGGTCCTTCAGCAGATCCATGATCTGGATCTGAATGGTCACGTCCAGAGCCGTGGTGGGCTCGTCCGCGATGAGGATGCTGGGGCTGCACGCCAGGGCGATGGCAATCATCACGCGCTGGCGCATGCCGCCGGAGAGCTCATGGGGATAGCTGTCCACCCGGGTCTCCGGGCTGGGAATGTTCACCAGCCGCAGCAGCTCAATGGCCTCTTTCCGGGCCTGTTCCTTGTTCAGGTGCTTGTGGATTTTCAGGCTCTCCATGATCTGCTTGCCGATCTTCATGGTCGGGTTCAGAGAGGTCATGGGGTCCTGGAAAATCATGCTCACTTCCTCGCCGCGGTAGTTGCTCAGGGTCTTTTTATCCATATGGACCACGTCCTGGCCCTGATAGCGGATCTCGGACCCCTCCTTGATCTCGGCAAAGGGGGGCTTGAGCAGGCGCAGGATCGCCTTGGCGGTCACCGTCTTGCCGCAGCCCGACTCGCCCACGAAGGCCAGGGTCTCTCCCTTGTTCAGCGTGAAGCTGACACCGCGGACGGCCTTCACTTCCCCGGCATAGGTATTGAACGAGACGTGGAGGTCTTTTACTTCCAAAATCGGTTCCATGCTGTTTCCTCCTACTTTCTCAGCTTCGGGTCCAGCGCGTCCCGCAGTCCGTCACCCAGCAGGGTGAAGGACAGCATCGTCAGCGCGATCAGAAGCGCCGGGAAAAACATCTGATAGGGATAGAATGCGAAGGTCTGCTGGGCGGCCGAGGCCAGAGCACCCCAGCTGGTGTTGGGAGCCTGAATGCCCAGACCCAGGTAGCTCAGGAAGGCCTCGGAGAAGATATAGCCCGGGATATCAAAGGTGATGGCCACCAGGATGACGCCCAGAGTATTGGGCAGCAGGTGCTTGACAATGATCTTCCAGGGACTCACGCCCAGGGCGTTGGCCGCCAGCACGAACTCCTGATTCTTGAGCTGCATCATCTGTCCACGCACCAGACGGGCGGTGTTGCACCAGCCGGTCAGTGTCAGCGCCAGCATAAGGGTAAAGATGCTGTGGCTGTCGGTGATGACCGAAATCAGAATGACGATGAGCAGATAGGGGATGCTGAAGAGCACCTCCACAATACGCATCAGAATGGTGTCCACCGCGCCGCCGAAATAGGCCGCAATGCCGCCGTACAGGCACCCCACGACGGTGCTGATCAGGGCGCCGGCCACGCCGATGGCGATGGAGACCCGGCCAGCCTGCCACACACGGGAGAACAGGTCGCGCCCCAGGGCGTCCGTGCCGAACCAGTGCTCCGCGCTGGGTGCCTGGTTGAGGGCCCCCTGATCAATGTCTTCGTAGTTGATGCCGTTGATGTAGGGCCCGATGATGACCATAATGATCATCAGAAGCAGTACCACCAGGGAGACGGTAGCAATCTTGTTTTCCCGGAAGCGGCGCCAGGCGTCCTTCCAGTAGCCGATCTGAGGCCGGGCGATCACATCTCCGCTGAAGTCATCGGTGCCGATAACCTGAAATTTTTCCTTTGGGATGGGCTCTTTGACCATCGTTTCGTCCATAATCGCTCGATCCCCCTTAGTCCTTGGCTTTGATCCTCATACGAGGATCCAGAATTCCGTATACGATATCGATCAAAAGCTGCGCGATCACGAAAAGCGCACCGAAAAACACGGTGGTTCCCAGGATCATGGTGTAGTCCCGGTCATTGATGGACGAGATATAGTAGAAGCCCAGTCCGGGGATACCGAAGATCCGCTCCACGATGAAGGAGCCAGTGAACACGCTGGCGATCTGACCGCCCAGGATGGTGATGCAGGGCAGGAAGGCGTTGCGCAGCACGTGGTTCTTGACCACGTTGAAGGGCGTGACACCCTTGGCCTCCGCTGTCAGGATGTAGTCCTGGTTCATCACCTCCAGCATGTTGGATTTCACATACCGGGCATAGGTAGCGATGGTGTTGAAGCTCAGGACGATCACCGGTAGCACCAGATTGGATGGCTTGCCCCAGCCTGTGGTGGGCAGCAGGTGGAATTGCACGGTGAAGAAATATTGCAGCAGCGCCGCCAGAACAAAGACCGGCACTGTGATACCCAGAATGGCGATAAACATCACCAAGTAATCGGGCCATTTATTTTTGTTCAGCGCTGCTATGATTCCTAATGTCACACCGATGGCGATGCCCAACAGCAGCGCCAGTCCTCCCGTGGTACCCGAGACCTGAGAGTTGGTGGCCAGCGTGTCCGAGACGCTACGGCCCGGGTAACGGATGGATTCACCCAGGTCACCCTTCGTGACCAGGTTTTTCATAAAGATCAGGTATTGCTCCCAAACCGGTTTATCCAGACCGTATTTGGCATAATAGTTCTCCCGTGTCTGATCCGGCAGATTCCGGGCCATGCTGGCCAGAGGGTCACCCGGGATGCTGTGCATCAGAAAAAAGGTGACCGTGATAATGATGAACAAGGTCAACAGCATGTAGAAGACCCGTTTGAGTACAAACTTTAACATTCCAGTCCTCCCATGAACAGTTCGGCATAGGGTGGTTTTCTTTGGGGGTGCTTTATTCAAATGGGCGCCCGGAGACCGGGCGCCCATTTGTGAGTTCAGCCAATCAGTTAAGAATCCTGCTGGATGCTCACGTACTTCATGCCGCCGTTGTTGCTGGAGAAGTAGTTGGTGGGCAGGTTCTGAATGTAGTTGTAGTGGAAGCGGTTCACGGTCTCATTGACCACCGGGCAGACGATGCCGGCGTCATGGACCAGGATGTTCTCCGCCTGCTGGTAGAGGGCCAGACGGGCCTCGTCGTCCATCTCGCGGCCGGCCTGGGCCACCAGAGCGTCGTACTCCTCATTGGACCAGCCGGTGGGGATGGCGCTGGAGGTGGAGACAAACAGGGAGAGCATGGCCATGGGGTCGTTGTAGTCGATGGACCAGACCTGATAGCCCACCTGATAGTCGCCGGAGTTGATCAGGGACTGGAAGGTACCCCACTCGTTGAACTCCAGCTGGATCTGAACGCCCAGAGCTTCCTTATACACCGCCTGGAGGTACTCGCCGTAGTTGCGCAGCCACTGGGTGGTGCCGCCGAAGGAGAAGGTGATGTCCAGCGTGGAGGGATCAGAGCCCAGGCCCAGCTCCTCCATGCCCTGCAGCAGAAGGGCCTTGGCGTCGGGGTTCTCCTCAATGAGGGTGGTCAGGGGCGCGGTGCCGCGGCTGCTGTAGTCGGAGATGGTCTCGCCGCTGGCCACGCCCTGGGGCACCCAGCTGTAGGAGGGAAGCATGGTCCCGTGATAGATGGTCTCCACCACGTCGTCCCGGTCCAGGGCCAGAGTAAAGGCCTTGCGGATGTTTTCATTCTGGAAGATGGGATCCTGGGTGTTGTAGAAGTGGAAGCGGACGGAGGGAGTCACATACTCGGTGAAGGTCACGTTGTCCTTCTGGTTGAAACGGTCGATCCACTCAGGCTGACCCACGGTGACGATCTCCAGAGAGCCGTTTTCAAAGGAGTTGTAGCGGGAGTTTTCATCGCCCATGATCATATAGGTGATGGAGTCCAGAGACACATTGTCCTTGTCCCAGTAGGAGTCGTTCTTCTCCAGCACAAACTGGGAGTTGTGGGTCCACTGAGTCACCACAAAGGGCCCGTTGAAGACCAGGCCGGCGGCATCGGCGCCATAGGTGTCACCCAGAGACTCTGCAATATCCTGACGGGCGGGGTACATGGCCTTGCTGTAGGCCAGGGACAGGAAGTAGGGAGTGGGGCCCTCCAGGGTGATCTCCAGAGTCTTCTCATCCAGA
This sequence comes from Flavonifractor sp. An92, assembly GCF_002159175.1. Classification (GTDB taxonomy): domain Bacteria; phylum Bacillota; class Clostridia; order Oscillospirales; family Oscillospiraceae; genus Pseudoflavonifractor_A. Next base: position 63,592 of record NZ_NFGZ01000002.1, on the reverse strand, counting down.
GCCTTCACGCCCAGCTCACTGACCGGCATTTCACCGAGGTTGACGGCGTTGCCGTTCTTGATGCAGTCGGACAGGAGGAAGGAGATGGGGGAGCCCACCTCGGGGTCCAGGATGCGCTGGATACCATAGACATAGTCCTCAGCGGTCACCGGCTCACCATCGCTCCAGGTGTTGTCCCGCAGATAGAAGGTCCACACCGAGCCGTCCTCATTGGATTCCCAGCGCTCTGCGCCGGCGCCAGTGGGCACATTCTCGCCGTTTTCGTTCTCCTGAATGCGGATCAAAGGCTCCATGACATTGATCAGAATGGTGTCGCCTACCACATCGTTGCACCGAGACGGATCCAGGGTAGCCGGCTCCTCCGCCAGGGAAGTGACCAGCGTCTGCTCCGCCGTGCCGCTGTCTTCACCGCCGCAGGCGGTCAGACCGGCTATCATAGCCAGGGCCAGGAGCGAGGTTAACAGTCGTTTTGCTTTCATGTTCTTTTCCCCTTTCATCACTCTGATTGCTACTTACCAAAACCGGTGCAGCCACTGGCGCGGGGATCCCGCTTTGCCGTGAATTACAACCGAATCTTGACCCCAAATTGGAAATGCTCCGCATCCATGCCCTGCTCCACCATACGGCGGCGGGTAGTGAGCATGTAGTGGTCCATAATCGCATCGCAGATGTCCTGCATATTTCCGGTACAGCACACGTCGTACAGTTCTTTATGGATGGGATACTGCCGCTTGGTCGAAGCTGCATGGTCCGTACTACCGGTATAATAGGTGATGATGTTGCCGGAATTGAGCTGGCTCCACACTTTCGCCAGCCGCGGCAGTCCTACCTGACGGATAATTCCCTCGTGGAAGTCATTGTCATAGGAGATCGAGGCGTGGAAGTCCTGTTCCTCCAGAGTTTTCATTTTTTCCAGGGCTTCTTCCATCTGCCGCAGGCTCTCCGGTGCCAGCCTTCCTTCACAAAGTTTGACCGCCAGGATCTCATAGGTGGCGCGGAGCAGATAGATCTCATAGAGGTCCACATCGGTCACGCGCTTGACCGAGCACCCCACATTCCGGGTGTACTCGATCAGGCCCTCCTCCTCGATCTGCCGCAGGGCCTCACGCACAGGCGCCCGGCTCACGCCAAGCTCATTGGAGAGATCCTGCTCCACGATCCGGGCTCCGGGCTGCAGTTCGCCGCTCAAAATCTTCATCCGAATTGCATCCGCTACCCGCTCGCGTAATGTTTTAAACTGAATTTCAGCCATTTTTGCTGTTCCCCTATATATCTTTGCATTTTTATAGAAAGTTTGTTTTGTATATTGACTTTTACCATGCTTCGATGTAGATTAGAAAAGAAGATTGTATACAATCTACAATCTTGTTGGCATTAATATACCACATTTCGATTGTGTTTTCAACAAATATAGAAAGTTTCTTCAGATTTTTTTGTGCACTTTATTTCATACCTCGTTTTGTTCACCAAATTCATATAATGAGGTCACCAAACAGAAAAAATAGGAGGTTTCTATGAACTTTGACAGTGGGATTGATTTTCTAAAACAAACCGTGCACACCCTCATGTCCGCTGACAGCCCTACCGGATTTACCCAATCCGCCCTGGATCAGGCAGAAGCGCTGGTGCAGTCCATCGGCTACCCCACCCGCCGTACCAGAAAAGGAAATCTGGTCGTCTCCATCGAGGGCCGGGATGAGTCCCGCCGCGTGGGAATGTGCGCGCACCTGGATACCCTCGGCCTGATGGTGCGCTCCATCACCGACCAGGGCCGGTTGATGTTTACCGCCCTTGGCGCCCCTCTGCTCCCCTCTCTGGAGGGTGAATATTGCCGGATCTATACCAAGTCCGGAGCCTGCTATACCGGCACGATCCTCTCCCTCTCCCCCGCCATTCATGTGTTTCCGGACGCCTCCACTCGTCCCCGGGACGAAAAGAACATGGCGGTCACTCTGGATGAACTTGTCCATTCCAAGGAAGACGTGCTCGCTCTGGGCATCCGTCCCGGCGACTTTATCTGCTTCGATCCCAAGACTACCTTTACCGAGCGCGGTTATCTGAAGTCCCGCTTTATTGATGACAAGGGCAGTGTCTCCCTGCTCATCACCCTCCTGAAATTGATGAAGGACGCCAACGTCAAGCCCCGCTTCCATACTGAAATTTCCTTCACAGTCTACGAGGAAGTGGGCCACGGCGCTTCGGCCATATTTGAGGATGTGGAAGAGTTGCTGGTGGTGGATATGGGCTGCGTGGGTGATGATCTGACCTGTACTGAGGAGCAGGTTTCCATCTGCGCCAAGGACAGCTGTGGCCCCTACGACTACGGCATGGTCTCCCGTCTGGTCCAGCTGGCGGAGGAAAACAATGTGGACTTCGCACTGGACATCTACCCCCGGTACAGCTCGGACGCCAGTGCCTATTGGCACAGCGGACACGATACCCCTGCCGCTCTGATCGGTCCCGGTGTGTACGGCTCTCACGGCATGGAGCGTACCCACCTCCACGGCCTTCTGAACACCATGAAGCTGGCCGCTCTCTATTTGGATCTGGCCTGATTGACGCTTCTTTTCGGTACTGCAAAAAACGCCGCCTGCGGAATAAACCGCAGGCGGCGTTTTTTATACATTTGAAGAAATTTGGTCGAACCGGACCACGGTCTCTGCATGGGCCGTGCGTGGGATTTTTTCAGTCAGATTTTGCCTTACAGGCCCATCTCCTTCTTCACCTCGCCGAAGCACTTTACGGCGAAGTCCAGATCCTCCTTGGTGTGACCGGCGGAGATCTGGGTGCGGACGCGGTCGCGGCCCTTGGGCACCACGGGATAGCAGAAGCCCACCACGTAGACGCCCTTCTCCAGCATCCGGGCGGCGAACTCATTGGCCACCTTGGGATCGTAGAGCATGACGGGGACGATGGGGTGCTCGCCGGGCAGCAGGTCGAAGCCCAGCTTCTCCATCTCGGCGCGGAAGTAGCGGGCGTTCTCATGCACCCGGTCCCGCAGCTCGGTGGAGGAGGTCAGCAGCTCCAGGGTCTTGAGGGTAGCGGCGCAGATGGCGGGAGCCACGGTGTTGGAGAAGAGGTAGGGGCGGCTGCGCTGGCGCAGCAGGTCCACGATCTCCTTCCGGGCGGCGGTGTAGCCGCCGGAGGCGCCGCCCAGAGCCTTGCCGAAGGTGCCGGTGAGGATGTCCACCCGGCCCATCACGCCGCAGTGCTCAGGAGTGCCCCGGCCGTGCTCACCCATGAAGCCCACGGCGTGGCTGTCGTCCACCATGACCAGAGCGTCGAACTCGTCGGCCAGGTCGCAGATGCCCTTCAGGTTGGCGATGTAGCCGTCCATGGAGAACACGCCGTCGGTGGCGATGAGCTTCACCTTGCAGCCGCTGTCCCGGGCGTCCTCCAGCTGGCGGCGCAGGTCCTCCATGTCGTTGTTCTTATAGCGGTAGCGCTTGGCCTTGCACAGGCGCACGCCGTCGATGATGGAGGCGTGGTTGAGCTCGTCGGAGATCACCGCGTCCTCGGGGCCCAGCAGGGTCTCGAAGAGACCGCCGTTGGCGTCGAAGCAGGAGGAGTACAGGATGGCGTCCTCCATGCCCAGGAACTCGCTGAGCTTCTGCTCCAGCTCCTTGTGGATGGCCTGGGTGCCACAGATGAAGCGGACGGAGGAGAGGCCGAAGCCCCACTGGTCATAGCTAGCCTTGGCGGCCTCGATGAGCTCGGGGCGGTCGGACAGGCCCAGGTAGTTGTTGGCGCACATGTTCACCACCCGCTTGGCGGCGGTGGTGTCAATGCGGGAGCGCTGGGGGGTGGTGATGATGCGCTCGTTCTTGTAGGTGCCCTCCTGGCGGATCTGCTCCAGGGTGGCCTGATACTGCTTGAGTGCGGATTTCATGGCCCGTATCCTCCTTTTTTACTTGGTCCAGTCCAGGATGACCTTGCCGGACTTGCCGCTGTTCATGGCGTCGAAGCCCTCCTGGAACTGGGTGTAGTGGTAGCGGTGGGTGATGACCGGGCTCAGGTCCAGGCCGCCCTGCACCATGTAGGACATCTGGTGCCAGTTGTCCATCTTGCGGCCGTAGATGCCCTGGAGGGTCAGGCCCTTGCAGATGATGTTGTTCATATCCATGGGCACGGGCTTGTTGGAGATACCCAAGAGGCTGATCTTGCCGCCGTTGCGCATGACGCCCACCATCTGGTCCAGGGCGCTGCCGTTGCCGCTCATCTCCAGGCCGATGTCGAAGCCCTCCACCAGGCCCTGCTTCTGCATGACGGCGTTCAGGTCCTCCCGGGCCACGTTCACCGCGGCGTCAGCGCCCATGCTGCGGGCCAGCTCCAGGCGGTAGTCGTTCACGTCGGTGATGACCACCCGGCGGGCACCGGCGTACTTACAGATGCCGGCGGCGATGATGCCGATGGGGCCGGCGCCGGTGATGAGCACATCCTCGCCCACCAGGTTCCACATGAGGGCGGTGTGGGTGGCGTTGCCCACCGCGTCAAAGAAGGCCACCACGTCCTCGGGCAGGTTCTCGGGGATGATGATGACGTTGGACTCGGGGATGCAGACGTATTCGGCGAAAGCGCCGTCCCGGTCCACGCCCACGCTGTTGGTGTACTTGCACCACTGGATGTTGCCGTTGTGGCAGTTGCGGCAGTGGCCGCAGGTGATGTGGCCCTCGCCGCTGACCCGCTGGCCCACGGTCAGGCCGGTGACGCCGGCGCCCAGCTTGGCGATCTCGCCCACATACTCATGGCCGATGACCATGGGGGGCTTGATGTGCAGCTGGGCCCAGGGGTCCCAGTTGTAGATGTGCACGTCGGTGCCGCAGATGGCGGTCTTGTGCACCTTGATGAGGACCTCGCCGGGTCCGGGCTCGGGCACGGGCACCTGGCGCAGCTCCAGGCCCACACCGGGGGCGGTCTTGACCAATGCGTCCATCATTTGCATCTTTATGTCCTCCTATCATAAACATTCTAGGTTTTTTCGTCTTTTTCTTATGGACAATATACAATGGAACGGCCCGCCTGTCAAGTACGGAGACGGAATTTTCTCCGTGTTTTTTCTGCGCAGTCAGCCAGGTTTGTCCCCCTCTCTCCCGGTGCTAACCCTCTTTTCCCGCACATATCGTAAGAAAAAGTGCTTTGAGGAGGTACGCTTATGAAATGCATCATCCTGCGCCGCCGCGTGGTCACCCTGATCCTGTGCGCGCTGGCCGCCTGCGCCATCTTCGCGGTGGTGAACCATCCGGCGGTGGTGGGAGTGTCCGCCACCACCCGACAGCTGCCCATTTACAGCGTGGAGCGGGATCAGAAGATGATCTCCATCTCTTTCGACGCGGCCTGGGGTGAGGTGTGATTGCGGCTCCTCTCCCGCAGCAGGTCCGGATCACACAGATGCTCTCCTTTCTTTTAGAATAGCATAATTCTGCCCGTTTCGCCACCGGAACGTGCCCCAAAACAGCAAGCCCCCGATCCCAGGCCGTGGGATCGGGGGCGTTTGTGGTCAGGTGCTCTCTCGCCAGTCCAGGGCTGCGAAATGCTCCTTGATGCACTGGATGGCCACCTTTTCCTGGTAGCGCACGCTGGAGTCGGGGCGGTGGATGAGGCACATCAGAATGGCGTTCTCCTCTCGGGTGCCGGTCAGGGGAATGCCCAGCAGCTCTTCCGGGCAGTTCTCGCTGCCGTGCTGGATGGCATAGCCGCTCAGAAGAGAGACCACATTTCCGCTGCACACCGCCCGCTTCAGGAGGGTCACATTGGGGAAGGTGGTGTAGCGGTTGCCGTGGCCCAGGTAGCGGGGCTGGGCGATGGAGTCCTCCTGGGTGTTGAAATGGGCCAGAATGGCAAAATTCAGATCACACAGCTCGTCCACCGAAATGCTGCGCCGCCCGGCCAGCGGGTGGTCCCGGCGCATGAGGAGGTAGAGCTTATCCCGGCACAGGACCTCCACCTCCACCTGGTATTTGGACGCGATGGCCCGGTATTCCTCCAGGTGGCGCTGGGTGTAGTAAGTCACGCCGATGTTGCCGTCATTGTTCAGAATGCGGTTACCGATCTCGTCCCCCACCTCGATGTGGAACTCCAGATTGCCCTCCGGCTCCCGCTCCAGAAAGCGGCGGCTGAGGGGGAGGCTGAGGGCCTCGTTGATGGTGGGCGAGAGGAGGATGGGGACCGGCCGCCGGGAGGTATCCGCCCCGCCCAGGCCCTGAATCTCCTCATAGCGGGAGAGGATCTCCCAGATCAGGGCCAGGGCCTCCTCCCCCTCGGTGGTGGGCTGTACGCCGTTGTGTGTGCGCAGGAAGATGGGAAAGCCCAGCTCCTCCTCCACCCCTTTCAGAATGGCGCTGAGGGTGGTCTGGCTCAGGTAGAGGGCCTGGGCGGCCGCCGATATGGAGTGATAGTTATTGATCTCGATCAGGTACTGAAGATGCTCCATCCGCATGCTCCACGCCCTCCTCTCCGAATCCCGGGTGCTCCCGGCAGAACTGACTGAAATAGTCCTGAATACAGGAGCTCAGAATCTTTTCCTGGTAGCCCAGAACCCGCTCCTCGCGCTGGATGAGGCACAGGGCCAGGCGATTTTCCCGCTCGGTGTGCTCCACCGGCACCACCGAGAAGCGGGACATCTCGGAGGCGTTGCCCTCGGAGAGCAGCGTGTAGCGGGGCAGGAACCCGATCATCTGCTGCTCCAGAATAGCCTGCTTCATCAGATCCACATCGGTGAACTTGGTGACCTTGTTCCATTTCAGCAGCCGCTTGCCCAGGATCGCGTCGTCCCGCACTGTTTTTTCCGTGGCCAGGCGCTCGTTGTAGAGCTGGTCCATATCCACCCGCTCCAGTCCGGCCAGCGGGTGGGTCCTGGCCACCAGCAGCTCAATGCGGTCCCACAGCAGGCGCTGAAGGCGCAGAGTCCCGCTGGCCGTCTCAGCCTCGTACTGGCGGATGTTCTCCTCCGTCAGATAGGCCAGACCGAGATTGGCATGTCCCGCCGCAATCCGGTTACCCACCTCCACGCTCAGGCACTCCTCAAAGCTCAGATTGCCCCGCAGTTCAAACTGGCCGTAGAGCCGGGTCAGCGGCAGGGGCAGGCAGGCCATCACCGACGGTGGGAGCAGCAGGTGCACAGTAGGTCCCCCCTCGGTGGTGCGCTGCTTCAGGCGGAGGAGCTCCTCATACTTGATGTGGATCTCCCAGGCCAGGGCCAGAAACTGCTCGCCGGGCTGGGTGGCCGCCACCCCGCTGGGCGTGCGCTGAAAAATGGGATAGCCCAGCTCCTCTTCCACACTCTTCACCGCTGCGCTCAACGTGGTCTGCCGGATGTGGAGGGACCGGGCGGCCGCCGAGATGGAATGGAGGCGATCCACCTCCAATATATAGCGAAAAATTTCCAATTTCATCCCAAATCTTCTCCATGATCGCTTGTATGACGTATCCGTTGTTCCTCATTATACCTTGCTCAGATTGGATTGTAAATTCCAGCAAAGATCGTGAATTCCGATTATTTTTCTTACCTTTTTATATTTTACGACTTTTTTTGCTGATCAACTCATTCCTTGGCTACAATATTTTCTGATATGGGATATCAAATTTCAGATTTTGACACCATTCTAGTTGTATGCTTAACTATTATCAAACTTGTATACCACCTCTCTTCCGGCAATGTTGCATGAACTCCTCGGATGAAAACAACACCGCCTCTGGGTCGCAGTACCCACGTGTCAAGGGTAACAAGCATGGCCATGCTGTTATAGAATCACAAGCAATCGACCTGCTGTCCGGACAGCAAAGGGAGAAACGGTGTGGGAATCGGACATCGTCCCAGAAATATCCCCACGCAGCTCACAAAGGAGGAGAAGTTATTATGTCAGATCCTGTCAGCAGAGTAAACACCCTTATTCTGCCCTTTGCCGCTATTCTGATTTTGTTTGTCGTACTTCAGGCGACTCTGTTTTTGCGGCATGCTCTGAAATTCAACCGCAAGCACCAACTCTACACCTCGGCTGAACTGCGCGAAGCGGTAAAAACCAGCGCCGTTGGGACCATCGGCCCTGCCTTTTCCGCTATGGTCGTCGTCCTCTCCCTGATTCCGATTGTCGGCTCTGTGGTCACCTTCATGCGCTGCGGCGTCATTGGTGCTGCCGACTTTGAGCTTCTCAACGCCAATATCGCCGTGGAGTCCATGGGTCTCTCCTTTGGCGACGCCAACTTTACCGAGGCGGCCATGACAGTGGCCCTGTTCGGCATGACCATCGCCAGCGCTCCCTATTTCATTCACCTGCTCATCACCTGCAAGCCGCTGGACAAGGCCATGATCAAGGCCTCCCAGAAAAAGCGCTCTTTTATCCCCATGCTGAGTATGGGTGCTGAGATGGGCTTTATCGGTTACTGGGCTCTGGAGCAGGGCAGCGCCAGCGTTCCCAACACGGTCACCATCATTGTGGGTCTTTTCTGTGCGCTGGGCGTCGGAGTCCTCGCCCAGAAGAGCAACCACCCCAAGCTGAAAGAGTGGACCATGGCCATCGCAATGGTCTGCGGCATGATCGGCGGCGAATTGACTCATCTTATCATGAACTGAACGGGAGGGACCCATATGAGCCAGAATACCAATACTTCTGTACAGGAAAGCCCGGAGGTCATCCAGGATTTCAACACGACGTATAGCGATAAAGTCCATGTCATCGGCCGTTCCACCATGGTCATCGCCTTTTTCCTCTCCTTCCTGCCCATTCTGTTCCTCTACTTTGTCATGGGATTCCAGCTGCCCGCCTCCACCTACATTGCGGCGGCAGCCAGCATCGCCTCCATGTTTGTGGGCATGTGGATCGCGGAGCCTTTTACCTGGTTCCCCGTCATCGGCGCCGCTTCGCTCTATATGAGCTATTTTGCCGGTAACACCAAGAACATCCGCGTGCCTGTGGCGCGCTCGGTGCAGAACATCTACAACGTGGAGATCACCACCCCCAAGGGTCAGATCATTACCACCATCGCCGTGGCGGTGTCGGTATATGTGAACCTTCTCCTGCTGCTCGTGGTCGTCCTGCTGGGCAACTGGTTCATCCCCATGCTCCCCGCTGTGGTCCTGGACGCCTTCAATTACGTGATCCCCTCTCTGATCGGCGCTCTGCTGTCCTTCCGCGTCAGCAAGTACGGCGTGCTCAAGACTCTGCGCTGGATCGTTCCCGGCGTGCTCATCTTCATCCTCGTCCAGACCGGTATCGCCCCCATTCTGGGCCGTTTCGGTACCACCAGCTCCATCGCCGTCACGATCCTGATCGCTTACATCGTCTACCGCGTCAATGGAGCCCGTGAGGACCGCGCGGAGCAGAAATAACCCTCTTCGTCTGATTCTTTAGGAGGTGTCATTTGATGAATCCCTTTCTGAAAGAAGCGCAGGAGCTCCAGGAACGGTTGGTCCAGGACCGCCGTTGGCTTCATGCACACCCGGAAGTCGGAGGCACGCTGCCGGAAACGGTGGCCTATGTGAAAAAACGGCTTCTCGAGCTCCATTGTACCCCGGAAGAGATCTGCGACAGCGGTCTGGTGGTCCTGCTGGGCGGCAAAAAGGAGGGGCCCTGCATCCTCCTCCGGGCCGACATGGATGCCCTCCCCATGAAGGAGGAGACCGGGCTCCCGTTTGCCAGCGAAAATGGCTGTGCCCACTCCTGCGGCCATGACATGCATACCGCCATGCTCCTGGGGGTCGCCGCACTGCTCAAGGCCCACGAGGACGAGCTCCGCGGCACAGTCAAGCTGATGTTCCAGCCCGGCGAAGAGGTCTTTCTCGGTGCCGAGCGCATGCTCCAGGCCGGCGTCCTGGAAAACCCCAAGGTGGACGCCGCCATCACCCTGCATGTCAACGGGCTGGCTCCCTTCCCCAGCGGCACCCTGTCCATCGCAGATGCAGGCGCCGCCCTGGCCTCCTGTGACAGCTACCGCATCACGGTACACGGAAAGGGCGGCCACGGTGCCTACCCCTCCCAGACCATCGACCCCATCGCAGTGGCCGCCCATATCCTGGTGGCGCTGCAGCAGATCAACGCCCGTGAGTTGGGCAGCAAAGACACCGCGGTTCTGACGCAGGGCTCCTTCCACAGCGGCAAGGCCCCGAACATCATCCCGGATACGGCAGTCATCGAAGGCACGCTGCGCACCTTTGACGAACAGGTCCGCCAGCGCTGTCTGAAGCGCATGGAGGCCATTCTGACCGGCGTAGGCGCTGCGCTGCAGGCCGATGTGGACTTCACCGTACTGGGCGGCTGTTCCCCTCTCTACAACGATGCCGCTGTCCGCGCGGATGCGCTGCGCTATTTCCGCGAGCTGGTCGGAGAGGCCGGCGTCGCGGAAAAGCATGGAGAGCCTGGTATGGCCTCCGAGGACTTCGGCAATGTTCTCGCCAGAGTACCCGGTATCCAGGTCGGCCTGGCCGTCAACAGCGCGGCAGAGGGCGCCCAATATCCCATGCACAACCCCAAAGTGCTCCTGAAAGAAGAGCCCCTGTACATTGGAACTGCCGCCATGGCCTACCTGGCCAAGCGCTGGCTGGAGGAACACTGAATCACACTTCACCACTCCTTTCCCCTTATGGGGACCCGGTATCAACCGGGCCCTCATAAGGGGATTTTTTCTGGGCTGCCAATGCACGCCCCCGCACTTTCTATCCAAAAAACAATCCCCCCGCACAGCCTGCTGAGAGGCTGTGCGGGGGGATTTGGATAAGCCGTATGGATCAGGAGATCTTCTCGTAAATTTCCTCCAGGGTCATCTCCGCCGGGAAGCCCAGATTCTCCAGCGTCCGGCCGCCGTGGATATAGTCCCGGTCGTTGATGGCGCCGGCCACACCCAGGAAGGACTCCAGCACCGGCATCTCCAGACCCAGGCGCTTGGCCACCGACAGGGCGAAGGCGCCGCCGCAGCCGCAGTCCTCGTGGAGGTAGCGGTGATCCAGGGCGTAGGGGCCGTCCATGTACTCGTAAAAGACGTGGACCTCGGGGTGGTCCTCCAGGTGGAGCACCTTGTCGATCATGCCGGTGGGATTGCCGTGGACGGTCATGCCCATGGCCTCGATGACAGCGGCCCGCTCGGCGGCGATCTTGCGGATGCAGTGGACCACGGCGGGGGTGAAGGCGTACTTGAAGAGGGAGTACTTCTCGCCCTTGTGGTCGATCTCAGCGGCGGAGAGGACGGTGCTGGCGATGTGATTGATGACGTTGCCGGCGTTGATGACGCCCTCGAACACGTTGCGGTTGGCGCTGTACTCCACCACGCCCTCCAGGTCCTTGAGCACCCGCTCGGTATCGGAGGCGGGGAGGGAGGCCACCTTGCCCTTCAGGTTCAGGGGCAGGCCCACGGTGACCTCGGCGGGGGCGGAGAGGCGGCAGGGGCAGAAGTTGCCCTCCTTCTCGGTGAGGGTCACCTTGGCGGTGACGCCCAGCTCGTCAAAGACCTTCCGGAACACGAAGGAGCCCAGGTTGCCGGGGATGATGAGGATGTGCTGGCCGTCCTCCAGATAGGGGGCGATGGCCCGGGCCACCTCCTCGTGGCGGTCGGAGGGTACGTCCACAAAGATGGCCTGCGCGCCCTTGATAGCCTCAGCCGGGTTACTGGTGACGCAGGCGGGCTTGCCGATGCCGCGGATCTTGCCCCGCAGCTGGATGAAGCCCAGCTCCCGCACGGCGTCCAGCTCCTTCTGGAAACGCTCATGGTCGTAGAGGGTCACGGTAAAGCCCCGCATGGACATAACGCCGGCCACAGCATGGCCGGTGGAACCGGCGCCGATGACAGTAATACGCTCGATCATAGTTGGAAACATCTCCTTTTAAAATCAGGCGGTCAGCAGATAAAAGACCGTAAACACCACAATGGACACCACCAGCAGCAGCGCGGCGGAGAAGAGCACCACCTGGGTGCGGAGCTTGGCACTGGGGAGCTCGCTGCGGCCGTGGAAAATGGAGGCGGGGGCGGAGGCGCCGGGCAGGATGAGGCCCATGTTGGCACTCCAGATGAGGGCAGCTCCGGCCACCACCGGGTTCATACCGGAGGCGATGACGAAGGGGGAGACCACCGGGATCATGGCACCGCCGAAAGCGATATTGGAGCCCACATTGGTGAGGATCAGCATCACGACGATGGTGAAGATCAGGATAAAGACGGGACCGCGGCCCTCAAAGATGGGGGTGAAGATGCCGGTGAGCCAGGGCAACACGCCGGTGGCCTCGTTGGTGAGGGCAGTGGCCAGGGGGATGGTGACGGCGCACATGAGGATGACGGGCCAGCTCACGGCGGAGTCGGAGTGCTTGATGTCGTTGAAGTGGATGGCGGCCTGGCCATCGCCCTCGCCGCTGGGCAGGACCATCAGGATGGCGGAGCAGACACAGTAGAGGCCGCCGGTGGTCAGGGTGTTGTTGAGGAAGTCGGACAGGGGGTTATTGAGGAAGGTACCGGCGAAGATGGCCAGCAGCATGGTGATGAGGTAGACCACCAGAATGCGCTTGGTGCGGGGGCGCAGGTGCTTGCTCTCCTCCCCCAGCTTCTCCACATTGAAGCCTTCCATGATGCTGAAGTCCACCTTGAAGAGCTTGGCGCCCAATAGCACATAGGCGGTGATGATGATGGTACCGCAGATGCCGGTGATGAGGAACATGAAGCCCAGGTTGATGGCCCCGCCGGTGACCTGGAGCCAGGTGTTGGCCAGGCCCAGCTGCCAGCTCTTGTAGGGGATCATGGCGCCGCCCATCATCAGAGACAGGAGAATGCCGCCGAAGCCGTAGTAGCGGAAGGTGCTGTGCTTCTCATAGCCGCAGGAGTCGGCGATGTCGCCCCACACGGCGTAGAGCAGCAGAGCCATGGGGATCTGGCTGATGACGATGCCGGTCCACATGAAGATGAACATAAAGCACCAGGTATAGAAGAGGGGCTTGCCCTTGAACACCTTCTGGGACAGGGACCAGCGGACAAACCACTTGCCGAAGCCGTAGATCACGATGGCGCCGGCGGTAAAGTACTGGGTGATGATCTGGAACACGGTGGAGCCGCCCAGCATGGAGGCGATACCGGTGTTCATATCCACATAGCCGCTCAGGCCGAAGGCGATGAAGGCGAACAGGGACGGCCAGATCACCTCACAGGTGGAGTAGCCGTAGATGACGCCCAGAAATACACCCAGGAGCCTCATGCCCACAGGGGTCAGGGTGGAAAAGGGGGGCAGAAAGCCAAAACCGAACATCAGAAGCAGGGTAATGGCGATGTGGACATATTGGATGGGCTTATAGCCGTTCTTGGCCGTCGTCACTGGATGGGACATGGGATCCTTCCTTTCTCGTCTCATTGATCCAGAGAGGCCATCATCTTGTCCTGAAATCACCGGGCTGCCTCGGAGGCAGCCCGGTCTGCTGTGCAGGTTTATGGTAGCATGTTTTTCCGGCCAGGGACAAGCCGAAGTACTGGAAACCGCCATTCGAATTCCGGGTATTGGGTAGCAAAAAACCCAAATTGCCAGGTCCGGCCCACTTGGTATTTAATAGATGCAACGAGAGGTCGACGTCCTGCTGCTGTGCCGCTGTCTGTACGCGACCGCCTAAGAGAAAGGAAGATGTGCACATGTACGGTTGGAGAGCGAAGATCGGTCTCATTACCCCCATCAGCGAAAATGCCGAGCACGCATTCCACATCTATGCGCCGGAGGGGGTCTCCTTCTCCTCCATGAAGATCCAGTTCCCCGGCCCCACCCCCGAAGGGCTGGCCATTCTGACCGACCAGCTGGAGGCCACCGCCGCAGTTTATAAGAACTACGACGCCGACCTAGTGGTCTTTGGCTGTACCTCCGGCAGCTGCATCAAGGGTTTCGGCTGGGATCAGGAGTGCATCCGCCAGATCGAACGGGCCAGCGGCAAGCCCGGTCTCACCACCAGCACCGCCGTGCTGGAGGCGCTGCGGGCTCTGGGAAGCAAAAAGGTAGCGGTCCTCACCCCCTACCCCCAGGCCACCAACGACGCGGAGAAGAAATTTTTGGAAGATAACGGCTTTGCCGTCACCAATATCGTGGGCATGGACGTGAGCTATGTCCGCTGCGACGGGCGGAAGATGGAGGCCTGTGACGAGTACTTCCTCTACCGCAACGCCATGAAGATGGACCTGAAGGGGGCCGACACCTTCTTCCTGAGCTGCATGGGCCTGAGCACCATGGAGATCGTGGACGAACTGGAGACCGCCCTGGGGGTCCCGGTGGTCACCAGCCACCAGGCCACCCTGTGGAGCGCCCTGCGCCACTGCCGCGTGGGCGCGGTGGTGCCCAAGATGGGCAAGCTGTTCACGCTTTGATCATACAGGAAAGGGTTGATTCGATGTATTACAGAGATGGCATGTACAGCCTGCGGGCCCGGATCGGCGTCATCGCCCCCCTGGATGACCAGGTGGAATACGCCTTCAACAAATACGCCCCCTACGGCGTCTCCTTCGACAGCACCCGCCTCTCCTTCCCCGGCCCCACGCCGGAGGGGCTCATCTACCTCTCCGACCAGCTGGAGGAGGCCGCCAAGATGTACGCCAAGAAGCCCCACGACGTGGTGCTCTTCGGCTGCACCTCCGGCAGCTGCATCAAGGGCTACGGCTTTGACCAGGAGTGCATTGAGCGCATCGAGCGGGCCAGCGGCTGCCCCGGCCTCACCACCAGCACCGCCGTGCTGGAGGCCTTCCGGGCCCTGGGCCTCAATAAAACCGTGGTGATGACCCCCTATCCGGAGGACACCAACCAGGCGGAAAAGAAGTTTTTGGAGGACAACGGTCTGGAGGTCACCTCCATCACCGGCGTGGGCTTCAACAAGGTGGGCGAGTTCAGCCACCCCAGCAAGTATTTCCTCTACCGCCAGGCCAAGAAGCTCAAGACCGAGGGCGCCGAGGTCTTTTTCCTCAGCTGCATGGGTCTGGCCACCATGGAGCTGGTGCAGATCCTGGAGGAGGACCTGGGCATGCCGGTCATCACCAGCCACCAGGCCAGCCTCTGGGCCTGCCTGCGGCACAGCCGCGTCAACGACAAGCTGCCCGGCCTGGGCAAGCTCTTCACCATCTGAGCCAGCGCCCCAAGCGACAAAAGGAGGATCCGATATGGGTTTCAACGTACATGAGATCACCACCGACCGCACCAAGCAGCTGTGTCATTTCATCAAAACCCTGCGCTATGAGGACATCCCCCCCATGGTCATCGAGCAGGCCAAGATGATGGTCATGCAGACCGTGGGCGTGAGCCTGTGCAGCGCCCAGCTCCAGCAGGTCAAGGACGCCATCGCCATCTCCAAGGAGATGTCCCCCGGCAGCGAGGGCACCGCCACCCTGTGGGCCGACGGCGCCAAGGTGAGCTGGGAGGCCGCCGCCTTCACCGCCGGCACCATGGGCGACACCCTGGACTGGGAGGACTGCTCGGTCACCGGCCACCCCTCCGCCGGTGTCATCCCCACCGCCGTCATCGCCACCGAGGTCCTGCACAAGAGCGGCAAGGACATGCTCACCGCCATCGTGGCGGGCTATGAGGTCTACCAGCGGGTGGCCCTGGCCGGCCGGAGCAACATCGTCAGCTACAACATCTTCGGCAACCTGGCCGTCCTCATGAAGCTGCTGGACCTGAGCGAGGAGAAGATGAATCAGGTGTTCGGCATCGGCACCGCCTGCGCCATCATTCCCGCCAACGTCCACGAGATCACCATGTCCGACTCCCTCAACTACCTCTATGGCTTCCGGGCCGAGAGCACCATCACCATGGTCAAGACCGCCATCGAGGGCATCGAGAACATGGAGGATGCCTTTGACGACCCCACCGCCTACCTGGTCCACTGCGGCTATCAGGAGCCCGAGTGGCTCACCAAGGAGCTGGGCGAGCACTGGATGATGATGGACATGCTGCTGGTCAAGCACTGGCCCGCCAACGTGTTCGTCCAGACCTACGCGGAGCTGGCCTCCCGTCTGGTCACCAAGAACCGCTTCAACCCCGACGACATCGAAGAGATCATCATCCGCCCCTCCGTGGCCTTCCGCCACTGGTACTCCGACACCGGCTACGAGTCCATCACCCAGGCCCAGTTCTCCATCCCCTACGCCGCCGCCTGCGCCATGTACCACCCCGAGCCCGGCGCCGTGTGGTATCAGCCCGAGACCATGAAGGACCCGAAGATTGTGGCGCTGATGAACAAGGTCAAGGCCGACGGCTTCGTGAAGATGACCGGCATGAAGTTCATCAAGGACCTCATCGACGGCAAGCACCCCGAAAAGTTCATGATCGTCCGCATGAAGGACGGCACCGAGTATGTGGAGAGCGCCTTCACCCACCCCGGACACCCCCACTACATGCTCACCCGGGACGAGTTCAAGGACCGCTTCCGTCTGGAGACCCGGAATGTGCTCTCGCCGGAGCAGACCGAGGGCGCGCTGGAGTGCATCTGCCATCTGGACGAGTATGAGGACGCCTCGGTGCTCCCCTCGTTCTTCCACTAAGCCCGGTCTACAACATTGCCGAAGCAGGAGGTAGCGTATGCGGTACAATCGCTTGTATAAAGACAACCATTTCCTCACCCCCACCACCTACACCCAGCAGCTGAGTGAGTACGCGGAGAACCTCAAGTATGAGGACATCCCCGCCGAGGTGGTGGAGCGTGCCAAGATGATCCTTCTCCAGACCGTGGGCGTGGCGCTGGCGTCCAAGGGCACCCCTATTTACAACAAAGTGATTAAAATGGCCCGGGAGGCCAACGGCGGCGAGGGCGGTACCACCACCGTCTGGGGCGGCGGCGGCAAAATGGCCGCCATCAACGCCGCGCTGGCCCTGGGCACCACCACCGACGCCCTGGACTGGGAGGACTGCTCCTGGACCGGCCACCCCGCCGCCGGCGTCATTCCCTGCGCCTGGCTGGCCGCCGAGGAGCGCCACAAGAGCGGCAAGGACCTCATCACCGCCATCGTGGCGGGCTACGAGGTCTACCAGCGCATCGCCATGGCGGTGCAGCCCTCCGACGAGCGCTGGAAGAAGAAGGGCTGGGGCCTGACCAGCTGGCAGATTTTCGGCTGCATCCTCCCCATCGCCAAGCTCTACGGCTTTGACGCCCGCAAGATCAACCAGGCCATCGGCATGGGCTGTGAGTGCTCCACCCTCCCCGTGGCCTACCACGCCACCACCATGTCCGACTTCTACCACTACGAGCACGGCTACCGGGCCCGGGACGGCTTCTGCATCGCCAAGGCGGTGGAGAAGGGCATCCGCAACAACCGGGACGCCCTGGATGAGCCCCGGTGCTACACCGGCGTCATCTGCGGCGACGACGGCAGCAACGGCTCCGGCGAGACCACCATCCGCTCCGGCGAGGCCGACCTCTCCTGGCTGACCAAGGACCTGGGGGAGCGCTACCTCATCATGCGCACCCTGATGAAGCACTGGCCCGCCAACATGTGGGTGCAGACCCCCCTGGAGATCATCCACGACCTGGTGCAGGAGCACGGCTTCGGCCCCGACGACGTGGAGGAGATCATCGTCGATCCCCCGGTGAAGGCCCGCATGTGGGCCCCCGACGAGGGCTTCACCTCGGTGACCCACGCCCAGTTCTCCATCCCCTTCGTGGTGGCCTCCTACCTCTACGATCCCCACCCCGGCGCCCACTGGTACACCCCGGAGAAGATGAAGAACCCCAAGACCATCGCCCTGGCCAAGCGGGTCAAGCCCGGCCCCTCCCCGGAGGAGTCCCCCATGTCCTGCTTCAAGATGTTCCGGGAGGAGACCGGCTTCCCCATGAAGCACGTCACCGTCCGCCTGAAGGACGGCCGCGTCCTGGAGAAGAGCATGGACTGCCACCCCGGCCACCCCGACAACATGATGACCCGGGAGCAGTTCGCCGACCGCTTCCGCATCCAGGCCGCCCCCGCCCTCTCCGCCGAGGAGATTGAGAAGGCCCTGGAGGTGCTGTGCAGCATCGAGACGGTGGAGGATATCGCCTCCCTGTCCGGCCTGCTGGGCTGAGTTTCCCGGTCTGTCCCCAGCGGCCGGCCCCCGGGCCGGTCGCTGGGCTTCTCCTGTGCTGCGGCACGGGGAAACCTGTATTTCTGGGAGGAACCTATGAAAAAATATGCCATCGTGGGCTTCGGCGGCGCGGGCTACCACGCGGCCAAGGCCATCCGGGAGCGGGACCCGGCGGGGGAGATCCACGTGTACTCCGACACCGGATTCGCCCCCTACAACCCCATGCTCACTACTTATTACGTCAAGGGCTCCCTGCCCTACGAGGCCCTCTTCCCCTTCGGAGATCTGGAGCACATCGCCGCCGACCTGCGCCTGGAGCTCCACCCCAACTGCCCCGTCACCGGTCTGGCAGGCGACTCCCGCACCCTGCGGCTCTCCGACGGCAGCGAGGTGCCGTTTGACGAAGTCCTCATCAGCACCGGCGCCTCGGCGGTCATGCCCCCCATCCCCGGGCTGGACCTGCCCGGGGTCATCAAGATGCGCACCGTGGACGACGCCGTGGGCCTCAAGAACCTACTGGACAGCGGCAAGGTGAAGGACGCCCTGGTCATCGGCGCCTCCTGGGTGGGCATCAAGGTGGTGGAGGACGTGGTGGAGCGGAACATCCCCTGCACCCTGGTGGACGGCGCACCCTGGATATTCTATGTGGCCGCCTTCCCCTCCACCGCCCAGCGGGCCCAGAAGGATCTGGAGGCGCGGGGCGTCACGGTGTCCTGCAATCAGATGCTGGACCACATTGAGGCCGACGAGAACGGCCGTCTCACCGCCATCATGCAGAGCGGCAGCCGCTTCTCCGCTGACCTGGTGGCGGTGTGCATCGGTGTGCGCACCAACACCGGCTTTTTGAAGGACAGCGGCCTGGCCCAGGGCCGGGGGATCACGGTGGACCGCCGCATGGCCACCAACTGCCCCCACATCTACGCCGCCGGTGACTGCTGCGAGGCGGTGGACATCCAGAGCGGCCAGCACCGCAACATCGGCATCTGGTACAACGCCTGCAAGCAGGGCGCCGTGGCCGGCACCAACATGGCCGGCGGCGCGGCGGAGTTCGACGCCAACATCCTGTGCAACCTGGCCCACTATCTGGACTATGACTTCATCTGCCTGGGCGATGTGTCGGCCTGCACCGACAGCGACCAGGTCTACGAGTACGAGGACGAACGCTACTACATCCGGGCGGTCCGGCGGGGAGACGCCATCGTGTGCATCAACATGATCGGCTCCGCCGGCAGCAACGGCCTGGTGCGCAACCTCTTCATCAAGTCCATCGAGAATCCGCACGCCAAGCCGGACCTGTCCGCCGTCTGCCAGCTGCAGAAGAACGGCTTCCCCGACAGCTTCATCCACTTTTTGGGAGGGATTTCCATTGACTGAACTGGAAAAGAAAATCAAGGCCAAGATCCCCGGCCCGGACACCGGGATCGAGGTGCGCCGGTCTCTGTGCGCCATCTGCAGCCCCGGCCACCACTGCGGCGTGGACTGCTATGTGAAGGACGGGGAGATCATCCGGGTGGAGGGCACCCGGGAGCACCCCTATAACCGCGGCAAGCTCTGCACCAAGGGCTCCAGCCTGCGCAACTACGTCTACCGCAAGGACCGCATCCAGACCCCCCTGCGCCGGGTGGGCGAGCGGGGCGAGGGCAAGTTCGAGCCCATCACCTGGGACGAGGCCTATGCCATCATCGCGGAAAAGCTCAACGCCGTCAAGGAGCAGTACTCCCCCCACTCGGTGGCCTTCTTCAGCGGCTACTGCAAGTGGTACCGCCCGGTGTTCCACCGCTTCGCCCATGTGTTCGGCAGCGTGAACTTTGGCACCGACGACAGCACCTGCAGCGCCTCCAAGGTCATCGCCGACAAGGTCACCGCCGGCTGCGGCGCGGGCCCCGACATGGGCCACGCCAACACCTTCCTGGGCTGGAACTACGAGGGCTACTACTCCGCCCACCTCTCGGTGGAGGGCGTGCGCAAGCTGAAGGAGCGTGGCGGCAAGGTCATCATCATCGACATCCGCCAGACCCCCGCGGCCAAGAATCTGGCCGACCTCTTCCTCCAGATCAACCCCGGCACCGACGGCGCTCTGGCCCTGGGCATGGCCAAGGTCATCATTGACAACGGCTGGGCCGACATGGATTATGTCAATCAGTACACCTACGGCTTCGAGGAATACAAGGCCCTGGTGGACCAGTATCCCCTGGACAAGGTCAGCGCCATCACCGGCCTGACTCCCGAGGAGATCTACGAGGCCGCCAAGCTCTACGCCACCAACGGCCCGGCCTGCACCAACTACTCCGCCTCCGCCCTGGTCCACCACATCAACGGCTTCAACGCCCACCGGGCCATCGTGTGCCTGTCCGCCCTTACCGGCAACTTTGACCGGGCCGGCGGCAACGTCCCCAATCCCCCCACCTACCTCCACAAACCCGCCGGCTTCAAGTCCCGGGAAAACGAGTTCCGCTCCGACCGCTATCCCGGCGGCCAGAAGCGCATCGGCGCCGACCGCTTCCCCCTGTGGGACGCGCAGTTCGACGAGTTCCAGGCCATGGACCTGCTGCGCCAGATGGAGGAGGAGGACCCCTACCCCATCAAGGCCATCTTTGCTCTGGGCATGAACGCCAAGATGTTCCCCCAGACCCAGCGCCTGCTGGACGTGATGAAGGAGAAGCTGGACTTCTTCGTGGACACCGACCTCTTCATGACCATGACCGCCAAGTACGCCGACATCGTGCTCCCCGCCTGCTCCTCCGTGGAGCGCGGCGAGGTGAAGGCCTACCAGGGCGGCTACCTCACCTACACCCAGCCGGTCATCCCGCCCCTCTACCAGTCCAAGTCCGATGTGGACATCCTCTGTGAGCTGGCCCGGGTGATGGACCTGGACGACGAGTACCTGAAGGGCGGCTACGACGCCTGCATGGAGTGGATCTTCGACGGCTGCGGCGTCACCCTGGACGAGCTGAAGAAGAGCGAGCTGCCCGTCAAGGTGCCGGTGGCCAAGTGGCCCGCCCAGCCCGGCAACTGCCTGAAAAATGGCTTCAAAACCTCCACGGGCAAGTTCGAGTTCTACTCCACCGCCATCGCCAAGATCGACCCCATGTACGGCCTGGACCCCCTGCCCAGCTACTATGACTCCCTCTCCGACCAGAACGACCCGGAGACGGCGGAGCAGTACCCCTTCTACCTCTGCACCGGCGCGCGGCTCCCCCACGCTATCCACTCCCGCACCCACGAGACGCCGTGGCTGCGCAGCCTGTGCCCCAAGCCCACCTGTGAGGTCAACACCGACGACGCCCGCCGCCTGGGTCTGTCCGCCGGAGACGTGGTGGAGCTGTCCAGCCCCTACGGCGCCATCCAGGCCACCGTCAAGACCACCCATAAGACCAAGCCCGGCGTGATCCTGATGCTCCACGGCTACACCGAGGCCAACGTCAACGAGCTCATCGGCCGGAACCATCTGGACCCCTATTCGGGCTATCCCGGCTTCAAGGGGATGCGCTGCCAGATCCGCAAATGTCAGGAGGTCAAGTGATGAAACACGTATTTGTATTTGATCCCGACCGCTGCTGCGCCTGCTCGGCCTGCATGATCGGCTGCATGGATCAAAATGACATCGACGTCGATGCCGGCGAGGCCTGCTACCGCAAGACCTTCGACAACGAGATCGAGCTGGCCGACGGGGGCGTCTACTGCGCCTACCTCTCCGCCGCCTGCATGCACTGCACCGACGCGCCCTGCATCGACGCCTGCCCGGTGGGGTGCCTGAGCAAGGACCCGGAGACCGGCTTCACCGTCTACGACAACACCAACTGCATCGGCTGCAAGAGCTGCGCCATGGCCTGCCCCTTCGGGGCTCCCCGCTATCGCAAGAGCGACGGCAAGATGGTCAAGTGCGACGGCTGCAACGAACGGGTGAAAAACGGCCTCCAGCCCGCCTGCGTCCGGGCCTGTTCCTTTGGCGCCCTCACCTGCGTCACCGAGGAGGAGTATCAGGCCAGCGGCAGCAACAAGGCCTGCAGCGCCCTCATCGATCAGCTCCACCTGCGGAAAAAGTAAGTCCTGTTCTGCTCCGCGGCTCCGCCCCCTGCGGCGGGGCCGCGGAATTTTCATTTTAAGGAGGTACCGCCATGATGCCCAAAGAAGAACTGCTCTTTCTCAACGAGGCCGACGTGCTCGCTCTCCTCACCCCTGCCGACGCCATCGCCGCGGCGGAGGACACCTTCCGCCATATCGGCCTGGGGGATGTGACGGTGGGGAAAATGGTCATGCTCTACGCCGACGAGGACCAGAAAAACAACTTCCACTCCATGCCCGCCGTCCTCCGGCACGAGGGCGTGTCCGGCGTGAAGTGGATCGACACCTACTCCGCTCCCCTGCCGGGCTATCCCTTCAGCCACGGCAACCTGGTCATCCTCAGCGACCTGGCCACCGGCTCGCCCATCGCCCTGGTGGGAGCCACCAACATCACCACCATGCGCACTGCCGGGGGCCACGGCGTGGTGCAGGCCAAACACCTGGCCAACCCCGACCCGGAAATTCTCTCGGTCTTTGGCTGCGGGGCCCAGGCCTGCGCGGGGATCGCGGGCTTTCTGGAGGGCTTCCCCTCCCTGAAGCAGGTGCGGCTCTTCAGCCGCAGCCGGGGCCCCATGGAGGCGGTGCGGGACCAGTACGCCGGTCGGGTGGAAGTGGTTCTGTGCGCCACCCCGGAGGAGACCCTCTACGGCAGCAATCTGGTGCTGATGGCCTCCGGCGCCCGGGAGCCTCTGGTCACCGCCGCCCAGCTCCGCCCCGGCATGACGGTCATCGGCATCGAGGGCTTCCGGGACCTGGAGCCCGCCATTGCCAGGGCCGCCGACAAGTGGTATCTGGGCTACTGCGTCACCGACCAGCACGACATTCTGGAGAGCCCCCGCCTCAACCCCGGCGGCACGCTGTCCATGGCGGACGTATACGGCGACATGACGGAGCTGCTCACCGGCCGGGTGGCCGGGCGGGAGCGGGAGGATGAAGTGATTGTCTCCACCCACATGGGCCTGGGGGCCCACGACGTGCGCTGCGCCGCCACGGTGTACCGCCGTGCCCTGGCCCGTGGCATGGGACAGCTCCTCCGGCTGGTCTGAGCCTATCGGAACAAGCGAAAAGAGATCGCCGCAGATTTTGAATCTGCGGCGATCTCTTTGTATTTAACACTCGGCCAAAATGAGAGGAACCGTGAGTTCCTGCGGGGTCATGCCGCCGTGTCCGGCCACCATGGATTGGAGGTAGGAACGGGTGGGGAACAAGGTCAGCGCGGTCCGGGCCACCGCCAGGTGGGTCCCCAGCATCCCCGAAAAGCGGGGGTGGCAGGGCCCTGGGCCGAAGAGCTCCTGCTCCAGCACCTCCTGCCGAGTGTAGAGGTCGTAGCTCTCCCCCACAGCCCGCTTCAGGGCGGCCCGAAATGCCTCTTCCTTCCCCGGGCGCACCCGGAAGCACAGCGCCCGTGGTTCCACCGACGGAAGCCCCTCCAGGGTGTCCATCAGCTCGGGCTCGTCCTCCAGGCAGCGGCCCTCCAGGTCCAGAAAACCGTGGTCAGCCGTGAGGATCAGCTGGGTATCCGGCCACTTCTCCATGGCCTCCGCCAGCGCCCCATCCAGGCGGCGCAGCCACTCCGTCACCTCCGGCGCGGAACAGCCGTGGCGGTGGAGCAGCCCGTCGGGTCGGCTCAGATAGGCATAGATGAAATGATTCC
Source organism: Flavonifractor sp. An92 (assembly GCF_002159175.1). GTDB lineage: Bacteria > Bacillota > Clostridia > Oscillospirales > Oscillospiraceae > Pseudoflavonifractor_A. Next base: position 39,887 of record NZ_NFGZ01000002.1, on the reverse strand, counting down.
CCGGCTGTCGGCACAGATCCTCGATTTGCGGAAAGACCTCCTCCGGGTCGTTCGCCTCCAGCCCAGTCGCCTCCACACCAGTGGCTCCGATCTGAGCCGTCAGGGTCTGGAAGGGCAGAAATGTCCGCCCCAGGTGGATGGGTGCGGCGGGTTCCCCCTGTGAGGTGGTGTTGGGGTAGAGGTTGACATTGTCTCCCAGCTCCGGCCAGTAGACGCTCCAGCCCAGCCAGCCGCTCTGGGCAGGAAACAAGCCGGACTCCAGCGCGGTGGCAGCCGCTGTCGTGGTTGGGGGGAACACCGACGAGAGGGTGCCCGCACAGTGGCGGCGGAGGAAGGACTCCGGCGGCAGGTGGGTCTGGAGCAGCCCATAGCCCAGCCCGTCGGCCAGCAGCAGCACCCGATTCCGTTTTCCGCCCTGCAGCCACCGGTCCACCTGTGGGAGGGTGGGATTAGGCGCGGAACAACCATAGACCGCCAGCAGGGAGCAGGCCAGCGCGGCGATCGACTGCTCCGGACAGGGCACCTCAAACCATTCCTTCATTCCGCCATCTCCTCTCCAAGTAGCGGACCACGCCGCCTTCCTCACAGCTTCCGATCACGCCGTGGGCCGCCGCTTTCACCTCAGGGGCGGCGTTTTTTACCGCATAGCACTCGTCACAGACCTGAAAGAGCGGCAGATCGTTCTCGCCGTCTCCGAAGGCCACCAGCCGCCGGGCTCCGGTGAGCCGCCGCAGGGTCTCGGCCGCTCGGCCCTTGGAGGCCGCGGCGCTGTAAAGCTCCAGACAGCAGGTGTCCCGGTCATACCGGTCCCGATAGAGGTCCACCTGAAACCCGCCCTGTGCGGTCAGTCGTCGGGCCAGCTCCGTCAGAAGCCCCATTTGGGGGTGGATGTAAATGCCGTAGAGCAGGTCCTCCCCATCCCAGTCCTCCGCCCGTCCGGCGGACACCGGCGGGGGGCCGGTCACATGGTTGCGGCGGAAGAATGCCTCCCAGATGGGGGTACATGTCCCGCCCAGGGTGGCATACAGCCGGTCTCCCGCCGTTCCCAGCAGCAGCCCGGACAGGCCCAGCTCCTCCTCCGCCCGGACCAGCTCGCTCCAGGCGGCCTTGCCCAGGGGGACCCGGTCCAGCACTGCTCCGTCGCCGGGCGCGAGGATCAGAGCGCCGTTCATCAGCACCCAGGGCACCGCCATGGGCAGCCCCTGGAAGATAGGTCCCACCGACAGGTGGGTGCGCCCGGTGGCCACTGTGAAAGGGAGCCCGCGCTCCAGCAGTCCGGCCAGTTCCTGGCGCACGGATACCGGGAGGCAGGCCCCATCATCCAACAGCGTGCCGTCCAGATCGGAGAGAAATATGGTGTTCATAAAACCCCCATTCTGGGCGCAACCCGCAAGAGGAAATATTTTTAAGATTAAATTATACCTCATTTTTCTGTCAAATGCAAGAGATAATATGTAAATTTTCTATAATCCGCCCAAGAAATTATCGAATAGACGAATTGTACATTTTCCGACACCCTCGTTATAATGAAAACCGGGATCGGGAGGGCCCGGTGATCGCCCCCCGCTCGCTCCCTATTCCGTTGCCGATGCGGCAGGAGGAACCATGAAACCCAAGCCGATTTTACTGGTCAGTCACTGTATGCTCAACACCGCCGCCAAGGTCCGCTACCCGGGCAGCACCCGCCGCCCGCCGGACGAGGCGCCCCGGCTGACCTTTTTGCAATACGCTCTGGAGCAGGGGATACAGCTGATCCAGCTGCCCTGCCCGGAGTTCACCCTGTACGGCCCCAGCCGCTGGGGCCACACCCGGGAGCAGTTCGACAACCCCTTTTTCCGGGCCCACTGCCGCCGGCTCCTGGAGCCGGTAGTCCGGCAGCTCCAGGCCTATCTTGATCCCCGGGAAGGGATGTACTACCGGGTGCTCGGCGTGGTGGGCATCGAGGGCAGCCCCAGCTGCGGGGTGTCCCGCACCTGCTCCGGTCCCTGGGGGGGCGAGCTGTCCGGCCGTGGAGACCTTTTTGAGGCGGTGGGGCAGGTCCACAGCACGCCCGGCATGGGGGTGCTGATGGAGGAGCTGTCGGAGCTCCTGGCTCAGGCGGGCATTGACCTGCCCATGGTGGGACTGGACAGCCGGGACATCCAGCCGCTTTACGACCTGCTCAACGGAACACAGGAGGGACGACAGTCTTGAACATCCGTCTGGAACATGTGAGCAAGCATTTTAAGAATACCGTGGCCGTGGACGATCTGTCGGTGGTCATTGAGGAGGGCATGCTCATCTGCCTGCTGGGCCCCTCAGGGTGCGGCAAGAGCACCACGCTGTCCATGGTGGCCGGGCTGGAGCCGCCCACCCAGGGCGAGATCTACTTCGGCGACCGCCCCATGGCCCACATCCCCGTGGAGGACCGGGACATCGGCATGGTCTTTCAGAATTACGCCCTCTACCCCCACATGACGGTGCTGGAAAACATCATGTTTCCCCTGAAAATGCGCCGGGTCCCCCGGGCTCAGCGCCGCCAGCGTGCCGAGGAAATGGGCGAAATGCTCCAGCTCACGGAGCTGCTCCGCCGCAAGCCAGGCCAGCTCTCCGGCGGACAGCAGCAGCGGGTGGCCATCGCCCGGGCTCTGGTAAAGGAACCCCAGATCCTGCTGCTGGACGAGCCATTTTCCAACCTGGACGCCCGGCTGCGCATCGAGCTGCGGGAGGACATCCGAGCCTTGCAGAAAAAGCTGGGCATCACCACTGTATTTGTCACCCACGACCAGGAGGAGGCCATGAGCATCTCCGACCGCATCCTCCTGATGCGGGACGGCCGGGTACAGCAGTACGCCACCCCGGAGGAGATGTACCGCCGGCCGACCAATCAGTTCACCGCCGGTTTTCTGGGCAATCCCCCCATCAATTTCGTCCCCTGCACCTATGACGGAGAAATCGTCACTGTGGAGGGCGCGCCGGACTGGCGCCTGCCGCTGGACCGGCTGCGCCCCTGCCGGGAGGGCATCGCGGGCAAGGCGGTGCTGGGCATCCGGCCCGAGGACCTCTATGTGGCGGAGAGGGGCTTCTGTACCGCCGCCATCACCGCCATCCAGCCCCTGGGCAAGGAGGTCTACCTGAAGCTGGCGGCCGGTCCACACCAGCTCACCGCCTGCCTGAGTTGGGACCACGACTACCGGGTGGGGGAGGAACTCCCCCTGGCGGTGAAGCAGCTGCACCTGTTCCCTGCCAGGCCGGAGGAAGGGGGCGGCGCCCATGGGCTCTGAGCGTCTTCCCCTCCGGGTGTGGGCGCGGCGCAGCGGGCTGAAAGCATGGCTCTATCTCCTGCCTGCGCTGCTCATCCTGGGGGTCTTTCAGATCTATCCGGTGTTCAAATCCTTTCTGATGGGTTTTTACACGAAATTCGACTATCTGACCGACACGGTGTACGAGTGGGGGCTGGATAACTTTGTCAACCTGCTCCACGACGCAGACTTTGCCCTGGCCATCCAAAACACCTGTATTCTGGTGGTCCTGGCCGCCCCGCTGTCCATCGCGGTGTCCCTGGTCTTTGCGGTGCTCCTCAACTCCAACATCCGCCTGCGCCGGGTATTTCAGAGCATCTACTTTCTCCCATTCGTCACCTCCATGGTGGCGGTGTCCATCGCCTGGTCCTGGATGCTCAACAAGGATTTCGGCCTGGTCAACAGCGTGCTGAAGCTCTTCGGCATCTCCAAGGTGGCCTGGCTCACCACCCCGGATATGACCATCCCCATCCTGGTGGTGCTGGCCGTGTGGAAGGGCCTGGGCTACCGGGTCATCATCCTGCTGGCCGGGCTCCAGGGCATCGACCGGCGCTACTACGCCGCCGCCCGGGTGGATGGTGCCCGGGGACTGAGCCGCTTTTTCCACATCACCATCCCCATGCTCAAGCCCACCCTGGTCTTTCTGTCCATCACCACCGTCATCGACGTGTTCAAGACCTTTGACGAGGTCTATGTGATGTACTCCAACGACCCGGGCCCCCTGAAGAGCGGGCTGACCATCGTCTACTATATTTTCACAAAATTCTACCGCCACTGGGAGTTTGCCTCGGCAGCGGCGGCATCCTTTGTCCTGTTTTTAATGATCTTTGCCATCACCCTGCTCCAGTTCCTCTTCACCAGCCGGAGCCGAAGGGAGGGACGCCGATGAGTACCAAGCTCCGCCGGTGCTTAGTCCGGGCGGCCACCTATCTGATCCTGGTGGCCGGCGCGGCCTTTATCCTCCTGCCCTTTGTATGGATGATCCTCACCTCCCTCAAGCCCTCGGCCGAGGTGCTGCTCATGCCGCCCAAGTGGCTGCCCTCCCGCATCCAGTGGGAGAACTATGTGGAGGCCTTTGAATCCGCCCCCTTCCTGCGCTACTTCTGCAACAGCGTCATCGTCACCGTGCTCATCACCACCGGTGAGCTCATTACCACCATTCTGGCTGCCTTCGCCTTTTCCCAGCTCCGGTTCCGGGGGCGGGAGGTCCTCTTTCTCCTCCTGGTAGCCACCATGATGGTGCCAGGGGAGATCCTGGTCATCCCCAACTTCGTCACCCTGGCCAAGCTGGGCTGGGTGGACACCTACAAAGCCCTGGCCCTGCCCTGGTGTGCCAGCGTGTTCTCCATCTTCCTGCTGCGGCAGCAGTTCTCCAGCATCCCCGAGGATTTCCACAAGGCCGCCCGGGTGGACGGGTGCAAGGATCTGCGCTATCTCTTCACCGTGCTGGTGCCCATGTCCCGGCCCACGGTGGTGTCCATCGCCCTGCTGAAGATCATCAACAGCTGGAATTCCTACCTGTGGCCCCTCATCGCCACCAACACCAACGATATGCGCACCCTGCCGGTGGGGTTGGCTTTCTTCTCCACCGAGGCCGGCGTGAAATACAACACCCTCATGGCCTTTTCCCTGATGATCATTCTGCCCACCCTGGTGGTGTACCTCTTCACCCAGAAGTACATCATCCGCGGGGTGAGCAACACCGGCCTGAAGGGCTGAACACTGTCTGAGAGGGGGCACGCCCCTTTTGGAATATCATCTATTTTGAGGAGGACCCAATCGTGAAGAAAATGATGTCTCTCTTGCTGGCAGGTCTGATGACGCTCTCTCTGGCGGCCTGCGGTACCGGCTCCGCCGGTGAGTCTCCGGCTCCGTCCGCTGAGCCTCAGTCCAGCGCTCCCGCCACCTCGACCGTCCCGACCAAGGTGACCGAGGATGTGGAGATCACCTTCTGGCACGCCATGAGCGGCGTCAACGAGGAGGCCATCCAGAAAATCACCGACGACTTCATGGCCCAGCATCCCAACATCAAGGTCACCCTGATGAATCAGGGCGGCTACCGGGACCTGTTTGATAAGCTGATGGCCTCCGCCAAGGCCGACCAGCTGCCCAACCTGTCCCAGATCTACTCCAACCGCCTGTCCTGGTATGTGGACAAGGATCTGGTCCTGGATCTCACCTCCTACATGGATGATCCGGAGACCGGCCTGACCGAGGAAGACTACGCCGACATCCCCGCCATGTTCATGGACGACTGCATCTGGGGCGACGGCCAGTACGCCATGCCCTTCAACAAAAGCATGATGGTGCTCTACTACAACGTGGGCATGTTTGAGGAGGCCGGCCTTGAGGTCCCCACCACCTGGGACGAGTGGGCCGCCGCAGCGGAGAAGCTGACCAAGGACACCGACGGTGACGGCGAGCCCGACGTCTACGGCATTGTCTTTGCCAACGACCTGTCCACCGACATCGCCCCCTGGCTCAAGCAGGCGGGCGGCGCCACCATGAACGAGGAGACCAACGAGCTCTACTTCGACACCCCCGAGACCAAGGAGGCCATTGAGTTCCTCAACGGCATGTTCCAGAAGAAGGTGGCCCGTCTGGCTGGCGAGGACCAGAACTCCAACGTGCCCCTGCAGCAGGGCCGGGCCGCCATGTGTGTGGCCTCTACCTCCGCCCTGCCCTACATCGAGGCCGACACCCTGGAGGGCATCACCATTGACGCCGCCGCCCTGCCCGGCTACAAGACTGACGACCAGCTCTATTACGGCACCAATGTGACCATCTTCGACACCGGCTCCGACGCTCAGAAGCAGGCCTCCTGGGAGTACCTGCGCTTCCTCACCTCCACCGAGAACACCGCCTACTTTGCCGCCCAGACCGGCTACATCCCCGTGCGCATGTCCGCTCAGGATGACCCGGTGTTTGCCGCTGTCCTGGAGGAGAAGCCCATCAAGCAGATGTGCTTTGACAACATGGAGCGCGGCTTCCAGGGTACCCGCAACATCGGCGGCATCAACGCTCTGGACGCCCTGGGCGACCAGCTGGACCTGGTATTCAGCGGCCAGAAGGATGTGGATACCGCACTGAAGGACGCCCAGATCAACGGTGAAAAGGCCATGGCTGAGGCTCAGAACAGCTGATCTGCTGAAACAAACGACGCCTCCAGCGCAAATCTGCGCTGGGGGCGTCGTTTTCATGCTATTTTCCATATTGATTGTAATGAAACTCTCCAGATATACAATCCCGTTTAAAGTATGATTGGCAGGGGGACGCACATACACTCCATCAAGACAAGGAGGGAGTTGTATGCCGGTACAGAACACAGCAGTGACGCAGAAAAAGTGGCGGATCATCCGCCGTTTTACGGGCAGCCGGACCCCGGAGGCCCTGCTCCGCGCCCTGATCCGGGCCCACCGTGTCTGAACGTTCCGAAAAAGGAGGCGCAGCCATGGAGGTCTGGAACACGGCGGGCTATCTGCGCCTGTCCCGGGAGGACGGCGACAAGGCGGAGAGCGACAGCATCGCCAACCAGCGCAAGCTGCTGGAGCAGTACATCAAGAATCACCCGGAATTGCATCTGGTGGACTTTTACCAGGACGACGGCTACACCGGCACCAACTTTGATCGCCCCGCCTTCCGCAGCATGGAGGCAGACATCCGGGCCGGGAAAGTCAACTGCGTCCTGGTCAAGGACCTGTCCCGCTTCGGGCGGGATTACATCGAGATGGGGCGCTACCTGGAGCGGGTTTTTCCCGCCCAGGGAGTGCGCTTCATCGCCGTCAACGACCATGTGGACAGCGCCCAAGGGCGTTACGACCTGCTCCTGCCCATGAAAAACCTCTTTAATACCCAATACGCCCGGGACATCTCGGACAAGGTCCGCTCCGCCATCCGCGCCAAGCAGCAGCGGGGGGAATTCGTGGGGGCCTTTCCCAGCTACGGCTACCGCAAGGACCCGGTCGACCACAACCATCTGCTCATCGATCCCGCCGCAGCCCAGGTGGTGCGGCGGATCTTCGACCTCTTTGAGCAGGGGTACGGAAAGGTGAAAATCGCCAAGCTCCTCAACGCCGAGGGGGTCCCCAGCCCCAGCGAGTACAAGCGCCTGCTGGGGGAGCGCTACCACAACGGGCGGAAGCTGGAGCAGACCACCTACTGGACCTACGCCACCATCCACCGCATTTTGCAAAACCGGATGTATGCCGGGTGCATGGAGCAGGGGCGGAATACCCGCCCCACTCTGCACGGCAAGGCCGTCCAGCGGGACCGCTCGGAGTGGACCGTGGTTTCGGACACCCACGAGGCCATCATTGGGCCGGAACAGTGGGAGCGGGTCCAAGCGCTGCTGGGCAGACGGACCCGGCAGCCCGGCTTTGCCCAGGAACAGAGCCCCTTTGCCGGGTTTCTCCGCTGTGGGGACTGTGGGCGGGCCATGGTCAAGACCCGGCGCGGGGGCGGGATCGATTACACCTGCGGCTCCTATCAGCGGTATGGGTCCACAGTCTGCACCCGTCACCGCATCTCCCACGCCATTTTGGAGCAAATCGTGCTGGATGACCTGAACCAGATCTTCGCGTCGGTGCAGGACCTCCGGGCGCTGGCCGAGGAGGAGGGAAACGAGGTCCCCAGAGAGGACGCCGAAGCGCGCCAGCGGCTGGAGCTGGGGCGGGCGCGGCTCTACCGGCTGAAAAAGGCGGCCTATGAGGACTACCGGGAGGGCCTGCTCCGCCGGGAGGATTTTCAGCGCTATCAGGCGGACTACGAGCGGCAGGAGAAGGAGCTGACCGCCCAGTTCCGGCAGTTTGAGGAAACGGCAGAATCGGTTCTCTCTCCCTGGGTCCAGTCCCTGCTCCAGCATGGAAAGCTGACCACTCTGGACCGCCTGACCGTGGCGGAGACCATCCAGCAGATCCGGATCTTTGAAGCCGGGCACATCGAGATCATCTATACTTGCTCTCCGCAAGCCCTGTGATTTTCGATTTGTTTTTCCCCACCGCCGTGCGCTATATTGTCCTTAGACGCTTGCAGAGGGACTGCGGAAGGCCAACGGGTCCTCCGCTATGGCAGAAAACAAACGAGAACATCCACGAGGAGAGAGCGCTATGGATATGGATACCCTGATGGCGGGGATCGGTTTCCCCCCGGAAGAAGCCGGTCTGGTGCGGGAATTTCCCCTGAGTCAGGCGGAGTGGCAGACCTGGAAGGAACGCTACGAACAGGACCGCGCCGGATTTTATGAAGCCCTGGAGGCGGCTCCGGACACGGAGATGCGGGCCATGGCCCTGTATGTGCGCCTGGCTGCGGAAGCCCTCCCCCGCTTTCTGGACCGTGGCGCAGATGAGGCCATTTACCTGGACACCTTCCGGGACCTGACGCTGTGGTGCGGGTTTTTCCACCGCACGGAGGGGCGCTGTGGATTGCGGGAGTACCGCTGGCTCTCCCACGCGGTGGACGCCACCCTCTTCCGCCTGGGGCGTCTGGAATTTGAGGCCTCCCGGACTTTGGAGGACATCCGCCTGAACGGGGCGGTCCTGCCGGCGGGGACCCCGGTGGTGGATGTCCACATCCCCGAGGGGCCCGGGCTGACCCGCAGGGATGTTCTGAACTCTTTCCGCCGTGCAAAGGACTTTTTTGGCCCGGAACTGCGGTATTTCGCCTGTTTCTCCTGGATGCTCTCCCCGGCGCTGGATCTGGTGCTGGACCCGGGCCAGAGTTCCATTCTGTGGTTCCGCAGTCTGTTCCACGTCTATGGGGTGGACTATCATTTCCCGGACATGGAGCGGCGGCTTTACGGGAAGATCCGCCCCGACAAAGAGGTCTATCCCGAGGACACCTCTCTCCAGCGCCGCGCCAAGCCCTACATCATGCAGGGCATGAACTTTGGCATGGGCAAGGGCATCCTGCCGGTGGACGAGCTGACAAATATTCAAGATACGAATAGTGCGGGCTCGTTCTATTGAGGAATCCAATTTGACGAAACCAGACTCCTCCCATTAAAATAATTCTTAAGAGTTTCGGGACTCTTAGGTCCGGTCGGGTCGTACCGGGCCGGAACAATGAGGAGGAATTTGGAATGAACAGCAAGACAACGGTACTCAAACGCATCGGGGCGGCAGCCCTGGCGATCAGCATGACCGCGGCCCTGGCCGCCTGCGGCGGCGGCAGCACCACCGGCTCTACGGCGCCCCAGGACAGCTCGGCCCCCTCCGGTTCCACGGAAAAGACCAAGCTCACCTTCTGGTGCCACGAGAATGAGCCCTGGATCAAAGCCTATAACAACATGGCGGACAAGTTCGAGGCCGAGCACCCCGAGTACGAGGTGGAGGTGGTCTCCTACCCCATGTCGGTGTACAGCGACAAGATCCAGACCGCGCTGACCTCCGCCACCGAGGACTGCCCCGACATCGTGGCGGTGTGGGGCGGCATGGCCCCCGCCTTTGTGGAGACCGACGGCCTGAGCCCGGTGCCCGATGATCTGGCTGCCGAGATGAAGGAGGACTATCTGGAGCCCACTCTGGGTATCTACACCAAGGAGGGCACCTTCTACGGCGTGCCCATGGAGTACAATCTGGAGTACGGCGGCATGGTGGTCAACAAGAAGCTCTTTGACGAGGCCGGTCTGAGCTATCCCACCACCTGGGAGGAGCTGCGCACCATTTCCAAGCAGGTGGCCGTGCAGGACGGCGACATCGTCACCACCAAGGGCTTTGAGATGATCGACAGCGACGCTCTGATCTGCAACTATCTGGCTATGATCCTCCAGCAGGGCGGCCAGTACATCATGGAGGACAACAGCGTCAACTTCGCCACCGACGAGGGCGTCACCGCCATGGAGGAGATCCTCAGCATGGTGCGGGACGGCGAGTGCGACCTGGACAACCTGACCGCCGGTGAGTACTGCTTCAACGACGTGTACTCCGGCAACGGCTACATGAGCTCGGTGGGCACCTGGGCCATCGGTGAGGGCACCGACGGCTACGGCCTCACCCAGGGCGTGGACTTTGAGTACGTCCCCGTGCCCCAGTACGGCGAGACCATGGCCTTCGCCTCCGAGACCGGTTGGGGCATCATCGTCCCCAAGAACGGCGGCAATGTGGACGCGGCCTGGGAGTTCGTCAAGTTCTTCAGCCAGCCTGAGAACCTGGTGGAGCACAACATCGCCTGCAACCAGCTGCCTCCCCGCAAGTCCCTGCTGACCAATGAGACCTACCTGGAGGCCATGCCCGACATCGCCTTCATCCTGGACATCATGCCCTACGGCCAGTGGATGGGTCCCTACAACACCTCCGCCATGCGGAAGATCTTCAACCAGACCTTTATCAACCTGTGCCAGGACGAGTCGCTGGACGTTCGGGAGCAGCTGGAGCAGTGCTCGGCAGAGATCAGCGCGCAGTGCATGCTCAGCTACAACTGATCGCCGTCCGTTTCGCCCGCAGATCACGGTAAAACAGGGGGCATCCGCCCCCTGTTTTTCTTCTGCAAGGGAGGTTTGTTGTGAAAAATAACCGTTTCGTGGCCGCCGTCCTCATTCCGGCCTATCTGTTTATCGGGCTCTTCTCCCTCTTCCCGGTGCTCTACGGGATCGGGATCTCCTTCTTCGACTACAACCCGGTCAACAGCGTTCAACCCTTTGTCTGGCTGGACAATTACCTCAAGCTGCTGGAGGACAGCACCTTCCGCCATGCGCTGGTGAATACGCTGGTCTTCTGCGTGGTGGCGGTGGCCCTCAATATGGTACTGTCCATGTTCCTGGCCCGCATGATCTTCGCGGTGCCCTGGCGGTGGCTGCGGGTGGCGCTGCGGGTGGCCATCTTCATCCCCTGTGTGGCCCCCAAGGTGGGCACCGCCCTCATCTGGAAGCACGGCATCCTGGACACCAAGGCGGGACTGCTCAATCAGCTGGTGAAGCTCCTGGGCGGCTCGTCGGTGAACTGGTACACCACCACCTGGCCCCTGTTCGCCATCATCATCGTCTTTACCCTGTGGTCCGACATCGGCTACAACACCATCCTCTTCACCGCCGGACTGGAGGGTGTACCCGAGGAGCTGGAGGAGGCCGCCGACCTGGACGGGGCCGGTCCCTTCCGCAAGTTCATCAAGATCACGCTCCCCCTCATGCGCCGCACCTTCGCCTTTGTGACCATCATGACGGTGGTGGACTATTTCCAGCACTTCGCCCAGTTCCGGGTCCTGGCCCCCAACGGCGGCATGAACGACAGCGCCATGGTGCTGACCAACTACATCTATCAGACCAGCTTCCGGGACTACGACATGGGCTATGCCTCGGCCATGTCCACGGTGCTGTTCCTGATGATCCTGGCGGTCTCGCTGTTCCAAAACCGGATGCTGCGGGCCAACTGGGACTATTAGGGAGGTGCAGCTATGAAACGTGTCCGACCCATCCACGCCCTCATCAGTATTTTCCTCACGGTGTTCAGCGCGGTGATGCTCTATCCGGTGGTGTGGATGATCCTCACCTCCTTTAAATCCAATGCGGAGATCCGCGTCAACCGCACCGGCTTCTGGCCCGAGGTGTGGACTCTGGAGGGCTACCGCAGCGCCTTTGAGTACGCCCCCATCGGGCGCTGGTTCCTCAACAGCGTGTTCGTCACAGTGGTGCTCACCCTGATCGTCATTCTCACCGGCACCCTCATCGGGTACGTCTTTGCCCGGTATGAGTTCAGGGGGAAGAAGCTCCTCTTCCTCCTGCTGCTGGCCACCATGATGATCCCGGGGCAGGTCACTATGATCCCCCGCTACCTGATGGTGCAGAAGCTCCACCTCTTCGACACCCTGGGCGCCCTCATCATCCCCCATCTGGTGGGCCCCTTCTCGGTGTTCCTGAGCCGCCAGTTCATCAGCGAGATCCCCACCGATCTTTTTGACGCCGCCCGTATCGACGGCAGTGGTCCTTTAGGCGTATACTGGCATGTGGTGCTGCCCAACATCCGCCCGGCCATCGGCGCCATGGGCATTTTCAGCGCCATGGGCACCTGGAACGACTACCTCAACCCCCTCATCATGCTCAACAGTAAGGAGTGGATGACGCTGCCCCTGGGCCTTGTGATCTTTGACACCGGGCGGCAGCAGGACCTGTCGGCCACCATGGCGGTGGCGGCTATCATCATCGTCCCCATGATCGTGATCCTGCTCATCTTCCAGAAATACCTCATCAAGGGGATCACCATGAGCGGGATGAAGTAATAAGGAGGAATTCCCATGCCTGATTTCATGCAGCCCGCTGTGTACCGGATGAAGCTCCTCAGCGCGCTGGAGAAGGTGTTTCCCGACCAGGAGCCGGTCTACCGGCCCGAGTGCACCGCTCTGACCGCCCTGCGGGGGGAGACCGTGTCCTTCCAGATCGCCTACATCGGCAGCGGCTTCCGCAAGGAGATTTTGAAGCTGCGCCTGGACTCTCCGGCGGCGGAGCATCTGCGCGTGCGCAGCGTGGAGCTGGTCCCCGTGGGCAAGGCCTGCAATACACGCACCGATGACAACTACCTGAGCACCGCCTCCGGCCTCTATCCCGACCTGCTGCGGGACCTGGAGGACGGCAAGGTCACCGTCTGCGCCCAGCGCTGGCGCAGCGTGTGGGTGGACCTGGAGGTGCCGGAGGACTTTCCCGCCGGCACCGTGCCCATCAAGGCCGCGCTGGTAAAGGATGAGGAGGAGGTTTGCGCGGTGGAGACCCGCATTACCGTCCTCCCCGCCGCTCTGCCGCCCCAGACCCTCATCCACACGGAGTGGCTGCACACCGACTGTCTGTGTGACTACTACCACCTGGAGCCCTTTTCGGAGGAATTCTGGCCGGTGCTGGGCCGCTTCCTGGAGCAGTACCGCAAGCGCGGGGGCAACATGATCCTCACCCCCCTCTTCACCCTGCCCCTGGACACCGCCGTGGGAGAGGAGCGCACCACCACCCAGCTGGTGGGCGTGACTGTGACGGGAGAGGACCAGTACGAGTTCGACTTCTCCCTCCTGCGCCGTTGGATCCACTTCTGCCGCTCCTACGGCATGGAGTGGTTCGAGATGAGCCATCTCTTCTCCCAGTGGGGGGCGGTCTATCCCCCCAAGGTGGTGGCCACGGTGGACGGCGAGCAGCAGACCATCTTCGGCTGGCACACCAGCGCGGTGGGGGCCTACACCGCCTTCCTCCACCAGCTGCTGCCCCAGCTCACCGCGGTCCTGCGGGAGGAGGGCATCGCCGAGCGCACCTACTTCCACCTCTCCGACGAGCCCCGGGAGCAGCACCTGGAGAGCTACCGGGCCGCCAAGGAGTCCATTGACGGCTATCTGGACGGCTTCCTCACCTTCGACGCCCTGTCCAGCTATGAGTTCTACCGCCACGGTCTGGTAAAAAAGCCCATCCCCGGCAACAACGAGATCGAGGAATTCCTGGCCCACGGCCTCACCGACATGTGGACCTACTACTGCACCGGACAGTGCGTGGAGGTCTCCAACCGCTTTATGGCCATGCCCTCGGCCCGTAACCGGATTATCGGCGTCCAGCTCTACAAGTTCGACATCATCGGCTTCCTCCACTGGGGCTACAACTTCTACAACAGCCAGTTCTCCTACCGGCACATCGACCCCTATCAGGTCACCGATGCCGACTACGCCTTCCCCTCCGGGGACCCCTTCCTGGTGTACCCCGGCCCTGACGGCGCGCCGGAGGAGTCCATCCGGCAGATGGTGTTCTATGAAGCCCTGTGCGACCTGCGGGCCCTGCGCCTGCTGGAGTCCCTCACCAGCCGGGAGCACGTCCTGGAGCTCATTGAGGACGGTCTGGGAGAGCCCCTGACCTTCAAGGTCTACCCCAAGTCGGACGCCTGGCTCCTGGACCTGCGCCGGCGGGTCAACCGGGAGATCGCCGCCCACTGCGGATAACGTCAAATGCCCGGAACTCTGGTCTCGGCCAGAGTTCCGGGCATATTCTTTTCCACAGGATGCCCTCCCGCTCTGGGCCGCAATCTTCCATCACCCTGGGGGAACGAGGATACCCAGCAGCTCATCGACATTCTGGAGAAATATCAGGTGAAGGCCACCTTCTTCGTGGTGGGCGAGTGGGTGGACAAATACCCTGAGTCGGTGAAGGCCCTCCACGATGCGGGGCACGAGGTGATGAACCACTCGGACACCCACCCCCACTTCAACTCCCTCTCCACCCAGCAGATCTGTGATGAGGTGGAGGCCTGCAACGACAAGATCGAGGCTGTCACCGGCGTACGGCCCACCCTGATCCGCCCGCCGTTTGGCGAGTACAACGATCAGGTCATCTCCGCCATCCGCTCCCTGGGCATGGAGCCCATCCAGTGGGACGTGGAAGGTCTCCATACCACTTCAAGTCCCCGCCGCGTCACAGCCCGGGCCATCCCCTCCCTCATATCCAGAATATTCATCACCTTTCTGTATAACAGAAAATAAATTCGTTGATATTTCAGTTTTATGCATTTTTATACTTGACACCATCCAACACCGGTGGTACCATTCTTAGCATAACAATCGGTTGTATCCGATATTTTGAGAGAGAGAATGGTGAACGGAATGAACAAGCAAACGTCCCTTGGGCGGCTGCTGTCTCTGATGACGGCGCTGGCCCTCCTGCTGTCTCTGTGCGTGGTCTCCGCGGCCGCCGCAGAGGACAGCACCACTCCCGCAGCCCCGTTTGAGAACACCTCCGGCGACGGCGGCGAGAACTATATCAGCCTGTGCGACGCCCGCACCTTCCAGGCCATGGTCCCGGTAGACCTGACCGAGGAGGAGGCCAAGGCCGCCGCTGAGACGGTGGTCTGGTCCCTGGACTACGACGAGGCCTCCGGCTATGTGGACCCGGAGCTCTTCCCCAACCACACCCAGGGCGGTCCTCTGGACTCCTGGACCCTGAAGGACGGTACCGGCCACCTCTTCACCGACGTCAAGACCGAGGCAGTCACCCAGAACGGCCAGGTCTATCTGAAGGTGACCTTTGCCAACGACTACTACTATGACCTCTTCGCCGACCTGCCCAACAACCTGCGGGGCTACCAGACCAACGGCGGCACCTATCTGGACCTGTGCGGCTGGTACGACCTGACCGCCACCGCCGCCGACGGCACCGTGCTGGGCGCGGTGGAAGGCGTCAAGATCACCCCCTATGACGACTTCAACACCATGCAGGAGATCTACGACAGCATGGACGAGCTGGTGGCCTTCGCCGAGGAGAACACCGACCTCTATGTGGTCCAGGAGTCCATGGGTATGAGCCAGGGCGACAACGGCATGGAGAGCCTGGACATGCCCTATCTGATCGTGGCCAAGAGCAAGGCCGCGGTGGAGAAGTGGCAGCAGATCAAGGAGCAGGCCGAGAACGATCCCTCCGCCCTCATCCAGAAGATCGAGAACGGCACCCTGGGCGACTATCAGGTCCCCGTGCTCTACTCCAACGTCCACGCCAATGAGGTGGCCGCCCCCGACGGCGTGCTGAAGTTCGCCTGGATGCTGGTGGAGGCCGCCGCCAGCGAGAGCAACACCATCTCCTACGACAACCTCACCGGCTTTACCGCCGAGGGCGAGGCCACTCTGGCCGAGCAGATGGGCCCCGCCGGCCAGGAGGGCAGCATCGCCGTCCCCGACCTGGTGGCGGAGGACAGCACCTACCTGGGCTTCCTCAAGGCCACCGACGAGGAGGGCCCTGTCTCCCCCTGGACCACCTCCTCCAAGCTGGACCTGGAGAAGTACTATAATGTGGAGACCGTCAACGTGAACATGGACGAGCTCCTGGACGACGTGTTCTTCCTCATCGTGCCCGAGGAGAACGTGGAGGGCCGCACCTATGTGACCCGTACCTCCTCCGGCGGCTTCGACCTGAACCGCGACAACTCCTTCCAGACCCAGGCCGAGACCCAGAACATGACCCAGCTCATCGCAGAGTGGAACCCCGTCAGCTTCACCGAGTTCCACGGCCAGCACAAGGAATTCCAGTGCGAGCCCTGCGATCCTCCCCACGAGCCCAACTTTGAGTACGACCTGCTGGCCGAGAACCTGGTGTCCGGCGGCGAGGCTCTGGGCATCGCGGCGGTAGCCAACAACGACACCTTCAACAGCTACTCCATGCCCCAGCGGGACTACCTGTCCTACACCGGCGAGACCAACGCCGACGGCTCCTATCAGACCCAGTGGCTGGACCCCTGGGACGACATGTCCACCAGCTACACCCCCCAGTACTCCATGCTCCACGGCACTCTGGCCTACACGGTGGAGCTGCCCAGCCATAACGACGCCGCTACCGACCTGGTGGCCTACGGCGCGCTGGGCCAGTCCAACTATGTGGCTCAGAACAAGGAGAGCTACCTCCTGAACCAGACCAAGATCTTCGAGCGCGGCGTGACCAACGCCAACTCCGACGCCTATGAGCTGGTGGGCCAGTGGTTCTGCGACCAGTACGACGTGGAGGGCGCCGAGGCTGAGATCTTCCGCCCCGAGTACGACGGCGAGGGCCAGAACGGCAACTTCTACCCCGAGTGCTACATCATCCCCATGGACGGCGCCAACCAGTCCAACCTGCAGGACGCCGCTGAGATGATGGAGTACCTGACCCGCAACGGCGTGAAGGTGAATCTCACTGAGAAGGCCTTCACCTATGACGGCGTGGAGTATCCCGCCGGCACCCTGATCGTCTCCATGTACCAGGCCAAGCGCAGCGTGGCCAACGGCGTGCTGTATGACGGCACCGTCATCACCGGCTGGCCGGTCCTCTACTCCGAGGGCATCACCGCCTTCAACAAGACCCGCGGCTTCGACATGGCCGTGTGCGCCGAGCCCGCCGCCTACGAGACCATCTCCGCCGCCTGCGGCGACGCCATGGACTACGAGGACGCGCAGGCCTACCTGTCCACCCTGACCTCCTCCTTCACCGGCGTGAAGGATGCCCAGGTCATCCTGGTGAATGCCTCCGAGGACTCCACCGCCGCCGTCAACGCTCTGCTGAAGGCGGGCAAGAAGGTGTCCGTCATCACCGAGGGCGAGTACAACGGCAGCTTCCTGTGCTCCTACGCCGACTGGCAGAGCGTGGCCGGCGACTACCTGATCTCCGGCATCGGTGTGGACGAGGCCCCCGCTGCCCGCACCATCACCAAGGCCCCCTTGGTCTACATCTCCGGCAAGCCCGCCGACAACACCTCCGGCTTCGTGAAGAGCAGCCTGGTCAGCGGCGCCTATGAGTACAACTACGACCGCCAGGCCATGGAGCTGCTGGGCTTCACCGTTACCGACGACGCCTCCAAGGCCGATCTCATCATCGGCGCTGCCGAGCTGGACGAGCAGGCGCTGGCCGCTGTGAAGAGCGGCACCCCCTACATCGGCTGCGGCTATGACGCCATGGGCTCCGCCACCGAGCTCTTCCAGGACGGCCAGCTGGTGTGGGAGAGCGTCAGCGACAACGCCATGGACGCTCTGGCCTATGTGACCTATCCCACCGCCTCCCCCGTCACCGCCAGCTATGTGGCCGAGGGCGACAACATCCTCTACGGCTACGGCGCGGGCTACTTCGCCGCCATCCCCGAGGGCGCCCAGGTGCTGGTGCAGCTGGACGGCTCCAAGGAGCTGCTGGAGGGCTTCCTCCCCGCCGACGGCGAGCACTTTGATGACTTCCTGGACGACTCCATCCAGGCCATCTCCTACCAGGGCAAGGGCGCGGACAACGCCAACCTGAACGTGGTCCTCTTCGCCAACACCCTGACCAACAAGGTCCACCAGCGGGATGAGTTCAACTTCATCTCCAACTTCGCCTTTGCCAGCGTGCTGCCCGGCGCCAACTACACCGATGTGGCTTCCAGCGCCTGGTATGCCGACGCCGTTTCCTCCGTCACCGAGATGGGCCTGATGAGCGGCGTCAGCTCCACCGCCTTTGGTCCCGCCGTCACCACCACCCGGGGCATGATGGTCACCGTTCTCGCCCGCTACGCCGGCGTGGACACCACCACCGGCTCCACCTGGTATGAGGCCGGCCAGACCTGGGCCATGGAGAACGGCGTGTCTGACGGCACCAACATGAACGGCACCCTCACCCGGGAGCAGCTGGTGTCCATGCTGTGGCGCTACGCCGGCAGCCCCGCCCCCGAGGGCGACCTGTCCGGCTGGTCCGATGCCGCCTCTGTGAGCGGCTGGGCCACCGACGCCATGACCTGGGCTGTGGAGAGCGGCATCCTCTCCGGCACCGGTAAGAACACCCTGAATCCCCAGGGCAGCGCCTCCCGCGCGGAGCTGGCCTCCCTGCTGGTCCGGGCCGACGCCCTCCTCACCGCCGACGCGGAATAAGCCCTTCCCCCAACGCTGAAAAGCCCGGGGCAGTTCATCGAACTGCCCCGGGCTTTTGTTCTGTCCATGAAAACTCAGGAAAAGACGGCGTTGGAGGTGTCCACACTTTGGCCGCAGCGGTTGTCCAGGTCGGTGCCATTGCCGGAGAAGGTACTGCCGTCAAAGACCATGGTGATGTCGGTAGGCACGCTCTCCAGGAGGATGCCGGTGCCGTTGCCGGTAAAGGTGTTGTCGAAGTAGCGGGTGTCGGAGGCGGACTGGCCGGTGGAATTGAAGTGGAAGCCCACCTCATTGCCGGTGAAGGTACACTCGGTGACGTTCACCCAGGCCTGCCCACGGACCAGCACGCCGGTCTGGTAGCCGGTGAAGGTGCAGCCCACGGGCCAGGCCTTCACCGGGGTGTTGATGCCAATATCCGTGCCGTCTCCCACAAAGTCGATGTCATAAAAGTAGTTGATCCACTCGTAGTGCCCGTCCTCCATGGAGATCGAGCCCTTCCACACGGTGCGCGCCCCGCCCTCGTCGGTGCTGCCGTAGAGGTCGTAGGACCGGTGGAAGGCCAGGTCCCCCTCATAGGTCCCCGGGGCCAGGTAGAGGAGCACCTGGTCAGAGGACGGGACTTGGTTGGCGATCTGGTCCAGCAGGGCCTGCACCTCCTCCGCCGTGCTCATGGGGTAGTCCTGCCAGTGGTACTCGTGGGTGATGACGGGGGTGATGTGGATGTTCTGCCGCACCCGAATGAGGTCGCCGTTCTTCATTTGAACGGTCCACACCACCTGGGGCTCACCGGAATTGCCGGTAAAGTCCAGGGAGGACACCATGGCGGCGTCGGGGGAGTAGTCCTCCTGGTGGCTGGGCTCCCCGGCGGTGAGTTCATCCGCGGCGTTCTCGTCCTGGACCACCTCCACGGTGACCTTCTCCACCAGGGGCTCGAACTCCTCCCAGGCGTCGGTGCCGGTGAGGGCGTCGTTGACGTACCACCGGGAGGGCCAGCGGTACTGTTCGTCCGGCGCGCCCTGGTGGTAGATGTCGGCGGCGGGGGCGGTGCGGTCGTCGGGCCAGGCCACCAGGAGCTGGTAGGTCTTGTCCCCGCGCTCATAGTACACCTCGCCCTCCCCGTCGTACTCCTGGGGCTCATAGGGCCGGTTCAGGTAGCAGAGCCCCGCCCCTGCGGCGATCACCACCACCAGCGCCAGCAGGCCCAGCAGCAGTTTCTTTTGCAGGGGGACCGGCCGCCCGGGCTTTTTTCGTCCATGAATGTCTTTGGCGCAGTGGGGACAGAAGGCGGCGTTTTCCGGCAGGTCCGCGCCGCAGTGGGGACATTTTTGTTCCATGGGGGTGCTCTCCTTTACTCAAAAATGGCCTGGGACGTATCCAGGGACTGCTGACAGGAATTCACGATATCCTGCCCGTTGCCCCGGAACACCGAGCCCTGGAAGTTGAGGGCCACGTCGGTGGGCACATTGTCCAGCTGCACCGCGATCTCGTTCCCCTCAAAGAGATTGTCGTTGAACATGGAGTGGTTGGCGTACTCTCCGGTGCTGTCGAAGTGGAAGCCGATGCCGTTCTTTTGGAAGGTACAGCCGATGACGTTGGCCCAGCTGGTGCCGTAGGCCAGCACGGCGGTGTCCCAGCCGGTGAAGGTGCAGTTGGTGGCCCGAAAGGGGGCGGAGCCGGAGAGGCCGGTGCCGCCGCCGTTCCCCACAAAGTCCATGTCGTAAAAATAGGTGATGTTGTAAGCAGCCAGCACCCGGACCGGACCGGCAAAGGTGGTGCGGTTTCCGGCCTCTTCGGTGGAGCCGTACAGGTTCAGGCTCCGGTCCTGGATGGTGACGCCCCCTTCATAGGTAATGGGAGGCAGGTGAAGGTTCACCACGGCCGCTTCCTCCACCTGGCCGCTGACGGAGTCGATGAGGGCCTGTAGCTCCTCCGCCGTGTCCATGGGGTGCTCCTCCGGGTAGTAGTCGTACACCGGAATAGGGATCACCTCATAGGTCTGGCGTAGGGTAAGGGTGTCCCCATTTTTCATGGAAAAGGTCCAAACCAGCTCCGCCGTTCCGCTCTCCCCGGTAAAGTCGATGAGGGAGAGGAGGGGACACTCCGGGGCGCCGGGATTGTAGGCGGGCTCGGAGCATACGAAGGGAGAAGGGCTGTCCTCCTGGCCGGTGAACTCCGCCGTCACCGCCTCCACCTCCGCCAAAAATGCCTCCGAGGCGTCCTCGCCGGTATGGGCGTCGTTGATGAACAGCCGGGAGGGGACCCGGTACTGGCCTTCCGGTTCGCCTGGAATCGTCACCTCCGGTGCAGGAGCGTAGGAATCCGCATTGAGGGCGAGCAGGATCTGCCAGTCCCCGTAGCGGACCTCCCCGTAGCCGTCGTAGCTCTTGGGCCCAAAGGCCAGCCACAGCCCGGTCCCCACGGCGGCCAACACCGCCAGGATGAGCAGGCCCAGCAGCAGCTTTTTCAGCAGGGGGACCGGCTTTTTCGCCTCTCTCCGGGGATGGATATCCCGGGCGCAGTGGGGACAGAAGGCGGCGTGCTCCGGCAGGTCCGCCCCGCAGTGGGGACATTTGTATTCCATGGCTTAGCCTCCGTTCCCCTGGTAGTCCAGCATGGTGTAGCCCAGCAGGTCGTAGTCTGCATCCAGCAGCAGATAGCACTTCCACCGGCCCTCGTCGGGCAGGAACTCCTCCAGCCGCTCGATCTCCCGGCACTGGCGCTCCGGCTCCGGCCCGTGGAGCTGGGCCCACAGGTGGTAGATCTGGGCGTCGTCCTCCCGCAGCACCGGGCCCTTGCCGGTGTTGTAGCCGTTCAGGAACCACACCGCGCCGGAGCTCCCGATCTCCTCCGGCGGGATGTAGTTGGAAAAGTCCTCCTCCCAGCTTCCCTCGAAGGCGGCGAGCTGTTCCTCATAGAGCTCTGTGAAGTCGTAGTCACAGGACACCACGTCCATCTGCCACTGTCCCTCCGACACCTGGATGGGCTCCCCGACGAAGTAGCCCATCAGGTGGGTGTTGCGATCGAACATAAGGAGGCACACCCGGGTACCGGAGCTGCGGGTGCTGAACATGCCCCACTCCTCGTCGGTACCGGCGGCCCCCCGGGAGGACACCAGGTGGGCCAGCTGGAGATTTTCCATCAGGTAGTCGTCGATGTTGTCGCTGGTGGTGGAGGTGGTGTCGAAATTGATGCCGGTGAGGGTGGGAAAGTACTCCCGCAGCTGGTCGGGGGTCACTTTGACCATGCCGTTCTCGTCCTCCTGAAAGACCACCGGGGTGATCTCCCCGGCGGGCAGCCCGCCGGCAGCCGGCTCAGACCCCAGCGCCCAGGTGCCCGCGCCCACCGCAGCCACCAGGGCCAGAACCAGCACCCATTTCAGCCCCTTCCGCCACAGATGGGCGGGGGCCTTGGCGTTTTTCCGGTCCCGGACGCTCCGGGCGCAGTGGGGACAGAAGGAGGCGTCTTCCGGCAGAGCCGCGCCGCAGTGGGGGCATTTATATTCCATAGAGGTCAGTCCTTTCATTCAAAGGTAGCATAGGAAATGTCGATGGGGTAGCCGGACGGATTGCGGATGTTGCCGCCGTTGTCAGAGAAGCGGCAGTTCCGGAAGTTGATCTCTTTGGCTCTGGGCACCCGCACCAGGTCCACGGCGATCTCATTGCGGAGGAAGGTGTTTCCCTCAAAATAGCTGTAATTGAAGTAGTCTCCGGCGCTGTCAAAACGGAAACCCACGCCGTTGTCCTCAAACCAGCAGCCCACCGGGTCGGCCCAGTGTACGCCACCCACCAGCAGCCCGGTCTCCCAGCCGTAGAAGCCGCAGTTCCGTATCCTGCCGTCCGCCTCCACTGTGAGGCCGGTGCCGGTGCCGTCGCCCCGGAATTCGACGTTTTCCACGATGCTCTGCCTGCCGTCCTCCGGCGTCACCGCCACCGCTCCCAGGAAGGCGGTGCGCCTGTTCTGCCCGTCCACGCTCCCATAGAGGTTGATGGGCCGCCCGTCCAGGGTGAGGCCTCCCTCATACCAGACCGGGGGCAGATACAGATTCACCACCGTGGGCAGGGGCACCTCGGCCTCAATCCGGTCCACCAGGGCCCGCAGGTCCTCCATGGTGTCCATGGGGTAGTCCTCGGGGTAAAAGTCCAGGGTCTCCACCGGCTCAAAGCTCAGCTTCTGATGCAGGCGGATGGTGTCGCCGTTTTTCATGGAAAGGGTCCACTCCACCTCCACCGGGCCCAGGCTCCGGTCCGTAAAGGTCAGATAGGAGCGCATCAGTCCCTCCATGGCGGGAGTGCCCTGATAGACTGGCTGCTCCCAGGTGACCGGCGAGGGGCTGTTCTCGGGCTGGATCAGCCGGACATAGGTGGATGCGATCTGCTGGTCGAACATCCGCCCCGCGTCCACCCCGGTCTCCACATGGGTGATGAAGAGCTTGGAGGTCCGCTCGTAATTTTCCCCCTCCTCCACCTTCACGGTGCATTCCGGCTCCGGCGTGGTGTCGTTGCGGAAAGTGAGGACCAGGTGGTAGGGGTTTCCGTCCATCGTGTAGGTGAGCTCCCCCCAGGCGTCGTACACATTGGGGGTCAGTACCTCATAGAGCGCCGCGGCCACCAGCACCAGCGCCAGAAAAACCATCAGGATCGCGGCCCGTTTGACCGGCCGCAGCCACCGGCGGAGGGGGACCGATACGCTCCGGCGGATGCGGATGTCCCGGGCACAGTAGGGACAGAAGGCGGCCTCCTCCGCCAGCTGCCCGCCGCAGTGGGGGCAGCGCTTGGTCCGCCCGCTCACGTCACAGGGCCTCCATCAGCCGCAGCACATTTTTATACCGCCGCTGAGGGTTGACGTGGGTACACCGGTCCACCACGCGGCCCATCCGCCCCTCCACCAGCCGGCGGGAGGGGTGTTCCCCGGTGAGCATCACGTTGATAAGGATGCCCACGGCGTAGATGTCCGCCCGCAGGTCGGACTGGGACAGACCGTACTGCTCCGGGGCGGCGAAGCCGGTGGTGCCCAGGATCTGGGTGTCGTTCTCCGCCTCCAGCTTGTGGAAGCGGGCGGCGTCGAAGTCGATGAGGACCGCCTGGTCTCCCCGGAGAATGATGTTCTCCGGCTTCACGTCCCGGTGGACTGCCCCGATGGAGTGGAGCACCCACAGGGCCTGGCACACCTGCCGCACGACACGCTTGGTCTCCTCCTGGTAAAACAGAGAACCCCGGAGAAGGAAATCCAGCGTGTCTCCTCTTATGTACTCCTCCAGCACCAGGTTCTCGTCCCCCTTCCGGGCCACCTCAAAGATGGTGGGCAGGTTGGGACAGGTGTAGTCCAGGAGGCGCTGATAGACCTCGGAATTTCCGGTGAACCGCCGCAGGATGAACGGCTGACCGGTGGCCTTGTGGCGGATGAGCTGGACGCTGCCCCGAGCGCTCTCTTTACGGGTCTGCACCAGCTCAAATTCCTGCTCCAATGCATTGCTAAGCCAGTTATAAATCGGAATCACCCCAAAATTTGTACACTATGCAGCGCGCATATTGTATTAAAAGAACAAATGTTGTACAGTAAGTATAGCCAACATTTCAGAAATTGTAAAGTGAGGGACTGCTCATGGAGTACAAGTCGACTGGCGACCTGAGCCAGGAGCTCATGGAGCAGAGCAACATCGACACCTACCTGCGGGAAAACCGCCGCTACTTTTCCAACCAAAGCGTCACCGAACTGCTGGGCCAGCTCTACCAGCGCAAGCGCCTGTCCAAGGCAGCCCTGGCCCGCCAGTCCGGGATGAGCGAGGTGTATCTCCACCAGGTCTTTGCCGGGCGGCGCAAGCCCTCCCGGGACCGGCTGCTCTGCCTCTGTATCGGTCTGGACGCCACCCTGGAACAGACCCAGTGCCTGCTGCGGCTGTCCACCTACGCCCAGCTCTACCCCAAAAACCGCCGGGATGCCATCATCAGCCACGGCATCCTCCATGGCACCGGGCTGGACACCATCAACGACAAGCTGTTCAGCGAGAACGAAAAGACCCTGTTTTGACCGAAAGGAGTGTTTTTCATGCCGGACGATAAGAACGAGGACCTGCGCCGGAAATTGTTGGACGAGGTGTGGGCGGGTGCTGCCGCAGGCATGCCCGCCATGCTGCTGGACGAGGACGCCATCCGCCGCGCCGACGATGAGGAGCTGGAGGACCTGGCACACCGGTACGGAATGAAATAGGAGGAATCATCATGCAGGGAATGTTTACCTTCCTCTTCCGCGGAAGCGAGGAGGAGCTCACCCGGTTGGACGCCTATCTGCACAGCGAACAGGCCGCCGCCTCCCGCTGGATCAGCGAGGAATTCCGCCAGCTCTGGGAAGAGCAGGCCGGCCTCTCCCCCGCCAGCCCCTACGCCGGCGGAACGGCGGAGCTGGCCCTCTGCCAGGAGGATTCCGGCAGCCTCTACGGCGTCACCGACATCGCCGACGAGCTCATGAAGGCGGTCCCCCAGGTGGGAATGCTGCTGGAGATCCAGTATCTGGACGACGAGTACGGCAGTTCCTATTTCTACTCCTACCCCGGCAGTGCCGACGTGGAGCAATTTGATCTGGATACCGACACCATCCTGGCCCTGCGGGGCGAGCTGGAGGATGAAGAAGAATTTGAGGACGAAGAGGACGAGGAATTCTCCCCCCAGGCCCAGTTCCAGCAGTTTCAGGACTTCCTGGAGGCCTTCGGGGATGTGAGTGAGTACATCGAGGTCTTTGATCCTTACGACTGGGACGAGTAGGAGGAACGGGCTATGAAATTCCGCACCGATTTTGTTACCAATTCCAGCTCCAGCTCCTTTGTGGCGGTACGCCTGACCACCCGGGACGGCCAGGCCTCCTCCCGTTTCATCGACGAGCTGGACCTGACCGAGGACGCCGGTCAATTCCTGGAGGGCCGCCTGTGCCGGAAAGACGGGGAGCTCTTCTATCAGGACAAGCCCCTGCACACCTCCGCCGACCTGGCAGGGGCGCTGCTCCACCTGATCTCCAGCGACGAGCTGGGCCGGAGCCCCTACCGCCCGGAATCCCTGTGCGCCGCGGCCGCTTTTGCCCAGAACGCGCTGGAGCCCCAGGCCCTGCTGGAGGTTCTGGCCAAGGACCCGGCCTTTTCCATTCTGGCCGGGACCGAGCCCACCCGGGAGGCCGTGGAGCAGGCCCTGAGCGGAGTGGACAACCTTCTCTTCGGCCGCTACCTGGGGGCGCTCCCTCAGCTCACCGCCCTCTGCACCGACACCGTCCCCACCCTGGACGAGCTGGGCGCCGTGGCGATCCACATCGGCGGGGAGTATTGGGGAGAATCGGAGGAGGGCGAAGACGAGGACTTCGGTTCCGATGACACAGTCCCCGGCATGGAGCTGTGTTCCTTTGATCTCTTTTCGTAACAAGCAGGAGGAAAACCGCCTTGAGACACCGCATATATGACTCCAAATACCACTTTCTCACCTTCTTTGACGACCAGACCGGGGCCTACCTCCGCACCGGTATCCTGGAGGACAGAAAGGACACCGGGGTGGACCCCTTCATGGCCTCTTTCCCCCACCTCATCGACGTGGGGATCATGGGCCACTGTGCCCACGGCAAGTCCGGCCTGTGCGCCAAGGCGGGGATCGGCTGCTACCAGAGCGGCCGCACCGTGGAGGCCCCCAACATGGCCCTGGAGGATTTCGCCGAAATCGTCCGCCAGTGCGCGGGCAAGGTGAACCAGTTCGCCCTGGGCGGCCGGGGCGACCCGGACATGCACGAGCACTTTGGGGAGATCCTGGCCCTGTGCCGGGAGCACCACATCGTCCCCAACTTCACCACCTCCGGCTTCGGCCTCACAGAGGAGCACGCCGCCCTGTGCGCCCGGTACTGCGGCGCGGTGGCGGTGAGCTGGTACCGCAGCTCCTACACCCTGGACGCCATTCAGATGCTGCTCGCCGCCGGGGTGCGCACCAACATCCACTATGTCCTGGGCCGCAACTCCATCGACGAGGCTCTGGACCGCCTGGAGCACAACACCTTCCCGGCGGGCATCAACGCCGTGGTGTTCCTCCTCCACAAGCCGGTGGGCCAGGGCAGCCGGGAAAATGTCCTGGACCCCGACGACCCCCGGCTGGCGCGCTTTTTCGCCCTTCTGGACCACAACACCCTCCCCTACAAGCTGGGACTGGACAGCTGTACCATCCCAGGCGTGGTGAACCACTGCGCCAATCTGGAGCTGGCCGCCCTGGACACCTGCGAGGGTGCCCGCTTCTCCTGCTACATCTCCGCCGATCTGGTGATGCTGCCGTGCAGCTTCGACCAGGAGCGGCGCTACGGCGTCTCCCTCCGGGACCACAGCATCCAGGAGGCCTGGGACAGCCCGCAATTTGACGCCTTCCGCGCTCCCCTGCGCGCCGCCTGTCCCACCTGCCCCCAGCGGGAGGTGTGCATGGGCGGCTGTCCCCTGAAACCAGAGATCGTGCTGTGCCGCCGCAGCCAGCGCACCACCTGAGAAAGGAGCATTTTCATGAAATTCCGTACCGATTTTGTCACCAATTCCAGCTCCAGCAGCTTTATGCTCACGGTGTCCATTCAGTTAAAAAATAAGAAGTACCTCAACTGGGAACTCAACGCCTATGAGGACTACTATGGCGACCCCGGCTGTTACGGCGAGATCGACGCCAACCTCAGCCCCAAGCGCCTGGCCAAATGCCCCACGGTGGACGCCATGCTGGATCTGCTGGGCCAGTCGGTGAAGCTGGAGGGCGGCGACTCCGTTGCCAAGGGCAAGCGGACCCGCTTTTTCAACTCCGTCAAGAAAAAGATCCAGTCCATGGATGACATCGCCCAGATCCGGGTGGAAGGGATCGAGATTTATAGCGATAACAACTGCTATCAGTCGACCTATTATTATGACCGCCTTCAGGACCGCTACATCCACATCGCCTCTGGGGAATACCAGGATGATCTCGACGGCGCCCACGGCGGCTATCTGAGCGTCCCGGATGAGAAGGAGCTGGACCGCTCCTTCCTGGATGAGGATGATCTGGATGGGGACGAGGCGGACCTGTAACCCTCTATTTTCGTAGGAAAGGAACCGACCAACATGGATGAATTGCAGCTGATCTCCCGGCAGGAGCCGGGTCTGGTGTCCATTGACAACTTTGCCGAGATGAAGGAGGCCCTCTCCGCCGTCCTGGCCCGTTATGAGAACGTGGTGTACAGCGAGGAGTCCCTGGCGGAGGCCAAGGCCGACAAGAAGGAGCTCACCCGCCTGCGCAAGGACATCGACGACCGCCGGAAGGAGATCAAGCGGGCCTATCTGGCCCCTTACAACGACTTCGAGGCCCAGGTGAAGGAGCTCCTGGCCATGATCGACGCCCCCCTGGACCAGATCAAGTCCTTCGTGGACCAGATGGACGAGCGGGACAAGATGGCCAAGTGGGGGGAGATCGCCGCCTACTTCCTGGACAAGAGCGCCCCCCTGGGCAGCATGGCCCGGCAGGTGCTGGACAGCCCCGCCTTCCTGGACCGCAAGTGGCTCAACAAGACCACCTCGGCCAAGACCTGGAAGGCGGCGGTGGACGCCAAGATCGCCGCCGCGGCCTGGAACCTGGAGCAGATCCGCACCACCGGCGGGAGCCACGCCGGAGCCCTGACCGCCAAATATCTGGAGACCCTGAATGCTGACGGCCTGGACACCTACCGGGAGAAGCTGGAGGCGGCGGAGCGTCCCGTCACGCCCCCGCCCGCCGGAGACGGCCCGGTCCTCTCCAAAACGGTGAAGCTCACCGGCACCCAGGCTCAGCTGGAGGAGGCCCTGGCGCTGCTCACCCGCGCCGGAATTCAGTGGGAAAGCGTGGAATAACGAAAACGCCGCCCGGAGGGAGCATGGCTTCCCTCCGGGCGGTGTTGTTTGCTTCTAAGGCCCTGCTCCCTCCGCATAAGCTGGAGGGAAAGGGGGTGGACGCCGCTTGGACGCCATCTATGCCCGGCAGTCGGTGGACAAGGCGGACAGCCTCTCCATCCAGGGCCAGATCGACCTGTGCCGCCGGGAGACCGGCCAAAACGTCAAAGTCTACCAGGACCGGGGCTACTCCGGCAAGAACACCAACCGCCCCGCCTTCCGGCGGCTCATGGCCGACGTGGAGCGGGGGCTCATCGGCAAGATCGTGGTGTACCGCCTGGACCGCTTCTCCCGTTCCATCGCCGACTTCGGGCGGCTGTGGGAGACCCTGAGCCGCTGCCGGGTGGAGTTCGTCTCCATCCACGAGACCTTCGACACCTCCACCCCCATGGGCCGGGCCATGCTGAACATCATCATGGTCTTTGCCCAGCTGGAGCGGGAGACCACCGCCCAGCGGGTGAAGGACAACTACTATCAGCGCGCCGGACTGGGGGCCTGGCCCGGCGGCCCGGCCCCCTATGGGTTTCAGCTGGGAAAGCTCCCCGGACCGGAGGGAAACCTCCTCCCCGCCCTTCTGCCCGGGGAACAGGCCGGGCAGGCGGCGGCCCTGTTCGCTTCCTACGCCGCGCCGGAGGCCACCCTGGGCAGCGTGGTCCGCGCTCTCAACGCCGCCGGTATCCCCGGCCCCCGGCGGGCGGTGTGGGACAATGTGGCTCTCTCCCGGATTCTCCACAACCCCGTCTATGTCCGGGCCGACGGGGAGGTCTATCGCTATTACCAGGCCCGTGGCGTGTCCCTCACCCATCCCCCCGAAAGCTTCGACGGCCGCCACGGGGGACTGCTGGTGGGCAAGCGGGACCGCGCCGGGGCGGGAGACGGCCCCCGCTTCTCCCTGAGCCTCCACGAGGGCTTGGTCCCCGCCCAGCTCTGGCTCACCTGTCAGTACAAGCTGGAGCGCAACCAACAGCTGGGCGGCCAGGGCCGTGGGAAGCACACCTGGCTCTCCGGCCTGCTGAAATGCGGCGCCTGCGGCTACGCGGTGAAAGTCAACCGGGAGGGGAGCAAGCGCTACCTGCTGTGCAGCGGCCGCTCCAACCTGAAGGTGTGCCGGGCCTCCATCCGGGTGGACCTGTCCGCCCTGGAGCGGGACGTGGCCGCCCAGCTGGAGGAACGGCTGCGGACCCAGGGGGCGGAGCCCCCCGCCCGGGACCCGGAGACCGACCGGGCCCTCCGGGCCATCGACGAAAAGATCAGCCGCCTCATTTCCGCCCTGGCCGAGAGCAGTGCCGTCACCGCCGCCCACATCGACCGGGCCGTTCAGGCCTTGGAACGGGAGCGCACGGCACTCCGCGCCCGTGTTCCCCGACCCGCGCGGCCGCCCCGCTTCTCTTCCCTGTCCTTTGCGGAAAAAAAGCAGACCGCCGCCCGGTACATCCGGGAGATCCGTCTCACCGGAAGCCAGGCGGCGGTGGTTTGGCGCTCAGAAGCGGCTGTGGAGCCAGTCAGCCTTTTTGTAGTAGATGAGGAAGGTCAGCGAACTGAGGGCCCAGGTCAGCGGATAGACCCAGTAGAGCATGAGGATGCTGTGGGTGAGGGGCACGGTGATGGTGAGGAAGCCCACCCGCACCACGCACCAAAAGACCAGCATCACCGTCATGGGCACAATGGCACGGCCCGCGCCCCGGAGCACGGCGGAGATGGCGTGGGAGAAGGCCAGGAGGAAGAAGAACAGCGTGGACGTGCGGGCCTTGGCCACGCCGATGCTAATGACCTCCGGATTGGAGTCGAAGGCGGCGATGAGCCAGGGGGCGAACACGAACACCGCCACGCCGATGAGCTCCGCCAGCACCACGGTGGCCCAGATACCGAAGCGGGCGCCCTTTTTGGCCCGCTCGTACTGCGCGGCGCCCAAATTCTGGCCGATGAAGGTGGTAAGGGCCATGGTGAAGCTGGTGATGGGCAGGAAGCCGAAGCCCTCGATCTTGGAGTAGGCGCCCACTCCGGCCATGGCCAGCTCGCCGAAGGAGTTGATGTTGGACTGGACCACCACGTTGGCAAAGGCGATGATGGAGTTCTGGAGGCCGGAGGGCAGACCCATGCGGATGATCTGCTTCAGGAGCCGCGGCGTAAAGGCGATCCGGCGCAGATACAGGCGGCAGTTCTTCTGCCGGCACGTGAGCTGGATGAGGCACAGCAGGGCGCTGACCAGCTGGGAGATGACGGTGGCGATGGCCGCTCCCTCCACCCCCATGCCGAAGCCGGCGATGAAGGTGATGTCCAGCACGATGTTGACCAGGGAGGATACGATCAGATAGTAGAGCGGGTGGCGGCTGTCCCCCACGGCCTGGAGGATACCCACGAAGATGTTGTACATCACAAAGCCCACGGACCCGGCGAAGTAGATGCGCAGATAGGTCACCGAGTCCCCCATGACCACCTCAGGGGTGGCCATGAGCCGTAGGATCTGGGGGGAGAGCAGAACGCCGATCAGGGTCATGACCACGCTGGCCGCCAGGCCGAAGGCCACGGTGGTGTGGATGGCCAGGTCCATGTTCTCCCGGTCACCCGCGCCGAAATAGCGGGCGATCACCACGCCTGCGCCGATGGACATACCGCTCAGGAAGCCGATGAGCATGAAAATGAGGCTGCCCGACGAGCTCACCGCCGCCAGGGCGTTGCTCCCCAGAAAGTTGCCCACGATCAGGGAATCGGCGGTGTTATAGAGCTGCTGGAACAGATTGCCCAGAAAAATGGGCATGGCGAATAAGGTGATCCGTTTGCCGATGGAACCCTCGGTCATCGGCGCTGCTTGCCCTGTCATCCAGAGCCCTCCCCTTCACAGACACTGCGGGCACACACACCCGGCAAGGCCCATTATAGGGCCCCGCGTCGTTTTATGCAAGACGGTGTCCCCCGGGAAGGGACAAAAAAACCTCCTGTGCATGGCACAGGAGGTTTTTTCGGGCCTTAACCCTCCAGCGCTGCGAAGCGCATGAGGATCAGGGCGGCCTGGGCCCGGGTGGCGGAACCGGCGGGAGAGAGGGTGGTCTCGCTGGTCCCGGTGATGAGGCCCTCGGCCACGGCCCAGCGCATGGTCTCCAGCGCGTAGTCGGAGACCTGGCCGGCGTCGCTAAAGGCGGACAGGTCGGCCCGCTTGGTCACATCCATCCCCTTGTAGCTGGCGTAGCGGCAGAGAATGGCGGCCATCTGCTCCCGGGTGATGGGATCGTTGGGGCCAAACTTGCCCTCGCCGTAGCCGGAGACGATGCCGTTGGCGCTGGCCCAGGTCACCGCGTCGGTGTACCAGGTGCCGGCCTCCACGTCGGTGAAGGCGGCGCTGCCGGTGACGGCGGGGCTGCCCGCCTGGCGGTAGAGGATGGTGACGATCATGGCACGGCTGGTGGTCACCTCGGGGGAGAAGCGCCCGTCGCCGGTGCCGCTCATCAGGCCGTTTTCATAGACGTACTGCACGGCCTCCTCATACCAGGCCCCGGCGGGCACATCCACGAAGGGCTGGCTGCCGGTGGCCCCGCCGTTCCCGCCGCTCTGGGCGGCAAAGACGGCGGTAACGGTGACGGCGGAGGAAGGCATGGTGAAGGTGTACTTGCCGCCGCCCAAATCAGTGAGGGCCACGGTGCGCCCGGCGGAATTGGTCACCGCGATGGACTCCAGGACATAGCCCTCCTGGGCCGTGGCGGTGAGGGTGATGGTGCGGCCCTGGACGGCCTGGGCGGCGCTGGCGGTCACGGAGCCGCCGGTGCTGGCCTTAATGGTGATGGCGCGGGCGGTGGAGCTGCTGCCGGAGCTGCCGGAGCCGCCCGACGAGCCGCCCAGCTCGATGTCGCCGGTGTAGGAGTCCAGCAGCTTCACGCCGGACATGCCGGTGACGGTGAAGGTGCTGCCGTCGGCGCTGGATACCGTTCCCAGCGTGAGGGAGCCGGTGTCGGTGAGCATGCCGCTCTTGGCAGTGACGTAGACCGTCACGCTGCTGCCGCTGTGCTGATAGGTGGTGTAAATACCGGGCAGAAGCATCAGGCCGTTGTCCGCCACAAAGCTGTAAGCGGCGCTGTCATTGGAGAGGGTAAAGGTGGCCTGGAAGCTCTGGCAATTGTTGGGGATACCGGTGAGCTTGATCTCCTGGGTGGCCGCCGCCGTGCCGGAGGTCACCAGCTGGGGGCTGGCGGCCGCGGCGGCGGGAACGGCCAACAGGGAGAACAGCGTGGCCAGGGTCAGAAGCAGAGCAGAGATCTTACGCATGCGTGTCGTCCTCCTTATTCAGCACTGCCGGTGAAAACGATCTCAGGCAGATCCACGGGGTGCTCCTCATCGCCGCCGTCGGGGAAGCTGATCCACAGGGTCTGGCTGGTGACACGCGCACTGTCGGCGCTGCTGGGATCGTCGGTGCGATAGAACACGGCGCGGATCTCAATGGGGTAGGTGTCGGTGACGCCGGAGGCCTTGTTCAGCTCCTTCTCCTTCTCCATGTCGGGCACGAAGATGAAGAAGCCGTCGCTGGTGTCGCTGACCGCGCCGTCCTTCGGCACCTCGGCCAGCAGGTAGAGCTCGCCGTTCATGTTGCGCTCCACGCTGGTCACCTCGCCCGCCTCGGGGGTGGTGTTGTAGCGGGCCTCGATCTGGACCAGGTTGTACGCGGGGTTGCCGCGGTAGGTGCCCAGGATGACCAGGGTACCGGCGGGGATGCCGTAGTACTCCTGCTTCAGGACGCCCACCGTGGCGCCCTCATAGAAGTCCACGCGGTCGCCGGGATAGTCCAGCAGCTCCACGGAGGCATCGGCGGGGATGCCGGTGATCTCCAGCACCGCCGCATCATAGGTCCAGATGCGGGTATCGGAAGAATCCACACCGGGCTTGTTGAAATAGGCCACCAGGTTGTCGGACAGCTCGCCGCTCTTGGCGTCGGTCCAGGTCTCGGCAGCGGCATCGGCCTTGACCTTTACGGTGTAAGTGCCGGTGAGGCTGGTACCGGTGACCTTGATGCCGGTGACGGGGACGGAAGTCCCGCTCTTCATGACAATGGTGATGGTGCCGTTCTCGGCGCGGGTCAGGTTGTAGAGGCTGTCGTCGATGGTCTTGTCGTAGGCCACGCGGACTTCCTCGGCCTTGGCCTCGGCGCCCAGGTTGCCCAGTTTGTCCACCGGCACCACAGAGTAGGTGTAGGTCAGGTTGTTGGCAGCGCCCAGGTCGTCCACATAGGTGGTCTTGGTGGTGAAGGCGATGGCCTTGCCGTTACGGCGGATCTCGTAGCCCAGGACGTTGGCGCTGTCGGTGTGGCTGATGGTCAGGGTCACCTTGGACTCATCGACGGAGGCGGACACCGTGGCGGTGCCGCCGGCGGCGGAGCCGCTCTCCAGGCAGTAGGTGCGGGAGGCGTCGTTCAGGTACCAGATGGCGCGGGTCTCGGGGGCGTAGTCGTCCAGAAGGGCCTTGGCGCCCTCGCCCAGGGTCATGCCCCAGCGGGTGAAGAACTCGGTCAGGTCCTTGTCCGCCACCTTGGAGGCGATGAGAGCCACCCGCTCGTCGTAGGTGTAGTCGCTGTAGTCGCCGGCCTTCCAGGCCTTGAAGAAGGCGTTGAAGAAGGCCAGAGGCTCATCGGCCCCGTCGTAGGCCAGGTGGAGCTGCCAGTACATGCCCAGCTGGACAAAGACGTTGTTGGCAGCGCCGGGGCGGCCCTGGGCCACCTTGTTGAAGATATCCTCCCAACGGCCGTCCTCGGTGAGGCGGGTGTTCAGGGCCATGGAGGAGCCGTCCCAGGCCTGGAGGGCCAGGGAGTAGATGTTGTTGGTGCACTCGGCCTTGCCCAGCTTGTCCATGTTGTGGCCGATCTCGTGGGCGATGCCCCAGCCGAAGAGGCCGTTGGCCTGCCCGGCGCCGGTGGCGGAGGTGGGCTTGCCCTGGACCAGGGCGGCAGTGGAGCCATACTCCACACCCACGTGGTTAACGGCGGCGTACATGAAGGCGCCGGCGAACATGCGCATGTAGCGGATGTTCTGGCGGGTGGTCATGGGATAGCGGTAGCTCTCCAGGGCGGCGCTGGAGTCGATGATGCCCTGGACCTTGTTGGCGATGAAGAGCTCCTCCTCCCAGGCCAGGATGTTGTCGTACAGGGCCTGGACCATGGCGTCCACATCAGTGTTCACGCCCTTCAGGCCGGTGAGGACCTGATCGGCGGGGAGGGACAGGAGCACGCTGGGGGTGGAGATCTCGGTGGCGTTGCGGATGTCGGTCTTGAAGTTCGCACCGGACAGACCGGAGACATAGGTCTCCAGGGTCTGGACGTAGGCGCGGATGGCGTCCTTCCGGGCGCTCTCGCTCAGATCGTACCAATTGGACAGCTCCAGCACCGGCATCTCCCAGGCGTTCTGGAGCACCCGGATCTGGAGCTTGATCTCCTCGGGTCTGCTGCCGCCGTAGGTCAGGTAGAGCATACCGCCGCGGGTATCGCTGAGACTGCCGATTTTCTCCACGGTGATGTAGTTGCGGCCGTTCTCCAGGGCCACGGGGGTACCCTTCCACACGCCGGACTCACCATAGAACTGGGTGGGCACCACATAGACGGTGGCGTCGTCGGGCAGTTCGGCGTAGATGGCCACGGTAGCGCCGGCCCGGGCGGTGATGCCCAGGGGCTGGAAGTCGCTGGCGGTCTGGCCGGCGGCCTGATCGGCGGCGGCAGTGGTGCTGCGGCTCTGGAAGTCGTTCTTCACCAGGCCCAGGGCGCTGGTGTCCTCCGCCAGCAGCTTGGAAGCCAGATTCAGCTCGTCACGGAGCCGGTTCAGGTCCATATAGAAGCTGCTCAGGGTGGTGAGGCGATCGCTCAGGGCGGTGATGTCCGCCTCCTCCACGGAGCCCTTCAGGGCGGTAAAGGTACCGTCGGAGAAGAGGTTGGCGATGTCCTCCGCCAGAGTGTCGCTCTCGTAGAAAGCGATCTCGGAGATACTCACACGGGGACCGCCGGCCTTCTCGCCCAGCGCCAGGGTGATGCTCTTGACGCCCTCAGTCTCAGGGAAGGTGACGATGTAGTAGTCGCTGCCGGTGATGTTCACACCGCTGCGGTAATAGGTGGCCAGGGTCTCCCCATCCTCGCCCTTGAGGGTGATAGTGTAGTTGTCGATGCGGTTCTTATAGGCGGCGTCCAGGTAGGGTACCAGCAGCAGGTAGTTCATCCTGTGCGTGGAGGCAAAGGTGTAGGTGATGCTGCTGTTGTTCCACCAGGTGGCCGCCACCCAGTAGGTGTTGGGGTCGTTGTCCGTCAGGTCGGTGTTCACATCGAAGTTGGGGCACAGGTTCTTGTCCACATTGTTGCGATCCCCCATGACAATGGAGGTAATCTCGCTGGTTTCAAGGCGTCCGGTGGTGGGCAGCTCGGGCATGTTGAAGCTCTCTCGCTCGGGGGTGCCCAGCGCAATGGCGGAGTAGCCGCCCAGGCCGTGGACATTGCCCGCTTTCACGGCCACTTCATACTCGGTGCCGTTGGTCAGGCCGGTGATCACTGCGCTGGTGGAGGCGGTATTGCCGCCCCAGGCCCGGAACTGCTCCGCGCCCCGCTCCCGGTAGTAGACCTGGTAGTAGGTGGCGTCCTTGGTGTTCCCCCAGCGGATGCGCAGCGCGGTGTCCGCCGCCTCCACCACCAGGTCGGAGGGCGCGCCGGGCACCGAGGCCGGCACGGGCGTGGCGGAGAGCACCGCGGAGGGGGTGCCCGTCCAGTCACCGCTGGTGGCGACGACCTGGAAGTAATAGGTGGTGTTGTTCTTGAGCCCGGAGACCGTGGCCTTGGTGGTGCTGCTGGTCACGCTCTGGTTCAGGTTATCCTTGCCGGTGCCGTACTGGACGGTGTAGCCGGTGACGTTCTTCACGCTGTCCCAGATCAGGGTGACTTCCTCATCCCCCGCGGTGGCGGCCAGGTTCTTCACCTGGGTGTCCTCGGCCACGGCGTCGGAGACGATGTCCTTCAGGAACTCGATCTGGGTCACAGTGGCAAACTCGGGCTTGCCGCTCTGGCCCTCCACCTTGGAGACGGTGATGGTGACCTTCTTCACAGGCACCTTCTTGCCCAGGTCGATGGTCACCACGTTCTGGCCGGCGGTGCGGCTGATGGCGTGGGCCCCATCAGGGGCGGTAACCGAAAAGTCCACGCTCTTGGTCTGCTCCTGGTTGTTCTCGTCCAGATAAACCACCTCAGCGGTGCCGGCCTGAATGCCGCCGTTGCCGCTGGGAGAGGTGATGGAGATCTCGCTCATCTCGGTGGCCTTCTCCAGAGTGATGGGGATGGCCAGCTCCTCCGCGTCCTCGGTGCGCTTGAGAGTCACCGTCTCCTCACCGGTAAAGAGGTCGGAGACATTGCCCTCCACGATGAGGTCCGTGCTCTCCACGGTGGCGGTGACAATGGCGGCGGTGGACAGCACCTTGGGGGTGCCGCTCACGTCCACCAGCTTGTTCACATAGGACAGGTCGGTCACGTCCACCACACCGTCGCCGTTCAGGTCGTAGGTGTCCAGGGCAGTGGTCTTGCCCAGCTGCTCCGACAGCATGGTGCGGTCGGCCTCGGTCACCGCGCCGTCCCCGTCAAAGTCGCCCAGGGAGAAGGTGCCGTCGGCGGTGGACAGGATCACGTGCTGGGAGTAGTCCTGCAGGGTCACGCTCTGGGTGCAGGCGGCATAGCCGGTGCCGGTCACCGTAAGCATATACTCCTCGCCCGCCTCCCGATCCGCGGGCAGTCCGGAGACCGTGACACGATAATAGCCGATCTGCTGCTCGGTGGTCAGGGGCACATTCTGGGGGTTCAGCGCCTCCACGGAGACGTTCAAGCCCTCCGCGCCGGTGGTCTTTCCGTCCTTCAGGGAGACGGTGATGTCCTTGCCGTTCCCGGTCAGGTTCATGGTGATGGCGCGGTCCTTCACCTCGTCCAGCCGCTGGGGCAGGTCGAAGGCGAGGGTCAGCGCGATGGACCCGGTGGCCTGAGCCTGCTGGGTCTGGGTGCCGGTCTGCACCGTATCCGCGGCCGCCACGGCGGGCAGCCAGGTCGTACAAAGGGAGCCGGTCAGGGCCACGCTGAGAAGCCCGGAAACCGCTCTGCGAACGTGCTTCAATCTGCTCATCCTTTCTCTATCCGATCAATTCTATGGTTCTCTTCCCATGCCGGGGCCGGCCTTCCGGTTCGTTCCGCCGGGGCCGTACCCCTCCGGATTTGAGATTATAGTGGAAGGTCCTGTGGATTTCAATGTCAAAAATGGTTACAAATTATTTTTATGTAATCCTATAATTTAACTGTTTGTAACCGTTCGTTTCTGGTCCAGTCTACACAAAGCCCCGGACCGCCCTTCTCCGCAGACCCGGCTCCTGTGCCGTTGCATTTCCCGGCGGAGGGATTATAATGGATGCAAAACGGCGTTTGCCGTCTCTTTTTACAAGGAGGGCGCCCTATGCAGCAGTTGTTCAAGATCGGAGAAGTGGCCCGCCTGTACGGGATCAACATCCGCACGCTGCGCTACTACGACGAGATCGGCCTGCTGGTGCCGGTTTATGTCGATGCCGACACCCACTACCGCTATTACTCCAGCGAGCAGTTCGAGCAGCTCAACACCATCCGCTATCTGCGCACCCAGGGCGTCCCCCTCTCGGAGATCGCGGTACATCTGCGCCGCCGGGAGCCGGCGCGCATCCTGGACATGCTCCGCAGCCAGCAGGCCCTGGTGGAGGAGCAGTGCCGCCAGCTGGAGCAGACCCGGGCCCGTCTGGCCGCCCGGGTGGCCCAGATCGAGGACGCCCTGCGCCCAGAGCTGCTGGACCGGGTGCGGATCGAGCCGCGCCCTCTGCGTCTGGCGGCGGTGCTGCGCCGGGCGCTGCGGGCCGGGGACGATCTGGAGCTGCCTCTGCGGCATCTGGAGCGCTCCGCCCACCTGTCCCCCAGCTTTTTCTTGGGCAAGGTGGGGCTCACCCTCTCCCGGGAGCAATTTTTGGCGGGCAGCTGGCAGACCTATGACTCCCTCTTCTGCCTGGTGGAGCCGGGGGAGGACCCGGATCAGGACACCCTCCAGACCCTCCCGGCCGGTCCGTGGGCCATGCTGCGCTTTTCCGGCACCCACCAGGACGCCCCCAACCACTATCCCCTCCTGCGCGCGGAGCTGGAGCGGCTGGGCCGCCCTCCCGTTGGGGATGCGGTGGAGTTCACCCTGGTAGACTACGGCCTCACCGAGGACCCCGGCCAGTTCGTCACCGAGATCCAGGTGCCCATCGCCCCGGCGTGAGCATGTGAAAAAGAGGCTTGACTCTCCGGTTACTGGAGCCTTTATACTGGAGCCCACAAGAGGGATCCCCACCGCACGCCGCGGCGGGGAAATTCAGATAAAGGAGCGCGAATGCTGCAATGATCGGTACCATAGCCAATACCAGCACCATTCTGCTGGGCAGTCTCGCGGGGAGCACCCTGCGGAAAGGGATCGGAGAGAAGTATAAGGCCATCCTGATGGACGCCATGGGCCTGGCCGCCTCGGCCCTGGGCATCAACTCCATCGTGCAGGCCATGCCCCAGTCCCGCTACCATGTCTTATTTATCGTCAGTCTGGCGCTGGGCGGCGTGATCGGCACCCGGCTGTCGCTGGACACCGCCTTTGCCCGGGCCCTGTCCCGGATCTCCAAGGGATCCGACCTGGCCCAAGGCCTCTCCACCGCCATTCTCCTCTACTGCGCGGGCACGCTGTCCATTTTGGGTCCCATGCAGAGTGCACTGATGGGGGACAACACCTACCTCTTTACTAACGCCATCCTGGACGGCATCACCTCCATCGTCCTCTCCTCCACCTTCGGGCTGGGTATCGCCCTGGCCGCGGTGGTCCTCTTCTGCTGGCAGGGGAGCATCTATCTCCTGGCCGGCCTGATCCAGCCCTTTGTCACCGAATCGCTGATGACCGAGATCAGTCTGATCGGCGGCGTGCTCATCCTGGCCTCCGGCCTGAGCATCCTGGGCATCAAGCAGATCAAGACCCTCAATCTCCTGCCAGCCCTGGCTGTGCCGCCGGTGGTCGTCACGGTGCTGACGATGCTGGGCATCTGAGCCGCTGGAAGCGCCCTCTCCGGTCCTGTCCGGAGGGGGCGCTTTTCCTGTCCTAACTTATCCTATATTTTTGTATTCATATTATAGGTTCTTCTTTATATTTTTGATTATATGCACAAATCGCCCACTATCACCTTTGTGTAAACCAAAAATTCCGTCGAATTTACTAAAAACTTTACTGGTACCCCTTGCCTATCCTATCTTATATTGTTATAATACAGGACACAAAAGAACGTGATAGGGCGCGACGTCAAACCTCCGGTAGGAACGGGCGGGGGGGGGGGGGGGGGGGGGGGGGGGGGGGGGGGGGGGGGGGGGGGGGGGGGGGGGGGGGGGGGGGGGGGGGGGGGGG